>CBDETR010000006.1:0-16019 GCA_965243045.1 Alphaproteobacteria bacterium | reverse complement strand
AGTTTTATGTATGGCTTTATATAATATGGCTCTTATAATATTTTACAGATACGGAGGTAATAGATTATGGTGAGAATGAACAAATTAAAGAAGATAGGTTTGGCCGCGTTAGCAGCTGCATCTTTTGGCTATGGCAGTAATGCAGTTGCTTTAGATAAAATAACGGTGGCTTATTTCCTTGAATGGCCAACGGCTAATCAGGTCGCGCAGATTGAAAAAACATACGATAAAGAATTGGGCGTTAAAGTAGAATGGCGGGCATTTAGCAATGGCAATGAAATGACTCAAGCCATGCTTTCAGGTGATGTTCAAATCGCTTACAGCCAAGGCTTTATTCCTTTTGTTGTTGGGGTTACCAAAGGTGCACCGCTTAAAATGATTGGCGTTGCTGTTACTTATGCCGAGAATGACCTTTGCATTATCCGCGATGATTCTGGCATTACACAAAGCAATGCAAAACAATTAGAAGGCAAGAAAATCGCGACACCTATTGGCAATGTGACGCATTACAAATTGCTCAGAACATTACAGCACTTAAAAGTTGACCATAAAAAAGTTCAGTTGGTGCAAATGAGCCCTGCTGATGCCGCTGTTGCCTTGATACGTGGTGATGTTACAATGGGTTGTGCTTTTGGCGGTGCGCTTGCACGAATGAAAACAGTAGGCAAACCATTGCTGACAGGTGCAGAACAAGAAGCCATTGGTATTAATACTTTTGATATTATTACAGTGACTGAAAAATTTGCGAAAAAGAATCCAGAGCTTATTCATAAATTTATGGATGTTACGGAAAAAGCGAATAATGCCTTTAAGAAAAATCCTAAAGCTAAATATGCTACGATTGCGAAAGCCGCTGGTATGGACCTTCAGCCGACGATTGATTTTATGGCTAATTTCGGATTTCCTACTGAAAAAGAACAACGTAGCAGACTTTGGTTAGGTGGCGGTGTTCAAGAAACAACGAAGGGGGTTGCACAAGTCATGAAGGATTCTGGCAATCTGGATAATGTGTTGGATGATTATTCACGCTTTATAGATGATAGCTACTTAAAATAAACTGTTAGAAATGACCATTTTTGAATATCAAGAATGGTCATTTTTGCTTATGGGGATTATTATGAAAACAAATAAAAAAGAGGGGGGTTATTAAAATGACAAAATCCAAAGATAAATCAGGTATTGTTTTGTCTCATCTTTCAATGATTTACGAACTGGCTAATGGCGAGAATATTAGTGCATTACATGATGTTTCACTTAATATTAAGTCAGGAGAAATTGTTACAGTGCTTGGTCCATCAGGTTGTGGTAAAACAACTTTGCTCAATATTATTGCAGGTTTCCTTGCCCCTAGCAGTGGTGATGTATCGCTCAATGATGTGCCGATTAAAGGCCCTAATGCTGAACGCGGTATGGTGTTTCAACAAGGCGCATTATTTGAATGGATGAATGTAGAGAAAAATATTAGCTTTGGTCCTAAAATATTAGGGAAAAATGCAAATGAAACGAAAAAAAGAACAAGTGAATTACTAAAAACTGTTGGTTTACAAGGCTTTGCTGGAAAACCTGTTTATCAACTTTCAGGTGGTATGCAACAGCGCGTTGCATTGGCAAGATGCCTTGCGAATGACCCTGATGTGATTTTAATGGATGAACCGCTTGGTGCGTTAGATGCTTTAACGCGTGAGAAAATGCAAGACCTTATTTTAAAATTATGGAAAGAAACAGGAAAATCAATTTTGTTGATTACCCATTCGGTAGAAGAGGCGCTTTATCTTGGTGAACGTGTTATTGTGATGGCGCCAAGACCGGGACGCATCTTAGAAGATATTTCATTGCCTTTTGCTGAACGTGGTTTGGTTGAAGAAGCGCGTGATGTTAAATCTTCGCCTGATTTTGTTAAAATGCGTGAGAAAGTTTTGGCAATGATTTGGGGAATGGAATCTGAAATTATGGGCAGAGAGGAACAATCATGAGTGCTAATGAACAAAAAAATCAGAGAAAGAAGAGAAAATTTTCTTTTAATGCATTATGTATATGGCTTGGTTTGGTTGATAACAGCTTTACCAGACAGAAAACTGTAAAATTTGGTGATGCCTCAGCCGTAAATTCAGGGCGATTATATTCTATTCTGATGGTTGTAGGGCTGTTATTTTTATGGGTGCTTTCTTCCGTTAATCAATGGGTAGAACCTTTTTTCTGGCCACCGATTGATGCTGTTATAGCACGGCTCAATAAATTGTTATCAGAAGGCTTCCGCAATATTGCCTTATGGGAACATGTTGGCATTAGTATGTATCGCGTGTTTTCAGGTGTTATTTATGGGTCGCTGGTTGGCATTCCATTAGGGTTTGCGATGGGTTTATCATCAGTCGTGCGTGGTTTATTTGACCCAGTGATTGAATTTATGCGTCCTATTCCGCCCCTTGCCTTGATTCCTTTGGTGATTTTATGGTTTGGCATTAATGAAACGGCTAAGATTTATCTGTTATTTTTAGCATCACTTTTCATTATGGTGATTGCCGCACGTTCAGGGGTTTCTAATGTTGCTGTTCCCAAAGTGCATGCGGCTTATATGCTTGGTGCTTCAAAATGGCAAGTGTTGCGTTATGTGATTATGCCAAATGCGTTGCCTGAAATTTTTACAGGTTGGCGTATTTCTATGGGCATTTGCTGGGGCACAGTGGTAGCGGCCGAACTTGTTGCGGCTGACCGCGGGCTTGGCTCAATGATTATGATTGCCAAGAATTTCTTACAAACCGATACGGTGGTGATTGGCATTGTTTTGATTGGCTTGATTGGCTATACCATAGAAATTCTGATGCGTGCCTTAGAAAGAAAATTAATCCCTTGGAAGGGCAAATCTTAATTCTATAGGCAATTAAAACAGCCTTAATGAAAACAGGTACTTTATAGCGCGTTACAAAATTGTAGCGCGCTATAAATATTTAACATAAAATGCAAAACCTATCAGCCATGTGCGCCATAATGGGCAGATATCATGTGCGAGATTGTTAGAATAAGGCGATGATTTTTCTCTAATGGTGCCAGAATCTTTTCATCAATCACACCAATTATTTTTCTTGCCTTTAACGCTCATCACAGCATAATTTTCGGCAATTAAACGCGAAGCAATATTACCATATTCACTATGATGCACATGCGCTAATGCACGCCCAAAACTATCAAACCTATCATTCATAACAAGTTGCACCTTGCTTCCAATGGGCAGTAATGTTTGTAAATATGCCTTTGCCTGTTTGGCGCGTGTTTTTTCTTCGACGCATTTTCCTTGCAATTCTGGTGCATCTATGGTTAAAATTCGGATATCGTAAACCGCCTCTAATTGCGGGAATATTTTAATGCGTGCAACGAATGTATCGCCATCGGTGATGCGGATAATTTCTGCATTATATTGATAAGGTGCGCTGAATGCGGGCGGGGTAAATAGCAATAACAGGAATATCAGTCCCATATCGTTTGTCTCTTCTTCGCTATCGCTAGAGGGGTGTTCCTCTAGCGAGCCGGAGATTAAACAACTGATACAAGAACAGTCCAGTATCTTTTGGTCACTACCGAAATAGCAACTTGGACATGGATACTGCCTCCGGTTCAAAAGAACCTGAGAGCATCGAAAACACAAAGCCAACTTCATAGAAGGCAACTTTGTGTTTTCCGACGATAAAATATCGCCGCTTGTATGGGTGTTTAAGCCCGATTTGCCTATTTGTGATTTTTATCTCACAAGGCATAACGAATCTAGCAAAATTATCAGAGAATTTCAAGCAACATTTGAGCTAAGAGTAAAGCAGTTTATATATTAAGGGGGGGGTGCGACATTTTATATAGCGTGAGGCAGAAGCCCAGCCACTTACCATAACCCCCATACCCCCGCGTTTATTATCATGGGGGTGCGGTATGGCTTCTCGTGTCTGAGGCAAAAGCCCAGCCACTTGCCATAACCCCCATACCCCCGCGTTTATTATCATGGGGGTGCGGTATGGCTTCTCGTGTCTGAGGCAAAAGCCCAGCCACTTGCCATAACCCCCATACCCCCGCGTTTATTATCATGGGGGTGCGGTATGGCTTCTCGTGTCTGAGGCAAAAGCCCAGCCACTTGCCATAACCCCCATACCCCCGCGTTTATTATCATGGGGGTGCGGTATGGCTTCTCGTGTCTGAGGCAAAAGCCCAGCCACTTGCCATAACCCCCAAACCCCCGCTAACATACTAAAACCGCGATTGCCTTATAAATCCCCCCGCATTATATTATCGCGGGGGTTGTTAAGGGGTTCCTTGCGATAAGCAAGGTCGCAACCCCTCGCCTTTTTTATGGGGGTGCGGTATGGCTTCTCGTGTCTGAGGCAAAAGCCCAGCCACTTGCCATAACCCCCATACCCCCGCGAACATAAAAAAACATGCTTTTCCTTAACTTCTAATCATATAAATCATTGAATAATAAGGGTTGGTGATGTCATGGGCTTGCGAACCGCCTGTTGATGATGATTTTCCTTTAGAAGGCTCATGATTGGAATTGCCGGTTGACGCTAAGTCGTATTGACCATTCGTGGTATAAGTCCTCTTACCATGTTCGGCAATCACTTCATTTGAATAATTAAGGTCACTATTCGATCGAGATGAACCGCCCCCAACTAGAGTATGGCGGTGAGCAGGCATCTCATCAATCGTCAAAGTATGGCTGAAACTACCGCCACTATCAGCAACCTCTTTTGATGCACTGCGCCCAATGACAAATCTATCTTGCAAATCTGGCAGATTAAAACTGGTGCTACCATCACCTATGCCGTGCGTTGTGCCAAGCACTGCGTATAAATCGGCATAATCAATACGACTAATTGCCTGCCCCACACATGCCAAATAACCCACAGGCACATTATTGGTACTACCACCCCATGCCATAATCTGCCCAGCCGGACATGATAATTTACGAATTGCCTGATAAAGCTGTGTCAAATCTTCCGCATCAGGCGCACCCATCACATCACCTGCACGGGTGATTGTTTTGCCTTGTTCTTGGGCATGGGCTTGTTTTATCAGATGGGTGATTTCACGCATGGGGTGTTCAATCGCTTGTGCTGGAATGATTGAACCTTGCGTGCCAGTTTCTGCATTACCATTGCGATAAGTGCTATCAACTGGTTCATTTAAGGGCTGAATATATTTCATAGGTCTCTCCTTTGTATTTTCTTAAAATTATGTGACGATAAAGCTGACATTCGGCTTTAAGATTGTGGTATTACTGGCAGGGGTTAGCCCACTTGTAGGCGCGGCTAACGAAAAACTTTTCACCCCTTTTACATTGCTAATGGTTTCATAAAGTTGGTTAAGCCCAATAGAAGCGCCTAAATCAGCATTGCGTAAAAATAAGGCACTTAGCTGATAACGGATATTTTTTTGCACATCTATAACCTGTTCGGTATCTTCAATTTGCAAATCGGCAATTGTAATATCGGCTTGTTCTAGAATTGGTGCAACCACAGCTATGGTTGTACCAACAGGTCGTTGGGTATCAATGTAGGCTTTCACTTTTTCAATTTGTGCCTGATTGGGTAGGTTTAAGAAATCATCATCTTCTTCAATCACGATGAAAATTTTGATAGAACCCGGTTGAGGCACAGCCCCACGCACAAAAACTTTTGAAACAGCAACCCCATGTGTTTGCCGTGCCAGCCCCCATATGTGATAATCGCTTGCTGTGCCTACTTTACGCGGGTTGCGTAATTCTAATAAAATACGTTGCCTAAATTGATAATCGCTCTCGGCATCGACTGCTTTGATGATGCTTTCTTCGAGTGCCACACCATAAGATGAAACACCAGCAATGGGTAATTGCCATGAAAGTTCTTCTTGGGCGGTTAAATTTTGTGCATCACCCACTTGGGTTGCGGTGATGGCAAGCGTTGCTTTGCCAGTGGCATCAAGCGTGATGGTCTCATCTGTTTCATATAGCAATCCGTTGGCATTGCTTAATAAAGATTGTTCAGGAATGATAGAATTTTCATCGCCTGTGATGCTTATTTTGGCTTTGGCATAGGTTGGCGCACCGCGCTGAATGTTCCATATCAACCCTAACCTATCCAAATCACTGCCTGTTGCCGTGGTTGCAAAGCTACCTTTAATGGCATCTTCTAACGCATCATAAAGCCCGGCGATTGTGCCAGCACTTGCTTTTGCCAGTAAATTAAGCGGATGGGCATCTAAGCGGATACTATTCTCACCACTATGGTTAATCATGGTATTCAGCATATGTTGGTGAATATCATCAATGGAATAACGTGTAATTGGCATAATTTGCTCCTTTTTTAAATTTGCACAAGCACATCATCAATGCGGATGAAAATCACGTAAGATTTTTCACGTGCCTCTATTTCAACAGTGATGATATTTGCTAGTTTTTCACGAATAAGAAATTGTAATTTTGTGTTAATCTCTTGGCGGATAATGTCAATTTCGGTGGTATTATTTAACGCAACTTGATTGGCACGATTACGATTTTTAAGATAATGCGCCAGCCCACTACCGATATTTGCATTGCCCCAAAAGCCACCTGTATCTTCATTCTTGGTTTCGGTCAACAACATGGTAAGAGCAAGGCTGGTTGCTAAATTTTGTTTGTTATCTGTTTGCCAAATCTTGTCAGGAGTTTGGAAGTTAAAATGCGGGGTAAAATGCCACATAAGAATACCTTTCTAATTTCTTGGTCTAATTTCTTGGTCTAATTTCTTGGTCTAATTTATGTTTCAGAATATATTTTTGGGTTTGTGAGAGTAATCGCACCGGTTACAGGCGGGGAACCATTGACGGTAACGGCATCGCCATCTAATAAAATTGCTTTAGCACCTGCATCCGTTTCGGCAAAAATATGTTTGCCCTTTTTTGGCTTCAACAAAATAGAACCATCTGCTTGCAAAATAATTCTCGCTTCAGAAGGGGCGACCCATTGCGATATATCCGCGCTTAATTCTTCATCGGCGATGATGTTATCCATCGGCAAGGCATAATATATGCCCCCTTTATCAGGGTAAGAATGTAGCAACCATACTTTTTGCCCAATCACTGGCAGATTGCCAAAGCCATTGCTTCGCAACAAACGGACAGAATCATAAATGGTTGTTTGTGCTGTGACTTGCATAGTTGGGTTATCAGCCGAAGGGGCGCGTAAAATTTTTGCTAGCATTAAGTATCTCCTTATAATGTTAGGTCGGTTGCATCCATCAGCACAAAACGACTTTTGGTTTCTTCAGCATGATAGAAATGACTTTCAAGCACCAATGCTTGGAGCAGTTTGAATGCACTACCCTTCGATGATACATTGCAAAATGTTCCCGGAATTAGTGGAATAATATCGGCATATTCTAAATGATAGAGCTGTTTAGGATTCAGAAACTCATAAGATTGCTGTGCATCAGAAGGCTTTATGCCTTCAGAGATAAGGCGTTTAAGACCTGCTTGTGGCAATAGACTTTCTGAAAGTTTTGGATGCCACTCATCGGCATGATTAAGCGCGATGCTATGCAAATAAGCATGCGGTAAAAACTTTTGTTGTGATATTTCAAGAAGAGAATTTTGCAATGTTTGGCTTTTCGTTTTTTCTAAAACCCCTAGCGTACCATCCATTTTGCTATGCCAAATCACACCAGTTCTATGCGATAATCTTATTAGCAAATCATTGATGGTTTCCATTGCTGTAGGTTGAAATTGTCCAATCTTTTTATCAGAACCATTTCCCATCTTCGCAACTTTTAAGTCATAGCCCTGAAAAATTTGCGTAAGTGCATTGGGTAAATTTATATCATTCATGAAATGCGGGTGAAGCATATGTCCATAGCGGTAGAGCGATAATTTGTTGCGCCATTCTATTACATGGCGATGCGGATAAGATGATAATGTTACCATCGGCGCGTTCATCAGCAATTTATTGCCTTTGAATGTAAGGTTACACATGCCTGATAATGTTGAGGCATCAAATTTTTCAGTTAATTGCTGCGGGTAAATTTCCGCAGAACCATAGGCATTTTCAAGGGTAAGATTCAAATAAATTTTACCATAATCTATCGTGCTAAATTGATTATGCGATAATGTAATTTTATCAGCCATTATTTCCTGCCACATAATTTTCAAGCGGGATTAAAAATTCTTTCCCTGCTTCCATAATTCCTGCTTGCTTAAAAAGATTTAAGTTCTTCATAGTCTCGCTGGCTTTGTGCCATTCATCTTGATAATTTTGCCATGCAAATAAAATCAGTGGCATAGATTCATCAAGGATAACCGTATGATAATCACCCAAAGAGGTAACACGTAAAAACACATTCAGACGGTTGCTAAGATTATTCAAAATGGAAGGCATTTTCTGACCACCATCATCATGTTGTGAAAAATTATTTTCCAACTGATATAATAATTTGGTAAGCATCAATCGCAATTCTTCTTTTGCAGTTGCATCACCGCGCCATTTGCCAGTCAAAATTAAGGCAATAATCTGTTGTACAAATACAGCTTGGGTATAATCTTGTAATTGCTGTGTGAGTTGTTGTTCACTTTCAGAAGAAGCGCGGTCTTTTTTCTGTTCGTTCTCTTCTTTTTGTTGGGTAAAACCAACGCCTGCGGATGCCATCATATCGGCTGAAAAATTCTCTTTGGGTGTCACCATCTTACGAATGCGTGATTGTAATAATTCCGCATTGCTTTTCAAATTGCCAATATCATAGGTTACAACATCATCAAATAATTCACTAAAATTTTGAACAATCGAAAAAGAATGATTAAGATTGCCACTAATATGTTGGGCAGTATGAATAGGGCTTGCTTCAATGAAACGATTGATAGAAATGAAGGCTTCATCCATTGCAGCATTCATTTCAAGAACGGCATCATTAAGCGCGCGGGTTGCATTATTAATACGGTCCAGAAATGAGGCTTTATTATTTGTTGTTTTTGTTTCTCCTTCAGATAGCTGAATGGTAAAACTATAGAAATCTTGCCGCAAAGCAGGGTGCGCGATATTTAAGTCTTTAATCACATAGTTTGTATCCACCACAACACCCGGCAAATTAAATAATTGCTTCTCACCGTTTTTTACCATCTTTTTCAAAGATGCAAGGTCGGTTAAAGCATACGGACCTTTGATAAACGCGCTTAACGTGATTTGCTCTAACTGCACGCGTCCAACACGGGCGACTATTTCCTCTTCATTGCCTTGTTCAATAATTTCATGGCTGATTTGATGGCTAGAGATATTGGTGACGTGCATAAACACGCCACCAAAACTTGCTTTACGTGGAATAAAACGAGACATTATTTATCCCACCTCAATAGCAGGATTGCCAGAAATATCCACTTTTAATGTGCCAGAAGAACTGGTAATTGTATCAGCGCTTTCTACCCAACAATTGCTAACGGCATAGCTTTGCCCAGTATCGGCTGTCATAATCAGTGTGATATTATCCATTTTCTCAAACTCACTGATTTTTGTATCTTCACCAATGATAACTTCTAACGCTATTTTGAAAGGGCGCAATGTTTGTTTGAAAAAAATACCACTACCAGAATTTTCAGCCTTGCGTTCATAACCGCCTAAACTTATAGAACTGACTGTTTTGGTTTTTATGGGTTTACCGTTGATTTGAATATCAACAATATGTAATATGCGATGTGGATTTGCCATCTAATATTCCTTTAACGTAAAAATTGAATTGAAACAAAAATTTGTCTTAACTGCCCGATTAATTCAGGTTGCAAGTTAATTTCAAGCCGCCCAGAATCATATTGAGAACGGACAACATTGATATGCTCACGAAACTCATCGATAGAATTAATCAGCCCTGCATTCACCCATTCTTGTGCAAGCGCAAGAATCTCGGCTTTCACATCTTTGGGGCGCACCACCGATGCGCGTAACATATCGGCATCATTGCCAATTTTCGCACGTGGATAGCGCAGTAACAAACGGTTATTCATTTGATAACGTAGCAAATTCAAAATATAAAAAGTTTCTAAATCCGCATAGCTATCATCATCCGCACCTGCATCATTCTGCTTATAGCTTGTGACCGCACGCTCTAACATAACGGTGCCAGCATTATTTTGCGATAAAGTCGCAATGCCTTTGCCAATCAATGTGTTGCGTTCTGTATCGGTGAAACTTTGCTTATCTTTCGCGGGCATCACACCCATCAACTTAACATATTGCAAGGCACGGGCAGGGTCGTTTGTGGTTTCCATTGCCACATGCCCTGCGTAAATTGCCGCCAGCATATATTCAGGCGTGGCACTTTCGCGCATGCCTAAAATGGTTTCAAAACGGCTGTTACGGGTTTCCGCAAAAGTTACCAATGCACTGAAAATATCCTTACGTGCCACATATTGCATGCCGGGCTTTTGAATGGTGCCACCATCACGCGAAACAAGTAAGGTTTTAATGGCATCCATCAGAGTAATATCACGGCTAAATGGATTGATAATCTCGCTCCACCATGTATCCCCTAACGATGCCGCCAAATTGATGGTATCAACCGTGCCTGCGCCTGCGCCTGCCAATGTTACATTCACCGTAAAACCAACTGGATTTTGCTCATGTGTAGAGCGGTTGAAATGTGGTTTTTCTTCATTAAAGCTTAACCCTTTATGGATAAAAGAAAACTCACAGATAGCCCCTGTTGCGGTAATATTCGTAATGGGCAGTTTGGTTGCTTTGGCAAGTGCATTTTTCACCTGCAAGGCAATTTTTTCAGCCGTGCCAGAAACGCTGATGCTGATACGTTGCCCATAAACATAAAGTGCAATGGTTTTCGTATCGGCTAATTGCGCGCCAGTAAAATCAATTTGCCATTTTGCAACGGTGCCTGTTTCAGGTTCTGTTAATGCCAAAGCATAAATTTCCTGATAAGGGTTAATCGCGAAAACCGCATCTAACATAGCGGTTAGCATGGTATTCTTACCAAATAATTCGGCTTGTGTGCCATTGCTTACCAAAACTGCTTCATCTATATCGGCAGTGCCTGTATCATTTTTATGCCCTAATAGCAGTATTTTACGGGGTAAAGCAGTCAAGCTATTTTGTGCTTTACTCGCATTAAATTCTGCAAACATGCCGGGCAGCTTAAAATTGACAGGAATTGTATAAAAATTGCTCATTTATTTGTTCCTTTCTGTTTGATGATGACAAAATCGCCATCGATGACACGCCTTGCCCAAAACTCACTGAATGTAACAGTGGTTTCTTCGGTAACAACGCGTCCTTTTTCATCGGTAGGGGTGCGCCCCTTCACGGGTTTAATGGTAATATTCATAAAAGCTCTCTTTTTAAGAAGTTTCTTGTGTTGTTAATAAATAATCTGTGGTTTCGGTATGATTCAGCCAAATAAGATGAAACTCATCTAGCTCGGTGCTTGTTTCTTTTGCAGGCAAGGTAAATCTGGTTTGAAAGCTGATTTTACCAACTGCTACATTATTGCCAGCCACCCAACGGTTGGGCAGAAGTTCAAATGTATCAATCTGTAATGGCTTCATCATTAAACCGCATGTTTCGCCTGATAGTAACGCGGCAGCATCTAGCATCAGCTGATACAAGCCCGGCACTGATTTTTGTCTCTCCAACCCTTGATTAAATAAGGAATTGGTTTGAAACCACATCGTGATGATAGGATTAAAATGTAATCCCTCCCCATCATGATAAGGGGGTGCTTTATGGCTATCGTGATGAAACCATAAAGCAGGAGTTTGTGCGGGGGTTTTGGCAATCATCTTTTGTGCCAAATCACTTTCAGCAGGCGCATTCAAAATCGTCAGTGAACCATAATGATACCCCAATGATGCTGTTTGCGCTTCAGAGAGTATCTTCAGCATATTTTTTTCAATTTCCCCTAACATCTTTTATCTCCCTTGTTTGATTGTGATAGATTCCGGAAAAGCGCGGGGGTCTAAAACCCCCTCCGCAATATTCTCCAACATATTGCGCGCGCGTATCGCCGCTTGTTCTACCGTACTAGGCGGCTGGGGTTGAAAATAAGATGCCCGCACCAAATCAGCCGCAATTTTTTGTAACAATGCAAAACGTGCATCATTCACAATATCTTCAGGCACAATGTTCCGTTGGCTCAGATAAAAAGCTATTTCTGAATGCACATCATCAATCCGTGTATTCAGCATGGCTTCATCAAGATTGCCAGTTATATAAGGGTCATTACAATTTATAATCTCTGACTCACCAAAGCGAAGTTTCAGCCCATCTATTGTGATAAAAATTTGCGATGCTGATATTGACATTTTATTTCTCCTTTTAGCTAATCACGTTTTTCAGTAAAAAGCCGGCACGTTTTGCAGCCGCAACTTCACGGCAACTTAACGTTACTTTTACAATTTCAGCACCGTTAAGCCCTGCGCGTTCATCACGTCCGCGTTTCACTGCAATATCTTCGTAAGTGGCGGTATAGCCCCATGAAACGCCATGGCGTGTGCCAACCGCATTATCAATGTAAAGCATGGCAACATTTTTGCCCCAACTTGAAACAAAATTCGGGTTTTCACCACGGCGTGCATTATTGATAAAAGACGAACCAACAAGCACCTCATCTACTTCTAAAATGCCTGCTAGCATCTCACGGCTTACCAATTTACCACCAGCATTCGTGCCATAAAGCGCGCTAATCACTTTAGGGTGATGGCGTAAACGGCTCCAAACTTCTTGCCCAAAAATAATTTTATTCGGGCGCAATAATGGTTTATCTAATGATTCAAGCATCAATTTAATTGGGTCGCTTGCATCCGTTTGCCAACGATTTGTCGTTGCAATATCTGTCTTCAAATTATCGGCATAATTCGCATCATCATTCACGATATCAGCCACGCGCTTTTCACGGTCAAGCTGTAGCAACCCTGTAAGATACATCACCGATGCCATCATAGGGTTAAAACTGCGCGGGCTGTTTTCAGCCTGTATCATATCATCCAATGGAATGGAATCTTCCAAGCCATAATCAAGGCAGGAATCCACCTTGATACTGGATTCTAACTGCATGCGATTGGCATAAGAAGAACGCCCCAATTTTGTATCGGGCAAGGTCATGAAAATTTCATCATCATAGGTGATATGGTCAAACTTCTTTGTGCCAACGCTGATTTGCGGTAAAATTTTATCCGCAATCAGTGCGCTTGCCGGGTTTTGATAGGCAACCGCAACGCCGGTTAATTCGGCATCAATATGGAAGGGGGTTGTATCTGTCATTCTTGAAATCCTTTCTTTCAATGAAATTAGCCACGTAATAAAACGCGGATTGTTTGTTCGGCAGCCGATGATTGCTCAAGGGCAATCGCGCAGGATTCTTTGCTAGCTGTTGCTTTAATGAAGCGTGATTGATTGTCACACATCAACCTATCGCCTACATTAAAAGCCGCGCCAGAAGTGGCATCGCAAATGCCAATCAGTAAAATATCAGCAAAATTATTTTTGCTCAAATTACCGCCGGCAAGGGCAATGCCCATCACCGTATCATCCTGACCTGCCATTTTTGCCGTGCCGTTTCTATTAAGCGTAACCGCACGAAATTTTGTTAAAGCCTCATCAGCCTTAAACGCTTTGATGAGTATTTGCTCACTCATGTAACTCTCCTCATGGTTTCTTTTGCATGTTGAATTGCCTCTACGATTGTAGCGACATGACCATTGGCACGTTGCTGTGCCAAAAATTTGCGCGCCTCATTGCCTAATTGATAGCCAATAAGTCGTGCATCCTGATGCGCGTGCTGATGATAAAAATCATTTGTCACCATCTGCGTCATCGAGGTTTCTGAAAATTCAGGCGCTTTGTTGTCCTGCTGTTTTAAGCTTGTTTGAATTAAGGTAAGCAACAAATGATGCAAGGCTTCATATTGCTGTTGCTGTTGATTGGCTTCGCTAAACTGCCCGATAAAATCATTCAAAATTTCAAGATAGATTGTTTTTTGCGCGGGCAGTAAATCACCTGATTGCACCAAATCATCTAAAAAATTATCGGGTAGCTCTAGCTTCTTTTCATGAAAAAACAGCTTTAAGCCTTTCAGTAAATTCTTCAAAGGATATTTGCCAAGCTTTTGCAAAGTCTCTTCTTGCCCGATTTGTTGTGATGCTTCTTCCGCTTCAGAAAAATCATGGCTCAACAAAATTGTGCCATCTTCATCATCGACAAATTCTACAAGATTTAAGCCCTTCATCGCAGGTGCCGCCGCCCCTAAAAAACCAATATGGCGCGGATACCATGCGCCGGGCTTTGGATTATGCGGATGTTCAGGCGCGTATAAGCTCATTGAAACTTTACGGTAATGGCCATCACGCACGGCTTGGCAAAAATCTTCCGCCAATTTTGTAGGGTGCGCCAATAACTTATTTTCTTTCAGGCTGAATTTTTTAATCCACCCAAAAGCAGGATGATGCGTTTCAGGATGCCCAATCACAATGGGCGTTTCGCTAAGGCTAGGCTTGTAATCTTGCACAATTTGTTTCAGCATATCCATGCCAATTTTCAGTTGCTTGCCTTGATTGTCTTTATGGGTGCCAGTTGTAAGCACCTCAAAAGGTTTTTGTTGTTTTTTCATGATGTTTCCTTTTCTTGTTTTTGTGAAATTGCTGGGTCTAATTGCTTATGCCCGCGCTTCAAAAATGGAAAAGCTACAGCTTCGCCAAAATTCCATTCGCATAGCCATCTGATAATTTGACGCGAAAAACTTTCTGATATTAAATCGCAATCGGCTTGCACCAATTGACCGCGTACTTTATCGTGGACATTGGCTTGCGCGTACGAGCTTCCTTCATCGGTTGTCATGGTTTGCCCTAAAATTAATTTGGCAATATTGGCGTGGCAATGCCCAACCAATGGATGATATTCGCCATTGCCTGTGCGGTTTGCTTCTAACAATTCAAGCACCATAGAATCTGGAATAACCGCCGCCGTATCACGCCTTAAATTGGCCGCCGCTTCTAGCAACGCGTTTTTCTCGCTCTCACGAATTCGCGCGGCAGGATATTTACCAACAATTGTAGGGCTGGCATATTTTTCTAAAAATAATTGCCATTGCTCCATCGTATCATTTTTAATTTTCACAGGCGCGTAAAGCCATTCACTCAAGGCTTCACCGCGGGGTTCATCGGCGCAAATTCCGCCTGATGTGACATGCCAAAATTTCTTTTCAGGCAAAGCGGTTTTTTTACCAAAATCATTTTTGAGTGCTAACTTGCCTGCCTCATCAAAATCAAAATATTGCGGATGGCGCGGTTTAATATTTTCAATCACGATATGATTGCCTTGTTGTTGCCAGATAATTTCCGCCACCGAATAGCCATAATAACGCGACCACAGCATTTGTTCGGTGATTTTATCCATATTCAAACGGCGCAAATTAACAGACACAAAATCAGCAATTTTTCGTGCTTCAGCACTATCATCAAACGCTTCAATATGGTAAGGCAAAGCAACGGCGTGGTAAATGCGCTGTTGCATACATGCCATTACTTGGGCATCTTTGCGGGTTTGCATGGCGCGTTGCCAGAAGAAATGCTGGTCCTGCCCTGCGTTTGACCGCATTTGTTGCTGATGATAAGACCCTGCAGACCCTCCTAAAGCCCCTGTTAGTTTATTTAAGGTTGTCGCCGACATCAGCTCGCGTTTTTCAAGCTTCACGCCAGATTTTGAAATATTATTTTGTGTCATGTTTTGTTTTCCTTTCATAAATCAGGCGCGAATGCCCTGATAATCAATGGTTGTATCCGCCTGTAAATCCGCTGCTTCCACCGCCATGGCTAACGCCCAAAATCTATCGGCATGCCCATTGGTGCTTCTGCCTGCTTCAAGCCGTGCAACGCCCGATGCGCTATGCGATAATTGTGGCGCGTGCAAATCAGCACGTAATTTTTGACATGGCGGAATCCGAATATTGCGATTTTGAAAACAGGCTTTTAGCTTGCTTGCCAAATGCAATTTGCGTGATGCTGTAAAATGAATGCCATCCACCAGCATACCGTATTTTTGCCTT
>CBDETR010000005.1:0-8940 GCA_965243045.1 Alphaproteobacteria bacterium | reverse complement strand
AGTAGTGCGGGGGGTTGTTAAGTAATCACGGAGTCAGTGTTAGGCATATATCGCACCCCTTTACGAATTTAGTATAAAGCACAGCGAGGGGGTTGTTAAGGGGGAGCTTCGCAAGGTAGCGGGCTTTTGCCTCGATACCGATATGCGAAGTCGCCTCCCCCTTAAATAATGGAGCGTATGTCGACCCCCGCATAAAAACCTCAAACATTATTCTAATTTTGTTCTTTACAACCTTATTTACATATGATACAAATAAGATATAAGGTTTATTGCTGTTTAATAACCTTATCTTGTTTTATGAACATAAATAGGCAATTTCCTTGTATTAAAACATTTTATACAGAAATAACACAATCTATAGTTGTGTTATTCATGTATTATGTTAAACAGATACAAAGGAGCACATAATTTGTGTGTTTACGGGGATGGAAAACATTACCGATGGTTATTGAGAATAATAGCGGGGGTTTGGGGTTCCTTGCGATAAGCAAGGTCGCAACCCCATAATAATGACGAAGTGTATGTCGACCCCCGCATCATTTTAAAGAAAGAAAAAATTATGTATATAGATACACTTATACAAGGCATGCCTGATAGCTCGGTAGAAAAAGTTACTGACTGCTTGCAGAAGCTTGAAACCAATAACTACATCAGCACTCAAGAGGCTAAAGACGCCTATGAAATTTGCAAAAATCATCATTCTTATTTGAGTGATGATGATGCAAAAATGGGTCTTATCAGACTTTGCGCGAAGGCTTGGGAATTTAATGATATTGAAATGCGTGCTTTAGAGCATATCAGACAGCGTCGTGAAACATTGCAAAATCTTAGCGAACCCCAATATTACGCTTCTATTGTTAACATCGCGCAGAAAATTAACTTCCAATATGATTATTTCCGTCCTATTAGCGAAATTAATCAAACATTCAATGAGCTTAGCAACGATAGAGATTTGCGTACTCTGCTTGATATAAACCGTTATCTGAATCTTTCGGAACCCCTAATGGTTGAATTAATGAAATCGCAATATCAGCAAAGTTTTACTGGCAATCACCAAACTGATGAGCTGATTCAAAAAATCGACCAAGCAGGTAAATTATCGGAACTGCCTGAAACAGCTTTTGATAATTTGATACAGCATAGTGGCAAAAAAATACAGTTGAGTGAGAATAGCATTGAAATATTATCAGAGATGGAAAAAAACCCTAACAATAAAAACGAGGGATTAATTTCTAAGCTTTATAATGCGCTTACCCGCAAAGAAGATTATCAATATTTGCCACAGAAAAGCAAGGGCTGGTTGCAAGATATGCACCAGAAGGTGAATGAGGCAAATATGGAAGGATATTTTGATGATATTCGTGATATTAAGTCTCTGTCTAATGTGCCGTGTGAATACGAAACGATATTATTTAAAATTGAAGGGGAAAATTACACGCCCAATGAAGCCGAATTACAAAAGCTAGATATTCTGCATGATGAGCTGAAAAAGTACGGCAAACTAGATGCTATGCCCAACCGCAGTCAAGCGTTTTTGGAAAATTACCAAACCGAGCAGGAGTTGAAAAAGAAAGTCCCTAGTAATGGACAAAACCTGATAGATAAATTGAAAAATAAGGAGAAGCTAACAGTTTTTCAAGCCTTTTATCTTAAACGTTATCTATCCAGTAAACAAAAAGAAACGCACCCTATTTATGGCGTCACTGATTTTTATAAGGAAATTACTGAGAAGCTGAAAGACTTACCGCAAGATGTGCGAGATAAAGCATCAGAAGTGCAAGAGTTGATTGACCCAAAAACCCTTGAAGTGATTGACCAAGTGATTGAACAGATCCGCGCCGAAGAAAACCGCCTTTCTAATGCTGAATTCTATGTGCCAGAATTAGATGCTTATTTGAAGCTAACTTCAGAATTTATGGAGATAAGAGTGACGAGAGCAGCTGAGCGAGGCCAGATAGATAAAGTAATCGGAAATTTTATCAAAAAACCAACAGATAATATTGACGCGGCTTTAGAAGAGTTTTCTTTCCGTTTTCATACAGCGGTGGATTATACTGCCAATGGTGATAATGATGGCACCATTCGTTATATCCCCGATACACAAATCAATCCTACCCTTGCCAAAATTTATGGGGTTAAACTAGCAAAATGGAATGGTAGAGACGTTAAAAATATTACCATTTTGGAATATAATGCGGATAATGGTTTGCTGTTAACTAGTTTTAAGCATACGCAAATAGAGGCAGATTATGCAGTTGAAGCGGGGGATAATGTAAGTTCTAATGATAAAATTGGCACTTATAAAATCCCGAATACAGATGATAAAGAACATACCCATATTGAAAAACGTTTGGTTAAAAAAGAAAATTTTAATAAATTAATCATCGATAAAATTGAAATTGATTTGGAAGCATTCAAAAAATCAAATAATTCTAGCGCGCCTACTATTGATGCGGTCGCACAGCTGGTACAATCAAATGCTACTAATGAGCATCATGCCGTTGCTTTATTCACACCTAACAGCTCGCTTTCTAATCAACTATTGGCGAAGGTGAAAGAAAAATGGTTGGGGCGCGTGGCTGAATGGGCAAATGATGGTATTATTAAAACGGCTAGTAATTTTTATGATTTGATAGAAGATGGCCCGTTGCGTGATAAACTAAAATTAGAAACCATCATTGATATGTTGTTAAAGATGAAAATTCTCTTGGCAGAGGTGGGTGAAACAAATTCTAAGCTAGATGAATTGATTCACAAAGCGCAAAAGACTGTGATTGATTTGCGAGAAACTTATACTGATAAGAAAATAAAAACAATTCTTAAAGATAGTTGATTATTCAATCATTTTAAATTATCATGAGAGGATGAAAAAGTTATTTTATCCTCTCATATTTTTATTATTGATATTACAACCAATAATATCGGTAACCGTTAATGCTGAAACAGTGAAAACAGATGAAATTCCTTCAATCGTGAGTTTTCTTTTGAACATTCATCCTGAATATGCCTATTATGGCAATAAATATGATGATGGCAGTTATTTCCCCAAAGCACGCGAGCAAGAATTATTAACAAATATTGAAGATAATTACCTTAAAAAATATCCTTACCAAAAACTTGATGATAGGGATAACCCGTTAGGTGAAGTATTCCATGTGTCATTTGCCAAATTATTTTTACGCTATGGTGGCAATCCTTTTGATTTATCATTTACCGTGACTCCCTTATCGGGAGTTGTATCACGCTCACAAATAAATAGAAAAAATGTACCTGATTTAACCCATGATGAAATTATTGCAGCGATTAAGAATCATCCTAAACCATGGATTGGTAATTTACCGAGCAATAATGTGATTGGATTGGCAAAGCTTTATTTAAGTTTGGGTGCGGATATTCATTTTAAGGATAGTTACGGACGCGATGTGCTCTATCTTTCGTTATATAAGTACCGATGGATAGGGGATGGCGATTATGATAATGAAACATATGCTAGACTCGATGAAAAGCATTTATCTCATCAGGAAAAAAAATCACAAGAAGAAGGAAATATTAGATTCATTAAATATTATAAAACCCCTGTCACCTATTGGCTATTAGACTTTTTTGTACGTGGCTATTCTGCTGAAATGTTAGACACGCATAAGTTGCTGTACCCGCGTTACATGAAAAGGGTAAGCGTTGAAGAAATAAAAAAAATGCTTGATAACCCGAAAGCACACGCGATTAAAACCAACATAAATTGTAATTATGATAAAGATGAAGATGAAACTGCACTTATCTGCCCCTTAACCCCATCCATCAATATGAGAGACGCAATGGGACGCACGCCACTCCACATCGCAGGCAATGAAGGCAACGAAGCGGTTTATAATTACCTGAGAAACAACGGCGCAGATACAAGCATCAAAGACTATCGCGGTAACTCACCCACTCTTAATTAATGCGGAGTATATGTCGCCCCCCGCATTAAAACCTCAAACATTATTCTAATTTTGTTCTTTACAACCTTATTTACCTATGATACAAATAAAGTATAGGTTTATTACGCACAAAAACGGATGCTGATAAAGCACTTTTCCGAGATATTATCTAGCGAATATACTTTTTAATCGGGGGTCGACATACGCTCTATGGCGAAGGCTATATTCAAAATCCGTTCTTAGCTCGGCTTACACTTGTACCAGTGGCGCGCAACCCTCGCCCCCGTACCCAAATTGGTTTAACACAGAAGTAATGCAATCTATAGTTGCTTTTGCTTCAAACAACATTAATACAAAGGAAAAAATTATGTATATAGATACACTTATACAAGGCATGCCTGATAGCTCGGTAGAAAAAGTTACTGACTGCTTGCAGAAGCTTGAAACCAATAATTATATTGGCACTCAAGAGGCTAAAGACGCCTATGAAATTTGCAAAAATCATCATTCTTATTTGAGTGATGATGATGCAAAAATGGGTCTTATCAGACTTTGCGCGAAGGCTTGGGAATTTAATGATATTGAAATGCGTGCTTTAGAGCATATCAGACAGCGTCGTGAAACATTGCAAAATCTTAGCGAACCCCAATATTACGCTTCTATTGTTAACATCGCGCAGAAAATTAACTTCCAATATGATTATTTCCGTCCTATTAGCGAAATTAATCAAACATTCAATGAGCTTAGCAACGATAGAGATTTGCGTACTCTGCTTGATATAAATCGCTATCTGAATCTTTCTGAACCCCTAATGGTTGAATTAATGAAATCGCAATATCAACAAAGTTTTAATGGCAATCACCAAACTGATGAGCTTATCCAAAAAATTGACCAAGCAGGTAAATTATCAGAACTGCCTGAAACAGCCTTTAATAATTTATCAAGCTATCTGATTAAACAGGTGAATGATAATGTTCATCATGATGCAAAGATTGATGATAGTAGTAAAAGTGAGGCTTTCAAAAAAGCCTTGAAAAACCAAAGCCTTTCTGATGATGAAGCGCAGAAAATTTTACCCACCTATGATGAATTATCTGAGAATAATAAAACTTCTGTATTGCCACGCAAGCTTGATGATAAATTTAAACAGCTTGAAGCTGAACAAAAGAGCAAGCAAAAATCAATCGCGCCTGCCAAAATTCAGGAACTATTTAACAAGTTCGAAAGCAACCAAAACCTTTCTCCTCTACAAACTTATCACCTATATCGTTATGTAAATCATAGTTTAGACCATGATATGCCACCGCATGACCGTATAAAATTTGAAAGGATTTTTAAGGATATTCCCTCTGAACTTCGTGTGAAAGGCGCGCAATGGGATGAATTGTTTGATGATAAATCCATCGCAGTCATTGCCGGTGTGCTTGAACAAATCAAATCCGAACATAGCGGTGGTACAAAGAAATTCACAGTACCGTATTTGACGAAGGATGGAAAATCTGTTGAATTGCACATCACCAGTAATTTTATGGAATTGCGGGTGGCTAAAGATGTTGATGAAGACGAGATTAAAAAATTAATTGACAACATTAAAGACAATAATTATCCCAATGGCATTCCTGAGAATATAGACGGCTTTAGTTTCCGCGTGCATGAAGGCATTGATATTACAGGTTGGGGGCATGATGGGGTGGCAATTTATCAACCTGATACTACCATTCAATCCACACATGCAGAAATTATTAACACATATCCTGATGAGGAAGGGATGAGCATCGTCATGATGGAGTTTCATAAGGATAATGGCATTTTGTTCACAACCTTGCGCCATTTACTAAAAGAAAATCTTGCGACTGGCACAGTTGAGAAGGGTAATCTGTTAGGTAAATATGAGGAAAAAGGGGAAGATAAGTATGGGAATAAGCGTTATCATCATCCGCATATTGAACAATTGATTATTAAGAAAGAAGATTTTCCTGATACAGAATCTACTCAAGCATTGTTGGCTGAATTGAAAAAACTATATCAGCGTTATGAAAGTGAATCTGGAAAATATACCGCGCAAAAAGATTTGACGAAAGATATTACAGATGCTGAATTACAATCGGCAAAATTTCTGAATAGCAGAACGGTGCAGATGCTCAACCCATTGCGTCATGATGCTAGCTATCATTCTGTATCGTTACTAACAACTGGCACAAGGCTCAATCAAGAATTGCTCAATGCGATGGAAAGTGAATGGTTGCGTTTTTCTGACCCATTAATAAGTGGTGGCGTGATTAAGAATGCCGATGATTTTCTTGATATCATTAAAGGCACAGGTCTCTTACGCGACCATCTTAAATTGAAAGCTTTGCATCAAATTTTGGCGAAGGCAAAAAGCATGCATACAGAAATGGAAACCGATACCAGAAAATTAGATACGCTGATGACGAATATTGAAACATACTCAAACGAATTGCTTGATGAATGGTTGGCGCTCCATCCTGAAGCTGAAAAAGCAATTAAAGATGCAATTACGACTACAGAAACAACAACAATAGGCAAAGTGAAATAATTCTGACTTGACAATTTTATACAATCATTGATAATTAAGGGTATGAGACATTGTATTTCATACCCTTTTTTTTGCATTATGGTTACCATATTATCCATTAGTAGTGCCTGTGCCGATGGTTTTCATTCTGATGATTCTCTTAAAGGTCGATTTGATTATGATATGAATGTAGTTGCTGCAGAATATTATTACCATGCAGGTAAATGGCGCGATAGCAAAATATTTCCTGCGGAACGGGAACAATTTTTAATCAAAAAAATTGAAAATAAATATTTTGCCAGCGGTGATGTCAAGGAATTGGATGAAGCCTATAATCTGAATGGTTTTGTTACCAGTTTGGGCTTTAGCAAAATGTTTTTGCGTTATGGGGTGGATGGTTTATATATTACAAGAAAGGCTAAATATACGTCTTTAATTGCAGTCGTGTCTCAAATAGATATCCCCCCCCCTAAGGAAGATTTGACCCTTGCGGAAGTTCGCGACTATGTGCAATTTCGAAGCGAACAGGATGCCGCCGCCTATCTAAAATTTGGTTGGGGAATTTCAACCAATAGTATCTTATCATTGGCAAAATTATATCTATCATTGGGGGTGGATGTGCATGCCATTGCCAACAAGCATGATAAGCCACACAACGCCTTGATTGAATCCTATATAACCTATATTAAAATCATCAGGATCAATCTGGGCGAAGATTACAACAATAAAGAAGCTGTATTTGGCTATATTGAACCAGAAGATGTACCAGCGATTGACCCGAATCCTTTGCCTGATTATTACAATGGATTGCAACCAAAGACTGATACTAAAAAATACGCCTACCGCAAAAGCAAAGTCACTTATTGGCTAGAAGAATTTATTGAGAGCGGTTATCCTTCTGAAATGTTAGACACGCATAAATTATTATATCCACGTTTTATGAAATCTGCAAGCGTTGAAGAAGTAAAAACAATGCTTGATAACCCGCAAGCCCATATCATCAAAGCAAACATAAATTGTAATTATGATAAAGATGAAGATGAGACTGCACTTGTCTGCCCCCTTACCCCATCCATCAATATGAGAGACGCAATGGGACGCACGCCACTCCACATCGCAGGCGAACAAGGCAACGAAGCGGTTTATAATTACCTCAAAAATAACGGTGCAGATGCATCAATTATGGATTATCGCAAAAACCTCGCAATGTTAAAAACCAACTAAGGCTTTTTTGTTTAATTAGGCTTGACAGCTGGTTCTAAATTAAATCATAGTTAAGGGTATGAGACATTATATTTCATATCCTTGTTTCTTAATGGGTTTCTTAATGGGTTTCTTAATGGGGTTTTTATTGTTATGTCAACTGATGCTATCATCTTTTGCCTATGCTGAAGATAAAAAAAAACCTTGGTATAATCAGTTGACCGTTGATAGCAATGCTATCCAATATGAATATACTTATTATGGCAATAAATATGATGATGGCAGTTATTTTCCCAAATCACGTGAACAAGAATTATTAATCTATCTTGAAAATAAATACCTTAGAAACCATCCTTATCAGCAAATAGAAGGAAAGCACTATCCATTAGCCATCGTGTCAAGCATGGCATTTGCAAAATTATTTTTACGCTATGGCGCAGATTTAATGGGTAAGGAACGTGGAAAATCTATTTTAGCAAATGTTGCCTTTCAAGATTACATCAATATAAAAAATGTGCCTGATTTAAGCCATGATGAAATTATTAAATTTGTCGAATTAATATCAGAACATGTTATTACGATACCGTGGCGAGGCAATTTACCCAGTAATAATGCCATTGCATTGGTTAAGCTTTATTTAAGCTTAGGTGCAAAGGGTATCGATGGCAAGAATGGTGATGCCATAAGCAGTTCATTGAGAAGTTATAGCTGGAGTAATCATAGCCCTGTAGCGTCTATTTATGAAAATATTGTTAAACCAGATGAAAAAGATTTCTCTCATAAGGTGGTGAAAGAGATTGATGAGGGAGATATTGATACTACCGTATACTATAAAACCCCTGTCACCTATTGGCTAGAAGAATTTATTGAGAGCGGCTATCCTTCTGAAATGTTAGACACGCATAAGTTGCATTATCCACGATTTATGAAATCCGCCAGTGTTGAAGAAGTAAAAACAATGCTTGATAACCCGAAAGCACACGCGATTAAAACCAACATAAATTGCAATTATGATAAAGATGAAGATGAAACTGCACTTATCTGCCCCCTAACTCCATCAATCAATATGAGAGACGCAATGGGACGCACGCCACTCCACATCGCAGGCGAACAAGGTAACGAAGATGTGTTTAACTACCTGAGAAACAACGGCGCAGATACATCGATTATGGATTATCGCAATAATCTGGCAACATTAAATTAATAAGGGGGGTTTGGGGTTCCTTGCGATAAGCAAGGTCGCCCAATCTACGTATTTCGCTTCGCGCAAATACTCCGATT
>CBDETR010000004.1:0-1933705 GCA_965243045.1 Alphaproteobacteria bacterium | reverse complement strand
TTAGATGAAAGCGCGATGGTAGATGGTTGCACACGATTTCAAGCTTTTCGCAATGTGATTATGCCAGTCATGTGGCCGGGGGTGCTTACCACCGCCCTTTTCTCATTACTACTTGCCTATAATGATTTTGCTGTGACCGCCTTATTGCTCTCAAAAGAAAACCAAACCATGGTGCCAAAAATAGCCAGTTTCTTAGGCACAACCCAAACCAAAGGCAATGTCATGTTTGCAGTATCATCAGTAATTTCCACAACCATTCCATTATTTATATTGGTGATGTTTTTCCAACGCCGCCTTGTAAGTGGGTTAACGGCAGGGGCTGTTAAAGGATAAAATAATGAAAGGTGCACGCCCGAAACAAGCAATTCTATCACATGATACGGATATGGCAAAAACTGATGAAACCCGTCAGGTGATTGAAAATATGGTTGATGGCTTGAATGACCACCGCATTACCGATATTGGTGATTTTTTCTCACATAATTTTCGCTGGATGGGCAATCAGGGCTGTGGCACTAAAAATGGCTTAAAAGAATTTCAAGAAAATTGGCAACAACCGTTTCAAGAGGCATTCGGCGATAAGGTATGTATTGATGAAGCACGGCTTTATATGGGTGAATGGTCAGCCGCTTTTGGCAGGCAGGAAGTTGTGCATCATGGTGAATTTATGGGTGTTAAACCCACAGGCAAAAAAATTGAAATACGCTATATGGATTTCTGGAAAGTTGAAAATGGTAAAATCACGGATAATTGGGTGATGGTTGATTTTCCGCATGTGCTGGCACAGCTAGGGGTTGATGTGTTTTCGGGACAAGGTTGGGAAGCTTATGATAAAAAATCTCAAAAAAATTAATGAACAGGTGATGAAATATGACAATAGACTATCTAAAAAAAGGTCTCGCTGAAGCATCACGCGCTGAAGATGATGCGAAAGTGCGTAAAATTGTTGAGCAAGCCTTACAGGATATTACCGATAATGGTGATAAGGCAATTCGTGCCATGTCAGAACAATATGATGGTTATTCACCTGCCAGTTTTCGGTTATCAAAAACAGAAATTGATGCGCTGATTGCAAAAGTTTCACCGCGTGATTTAGAAGATATCCGCTTTGCCCAGAAGCAGGTAAGGAATTTTGCTGAAGCGCAACGCGCCAGTATGCAAGATATTGAAATTGAAACCTTGCCGGGCATTATTTTAGGGCATAAAAATATTCCTGTGCAATCGGTGGGCTGTTATGTGCCTGCTGGTAAATTCCCAATGGTGGCATCAGCGCATATGTCGGTACTCACGGCTAATGTTGCCGGCGTGCCACGCATCATTGCCGCGACTGCGCCTTTCAAAGGCGAGCCTAACCCTGCGGTGATTGCTGCTATGCATCTGGCTGGTGCGCATGAAATTTATGTGTTGGGCGGCATACAAGCAATCGGTGCAATGGCATTAGGCAGTGAAAGTATCACGCCAGTTGATATGCTTGTAGGGCCCGGCAATGCCTTTGTTGCCGAAGCAAAAAGACAGCTTTATGGCAAAGTTGGCATTGATTTATTTGCAGGCCCAACAGAAACAATGGTGATTGCTGATACCACTGTAGATGCAGAATTATGTGCGACTGATTTATTAGGGCAAGCAGAGCATGGCTATAATTCGCCAGCGGTGATGATTACCAATTCGCGCAAATTGGCAACAGATACATTGAACGAGATTGATAAATTATTGAAGATTTTACCAACCAGTGAAACGGCAGGGGTTTCGTGGCGTGATTATGGCGAAGTTATTCTATGCGATAGCTATGAAGAAATGCTGGACACAGCCAATGATATTGCATCAGAGCATGTGCAAATCATGACAGACCGTGATGATTGGTTTTTAGAAAATATGCATTCTTATGGCGCGTTATTTTTAGGCGCGCGCACCAATGTTGCCAATGGTGATAAGGTGATTGGCACAAATCACACATTGCCAACAAAGAAAGCCGGACGCTATACAGGCGGTTTATGGGTAGGAAAATTCTTGAAAACCCATAGCTATCAAAAAATTCTCACCGATGAAGCTGCGGCTTTGATTGGTGAATATGGCTCAAGATTATGCATGTTAGAAGGCTTTGTTGGACATGCCGAACAATGTAATGTGCGCGTGCGCCGTTATGGCGGTAGAAATATTCCTTATGGGCATGCGGCAGACTAATGCATCAGCAAGCAAAAACACTTATTCAGCAATGGCGGGCGTCACTCTATGATTTTGATGAAAAAACCGCACGGCAGAATCTGAAAAAGATTGCACAAGATGCCGTTTTTCACATGTGTTATCCTTTTGGTGATTTTGATAATGCCGATGATTTTTATGATGCGGTTTTTCTTCCCCTTAGCCAAGCATGGCAAAATTTAGAACGGCGCGATTATATTGTTATTTCTGGTTGCGATGAGGGTGATGCTCAATGGGTGGGGTGCGCTGGCTCGTATGTGGGTAATTTTTATGAATCTTGGTTAGATATTCCCCCAAGCGGTCATCTTGTCCATATGCGCTTTCATGAATTTTATAAAATTATTGACGATAAAGTTGTAGAATTTCAAGCCTTGTGGGATATACCCGAAGTGATGTTACAAGCAAATGCATGGGTGATGACGCCCTCTTTAGGGCGTGAATGGCATGTGCCTGCCCCCGCCACTGGTGATGGGCTTAATGTTTCAGGCACTCAGGCGCAAGCATTGCAAACCCGCCAACATATTATTGATATGTTGTTAGATATGAAAAACCATCCCTTACAGCCACCAGAATCCATGAAACTGCCCCTTTATTGGCATGAAAAAATGATGTGGTATGGTCCTTCGGGGATTGGCACAGGGCGTGGCATTGCTGAATTTCGCCATTTCCATCAAATCCCTTTTTTGAAAGCCATGCCTGATAGAGGGCAATATCCAGAGAGAATAACCTATCATTTTTTTGCTGAAGGCAATTATGCCGCCGTTACAGGCTGGCCCGATATGGCGCAAACCATTACGCATGATGGTTGGTTAGGCATTGCACCGGCAAATCAAAAAATCACCATGCGTAGCTTAGATTTTTGGCGTTTAGAGAATGGCAAAATTCGTGAAAATTGGGTGCTGGTAGATTTATTAGATATGTATCAACAAATTGGGGTTGATGTTTTTGCCCGCATGAATGATTTTAATAAAGCGCGTCCTCAAGGCAGGATTAACCTCCACAAAGATTATTAACACAACAGATAGGCAATTATAATTTTATGAAAACACCCTCTTTCAGATTAGACAACAAGCGCGCCCTTGCCGTAGGGGCAAGTTCGGGGATTGGACAAGCCGCAGCGATTGCTTTAGGCGAATATGGCGCACATGTTACTTTGATGGCACGGCGGGAATCTGCTTTATATGAAACGAAAACCATCATTGAAGAATTAGGTGGCACAGCGGAATGCTTGCCTTGCAATATTACGGATATTGCAACATTAGAAAAAACCATTACAGAGCTTCCTTGCTTTGATATTTTGCTCAATTCGGCAGGAATGGCGCGCCACGGCACAGCATTCGATACGCTTGAAGAAGATTTTGATGCCGTGATTAATGTCAATTATAAAGCAGCCTATTTTTTAACGCGTGCGGTTGCCAACCAGCTTGTTAAAGCTAGCAAGCCGGGGTCTCTGATTAATATTTCCTCACAAATGGCACATGTAGGCGGTATTGAACGATCGGTTTATTCAAGTTCCAAACATGCGATTGAGGGCATGACAAAATCAATGGCAATTGAATGGGGAAAATATAATATCAGGGTCAATAGTATTTGCCCTACCTTTATTCGCACCGCTTTAACGCAATCTACTTTTGATAATCCTGAATTGGCAAAAATGATTGTAGAAAAAATCAAATTAGGGCGCATGGGTGAAGTGGAAGATATCATGGGTGCCGTGGTTTATCTAGCATCAGATGCAAGCGCAATGGTTACAGGCTCGTCACTATTAATTGATGGTGGCTGGACGGCAGGTTAAACATAAGGAGTTATCATGCAAAATTTTAGTAACAAATTTAAGGATTTTCCAGATTATATTATCGGTATCACCAAAGAAATTTGGGAAGAAAGAGGAATTAATACATTGCATGATTATTATGCCCCCGATATTATTGTCCGCTCGCCCGGCTCCATTGTGCAAGGCAATCAAAATGTGATTACAGCAACAATGGCAACTTTAGCAGAATTTCCTGACCGAAGATTATTGGGCGAAGATGTTATTTGGTGCGGTTCGCCTGAACAAGGCATGTTATCATCGCACCGGATTTTAAGCACAGCCACCCATACAAAAGATGGGGTTTATGGCAAAGCAACTGGTAAAAAATTACGTTACCGTATCATTGCGGATTGTCATGCAAAAAATAATCAAATTGATGATGAATGGCTCATCCGCGACCAAGGCGCGATTGTGCGTCAATTAGGCTATAATATGCAAGATTATACGCGCGATTTGATAAAGCGCGAGGGGGGTATTGAAAGTTGTACCATGCCTTATCTGCCTGAAAATGATGTGCAAGGTCCCTATAAATCAAACGGCAACGACAATCAATGGGGGCAATATTTGGCTGATATTTTAACACGATTAATGAACGCAGAATTTGGCTTGATTGAAAAATTATACGATAGAGCCGCCAATTTATTTTATCCAAGTGGGGTAGAAACGCAAAGCTTTGATGGCGCAGAACAATTTTGGTTAGGCTTGCGCGCCAGTTTTCCTAACGCTAAATTCACCATCCACCATATTATCGGGCGCGAAGATTCCCTAATGCCCCCAAGGGCGGCAATCAGATGGTCGCTTGATGGCAAGCATGATGGCTGGGGCAGTTTTGGCACTCCTTCAGGGCAAAGGGTGCATATTATGGGCATTACCCATGCTGAATTTGGTCCTTTTACCAATGGCGAAAATACAAACCACGATGCCACAATCAGACGTGAATATAGTTTATTTGATGAAACGGCTATCTGGAAACAAATTCTCATTGGCAAGGGAGATATAGAATGACACCTGAAGATTTTCGCAAACGCATTGTTCGCTATGGTGAGTTAATCCCCTGCAAAACCGCTTTTATTGATGCCCATACTCCCGGCAGTGACCGCAAAGAAAATTTCACCATCATTGGCGGTGGTGTTTCAGAAAGTGCTGACCAGCATGTCCATATTAAAGATACGCCGGGCTTTAATATTGGGGCTGCGGGGCAACCGCCAAAATGTCGCAATTCTTTACATACCCATCGTACTGCGGAAGTGTTTTTTGTGCTGAAAGGACGCTGGCGGTTTTTTTGGGGACGCAAAGGTGATACCGGTGAAGTGATTTTAGAAGAAGGTGATATTTTTAATATTCCAACGGGCATGTTTCGTGGCTTTGAAAATATTGGCACTGATTACGGTATGATTATGGCAATTTTAGGCGGTGATGATGCCGGGGGCGGGGTGATATGGGCGCCCGAAGTGATTGAAGATGCCAAAGCGCATGGCTTGATTTTAGGCAATAATGGCAAGCTTTACGATAGCAAGCAGGGCAAGAATTTGCCCGATAATGTGCAACCCATGCCTGTGATGAATGATGAAAACCTTGCCTTAATGATGGAGCCTAGCACAATGGAAGTTGTGCCTAATTATGTGGCGCGTTATTTGGATTTATGGGCATTGGCGGATAAAAAACCTGTTGAGGTGATTGCAGAAAATGGCATTATTCGTGATAGACCGGGCTTTACGATAGAATTTTTACGTTCATATGATGATGCCTATAATGGCACGCCTTACCAGCATAAACATGCAACAATATTGATGCCTGTGCGTGGCTATTGGCGCATTGAGTGGGAGCATGGCAAAGAGATCTTAAATCCGGGCGATACATGTGCCGTACCCACAAATTTTGCTTATTCATTAAAATCTAGCATGTCCGGTGAGGCATCACTTTATCGCATCTTAGGTAATGATGAGCCAGCTGGCATTACATGGCGAGCATCATCTTAACGCAACATTAAGCATATCGTTGAAAGGAACAACTTATGTCAAAAATTATGGTAACACATGTGGGTTCATTGCCACGTGCGCAAGAAACAGTTGATTTTATTTTCGCGCGTGAAAATAAAGAAAATTACGACCAAACAGCTTTTGAAACGCAAATGACCAAAGCAGTTGATGAGGTGGTGCGCCGCCAAGTGGAAGCTGGAATTGATATCGTTTCCGATGGTGAAACGTCAAAAATTTCATATGCCACCTATGTGAAAGACCGCTATACTGGCTTTGATGGTGATAGTCCGCGCAATGCGCCTGCTGATTTGAAAATGTTTCCAACTTTTTTAGACCGCATTGCCAATCAAGGCGGCACGCCCCAATATGCACGCCCTATGTGCGTGGGTGAGGTAACTTCAAAAGGACAAGATGAATTAAATAAAGATATTGCCAATTTGAAGCAAGCCATGAAAAAACATGGTGCGAAGCGTGGGTTTATGAATGCCGCAAGCCCCGGCGTGATTTCATTATTTTTGCAAAATGATTATTATCCCAACCGTGAGGCATATTTATCAGCACTGGCTGATGCCATGCGTGAGGAATATAAAACCATTACCGATGCAGGTTTGGATTTGCAATTAGATTGTCCTGATTTGGCATTATCACGCCATATGCTATTCCAAGATTTATCTGATGATGAATTTATAAAAATCGCCGATTTACATATAGAAGCCTTAAATCATGCACTGGCTGATGTGCCACAAAATCAAGTGCGTGTACATATTTGTTGGGGTAATTATGAAGGACCGCATTGTTGTGATATTGATATGGAAAAAGTGATGCCTAGCCTGATGAAAACAAAATCGCGCTATATTCTGTTTGAAACATCTAATCCGCGCCATGCCCATGAATGGGAAGTATTTCGTGATAAAAAAGCGGATATTCCTGATGATAAAATTTTGGTACCCGGTGTTATCGATAGCACAACAAATTTTATTGAGCATCCTAGATTAGTCGCACAACGGTTAGAGAAATTCATCACAATTTTTGGGCGTGAGCGCGTTCATGCAGGTTCAGATTGTGGCTTTGGCACTTTTGCAGGCTTTGGAGCGGTTGACCCAGAAATTGCCTATGCCAAATTAGCCAGTTTGGCTGAAGGTGCCAATAGCATCTAAATTAAAATGATTTTGCCCTTAATATTACTGCCCGGTATGATGTGTGATGCCCGTTTATTCGCGCCACAAATAACTGCTTTATCCCATATTGCTATCACGGTCGAAAAAATCACTGAATATGATACTATCTATTCATTAGCCTCTGATATTTTGCAACATGCCCCTTCTGAATTTGCCCTTGCTGGGTTATCTATGGGGGGGATTGTGGCAATGGAAATAGTCAGGCAAGCCCCCGAACGCGTTCAAAGATTGGCATTATTAGATACCAACCCGCTGGCTGAAAATGATGCAACCAAACAAAAGCGCGAACCGCAAATTATCAAAGTGCAACAAGGCAAATTGCTAGAAGTGATGCGCGATGAAATGAAACCAAATTATTTAGCCAAAACTGCACATTATCAAGAAATTCTAGATTTATGTATGGCAATGGCACTCGATTTAGGCGCGGATATTTTTATTCGCCAATCACGCGCCTTGCAAAATCGCCCCGATCAATGCGAAACATTAAGGAAATATCAAGGCAAAACACTGATATTGCATGGCGCAAGCGATACATTATGCCCCGCAGAGCGTCATGAATTAATGCATCAAACAATGCCCAATTCTAGCTATCATATCATTGAACATGCCGGGCATTTGCCAACATTAGAACAGCCCCAACGCACCAATCATTTGTTGCGTTCATGGCTTGAATAGGGTTGCTTGCTTAATGCTAGGCACGGCATCTCGAAAAGTTTTGAAATAAAAATAATGGCGGGGGTTTGGGGTTCCTTGCGATAAGCAAGGTCGCAACCCCATAATATTAATGCGCGGGGGTTTGGGGTTCCTTGCGATAAGCAAGGTCGCAACCCCATACAAGAGAATGCTAGCTTTGCTAGTATGAACGGAATAATGCGCGGGGGTTTGGGGTTCCTTGCGATAAGCAAGGTCGCAACCCCATATAAGAGAATGCTAGCTTTGCTAGTATGAACGGAATAATGCGCGCGTCTTCTAATGAAGTCGTTAGATTATTGATAGAAAAAGGTGCTGTTGTAAATTTGCAAAATGATTATGGCGATACGGCACTTATCAATGCTTATAATCCAGACATTGTGAGGGTTTTGTTGGAAGCGGGTGCTGATTTATATGCTATCAATGCAAACGGTCAGACAAAGTTAGATAGAGATAATTCAGATGATGTGAAAGCTGTGTTGGCTGATTTTATGGCAAAACAGAAAAAATAACCTCATTATCAATGAATAGCAAATGAAGTTTGCAAATATAGTGATAATTTGCTATATTGCGCATTATGAATGGTGTGATGATTATCGCAGTCGGAATGCAACTACCATAACATAATATTTTAAGATAAGCATGTTGGCTACTTTATGTCATCTGATGGGTTTATCAGCTTTTTTAATTTTAAGGAAATAAATGGAAAATTTTGATGCTTTCGGACTACCGGAAAGCTTAAACCATACGTTGAAACACATGGAATTACATGTGCCAACCCCTATTCAGGTGGATTCCATTCCGCTTGCTTTAGAAGGGCATGATATTTTAGGCTCGGCGCAAACAGGCACAGGCAAAACCGCCGCATTTGGCATTCCTTTAATCACGCATTTGCTACGAAACCCTGATGCAACAGCGTTGGTTATGTCGCCCACGCGCGAGCTTGCCACGCAAATATTATCGCAATTACGATTGATGCTAGGAAAAAAAGCCACAGTTAAAGCGGCTTTGCTGATTGGTGGCGATTCTATGGTTAAGCAATTACAACAGCTTAGAAGCCGTCCGCGCTTAATTGTTGGCACGCCCGGGCGAATTGACGACCATTTAAGACGCAACAAAAAAATATTACAAAACACCAATTTCTTGGTGCTTGATGAAACCGACCGCATGCTAGATATGGGCTTTACGATTCAAATTGAAGCCATCATGAAATTTATTCCAGAGGCACGGCAAACCTTATTATTCTCTGCAACCATTCCCAAAAATATTGCGAAAATAGCGTCAAAATATTTGAACAATCCGCAAAGAGTTTCCGTGGCTGGCAATTCGGCATTGGCAAGCAATATCACCCATGCCACCGTGCATATTGCCGATAGTGCTAAATATCCAAAATTATTGGAAGAATTAGAAGCGCGCACAGGTTCGGTGATTATTTTTGTGAAAACTAAATATGGCACGGAACGATTGGCGCGTAAATTAGACGACCAAGGCCATAGTGCTGAGGCTATTCATGGCGACTTAAAACAAAGCAGGCGTAACAGGGTGATTTCGAGTTTCAGAGATAAGAAATATCGTATCTTAGTGGCAACCGATGTGGCGGCGCGCGGGTTGGATATCCCGCATATTGAACATGTTGTTAATTATGATTTGCCACAATGCGCGGAAGATTATATCCACCGTATTGGGCGGACGGCGCGTGCTTCTGCAAAGGGCGAAGCGTTATCGTTAGTAACGCCGGTAGATAAAAGCAAGTGGCGCGCCATTGAAAAAATGTTGCGTGCGGATGGCAGTATGACGGCGGAACAATTGGCAAAAATTCAAACAAATGATACTGGCGGTAAAGGTGGCGGTGGTAAAGATACACGTGGCAAAGGCGGTAAAAACACGCGCGGTAGAAATGAACATGGCAAAGATACACGCAGGGATGCGCGCGGTAAAGATACACGTGGCAAGAAGAGTTTCAAATCAAATAAAGGCAAGCAGAAAGTTTCATTGAATTTTGGTGAAAATCCTGATGCAGATTTTGATGATAAAGCTAAATCGCAGGATTTTGAACATCACAGTAAAAATAATAAGAAACGCCGTAACAGTGATAGTGCTGATAACAGAGATAGGCAAGATAATCGTCAACAAACCGATGGCAATCAGTTTGATGAAAGTAGGCGCGATAATAGAAAAGAATATAGGAAAGAAGATAACAGGCGTGCTAAAGATTTTGAAGGCAGTAAAAGCAGTAATCCTAAAAACAAGAAAACCAACCATGATAGATTTAGTCATGAGCAAAAAAGAAGCGATAGACCAACAGGTAATAAAGCAAAAAACAATAGGGTGCGAACCGATAAAAAACCACATGATTCCAGAAGAGTCGCGTGATATTAGATGTGGCTTCCCATTGCTATCTTTTTCTCCTCTCGTAATCATCCCTGCCCGTCACCCCTCGCCCCGCAACCCCCGTGTTCACTCTATCGATAGTGAGTAACTTAACAAACCCCCTGCCGTTAATTTCGCTTAGGCTGGCAAAAGCCAGACCTGCGCTATATGGGGGTGCGGAGTGCTTTATCAGCACGACCCCCCCAAACCCCGCATCATTATAGCGCAATTCTTTAATCAAAAACTTGACACTATGAAAGCCTTTAATTAGTATAGAAACCTTGTAATTAGTACAATTTTAGCAGAATTGACATATGTCAGAAAGCATTTTATATGGCAACATTGCTCACTCTTAAAAATATTTTTAAGGAATTCCCTAATGTTGTGGCGAATGATAATATTTCATTTGCGATTGAAAAAGGTAAAATCCATGCATTGTTAGGCGAAAATGGCGCGGGTAAATCAACCTTGGTGCAGATGATTTATGGCACCTTAAAGCCGACCTCTGGTGCAATGCAATGGAAAGGCAAAGATTATCAACCTAAAAATCCGCTTGATGCACGCAATCGTGGCATTGCTATGGTGTTTCAACATTTTTCGTTGTTTGAAAGCCTGACGGTTGCAGAAAATATTGCGCTTAGTCTTGAAGGCGAGATTGTGAATCATGCCTTTGCCAGTAAAATTTCTGAATTATCAAAAAAATATGGGCTCACCATTGACCCTGCCCGTAATGTGGGAAATTTATCGGTAGGGGCACGGCAAAGGGTTGAAATTATCCGTTGCTTAATGCAATCCCCGGAATTATTAATTATGGATGAGCCGACTTCTGTTTTAACCCCGCAAGAGGTGGATGAGCTATTTGTTACCTTACGCAGATTGGCTGATGAAGGTTGTGCGATTTTGTATATCTCGCATAAATTAGACGAAATACGGCAATTATGCGAGCATGCCACAATTTTGCGTGGCGGTAAATTGGTTGATAATTGCGTGCCGAAAAAAATGTCAAAACATGAATTGGCTGAAATGATGTTGGGCAAGAAAATTGCCACGCCAGAGCGTAAAAAGCCAAAATTTGGTGCCGAAATTTTTCAAATCAATGAATTGAACCGCAAACGCGGTGATATTTTTGGCGTTGATTTGCAGGATATTACGTTGCGTTTGAAAAAAGGAAGTATTACTGGTATTGCTGGCGTTGCAGGCAATGGGCAGAACGAATTGATGAATGCGTTGATTGGTGAACCTAAAACGCCGATTAATAGTTTTATGTTTAAGGGTGATGATATTAGCAGGCTTGATGCGCATGAAAGACGGCAATTAGGCATTTTCTTTACCCCTGAAGAACGGCATGGGCATGGTGCAGTGCCAGCGTTAAGCCTGACGCAAAATATGTTGCTAAGTCGCCCCAATCATGCTGGGATGACGAAAAAAGGTTTCATCAACCATGATGTGTTGGAAAATCTTGCGAATAAGGTGATTGAAGCGTTTTATGTTAAAACTCCTTCATGTCATATACCAGCAAAAATGCTTTCAGGTGGTAATTTGCAGAAATTTATTATTGGGCGCGAGATATTGCATGACCCTGAAATGTTGATTGTATCGCAACCAACTTGGGGGATTGATGTTGGCTCGGCGGGTCATATTCATCAAAAGCTGATTGCCCTTGCTGATGAGGGTGTGGCAATTTTGTTGATATCGCAAGATTTAGACGAAATTTTATCACTATGCGACCATGTGCATGTGCTGGCTGGCGGGAAATTATCGGATGCGATTGCAAGAGACAAGGTTGATATTGCCACATTAGGGGCGTTAATGGAAGGCAATGATAAGGCATTATTGCCCAAAACATCTGCCCAGAAAACAATAAGAAAAGCAACAAAAAAAACCACAAGAAAAGCCATAAAAAAGGTTGGGGCTAAACAATGATACAGCTACAACCAAGACTTAATTCCTCTTATAAGGTAATTTTATTAGCGCCATTATTGGCATTATGTTTAACAGTGATTTCATCGATTGTTATTTTTATGATGATAGGTGCAAACCCCTTTAAGGTGCTTTATGCGTTATTCATTGAACCGTTACGTTATGGCTACACGCTGAGTGATTTGATTGTGAAAGCATCACCATTAACGTTGATTGCGCTTGGACTTTCCATTGGTTTTCGTGCCGGTGTGTGGAATATTGGTGCTGAAGGGCAATATGTTATTGGCGCGCTTGCAGGCGGTGCCGTTGGCTTGGCATTTTACGAGGTGCAGGGAATATGGCTGTTGCCTTTGATGACCCTTGCCGGTATTGCTGGCGGTATGGCATGGGCGGCAATTCCTGCTTTTTTACGGACAAAACTTAATGTGAATGAAATTTTGGTATCGTTGATGCTAACCTATGTTGCGATTTTATTGTTGAGCGTGATGGTGCATGGACCGCTTCGCTCGCCTGAGGGGTTGAATTTCCCTGAAAGCCGGCTGTTTCATGATAGCGCAACATTGCCGTTGCTTATTTCTGAAACGCGTATTCATATTGGCATATTGATATCCCTAATTATCGCGTTTGTGCTATGGCATTTTATGAAAAATCATTTATTAGGTTTTCGTATTAACATTACTGGTGATGCGCCAAAAGCATCGCATTTTGCGGGTTTTAATGCAAAATATACCGTGTGGGGCAGTTTGCTTCTTTCGGGTGGCTTGGCAGGATTAGCAGGGTTATTTGAGGCGACATCTACATTCGGACAATTAACTCCTAATTTTCCAGTAGGTTATGGCTTTACCGCGATTATTGTGGCATTTCTTGGTAGGTTGCATCCTATTGGAATTATTTTCGCCTCTTTGCTGATTGCCTTGACTTATATTGGCGGTGAAAATGCCCAAATTTCTTTGAATTTGCCGAGTGCCGTTACCCGTGTATTTCAAGGCATGTTGCTATTTTACTTTCTGGCTTGCGATATTGTTGTCCGCTATGAAATTACATGGAAAAGGAAAATATAATGGATTTGTTACTGAATATTCTTCTTGGCATTACTGTTGCCGCAACACCGCTTGTTTTTGCAGGCATTGGTGAGTTGGTGGTTGAGCGTTCAGGCGTGCTAAATTTGGGCGTTGAAGGCATGATGATTATGGGTGCCATTGCTGGATTTGTGGTTGAGCATCATTTCGGGCTATCGTTATTATCGTTTTTAAGTGCGATGATTGTTGGTATGTTGGTGGCATCAATTTTTGGCGTGCTAACACAAATTTTTCGTGCGAACCAAGTAGCATCAGGGCTTTCGTTGACATTGTTTGGTTTGGGTGCCTCCGCCTTATGGGGACAAAAATATACGGGCATCACTGTTAAGAAAGTGCAAAATATGGATATTCCTGTGCTTGGTGATATTCCGTTTTTTGGTAGATTGCTTTTTGGCTATGATTTCTTGGTTTATCTGGCTATTTTTTCGGTGGCTTGTGTTTCGTGGTTTTTATTCAAGACACGCCATGGTTTGATTTTGCGTTCCATTGGCGATAATCACGATGCCGCACACGCCTTAGGGCATAAGGTGGTTGCCTATCGGTTTATGGCAATTTTATTTGGCGGTGCTATGGCAGGCATTAGCGGTGCCTATCTATCGCTAGTGCAAACCCCGCTTTGGGTTGAAAATATGACCGCAGGGCGCGGCTGGATTGCTGTAGCATTGGTGGTGTTTGCATCATGGTTGCCTTATAGAATTATATGGGGCGCGCTTGTTTTTGGTGGCGTTTCCATCTTGCAACTTTATTCACAAGGATTTGGCATTAAAATATATCCGCAATATTTAGCAATGCTCCCTTATTTAATGACTATCATTGTTTTGGTAGTTCTTAATTACCGCGTATCCATTGGTAAGGCTGTACAGATTTCTGTGCCGCGTTGCTTAGGAACGCAATTTCATCCATCATCATAATTTTCTTAAAAGGAGACATTTTATGAAAAGATATAAATTATTAAAGTTAGCCATGGTGGCAACAGCTTTGCTTGCCTTTAATATAGGGCAGGCATCAGCAGCAGATAAGGTGAAAGCAGCTTTTGTTTATCTGGGACCCATTGGTGACCATGGTTGGACCTATCAGCATAATGAAGGTGTTGAAATGGTAAAACGCGAATTGGGCAATAAAGTAAAAGTCACTTATGTGGAGAATGTTCCTGAAGGACCCGATAGTGCAAGGGTGATTGAAAAATTAGCCCGTAGCAACGATATTGTATTCACAACATCGTTCGGTTATATGAACCCTACTATTAATGTCGCAAAAAAATTCCCGAAAGTGAAATTTGAACATGCCACTGGTTTTAAGCGTTCTAAGAATGTTTCAACCTATTCGGCACGTTTTTATGAAGGGCGTTATGTTGCTGGTAAAGTTGTTGGTAGCGTTACCAAAACCAATACGATTGGTTATGTTGCATCTTTCCCAATTCCTGAAGTTGTTCGTGGTATTAATTCTGCCTATTTGGGCGCGAAATCAGTGAATCCAAACGTGAAATTCAAAATCATTTGGGTGAGCAGTTGGTTTGACCCGGGCAAAGAAACCGAAGCGGCAAAAGCTTTAATCGCACAAGGTGCTGATGTGTTGATGCAACATACAGATTCACCAGCTGTGATGACGGTTGCTGAAGATGCAGGAATTCATGCGATTGGGCAGGCTTCTAACATGGCGGCATTTGGTCCTAATGCGCATTTAACCGCGATTGTCAATAATTGGGGTCCTTATTATGTTGACCGTATTAAGGCTGTGATGAAAGGCACTTGGGAAGAGCAAGATACTTTCTATGGTATTAATGAAAATATGGTAACATTCGCACCTTATGGTAAGGCTGTGCCGAAAAGTGTTCAGAAGATAGCTGATAAAACCATTGCTGATTTGCGTAGCAATAAAATTCATCCATTTACCGGACCGCTTAACAAGCAAGATGGTAGCGAATGGCTTAAAAGCGGTGAAGTTGCACCGATAGGCACTATTCTTGGCATGAATTTCTATGTTGAAGGTGTTGATGGTGTTATCCCTCAATAGGCTTTTTAAGTAATTAAAAAGGGTTATGCGAAAAGAATGTTTAAGTATGACTAAAATTATTTTAGGTGATTATTTAACCTTTGCGCATGATCCTTTTTTACAACCAATTGAAACAAGCCTCAGCCTGTGCAAGGATGGGGCTATTATTGTTAAAGATGGCTTGATTGTCGATTTAACAACAACACAAAATGCAAAAGAAAAATATCCGGACGCCATGATAGAAGATTATCGTGGTCATATTTTAAGCCCGGGTTTTGTGGATTGCCATATCCATTTTCCGCAATATCATGTGATTGCATCTTATGGCGAACAACTATTAGAATGGCTGAATAAATACACATTTCCCACAGAAATGAAGTTTCAAGATAGGGCATATGCCGATAAAATTGCGCCATTATTTATCAAAGAATTATTTAAGAATGGCACCACTTGTGCTTCTGCTTATTGCACTGCACATGCCCATTCTGCTGATGCGTTATTTACCGAAGCACAAAAATATAATGCGCGCATGTTAGCGGGCAAAGTATGGATGGATAGGCACGCCCCTCCAGATTTATGTGATAATCCGCAATCAGCCTATGATGATGCCAAGCAAGGCATTAAAGATTGGCACGGTAAAGATAGGCTTAGCTATGTGTTGACACCGCGTTTTGCGCCTACCTCAACCGAGGCGCAGCTAGAGATGGCGGGCAGTTTATGGGCAGAGCATCCAGACCTTATCATGCAAACCCATCTTTCGGAAAACAAGAATGAATGTGCATGGGTGCAGGAATTATTCCCTGATAGTAAAGATTATTTAGATGTGTATGATAAATATGGCTTGCTGAAAAAAGGCGGTATTTTCGGACATGGTATTTATTTGAGCGAAGATGAAAAACAGCGCATTTACGATGCCGATGCTTCTATTGCCCATTGCCCTACCTCTAATATGTTTATTGGTTCGGGGCTATTTCCGCTGTTTGATTGCAAAGATAACAAACGCCCCTTGCGGGTAGGGCTTGCCACGGATGTTGGTGGTGGTTCTAGCTTTTCTATGTTTGCCACCATGCGCTGTGCTTATGAAGTAGCGCAATTATTAGGGCATAAATTGCACCCTTATCAGGCGTGGTATTTGGCAACATGGGGCAGTGCGCATTCATTGCATATCGATGATAAGGTTGGCAATATTAAGCAGGGAATGGAAGCGGATATTATCGCGATTAATTTAGAATCCACCGATATCATTGCTGAAAAAATGTCTCAAATTGAAACTGTCGCAGAAACATTATTCGCCCATATGATATTGGCAGATGAACGCGCGATTGCCGCAACGTTTGTGGCGGGTAATAAGGTTTGTTATTAATATAATGCGGGGGTCGACATGCGCGTCAATGGCGAGGACAAGCCCATCGCCTTGCGATAGTCCCCTTTTTAATCCCCTCGCTACTACTCTCAATAACCATCGTTAATGTTTTCAGCACCCCCGTGGTGCTAAAACATAAGTTATGCAAAGAAGTTTCCCGCATGGTTCCCTGCTTTCGCAGGGACGACGAGAGAGGCTTGGGGGAGCGCACATTAATTTATAAATGGGGTTGCGACCGGCCTTATCATAAATAATTCTTGCCCTGTTTGGCAAAAAAAATATAATATTTAGCTGTTCATGTTTATTATAAACTGATACCAATTAATTAAGATAATTCTGAAGGGTTGAAATTATGAAATTATTAAAGTCATTACTACCATTTTTTTTGCTACTTACCTTCCTTAACGGCTGTGCAGTCAATGCTATTGCTGAAACCCCTCCTGAGAATGGTATTCATAAAACCTATTATGAAAATGGACAGTTAGAGATAAAGGTTAATTACAAAAATGGCAAAGTAAATGGACTTACGGAAGCCTATTATGAAAATGGGCAGTTTCAGGGTAAGATTAATTTCAAAGATGGCAAATTCGATGGACTTGCGGAAACCTATTATAAAAATGGTCAATTACAAATAAAGGTAATTTACAAAGATGGCAAATCACATGGTCTTCATAAAACCTATTATAAAAACGGACAGTTGCAAGCAAAGGTTAATTACAAAGATGGTAAACAGGATGGGTTTGCTGAAGCCTATCATGAAAATGGGTTGCAGAAAAAGACTATTTTCAAAGATGGTAAATTAGTCGGACTTGCTGAAGCCTATCATGAAAATGGGCAGTTAAATTTTCAAAAATGACAAAAAGAATGGACTTTCTGAATATTATCATGAAAATGGGCAGTTAAAATCAAAGGAAAATTACAAAAATGGCAGGCTTATAAAATAGAAAAAAGATGCCAATATGAAATTCTTCAAATCATTACTACCGCTTTTCTTGCTACTTACCTTCCTTAACGGCTGTGCCGTAAATGGGCTTTATGAAGAATATCGTGAAAATGGAGAGCTAAGAAGTCAGTTTAATTACAAAGATAACAAAAAAGATGGGTTCTTTGAATATTATCATGAAAATGGACAGATAAGTAGCAAGGGCAATTACAAAGATAACAAAAAAGATGGGTTCTTTGAATATTATCATGAAAATGCTCAGCCAATTAGTAAGATTAATTTCAAAGATGGCACATTAGATGGGCTTTGGGAAATCTATTATGAAAATGGTCAGTTAGCAGAAAAGCGTCATTACAAAGATGGCACATTAGATGGGCTTTGGGAAAGCTATTATGAAAATGGTCAGTTAGCAGAAAAGCGTCATTACAAAGATGGTAAGCAGGATGGGCTTTATGAAGAATATCGTCAGAATGGGCAGTTAAGAATTAAGAGTCATTACAAAGATAACAAAAAAGATGGGCTTTATGAATATTATCGTGAAAATGGACAGCTAAAAGGTAAAGGTAACTACAAAGATGACGAAAAAAATGGTGTTTGGGAATATTATCATGAGGACGGACAGCTAAAAGGTAAAGGTAACTACAAAGATGACGAAAAAAATGGTGTTTGGGAATATTATCATGAGGACGGACAGTTGCGGAGTAAGCGTCGTTACAAAGCTGACACATTAGATGGTCTTTATAAAGAATATTATCGTGAGAATGAACAATTATATAATAAGGGCAATTATAAAGATGGCAAAAAGAACGGGATTTGGGAAGAATATTACGTAAATGGAAAGTTATGGGCAAAGCCTAATTTTAAAGATGGTAAATTAGATGATTTTTTGGAAGGCTATTATGAATCTTATCATGAAAATGGACAGTTAAGTATTAAGGGTAATTACAAAGATAACAAAAAAGATGGGTTCTTTGAATATTATCATGAAAATGGACAGCTAAAAGGTAAAGGTAATTACAAAGATAACAAAAAAGATGGTGCTCATGAAACCTATCATGAAAATGGGCAGTTAGAGACAAAGGGTAATTACAAAGATAACAAAAAAGATGGTGCTCATGAAACCTATCATGAAAATGGGCAGTTAGAGACAAAGGGTAATTACAAAGATAACAAAAAAGATGGTGCTCATGAAACCTATCATGAAAATGGTCAGCTAGGTAGTGAGATTCATTACAAAAATGGCAAATTACATGGTTTTTATAAAACCTATTATGAAAATGGTCAGCTAACTCGTAAGCATTATTACAAAGATGGCAAATTACAAGGACGTACTGAAGACTATTATAGAAATGGACAGTTAAGTATTAAGGGTAATTACAAAGATAACAAAAAAGATGGGTTCTTTGAATATTATCATGAAAATGGGCAGTTAGCAGAAAAGCGTTATTACAAAGATGGAAAATTAGATGGACTTGTTGAAACCTATCATGAAAATGGACAATTATGGATTAAGACTAATTTCAAAGATAACAAAATAGATGGCCTTTATGAATCGTATCATAACAATGGACAGCTAGACAAAAAGACTAATTTCAAAGATAACAAAAAAGATGGCCTTTATGAATCGTATCATGACAATGGACAATTAAAGCGTAAGGGTATCTACAAAAACGGTGAAAAGAATGGTTCTATTAAAAGCTATTATGAAAATGGTCAGTTAGAAGAAAAGGCTCACTACAAAGATGGTAAAAAGAATGGTTCTATTAAAAGCTATTATGAAAATGGTCAGTTAGAAGAAAAGGCTCACTACAAAGATGGTAAAAAGAATGGTTCTATTAAAAGCTATTATGAAAACGGACAGTTAAAGACTAAGGAACATTACAAAGATGACATAGAGAATGGGCTTTTCGAAGGCTATGATGAGAATGGGCAGTTAAAGATAAAAATCACTCTTGAAAATGGCTATCTCGTAGAATAGCAAAGCGACAAGATATTAAATAAGGGGGGTGACATACGCTATTTTTTGGGGGTGCGACATTTTATATAGCGTGAGGACAAGCACACCCTCGATTTTGCTACGCAAAATAGTGGGAACCCAGTGCAAGCCCACGCATAAAAATGACCCCCAAACCCTCGCTACTACTCTCAATAACCATCGTTAATGTTTTCAGCACCCCCGTGAATATAAAGGCATGTAGGGTGAGAACTTCCTACAATAAAAATAAAGTAATCGCAGGGAAACAGACCAGTAAAACCACGCGGATAATATCAGAAAACACAAACATCGTGACGGCTTTATAGGTTTGGACAATCGGGGTTTCGCGTTCCATAGAATTAATAATGAATAGATTCATCCCCACAGGCGGGGTAATTAAACCCACCTCTACCACAATCAATGCCAAAATACCGAACCAAATGGCGGTATGTTCCGCGCTCATCCCAAAATCTAACACAGAAATAATCGGGAAAAAAATAGGAATGGTCAGTAAAATCATGCTGAGACTATCCATCAAACAGCCAAATAATAGGTAGAAAGTCAAAATTATCCATAAAATAACCCATGGGTTGAAGCCTTGACCTGTAATCCAATTTGCCAATTCGTGCGGCACTTGGGTGAGTGCTAAAAAGCCGTTATATAGCCCCGCACACACAATGATAAAGAAAATCATCGCGGTGGTTTTTGCGGTTTCGGTGACTGCTTTTTTGAACACTGCCCACGTCATTTCGCCCGAACGCAATGCCAAAAAGAACATGGAAGCCGCTCCAACTGATGCGCCATCGGTAGGGGAAAAAATTCCCGTATAAATACCGCCAACCACAATAATAAAAATCGTCAGCACAGGCCACACATCTATGAGGGATTTTATCACAACATGCAGAGGCTTTTTTTCTTGCACTCCCGCACGTTCAGGATAAATTCGCACATAAATGGCAATGGTTATCATATAGCCAACCGCCGCCAGCACGCCCGGAAGGAATGCCGCCAAGAATAATTTGGCAATATTTTGTTCAGCCAAAATGGCATAAATCACCAAAATGATAGAAGGCGGAATCAAAATTCCCAATGTACCACCCGCCGCCAGAGTGGCAGTAGAAAATCCGCCATCATAACCGCAACGCTTCAATTCAGGCAATGCCGTTTTGCCCATAGTAGCCGCCGTTGCCAAAGAAGACCCGCAAATAGAACCAAACCCCGCACATGCACCAATGGCAGCCATGGCAATGCCACCCTTGCGATGCCCTAAAATCGCTTCACCTGCTTTAAATAATCGAGTCGACATGCCTGAAAGAGTGGCAAACTGCCCCATCAAAATAAATAAAGGCACAATAGAAAGTGAATAGCTAGAAAAATAACCATAGACTTCGGTTTTAAGACGGCTTAACGGTACATTCCAGCCCCCCAGTAAAAAATAGATACCAACAAAACCAACAATAAACATGCTAAGCCCAATGGGCGCGCGGAGAAAAATCATCACTAGCAAAATGACGAATGACAAAATCCCAATTTCAAATCCACTCACTGCAACGCTCCTTCAGTTTTGGGAAGAATATCTTTGCCAATGGTTGCTTTTACGACCTGCCCAAATGCCACATAACCGCTTACGAAACTGGCAATTAACATTTGTAGAAATGCCACCGCGTAACCATACCATTCAGGGATTTTTAATTCTTGCAAAATAACCCCCGTGCTAATGAAACGTTCCATGCCGTGAAAAATTCGCCATGTGATAATCGCCAAAACAATAAAAAATATAATTTCCCAAAACGCAATCAATATCTGATTACTACGTTCGGGTAGAAAATTTGTAAACACATCCACCACCGCATGACCGCGCTCTAAAGAGGTGATGGGAAGAAATGAAAAAACAACAAAAGCGATGCCAATTTTCATCACCTCATACATGCCGGGGATGGTTCGAATGCCTGTATTTTGAATGAATGTTGCAAGCCCGCTTGTATAATTTTTGGCAAATTCTGAATAAGCAAATTTGCTGATACTCCCGCCAATGATGCTCATCACCATCGCGAGCGCAAGCGATGTAAGAACAACTCCACCGATGACGGCAGAGTTTTTAGCAAGCTTGTAAATAAAATTTTGCATATTGAAAAGTTTCATCGCAACATGATTTAGTAATAAACCCCACAAAAAATTCAGGGCATGAATGTTTAGGGTATGAGTTTTAAGGCATGAATGTTTAGGGTATGACTTTTAGGTTTGGGGATATAAACCCCCAAACCCTAATCATCATATTTTAATTGTTAGCAATCAAGCTTCTGGCTTCTTTTAGCAAAGCCTTGCCATCATAACCTTTTGAGTCCATTTCTTTAACCCACTGGTCAATGGTAGATTGTGTGGCTTTCTTCCAAGCTTTAATTTCTTTTTCAGAAAGATTGATAATATTATTGCCAAGGTCTTGTGCTCTTTTCAAGCCAGGAGCATCTGCCTCTTGCATTCTTTTGCCAGCAAAAGCAGAAAATTCAAGACCTGAAACATCATCAATGACTTTTTGCAAATCTTTTGGCAAGCTTTCATATTTATCCTTGTTCATCGTGTAAATGAACGTAGTGGTATAAAGCGAATTGTTCGGAAATGTGGTATGGTTTTTCACAAGCTCCGAAACTTTCAATGCCGCAGTCACTTCCCATGGAATTATAGTGGCATCAATGACGCCTTTTGAAAGATTTTCAGGCACAGCTGGAACTGGCATTCCAATCGGCTCTGAGCCAAGATTCTTGAATAGCAAAGTGGTTGGGCGGGTTGGCGCACGCAATTTCACACCTTTTAAGTCGCTTACCTTGCGAATGGGTTTCTTGGAATGAATTATTCCCGGACCATGTACCCAAAGTGCTAACACATGGGTATCGCCCATTTCATCATTAACCAGATGATTTTGAGCATATTTCCAATAAGCGCGCGAGGTGGCTTCCGCATTATTCATTATGAATGGTAATTCAAAAACCTCTGTTTCTGTAAAACGCCCTGGGGTATAACCCGAAACCGTCCATATAATATCTGCCACGCCATCAACAGCTTGGTCATAAAGTTCTGGTGGCGCACCGCCCAATTGCATGGATGGGTAATGCTGAATTTTAATACGCCCATCAGAAGCTTTTTCCACATCATCTATCCATTTTTGCAAAATATATTTTGGCACATTTGCTTGTGCAGGTAAAAATTGATGTAACCGTAATGTGTGGGTTTTTGCCGCCGAAGCGGTAAAAGTGCCACTGACAGAAAACATTAATATTGTTAATATTGAAAGTAAAATACGGTTTGTGATTTTCATAATCGTCTCCAAACTTTAATTGTTTGAGCATGGTTGCGAGAACTTTACCCAAACTATTTTTATGATTGGTATTAAGTAGTTATAAAGTACAACTCTTTAATACATGATTACACTAGATAGTGGATAGGCGAATTTGTCAAGCTTTTTATATTCTTTGGCATTAAAAGAGAATATTGCCAAAGCCAATCTGCTGTTCTATATTTTCTGCAATATCAAGACAAAACCAATCATTAAACATGGCGCCAACCAATTGCACGCCAACAGGCGTTTTGTCTGCAATATGTGTTGGTAGCGCAACAGCAGGTAATCCAAGAAGATTAATCACTGTTAAATAACGCTGTTCTTGCAAAATTTGTGGTACTGATTGCGGATTCTTAAAATCTAAATCATTTTCAAAAGGCAATGCACCGGATGTGGGAAGCAATAAAATATCAATATCGTTAAACATTCTAGACCAGTTGCGTTGAATCGCCACTCTATCGCGCATGGCGTGCATCACGGTTTCAAGCGTTATATTTTCTGCATCAGCTTCGTGTTCATACATTTTAATAAGCCGGCTCATTTCAGGCGTTATCATTGCATGTTGCTTTTCTTTCAAGAAAATCTTGGTTTCAGAAAATAATAACTGCATCCAAATTTCACCCGCACGTATCATTTGTGGTGGTTCAATTTCTTCAATGATGTAATCCGCTTGCTTGCAAGCTGATATTGCAATATCTATGGCGCGTTCTATTTCGGGGTCAATTTTATTTTGGAAAGGAGTGCGTGCAAAGCCTATCTTAATTGGTTGAGATTGCGGATGCCCACTTGAATTTGTGTTACGCCATGCAGGGTCAGTTGCGGAAAATTTTGACATAGATTTTAAGGCGATACGCAAATCTTTTACCGAACGCGCAATCGGACCATGCACCGACATGGATTGAGTCATGGGAGGACGTTCTTCTGGCGAACCAGCCATAAATAAGGGAACCCGTCCAACCGAAGGCTTAATGGTTGCAACCCCACAACAATAAGCAGGATATCGCAAAGACCCGCCTAAATCACTGCCATGGGCAATCGTGCCTATACCCGATGCCACAGCTGCCGACGCGCCTCCGCTAGAACCGCCCGGGGTTAATTCTAGATTCCAAGGGTTTTTCGTGATTCCATAAATTGGGTTTGATGAAAACCACCGCATCGATAATTCAGGCACATTCGTGCGTCCAATAACAATAGCACCATCATCTTGCATGGATTGAACCATAGGCGAGGTTTCTTGAGCCACTTGCTTATTGAGTGCCGGAATACCATTAGAGCTACAACTGCCCTTAAAATCTGTATTAATTTTAACCGTTATAGGCACGCCAAATAAATCGGAAGCATTTTCAGGTATTTTAGCATTATCAATTTTTTTGGCTTGCGCGATGCTTTCATCCGCAAATGTTTCAGTGATAGCGTTAATTTTGGGTTGATGGTTTCAATGTGATGAAGATGGACAGAAATAATTTCTTCAGCTTTTATCTCACGCGATTTAATTGCTTGCGATATTTGCAATGCTGACCAATGTAGAATATCATTCATGATAATCTCACTTTCTTATTATCTTTTCTTTATTTATAGCAGAAAATAATAGTATGTTTCAATTTTATTATTTGCTATAGTGCCAGTTCAGAATGGCACATCTATAAAGCATTATCATAAATATGGGAGTTGAAATAATATGAATATTATCAAACAAATCGGATTTCTTAGTGTTGCGTTTGGATATTTCTATCGAGATAGTTTCAAGCGTGGGGTTTCGTAAACCCAGATTACAACACGGTTGCATCAACCTTTCTTAGTTACTACAAGCCAACATCAAAAATATCGATGCACAAATCACCACTACCGAAACCGACCTAAACCAACTGGTTTATGCACTCTATGAATTAACCGATGATGAAATAAAACTGGTGGAGGGGTGAGGCTTGCACCATCGATAGTATGAGGCACAGCGAGGGGGTTGTTAAGTAATCACGGAGTCAGTGTTAGGCATATATCGCACCCCTTTACGAATTTAGTATAAAGCACAGCGAGGGGGTTGTTAAGGGGGATATATCGCAAGGCGATGGGCTTGCCCTCATCTCCGAGAAGCGATATCGCTTCCCCCTTAAATAATGATACAGAACAATACAAGAGATGAAAAAGCGTCATACAATTTTGGAAACGCAAGGTACTGAAAAAGACAAGCAAATTCAAACTTTGCAAGACAGAATAGATACATTAGATGCTGACATTAAAAAAACATCATGAAACCACGACCATCGCCGAAACAAAAATAAGGAAGCAGAAAAACGAGAAGCCACACATAAAGAAGATATTGAAAATATGCAAAATGCCTTCCATAAGAAAATTGACGAAATGCAGGAAAAATTTCAAGATAAATTTAACAATCTTGCCAATGATATTTTTGACAAAAAGAGCAAATCTTTCAGCGAGCAATCTCAAAAAGACCTGACAAATACACTCAACCCGCTTAAAGATAATCTTGAAAAACTGCAAAATAAAATTGAAACATCATTTGAAACACATGGCAAAGAACAATATTCCTTAAAGCAGGAAATTAACAAAATCGTTGACGTCAACAAAAGCATGACATTGGAAGCAAAAAATCTCACCAATGCCTTAAAGGCGATTCAAAAACACAAGGCAATTGGGGTGAGTTTCAATTAGAGCGTTTATTGGCAGATGCGGGCTTAGAAAAAGACACAGATTACACATTACAAGGCACGGGATTAGGGTTAAAAATGACGATAACCAAACACAAAAGCCCGATGTTATTGTCAATCTGCCCGAGAACAAACATATTATTATTGATGCAAAAGTCTCCCTAACAGATTATGAACGTTTCTGTAACGCAGACGAGGAAACCGAGCGTACCGAGCATCTCAAAAGATTTATGGCTTCGGTGCAAAATCATATTAAAGATCTGCATAACAAATCTTATAGCGCGCTCAATAAGTTAAACAGCCCTGATTTTGTGCTGATGTTTATGCCCATCGAAGGTTCTTATTTCACGGTAATGAAAGAAAACCCTGAGCTTCATAATGATGCATGGGCTAAAAAAATTGTTATTGTTTGCCCGACAACTTTATTTGCAACATTGCGAACCATTGCCTCTATTTGGCGGTTGGAACGGCAAAATCAAAATGCCGTCGAAATCGCTAGGCAAGGGGGGTTACTCTATAAGAAAGTATCTGGTTTTGTAGAAGATATGCAAAAATTAGAGAAAAGTTTAAAAACTGCCTCTCAAAGCTATGATGATGCTTTTTCTAAATTACATACAGGGCGTGGTAATATTATCAAACGAACAGAGAAACTTAAACAATTAGGCGTCACAAGTTCTAAAAATCTGCCAACTAACCTTATCAGTGATGATTCAGAAGATGACGAACAGGAATGATTTCATGAAAACACATGCGGATATTGTCGTGAACGAACATTAATGCCTGTGCGTGACACGCTAGCGGTGCAGTAGGCTCACACTAAATTCCGTATTGTTGCGATACGTTATTAATAAAGGGGGGTGCGATGCCACTTATCGGGTGCGAGGCAAAAGCCCTCACCCTTGTGGCAACCCCCCTTAACAACCCCCCGCTTGCACCCAACACTAGCATCGAAAATGTGGTGATAATAACGCGGGGGTTTGCCTGCGATGCCAGCATAAGCGGTGATGTGGAGCGGGTGATGGGAATCGAACCCACACAGCTAGCTTGGAAGGCTAGAATTCTACCGTTGAACTACACCCGCGATGTTCACTATAAAGCAGGTTACTTCATAACAAAAAAGTGAAAAACTGACAAGATTTCTTTTGATATTTTTAAGCATTCCTTCAATAAAGATGCTTTATATATGTTTGTTGGCAAGCCCAATATCCTGACCATATTTTGCCATTTCTACCGCCACTCTTGTTTCAATCTGTGCAATGATACCCTGCAAAGCAAGGCTATTACTGGCTTTACCGCGATTAGAATTGATAAAATATTGCATTGCATTCAGCCGAGTAATCTCAATATCGCCACGCAATAATTCAGACTGCAACTGCCGTAATTGAGTGATTAAACCTTTGCCATAATCCAAAGCACCTTGGTCTTGCTGTTCGTTAAATTGCACTTCTTGCAAGCTTAGCAACGAACCTATGCCACTTGTTGCAATGCCTCCTGCAAGCTCAGAGCTACCATCGGTATCGGCTAAATCATCTATGGCATCTATTGCACCACCCGCCGCGCCAACAGAAAAAACTGCGCCAGCTCCTGAAGCCCGCTTTGCGCGCCCAGCCCCTAATGTTTTTTCATTTTTTTTAACGGAATTATCGGTGGAAACTCTCATCTTTTGGTCTCTCTCAAAAAACGCACCATCATTCAAAATAGAGAATGAAGCTGGTTGAAATATCACCCCTCACATCTATGTTCTTTCACTTTAGCAAGCAAAATACATAAAAGCAAGCAAATATCTCAAATATCCAGCTGTTGTACCGCCAAAGCATGCGCTTGGATAAAATCACGGCGTGGTTCAACCGCATCGCCCATCAAGGTTGAAAAAATATTTTCAGCCTTATCAGGATGCCCAATTTTCACCTGCACCATAGAACGAATGACAGGGTCTAAGGTTGTTTCCCATAATTGTTCTGGGTTCATTTCGCCCAAACCTTTATAGCGTTGAATGGTAACGCCCTTCCTACCTGCTAAAAAGACTTTATTAAGCAAGCCAGTGGGACCGGTGATTTTCGTTTCTTGCCCATCCATTTTAATGTTGCCGCTTTAGAAAATACCTCATAAAGCCGTTCCGCCATCTGATTTAACTGCACCGTCTCATGGCTTTGCAACATGTCCCAATCCAGTAAAACATCGCGTTCAATACCATCATCTAAAAATGTGAATTTTATGCCTGTTACATCATCTAGTGACGCACGCCAATTAATTTCTTCACGATTGCCAGAACCATTCATTCTATCCAGTAAATTGGTGATTAGTTGGTTGGTTTTTTCTTTATTTTCTGCCAAATCAGGTTGAAATAATCCCGAAATTGCCGCTTGTTCAATCAAATCGCAATGCCCTGCTTTTCGCACCAACCCTGCCATCAATTTTTGGGCTTGAATTGCCATTCTAATCAAGCGCATATAATCTTGCCCTGCAAATGTTTGCCCATCATGCAAATAAAATTCTGCTTTGCTTGACCCATTTTCAATCAAATAATTTTCTAACGCCAATTCATCTTTCAGATACACAATTTTCTCACCACGCTTGGCACGAAATAAGGGTGGCTGTGCAATGTAAATATGCCCTGCTTCTACCAATTCAGGCATTTCACGATAAAAGAATGTTAATAATAACGTTCGGATATGGCTGCCATCTACATCGGCATCCGTCATGATAATAATCTTATGATAGCGCAATTTTTTAAGACTAAAATCTTCAGCCCCAAAGCCAGTGCCTAACGCACTAATCAAAGTGGTGATTTCTTGTGATGCCACAATTTTATCAGCACGGGCGCGCTCTACATTCAAAATTTTACCCCGTAATGGCAAAATAGCTTGCGTTCGCCTATCACGCCCTTGCTTGGCAGAGCCACCTGCTGAATCCCCCTCTACAATAAATAATTCTGATAGGGTTGGGTCGCGCTCTTGGCAATCGGCTAATTTTCCGGGCAAACCGCTTATTTCTAGCGCACCTTTTCGCCTTGTTAATTCGCGTGCCTTGCGTGCGGCTTCACGGGCAGTGGCAGCTTCCATAATTTTTTGAATGATTTTTCTAACCGAGCCGGGATTTTCTTCCAACCATTGCCCTAATTTTTCATGCACAACTGAATCTACCGCAGTGCGCACCTCTGATGAAACCAATTTATCTTTGGTTTGTGATGAGAATTTAGGGTCTGGCACTTTTACCGATAACACACAGGTCAGCCCCTCACGCGCATCATCACCTGTGGGAATGATACTGCCTTTTTTGGCATTTTTCTGAATATATTGATTGATTTGACGGGTGAGTGCCGCACGAAACCCTGCCATATGCGTACCGCCATCACGTTGGGGGATATTATTGGTAAAGCAAAGCACCGTTTCATGATAGCTATCATTCCATTGTAACGCCGCTTCAACAATAATCCCCTCAACCTCATCATTGATATAAACAATGCCATCATGTAACGCATGTTTGGAATGGTCTAAAAATTCCACATAAGCGCGCACCCCGCCTTCAAACTGATATTCACGGATGATATGTTCCGCATGGCGTTCATCTTTCAGAATAACCTTAACCCCTGAATTCAATAATGCCAATTCACGGATTCGTCTTTCTAATGTTTGAAAATCAAAATCAACATTGCTAAATATGTTGGTTGAAGGCATAAAGCGCACCATCGTGCCACTATCATCATGCTGGCATTCACCTTTAACCTGCAAAGGTGCAACAGCTTCGCCATCTTCAAAGCGCATTTGATGAATCTGACCATCGCGCTGAATTTTTAACTCAAGCCACGCTGATAATGCATTCACAACCGAAATACCAACGCCATGTAACCCGCCTGAAATCTTATAGCTGTTATTATCAAATTTACCACCGGCATGAAGTTGCGTCATAATCACTTCGGCGGCGGAAATTTGCTCTTCTACGTGAATATCTACCGGAATCCCGCGCCCATTATCACTAACCGAGGCAGAACCATCGGGATGAAGTGCAATAACCACCTGATCACAATGCCCTGCCAATGCCTCATCAATGGCATTATCCACCACCTCATAAACCATATGATGCAAGCCTGAGCCATCGTCAGTATCACCAATGTACATGCCGGGGCGTTTACGAACCGCTTCTAACCCTCTTAATACTTGAATAGAATCAGCATCATACGCTTCTGTATTTTCAGAAGCAGGAATATCATTTTCAGTTTGCGACATTATAATAAGAGAACTTTCACTAACAATTTTGTTCTTATGAGCCATAGCGTACGATAGCTTCAAGAATCTACCTGCATCATACCCAATTTATGCCGAATAATCTAGCCTATATTGTAAATATTCTAAGGATAAATGCGCTAAAAAATTATCATCCGTGCCTGTTAGAAATAGCTGAACATTCATATGTTGCAGATAAGCCAATAATGCCCCTAAATGGTCTTTATCCAAATGGGCAATAATATCATCTAACAGTAAAATCGGATGCCTGCCTTTTTCTTGCAACAATAATTGTAATTGCGCCAAAATTAAGGTCATCATCATCATTTTTTGTTCGCCAGTTGAACATAATTGTCCATTAAGTTCTTGCTTATCATGCTGATAAAACATCACGATATCACTGCGATGAATGCCAAAATGAGTACGATTTTCTTGCACATCATTGGCACGGTGGGCATGTAATTTTTGCCGATAATGCTCTTCGCTATGGGCGGCAGATTCATTAAATATTTTTTCTTCAAACCCACTTTGCAATTCAAGGCGTAATGATGGAAATCCTGCAATAGGGGGCTGTTCTCCGAATTGATTGAGACGCAAAATCATCTGTTTTCTAGTGGTTGCTATTGAAATCGCACGCATCGCCATTTCATGCTCTAATGTTTCTAGCCACGTATCATCGCCCTTGCTAATAAGCAACAGCAACCTTTCACGCATTTGCTGTTCGTAAGATTGCAAACGCCCATAATGATTTTTATCAAAAAGCCCCGCAATCCTATCAATCAAGCGCAATCTTCCTGAACGCCCATCTTGAAACAACCGTGCCATCTGTGGCAGATACCATAACATTCGCACGTAATTATCAAGCACCTGCTGTGATGATTGCTTCACCCCATCAATGATAATATGGCGTTTTTTAAAATGATAGTTGAAGCCAGTTGCGATTTTTACGGATTGTTCAGTAAGGTTGTTTGTCTGATTATCCTGCTGATTATTTTGACGATTATTGTTTTTTTGATGATAAGGCGTTATCTGCGCTTGCACGCCCCACCCCATTTCTTTCACAAGACTATCTGCACCCTGATGTTGTGGCAGGATTTCTTCCATTTTCACATGGCGCAACCCGCGCCCAGAAACCAAAAATGACAGAGCCTCTAAGCAGTTTGTTTTACCAATTCCATTACTGCCTGAAAATAAAACCATTGGCGCATCAGTCTGAAAGCGCCTCATCTGATGATTGCGAAAATTGTGAAGGGAAAATTCGGTAATCACAAATTATTTAGACACGCATTGGCATCAGCACATATAAAACCTGCTCTTTATCCGTATCGCGAATAATTGTTGCCGCACTGCTATTCAGCCATGCAAATTCTACTTTACCACTGATATTATCGGTAATATCCAGCAAATATTTTGCATTATAGCCAATTTCCAATGCTTCAGATTCGTAATCAACTTCAATCTCGTCACGTGCCTCGCCGGCTTCTTGCGAACGGGTAGATAATTCTAATAAATTTTGCCCTACATTCAAACGCACCGCACTTGATTCATCAGAAAAAACATTCACGCGCTCAACCACACGGCGTAACTTCATTGATTCAACCTGCATTTTCCTATCATTATCCTGAGGAATAACACGTTCATAATCTGGAAACTCACCACCAATCAATTTGCTGGTCAAAGTGATGTTATCAAGTTCAAAACGAATAAGTTTCTCGCTCACTTTTATCAAAACATCTTGCGTATAAGCGTCGCATAATTTCATCATTTCCAACACGGCTTTTTTCGGAACAATTACGCCCGGGATTTTTTCAGCACCATTGGGGCATTTCCCTGCAAAATATGCCAAACGATGCCCATCAGTTGCCACAAAACACAAGCTACCATGCGAATGATGCAAATAAATGCCATTCAGATAATGGCGCATCGTATCGTTTGAAACTGCCATTTTTACAGCCTTAACCGCATTGCTAAAATCTTCAGACGACATAGTAAATTCCGCAGAAAAAGGTCCTTCTTCAGGCGTTGGGAAACCACTATTATCATCTGAAGTACCCATATCTAGCAAATTAAGATTAAACCGACTTGTGCCTGCTTTTAACTGCACCCTATCTTCTGCTATTGTTACCTCAACAATCGCGCCATCAGGCAATTTGCGAACAATCTCATGGGCAAGACGCGCAGGTATAATCGTTTCACCCGCCTCACTAATTTCAGCAACAATTTTTTCTTGAATAAAAACTTCTTTATCTGTGCCAGTGAGTTCAATAAAATCATCCACGGCTTTCAAACGAATATAAGAAAGCAAATTCTGTGTATGACGCTGTTCAATAACCCCTTGAATATGGTCTAACGCGCGCCCTAAAATTGCTCTATCTACTGTAAATTGCATTTTTTTCCCTCTCACTTGAACCTTATGCTGAATAACCACTATACAAAGCAATCTGTATAGATACAATAGTGCAATCACACTTCATTAGTAATAATACACAAATTAATGTGCAAATAATCTTCTGATATTTGTCAAATCATATAAAATCATTTACTGTACGCTAAACCATCGATGATAATACTAAAATTAGGAATAGAAATTATGGCTAAGAAAAAAGAAATGCCACAGGCTGAATCAGAAGCTGTCGCAGACGATAATGAGATTCCCGGACGCCCAATTACGATTAAAGCACAATATCTAAAAGATTTATCATTTGAAAACCCGAATGCACCTCATATTTTAGCACAATCAGGGCAACCTGAAATTGCGCTTTCGGTCAATATTGATGCCAATAATCTCAATGATAATCGCTATACGGTTACCCTCAGTATTAAATGTGAATCAAAAATTGCCAATCATCCGCAATTTGTTGCCGAGCTTATGTATGAAGCATTGGTAGAGTTGCATGAAAGTTTAGATGAAAAATATCATCAGCCGATTCTAATGGTGGAAGCCCCGCGTTTTATTTTTCCATTCATTCGCAATGTGCTAGCAGACATAACGCGTGAAGGGGGCTTTCCACCTTTATTCTTACAGCCGATAGATTTTGGCGCGTTATATCGAGACAAGTTAGAAAAGACAATCTCTGATACTTCCGATAACATGACGCAAAATTAGATGAACCCAATATTAAATGAATAAAAAACCAGAAAAAGAAGAAGATTTAGCGCGTCATCAGCAAAAGATGATGAAGAAAAAGCAAGCGCGTGCAAAAATCATGAGTGATAAAACCCATGAAAAAGGGTTATTAATCATTCATACAGGCAAAGGCAAAGGCAAAACCACTGCCGCCATAGGTCTTATTTTTCGTGCCTTAGGACGGGGTAAAAAAATATCATTGGTGCAATTTGTCAAAGGCGCGTGGGAAACAGGCGAACATGAAGCCTTGAAAAAATTCCCAGATACATGCCGTTTTCGCGCGATGGGTGAAGGCTTTACATGGGAAACGCAAGACAAACAGCGCGATATAGATGCCGCCCGTGCGGCATGGGAATTTGCCAAGCAAGAAATGGCGGACCCTGATTTATTCATGCTGGTGCTTGATGAATTAAATATTGTGTTGCGTTATGATTATTTGCCACTTGATGAAGTGATAGATACCCTCAAACAAAAACGGGAGGATTTGCATCTTGTTATTACAGGACGCAACGCGCCAGAAAAACTGATTGAGATTGCTGATTTGGTCACGGAGATGACGCAAATTCGCCACCCTTTTCGTGATGGTGTTAAGGCACAAATCGGCATTGAATTTTAGCGTCTATTGCTATGACGCAACGCCCTCAAAAGATGCCTGCTTGCCTGATGATACAAGGCACGGGTTCGGATACAGGAAAATCAACAATCACTGCTGGGCTGATAAGGTTGTTTGCCAATAAAGGCTTGCGCGTGTTGCCTTTTAAGCCTCAAAATATGTCTAACAATGCTGCGGTTACCGATGATGGTGGCGAAATAGGGCGCGCACAGGCTTTTCAAGCTTTTGCTGGCAGAGTTGCCCCAAGCAAATATATGAATCCAATCTTGCTGAAACCCGAAGGCGAGATGGGGTCGCAATTGGTTATTTGCGGTCAATATGAGGGGCATGTGAAAGCGCAAGATTATTACAAACGCAAAGCAGAATTGCTTGAGAATATCACAGATGCTTTTTACACTCTGGCGCATGATGCTGATTTAATTCTGATTGAAGGGGCAGGCTCGCCCGCCGAAGTGAATCTGCGTCGCCATGATATTGCCAATATGGGTTTTGCCACACATGTAAATGTGCCAGTGATTTTGGTTGCGGATATTCATCGCGGTGGGGTGATTGCCTCGTTGGTTGGCACGCATCATCTGTTGACACAAGAGGAACGGTATTTGCTCAAAGCCTATCTTATCAATCAGTTTCGTGGTGATGAAACATTATTTCAAGAAGGCGTTGATATTATCACAAAGGAAACAGGCTTGCCTTCTTTGGGAATTGTGCCATTTTTTGAACATGCCAAATGGTTTGCGGATGAGGATTCTATGGTGCTTAAAAAACGCTATCAACCGACATATTCTGAAAAAGAAACAGAAACAGAAAAGACACCAGAAAAGACACCAGAAAAGACAATCGCACTTATCAGTTTTAACCATATTGCCAATGCCGATGATTTCACCCCACTTAGTCAAGATTCGCGTATTAATATTATTGCGGTGCGCCCCGATGAACCTCTGTCCCAATGCGATTGGGTGATTTTGCCGGGCAGTAAAAATACCATTGCCGATTTAACCATGCTTCATCAAACAGGCATGATTCATGATTTGCATAGTCATTTAAGGCGTGGAGGCAAAATTTTAGGCATTTGTGGCGGATTTCAAATGCTTGGTGAAACCATTACGAACCCTTATTCTGTTGAAGGCAATATTCGCCAATGTGATGGGCTGGGATTGCTACCCATTCGCACGGAATTAACCAAAGAAAAAACGCTGCAAAAAGTAACTGGCTTTGCGATGGTTGCAGGCAAAGATAAGCCCATTCCGATTGATGGTTACGAAATTCATTTAGGGGAAACAAAGCCAACAGGTTCTATTAATACCGATTGGATAAAATTAGATGAGCAAGGCTCTCATCTTGTTTCGGCTCAAGCGGGTGCAGACCATATCTATCACGGGCAAGTTTTCGGTTGTTACCTTCATGGTTTATTTAATTCTAAAGAATTTTATCAAGGTTTTTTTGGTTTAACAGATAACGGCAATCAATCCCCCCATCATGATGATTGGTTCATGCAAAAAGCGGATAAATCCTTAGATGAATTTGCCGAATTATTAGAAAAAAAATTAGCGATTGACACTCTTTGGAAAATCGCACAAAGTTTTTCAAAATAATTTCATAAAAAGTTGCTTGTTAGCATCATGAAACTTGCGTATAATTATAAAAAATGATATGTGTATGGATAGTTATATTCAGCACTTAATAAGTGGCTAGCAATGCACCATTTTAACTATTAATATGTCGTCAGAGTAGGGTTATATACCAATGGCAGAAGAAACAATGGCAGAAGAAAGTGAAACATCAAAACAGACTGTAGAATCAGTGGAGCGACGTGATTTTTTAGAAATGCTTACCTTAGGAACAGCTGCGGTAGGTGGTGGTGCATTATTATGGCCATTGATTGATTCTTACAATCCCTCGCAAGATGTGCTAGCTTTGGCATCGGTAGATGTTAGTATTGCGGGTATGGAAGTAGGGCAAGCCATCACAATTACATGGCGCGGTAAGCCTGTATTCATTCGCAGACGCACCGAAGAAGAAATTGCCCGCGCACAAAATATCGATTTAGATGGGTTTCGTGACCCAGAAACTGACGCCGAACGCGCATACCGCCCTGAATGGTTAGTGGTTGTTGGAATTTGCACGCATCTTGGTTGTGTGCCTCAAGGGCAAAAATCAAATGAAGTTAAGGGCGATTATGATGGCTGGTTCTGCCCATGTCATGGTTCTCATTATGATATATCAGGTCGGATTCGCAAAGGCCCTGCCCCTAAAAATCTTGAAGTTCCTCCTTATCAATTCCTTTCTGATGATTCCATTCGTATTGGTTAAATTGGTTATTAACGAGACTATAGGAAAAATATTTCACCATGGATAAAAACAAAATTCCCAAACCTGATTTCAAAAATCCAATCGTTAAATGGGTTGATTCACGATTGCCAGTGTTCAGCTATGTGCATTATGAATATATGCATTTTCCAATGCCTCGCAATGTCAATTATTTCTGGAGCTTTGGCGGCATTGCTATGGTGATTTTATTATTGATGATTGCAACAGGCATTATGCTTGCCAGTCAATATGTTGCCAATGCTGATTTGGCGTTTGGTTCGGTGGAACGGATTATGCGCGATGTTAATTATGGTTGGCTGTTACGCTATATGCATGCCAATGGCGCATCTATGTTCTTTATTGCTGTCTATATCCATATTTTCCGCGCCCTTTATTATGGTTCTTATAAAGAACCGCGCGAGCTAACATGGATTATCGGGTTGTTTATTTTCTTAGCGATGATGGCAACCGCTTTTATCGGTTATGTTTTGCCGTGGGGGCAAATGAGCTTTTGGGGCGCAACCGTGATTACCAATTTATTTAGCGCGCTTCCTATCATTGGCGAAAATGTCGTCACATGGTTATGGGGCGGTTACAGCGTAGATAACCCCACTTTGAATAGGTTTTTTGCCTTGCATTATTTATTGCCTTTCGTGATTTTAGGGCTTGTGATGTTGCATGTGGTCGCGGTGCATACAACTGGCTCTAATAACCCAGTTGGTATTGATGTAAAAGGCGAACAAGATACGGTACGTTTTCACCCTTACGTAACTGCTAAAGATTTATTTGCGATTGGTGTGTTTGCTATTTTCTTTGCAATTTTTGTATTTTATGCTCCCAATTATTTAGGCCATCCGGATAATTATGTGGAAGCCAACCCGCTTTCAACCCCTGCCCATATTGTGCCTGAATGGTATTATTTGCCTTTTTATGCGATTTTACGTGCCATTCCCGATAAATTAGCGGGTGTTTTGGCTATGTTTGGGGCGATTGCGATTTTATTTGTATTGCCATGGTTAGATAGGTCAAAAGTGCGGTCATCGCGTTATCGTCCACTTTATCGCATCTTCTTATTCATTTTCGTTGCCGATGCTTTGTTATTAGGGTGGTTAGGTGCGAAACCAGCGGAAGCGCCTTATGTGATTATCGCGCAATTTGCAACTTTTTATTATTTCCTTCATTTCCTAGTGATTGTGCCAGTGATTGCCAAGGTTGAAAAACCGAAGCCATTGCCTGAATCTATTGCTAAATCTGTCTTAAAATCATGATGAGAAAATTAATGTCTAAATTTACTATTTCAATTCTTACGGCTTTTATTCTATCAATCATTCCCCTAATAAGCCATGCCGCTGGTGATTCCCATGCTTCTTACGATAAACAACATTGGAGTTTTGATGGTATCTTTGGAAAATATGAACAAAATAATTTGCAACGTGGTTTTCAAGTTTATAAAGAAGTCTGTGCCGCATGTCATTCTCTGAAATATCTTTCTTACCGTAATTTAGCTGATTTAGGCTATAGTGAAGCACAAATTAAAGCTGTCGCGGCAGAATATGAAGTGACGGATGGCCCGAATGATGAAGGCGAATATTATCAACGCCCTGCTTTGCCTTCTGACCGTTTTGTACCACCATTCCCGAATGATGAAGCGGCGCGTTACGCCAATGGCGGTGCCTTGCCTATTGATTTATCATTGATTGGTAAATCGCGCAAAGATAGTGCAAATTATCTCTATGCTCTTTTGATATCTTATAAAGATGAAGCTCCGGCTGATATAGAAGTTAGTGATGGGCTTTATTATAATGAAGTATTTTCAGGCAATCTTATTGCAATGCCGCCACCTCTTTTTGAAGACCAAGTCACTTATCAAGATGGGCATGATGCAACTGTAGCGCAAATGTCGTATGATGTCGTGAATTTTTTAATGTGGGCAGCAGAGCCACATTTAGAAGAAAGAAAATCACTGGGTATTAAGGTTATTTTATTCCTTATTTTCTTTGTGATTATCCTTTATGCCCATAAGCGTAGATTATGGAAAACTCTTCATTAATCATTCATCATCATGGATAATTCTATTGAAATTGCCAAACAAGTTTTACAAATTGAAGCGGATGGCATTCTAACCTTACAGCGCGATTTAGATGATAGCTTTACCCAAGCTGTTGATTTGATTATGGCAACCGAAGACCGTTTGATTATTTCGGGAATGGGCAAGAGCGGGCATATTGCCCGTAAAATTGCGGCAACTTTGGCATCGGTAGGCACGCCTGCTTATTTTGTGCATCCGGGCGAAGCATCGCATGGCGATTTAGGCATGATTTGCCGTGGCGATTCTGTTATGGCATTATCAAATTCAGGCGAAACCAATGAATTAGGCGATTTGTTGCAATTCTGTAAACGCAATCAGATTAAAATTTTAGGCATGACTTCAGGCAAGGATAGCATTTTGGCAACAATGTCAGATGTGGCTTTGGTTTTGCCATCTGCCCCTGAAGCCTGCCCTTTAAGCCTTGCACCAACAACTTCTACCACCATGATGCTTGCTTTGGGCGATGCGCTTGCGGTGGCTTTGTTGAAAAAACGGCAATTCACACCAGAAGATTTTGCAATGTTTCATCCCGGTGGTAAATTAGGGCAAAATCTATTAACGGTTTCTGATTTAATGCATCAAGACCTACCTCTTGTAACTGAGCAAAGTAAAATGGCTGATGTTTTGATAGAGATGAGTACCAAAAGTTTTGGCTGTGCTGGGATTATCAATGATGAGGGTATCTTAATTGGGGTGATTACCGATGGGGATTTGCGCCGTTGGTTTGAAAATAGCCCTTCTTTACAAACCGTTGCTGGTAATGTGATGACGGCCCATAGCAAATTCATCACAGAAGATGCGCTTGCGGTAGAGGCCATTAATATGATGAATAAATATAAAATCACCAGCCTATTTGTGCTAGATGATACGCAAAAACCACTTGGAATCATTCATATCCATGATTGCTTGCGCGTTGGTTTGAATTAATGCGCTTTTTCACCCGTTGCTTGCGTCATTTTTATCACGGGATTGCCTATCAAATTAGATTAACCAAAATTCGCTATCGCTACAGCCCTGTTTACGCCATTGGCTGGCTGTTGGGTGATATTTTATTGCGCCTGACTTTAATAATTTTACCGATTATTTTGCTGTTATGGCAATTTATTAATCCTCAGAGCTTGCCACAAATTCCTGATTATCCAGAGGATATCTCTTATAATTTTGTTAAAGATAGCATCATTACGATTGAGGCGGAGCATCCTATCAAGATTATCGGAGAAAAAACCGCGCTGATTGCGCAAAGCCATTATCAAATTGAGCAAGGTTTTATTGAAATTCCAACACAATTTCAGCAGATAAAAGCCAATCATATGGTGATTAAAAATAATATTATTGATTTGAAAGAAAATGTGTCCTTAAAAAAATCATCACACAATAACTTTCAGCTCAATACCGAGCAAATGATTTTTCATCATGAAAATGAACAAATGTACAGTGATAAAAAGACCAGTGGAAATTTTGGCAATTACCAATTTAATGCCATCGGTTTTACACTGAATAATCGCACAGAAATACTGACATTAAAGAAGAATGTACAGCTTGAATCAAAGGAAAATACGCTCTTAGGAAAAAATGGCATGGTTCTTGCTTTTAATGAGAATAGGTTATCTATCGATGATGCTGTGTTCGTTAATTCACAGGGCGTACGAGCGATAGCCGACCAGTCTGAAGGGGTTTTTGAGGATAATTTTAATAAGAAATATCTTAAAAAACTTCACTTTTTAGATGATTTTGCGTATAATTGGCAAGATAGTTTGATAAAAGGCGACGAAGCGACAATTTATTTTAAGGACGCTGAAGCTGATTACATGATTATAAATGGTCATATTACAGCAACCATGCCCGAAAGAGTTGTCACGGCAGATGAAGCTTATCTTGATTATGTCACTGATAAATTGGAAATGTGCGGTAACACGGAAATCATCACAAAAGGAGGCAGGGAAATTAAAGCGCCATGTGCGGTTTTTTCTTTAACCAAGAAGACATCGTTCAATTTAAGGCAAAAGAAAACATATCTGCAATAAGAGAGAGAGCATATAAAATGGGCGTGCAAGTAGTCAGCAATCATATTCCGAACGGTAACGGAACAATGCAAATGCGCGGCACTTTAATGCAAATGCACGGCACTTTAATGCAAACCATTTCAGCACAATTTAATTTCGTGCAAAATCTCTTTGAAAAATTCACTTTATCTGCAAATAGCATCACGCATTATTTTATGGCTAAATTCAGCATAGCCTCTTTATTCAAATCAACAAAATCACGCACAAAGAAATTTGATTACACCATTCCCGCAGATGGTTTTTCAGCCATTCATTTGCAAAAGAAATATGGTAGTAGACAAATCATTAAAGATTTTAGTTTTAACCTTAAACGCGGTGAAGCCGTTGCTTTGTTAGGTCCGAATGGTGCTGGCAAAACAACCAGTTTTTATATGCTATGTGGTTTATTAATGCCCGATGCGGGACATATTTTTATGGATGGTACAGAAATTACGGCACTGCCTATACATATTCGCGCCCGTCTTGGCTTGGGTTATCTACCGCAAGAGGCATCTATTTTTCGTGGCTTAACGGTTGAGCAAAATATCAAAGCAATTTTAGAAATTAACGAAAGCGATAAAAGCAAATGGCAGGAAAAAATTGATGAATTACTACATGATTTTTCATTGGAACATTTGCGCCATAGCCCATCGCCGTCATTATCGGGTGGTGAAAGACGCCGTTTAGAAATTGCCCGCGCTTTAGCCGCAAACCCTTCTTACATTTTACTTGATGAGCCATTGGCTGGGGTTGACCCCATTGCCGTCAAGGAAATTCAAGCATTAATCATTCGATTAAAACAGCGCAATGTGGGGGTGCTTGTCACCGACCATAATGTGCGCGAAACCTTAAAATTGGTCGATAGGGCATATGTTATCTATGATGGTAATTTGCTACTAGAGGGAACGGCTGATGAAATAATTAATAACCAACAAGTTCGCAATCATTACCTTGGCGACGATTTTAGGATGTAACTCATGTCTTCTTCACACCTTAAACTAGATGCACGACAAAGTCAGAATTTAGTTCTGACCCCGCAAATGCAACAAGCCATTAAGCTGTTGCAGTTTAATATGCTAGATTTGAATGATTATCTTTCGGGCATGATGGAAACCAACCCATTCTTAGAGAATGACCGCGGGCTTACCAGCGATGGTTTAGAAGAAAGTGGTATCAGCCAACAAGAGGATTATGAAGGCGATGCTTTTGATGCGGCAACCCATGAAGGTGCGTGTGATGGCGCGCTTGATATGAAGCAAGAAGACCAATTTGATAGTGAGCCAAGCTATCAAAGCCAACATTCTGATTATAATTATTTAGATGATTCCGCAACCGATGCCCCCTCATTACGCGACCATATTGAACAACAATTACGCATTCATTTTACGGATAATCGTTATATCATGATAGGGCAGTTAATTTTTGACCAAATAGATGCACGTGGGTGGTTACAGCAAAATAATGCCGAATTAAGTGCCGAATTAAAAGTTCCAGAATCCCAAATTGACCATGTGTTATCGCAAATGCGCCAGTTTGACCCCGTTGGTATTTTTGCACGTGATGTTAGCGATTGTCTTGCCTTACAGTTGCAAGATAAAAACCGCCTTGACCCTGCCATGCAAATCTTATTAGATAATATTCAATTGGTTGCCGCGCGTGAATATCGCAAATTAATGCGCCTATGCCATATCGATGAAGATGATTTGCGCGATATGCTTAGAGAAATCCGTTGCCTTAGCCCCAATCCTATCGCAGAATTTTCTGTGCAGAATGCGGATACCGTTGTGCCTGACCTTTATGTGAAGCAAAATGCGCGCAATCAATGGTATGTTGAATTAAGCTCACGTGCTTTTATTTCAGTTCGTGCCAATCACGATTATTATTACAGTATGCTTGGGCAAATTAATAATAAGGGTGATAAGCAATATCTACAGCAAAATTGGCAAGAAGCCAAATGGATGATACGCGCCCTTACCCAACGCAACAACACCATCATGCGTGTAGGGCAAGCCATTGTGCAACGCCAAATTGGCTTCTTCCGCGATGGTATTGATGGCTTGAAACCTTTGGTGCTTAAAGATATTGCCCAAGATGTTGAAATGCATGAAAGCACTGTGAGCCGTACTTGTTCAGGAAAATATATCGCCACCCCACATGGTATTTTTGAAATGAAATATTTCTTTACCAATGCAATCAATGGTGATGCGAACGGGCTTTCTACAGAAGCCATTCGCAAACGCATCAAAAATTTAATCGATAATGAAGAAAAAACCAAAGTTTATTCCGATGATGCCATTGTAGACATTTTACAAAAAGAAAAGATTGATATTGCCCGTAGAACTGTGGCAAAATACCGAGACTTGATGAAGATTCCATCATCAGCACAACGCAAGCGTGATAAAGTAACCTTGTTATAGGCTGATACACACAAAAAGAAGAGGGATGCAAAGCATATGCTTAATCCACAAAAATTTCCTGCATGGCTAAAAGCAATGATTGCCCTTATCATCGTTAGCACCATTTATATGCTCGCCCGCCATTATCCACTGCCTATTTAAACAAAATTATACATGCTTATTATAGAATCTATTCTGCTACTCATTGGGCTGTTTGCCCTGTATCAAGGTGGCGAGATGGCAGTTATCTCGTGCGTAAATTTAAGCAAATATTTTAAAATTTCTACAGCCTTTATTGCTGCCGTTATTATTGGTTTTGGCACATCATTGCCTGAATTTATGGCAAGTTTTATTGCCGCCTATCGGGGGAATAGCGGTATCGCTATCGGTAATATTGTTGGCAGTAACATCGCCAATATTTTGCTGGTTTACGCGCTGGCAATCACATTATCGCCTTTTGCCATTGGCATGAAACCAGATATTAAAATCAATTTAAGTTTCATGATAATAGGCTTTCTTATCGTGAGCTTTGCCTCTTTTGCTTTTGGAGAAATAACATTTATCATCGCCCTTTTAATGTTACTCTGTTTTGCCTGCTATTTATTCTTCTCGTTTAGATATAGTAAAATAGACGCATCTGAAGCCGAATTAACAGATATAAAAGAATCATCTCTGACAAAATCAATTATCAAAACCATTGCAAGCATTATCTTGCTGATTGTCGGCGCACAGCTAACTGTGGATAATGCGGCAAAAATCGCGACTGCCCTTAATGTGCCTGAAAGTCTTATTGCCACATCCATCATTGCGTTAGGCACATCACTGCCTGAGATTGTGACCACGATTACCGCAACAAGAATGAAGTTGGGCACGATTATTGTTGGTAATATTTTAGGAAGTTGTATCTTTAATATTTTAGCAGTATTGGGATTTACAGCTTTGTTGATTCGCCTGCCGATTGAACAAAATCTTATTAATTTTGATATTCCCATCATGCTTATGGCAGGCTTAATCTGCTTCTTTTATGTGTTATCAAATAAAAATTACCGTGCCTATGGCATTTTCGGCATCATGCTTTATGTTGGCTATATTGGTAGAAACTTCTATTATTTCTTTACGTAAGATTTTTATTATGACTTTTTCATTCTACTTTAGTTGCTTGTTTCGATTGTTGTAACTGTTTTCGTTTTTGTGCCACCACCAGCTTTTTTAACCTCACCAAGCTTGATAGACATACCAGCAAAACCTGTAGTATGTTTCTGTGTGTATGAAGAAATTGTACCGAACTGTTCAGGGTCATAATAAGTATCCTCAAACCTTGTCTCATAAAAATCAAAAACTAGCTTTATACGCCCACTTCTATGCAAAGATAGATCAAAACCAACGCCACCGGTTAGAACGTCAAAATTTCTTTTTGTCTCAGGTAACCCAACCAATGTGGTAGTGGCCTTACCACCACCAATACTTAAACGCATGGCAAAAATATCATTACCTACTCTACCAACCAAATTAGCCGTTTGCTCTTTAATCACATTAAGAGGGGCACTCAGAGCGGCTGCTTTATCATATGTCTCATATTCAAATAGGCGCCATTCTATACCAAAACTGCTGCCTGTATAACCAAAAATTGCACCTGAGCCACCTTCAACAATATATTCTTTTTCCTTTATGGCTGTGATTGTTCCAGCGTCTATATCTAGAGAGTTCGATATGCCAACACCTCCAGAAACAGACCCTGAGCCTATATAAAAATTCGGTGCTGCAAGGGCGATGCTGGGTAAAAACATCAAGACCAAAAGTAACATTGATTTTTTCACGATAATACTCCTATCAACTTTAACCACAAAGCTAATAATAAAAGACATTGAATTATTTTTTTAATACTTTATTATACTAAAAAATATGAATGTTTGCAAGATTAAGAATAAAAATGCTCATTTTTTATCAAAATGAAAATACCAAGAATCACAATCCTTCTGCATCGCCTTCGCGCCATAGCTTGTTATAATTTGAGGCTTTGTTTGCCATGATTGTGGGTTTTCCACCTGCCATGAAAAATCATCAGATTTCAGCATAATAGCCAGCACCCATTGCATGTAAGCCTCACAATCAGTGCCTATTGTTAATTTACCTTTTATTGCCAGCAATCTTGCAACAGATTTGATAAAATCTTGTTGGATTAAACGTCTTTTATAATGTCTTTTGCGTGGCCATGGGTCAGGATGCAAAATAATAATATGACTAAGACTTGCAGAGGGTAAAAAAGGAAAAAAATAACGGATATCATCTGTAAAAATACGGATATTCGATAATTGTTTTTCTTCAATATGATGCAATAATTTAGCAACCCCAATCAAATAAGGTTCTGCGCCAATAAAGCCACGATTGGGATATTGTTCTGCCTGCAATGCCAAATGCGCGCCATCACCAAAGCCAATTTCTAAGGCATAATCATCATAATCACGTCCAAACAATTCAGGCAAATTCACCTGAATCTCATCCGTAATGCCGATTGATAATTCGGGCAGTTTTTCATCTAGTAATTTTTGTTGCCATGGGCGGATATATTTTGAACGTCGCCTACCATAAGAACGAAGCAACATAACCCATCACCCCTTGCTTACAATAAAGATTGTAATTGACTTACCAAATCGCATTTTTCCCATGAAAATGAGCCATCATCTTCAGGGCTTCGCCCAAAATGCCCATAGGCGGCTGTTTTTTGATAGATAGGACGGTTTAATTGCAAATGTTCACGAATCCCGCGCGGTGTTAAATTCATCATATCACGCAAAGCAGCTGAAACTTTTTGTTCGGCAACTTTTCCTGTTTCTTGAAAATCAAGATAAACCGAAATAGGGTGCGATACGCCAATGGCATAAGAAAGCTGAATCACACATTTTTCTGCTAAATTTGCCGCCACCACATTTTTTGCCAAATAACGCGCCGCATAAGCTGCGGAACGGTCAACTTTTGTAGGGTCTTTGCCTGAAAAAGCACCACCACCATGAGGCGCGGCACCGCCATATGTATCCACGATAATTTTACGCCCTGTTAAACCAGCATCACCATCAGGACCACCAATCACAAATCTACCTGTAGGATTTACATAAAATTCATCCTCATCACACATCCAACCTTCGGGTAAAACAGCACTCACATGCTCGCGCACCACATTGCGAATATCCGCTTGGTTCATTTTTTCTGCATGCTGTGTAGAAACCACAATCGATTGCGCCTTCACAGGTTTGCCATCGCGATATAATAATGTCACCTGCGATTTTGCATCAGGCAACAACCCGCAATCAGGATTTTTATGACGCAAAGTTGCAAGATTGCGTAAAATTTGATGGCTATAAGCAATCGGTGCAGGCATTAGGCTTTCTGTCTCACGGCAGGCATAACCAAACATAATGCCTTGGTCACCAGCACCTTCATCCTTATCACCACCAGCATCTACCCCTTGGGCAATATCAACGGATTGCTGATGCACAAAGCTTGTAAAATTTAAGTTGGCGTGATGGAAGCCGTCTTGTTCGTAACCAATATCACGCACAACCCCACGCGCCAATTCTTCCATACGTTGGGCATTTACTTCTGCAGGACCGCGCACTTCACCGGCTAAAACAACTTGATTGGTGGTTGTCATGGTTTCAACAGCAACCCTCGCTTCAGGTTGCAAGCGTAAAAATTCATCCACAATACTATCTGATATTTGATCGGCAATTTTATCGGGATGCCCCTCACTCACAGATTCACTGGTAAATAAATATTGGTTAGCCATTATGATTTCCTTCTTTATAATCGCATCTAATAATATAAAATCAGCATATGCTTTACCATATTCTGTCAAGAATGAAAAGTCTATTTACTTTTTTTATTCTTAGATTTTTCTTGTTCTTGCTGTTCAATTCTATCACGCAATTTTGCATTTTCTTGCAAGGCATTTTCTGCCATCAATTTCACCGCTTCAAATTCATCACGGGTGACAAATTGATTCTGCGTTTGCATAAAATGTTCCAGCCTATCGCGAAGCAAACTTTCCACCTCGCGCTTTACCAAATGTGCCAATGACGCACTACCGCTTGCCATTTTCATCGCATCAAAAATTTTCATCGCATCAATTTCCTTAACATTATTTATTTACCATTATTTATTTACCATTGTTTTAATTTTGCTTTATATTCTTTCGGACGTGTCTCCATCAACAAATACAAACATTGCCGTAAAACAGATTGCGGTATCGCCGCATCACGTTTCCTATCGCGTAATTTTACATAGGTGATAGAGCTATTCTCACGTCTTTCTTTAGATATTTTTGCATCTTTAGGGTCGCGCGGGGGGACTCCCTCCCAATATTCAACAAATAAATCAATAATACAATCTTTGCCACGATATTGCACCAATTCCTTATTGCCTTCTGGGCGTGAAAAATCAGCGGGTCCTAAAGATTCATAAATTTCGCCATAAGACAACCCTACCAAACTATTCGGGTCATATTCTTGTGGCGCCTTAAAAGGGGCTGTAAAAATATTTTCTTCCCAATAATAATCTTCTAGCTCGTAATAAACAGGCTCTTCATAATTGCGCGCGCAAGCAATCAGCATGAACGCGCTTAACAAACTGATTTGCCAATTCTTCATCGATTTTATTACCAAGAAACACTTATCCATTTTATTTATTATATCCATATGATTATGGTTGACATTTTGCCCTATATTGCTATATTAACGCATCTTTTGTAAAGGGCTATTCTTAGATGAAAAGCTCGTTATTATTTTTTAGGCATTATTATGAAAAGAACATTTCAGCCCAGCAACTTAGTACGCAAGCGTCGTCATGGCTTTAGAAGCCGTATGGCAACCAAAAATGGTCGCAGGATTTTAAATGCAAGGCGCAAAAAAGGACGTAAAATCCTTGCCGCTTAATTTGCGTGAGGGTACAATTCCAATTCCAATTTTTAAGAAACGCTCTGATTTTCAGCGCATGACACGGCACGCCGCTTATCTGTCGAATGATGGCTTTGTGATTCAGTATCTGCGCCAAGCAAACCCTGAAAACCAATGCCATATTGGTTTTACCGCCAGCCGCAAAGTTGGCAATGCTGTTATTCGCAACAAATGCAAAAGAAGATTACGCGCTTTGGTGAATCAATATTTGCCACAATTCTTACGTCATGATTTAGATTATATTTTCATTGCACGCCACACAACCGCAAGCGCGCCTTATGCCATCATGGAAGAAAAATTTATACAAGCTTTGCAAAAAATCTCTCAAAATAACATTACCTGCAAAAAAGATATGCCCGCAAGAAAGTATAAAAAATAACATGAAATATCTGATTGCCTTGCCTATCATTCTCTTTTTGCAATTCTATCGTTTTGTGCTTTCACCGCTTTTGCATTTGTTTAGCACGCAAGGAATCATCTCGGGCTGTCGATTTTTTCCTACCTGTTCGGAATATGCTGTTGAATCTATCAACCGTTTTGGGTTATATCAGGGAAGTATTTTAACAATGAAGCGTTTGGTGCGTTGTCATCCTTTTGCAAAATCAGGTTTTGACCCTGTCCCTCAAACGGCTGATAAGAAAATAAAGAATCATAAGGAAACTTAAATGGAACCGAAAAATTCAAATAATAAAAATCTGATTGTGGCTTTTTCGCTTTCTCTGATGGTCTTATTGGGCTGGCAAACATTTTTTGCGCCTGAGCCCCAAAAACCTAACGAGCAAGTTAATGGGCAAACTAATGGGCAAGTTAATGGGCAAGCCATCAATGAAAGCAATCAAAACACTGTCAATAACCAGCAACCCGTTGCCACCCCCAATAATAATGTGAATAGCAACGTGAGTATCAATAATAATGTTAATGATGCGCAAATTTTGCAGAATCAAACACCCTCTAATCTTGTTGTATCACGCCAAGAAGCCCTGACACGCCACCAACGCATTAGCATCAATACCGCACGGGTGATTGGCTCTATCAATCTTGAGGGTGGACGGATTGATGATTTGACCTTGATTGATTATAAAGAAACATTGGATGATGATTCTGACAATGTCCATTTCTTAAATCCACGCAATAGTGAGAATCCTTATTATGCTGATTTTGGTTGGCTGGGTGATGATAATTTTACCACTCCTGACCAAAAAGCCATCTGGCGAAGCAATCAAAGTAGCCTGTCGGCAAATGTCCCTGTGACGCTTTATTGGATAAGTCCTGAAAATATTCGCTTTGAGAAAATTTTTACCATCGATGAAAATTTTATGATTAATGTCACGCAACGCGTTATCAATAACAGCAATATCCCCCTCACAATCCGTTCTTATGGTTTGGTTGCCCGCGTTGGCGAGCCTGAAACATTAAATTTTTATATCCTGCATGAAGGTTTTATTGGCGTGCTGAATGAAGAATTGATTGAAGAAGATTATGATGATACCGAAGATGGCGCGCTGACTTATAATCAGCATCATGGCTGGTTTGGGATTACCGATAAATATTGGCTAACCGCTTTAATTCCGCAAGATGAGACTTTCAATGCTTCATTTAAGCGAGGCGGTAATGATGAATTACCAACCTATCAAGCAGATTTTTATTCAGACAATATCATTGTTGGTGTTGGCGAACGAAGTGATTATCAAACCTTATTATTTGCTGGTGCCAAAGAAGTAAAATTATTAGATGGTTACGCTGAGAAATATCAAATTGACCGTTTTGATTTGGCGGTTGATTTTGGCATTATGTATTTTATCACCAAGCCTATTTTTCAAGTCATCAAAAAGTTTTCTGATATTTTCGGCAATTTCGGATTGGCGATTTTAGCTTTAACGGTGGTGATTAAGATTATCTTTTACCCGCTTGCCAATAAATCTTACGTTTCTATTTCGCGCATGAAGCAATTACAGCCTGAAATTCAGGAATTGCGGGAACGCTATGGGGAAGATAAGCAACAATTACAACAAGAAATGTTGAAAATGTATCGCGAGAAAAAGGTCAATCCTATGGCGGGCTGTGTGCCGTTATTGCTACAAATCCCTGTATTTTTTGCCCTTTATAAAGTGTTATTTGTCACCATTGAAATGCGCCATGCGCCATTTTTTGGTTGGATACAAGATTTATCTGCCCCCGACCCAGCAGGAATTTTAACATTTTTTGGGTTTATACCGTGGGAAGTGCCTGCCATATTAGCCATTGTCAATATTGGTGTTTGGCCAATCTTAATGGGGTTAAGCATGTGGGTGCAACAAAAATTAAACCCAGCACCCCCTGACCCGATACAACAAAAAATATTTGCCATGTTACCCTTTTTATTCACGTTTCTATTAGCAAATTTTCCTGCTGGTTTGGTTATTTATTGGACATGCAATAACACCCTTACCATCGCGCAACAATGGAATATCACGCGGTCATTGGAAAAGAAGAAAAGGGCAGCAGCCGGAGGATAAGTTTCGCCTGATTCATCCCATACAATAACGCTTAAACAAGCGCGTAAATTATTTTCAGCACCGTGTCAATTCAAACGTTCTGTGCCTGAAGGGGTTGCTCTGCCACATTTCAATCTGCCTGAAATTGCTTTTTGGGGGCGGTCAAATTGCGGCAAATCTAGTCTGCTTAATCGATTGGTGCAACAAAAGCAACTGGCACGTGTTAGCCGAACGCCGGGGCGCACCCAAGCCTTGAACTTTTTTAATTTAGCGCAAAAACTAATCCTAGTTGATATGCCGGGCTATGGCTTTACCAAAGGTGCCAGCATGAAGCACGAATTTTCAGCACTTAGCTATCATTATCTTACCAATAGGCGCGAATTACGTCTGCTTTGTTTGTTGATTGATGCGAGGCGTGGCATCATGGATACCGACCGCGATATTATGAAATTGCTCAGTGAAACAGGTACGGCTATTTTATTAATTATCACCAAGCAAGATGCTATCATTGTCAAAGAAAGAGACATGTTGCAAGAAAATATCGCTCAAGAAATCGCAACCATTCCTAACGCCTTGCAAGAATCATTTTTCACCAGCGCTACAAAGAATGATGGTTTTGATGAATTGCAAAAAAGATTGGCTTTAATGCTGTAATCATTATATGATACGAAGCTATCCAATGAGGCTAAATAGGGTAAAAAAATCATGACAGCAAACGATAAATATAAGGTTTTTCTTGATAAAGCAGATATTCTGGTGCAGGCGCTGCCCTTTATGCAACGCTATCAGGGGCAAACCATTGTGATTAAATTCGGTGGCAATGCTATGATTGATGATACTCTATTCACAAGCTTTGCCCGCGATGTGATTTTGCTAAAGCAGGTTGGGATTAACCCGGTGATTGTGCATGGTGGCGGACCTCAAATCAATGAGATGCTGAACAAACTCAATATTCAAAGCAATTTTGTAGATGGGTTAAGGGTAACGGATAAAGCCACGATTGATGTGGTAAGCATGGTACTCACGCAAATTAATAAGCGTATCATTTCTGAAATTATTCAGCTAGGTGGTCAAGCCGTTGGGCTTTCAGGAATTGATGGCGGTTTGTTACGTGCCAAACCCACCGATGCAAAATTGGGATTTGTGGGTACGCCATGCGATATTAATAAAAATCTGCTTGCCCAGATTCAAAAGGATTCTGATATTATTCCCGTGATTGTGCCGATTGCTTTGGGGCGTGATGACAATCAATTTTATAATGTGAATGCCGATACTGCCGCAGGTTATATCGCCGCTGGCATTGGTGCGCGCCGTTTGTTATTGCTCACCGATATTGCCGGCATTATGGATAAGAATGGCACATTGATTGAGGAACTTAATATTGCTGAAGCACGGAAACTCATTAAAAGCGATGTGATTACAGGGGGGATGATTCCAAAATTAGAAACCTGTATCGATGCTTTGGAACAAGGTTTGCGCGCTGCGGCTATTCTTGATGGACGTTTTGCCCATTCCATTCTTTTAGAATTATTCACTGAACATGGGCATGGCACTTTGTTGCGGTCATAACAAGTTTAGGAAGCATCATGCGATGCAATCGTGCGACTTCAGAACAACGCCTGTAATGTTAAATGATAAATAAAACCGTTTTTGCTCCTTCATTCTCTTCATTCCCGTAATTAATTCTTGCATCTTTGAAAAAAATCCTTTTATAGTAATTTATTGAAATCATACAAAAAGGGTTTATAAAATGGTACGACGTGGCAGACGAGCGGATAGTAACGCAACAAACGCAGATTTAAGCGCACCCAATTATATCACACGCAATATTCCCTATTATGAACTTGCCTCAGAAACACAACTTGCCCGTATTCACGACCAAGCCGAATGGATTGTAGAAGAAGTTGGCATTGATTTTACGGATAATGCGAATGCCTTAGACATATGGCGCAAAGCAGGTGCTGATGTGAAAGGCACGCGTGTGCGGATACCGCGTGAGATGGTGCGCGAACATTGTGCAAAAGCACCCAAGCAATTTATTCAAAAAGCCAAGAACCCTGATTTTGATGTGGTGATTGGTGGCAACCATACCGTTTTTGCCACTGTTTTTGGACCGCCTTTCACACGCTGTTTAGATAAAGGGCGTCGCTATGGTAATTTTGAAGATTTTACAAAATTGGTGAAAATCGTATCGCAACTTCCCCATATTCATCATGGCGGCTTGGTGATTTGCGAACCGTGCGATATTCCCGTGAATAAACGTCATTTGGATATGCTTTACGCCCATATGCGCTATAGCCAAAAACCTTTTTTAGGTGCGATTACCAACCGTGAGCGCGCGCAAGATTCTGTGGATATGGCGCGGATTTATTTTGGCGAAGAAGCTTTTAATAATAATTGCATGATTATGGCGAATGTCAACACGAACTCCCCTTTGCTGGTTGACCAAGTCGTCACCAATGCCATTGAAGTTTATTGCGGTGCAGGGCAAGGCATTGTGGTTGCGCCTTTCATTTTAGGCGGTGCTATGGGGCCTGTTACTACCGCAGGCGCTATTGCCCAAGCGGTGGCAGAGGTTATCGCATGTTGCACCTATACTCAAATCATTAAACCCGGTGCCCCTTTTGTGATGGGGAACTTTTTATCATCCATGAATTTACGCAGTGGCGCGCCTACTTTTGGCATGCCTGAACCAACCCTTTCTAATTATATCGTTGGGCAGTTGGCACGCAGGCTAGGGCTTCCGTTACGATGTGGGGGCAGTTTAACCGCATCAAAAGTTGCCGATGCCCAAGCCGCTTATGAAAGTGCAGATTCTATCCATTCAACGGTAATGGGGGGTGGCAATTTCATTCTTCATTCTGCGGGCTGGCTAGAAGGCGGTTTAGCCACTGGGTTTGAAAAATTAGTGCTAGATGCGGATAGGCTGGGATGTTACAGCAAATTACTGCGCGGGATTGAAACCGATGATAATCATTTGGCGCGTTCTGCTTATTCTGAAGTGGAGCCGGGCGGGCATTTCTTAGGCTCGCAACATACCTTAGATAATTACAAAACCGCTTATTATGAAGCCACACTTTCCGATAGCAATTCTGTGGAACAATGGGCAGAAGAAGGCAGTAAAGATGCGTTGATGCGTGCCAATGAACGATGGAAAAAAATTCTTGAAGATTATGAAGCCCCACCGATTGATGAAGGGGTGGATGAAAATCTACGCGAATTTATCCAAAAAACCAAAGATTCACGCGATGATGCGTGGTATTAAAATTCCAACAAATTAAGGTGATAGAATGAAAACACATGCAGAGATTGTTATTATTGGTGGTGGTGTTGTAGGCTGTTCCATTTTATTTCACCTTGCAAAATTTGGTTGTAAGAATGCTGTGTTGTTAGAAAGAAGCGAGCTTACTTCTGGTTCATCTTGGCATGCGGCAGGGCAAATCCATACCATCAGCTCCGACCCCAATATCTCGCGTCTGCAAGGCTATACAATCAAGCTTTATAAGGAATTAGAGGAAATATCAGGGCAATCAGTAGGGCTTCATTCAACCGGTGGTTTTTATCTTGCCTCCAATAGTGATTGGATGGATTACTTAAAACGCGAACGTTCTAAAGCGCGTTATATGGGGCTGGAACAGGAATTTATTACCCCTGATGATATTAAAAGATTGCACCCTTTGGTGGATTCATCGCGCTATATTGGCGGATTGTGGGATCCGCTTGATGGCGATATTGACCCATCAGGGGTTACCTACGCTTATGCCAAAGCCGCCAAACATTATGGTGCAGAATATTATACAAACTGCCCTGTGTTAGAAACCAACCAACGCCCTGATGGCACATGGGATGTGGTGACTGCCAATGGCAATATCCATGCTGAAAAAATTGTCAATGCTGGCGGGTTATGGGCGCGTGAGGTGGGAAATTTAGCAGGCATTGATTTGCCTGTGCAACCGATGGAGCATCATTATTTAATCACCGAAACCATTGCTGAAATTGCCGAACGTGGTGAGGAAAACCGCTTGCCCGCAGGCGTTGATTATGAGGGCAACATCTATTTTAGGCAAGAACGGCAGGGCATGCTGCTTGGCACTTATGAAGCCAAAGCAACCCCTTGGCAAGTGGCTGGCACGCCTCAAGATTTTGGGCATGAATTATTGAATCCGAAAATGGAAAATATTGAAGACAGGCTTACAATTGGCTTTGAACGGATTCCAGCCTTAGCTCAAGCAGGCATTAAAAATATAATTAATGGTCCTTTCACCTTTGGACCTGACGGCAATCCAATGATTGGTCCTGTGCCGGGCATTCAAAATTACTGGGTTGCTGTGGGTGTGATGGCAGGATTTTGCCAAGCAGGTGGTGTTGGGTTATGTATGGCAGAATGGATGCTAGATGGCGAGCCTAGCATAGATGTATGGGCGATGGATATTGCCCGGTTTGGTGAATTTGCAAGCCCGCATTATGGCACTGTGAAATCAACTGAAAATTATGAGAGGCGGTTTATTTTAACCTTCCCGAATGAAACCTTGCCAAAGGGCAGAAGGCAAAAAACCACTGCGCTTTACGATAGGCTTGTCAATAAAGGGGCGATGATGGCGGATAGCTTTGGTTTGGAAAATGTTTTGTGGTTTGCGAATAGTAAAGAAGATGCTTATGAAGAGCCTGCTTTCAAGCGTTCGCGCGCGCATGATTATGTGGCAGAAGAAGTCAAAGCTGTGCGTGAAGCGGTGGGTGCAATTGAAATTGCTAATTTTTCTAAACATTATTTTGCCGGGCAAGGCGCGGAAGAATTCTTAAATTATGTCTGTGCAGGAAAATTGCCTAAAAAAGCAGGGCGCATCGCACTCACGCCAATTCTCACCGATAAGGGCAAGCTTTATGGTGATTTATCTGTTGCAAAATTAGCCGATGGGTTCATTTTATTTGGTTCAGGTGGCGCGCAAGAGATGCATCGACGTTGGTTTGAAAAGAAAATTTTAGAACGGCAAGCCACAGGCAAGAATGATGTGTTTTATCAAAACATGTCTGATAATTTTCATGGCATTGCCATTTCAGGTCCGCAATCACGCAATTTATTATCACGCATCTGCCGTGATGATGTGAGTGGCGATGCCTTGAAATTCCGTGATATTCGGCGCATGTTTATAGGCGGTGTGCCAACCTTAACCACACGCATTTCATTTTCGGGCGAGCTTGGTTATGAAATTTATTGCGCGCCGCATTATCAAGTTAAATTATTTGAAGAAATTGCAGAAGCGGGTAAGGATTTAGGGTTGAAGCTTTATGGAAGCAGAGCCTTAATGTCGCTTCGGTTGGAAAAAAATTGGGGCGTATGGGGGAGCGATTATCGCCCTGATTTTAATGCGGTTCAATCAGGCATGGATATTTTTATCGATTGGGATAAGGATTTTGTTGGCAAAAAACCAGCCTTAGAACAACGCAAACAAGGCGCGGATAAAAAATTAATGACCATGGTGATTGAAGGCAATGATATTGATGTCAGTGGCGATGAAGCGTTGATTCATAATGGCAAAGCGGTAGGTTATGTCACCTCAGGTGGCTATGCCCATTATGTGAAAAAATCAGTGGCAATGGGCTATGTGCCGATGCATCTTGCCAAAGATGGCGCAACATTACAGGTGGAAATCAATGGCACATTCTATGATGCAACTATGAATGAAAAACCGCTTTATGATGGAATAGGCGCAAAAATGCGCGGGTGAAAAAATCGGTTGGTGATTAATAATCCAAAAATTCTACTTGAAGAAAACAGCATTATCATTGTATAGGTACAATTATGAATGAATCAGAAGAAAATGAATCACAAAACGTACCATCTGATGCACAACAACCTAGTGTCCAAAAATCAGATGCCCAAGCCAATCCGCAATCTGATGCCCATACTGATGCAATGGCAGCCGCATTGGCAATTGCCCAGCAATCTAGCAATGCCAAGCCGCTTCATCTCAATAAAAAAGCCTATACGCTTGATGATTATTTAGATGAGATTAAGCATGATTATCGGGCAGAAAATCGCCGTTATCTTGAACGCTATTTAGAACATAGTGATGATAATTTTACCACTTATTGCCCCTATTCAAGCCCTGTGCGCGACCATCGCAATGCCGCGCTTATCATGTGGCATGTTCTAGGAAAATATATTGATAAGCAAGGGCGCGAGCCTAAAATTATTGAAAAATTATTTGCAGAAGCCCGTAAAAGCGGTATGATTGCACTAGAAAATAAATTTACCACGATTATTAGTTAATGAATAAGGAAAACCATAATGAGTAAAGCCGACGCCGGTAAAGATAAAAATGCGGATAAATTAGCAGGCATTATCAGTTCGATTGCCTCTTCTGAAACGAAATCACCGAATTCTTCTATGCCCCCACCAAAATTACTTGAAGAATTTGCGCGGATTGATACAACAATGCCTGAATTTTTTCAACGCGAATATGTGAAGCAAATGAATCACGAAAGGCGTTTAGAAAAATCTTTTGCCACCCGTCATTTTATTTTGCGCCTGATGGATTATAGCCTACCCTTATTGTGTATTATTGCATTGGCGATTACTGTGTTTTATGGCGATAATTTGGCAGAAAAGATTGTCTTAAGCTTCATTATTGTTACTATCTATATTTTGCGTGTGATGCGGAATCATATCGCGCAAACTCTTAATAAGAAAAAGTTAAAAAAACAATAATCAACCCCAATATTCCCGATAATAAAAGCATACTATAGCGATATAGTTTGAGTGCGCGGGTAATATCATCAAATGCCAAGCATGTTTTACCATTCAAACCAATGGTGTTTTCTTGAATGATTCCGCCTTGATATTCGCGCTTTCCCCCCAATTCAACATTTAATAATGTTGCAAATGCCCATTCAGTCCAACATGCGTTAGGGGAGCCATTATTAGGTAAAAAATAATAACGCCAGATAGGTTTAATGCCTTTGAAGCTTTGATAGATTGCCGATAAAAAATGCTTAGGTGCAAAAAATAAACCTGCACCAAAAATTAAACATGCGGTAAGGCGCGCGGGAATCAAATTGACAATATCATCTAATATGGCTGGCAATTTACCAAAATAAACATAGCGTTTATTGCGATAGCCATAAAGCGAATCTAATGTATTAAGCGTTTTATATAAAAACAAACCTTCAAGCCCTAGCCCTATAAAGCTAAACATTGCAAAATAAAATAATGGCGCAACCACTGCATCGGAAAAATTTTCTGCCAATGTTTCAATAGAGGCACGGCTGATTTTATCTTCATCTAAAGTTTCTGTTTTGCGCCCGACAATATGCGATAATCTTTTCCTTGCTTCGGGTAAATCATCACGCGCCAACACAATTTGATACACATAATCACACAAGGAACGTGAAGCAATCAGCCATGATAGAAAGAATCCTGACAAGAAATAACCCGCCCATGCCCCCTCTGATTCATCGGCAAATTGCATCAAAAAATGTGCAAATCCATAGACAATGAAAAGCAAAGATAGACTGATAAGACTGCCTGATAAAAATTGTGTGATGGCATTGCCGTGATTGAGTTTTTTTTCTAAGAAAATCGCTAAATATCCAACCCATTGCACCGGATGATAGGTGAAACGTGATAAAAGCTTCATATCTGCCACAAAAAAATCAACGATAATCGCACTTAATAGAATGATGCTTATGGTCAAAATCATGCAATATTTCCTTCTAATATTTGTGAATATTATTCCTGAATAATAACGATGCTTGCGTTATCGGTTTTTTCGTTATATTCTATATACAATTAAAATTTGTCAACCTGAATGATAATAGATGATGATGGAAATGATTCAGCAGGAAGTTAAAATATTTTTAGATGCTCACACCCCTTATTTTAGGGAAGAAATTGTTATGAATCAAAAGGATAATCCTTATCCTACATTAAATACACCCGATAATGATGATAATAGTGGTGATGATAATGATATGAATACGTTATTAGCGCCAAAGGAAAAAACCAAACGTCCCGCGCTCTATCAAGTATTATTATTGAATGATGATTTCACGCCAATGGAATTTGTGGTATTGATTTTGCAAAGCCTATTTAACAAAACACCTGAAGAATCTGCTGATATTACATTGACAGTTCATTCTAAAGGAGTTGGCGTATGTGGTATTTTCCCTTACGAGATTGCTGAAACCAAAGCCCAACAAGTGATGGATTTAGCTCGTAAGAACCAACATCCGCTACAATGCCGTATTGAAAAGGAATAGGTTGCCTATATGATTTCTGATAATCTTGAAAAAACACTACATCGCGCTGTAGGCTATGCCAAGCAACATGGTCATGAATTTGTAACATTAGAACATTTATTGCTTGCTTTGCTTAATGATGATGATGCGTTACCCGTTTTGAATGCTTGCCAATGTGATATTGCGGAATTGCATGAAACATTGCTTCATTTTCTTAGTGAAAATTTGAATGATATTAAACGCGATGAACAAGTGCAGCCACAACCAACCTCTAGCTTTCAGCGTGTGTTACAACGTGCGGCAATCCATGTGCAATCTTCTGGACGTGATGAAGTTACGGGCAGTAATATTTTAGTCGCTTTATTTGCGGAACGTGAAAGCCATGCCGTTTACTTCCTACAACAACAAGATATTTCACGGCTTGATATTGTGCAATTTATCAGCCATGGCATTGCCAAAATTCCTGAATTACATGAGAATCGAAAAATTCGTGGCTCTGAAGATTTTGCTGAAGATGAGGACGATGAAGAAGAAGAATTGGTGCAAGAATTCCCTGCTCTGCAAAATTGGTGCATTAATCTGAATGAAAAAGCGCAAATCGGTAAAATTGATTCTCTGATAGGGCGTAATTGGGAAGTGCAGCGTATGGTGCAAATATTATCGCGCCGTAGCAAAAATAATCCAATTTTAGTGGGTGATCCGGGCGTTGGTAAAACGGCTATTGTGGAAGGGCTGGCGCGCAGGATTGTTGATAATGAGGTGCCTACAGTGCTTGCTGGTTCTACTATCTATATGCTAGATATGGGCGCGTTATTAGCTGGCACACGCTATCGGGGTGATTTTGAGGAACGCTTAAAAGATATTCTTAAACAGATGGACCAGCAAGAAAATGCAATTTTATTCATTGATGAGATTCATACGCTCATTGGTGCAGGTGCAACATCGGGCGGGGCAATGGATGCCTCTAATCTGTTGAAGCCATCCTTGGCTGATGGCAGTTTGCGGTGCATCGGTTCTACCACTTATAAGGAATTCCGCTCCCATTTTGAAAAAGACCGTGCTTTGTTACGTCGCTTCCAAAAAATAGATATAAAAGAGCCTAATCAAGAAGATGCCATTAAAATTTTAACAGGCATTAAGAGTTATTATGAGAAACATCATCAAATCAGCTATCATCGTGATGCGTTACGTAGTGCAGTAGAGCTTTCCGTGCGCTATATTCATGATAGAAGCCTGCCTGATAAAGCCATTGATGTGATTGATGAGGCAGGGGCGGCACAGCAATTACTGCCAAAATCAAAGCGCAAGAAAACAATCATGGTGCGCGATATTGAAGAGGTGGTTGCTGAAATTGCACGTATCCCAACAAGGCAGGTTTCTAAAGATGATAAATCTGTATTGCAATATTTAGGGCGCAACTTAAAAACGATGGTATTTGGTCAAGAAAATGCGATTGATATGCTTGATAACGCCATCAAATTATCGCGTGCAGGATTACGCGCACCTGAAAAACCTATAGGCTCTTATTTGTTTTCTGGGCCTACAGGCGTGGGTAAAACCGAAGTATGTAAACAGCTCGCCCATTGGATGGGTATCAAATTATTACGTTTTGATATGTCAGAATATATGGAACGCTTCTCTGTATCGCGTCTTATTGGTGCGCCTCCGGGTTATGTTGGTTATGACCAAGGTGGATTATTAACCGATGCTGTTGACCAAACCCCCCATGCCGTCTTATTGCTTGATGAAATTGAAAAAGCCCATCCTGATGTGTTTAATATTTTATTGCAGGTGATGGATTATGGCAAATTAACCGACCATTCTGGTAAAACAATTGATTTTCGTAATGTGATTTTAATTATGACTAGCAATGCCGGTGCGGTAGATTTATCGCGTGAAAAAATTGGCTTTGGCACTTCAGAACAAGATAATAGTGATGAACAGGCTATTAATCGTCTCTTCACGCCTGAGTTTCGTAACCGCTTAGATAGAATTGTTAGCTTTAAGCATTTGACTCCCAATATTATTGAACAAGTTGTTGATAAATTTATTTTTGAACTTGAAACACAAATGGCATCACAAAATGTAACCATTACTCTTGATGATGAGTCAAAAAAATGGTTGGCAAAAAAAGGTTATGACCCAAATATGGGTGCGCGTCCATTATCGCGTGTGATTGAGAATTACATCAAACGTCCGCTTGCTGATGAATTATTATTTGGTAAATTAGCCAATGGTGGCGAAGTTGAAGTTTCTTATCACAAAGAAAAAACCAAAGCTGACCAAGCTAAGAAATCTGATAGTAAAGATGACCTTGCAGATTCTCCGCTTAAATTCAACTTTATTCAAAATGCACCAAAAGAAGAAAATAAAAAGAAAGCCAATAACAAAAAAATTAGCAACAAGAAAATTAGCAAAAAACCAAAAACCAAAAGCACTGAAAATAAAGGGAAATAATTATCATGCCTCTTATTAATGTAAGTATGTTTAAAGGGCGCACACAGGCGCAAAAAGATGCCTTTATGAAAAAAATAACACAAGCAGCCGTGGAAGAATTAAATTCAAATCCTGAATATATTTGGATTGTTTTGGAAGAAAAAGAAGATACGGATTGGTGGATTGGCTATGATTCTTACGATATTGTTAAGCAAAAACGTGCCAAACAAAAAGAATAATTCTTCGGTTATTGCGCTACCATTTTATCTATTTATTTTTCCTGTTTTTAATAATAAAGCCAAACGACGATAAAATGTAACAACCAAAACATGACAACAATGACTGAAATTAGAAAATGATTTTAAGCTTAGCAATATCATACGGATAAAATATTTTATTGTAAATGTCATGTCGCCTACCATCAAATGCTTGATTGCATAGGCCAAATAGATGCCAATCAATCCCTTATCAACCGCCATATTAACATCATAATGCTCACGTAAATAATCATAAATCAATAATTCACTACTAATATCAGGATGCTCACGTGTAAGATTATTATCATGGCGCCGATAAACCCCCAACACCTCATTAAGATATCCTGCTTTACCCAAATACGCAATTTCAGTATAATACAGCCAATCACTGCGAATCCCAACCGTATCACGAAATAATATATGCTTGCAAAGCTGCCACCTGACCATAACGCTACAGGCAAAAATAAAGCAACGATTAGTGATTAATTTTTCAAAAATATCACCCTGATGAGCCGGTTGCCCAACCCATAAATCATTATAACGATATTGCTTCCCTGTACTATCATCACGCACCCAAGCATCATGATAAGAAATAATATAATCAGGGTTTTCATTCATCAGTAACATTTGTTTTTGCAATTTGTTAGGCAAAGAAATATCATCACCATCTAGCCATGCAACATACATAGTCGTATCAGGAATATAAGGTATGATAGAATTCACATTGTGAGTAACTCCGTGATTTTCATGATGTAAAATTAAAGCAATTTGTTCAGGATACTTCTTTTGAAACGCAACACAAATCTCAACTGTTTTATCGGTGGAAGCATCATCAGCGATAATAATCAATAAATTTTCAATCTTCTGTTGCAATAGACTATCTAACGCTTCAGCAATATATGGCTCATGATGATAGGCAACCATTCCTACCACAATAGATGGGGTATTATTTTTAGCCGCAATATATTTCATATTAAGTAATTTCTATATTAGACTGTTTCACATAACGTTTGAATGTTTCATTATTTTTATGTAATTCAGAAAATGTACCTTGTCCAACCACTGAACCTTTTTCCATAAATAATAATTTATCACAATGTTTCAAGGTTGAGAGGCGATGCGCGATAGAAATAATTGTTATCTCGCCCTTAAAACTTTCAAGTAATGAGGTTAATTCAGCCTCACTATCCATATCAAGCGCACTGCTTGCCTCATCTAATATCAAAATTTTTGCTTGCCTGTAAAGCGCCCGCGCAATCACCAATCTTTGCCGTTGCCCGCCTGATAAAAACCGACCATTTTCACCAATATTCGTATGCAAGCCATGCTCAGAAAGAAGCACATGGTCTAATAAACCAACTTTCTCAAGCTGCTTACGCACATGTGCTTCATCAATATTTTCTAATTCTTCGCCATAAGCAATATTAGCTAAATAACTATCATCCATCAAAAATGGATGCTGGTCCACAAAACTAATCATCTGACGCATCGCCACAACATTATCATTATTAATAAGCGCGCCATCTACAGCAAAATGCCCCTGATAATTTTGTAAGAATCCCATAATAATATGAATAACCGTACTTTTACCCGAACCTGAAGGGCCTACAATACCAACATGTTGTCCCTGTTCTATTTGTAAAGAAATATTCTCAAGCGCAGCATTCTCCGAATCTTTTATATAATGATATGACACATTTTCAAAAACAAGCCTATCATTAAAAGCAAGTGGAATCACATGTGTATTTTGCGGTTTTTCACCATCAACCACCACATCATCATATAATTCTAGCACTTTTTCAATCATTGGCAGGCTAGAATTTATCCAACTCAATGATGTGATTGCACGGCTCATCAATGGAATAAAGCGCATTCCCAAAAACATCAAAATTGATATTTGAATAACCGCATCTTGAATATCCTGCACAAGCAAAATAAGAACAATGAATGTTACCAATATAACAAATAATGCGATAAATTCTGCAAATAGGCTCGGTAAATTTTGCATTAATAAAAGATCTAAACCAACCTTACTATTTCGTCTTAAGAGCTGTTGCAAATGCTTGGCAAAATATTTTTCTTTTAATGAAATTTTAACTTCTTTTATTCCCAAAATTATCATTTGAACATAAGAAAGCAGTTTTTCTTGTATCTCCCGCGAGGCTTTCCCTAATCTTGTATTATGTTTGCGTCTAAAAAATGCAAATAAACCAACCATAACCACGCCAACCATAAATACAATGATACTGGCTGTAAAATTGATAATCATTGCAAAAACTGTAAATATTAGCGTTAACATGAATGTTCGCAAAAGTGTAATAATATCATATAAATAATGTGTTGTAATGTAAGGTATAGCCACTAAAAACACATTCGTTACTTCAGTTGAGGGATATTTATACAAATTATCATAACGGGCATATAAAATGGCATTAAGCATCTCATTATTCATTCTTCCTTGCCATTTGCCTAATATATAAAATTCAAATTTCCATAAAACTATATTGAAAATAACTTTCAAACATAATAACATCAAAATAAATAAAGCTAATAAAATAGCAAATTCTGCGACCGTCTCACTCTTAACCTGTCGATACAAAAATCCAAGCACACGCCCCTTTACTGCATTTTCAGGGTCTAATATCAACAACATTAAAGGGATTAAAGCTGTAATCGTCACAAGCTCTAAGAACCCTAGGATAACGCCACCTGACACCAATAAAGGCGTATCCCAAAACTGTTTCATCTTGAAACGTTTCTGAAGTTCAACGATAGGCGTTACTAAATGGTGCATTAATTAACTTTCAAGTAATTAAATAAGTCACTGATGCTAGCATAAAATGCTAAGAATTTTAAGTGGTAAAACTTACTCATATCAGTTTTACCTTTATTTTGTGATGCATGATAGAACCGCCACCAAAGCCTTCCTTAAATGAAGCAAGCTTTTCATTCAAAATGACACCATTCTTTTCAGTAGAGATGCCAAAATCAAAAAAGCTCTTTTGTTGTTTTTGTGCCATATCAATCAAATCAAAAAATAATAAATCCAATGCGCCAAGTTGCATACCTTCATCTGTTGCCGTAATATATTGAACATGATAAACAACATCTGTTACAAACAAAACTGTTCCAGCTAAAACAGAGCCCATATCATTGATAACTACATAAAGCTTGATATTATCGGGAAATAATTTTTGTAATTTTATTATCTCATTCAAATTATGCACTGGTTTTGCATGGTATTTATCATCAAGCCTATGGCTAAGAATCCTCCAAAATTCTTTATAATCGTTGCTTTCTTGAACTAATAAATTATTCTTTTTTGCTTTCTTTTCACCACGTATTCGTAAATTTGATATATGGCGTTGCTGTTGATATAAATTCACCGATGTAGAAACTTCTATATAATGTTCTACAATATTTGCTTGACCCAAAGCATATAAATCACTCTCGCAAGGGTTGCGATGATAGATAAAAGGTATAGGTTTTACAAAAGCATATTTTATATTCAAATTTTTTAACTCTGCCCATAATGCATGATAGGCTTGCATATAAATATCAATCCTATTTTTTTTTGCCTGCATAAACAAACCGCCAAATGTTAAACCCTGATGACTATACCAACAATTATCAGTGATATTACCAGCAATTACACCGATAATTTTATCATGATAAGCAAGCATATAAGATGCATCCTCAAATCTATCAGCATGATATTCCATATAGTCACGATAAAACATAAAATGTGCATTATCTGCTTGATTGATAATATCATCCCATATCTGTTTATAGGAAGCTTGATAGGCAATCAATTCCATCATATTAACCTTATTATAATTTCCGAATAATCAAATCATCTCGCCTATTGGCAAAAGGAAGGTTTTCTGCCTGCGGTACAAGATAAGCATTGCAACCTGCTAATTGTGCATGATTTATCAGAGCCTGCAAAATTGTATCATCTATCATCCCACGCTCAACTTGACCATATTGAAGCGTAGGCGCTTGGTTGGTATTCATAAATTCCTTATGGAAAGCAATACCTGTATCACTAGAGAAGAATCTTTTGCGCTTGCTCTGATTAGGAATATCACCAATTAAAGCATATCCCCCTATTTTCAATGCCGAAATAATTGCATTCAAAAAGTCAAAAATATTACCATCCGTATGGACCAGTTGTAAAACACTATAAGATAAAATCATATCATAACCTAAGGGTGATTTTTTCATACAATCATCCCATATCTGAGGAAATCTTCCTACCACTTGCTGATATGGTCTTTTACTTTCAACACATGCAAGCATTTCAGCTGAATCATTTAACACAGGATTAATATGATAATCGTGACATTTCTCTAATAATAATGTGGTTAGTGGGCTAGCACCGCAACCAATATCCAAAAAACTGCCATTGCTTTTATTAGTAAATTCTAATTTATTGATAATATCAGTAACAATAAATTCATCACGCCCCTCACGATAATGACTTGGAAAACCAACACGTTCATAACCTGTAATATGAGGATTCTTAGCTAATTGTTCATGGGTTTCATAACTAAATTTTATTGTTTCAAAATCAATTTTTTTTACAGTTGGTAAATTTTCTTGTTGTGTATTTTCTTGTTGCGTATTTCTTTTTCGTTGATAAAACGAATGATAAAATTTTATCACCTCTTGCAAATAATCATCATGCTGCTCCTCTGCCATAAAGCCCAATTCTTGTTCTGCTTTACGGCTATCAATCGCGTAACGCCAATCATGCCCTTTTCTATCTTCTACAAACTCAATCTGTTCCTGATATTCACTGCCATCTGATTTAGGAAACATTTTATCTAAAGCCATACAAAGTTTCTTTGCCAAATCAAGGTTGCGCCATTCATTGCTACCACCAAAACAATAGCTTTCGCCAATGTTTCCTTTCTGATAAGCCAAGTAAAGCCCGATACAATGGTCTTTAACATGAAGCCAATCACGAATATTTTGTCCATTGCCATAAATCGGAATAGCCTCACCGGCAAGTGCTTTTCTAATAATCGTCGGGATTAATTTTTCAGCATGTTGCCTTGTGCCATAATTATTAGAACAATTTGTTACAATGGTTGGAAATTGATACGTATGAAACCATGCACGCACCAAATGGTCGCTTGCAGCTTTTGATGCAGAATAAGGCGAGTTAGGCTGATAGGGTGCTGTTTCAGAAAATGGTAAATCAGCTTCTGAAAGTGTACCAAATACCTCATCAGTTGAAATATGAATGAAACGAAAATCTTGCTGTCCTGAAGTTTGCCAATAATGATGCCAATAATAATGACAAGCTTTCAATAAAGATGCTGTGCCAGCAATGTTCGTTTGCACAAATATATCAGCATCTGAGATAGAATTATCAACATGGCTTTCAGCAGCAAGGTGAAACACTGCACCCACTTGATAATGTTGTAATAATTGATTGACCAACTTCAAATCATTAATATCACCTTGTGCAAAAACAACATTGCCTATTTTTTCAGCATCATCTAAATTATCTCTATTGCCGGCATAAGTCAATTTATCCAACACTACAATCTTATGCCCTTTCGCACATGCATAATCTACGAAATGACTGCCTATAAAGCCCGCACCACCGGTTACCAAAAATGTTGTTTTATCTGTCATCGTCACTCATTGTTATCATTGTAAAAATTATTAATAATCTGGCAAATATGAGTTACCTCATCTTCGCTTAGAAACGGATCCATAGGAAGAGAAATTTCGTTTTTTGCCAAATTTTCAGCATTTAGAAAATACTGATTATGATTATAAGCATCGGTTTGATGAATCGCAATTGGATAATGAATTCCATAACCAATCTGATATTTTGTAAGCTCTGCTATTAAATTTTCACGCTTTTGCTTTAATCTCGCTGGAAATAAATGCCATACAGCCGTTGCGTCATTGTGTAATTGCGGTAAAATAATATTCTTATTATCAGCTAATAATTGCAGATAAATATCAGCCAATTTTCTGCGTTTATCATTCCATTCATCAAGATAGGGTAGCTTTACATTCAAAATGGCGGCTTGCAAAGAATCAAGACGTGAATTAATGCCTTTCATTTGATAATGATATTTTTTATCACTACCATAATTGCCAAGCATTCGTATCTTATTTGCCAAATTTTTATCATTGGTAACCACTGCACCACCATCACCCATCGCACCTAAATTCTTTGTAGGATAAAAACTAAATGCTGCTGCATGACCAATAGAACCAATTTTCTTATTTTTATAAAACGCGCCATGAGCCTGCGCGGCATCTTCTAAAACAAATAAATTATGCTTGTCAGCAAATGTCATCACAGCTTCCATATTTGCCGGAATACCATAAAGATGCACAGGGATAATTGCCTTTGTTTGTGGTGTTACCAGCTGTTCTAGCCCATTAATATCTAAGCCATAAGAGGAATCATCACAATCTATAAATATAGGCTTTGCACCGCATTCTTCAACCGCTAAAGCTGTTGCAATAAAAGAATTTACAGGTATGATAATTTCATCACCCGTGCCAATTCCCCATGCTCGCAATGCGAGCGTAAGCGCATCTAAACCATTGCCACAACCAATCGCATAAGCGGTATTACAATATTTTGCAAAATTTTCTTCAAATAATTGAACTGAACCACCCTTGATAAAATCATTGTTAGCGACCTCTTGCATAATCGCCTGCTCCAAAGGCAGTTTTAAAAATTCATGACATCTATCAAGCGCAATAAATGGCACTTCCGTTATATGTTTTTGTGCTTTCAACCATTCCTGAAATTCTTCTTTATCACGAATATAATCTTTTTCTTCATATTTTTCAGAAGCAAGTACTGATAAAATCGCACCCTCTTCCATCACAATATCGCGCCAATAACCCGGTGGAACAATAATCGCCTGCTGATGATTATCAAGCTGAAAATCAAATTTCCCCATCGCGCCTTCAAAAGAAATAGAAATTTTACCCCGCGTTGCAAATATAAATTGCCATAATGCTTTATGAGCATGCCCTCCACGCTCTGCTTCTTTATGACGATTCACTAAATAATAATGACGCTTCACATGAAACGGAACTTCTTTTCCGCTTTCCATAATCACTAACCAACCTGAACCTTTGTCAATTTGTTGCACGTCAACCAATGTTGGTATTTTAATTTTTAAGAAATCAAACATTATGAATTAAGAATATCAGAAAGAATTACTTTTCTATTTTTTTTATATAATTCATGAAATTGTTTTTTGCTAATAAAACCTGAATAATAGGCTGCTTCTTCTGGCAGACCAATCTCCAAATTGGTATATTCTTGTTGCAAGCGGACATAATTAGAAGCATCATTCATACTGTTAAACGTACCTGCATCAGCCCAAAAATCACCACGTGATAATGGCTGGCACATCAAACGATTTTCTTGTAAATAAAGCTTATTCAAATCAGTGATTTCTAATTCACCACGGGCACTTGGCTGCAAAGATTTGGCTTTTTGCACAACCGTTTCATCGTAAATATAAAGTCCAATCGCCGCAATATTTGATTTTGGTTGCGTCGGCTTCTCTTCTATAGAAATCACCTTTTTATTATCACGGTCAAATTCAACAACGCCAAAATTTTGTGGATTCCGCACAGGAAACCCAAATATTGTAGCACCATCATTATCTGCAAGGGCATCATCTAAAAATTGGCTTAACGCTGATTTATTCATGATATTATCACCTAGCACCATCATGCAAGGCGCATCATCTAAAAATTCTTCTGCCAAAAGAAACGCTTCTGCAATACCTTTGGGTTCATCTTGCACCTGATAGCTAAGCTTAATACCATAATCGCTACCGTTCCCTAATGTATTTTTAATAATAGGTATGCTTTCAGGCGTACTAATAATCAGAATATCATCAATTTTTGCCAATAATAAAACGGTCAACGGATAATAAATGAGTGGCTTATCATAAATGGGTAATAATTGCTTGCATGAAAAGTTTGTTAATGGGTAAAGCCTTGTGCCATGACCACCAGCTAGTAAAATACCTTTATATTTTTTTGTCATAGTCCCCTCGCCTTAAATATTATGAAACTAATCTGCAATCTTTTAAACTTAAACAAGCCCCAAAAAGAGGCTTGTTCAAATATTCATAATATCAGCAATTATTCACTATTCTTTTTTTGCTTCTCACGCAAACTATTGCCCAAAATATCGCCCAATGTTGCCCCTGAATCTGATGAGCCATAATTTTCAATGGCTTGTTTTTCATCTTGTATTTCATAAGATTTAATAGAAAGGTTAACCTTACGGCTTTTCTTATCAAGCCCTGTGATTTTTGCATCTACTTTTTCATCAACAGCAAACCGTTCAGAATTTTGGTCTTTTCGCTCACGCCCCAATTCAGAACGTTTAATGAAGCCTTGCGTATCATCATCACCAAACACAACGGTAATCCCAGCATCACTGCTACCCGTAACACGGCATGTAACAATCTTGCCTTTACTGACATTGCCTTCTTGACCAGATAATGGGTCTTCTGCCAATTGCTTAATGCCCAAACCAACACGTGCTTTTTCGACATCAATATCAAGAATTTTCACTTGAATCATGTGACCTTTTTTATCGCGATATTCTTCAATAGAGCTCGCTTCATCTTTTTCCCAGCTAATATCTGATGCATGCACCATGCCATCAATATCACCCACCAAGCCAATGAAAATACCAAATTCGGTTACATTATGTAACTCACCTTCAATCACATCATCAATCTTATTTGTATCAGCAAAAGCCTGCCACGGATTTTCCATACATTGCTTAACACCAAGCGCAATTCTTCTTTTTTCCTTATCAATTTCCAGCACCATCACTTCAATTTCTTCTGATGTTGAGAATAATTTATTCGGATTGGTGTTTTTCTTCGTCCAATCCATTTCAGAAATATGCACCAAACCTTCAATACCAGAATCAAGCTCAATAAACGCACCATAATCAGTGACATTTGTCACTCTGCCTTTTACTTTAGCCCCAATCGGATATTTATCTTCTACATTCTCCCACGGATCGCCTTCTAATTGCTTCATGCCTAAAGATACGCGTTGAGTATCCTTACTAAAGCGAATCACTTTCACTTTCACACTTCCGCCTACTGTCAGCACTTCAGCAGGTGAATTAATTCTGCGCCAACTAATATCTGTAATATGAAGCAAGCCATCAATACCGCCTAAATCAATGAAAGCACCGTAATTGGTAATATTTTTGACAATACCATCATGCACCGAGCCTTCTTCCATATTGTTCAATAATTCAGTTTTCTTCTCAGCCCGTGTTTCTTCTAAAACAGCACGACGCGATACCACAATATTATTGCGCGCCCTATCCATTTTCAAAATCTGAAATGGTTGCGCTTCACCCATCAACGGCGCAATATCACGCACAGGGCGCACATCCACTTGAGAGCCGGGTAAAAAAGCAATTGTGCCTTGAATATTAACTGTAAAGCCAGCTTTTACACGCCCATGAATTGTGCCTGTGACACGCTCACCACGTTCGTAAAAACCTTCTAAATGTTCCCATGCTTCCTGACGGCGGGCTTTTTCACGCGAAAGCACCATTTCACCATCACGATTTTCCATACGGTCAATAAAAACGTTTACCTTTTCACCAACCGACATTTCAGTTTTATCATCTGCAAAAAGAAATTCTTTGAGAGGAATTCGCCCTTCAGACTTTAATCCCACATCAATGAGTACAAAATCATTTTCAACGCCAGTAACGATTCCGCGCACAACCTCACCTAATAATGGCTGACTTGCACTTGTTTCTTCAAAAAGTTCTGCAAAAGCTTCCTTTGCCGACATATACTAAAACCCTTCATAATGGATATAAATCAATAGATATAAAATTATCATACCTCCATAATCAAGAGGTAGTAAAACAGCGCGATTATAATGTGCAAATTTCATTTCAGCAATGTTTTTCTGCTATTTTCTATTTTTTCTTTGGAAATCTAGCAAAAAGCAATCATTACGCATGAATTTCAAAGATATTAAGGGTTTTTAAGCCTTATTCATATGGTTTCTTGCCTGCATAACCATCAAATCAATCGTTAAATCGCTACTATCAAGGTGAATCGCATCATCGGCAGGTTTCAACGGAGCCAAAGCACGCTGACTATCGGCTTCATCACGGGTCATAATCATCTGCTTCACCCCTTCTAAACTGGTTTCGTCTAGGCTGATATTTTTTGCCTGCATTTCTTGATACCGCCGTTCTGCGCGTTTATCGATAGAAGCATCCAGAAAAAATTTATAATCCGCATCGGGAAAAATCACTGTACCAATATCGCGCCCATCTAGCACCAGCCCATTCTTATCTTGCGGGATATTTTTTGCCAAACTCCGTTGTAATGGCATTAATTGCTGACGCACAAAAGCCTGTGCCGATATTTGCGATGCCATTTGCCCAACCTGCTCTGCCAATAACGCTTTATCACTTAATGCGTCTAACGTGAGTGCCTCAACGGCTAACCGCACATTTTTTTCAAAATCTTGTGAGGCAACATCGCAATTATCATTTTGTTGCAAATGCCATGTGATGAATCTATATAATTTCCCCGTATCCAAATGAATAAGATTGCATTCTTGCGCCAATCTTTTTGCCAATGTGCCTTTTCCAGATGCCGCCGGACCATCAATTGCAATAATCATGATGTTTCATTCTCTGAAAAAGACGCACCAGCTTCGGTGAACAGCTCAAAGAAATTCGGAAAACTTGTGCCAATCGATAAAGTATCATCAACATAAATCGGTGCTTTACTATGCAAACCCATGATTAAAAAACTCATCGCAATTCTATGGTCGTGATAGGTGGCAATGGGTAACGCATTTTTTTCCAACCCGCGATTCTTTTTCTGATTACTGCCTGTCACTTCTAGCCAATCATCACCCATCTTATAAGCAACCCCTGCTTTTTTCAGACCATCAGCAATCGCTTGCAATCTATCAGATTCCTTCACTTTCAATTCACCCAAGCCACGCATTATTGTTACCCCTTTGGCAAAACTGGCTACCACTGCCAAAATAGGATATTCATCAATCATACGTGGCGCAATATCAGCATCTAAATCCACTGCCTTCAGCGGACCATATTTAACAACAATATCACCCACTTTTTCGCCACCTGTTTCGCGCTCATGCTGAATTTCAATATCAGCACCCATCTGCCATAAAACATCCAGCAAGCCAGTGCGGGTCGGGTTCAGCCCAACATGTTGCAATATCAATTCACTATCAGGCACAATCAAAGCTGCCACAATCAAAAACGCTGCCGATGAAATATCACCGGGCACATTAATATCAGTGCCTTGCAATTCTTGCACCCCATTCACACTTGTTTGAAACCTGCCATCCGCAAGCTGTTCGCATTGCAATTCCGCGCCAAAAGAACGCAACATAATCTCGCTATGATTCCGCGATAGACTAGGCTCAATCACGGATGTTGTGCCATTCACATTAAGCCCATAAAATAATAATGCCGATTTCACCTGTGCCGAAGCCACCAAACTTTCATGCGCGATTGGCAAACAATCATCACCGCCACGCAAATGTAAGGGTAAAAACCGCCCTTCACGTAAATCACTTTGCACACCGCCTTTGGCAAGTGGCGTTGTGATGCGCGCCATTGGGCGTTTCCGCAAGGATTCATCACCAGTAAAAAACACTTCCATCGGATGCGATGAAACAAGCCCCATAATCAAACGCACGGATGTGCCTGAATTGCCCATATCAATCACATTATCTGGTTGCGATAACCCCAGCGCACCCACACCATGCACCCTAAAACCATTTCGTTCTTCTTCAATAGTCGCGCCTAATTGTTGCATGGCAATCATGGTAGAAAACACATCTTCAGATTGTAGTAAATTTTCAATATGGCTAACCCCATTCGCGATGGAGGCAAGCATCATAGAACGGTGGGATATTGATTTATCACCCGGTATCGATAAACGCCCTTTTAACGATTTATTATCCAAAAAAAGATAGCCATAAGCATCATTTGTAAAGGCGTTTGAAGAATGTTTTGTCACTTTAGCAAAAAATCTGTAAATTTTGTTGTTATTAAAACTGGTAAATGTTATAAAACTGCCAGCGAGGCTAGTTTTGCATAAAGCGCATGTAACTGCAAGCCAAAATCAAGCTGATTTAAGATTTTTTAAGCGGAGATTAATATGTATAAAGCCGAATGGGGTCAAAAATTTATTTGTCCTGAATGTTCACAGAAATTTTATTCTATGGGAAAAATAGAAGGATTAAGTTGCCCTTCTTGCAAAGCAGATTATGATGTGCAAGCCAATCGTAAGTTACGCAATAATCAAATTCTGAAAGCCCCAACCCCTGTAAAACCAACGCTTGATGATGAAGTGATTGTAGAAAATAATGCACCCGCTGATGATATTTTCACAGAAGAAGATGATGATACTGACGTGCCAATCATTACCAAAGCACCCATTATTGATGATGGTGATAATGAGGATGATACCCCTGCAGTGAAAAGCACTGAAACCGAATAATTAGCAAGCCGATAAATAATAAATCGTAAAATATTTTTGCGAATCTTGCCAATATTGCTTGATTTGCAAACCCGCTTGAGACGCAGTTTTTTCAAATTTCTCAAGGCTATATTTGTAAGAATTTTCTGTGTGGATTGTTTCGCCTTTTGCAAAAGAAAACTCACGATTAGCAATTTTTATATTTTGGATCCTATCAGAGCATAAATGCATTTCTACTCGGCTTTTTTCCTCATTAAAAATGGCACGATGCGTGAAATCCGTAATCTTAAAATCACCCCCTAATTCATGATTAATTCGCACGAGCAAATTTTTATTGAATAAAGCTGTGATTCCCTGTTTATCATCATAAGCGCGCTCTAAAATATCAATGGGTTTAATTGCATCAACACCAATAATCATTCCACCATTATCACCCATTAAACGGCGCATATTTTGTAAAAACTCTGTGCCTTGCCTATCATCAAAATTGCCAAAAGTGGAACCGGGAAAAAAAATCATATGTCTTTGAATATCTGGATTTTGTTTAATCGTAATTTCTTTGGTAAAATCACCCACAATAGGCCGAACACGTAAATCAGGAAATTCCTGTTGCATTCCCTGCACGGCTTCATGCAAAAATTTGCCAGAAATATCAATAGGCACATAAAGCGGCAAATCTTGCATCTGTTTAAGCAAAAGGCTGATTTTCTTAACAGCTCCTGCGCCCGGTTCAATTAACGCTGTTTTTTTATCAAATAAAGTGGCTAATTCAGGCGCAATCTCTTGTAATAATTGCATTTCAGTGCGCGTGATATAATAATCATCGCAATCACAGATTTTTTCAAATAATGCCGAGCCTTCTGCATCATAAAAATATTTGCAAGGTAGTGTTTTTTGATTTGTGGAAAGTCCCGCAATCACATCACTTAAAAATAATTGATCCATGATATTCTAACTATTACGTGCCAACCTGATGCCCGTAAATTGCCAATCAATATGTGTAGGGAAAAAATTACGATAGGTGATACGCATATGCTCAGCAGGGGTTACGCATGAGCCACCCCGTAAGACATATTGATTGCACATAAATTTACCGTTATATTCACCAACAACCCCTTCTAGCGGTTCAAAACCCGGATAAGGTGCATAGCTTGATAATGTCCATTCCCACACCTCACCAATCATTTGTAATAAAGGCATTTGCAACAAAGGGCTTGCTGTTGATTTATCATTATCCTGCGCAACATTGGGGTGAAATCTGCCTAAGGCTGGCACATCTTTATTGGCAAACGGAGTCGCGGCAACTTCCCATTCAGCTTCAGTTGGCAATCTACCACCTGCCCACATGGCGTAGGCTTGTGCTTCATAAAAATTAACATGACAGACAGGTTCTTCAAGGTTAAGTGGCAACCAACCCGATAAAGTAAATTGATACCAGCCATCATCACGTTTTTGCCAATAAGCAGGGTGCTCTCTTTTGTTTTTTGCTAAAAAATACCACCCTTCAGAAAGCCATAAATCAGAATTATCATAACCTTTATCCGTCATGAAAGCCAAATATTCGCCATTGGTAACAGGGCGTGATGCCAGTTGAAAACCATTCAACCAACATTGATGATTCGGACCTTCACTATCAAACGCATAGCCCATCATGCTATCATGCCCAATTTCATACAAACCTTCAGAAAAATCAACCCATTGTAATGGGCTGGCTTGCACGGCTATTTCTGGTTTACGGTCGCAATAAATAGCATTCTTGGTATTCACCGAAAAACCATGTTTAATATCTGTTAGAATTAACTCTTGATGCTGTTGTTCGTGATGGGTGCCAATTTCAATCAAAAAGGCAATTTTTGAAAATTCAGGATGTGGCTCATCAGCCAATAATTGAGCAATATGACGGTCGACATATCCGCGATAATCCATAATTTCAGCCAAAGATGGGCGTGTTACCATGCCTCTTTTAGGGCGCGGGAATTGTTGCCCAGCACCATTATAATAAGAATTATAGAGATAATGAAACTCATCATTCTGCCTTTGGTAGTTTTTCATATATTCTACCAAAATAAACGTTTCAAAAAACCAAGTGGTATGGGCTAAATGCCATTTTGTTGGGCTGGTATCATTCATTGATTGAATCTGACAATCTTCTGGCGATAAAGGTTCAGCTAATTGCGAGCTAAAATCCCGTACATAATTGTAGCGTTGCAATAATAAAGTATTATCAGTGATGGACGCTTTCATCGGATGCATCGTCATGGCTGTTCTCTCTATCATATTTTACAAAAATAATAAAAGCCTTTCATAAATGAATCTTGTGTTGTAAGCAAGAAGAAATTTAAAAAAATGAGATTTAATTACTAAATATCAAATATTAGATATCAAGTTGGCAAAGTTGTGTATTTAAGATATTTTGTTGTTCTTGCAACAATGCCAACCGTTCCTCCAACCATTTATGCTGCGCCTGCAAATTATGATACTCTCCCTTTAACTGATAAATTTCTTGATGATTTATAGAATCTTGCATCATGGTAACACCCCTTATGTAAATTATTTACATATATTTTGTTCTGAATATTTATTATTATTATTTTTTATATTCTTTATATGTTCTATCATGAGAAATTACCCTTGTCAAATATTTTTTATAAAATAATCTGTGAAAAATACTCTCCAAAATGATATATTAATGATGGTGTGATGTGCTTTTCCGAAGCTGATATAAACAACCCTAAATAATAGTAGATTCTCACATATGACAAAAAAACAAATAGCAATTATTGGCGGTGGCGTTATTGGTGGCGGTTGGGCGGCACGTTTTTTACTCAATGGCTGGGATGTCATGATTTTTGACCCTGCCAAAGATACCAAAGAGAACATAGATGCTATTTTACACAATGCTCGCCATAGCCTGCCTGCTTTATATCATTGTTCCTTACCAGAAGAAGGCACATTACAATTTGCAGAAAGCCTATCACAAGCAGTCCAATCTGCTGATTGGATTCAGGAAAGTGTACCAGAAAACCTTGCCATAAAGCATGAAATATTGGCTGATATTCAGCAATATGCCCGCGATGATACGATTATTGCCTCTTCCACTTCCGGCTTTAAGCCTTCGCAATTACAAGAGAACATGAAAAATCCAGAACAGATTTTGGTATGCCATCCTTTTAATCCTGTTTATTTATTGCCTTTGGTTGAAATTGTGCCTTCTGCACAAAACAATAAAACATTCTGCGATAAGGTGATGGCTATCTTAACGAATATTGGGATGAAGCCCTTATTGGTGCGCCAAGAAATTGATGCCCATATTGCCGATAGATTGCTAGAAGCTGTATGGCGTGAATCGCTATGGTTGGTGAATGATGGCATTGCAACAACGCACGAGATTGATGATGCTATTATTTATGGCTTTGGTTTGCGATGGGCGCAAATGGGCTTGTTTGAAACCTATCGTATTGCAGGGGGCAAAACAGGCATGAAGCATTTTATTGAACAATTTGGTCCTGCACTGGAATGGGAATGGACAAAATTAATGAATGTGCCAGAGCTTAATGAAAAGCTTATCACCCAAATTGCCAAACAATCGGATGCCCAATCAGGACATTATTCTATTCAGCAATTAGAAAGAATCCGTGATGATAATCTCGTTGGTATTATGCATGCTTTGAAAAAAAATAATCATGCCGCAGGTGCCACAATCAAACAGCATGAAACTGCTTTGATGGATAGCCAGCAGGTCAATCAAAAAGATAGTGGCAAAGAATATAAGGATGGCTTGCTGATTACCGTCCAACGGCAAATTCCACAAAATTGGGTGGATTTTAATGGTCATATGAATGAAGCCTATTATTTGCAAGTTTTCTCGCAAGCATCCGATCAATTATTAACAATCATAGGTGTTGATGAAGATTATATCGCACGGGGTAAAAGTTACTTTACCGTGCAAACGCATATTTACCATTTAGATGAAGTGCATATCGGTGACAATATTATCATCACCACACAAGTTATTTTAGGGGCCAGTAAAAAGCTTCATCTATTGCATAGGCTATATCATCATACGGGTAGATTATGTGCTACAGGTGAACATTTTTTATTACATGTAGATTTGAAAACACGCAAAACATGTTTGCCTTCGGAAGAAATCGACCATAATTTAATGCAATGGGAAAAGAAATATACTGCCATCGAACTGCCTGAGCAAATTACCTTAAAAACAAATTTCTAGCGTACAAGATATATCTATAAAATAACAATCTCGCCATCATGAATGGTGACTTGCATCTCATTTTCTAACAGACGAAATAATTGTTTATCAATAGATAATAAGGGGGTTTGCGTGCCATATAACGTATCGGCAACAGCCATACCAATGGCAATATTAACATCTGGCTTTAACAATAGAATGGCAATAGGCGCGCAGCCCAATCGCATGGCTTCTGCTATTCCGCCGGGGGTGCCTGCCGAGCCACGCGATGAGGGCAATAACAAAATTTTATTGCCTATTGAAACGCCATATTGCGGATGACGGCTATCAATAATTTTACCATCACGCGGATTGATACCACCCCAAAAGCTAACAGTTTCATCTAATTTCAGCACTTCCCCTTGTGCTTCGCCGGCTTGAATGATTTGCTCTGCGATAAATTTTTGTTGCATCACATCACCTATATATAATTATGATTTGCATAGATTATTTCCCCCAAAAATCATCTGCCCATATATCCTGATGACGGATAATTTTCCCTGCAATCGCGCTTTCCACGCAATCGTGCAAACTTCCAAATATCACATGAATCGGCAACATTCCCGGCGCATAATAAGCCCATTTTGCTGAATTTGTCATCACCTTACCTTTCGCACCATTCACTGCGGGTGAAAAATAAGTGCAACTATCTACCATCAAAATAATGCCTGCTTGCTTTAATTGTTCAGCCCAGCCTTGCGATTCAATCTGTGCCAAAATATAACGGCTTGTTGAAATATAAAAAATGATTGTTCGATGAATCTTGCGCCCTTTTACCATTGGTACTAATTGTGCAAATTCTTCATAAGAAAAATGAGGCGTGCCTACCGCCACCATTGCAAACGCATCATCTGCCATATGTTCATGCTCAGATACCCCTCCTGATAGGCTATCACGAATGGCAATCAGCGCATCTGCTGAAGGGTATACATAATCAATCTCAATGCTTTCTTGCAAAACAGCTTGCAAATTAGGCGCTTGCGTGGTGAGTCCAATCGGATGAAACAACATCACCTCACCCGATGCGGCAGCGGCGGCAGCAAGGGCTTTTAAGTGATAATCAGGTGTCTGTGTTTCAGGCAAGCCAATGATAGCGGCAATTTTATCCCCTGCAATTCGTCCAAGATAGCACCCTAAAATATGGCAAAAAATTTCTGTTGTACGTAATGCCATCGGCAAATGGCTCACATCTATCACCAATTCTGCACGCCTGTTATCTTCACAATGCATACCTGCTTCTGGCACGCATTGCACCAACCCACATGCCACATCTAAAAAATCACCATATTTATTGGTGCATGCCCCAACAACCGAATTAAAATAAGTGACGGCATTGGATTCGCCAACAATAATATGATCACCCATTTTTGGCGCATCGGGCAAATGATAAGGCGCGCATGTCCAAACGGGTTGCGCCCCCATCTCAAGATAAATTTCTGCCAATTCTTTTGCTTCACGTAGCATATTAGGCGGTGCGGTGCCATCACGAAACTCTTCTTGAATAAGGCTAACTGGCACGGTATTGGTGAGGGCAGGAATTTGGAAACGCGCGCCATCTGCAAGCATTTTTTTTGCAAAATCAAGATGCGCTGTGCCGTAATAATGGCAAGCATCAATGTGAAGATAATGTGCAGGAATCAATCGAGACGCGCCCATTAATTGAGCCGCTTTTACCACAAGATGCATCGCAAATTGCATGGCTTCGCCTTGCGCACCAGCTAATAATGATTCCTGCCACTCATTTAATTGTAACGCATCATCAGCCATCATCTTATCATTTCATCACGCTATTTTAGCAGAACTATCTATTTTAGCACTACCATTTTAGCACTGGCATCTAAAATTTCCATAACCCTAATGGCTTCATCAGCACCCGTGAGGGGCATGTTTCTATCATTCAGACAACATAAGAAATGTTCTAACTCGCAAAGTAACGGTTGGAATGAATGGTAATCGATGATTCTCGGTTGGTCAACCCCCAAATAATGTGCCATGATTTTTTTGCCATCAGCCTGTGCATCATCAAAGATAATTTGCCCTTTCGTGCCTTGCACATGAAGCAACCGCCTTTTTGGAGCTTGCCAGCTTAATGAAATTGTTGCTTGCGTGCCAGATGCGAATGATGAAGTTAGCACGCATTCTTTTTGAGCATCACCATAAAAACCTGATGCTTGCAACTGATTTCCCTCACCAATCAATGCTGCCACCATCGATGCATCATGCGGTCCATAGCCCCAAATCAAATCACTATCGCGTGGGGTTTCAAAAATATCATGACGAATAGATAAGATGTTTTTCACCTCACCAATCATGCCCGCTTGCACTGTTTTTAGTAAACAGCGAAATGCAGGATGATAACGCAATAAATGCCCTACCATTAAAATCTTACCCTTTTTTTGCGCCATCGCACATAATTCACGGGCACTTCTAACATCCATTGTCAAAGGCTTTTCCATGAGAATATCTAAATTCGCGGCAAGGGCTATTTTGCCATATTCATCATGCGTGGTATCAGGCGATGCAATCACAATCGCCGTAGGTGCATCATTCATTTTTGCACAGCCATCAATCATTTGCGTGATATTATCAAATTGTGGCACATTATATTCTTGAGCTATCTGCCCTGCTTGTGGGTCAGCAATTGCCGCAAGCGCGCCCATCTCGTGCAAATTGCGGGCATGGTTTTTACCCCAAACACCGCACCCAACAAGCATAACTTTCTTAACCATAATATCCTTACATCATCATTATATTATAAAATGGTGGGTCGTATTGGATTCGAACCAACGACCTCTGCCATGTCAAGGCAACGCTCTAACCAACTGAGCTAACGACCCTTTATCCATTTTCGTGCTGATAATAGCAGAGTTGACAATAGCCAACAAGATAGGATTTTTCAATATCTAAAAACTTGCCTAATTTGTTAAAAAAACATAAAATACAAATAATATAATTTTTAATCAGGAAAGGATTAAGATGATGGCAAAAGCCATTTTAGCAGCGGGTTGTTTCTGGGGCATCGAACAGGATTTTTTAGAAACCAATGGCGTGACGGATACAAAGGTTGGTTATACCGGTGGCAACACAAAAGACCCAACCTATAAAGATATATGCTATAAAAATACCGGGCATGCCGAAGCGATTGCAGTTGAATTTGATGAAACAATCATCAGCTATGCAACTCTTTTAGAAAAGTTCTGGGAATGTCATGACCCTACACAAGTTAATAGGCAAGGGGTGGATGTTGGCACACAATATAGAAGTGCTATTTTCTATCTGGATGAAACACAAAAAGAGCAAGCGCAAAAGTCTATTCGAATACAGCAATCACAGTTAAAAAAACCAATTGCAACAGAATTATCGCCTGCAAAAACCTTTTATCTGGCAGAAGATTATCATCAACGCTATGTGATGAAAAAACGTGGATTAATGTAATTCAATTCCATGCAATTTTTGAATAGCCGCACTGGCAAAAAAGAACATTTTAGCCCATTAGATGCCAATCATATTAAACTTTATGTCTGTGGACCTACTGTTTATAATTGTATTCATATTGGCAATGCGCGCCCTTTAGTGATTTTTGATTGTCTGTTTCGATTGTTAAATCATCGTTATAAAAAGATTACCTATGTGCGCAATATTACTGATTTAGATGATAAAATTTATCAATGCGCCCATGAAAAAAATATTAATATTGCAACATTAACCACGCAAACAACCCGTAATTTTCTTGATAATTGCCAATCATTAAATTGCCTTGAGCCCACGCATCAACCCAAAGCTACCGAGCATATCAGCCATATGATTGCCATGATTTCAACTTTGTTGGAAAATGGTTTTGCATATCAGGCTGAGGGGCATGTGCTATTCTCTCATGCAAAAATAACTGAAAAGCATCAGCTTATTCCTCTTGATGCCGATAAATTACGCGAGGGGGCAAGGGTGGAAGTGGCACCTTATAAAAAAGATTCACGTGATTTTGTTTTGTGGAAACCTTCAGGCGGGGATACCAATATTACTGTTGGCTGGGATAGCCCTTTTGGTTTTGGCAGACCGGGCTGGCATATTGAATGTTCGGCAATGGCGATGGAATATTTAGGCGCGGATTTTGATATTCATGGTGGCGGACAAGATTTATTATTTCCCCATCATTATAATGAATATGCCCAAAGCTGTGCCGCTTGCCCTGAAAGTCAGCACGCACAATATTGGTTACATAATGGATATGTGCTTGCCAATGGTGAGAAAATGTCAAAATCTTTAGGCAATTTTTTTACGGTGAATGATTTGTTAAAAGATTATCATGGTGAGACTATTCGCTTATTATTGCTGATGACTCATTATCGGCAACCGCTAGATTTTTCTTATGATAAAATGAATGAGGCGCAAACAATTTTAGATAAATTCTATCAGGCATTGCGCATGGTTGAAACGGATGTAACCGCGCCAAATGAAAATAATGCCGATAAAAATGATGCCGATGAAAATGATGCCGATGAAAATCTGCTTGCGGCATTATCTGATGACTTAAACACCCCCCTTGCTTTAAGTCACCTTCATCATATGGCAACGCAAATCAATCAACAAAACACTGATTTAAGATTGGTCAAAAGATTCCTTGCATCCGCACATCTTTTAGGCATTATGCAACAATCGCCTGATGAATGGTTTGCAGGCAATCATAAAGCATTCACGGCAGAAAAAATCGAAACCATGATTGCACAAAGAAATCAAGCACGGCATGATAAAAATTATGCTCTTGCGGATAGTATCCGTGATACACTAGAACAGAATGATATTTTATTAGAAGATACCGAGACTAAAACCTTATGGAAAAAACGTTAATTTTTTTTGATACCACCTTGCGTGATGGTGCGCAAACGATGGGCGTGGATTTTTCACTGGCAGATAAAAATGCGATTGCAACGGCACTTGATGAATTTGGGATTGATTTCATTGAAGGTGGCTGGCCCGGCGCAAACCCTGGCGATAATAGTTTTTTTGAAAAACCGCCACAATTTAAGAACAGTAAATTGGTTGCCTTTGGTATGACTCGGCGCGCAAATACCAGCGCAGGTAACGACCCATCATTGGCAATGGTGATAAATTCATCTGCGCCTATCGCCTGTTTGGTAGGCAAAAGTTGGGATTTTCAAGTCACTGAAGCGTTAGGCATTACGCTAGATGAGAATCTTGATATGATTGCTGATTCCATTAAACATGGTAAGAAGAATAAAGAACAAATGTTTTTTGATGCGGAGCATTTTTTTGATGGTTATAAAAATAATCCTGATTACGCCTTAAAATGTTTAACTGCCGCTTACGAAGCAGGGGTGGATACGCTTGTTTTATGCGATACCAATGGGGGTACATTGCCTCATGAAATTTATGAAATTGTCGCGCAGATTTATCAATATTTCCCAAAAGAAAAAGTGGAAATAGGCATTCATAGCCATGATGATACTGGCAATGCTGTTGCCAATAGTATCGCCGCTGTTCGCGCAGGGGCAACCCATATTCAAGGCACTTTGAACGGGTTAGGGGAGAGATGCGGCAATGCCAATCTGATTACATTAATCCCAACCTTATTGTTAAAAATGGATTACCAAGCAAAAAAAATTAACAAGAAAAAATTGCATGGGTTGTTAAAATTATCACGTCTGTTAGATGATAGGCTTAATCAATCACCCCATAAGGGTGCTCCTTATGTTGGTACACGTGCCTTTGCCCATAAAGGCGGGCTACATGCATCGGGCATGGCAAAAAATAGCAACACTTATGAGCATATTGCACCTGAACAAGTTGGCAATACGCGCCGTGTGATTGTTTCTAATCAAGCCGGACGCGCAAATCTTGCCGAACGTTTATCTACTTATGGACTTGATTTAGATAGTTTAGAAAAACATCAAATTCAAAAAATCATGCATCACTTAAAAGAACGTGAAAATAATGGTTACAGCTATGATGGTGCCGAAGCTTCTTTTGCGTTACTTACCTTTGATATTTTGAATCAAATGCCACATTATTATACGATTAAACGATTTCGCGTGATTGATGAAAAACGCTTTACAATATCGGGCAATTTAGAGATTGAATCAGAGGCAACTTTAGTGATTACATTTTCTACCCCGAATGATGACAAAGAAATCATCGAAACCACAGTTGCTTTCGGGAAAGGCCCTGTGAATGCGCTTGATAAAGCCATGCGTCGTGCTATTTTATCTTATTATAAAAATTTAGAATTCATGCAATTGATTGATTATAAGGTGCGAATTATCCCGCCATCAAATAGCAGTATCGGTACGGATGCGGTCACCCGTGTTACCATTGAATCACAAGATAATAAAGGCAATCGCTGGGAAACTGTAGGCGTTTCAGAGAATATTATTGATGCATCTTTGCAGGCATTGGATGATGCCTACCGCTATAATCTAAAATTCTTACAAAAGTAATATTTTATTCGTTCCAATATTCTCTAGTTTTATTAAAAATTCTTGGCGACAACCATATCAGCGCAATAATATTGGGATAAAACATGAAGGCATTCGCTGTATCGGCAAATGTCCAAACAAAATTTAATTCAGCAGTTGCGCCAATAACAACCACGATTAGCCATATCATCCGATAGGCAGTAATCATCATTTTGCTTGCACCAAAATAATTTAAGGCACGCTCGCAATAGAAATACCACGCCAAAATCGTTGTAAATACAAAGAATAGCAATGTGATATTCACAATATGACTGCCCAAACCGCCATAAGTTGTGGCAAAAGCCGCCGAAGTTAACGCCGCGCCAGTTTCTCCACTTGTATAAGCACCTGTGATAACAATGGCTATGCCTGTAATGGTACACACAATAATCGTATCAATGAATGTGCCTAACATGGCAATATGCCCTTGGCGAACAGGGCTTTTTGTTTGTGCGGCAGCATGTGCTATCGCAGCACTACCAAGCCCAGATTCATTTGAAAAGACACCGCGAGAAAAACCTAATTGAATTGCCATTTTCATTGTGGCACCTGCAAAGCCACCCGCAGCGGCATGTCCAGAAAATGCACTGCTGAAAATAATTTTTAACGCATTATCCAATTCCGTGATATTGACCAGAATAACGAACAAACCCGTTGCCACATAAAGCACAATCATAAAGGGTACAACTTTACCAGCCACATCACCGATACGTTTAATACCACCGATAATCACCAAACCAACAACAGCCGCAAGAATAATACCCGTAACAAAAGCAGGAATACCAAGTGTGCCTTCCATTGTGCTGGCAATCGAATTTGCTTGTACGCCATTGCCAATACCAAACCCTGCAATCAGCAGAACAACCGCAAAAAATCCGCCTAATGTTTTGCCGATAGGTCCACCAATACCATTCTTCATGTAATACATAGGGCCGCCTGCATAATGCCCTTCAGGGGTTTTTTCCCGATATTCAGCACCCAGCATACATTCAGAAAACTTTGTCGCCATGCCAATCAAACCAATCAGCCACATATAGACAAGTGCGCCGGGCCCACCAAAAAATACAGCCGTTGCCACACCTGCAATATTGCCCGTACCAACCGTGCCAGAAAGAGCAGTCATCAGACTGTTAAATGGGGTAATATCACCAGAATCTTCATCTTTTTCGCGCCCACGCAACAATTCACTAAAGGCATGTTTTAATTTGCGAAATTGAATAAATCTTAACCCGATGGTAAGATAGATACCTGCAAAAGCAAGCAAAATGAGTGTTACAGGGCCCCATACAAAACCATTCACTGCATTCAATAGATGCGCTATTGCTTCCATTATTCTACCCTTCCAAATAAAATACAAAATATATATGCTTCACAGTTATCACTGGCATCACTTGATTATCTTAAAATATATGTTTATTGCTACCAAGCACAATGCCAATCGGCTTCACTTGTGCAAACACTGCCACACCCGTAATATCATCATCAGCGGGGCGCGTCACTTGATATTGCATAATATCTTCTTTGCCCTGCCATTCACCAATTACTTCTATTTTTTTGGCAATTGTTTTATGCTTTAATGTTTTGCCACGATTTTCACCTGCTTGTACCGCTGTTTCTTGCGGGCCGATAAAATACACTGCCACAATATCAATTTTACCGCGTGGTTTTTCCTTCAGATTGGTTTTATCAACCTTCACCTGATATTGTTCTCTATTCAATCTTTTCAAGCTAATCAGCACCCGATTATTATCGCTTTGACGGCGCGTAATTAATTCAGTAACCTGCCCACGTTTTGAACCCACCTCGTGATGCCGTCCATCAATCACCATCTGCGGTGTATAGATTGTCCGCGTTCTTAGCGCGCGGGCATATAATTTTTGCCTATCTGTGCCCCATTTTTTGGCATATTTATCTTTCCAACCCAAATAATCCCAATAAGTCACATGATAAGCAACCGTTACCACATCTTTATGCCCGCTTAATTCATTCAGCAATGCCTCAGCTGGCGGGCACGATGAACAGCCCTCTGATGTAAATAATTCTACCAAAATCGGTGCATTCCCTGCACCATGTGCATTAAAAGCAAAAAATTGTAATACCATTAATAAGCTCAATCCAAATTTAACCATTTCACACAACCTTATCATTTATCACCGTTTTGTTGAACCCATTTATCGGCACAAAACTTGCATTCATAATGATTGATTATGTGCTTAACAATCAAGAAAAGTCAAGCATAACAATATATATATTATTAGGAATCACATCATGTTTTCACGCAAAAAGAAACAATTTAGCATCCATAACCATAATGATAGTTTTTTACTACGCTTCGGTCCAACGCTTATTTATAGCATTACCGCGCTTTGTGTGACAATTGCCATCATTGTTCCCCCTCAATCAAATAATGGCGGTAGAAATACCGAAACCATTACAATCACACAACATAAAACGCATATATAAGGATTAAACATGTATTTTCACACGCGCCTTACTTTCATTATCACCATTTTTCTTTTGGCAGGCAATGCCCAAGCCTTTACCTATATGCCTGTAGGTTCATTTGATTCCGTAGGTTATTTCTCATTTTTTAACAGTACGGCCAATCGGAATGCTAATGCCGATACAAATATAATGGATGAGGATGTACCAAAAGCGGTTGACCGTGAAACAAAACATACTTATCTTTCTTTTTCACCAACGGAAAAATTTTCTTTATTTGGTAATTATTATCAAACAAACCTCAACCCGGACGATGCTTTTTACGCGCAAAAATCAGGTCCAAGCAATGATTTGAAAACCGAATATATCCGTAGCAGTATTGGCACACGTGTGTTATTTTTCAACCGCGATGGTTCGCCTGTTAAAATTGGCATATATAACTCGCTCATCGTGAATAATACCGCCGACCAAGATGGTGAAGCATTTGGATTTACGCCCTTTTTCTATATTGGACATAAACTGCCTATATCCTTACGCTATGCTTATAATGTAGAAGCAAGCAGGCGCAAAACGCGCACTGTAGATGCTGATTTTTCAACCATTGACCAGCATTATGATTCACATTTATATTTCCGTTTTGAACCTTACCATTCCGTGGCACGTTTCCCTGTAGGCTATGAATATTATCAGCGCAATGGCACGGCACCCGATAAAGAAAATTTTGATGTCAAAAAAGATAAAACAATCGAACATAGCATCTTCTTCAATTTACCTGCGAATTTACTTCTAACATTTAAAATTCAAGACCAAGATAACCGACGTGAAATATCATTTGGTTTAGAAGTGCCTTTCTTTTAAGTCTTTCTTGAGAATTTTTTCACAAATTTTTATTCCATGCTTGCCAAAAAATATAATTTTGAGTAACATGCGTGCAATGATATTCCGCGATAGCTCAGTTGGTAGAGCAGGTGACTGTTAATCACCCTGTCGCAGGTTCGAGTCCTGCTCGCGGAGCCATTATTTCTCTATATTCTAAGCCGTTTTTGCGTATTTTCAACCAACATAGTCGATGCGGATTGCTATCGAAATATTTTGTGCAAGCCACGAGCGAGGGGGTTGAAATATTGAAGCATTGGGAATGATAATATAAACGCGGGGTTTGCAAACATCTCAATGTTAATTTTGAGTAGTGCGGGGGGTTGTTAAGCCACACTACGATTTGAGTATAAAACACAGCGAGGGGGTTGTTAAGGGGGAGCTTCGCAAGGTAGCGGGCTTTTGCCTCGATACCGATATGCGAAGTCGCCTCCCCCTTAAATAATGGAGCGTATGTCGACCCCCCTTAATATAATGAAACCTCAAAACTCTACGGATATATTTTCAATCTTAAGTCGTTTATCTATCCATGCCATCCCGTATGTGGTCTCAATTTAAAAATTATCAATTGAAAATTACATTGTGCTTAATTCCATTGCCATTTTATAATCACCGCACCCGCTTCGGCTGTGCAACCTTCTTCTTTAGAGGGGTTGTTAAAAATTTTAATTTTAGGTTCATCTGTGCCGAAACCGTGTAATAAGAATATGTTATAACATTCCCCATATTGTTCAGCACATTCCCATTGTGCCTTTGATAATGTTAATGATGTTGGGTTTTTGGTTGTCATGGATTTAACCTCATAATAATGGATTTTGCCCTTTTCTTTTACAGTAATATCATAACCTATGCCACGTTGCCCATCTTCATTAAGATTTTCAACATCAGCGGTGGGATATTCTTTTCTAAGATAGCTTACAGCTTCTTTTTCTGCTTGTTTACCTTGTTCGTTTTTTGCTTGTGCTGTTCGTTGACTCTTACCACCGCCACCATTTCCACTGGTTTGCGGGTTACGGGAATTAGTGCGAGGAAAGGTTGTTCTTGTATCTTTTTCAATAATTTCAGTATTTTCTTCTTCTTGTACTTTTTGTTCTTTTTGTTTTTTAAATTCTTGCAACTCTTCCCATTCGGTTTTATCAACAATTTTTTTGCCTTGTGCTTTTAGCTTTTCTTCCATATCTATATCTTCAGATAATTTCAATTGTAGTGCCATGATTATCGGTTTACTAACATCGCTATCAGCCCCGTAATCAGGGTGCAAATCATCTGGTAAAATATCATTATTGGATTTGTTAATTAATTGTTCATCTTGGCTATATAGCCATGGTTCGTTTAGAACAATTTTACCAATTTCAGATATTTCTTCGTATCTGTTTTCTTCATTCTTTAACTTGTTTTGATTCTTACTACGATAAACAAAGCCTTTTAAGACATGGTCAGCATCACGCCCGCTGATAATTTCTCGTAACATTTTCCATAGATAAATAGATTTTTCAAAATTTATTTTTTTTACAGCACATTCTGCGCCTATAATCATTAACTTAGGATTAAACTTTTTATCACCTTCTTTGTGATTGCGATAACCTGTCTCTTTATAATTACAATTTCCACTAATTTGAGGTCTAGTTTGTAGAATAGCTTTATCTTGTAAGCTTTCCTTGACTGATTGGTATAATTCCCCCATCTTTGTTTCATTGGCAAAATAAATTTCGTCTGCTTTGTTATTCGAAAACCAGTTTTCTAAGTTAGATTCTTTTTCGTAAAGTTTTTTATCATCAGCTTTTAGGTAATGAATGGTCTCATCACCCATATTTTTATAGGCAGGGACTGTATAAAATTCTTTATAGATAAAAGAAAAATCAACATCTGAATTTCCAATTAGATTTTTAATTTCTGCCATATCACTTTGGTATATTTCAATATCTTTGTTATGGTATTTTTTATCATAATTATAATCTTTCAATTTTTTTCTAATGATAGCGTTAATAGCAGGTTTTTGAATTTTCAAAAGCTCCATGAAGAATTTATGATAGGATTCTAACTCTGGTTTTTCTTTTTCAACATTCTCACTTTTTTCTTTAGGAAGAAAATCAGAAGCTATCATATCTTTAAATTCAGGGTATCTTCCAGAAAATACTTTATCATATCGGTAAATTTGCAACTCATGCTCATCATCAACATTCTTAACGAAAGGAGCTTGCATCTTTTCGTTACAAAGGCGGATAATTTTTTTCTCTTTTAAGATATAATTGAGTACATAATTAGACTTTTCATAAACCTTTCCGTAAAAGTTTTTCAACCATTCATTATCTTGCTTTTCTAATAAGGCTTCTAATTTTTTATGTTTTATAAAATCATCCCAATCAATATGTTGAATCTCAAATGAATCTTTTAAATATGTTTTCAATAATGTTGGTGGGGCTAACCATTTTTTACCTTCATAGCCTAAAGTTTTTAAGTCATCATTGGTTAGATTTTTTTGTAGCCAAATATCACTGGCAATTAATGCCTGCTGTGGGGTAATATATTCGCCATTGGTAGTTGGTAATAAAGGTTCATTTTGTATTTTTTTTATAATTTCATGATAAATCGCACGATAAAGAAAGTGTGTATTTGCATTATCAATAGGCAGGCATATAAAAAAATAAATATCTAGCCATCCTTGTTCTTTAATTAAAGGTAAGGTTTCCGCAACCATTTCAGCAGCAAGCTGGGTAAGCTTTTTATTTTCAGGGGACTCATTATTAAAAGATTCTCTATTAAGAGCAACTTTATAAGGAATATTGATAAAAAATTTCAAATCTGGTTTTTGACTAATCAAAGGAAAAAATACAAATAAAGGGTTTTTTTCTTCCTCGCTTAAAGGTTTGATTTTATCATTAACTTGCCTATAAGCAATTTGTGTTTCTATATTTTTATTATTTATTTCATTTTGTTTTTTATAAATAAGATATGTTTCTTTTTGTTCATCATCGGCATCATTGTTTTTAACAATTGTTATTTTTTGTAAATTATCAGAAATATTCTCAATATGTTTTGATAACTTAATTTTAACTTCTTTTGAAACAATATTGATAGTTTTAAGATTCTGTAAAAACAACAAATAGCATAATGGAAAAGATTCTAATTTTTCTTGAATTGCATTTTTAACCTTTTCAGTTTCTTCTCCACATTTAAAGGGCAGTATTATTTTTGTTTTTTTGTTCTCATACCCTAATATGCTTTTCGCTTCAGGAATAATATATTTCTCAATAGAAAAATGATAATTACGGCAATGAATTTCAGGTTTGTTAGTGATTTGAAAAACGCTTTTAAATCCAGCGCCAAACTTACCAATTTGCCCTTCCTTTTTTGTTGTACTGCCTGCTCCTGTGATAGCTTCTACATCTCTATAATCAAATGCTTTTCCATTATGGGTAATTGTAAGAGCTTCATCAGTAAATGTAAAACAAGCTTCTGTTGCTTTGGTATCATCAGCATTTTGTAACAATTCATCTAACAGATGCGCGGAATCATTATATAAATCTTCAGCAAGTAGTTTATAACTATTATCTCCATTCTTTTTACAAGATTGGATATGTTTTTCTCTTTCTTCACTAAGCTCTTTTAGCCCTTCGTTGAATTCTGGCATATGTTACTGTTCCTTGATGAAATAGCTATCTAATAAAACTATAACATGATTTATCTGATATTTCACCCCACCATCTTACTCTCAATCCACGTTTTCAAATCAGAGGCATTATCATTTAAGGGGGGTGCGGTATCGCTTCTCGGCAAGTAGGACAAGCCACTTGCCTTGCGATTAACCCCCCTTAACAACCCCCCGCTGTGCCACATATCAAAATCTCGATTGCCTTAACCTCCTCGCTGTGACTCACACTAAATTCCGTATTGTTGCGAAAGCATCATTATTTAAGGGGGCGCGGGGGGATTGCATAGCGGAATCGCGGTTTCCCCCCGTATAATCAGGGGCGCGGGGGGATTGCATAGCGCAGTGCTCGATTGCACCCCGCATCAATAAGCCACGTCGTGCCTTGCGATATTTTATAATATTTGCATAATTTTCATCAATATCATCATTAACCGCTTGCGTGCCGTTTATAACGGCATATAACCGCTTGGGTGCAATATCAACCGCCCTTGCAAGTTTGGTTGCATTCAGCCCATCGGTATCAGCAATAAAGTCTTTCAGCATTTCACCTGCATGGGGGGTGAATAAAAATTGTTCTTGTACCATTATCTTAATCCTTATAGATAACATTGTATTTTAAGTAGAAACATGCTATATCTCATAGAATAACGCATATTAAGAGGATAGTATTATGTCTACTAAATCTAAGCCTTCAGCATCTCAACCTAAACCTGCTTCGCAACCTGTCGCTTCTGCTACTAAAATTCAATCGCCTAGATTAATGACCAATAGCGATACCACTTCTAGATTGATGAGAAAGCAAAAATAATAATTGCAATTAATAATGGTGAAAGAATAACGCTATAGATTGATTTTCTGATAACCTTATTGAGCTGATAACCTTATTGAGCTTATTAGAAATTTCTATGTTTAGGTTAATTCTTTCTTGATAGTCATTCATTTCCGATAATTTTATTTGCATTATATCATTTTTTAATACTTCTTGCTTTATAAGATTATCAGGTTCATTCCCACTTACAGCATAGCTTATAGGAAAAATAGCAGTACGTATAACATAGAAAGATACAACTGTATAAATAGCGATAATAAATATTAAAAATATTTCAGTTTTCAAACCATAGCTGTTATTTTGATTTAAGATAGCAGGAATAGCAAAAGCCATAACAGAAAGAGTAAACCCTAAAATTAAAGTTGCTTTTGTGTTTGATGATTTAATACTATCTATTGTGTGTAGCAAATATTCTTTTGAAGCTTGATGAATAAATTCTACCTTTTCCTCATCAAGAAGTTTTTTGATTGCCTCATCATTTTTCATTTTTTTGCCCTATTATTTAAACATCTTGCATCGCAATTCTATAATTTTAAACTGATATTAGCAACCTTAAACATCTTTACGTGTCATAAACATGTTCACCGCTTCACGTAACGGTTTATCGGCAAGATGTGCATAGCGCATGGTGGTTTGTGCTTGCGTATGCCCTAACAACCGCCCAATAATCGGCAAGCTTACCCCGCTTTGCACAAGGTGCGATGCGAAACTATGCCGTAAATCATGCACGCGCACATTGCTAAGCCCTGCATCGATGCAAACGCTTTTCCAAAAGTGATAGATATAGGCAATCGGTTTTAACGCATTCACAGGCGAGGGGAATAGATACGAACTATGCGCTATCACTGTATCTTGCAAATGCGCTTTACGCATATCATGCAATAAAGCAATCGCTTGTTCTGATAAGGGCAATGAATCTAAAACGGCTTTTGTAAAATTTAGCTTCGCGTTCGGGGCTACTTTTTTAAAACTGAGGCTACCTTTTAGCGTAAAGTTGATGATATTAGAAAAATTAAAATTAAACTATCATAGCTTAAAAGCCTTGTCAATAAAGGCTTTATATCATTTTATAAAGAGTGAGTAATTTTCATTAAAGATAGTTTCACGGTCTGTTAATCACCTTGTCGCAGGTTCGAGTCCTGCTCGCGGAGCCATTATTACCCTATATTCTAAGCCGTTTTTGCGTATTTTTAACCAACATAGTCGATGCGGATTGCTATCGAAATATTTTGTGCAAGCCACGAGCGAGGGGGTTGAAATATTGAAGCATTGGGAATGATAATATAAACGCGGGGTTTGCAAACATCTCAATGTTAATTTTGAGTAGTGCGGGGGGTTGTTAAGCCACACTACGATTTGAGTATAAAGCACAGCGAGGGGGTTGTTAAGGGGGAGCTTCGCAAGGTAGCGGGCTTTTGCCTCGATACCGATATGCGAAGTCGCCTCCCCCTTAAATAATGGAGCGTATGTCGACCCCCGCATAAAAACCTCAAACATTATTCTAATTTTGTTCTTTACAACCTTATTTACATATGATACAAATAACATATAAGGTTTATTGCTGTTTAGTAATATTAAATTTTTTATGAACATAAATAGGCAATTTCCTTGTATTAAAACATTTTATATAGAAATAACACAATCTATAGTTGTGTTATTCATGTATTATGTTAAACAGATACAAAGGAGCACATAGCTTTTGCGTTCACGGGGATGAAAAACATTACCGATGGTTATTGAGAATAATAGCGGGGGTTTGGGGTTCCTTGCGATAAGCAAGGTCGCACCCCCAAAAAATAACGAAGTGTATGTCGACCCCCGCATCATTTAAAAGAGGAAAAAATTATGTATATAGATACACTTACACAAGGCATGCCTGATAGCTCGGTAGAAAAAGTTACTGACTGCTTGCAGAAGCTTGAAACCAATAACTACATCAGCACGCAAGAGGCTAAAGACGCCTATGAAATTTGCAAAAATCATCATTCTTATTTGAGTGATGATGATGCAAAAATGGGTCTTATCAGACTTTGCGCGAAGGCTTGGGAATTTAATGATATTGAAATGCGTGCTTTAGAGCATATCAGACAGCGTCGTGAAACATTGCAAAATCTTAGCGAACCCCAATATTACGCTTCTATTGTTAGCATCGCGCAGAAAATTAACTTCCAATATGATTATTTCCGTCCTATTAGCGAAATTAATCAAACATTCAATGAGCTTAGCAACGATAGAGATTTGCGTACTCTGCTTGATATCAATCGCTATGTGAATCTTTCGGAACCCTTAATGACTGAATTAATGAAAGCACAATATCAGCAGAATTTTAATGGCAATCACCAAACTGATGAGCTGATTCAAAAAATCGACCAAGCAGGTAAATTATCGGAACTGCCTGAAAAAGCTTTTGATAATCTCATCGCCTATATTGTGAAGCAACAAGATATAGATGTTAGCAGTCAAATTGGTTTGCAATTTGTTACCAATCTGAAAAAAATGACGAAAAATGAATCTATTTCCGATAAGGAATGTTATGAATGTATCATCATCTTGGATAATACGGATGAGAAAATCAAAAAATTACCGCAAAAACCCCAAATCAAACTCATAGAATATCAAAACAAGCTTTATGAGAATGGCATGAGGGATTTTATGCAATATATCGAAAAGTTTAATTCTTTTTCTGAATTTAAGCAACAGAGTGCGGATATTTTGGAATTACTGATGAAGCTTGCATCGACCAAACGGCTTGAGGCGCACGAGATTGAAAAGCTACTGCCATTTTATCAGCATGTGGTGAATAATAACGAGCTTGCCCGTGCCATGCCTGATGATTTACAAGCCGTGCTTGAAACATATATCATGAACAAGAATTTGCAGGCTAAATTACCTAGTCTTGGTAATAATGTTACTGAATTATTTAATATGCTTGAAGATGGTAAGGAATTAAAAATATTCCAAACGACTTATTTATTAAAACATATCAAAAAAAATCAACTGCAACTTTCTAGTCAGCAGAACCAAAGGCTAGAGAATTTTATGAAAAAAATAGATTCAAATATTCTGAAATTAGCAGAAGATTTTGAGGAACCGTTGGATAACGAAATGTTAGAAGCTTTGGGGCGTGTGGTTATACAGCTAGAACAAGAACATAATTTAAGCCAACAAAACCCTGTTTATTACGAATTGGAACAATTTGGTAATAACCTTGTTACCACTACTGCCGAAGGTGAATTCAGAGCAAGGAAAACTTTTCATAAAGTTACATGCAACAATTTCATAGAGGACGCAAAATCTGCTGGTATTTATGATACAAATTTTCTTTCCAAGGTGGAAACGCTGATGAATGGATTGCGCACCCATTGGGGCAGAGATGTAGACCAGATATACAAAGTTAAAACTAGTCAGGGTGAAAGTTTCAATAATGGCACGGCTTATTATGTGCCTGATGAAAGAATTAAAGGTGAAAATCTGCAATCTTATATCACTTGGATTGCAAAAGATACTGGCAATGATGGCATCTATAGTATTTATATTGTAGAAGCCAATTACGAAAAAGGGGTGGCGGTTAGTATCTATCGTCATCTGCAAACATTGCATGATGATTTTGCAATCTATCGTGATGCTGGCGGTTATCCTGATGAGACACTTACAGGCAAAAGAGAGCTTGGCAGTTATAAAATTGAAAATACAGATACGAATAATAACAAACATGCCCATCTTGAAATATTATTTGTGGCTATTCCTGAAGCTAAAAAAGAAGGTTTGGTTAACGAAGATAGTAAAGTGGTGATAAAAGAAATTCTCAGCACGATTGAAGATTTTAATGAAAATAAACAGAAACCTTACAATAAGATGGAAGTACCTTTGTTCAAAGCGGTTGAGGTTTTCCAGAATAACAGTAATGATGATTATATCATTCTGGAATTATTCACCCCCGGCACGCCACTGAACCAATATTATCGGGAAGAAATTGCCAAAATTCTGAGCCGTGATATTAATCATGCCTATCCCACATTAAAATTGCCTTCTATTGAAGATTTGAAAAACAATGCAAATAAGAAAGTAGCAAAACAGCAATGTGAAAATTTCATGAAAGAAATGTTTTCCTCTGCCGATCGCAACCAGATACAGCTAGAGGCAATTGCGACAATATTAACCCATGCCAAATTCTTACTTGTTGAAATAGGTGAAAGCAACAATACAATAGATAGGCTTATTCAAGACGCCCATCGGGTTAATATTATGGTGCGTGAATCCCTTAATAAACATAGCCAACAATGGCAAGAAACTGTTAGAAAGATTGGTGATAATATCTGATTGACAAAGCCATTACTTATATTTACATTAAAGGAATGAAAATCTTTCATTCCTTTAATGTATTGCTCTTAATGGTTGTATTGCTACTGCCATTCAATATTTATGCACAAGAAGAAAGAAAAATAAAATATGAATTAAGAGATTATCAGCGGAAAATTCGATATGAATATAATCATTATGCCCATTATGATGATGATAGTTATTTCCCGCAAGACCGTGAACAAGAAATTCTTACCCATCTAGAGGATTATTTCTTAAAGGATAAACCGTATCAGAAATTTTATGGTGATAGAAATAATCCATTAGTAGGCATATCTAGCATAGCAATGGCAAGATTATTTTTGCGCTATGGGGGCAATGTTTTTGATGTAAATTCAGATTTTTTATTCGATTCAGGTATCACACCTTTGGCTGGCGTATCCATACAAGAAGGGCGTTTAAGAGAGTATTTCATAAAAGATATAGAAAGTTTTAGCCATGATGAATTTATAACAGAAATTAGTAAAAGTTACCCATTTTATTATAGGAAAGATTTAGCAACGCCTAATGCGATTGCTTTGATTAAACTTTACCTTTCACTTGGAGCAAAATCAGATGAAGAAATTCCTAAGAGGCTTAGTGAAAATGCCAGTGCAATTGAATTTTCATTATATCATAATACGATTGAGGAGGGTGGCTATAATTCAATTTATATATGGCCCGATGATAAGCATCGTGCAGATGATATTAAAGCACCGATAAAAGAAGAATATAGTAATGAGTTTTTTTACCGTTCGCCCGTTACTTACTGGCTAGAAGAATTTATTGAGAGCGGTTATTCTGCTGAAATGTTAGACACGCATAAGTTGCATTATCCACGTTACATGAAAAGGGTAAGCGTTGAAGATGTGAAAGATATGCTTGATAATCCGAAAGCAAACGCGATTAAAACCAACATAAATTGTAATTATGATAAAGATGAAGATGAGACTGCACTTGTCTGCCCCCTAACTCCATCAATCAATATGAGAGATGCAATGGGCAGAACGCCACTCCACATCGCAGGCGAACAAGGCAACGAAGATGTGTTTAACTACCTCAAAAATAACGGTGCAGATACAAGCATCAAAGACTATCGCGGTAATTTGGCAACATTAAATTAAAAGGGGTTGCGACACATTATTTGCGGGGGAAATCGGCTAGCGCCTATGCAATCCCCCGCACCCTAAATTATTAATGCGGGGGTGCGACGTGCCTTATCGGCACAACCCCCAAACCCCCGCTAACATATCAAAAATGTAGAGGAATGCATGTCAACTTACTACCCAACCATCGTCGTCCCTGCGAAAGCAGGGAACCATAAATCATCACAAAAAACCACCCAGCTTGCCGATGATTTATATGAAAAATGGGGGAACTATCAATCAAAAGCAAAGAATGTTATAGAAAGTGCAATGTTACAATAACATTGATTATTCAATCATTTTAAATTATCATGAGAGGATGAAAAAGTTATTTTATCCTCTCATATTTTTATTATTGATATTACAACCAATAATATCGGTAACCGTTAATGCTGAAACAGTGAAAACAGATGAAATTCCTTCAATCGTGAGTTTTCTTTTGAACATTCATCCTGAATATGCCTATTATGGCAATAAATATGATGATGGCAGTTATTTCCCCAAAGCACGCGAGCAAGAATTATTAACAAATATTGAAGATAATTACCTTAAAAAATATCCTTACCAAAAACTTTATGGTAGGAATAACCCGTTAGGTGAAGTATTCCATGTGTCATTTGCCAAATTATTTTTACGCTATGGTGGCAATCCTTTTGATTTATCATTTACCGTGACTCCCTTATCGGGAGTTGTATCACGCTCACAAATAAATAGAAAAAATGTACCTGATTTAACCCATGATGAAATTATTGCAGCGATTAAGAATCATCCTAAACCATGGATTGGTAATTTACCGAGCAATAATGTGATTGGATTGGCAAAGCTTTATTTAAGTTTGGGTGCGGATATTCATTTTAAGGATAGTTACGGACGCGATATGCTCTATCTTTCGTTATATAAGTACCGATGGATAGGGGATGGCGATTATGATAATGAAACATATGCTAGACTCGATGAAAAGCATTTATCTCATCAGGAAAAAAAATCACAAGAAGAAGGAAATATTAGATTCATTAAATATTATAAAACCCCTGTCACCTATTGGCTATTAGACTTTTTTGTACGTGGCTATTCTGCTGAAATGTTAGACACGCATAAGTTGCATTATCCACGTTACATGAAAAGGGTAAGCGTTGAAGATATAAAAAAAATGCTTGATAATCCCGAAGCGTATGCGATTGAAGTAAACATAAATTGCAATTATGATAAAGATGAAGATGAAACTGCACTTATCTGCCCCTTAACCCCATCCATCAATATGAGAGACGCAATGGGACGCACGCCCTTACATATCGCAGGCAATGAAGGCAACGAAGATGTGTTTAACTACCTCAAAAATAACGGTGCAGATGCATCAATTATGGATTATCGCAATAATCTGGCAATGTTAAAATAAGGGGTTGCGACCTTGCTTTATTATTTATGGGGGGTGCGGATTTTTGTGATGATGAGGCAGAAGCCCATCATCAAAAAATAACCCCCCATGCCCCCCGCTGTGCCATATACTAAAATATCGATTGTGTTTAAATGCCCCCGCACCCTAAATTATTAATACGGGGTTGCGACCTTGCTTATCGCAAGGAACCCCAAACCCCCGCATCATTATAAAGGGGGCGCGGTATCGCTTCTCGGTGATGAGGGCAAGCCCATCACCTTGCGATAGCCCCCTTTTCCCCCGCGTTTTCGTTTCTTCTGAATCTTATTAAGCACCCCTTACCACACTTTCGATACCAATGTTTGGTACAGCGGGGGGTTATTAAGGGGGGTACATAACGAGGCATAGGCGCACCGCCAATATGCCGAAGCGTATGTCGCACCCCCCTTAAATAATAAATATTATTATTCTAATTTTGTTCTTTACAACCTTATTTACATATGATACAAATAAGATATAAGGTTTATTACGCACAAAAACGGATGCTGATAAAGCACTTTTCCGAGATATTATCTAGCGAATATACTTTTTAATCGGGGGTCGACATACGCTCTATGGCGAAGGCTATATTCAAAATCCGTTCTTAGCTCGGCTTGCACTTGTACCAGTGGCGCGCAACCCTCGCCCCCGTACCCAAATTGGTTTAACACAGAAGTAATGCAATCTATAGTTGCTTTTGCTTCAAACAACATTAATACAAAGGAAAAAATTATGTATATAGATACACTTATACAAGGCATGCCTGATAGCTCGGTAGAAAAAGTTACTGACTGCTTGCAGAAGCTTGAAACCAATAACTACATCAGCACGCAAGAGGCTAAAGACGCCTATGAAATTTGCAAAAATCATCATTCTTATTTGAGTGATGATGATGCAAAAATGGGTCTTATCAGACTTTGCGCGAAGGCTTGGGAATTTAATGATATTGAAATGCGTGCTTTAGAGCATATCAGACAGCGTCGTGAAACATTGCAAAATCTTAGCGAACCCCAATATTACGCTTCTATTGTTAGCATCGCGCAGAAAATTAACTTCCAATATGATTATTTCCGTTCTATTAGCGAAATTAATCAAACATTCAATGAGCTTAGCAACGATAGAGATTTGCGTACTCTGCTTGATATAAACCGTTATCTGAATCTTTCTGAACCCCTAATGGTTGAATTAATGAAATCGCAATATCAACAAAGTTTTAATGGTAATCACCAAACGGATGAGCTTATCCAAAAAATTGACCAAGCAGGTAAATTATCGGAACTGCCTGAAACAGCTTTTGATAATTTGATACAGCATAGTGGCAAAAAAATACAGTTGAGTGAGAATAGCATTGAAATATTATCAGAGATGGAAAAAAACCCTAACAATAAAAACGAGGGATTAATTTCTAAGCTTTATAATGCGCTTACCCGCAAAGAAGATTATCAATATTTGCCACAGAAAAGCAAGGGCTGGTTGCAAGATATGCACCAGAAGGTGAATGAGGCAAATATGGAAGGATATTTTGATGATATTCGTGATATTAAGTCTCTGTCTAATGTGCCGTGTGAATACGAAACGATATTATTGAAAGTTGAAGGAGAAAATTACACGCCCAATGAAGCCGAATTACAAAAGCTAGATATTCTGCATGATGAGCTCAAAAAGTACGGCAAACTAGATGCTATGCCCAACCGCAGTCAAGCGTTTTTGGAAAATTACCAAACCGAGCAGGAGTTGAAAAAGAAAGTCCCTAGTAATGGACAAAACCTGATAGATAAATTGAAAAATAAGGAGAAGCTAACAGTTTTTCAAGCCTTTTATCTTAAACGTTATCTATCCAGTAAACAAAAAGAAACGCACCCTATTTATGGCGTCACTGATTTTTATAAGGAAATTACTGAGAAGCTGAAAGACTTACCGCAAGATGTACGAGATAAAGCATCAGAGGTGCAAGAGTTGATTGACCCAAAAACCCTTGAGGTGATTGACCAAGTGATTGAACAAATCCGCGCCGAAGAAAACCGCCTTTCTAATGCTGAATTCTATGTGCCAGAATTAGATGCTTATTTGAAGCTAACTTCAGAATTTATGGAGATAAGAGTGACGAGAGCAGCTGAGCGAGGCCAGATAGATGAAGTAATCGGAAATTTTATCAAGAAACCAACAGATAATATTGCCGTGGCTTTAGAAAAGTTTTCTTTCCGTTTTCATACAGCGGTGGATTATACTGCCAATGGTGATAATGATGGCACCATTCGTTATATCCCCGATACACAAATCAATCCTACCCTTGCCAAAATTTATGGGGTTAAACTAGCAAAATGGAATGGTAGAGACGTTAAAAATATTACCATTTTGGAATATAATGCGGATAATGGTTTGCTGTTAACTAGTTTTAAGCATACGCAAATAGAGGCAGATTATGCAGTTGAAGCGGGGGATAATGTAAGTTCTAATGATAAAATTGGCACTTATAAAATCCCGAATACAGATGATAAAGAACATACCCATATTGAAAAACGTTTGGTTAAAAAAGAAAATTTTAATAAATTAATCATCGATAAAATTGAAATTGATTTGGAAGCATTCAAAAAATCAAATAATTCTAGCGCGCCTACTATTGATGCGGTCGCACAGCTGGTACAATCAAATGCTACTAATGAGCATCATGCCGTTGCTTTATTCACACCTAACAGCTCGCTTTCTAATCAACTATTGGCGAAGGTGAAAGAAAAATGGTTGGGGCGCGTGGCTGAATGGGCAAATGATGGTATTATTAAAACGGCTAGTAATTTTTATGATTTGATAGAAGATGGCCCGTTGCGTGATAAACTAAAATTAGAAACCATCATTGATATGTTGTTAAAGATGAAAATTCTCTTGGCAGAGGTGGGTGAAACAAATTCTAAGCTAGATGAATTGATTCACAAAGCGCAAAAGACTGTGATTGATTTGCGAGAAACTTATACTGATAAGAAAATAAAAACAATTCTTAAAGATAGTTGATTATTCAATCATTTTAAATTATCATGAGAGGATGAAAAAGTTATTTTATCCTCTCATATTTTTATTATTGATATTACAACCAATAATATCGGTAACCGTTAATGCTGAAACAGTGAAAACAGATGAAATTCCTTCAATCGTGAGTTTTCTTTCGAGCGTTCGTTCTGAATATTATTATTATGGCAATAAATATGATGATGGTAATTATTTTCCTAAAGTGCGAGAACAAGAATTATTAACAAATATTGAAGATAATTACCTTAAAAAATATCCTTACCAAAAACTTGATGATAGGGATAACCCGTTAGCTGAAGTATTCCATGTGTCATTTGCCAAATTATTTTTACGCTATGGTGGCAATCCTTTTGATTTATCATTTACCGTGACTCCCTTATCGAGAGTTGTATCACGCTCACAAATAAATAGAAAAAATGTACCTGATTTAACCCATGATGAAATTATTGCAGCGATTAAGAATCATCCTAAACCATGGATTGGTAATTTACCGAGCAATAATGTGATTGGATTGGCAAAGCTTTATTTAAGTTTGGGTGCGGATATTCATTTTAAGGATAGTTACGGACGCGATATGCTCTATCTTTCGTTATATAAGTACCGATGGATAGGGGATGGCGATTATGATAATGAAACATATGCTAGACTCGATGAAAAGCATTTATCTCATCAGGAAAAAAAATCACAAGAAGAAGGAAATATTAGATTCATTAAATATTATAAAACCCCTGTCACCTATTGGCTATTAGACTTTTTTGTACGTGGCTATTCTGCTGAAATGTTAGACACGCATAAGTTGCATTATCCACGTTACATGAAAAGGGTAAGCGTTGAAGATGTAAAAAAAATACTTGATAACCCGAAAGCACACGCGATTAAAACCAACATAAATTGTAATTATGATAAAGATGAAGATGAAGATGAGACTGCACTTATCTGCCCCTTAACCCCATCCATCAATATGAGAGACGCAATGGGACGCACGCCCTTACATATCGCAGGCAATGAAGGCAACGAAGATGTGTTTAACTACCTCAAAAATAACGGTGCAGATGCATCAATTATGGATTATCGCAATAATCTGGCAACATTAAATTAATAAGGGGTTGCGACACATTATTTGCGGGGGAAATCGGCTAGCGCCTATGCAATCCCCCGCACCCTAAATTATTAATACGGGATTGCGACCTCACTTCTCGGTGATGAGGGCAAGCCCATCACCTTGCGATAGCCCCCTTTTCCCCCGCGTTATTTTTATTCGTTTGCCAGTTTTAAGCTAGCATCTGAATCTTATTAAATATGCACCCCTTACCACACTTTCGCCCATTTTGTTTCTATCTGAATCCAATGTTTGGTACAGCGGGGGGTTATTAAGGGGGGTACATAGCGAGGCATAGGCGCACCGCCAATATGCCGAAGCGTATGTCGCACCCCCCTTAAATAATAAAGCGGAGTGCATGTCGACCCCCGCATTAAAATATTAGCAACGATAGAGATTTGCGTACTCTGCTTGATATAAACCGTTATCTGAATCTTTCGGAACCCCTAATGGTTGAATTAATGAAATCGCAATATCAGCAGAATTTTGCGGGCGATTCCCAAACTGATGAGCTGATTCAAAAAATCGACCAAGCAGGTAAATTATCCGAACTGCCTGAAAAAGCTTTTGATAATTTATCAAGCTATCTGATTAAACAGGTGAATGATAATGTTCATCATGATGCAAAGATTGATGATAGTAGTAAAAGTGAGGCTTTCAAAAAAGCCTTGAAAAACCAAAGCCTTTCTGATGATGAAGCGCAGAAAATTTTACCCACCTATGATGAATTATGTGCGAATAATAAAAATTCTGTATTACCACGTACGCTTGATGATAAATGCAAACAGCTTGGTACAGAGCAGGATAATAAGCAAAAATCATCCGCACCATTCAATGTGCAAAATTTGCTCAACAAGTTGGCAGGCGGGCAAAGTTTAACACCGTTTCAAGCATTGTATCTGCACCGCTATCTTAGTAAGGAACAAAAATATATGCCACCGCATTATCGGGTAAATGTTGATAAAATGCTGGCAAATATTCCAAGCGAGTTGGTAGAAAAAGCCACTGATTATCAAAAGGAGCTGATTGACCCTAAAGCAATCGAGGTGATTGGGCAGGTAATTGAACAAATTCAAAATGAAGAAAAACGGCTTTTTGATAATGAATTTAAAGTTCCATCATTGGGAGCAACGTTGAAAATTACTTCACAATTTATGGAAATTCGTCCTGTTGATGGTTTTAAAAATGTTCTTACAGAAAAAATGCTAAAAGAATTTAATGAAAATCCTGATAATTTTAAATTTGAAAAAAATACAAATTTTCTTCGTCAACATTATGGAGTCGATTTTACTGCAAATAATCGCGGTCTTGTTACCTACCAATATGGTTTTGAAGTGAAACCTGATATTGCAAAAGTGTTTGACATCACTCATTCAACAACCAAAGGAGAAGCAACAAAAGACCTTACTATTTTGGAATATCATCCTAAATATGGGGTATTGTTAACCACTTTCCGCCATCTGAAAACGGAACGTCCGCCTTATCAATTTAATATTTCTATCTCAGACAATTTAAGTGCAAATCAAAAAATTGGCACTTATCGAATCTTTGGCACAGATGAAAAAGAACATGTTCATATTGAACGGTACTATGCTGATAAAAATGCCGTGAGTACTTTTATCGAAGCAGGAGAAGAATTTAAGTTACAACAATTTAAAACAGCTCATTATTATAGTATTAATAATGATAATGCTAACGATGATGTAGCAAAATTGGTACAGCCAATGATAAAAGGAAATGATTATCATGCCATTGCGCTCTTCACCCCACATAGTGATTTAAACAATCAATTTTTAGATAATTTGCAGAGAAAATGGCTTGTAAAAACTTCTGAACTTCTTAATGAAAAAGAAATTAATGAAGTTTCTGATATTTATCAATTCTTAAAAAATGCCGTTTTGCGTGACCAATTTGTGCTAGAAACTATTGCTGAAATGTTAATCAAAGTCAAAACATTATTAGCACAGATAGATAAAACAAACTCTGCATTAGAAAGGCTTATTCAAATAGCACAGCAATCTGCGATTGAATTACGTGATAAAAAAGTGCCGGAACATTTGAAGATTATCAATTAAACTTATTTGACTCAGTTTTTATAGTAACTTATATTGGTAGAATGAGATACCTTATTCATTCTGCCAATTTTTTTATAGTGGCATTACTTTCACTGCTAGCACCCCTTGCTATTGCACAAAAAGATGTTAATTGGAACATAGAGTTAACATCATATTTGAGTGATATTCGTTTTGAATATGGCTATTACGCCAATGCCTATGATGATGGTAGCTATTTCCCTGAAACGCGCGCGCAAGAAATTTTACAACATATTGAAAATCATTTCCTGAAACCGCATGCATATGAAATATTTTCGTATATCAGCTTTTTTAACGAGAAAACGAATATGTTATCTTATGCGTCGAGCACAACAATAGCCAAATTATTATTACGTTATGGTGCTGTACCTTTTTATGATAAAAAAACCACTCCGACACCAATTGTGTTAGTTGCTAGACAAAGTGGTAGGAATAAGAATACCAAAAAAAATTTAACCCATAATGAAATTCTGACGATTATCAAAGAAAAAGTAACATGGGATTATTGGAACAATGACTTGCCGAGCAATAATTCCATTGCTTTAATGAAGCTTTATGCAAGCCTTGGGGCTGATATTCATGCAAAAAATAAGCATACAGGACACACTGTTGCCCTCATAGAATCATTATATAATTATGAAACGATTGTGGAGGGAAAACAAAACTATATACGTCCTAGTAAGATACATCGTGCGGATGATATTAAACCACCTGAAGAGGGAGAGTATCACTATGAAGGTACATCTTATTATTACCGTAGCAAAGTTACTTACTGGATAGAAGAATTTATTGAGAGCGGCTATTCTGCTGAAATGTTAGACACGCATAAGTTGCTGTACCCGCGCTTTATGAAAGGGGCAAGCGTTGAAGATGTAAAAGATATGCTTGATAACCCGAAAGCACACGCGATTAAAACCAACATAAATTGTAATTATGATAAAGATGAAGATGAGACTGCACTTATCTGCCCCTTAACCCCATCCATCAATATGAGAGATGCAATGGGACGCACGCCACTCCACATCGCAGGCAATGAGGGCAACCAAGCCGTTTATGATTATTTGAAAAACATGGGCGCAGATACAAGCATCAAAGATTATCGCAATAATCTGGCAACTCTTAAATAAAGCGGGGGTCGACATACACTCCGCTGATGGGCTTTTGCCAACATCAGCGAAGTGCCAATATCAGCAGAGTATCTGGCGACCCCCGCATCAAAAAAACACCCCTCTCGTCGTCCCTGCGAAAGCAGGGAACCATAAATCATCACAAAAAACCACCCAGCTTGCCGATGATTTATATGAAAAATGGGGGAACTATCAATCAAAAGCAAAGAATGTTATAGAAAGTGCAATGTTACAATAACATTGATTATTCAATCATTTTAAATTATCATGAGAGGATGAAAAAGTTATTTTATCCTCTCATATTTTTATTATTGATATTACAACCAATAATATCGGTAACCGTTAATGCTGAAACAGTGAAAACAGATGAAATTCCTTCAATCGTGAGTTTTCTTTTGAACATTCATCCTGAATATGCCTATTATGGCAATAAATATGATGATGGCAGTTATTTCCCCAAAGCACGCGAGCAAGAATTATTAACAAATATTGAAGATAATTACCTTAAAAAATATCCTTACCAAAAACTTGATGATAGGGATAACCCGTTAGGTGAAGTATTCCATGTGTCATTTGCCAAATTATTTTTACGCTATGGTGGCAATCCTTTTGATTTATCATTTACCGTGACTCCCTTATCGGGAGTTGTATCACGCTCACAAATAAATAGAAAAAATGTACCTGATTTAACCCATGATGAAATTATTGCAGCGATTAAGAATCATCCTAAACCATGGATTGGTAATTTACCGAGCAATAATGTGATTGGATTGGCAAAGCTTTATTTAAGTTTGGGTGCGGATATTCATTTTAAGGATAGTTACGGACGCGATGTGCTCTATCTTTCGTTATATAAGTACCTATGGATAGGGGATGGCGATTATGATAATGAAACATATGCTAGACTCGATGAAAAGCATTTATCTCATCAGGAAAAAAAATCACAAGAAGAAGGAAATATTAGATTCATTAAATATTATAAAACCCCTGTCACCTATTGGCTATTAGACTTTTTTGTACGTGGCTATTCTGCTGAAATGTTAGACACGCATAAGTTGCTGTACCCGCGCTTTATGAAAGGGGCAAGCGTTGAAGAAATAAAAAGAATGCTTGATAATCCCGAAGCGTATGCGATTGAAGTAAACATAAATTGTAATTATGATAAAGATGAAGATGAAACTGCACTTATCTGCCCTTTAATTCCAAGCATCAATATACGAGATGCAATGGGACGCACGCCACTCCACATCGCAGGCGAACAAGGCAACCAAGCGGTTTATAATTACCTCAAAAACAACGGCGCAGATACAAGCATCAAAGACTATCGCGGTAACTCACCCACTCTTAATTAATGCGGGGGTCGACATACACTCCGCATTAAAACCTCAAACATTATTCTAATTTTGTTCTTTACAACCTTATTTACATATGATACAAATAACATATAAGGTTTATTGCTGTTTAGTAATATTAAATTTTTTATGAACATAAATAGGCAATTTCCTTGTATTAAAACATTTTATACAAAAATAATACACTCTATAGTTGTGTTATTCATGTATTATGTTAAACAGATACAAAGGAGCACATAGCTTTTGCGTTCACGGGGATGAAAAACATTACCGATGGTTATTGAGAATAATAGCGGGGGTTTGGGGTTCCTTGCGATAAGCAAGGTCGCAACCCCATAATAATGACGAAGTGTATGTCGACCCCCGCATCATTTAAAAGAGGAAAAAATTATGTATATAGATACACTTATACAAGGCATGCCTGATAGCTCGGTAGAAAAAGTTACTGACTGCTTGCAGAAGCTTGAAACCAATAACTACATCAGCACTCAAGAGGCTAAAGACGCCTATGAAATTTGCAAAAATCATCATTCTTATTTGAGTGATGATGATGCAAAAATGGGTCTTATCAGACTTTGCGCGAAGGCTTGGGAATTTAATGATATTGAAATGCGTGCTTTAGAGCATATCAGACAGCGTCGTGAAACATTGCAAAATCTTAGCGAACCCCAATATTACGCTTCTATTGTTAACATCGCGCAGAAAATTAACTTCCAATATGATTATTTCCGTCCTATTAGCGAAATTAATCAAACATTCAATGAGCTTAGCAACGATAGAGATTTGCGTACTCTGCTTGATATAAACCGTTATCTGAATCTTTCTGAACCCCTAATGGTTGAATTAATGAAATCGCAATATCAGCAAAGTTTTAATGGTAATCACCAAACGGATGAGCTGATTCAAAGAATTGACCAAGCAGGTAAATTATCGGAACTGCCTGAAACAGCCTTTAATAATTTATCAAGCTATCTGATTAAACAGGTGAATGATAATGTTCATCATGATGCAAAGATTGATGATAGTAGTAAAAGTGAGGCTTTCAAAAAAGCCTTAAAAGAACAGAGCCTTTCTGATGATGAAGCGCAGAAAATTTTACCCACCTATGATGAATTATGTGCGAATAATAAAAATTCTGTATTACCACGTACGCTTGATGATAAATGCAAACAGCTTGAAGCTGAACAAAAGAGCAAGCAAAAATCAATCGCGCCTGCCAAAATTCAGGAACTATTTAACAAGTTCGAAAGCAACCAAAACCTTTCTCCTCTACAAACTTATCACCTATATCGTTATGTAAATCATAGTTTAGACCATGATATGCCACCGCATGACCGTATAAAATTTGAAAGGATTTTTAAGGATATTCCCTCTGAACTTCGTGTGAAAGGCGCGCAATGGGATGAATTGTTTGATGATAAATCCATCGCAGTCATTGCCGGTGTGCTTGAACAAATCAAATCCGAACATAGCGGTGGTACAAAGAAATTCACAGTACCGTATTTGACCAAGGATGGAAAATCTGTTGAATTGCACATCACCAGTAATTTTATGGAATTGCGGGTGGCTAAAGATGTTGATGAAGACGAGATTAAAAAATTAATTGACAACATTAAAGACAATAATTATCCCAATGGCATTCCTGAGAATATAGACGGCTTTAGTTTCCGCGTGCATGAAGGCATTGATATTACAGGTTGGGGGCATGATGGGGTGGCAATTTATCAACCTGATACTACCATTCAATCCACACATGCAGAAATTATTAACACATATCCTGATGAGGAAGGGATGAGCATCGTCATGATGGAGTTTCATAAGGATAATGGCATTTTGTTCACAACCTTGCGCCATCTGGATGTGCTCAAAGTAAAAAAAGGTGACAAGCTAGAAGATAGGCAGCCACTAGGCTCTTATCGGTTAAAAGAGGTAGATAAGTATGGGAATAAGCGTTATCATCATCCGCATATTGAACAATTGATTATTAAGAAAGAAGATTTTCCTGATACAGAATCTACTCAAGCATTGTTGGCTGAATTGAAAAAACTATATCAGCGTTACGATGAGGAATCTGAAAGCTATGCTTCGCAAAAAGATTTGACGAAAGATATTACAGATGCTGAATTACAATCGGCAAAATTTCTGAATAGCAGAACGGTGCAGATGCTCAACCCATTGCGTCATGATGCTAGCTATCATTCTGTATCGTTACTAACAACTGGCACAAGGCTCAATCAAGAATTGCTCAATGCGATGGAAAGTGAATGGTTGCGTTTTTCTGACCCATTAATAAGTGGTGGCGTGATTAAGAATGCCGATGATTTTCTTGATATCATTAAAGGCACAGGTCTCTTACGCGACCATCTTAAATTGAAAGCTTTGCATCAAATTTTGGCGAAGGCAAAAAGCATGCATACAGAAATGGAAACCGATACCAGAAAATTAGATACGCTGATGACGAATATTGAAACATACTCAAACGAATTGCTTGATGAATGGTTGGCGCTCCATCCTGAAGCTGAAGAAGCAATTAAAGATGCAATTAAGAATGTAGGGGAAGAGTAATAGTGAAGCAATAATTCTGACTTGACAATTTATACAATCATTGATAGTTAAGGGTATGAGGCATTATATTTCATATCCTTTTTTTTGCATTATGGTTACCATATTATCCATTAATAATACTTATGCGGATACAGTGCATTTTGATTCTTCCTTAAAAGGTCGCTTTCGGTATGATATGAATTTGGTTCGTGCAGAATATTATTACCATGCAGGTAAATGGCGCGATAGCAAAATATTTCCTGCGGAACGGGAACAGTTTTTAATCAAAAAAATTGAAGATGAATATTTTGCTAGCGGTGATGTCAAAGAATTGGATGAAGGCTATAATTTGAATGCTTTTATTAACAGTTTGGGCTTTGCCAAAATGTTTTTGCGCTATGGGGTAGATGGTTTATATATTTCAAAAAAAACTAAAAATACATCTTTAATTTTAATTGTGCCTCAATCAGATACTTCCCCCCCCAAGAAAGATTTAACCCTTGCGGAAGTTCGCCAACATGTGCAATTTCGAAGTGAACAGGATGCCTATGCTTATTTAAATTTTGGGTATAATATTTCAACCAATAGTATCTTATCATTGACAAAATTATATCTATCATTGGGGGTAGATGTGCATGCCATTGCTACTGTTGGAAATGACAAGCCACACAATGCTTTAACAGCATCTTATATGGAATATTTTAAAATCATCAGGATCAATCTGGGCGAAGATTACAACAATAAAGAAGCTGTTTTTGGTAATATTGAACCAGAGGATGTGCCAGCGATTGACCCGAATCCTTTGCCTGATTATTACAACAATTTACAACCAAAGGTTGATACAAAGAAATATGCCTACCGCAAAAGCAAGGTTACCTATTGGCTAGAAGAATTTATTGAGAGCGGTTATCCTGCTGAAATGTTAGACACGCATAAGTTGCATTATCCACGTTACATGAAATCTGCAAGCGTTGAAGAAATAAAAAAAATGCTTGATAATCCGCAAGCACACGCGATTAAAACCAACATAAATTGTAATTATGATAAAGATGAAGATGAAGATGAGACTGCACTTATCTGCCCCCTTATCCCCTCAATCAATATGAGAGATGCAATGGGCAGAACGCCACTTCATATCGCAGGCGATGAGGGCAACCAAGCCGTTTATGATTATTTGAAAAACATGGGCGCAGATACATCAATAAAAGACTATCGCGGTAATTTGGCAATGTTAAAAACCAACTAAGGCTTTTTTGTTTAATTAGGCTTGACAGCTGGTTCTAAATTAAATCATAATTAAGGGTATGAAATACAATCTTTCATACCCTTGTTTCTTAATGGGTTTCTTAATGGGGTTTTTATTGTTATGTCAACTGATGCTATCATCTTTTGCCTATGCTGAAGATAAAAAAAAACCTTGGTATAATCAGTTGACCGTTGATAGCAATGCTATCCAATATGAATATACTTATTATGGCAATAAATATGATGATGGCAGTTATTTTCCCAAATCACGTGAACAAGAATTATTAATCTATCTTGAAAATAAATACCTTAGAAACCACCCTTATCAGCAAATAGAAGGAAAGCACTATCCATTAGCCATCGTGTCAAGCATGGCATTTGCAAAATTATTTTTACGCTATGGCGCAGATTTAATGGGTAAGGAACGTGGAAAATCTATTTTAGCAAATGTTGCCTTTCAAGATTACATCAATATAAAAAATGTGCCTGATTTAAGCCATGATGAAATTATTAAATTTGTCGAATTAATATCAGAACATGTTATTACGATACCGTGGCGAGGCAATTTACCCAGTAATAATGCCATTGCATTGGTTAAGCTTTATTTAAGCTTAGGTGCAAAGGGTATCGATGGCAAGAATGGTGATGCCATAAGCAGTTCATTGAGAAGTTATAGCTGGAGTAATCATAGCCCTGTAGCGTCTATTTATGAAAATATTGTTAAACCAGATGAAAAAGATTTCTCTCATAAGGTGGTGAAAGAGATTGATGAGGGAGATATTGATACTACCGTATACTATAAAACCCCTGTCACCTATTGGCTAGAAGAATTTATTGAGAGTGGCTATTCTGCTGAAATGTTAGACACGCATAAGTTGCATTATCCGCGATTTATGAAAGGGGCAAGCGTTGAAGATGTAAAAGATATGCTTGATAAGCCCGAAGCGTATGCGATTGAAGTAAACATAAATTGCAATTATGATAAAGATGAAGATGAAACTGCACTTATCTGCCCTTTAATTCCAAGCATCAATATGAGAGACGCAATGGGCAGAACGCCACTCCACATCGCAGGCAATGAGGGCAACCAAGCCGTTTATGATTATTTGAAAAACATGGGCGCAGATACATCGATTATGGATTATCGCGGTAATCTGGCAACTCTTAAATAAGGCGGGGGAAATCAGGGGTGACGAAGATTGAGGCGATAACCCTTTTTACCCCTCACTACTTAAAATGAAAATCTTATTGGCAGAAGTGGGTAAAACAAACGGCAATGACCCTTAAAGAAGCAAAGGATTTAGCAAAATATCGCGTTATTGTAGAATAACTTGATATTCAACTAACATAATGATAGGGTAAGGGGATGCGAATTTATCTTCATTCCCTTACTCTTTTATTATGTATGATGGTGATGTTAATGGGCGTCGTCAATGCCGATGAAACGCAAACCAAACAAAAAGCAAAACCTCAAGAAATATGTTTTAATAAAAGAGATAATGCTTTGATAGACATGCATCATATTTATTCTGAATATAGCTATTATGATAGTAAATATGGTGATGGCAAAAAATTCCCACCTGGACGTGAGGCACAGCTGTTGAAATGTATTGAGGATAATTATATTCAGGGTACATCTTTTAGCTGGAGTGCTAGGAAAGAAAGTATTAATTTACCATCAATTTCTTTTGCAAAATTATTTTTAAAATATGGGTTTAACCCTATTAAAATACATGCTGATTCATATTATAAAACAATATTAGGTAGCACTGCAAGACAAAACAAGAAAATAAAAAACCCTCCTAATCTTACGCATGAGCAAATTATTAAAGCTTTGTATAGTGAATGGGGAAGACAAAATACTTGGTTCGGAAACAGACCAAGTGACAATGCAATTAAAATGATAAAATTATTCTTAAGTTTAGGAGTCGATAATCATAAAGATTCTCTTATATGGAAAAATTCAATTATTTTATCACTTTATCGCTATAATAGTGAATTTGATGCTGAGGGGAGATTTGTGATACCCGATGAAAAATATCGCGCTGATGATATAAAAGCCCCTCATAATATTAAAGTGCGATATGATGGTATAAACGAACCAAATCTATTTAAGATAACCTATTTCCGCACGCCTGTAACCTATTGGCTAGAAGAATTTATTGAACGGGAATATCCGATTGAGATGTTAGATAGCCATGCGCTGTTATATCCTCGATTTATGGAGTCAGCGAGCTTGGACGAAATACAATCAATGACTGAAAATCCGCAAGCGCATAAAATCGCCGTCAATATCAACTGCCCTTATCGCGGTGTGGAAGCTGAAACTGATGGTAGTGCAGATGAAAATAACTGCCCCCTAACTCCATCAATCAATATGAAAGACGCAATGGGACGCACGCCACTCCACATCGCAGGCAATGAGGGCAACCAAGCCGTTTATGATTATTTGAAAAACATGGGCGCAGATGCATCGATTATGGATTATCGCAATAATCTGGCAACATTAAATTAATAAGGGGTTGCGACCTTGCTTATCGCAAGGAACCCCTTAACCCCCGCATTATTATATTATGGGGGTGCGATGTGCCTTATCGGCACAACCCCCAAACCCCCGCTACTACTCTCAATAACCATCGATGACGTTTTCAGCACCCCCGTGAAACATAAAAGATAGCAAAGGTTGTTTCAGCTTTTTAATAAACTTCGCAAAGCATCCGCAATGATATGATAGCCATGCGGGGTGAGTATAGATTCAGGGTGGAATTGACAACTAAAGAAATGCTCTCCCTTTAGCGCATTGATTTCTTTTGTGTTTGCATCGCATGAGATAGATAAATCAGCGAGTATGTGATGATAGGGATTGCCTAGCGCGGTTGTATTTGGGCGATTTCCCCCCATATATTCTTGGGGTGTGGGGGGATTGCCTAGCGCGTTTGCGCGGTTTTCCCCCATATATTCTTGGGGCATGGGGGGATTGCCTAGCGCGGTTGTATTTGGGCGATTTCCCCCCATATATTCATGGGGCGTGGGGGGATTGCCTAGCGCGTTTGGGCGATTTCCCCCCATATATTCTTGGGGTGTGGGGGGATTGCCTAGCGCGTTTGCGCGGTTTCCCCCCATATATTCTTGGGGCGTGGGGGGATTGCCTAGCGCGTTTGCGCGGTTTCCCCCCATATATTCTTGGGGTGTGGGGGGATTGCCTAGCGCGTTTGCGCGGTTTTCCCCCATATATTCATGGTCATATATCGCCACGAAGCTGTTATAAAATCCCACAAGATATTGCTTATCAAATAATGTGATTTCTTCTTGTGTGCCTTGAAATGTAGTTTGCTTTTTGACAATAGGCAACCCCAATATATCGCATAAAATCTGATGCGATAAACATTCAGCAAAGAAAAATTGGCGGTTATTTAGTAATGTTTCAATCATGCCACGCATCAGTTTCATTTTCTCATCATTTTGGTCGGTGGGGTTTCCCGGTCCCGGTCCCATAATCACCATATCATAATTGCTAAACTCAATTTTATCACGATAATGCCGCCATTCAATATCAGCACCCAAATGATTAATCATGCGTTTCAGCATGTTAGAAAAACCATCCTCGCCATCTACAATCACCATTTTTTTGCCAATAAATTCAGGCTGTGTGCAATATTCTTTATTTTGTGGTTCTACCCAAAAGCGCGATAGGTTGATATTGCGTTTTTGTAAAATCACTTGTAATTGTTCGGCATTGATAAGAGGCAACATGGCTTGCGGGGCAGGGGGATTGGTGCCAGCAAGTTTGATAGAATTAATAACACCCGATATTTTAACTTCGGTTTCTTTTGCTTCGCTTAAAGGGTCGGAACCACGCACCAATGTTGCACCAGCGCGCCCGCTAATTTTGCCATCTCCACTAATTTCTAAGGTTCGAATGGTGATAGGCGCATCTAGCATTTCACCGCCTTCATCATCTGTGCCAATTACCGCAATCACCGATGAGTAATAGCCACGCGATTGTTTTTCGTATTTTTTATTAACCCGAAACGCATTTTTAACAGGGCTACCCGTAACTGTGGGGGCAAACATGGAATATTTTAGCAAATGATGAATGTCTTTATCAGAATGCCCAATCAGCAAATATTCAGTGTGCAATAATTTTGACATTTCCTTGAGGAGAGGACCGATAATGGCACCGCCTTGATTGCACAGCTCGCACATGATTTTCAACTCTTCATCCATCACCATGAATAGCTCAAAAACTTCTTTTCTATCTTGCAAAAAGGCAAAGAAATCTTCTTGGAAATGTGCTGCATCTGTTTCATTTTTGCGAAATGTGCCACTGATGGGATTCATCATCACTTCGCCCTTTATTTTTGAAATATGCCGTTCAGGCGATGCGCCAATCGTATAATCAGTGCCATCAAAAAGTAAGAATGTGCTATAAGCACCGATTTCATTGACTAATAACGAGCGGAAGATACTCAAAATACAAGGCAATAAATCGCCTAAAATTTGAGCCGTAAATTCTCGCGGAATAACAAAATTCGCGCCTTGCCCATCGCCAATTTCATCTTCTATAATTTGACGAATGATATTTTGGTAATCTTCAAAACTAATATCATAGCTAATATTTTCAATATTTACCGTGCAATTTTCAACATGGGTCATAAAATTTTGCAGGGGAATATAATGATGTTGTTGAACTGTTAGGCTTTTAATTTTTTCATTTCCATCATGCACATCAAAACCACGTTCTTTGGCTTGGCAAAAGGGGATAAGATTTATTGAGACAAATTGGTTGGGCAAAGTGTTAGAGAGTGGCAAAGGAATTTGTGAAATTTTATCAAGCAGATGAATATCACCTTGACACAATAAAATATTATCATGACTGCCTTTGCGTTCAAGAAAAAAGGGCTGATAAAAATTTTGTAAAAACTCATTTTCCATCGGGGTCAGGCGTTAAGCTGAACTTTTATCAGTGCTATCACTTTCTTGTGATAATGTATTATCTGAAGTAACCGAAATATCTGAAGCTATATTTTTTTGGTTTGATGCTTCCTCAACGGTTTCACTTCTCTCATTTTCTGCAAGTACTGTATCCTTCTTCTGAGATTTTGCCTTTTCTTCCAACCAATTCACCTCTTCGGTGGCAATTTCAATTAAATTATCGTCAGATGAAGCCTGATATGTTTCATAGTCAATATCTTGAATTTTTATGTTGTTAAGCATATCATTATCAAAACCCAAACTTGCGACTCCTGAAATGAAGCCTTGAATTTCCTGTTGTAAGCCAACCGTATTATCGTTAATATGTGTTGCAACCTTACCCATTGATTGCGATGCTTCGTTGGTATGGCGGGCGGCATCACGAACGGTATCAACAGAAGCATAAACCTGTTTAGCACTGTTGGTGGCATTATGGGCATTATCAACAATTTCGCCCATGGAAACCGATTGTTCTTCCACAGCAGAAGAAATGATGGCAGCAATATCATGCATCTCGTTAATAATTTTTACAACATCTTTGATAATATCTACTGATTCATTCGTTGCATCTTGTGTTGCGTTAATTTGTTCACTAATTTCACTGGTTGCTTTAGCCGTTTGCGATGCCAGTGATTTCACCTCATGGGCTACCACAGCAAAGCCTTTGCCAGCATCACCTGCGCGTGCTGCTTCAATTGTGGCATTTAATGCTAGTAAATTCGTTTGTCCAGCAATATCTTGAATTAACGAAACAATATTGCCAATTTTTTCAGAACTTTTTTCTAAATTTGTCATGCCTTTTTGCGCTATATTCGCTTTATCCATAGCTTCTTTTGAAACCTTCTCTGCCCGCACCACTTGATTATTGATTTCATGAATGGAACTTGATAGTTGTTCAGCTGTGCTTGCCACACTTGACACACTATTAGAGGAACTTTCCGCCGCTTCATTAAGATGCGTTGATTGTTCTGATGCTGTAGATGATACATCATTTAACTGATAGGCTGTATTTTGCAATTCATGTGTTGTAATGCCTAAACGTTGTAATAAACCGCCAATATTATTATTGAAAGCAGCAGCCATCTCTATCAATCGTTCGGCTTGCATACGTTTTTCTTCTTCTATGGCGTGTTGTTCTTGTTCAAGCTTACGTGCTTTGATAGTATTTTCACGGAAAGTTTCCATCGCTGTCGCCATTTTACCAATTTCATCTTTTTGGTCAGCACCGGGCACGTCAATATCTAAATCACCGTTAGCCATACGTGCCATCGCATCAGTCATGCCCACAACAGGTTCTGAAATCGCACGTCCGACAAGTAGTGAGAAAAAAGCACCTAAAAAAACTGCAATTAATGTTCCAGAAATAATCGTAGAATAAGTTAGCTTAATGGTTTTATCATTTGTGGCAACTCTTTCTACAATCAGATTTTTCTCTTCTTCTTTAAACCTGTCCATCGCAAAACGAAAATTATCAAAATAAGCCTTGCCTTCTTGTAATGATACCAAATCAGCTAAATCGTTTAAGGTTTTGTTATCACCAATCTCACGGCGTAATTCAATATAAGGAACAACAACCTTGTCGCGCCATTCAATAATATTATCACCTGCACTAGCAAGCCTTTTTAATTGTGTTTCGTCACCAATAAATTTTTCTTTTAACAATGCTAGATTATCAAAAAAAATCTCTTCACTTTGATGATAAGGTTCTAAAAAATCTTCATTGCCTGCTAATAAAAATCCACGCATTCCTGTTTCCATATTCACAGCAAGGGTCAGCAATCTATTGGCATCTGCACGAATAGAATATTCTTTCTCTAACCTTATATTGAAGGCTTTAGCGGCGCTTAAAGATTTGGCTTTCTTTGCTGCCACTTCAAGATTTGTAACATTTTTATCAGTTTTTTTAATGACTTGGTTGATAGATGTACGGAATGAATCAAAATATTTTTTTCCTGTACCATTCGCAACTAAATTTGAAATATCAAGCACATCAGAAGAATTACCAATCTCACGGCGAATCCCAATATATGTTGTTGCCACACGTTGTTGCCATTCATTTAATATTTCACTGGCTTGTTTTAATCTTTCCACCTGTAACGCATCATTTGATACAGCCTTTTGCAATCCATCAAATAACTTAAAAACATTCTCACTCCCACTCACATAGGGGGCTAAGAAAGCTTCATTACCTGTTAATAAAAACCCACGCATCCCTGTTTCCATATCAGTTGCATTTGCAATGATTTCATCGGATATACCAATCACCCTATATGTATGATTGACCGAATTATTAGAAATAGCAAGTATGGTGACATAATAATAAATAATCACCGTTAACGCGATAAGGAATAATAATGGCACTCCTGAGCTAACTAGTAATTTCTTATTAGTTGACATATTTTTTAAAGTAATGCCTGTAGCCATGTTTCCTCTCCATAGCAATAAATCAAGCAAGTCTTAATAAAGAAAAGATAAGAACTCTACTATAACTTGTTTAATCAACTTGTTTAATCATGTATTCAATAATAATTTTAAGCAAAATCAGATTTTTCTGACTATAGCAGAGCAACCAAATGATTGCAAAATAATTATAAGAATGCCTTCATAATCTGCGCGATAAGATAAAGCCCAACGATGATTAAAATTATTCCTGCAACATGGTTGATTAATGTTGCATTATTGGGGTTAAGAATTCTCTTATGTAATTGATGCGCGGTTAAGCAAACACATGCAAGTTGCCCTTCAATCATGATGGCAACAATCAAAAGAATTAACGCACCATCTGCCAATGTTACGCTACCTAAATCAATGAAGTTAGGCAAAACTGAAATATAAAAAACAATGATTTTTGGATTGCTAATTGATGAAAGAACGCCTAACGCAAATTGCTGATAAAAATGTAATTTTTCAATTTTCGCATTTTTTTTAAGGCTCATGCGTTTTCCCTGATATTGCTTTGCACCTAGAAAAATTAAATAGCAACCACCTATGATTTGAATCATGGGCATAAAGGGCAGGATGTAATCAAAAATTAACGCGAATGATAGGCAAATAATCATCACCCAACATAAATGAATAAAGGTAATGCCAGTAATCAGTGCTAAACCTGATGTAAAGCCACGCGCCCCCACAATGGCAATAATAGTGACCATACCCGGACCGGGTGTTACTACCAGAATAACTAGCAATATAATTAATGTAATGATATTATTGAAATCCATCATGCAATTATAGGTATCAATGTGTGATTAGCAAGCATGTAATGAACTGAATTGAGCATGAAATGGAAGAATGCGTGATGTATAATTTTGATGGAGCGGGCGATGGGATTCGGACCCACGACTTCAACCTTGGCAAGGTTGCGCTCTACCCCTGAGCTACGCCCGCATAATTTTTCTATTTTTAAAATCTTTTGAAACTTACTCTAGCGGGTATCATTTGGCAAGTAAAATATAATTTTTTGATGATTTTATTGTCTGCGATAAACAGATTATCCGAGTTAAAAATATTGAAAGGGAGATGAATAATCTTAAAGTTCTTGATTCTTAATTTGCTTAGCGATATTAATCGCATCTTCAGCACCTAATTCTAGTGCTTTATCAGCATCTTTTAATGCTTCTTGATGATTGCCACGCTTATATTGTGCAACCGCCATATCCAAATAAACCAACCCAACTTTAACATTTAACCGTAAGGCACGGCGGTAATCTTCAACAGCACCTTGATAATCACCAGCATTTGATTTTGCCTTGCCACGATTGTGAAAGGCTGCGGGATAATAAGGGTTAATTCGGATGGCATGATTATATTCTTCAATCGCGCCATCAATATCGCCCAATGCTACTTTGGCAATGCCAATACTGTTATGAGGGGTGGCATCGTTGGGGTCATATTCTAAAGCGCGCCGATAAGAATTGATGGCTCCGTCATAATCGCCTAATCCAGCAAGTTCCCAACCAATATAATGATAATAATTTGCTTGCACGATTGTATGGCTAACAGCCTCATCTTTTGTCTCTAACAGATTTAATAATGCGATAGGGGTTATTTCTTCTTCATCAGCAATCATTTCATTACTGGCTAATTCTTCGGTAAAAAATTCTTCTTCATCAGCAATGCCATGATTAAGAATATCTTCAATGAATGTTTCATCAATGATAGTCTCATTACTGGCTATTTCTTCAAAAACATCTTCTTCAACTTCTTCTGTAATTGGCTCTTGCGTGGTTTCTGCTATTTGCAACTGTTGTAATTGTTGTTTTTCTAAGAATGCCTTTTTGCGTTTCTTTTCTCGTAATGCGAATTCCGTTTGTTCTTCTATTTCTTTTTTCTGGGCTGTTTCATTACGTTCTTTGGAAATTTTAACTTTCATCATCTGATTAAAATCATTCAGTCCATTTTCATAATCCGCCAGAGAAATATCAGTTGAATCACCGCGATAAAATAATTTTGTTTTATCTATGTTTGTTAAAGTGGCAATGGATGTATCAGAATCTGGTGCAGAATCACTCTGAATTACCTGCTTAGCACATGCAATTAGCAAGATAAAAACCACCAAAGTAAAAATGTAACGCGAGAACAGCATTGACTGTAATATCTCTCTTTCCCTCAAATTACATGATACGCACAATAAGAGAATTTTTTTTCTTATTTGCAAATAAATTATTTCGCTAATGTAACATGTTTCTTATGAAAATACAGTTTTTTTTTAGTTTTTGTAAAATTATTATTTATTCAGAACTGTTGGCCAGTTTTCATCTGCTTTTTTGATATTATTCAACATCTTACCTAGCCATAATTGATGCGCCTCATAATTAAAATTAAGGTAAAGCTTATCTTTATAAATCACCCATTTTGTTGGGTCAGTGGGGGCAATGCCACGCCGTGATACAGCAAAGGCACAATAACCACCATATTGTGGCGCGTATTTTTCAGGATTGGCAATAAATAAGTCGCGGTTTGTCGCGGTTTCAAAATACCAATCAGCTTCTTTCCAACGATAATTAAATTGCTTTTTCCCTTTTGTTGGGTCGGCTTTCTTAAAATAGGCGACGGGGTCATAACCCGATATGGCATGTTTGACATCATCGGTGTGGTTGGTAAAAATTTCAGGTCTTTTGGTATCAAACCCGCTTACTGCAACGATAAGAGCAAGCATTGCAAGAGAACGGTATAGATAAGTTCGTATCACATCATTGATATTCATTATTTTTTCATCAATCTATTGAATTTTTCTTTAATGGTTTTGAATCGCATTTGATAGGTTTCCTCTTTACTTGCTGGTATAAAAAATAAACTTAACCCTAAAAGAAGCCAAACCACAACCCCAATAGTGAATAATATAGGAGTGCCGAGCACAACATCCTCTCTAACGTTTTGTGTTTCAAGAAAAATCGTTTTCCACAATAAACTATGCCCGTTGGAGGCATCAAATAATGTCCAAATAATGGTGATGACACCTGTAAGATTAAGAAAATTTCGCAGGTTAATTTGCCAATTAAATAATTTCTTCATAAATAATTTTTTCATCTGCTCATGCTTAAAATAAATGATAATGCCATTTTTATAACTGATATGTTCTGATATTTCAATCTTTATTAAGAAGCAGAATTATTCAATGACAATCTTTATCTGATTTTTAACAGCTGGGTAAGGGTAGCCATCATTGGAAGGGCTAGTGCCTGATTTTACAAGAATAACAGCACCTTCTTGGGCATCACCGCGATTAGGGCGGCGTTGACGTAAAAGTTGATTTTCACCAATACCGGGCTTTTCATCATATTCGCTACCAACATCCCACAGATAAATTTGTTTGGTTACATCGCCTTTGATGGGGGTTTTGCGACGAAATAGTTCAATACCCTCACCTTTGGGTGCATAAAATTTATCGTTGGATTGTACCAGCATAATGGCAAAGGATAGCCTATCACCGCGCTCCGCTTCAAAAGTGAAGCTATATGATTCCCCTGAATCAATCATTTTTGGTGCAAAAGCTTTGACTTGTTTGACGCCCGGATAGGCTTTGATAGAGGCAGCAACTTTGCGCGCTGAACCATCTTCTGCCAGCGGAATAATGCCATTATGAGGGGCAGGATGTCCTTGTTTGAAAAGAATATCATCTTTTGTATGCACCACCCATACACCTTGCGCCAAAGGAGAGGGGTTCACAGCGAATTTTGTATTAGCTTTTGCAACATTGCTAACTGTTACCTTAAAACGAGAAGGTTCCGCAATCGCAGAGAGTGAAGCGATTATCATGCTTAATAAGATAACAATAATATATTGTGTAAATTTAACATTCATCAGACAACCCCTAAATAATAAAGAAAAATTTAGTATAATATTATAGTAAGTTGTATATCTTTTACAAGTTTTTTTATAGTTTTATGCCTTTATAGTTTTATGCCTTTATAGTTTTATGCCTTTATAGTTTTATGCCTTTATAGTTTTGTAAGTGGCATGGACCAATAGCAAACCAATGAATGAGGTTGTAAGATAACCACCGACCAATGAATAGAGTGTTCCATCATATAATTGTGAGAATAACAGACCACCCATAACCGAGACGAGAGTAGAAAGTGCCGCAATCACGCTTGATGCAATGCCTGCCAAATGCCCCATTGGCAAAATAGCCATTGTATTTAAGTTACCCACTAAAGTGCCCGCACAAAATGAAGAAATATATAAAAAAATCATAAGAGACCACAAAGGAGGCGTGCCTTGATGATGATAGGTGACGATTGCAAATATAAATGCACTGATTAAGATAGTCCAAAAAGCACTCAAACAAAGCGGTTGCATGTTAAATTTATCAACCAGACGGGTATTTACGAGCGATGCAAAACCAAAGAAAAGCGCATTGGTAGCAAAATAAAGCGGAAATAATGAACCAGTATCATATTGGTTTTGAAAAATTTGTTGCGCGCTATTGAGATAATTTAGAAAAGCTGCAAACATCATCCCTAAGGCAAGACTATAACCCAGTGTTTCACGATTGGTAAGCACTTCTTTTGAACCTTGAAAAACACTTTTTAAGGAAAGCGGGCGTCGATATTCTGGGTGTAAAGTTTCTTCCTGACGCAGAGCAAACCATGATGCAATGATACATGTGAGTACAAGGAAGCCTACAAAAATCATACGCCAATGCCCAAATAAAATTACCAACTGCCCGAATGCAGGTGCAACGGCAGGCATGGCAATGAATACAATGATGATGAATGAGGTGATTTTTGCAACCATAATCCCTTCAAATTTATCACGTACCATTGTGAAACATAGTACACGCGGTGCAGCAACTCCAAAACCTTGAATGAATCTGCCAACAAGCATGGTTTCGTAACTTTGCGCAAATAAAGATAATAATGTGCCAATGATAAAGAGTATGAAACCAAGATAACAAATTGGTTTACGCCCATAGCTATCGGCAAGCGGTCCATAGAAAAAAATGCCAAATACCATGCCCAAAAATAGCGTGGCAATAACAAATTGAATATCATTAGGGTCTTCGAGTTGAAAATCTATCGCCATCGCGTTAAAAGCCGGCAACATGCCATCGATGGAAAGGGATACGAGTGAAATCATCGCTGCCATTAAAAGCACAAATTCGACTGGTTTATTTTTTTCGGTTTTTTTTTCGGGGGGTGGGGCTTGCTTATCTTTTTTCATAGATAAGCTTTATCAGTGAAAGCGTTAAAGCACAAGGGGATTTTGTAGCTTAAGAGATTTTCATTAAAAAGCTTGCTTTATCAGTTGTTTTTTGTGCATAAATTCTTATGGCAGATGAAAAAAACATAGAGGCGCAGATATTATCAGATGAGTGGCAATTAATTCCTGATTTAGAGAAAGCAGGAATGGTTTCGGATATTTCAGGCATCAATCATAAGGGAGATGCAGAAAATTTTGCGGTGATTACCGAACGCCCGATAACCTTATTTTTGAATGATATGGAGCTAATTACCAATATGAGCATTGGTGATTATCCTGAATATTTAGCGGTGGGGTATTTATTTAATCAGCATATTATTACCGATAAAAAGCAAATTGCAGGCATTGATTACGATGATGAATTAGGCGTTATCGTGGTGCGAACCCATGAAAAGCTTGATTTTCAAGAGAAGCAATCGCGTAAAATACGTACATCAGGTTGCGCGCAAGGCACAATTTTTGATTCCATCATAGATGAAATTGAAGGGCGTGTGATTGCGAATGATACGAAGATTCATCAAAGCTGGTTGCTTGATTTACAGAAAAAAATCAATTTGCAACCCTCGCTTTATTTGAAAGCAGGAGCCGTGCATGGTTGTGTGCTATGCAAGGGCAATCAGCCATTGATTTATATGGAAGATGTTGGGCGACATAATGCGATTGATAAAATTGCCGGCTATATGCTGATGCATGATATTTGTTCGGATGATAAAATTTTCTATACAACGGGCAGGCTAACATCTGAAATGGTTATTAAAACCATCATGATGAATATTCCTATTTTACTTTCGCGTTCTGGATTTACTGATTGGGGGGTTTCATTGGCACGTAATGCCGGCTTAACGCTGATTGGTAGAATGCGCGGCGAACGGTTTACGCTACTTTCTGGCGAACAAAGAATGGTATGGGATAATGGTTAAAACTGCAAAGTATAAGCTATCTTAAAGCCATTATCGTGCGTATTCAAAACAGCGATAGAATGGACAGGTGTATTTAATAATTTGGCACGCAACAATTCAACAGTAATAAATTGTTTTCGTGTCAAAGCTGTGACTGTTGTTATCTTATCAACTGTTTCGTAAAGCCCCTCTTTGATTTCAACATTACGGTCAGCATAACGTTCATCAACACTAAACCATGCATAATTATAATTTTCATCACCATAATAGACATGACGAGAAAAATATAATTTGGCACTGCTTATTTGTGCGAAGCGCCCGATAAATCCAAAAGATGCTTGGAGCCCGCCATGAGAATCTTGTACTTCTAAATCTTGCTTGATGTCCATTTCAAGTGCAAACCAATCAGAAAAAAAGCGTTGACGATAAGAGGTTCCTACAAAATTTTCAGGAACCACGTAATAAGCGTTACTATTATCTGTGTCAAGGAATAGTCTTCCTAAAGTGGTTTCGTTATAGAGTTGCACCCGTGTGATAATACGCGGGTCAATGGTTTGCCGTTCTTCAAGAAAAAAACCTGCTTTATAGATTAAGGGTAGCGTACCTGTAACGAAAACAAACGAATGCTCAAACTTGATGTCATAATTAAAGGAAGTTGGTATTTTTACGGGATGCACATATGCTTGCCGTGTTTCATAGGATGCCGATACTTCAAATATAAAAGGCGGGGATTGGTCAAGTTGTGCTTCGGCATAATGTGGCAGATATATGATGCATAGCATTAATATAATCACAGATTTTTTATAACCAATAAACCGAATAAAGGTACGTAGTAATTTATAGCAAAGATAAAACATACTTGGTTATTAGCAAATAATGTGCAAAAATAGCAAACATTATTTATGAAGAAGGGCGTGATAAACATGCAGGTGATGTATCTTATTTTGGCAGGTGGGCAGGCGAGGCGCATGAATGGGCAATGCAAACTATTGCTTAATATTGGCGGAAATTCAATTTTGGATTATTTATGGCGTGTGATTCCTGAACAGGCAACTCAGCATCATGCAGTGGCTTTGAACAGCAATCAGCCAGAGCCAGCATTATTAAAGGCACTTAAAAGTAAAATAGCAGAAGAAAATTTACCGATTATCGCCGATGCTGATGAATTTAAGGGTATGGGACCCTTGGCAGGGTTTCTTGCAGGGCTTGATTATGCAGAACAAAATGGCTATCAGGGCATGATAACATTGCCCAGTGACACACCTTTTATTCCACGTGATTTTGCAATAAAATTACTGAAACTTTCCAAAGATGGCAAAGCCATTATCTCTGCTTTTTCTGATGGACGTGTGCATCCGGTGGTATCGTTTCTGCCCACGCATGTTCGCGATGATTTACGCGTTTATTTGCAAGCAGATAAAAGAAAAATTACGCCTTTTTTTGAGCGTCATGATTGGCAATATTGTGAATTTCCGATGGTAAAAGCAAATAATGGGCAAGATTATAATTCATTCATGAATATCAACCATGCCGAAGATTTGCAGCGCGCACAAGCCATTGCCCAATATATATAAAACATATATAAATTGAGGGGAGGACATAAATATAAAATAGAAGTTTTTACTTAAAACCTTGACGGGCCTTAAAACGAGGATTCTTTTTATTAATCACATAAACGCGCCCACGCCTGCGAACAATTTGGCAGTCTTTATCGCGTTTTTTTAATGTTTTCAGTGAGCTTGCAACACGCATCGCTTCATTCCTCATCAATTAGATAATCTTTCAAGACTGCCTTAATATACAATTTAGCCTATTTTGTCAAGTGACATAATGTTCTTTCAGAAGTTCCTTAAAATAATTATCAATCACAGTCTTATCAAATTGAGGCTTCACGGTTAGCTCATGATGCAAGAATGGATATTTTTGCAGGCTCATTGCCATGATATGGTCTTGAATAGCAAGAAACTTTTGATGATGGATGGGAATAGATAAATTCCCTAAATAATAAGGAACATGTTTTAGATATCGCTTAAAAATATCAACATAACAATAATAAGGTAGTTTTTGCTTGGAAACATGGATGGCATTATCACATGAATACGATATGAAAGTTTGATTACGCTTGAGGGCATTCATATCTCGCATTGTCCAAAAAAAGATTCCATCATTGTTATCGGTTTTTTTTGAAGGATATTTTGAGATATAATTTTCAATATAATCAAATTGGTTAAGGGTGATTTTTTTGCCATCCATTGTCTTAAAAGGATATGATTGCAATGTTTCAAAATTCATTCCATCTTTATGTTTTTGATATAATGCGATGATGATAGGAAATTGACTGGTTTTTGACGTGTTATGAAATTCTGCCGAGCTAAACACTAAAGAATCAATCAGATGATAATTATCCTTAAAGCTTTTTAACAGGTTGAAATTGGTTTTCTTAATTAAAAAGGATAAAGGGTGCAAAACGCAGACATAATCCGCGCTTAGTTGATGGTAAGAGAGCAAAAAAGATATGCCTAAATCACGCGCTTTTAGATTATCATCCATTTGAAAATCAACTTTTTTAAGCTTTTTCTTGGCATGTGATGTTGTATCATTGTAAGGGGGGTTGCCAATGATGATGGTTTTATCTGTTGGGGTTAAGCCATAATTTTCCCTAGCAACTTTATGCAAGGCGTTTAGCTGAAAAAAACTAGCGTTGTGGTTATTTTTTTGCGCCATTTGAAGCGCGTAGGCATCTATATCTGCCCCAATGATTGTGTTGCTGTTAGAATTTCGGGGCGATAAGAAATTACCAGAACCGCATGATGTATCTAAGATTTTATAATCATGAAAATCAGCAATATTTTTTTGCAAAAGATAATATAATGTATCAACGATATGTTCGGGGGTATAATAGCTACCTAAATTGACAGTCTCATCAAAGGTTAAATGCTCCTGTAAATTATGATTTTGTTTATTGTTAAGGAACATGATGATGAACATTTCATTTTGCGCTGATTCATAAAATTAAAGCCATCCTATGAGATGATGCGACAATTATCCAATATAATTTTTTGCTATTCACAAGAAGTTTGGCATAAATTTTGCGTGTTATGGGCTGATAGTGCTATCATTAATCAACGAAGATAGCGGTAACAATAAAATCATAAGGATGAGGAAAAATGGTTTCTACGGTTTCCACAGCAGGAAAATTGCTGTTTAATATCCGCAATATTCAGCGACAACAAGAGACAAGTGCTCTTAAAACAGCCCAATATCAAACGGGACAACGTCATCAAGAAATTTCAAATTATGGCAAAGATTTGACGGTTATACTCTCGTATCGGCAAGAAATTCAGCGTTCCGACCGTTTGCTTGCTAGTTCGCAAAGTGTATTGAATACGCTTGAAACAACCGAAACAGCATTGAATAGATTTGAAGAGCTGATTGATACATTGCGTTCAGGAATTGAAGAAGGTTTGGGTTTTGATTCTAATATTGACCCTTCTTCTTATACAAATTGGCGTGATGCCAACCAATCGCAATCTGATGATTTGTTGCGTGAGGTGAGTGATTTACTAAATACCCGTGTGGGCAGACGCTATGTTTTTGCTGGCACACGTTATACGACGCGCCCGGTTGTGCAATTAGACCAACTTGATTCTGCGGATTTTTATGCCTCTGGCTCGCCTTCGGTACCCCTTACTTTTGCACAATTTAATCCTGATAGAACAGCGAATGAAATTCCTGATTATGATGTTAATAGTACGGCGAATATTATTCCGGGCACCCCACCATTTACCTTTAGCGTTGATGAAGATAGCTATAAGCAAAGTCGTTTTAATACCGGTGATACAGCCACAGAAGAATTTGGCGTTAGCAGTAACGATGTTACTTTTACACGTATTATCTATGCCGCGCGGAATTATAAACAGGCATTAGAAGAGCCAGACCAAGCAGTGCGTGAAAACTTCTTACGGCTTGCTTTGGCAGAGCTTGAAACAGCAGATAATGGTTTGCAAATTTTGCGTCAGCGCGAGGCATCGGTAATACAAGATGTGCAACTATTGCAAACGCGCGAACGCGAGACTGTCACGTTTCGTGAGAATTATTTGGCAGATTTAGTAAGCGTGGATAGGGAAACTGTTTCTATTGAGATTGCAGCACTTAATCAACAAATTCAGGCGAGCTTCACATTAATTGCGTCGCAAGCAAGAATAAGTCTTGTGAATTATTTACGTTAAAAATTATTTGATATCATTGCAATATCGAAATAAATTTCATATAATCCAAACAATATCCTAAGAGAATTGAGGTACATTAAATGACTAACCCATATGCAGTTCACCAAAGACGTGCGTTAGAAACAGATAAAAGCCAAAATGTTGAGGCATGGGCATTACTGGAATTGGCGCGTAGGTTAGATGGTTTGAAGAAAACCTCGGATGATAAAAAAGAAATTATGCGGATTGTGCGGATGAATTGGCAGATTTGGACTGTGTTTCAATCAGCTTTGTTGGACCCTGAAAATCCATTGCCGATTGAAATTCGCTCTAATTTACTGAATTTAGCAAATTTTATTGATAAACGTTCCATTGATATATTGGCACGCCCTTCGGTTGACCAGATTGATATTTTGATTCATATTAACCGCAATATTGGTTCAGGTTTAATGGGCGAACGCGGTGAAGGGCTAGCCCCTGACAAATTGCCCGAACATATGAAAGGGCAACCGGCAGGCCCTACTCTTGAAACCGAAGAAAGCAAAAAAGAGCGTCAAGAAAAAATGCTTCAAAATCAAGGCGGTGCGGCAGCAAATGCAAGCAGTGGCGCTGTAAAAACAAACTTAGAAGTTTAGAATTAAGGTTGCCGTGCATTATCATTTCGCTATTATCCATTCTTTAATAGACTGTTTCAGGAATAATATGGCACGGATTTTTACTAAAATTATCAAATGTTGTTCAGCAATCATGGGCTTTACCCTTGTTAATGTTGCATTATCGCATCAGGCATGGGCGCAATCTGTTCGTGAATTACAACAACATATTCACAAATTAGAGCTCATCAGTTTTTTTGTTATTCTTGTTTTGCTTGCTATTATTTTATTTGTTCTGGTTTATTTTGAACGGGCGATAAAGCAGTTGGAAAGGCGTGTGACTGCTGGCAATGTGCAAGCAAGCCTTCCTGATATGCAAGAAGATATGGCTTTGGAAAAATCAGCTATCAATGAAGCAGATGCCGATGTTGCTGATTCTGATGCTGAGAATGGGACATTAAAAATGATGGATATGCAGTCTGATGGTATCATTAATGTGCAAGATGATATTGGTGGCGAGGAAGATATTAGCAACTTACCCGGAGAAGTGGCACAATACGCATTCCCTGAATCTTTAGAAGCGTTGCGCCGATTAAAACCTGCCGGCACATCTGAACATGATTTATGGCAATGGGTGCAAGATGTGTTATTGCATTTGCCAAAATACGGGCTTAAAAATAATCCAACCATGATTTTGCCTGAGAAAAAAGAAGATTATTTATGCGAGCATTGGCTAGAGCAAGCTTTGCGTGATTTTAATGTGAATAACTTCTCTGATGCTTTGCAGGCACTGTTTAAGGTTACTATTGTCTCACAGAATTCAGAACAAAGGCTTACGGCTGATTTTATGAAATTACAAATTTTGTTCCGCCTAGAATTATGGGTAGATGCCTGTGCTGTGGCTGAGAAAATTATTCGTAAATATGGCAAAGTAAAAAAATCTGAGTTGTTTTCTATTGCCTTTGCAACTGCTTATATGGTGCGTGGGGCTCATAAAATGCAGTTTTTAGATGATGAAACTGATGCGCGTGCTGATATTGAAAAAGCGATTAGCTATACCACAAAAATGGATGTGCATGATATGCTGATGGCAGGGGTTATGATGCATGTGAATTTATTTTTTGTCGCGCTTTATGCAAGGGATAATCCAGCGCATTCGTTACAAGCAATGCAAAAAATCTTAACGTTATTTTCTGAGAGTGTTATTCCTGAAATTCAAATTGTGCGCGATAAGATTCAAGATTTTTTCTAAGCACAGCATTTTTTCCTTATCTATTTTATCATTTATGGTCATTGATTCATCACGATTAGTGATGGATTATTTACGATGATTATGCTACAGATGACAGTCTGTTAGATTTTCATCATAAGGAGCTTGTTGGCGATGACTTATCCGATTGCAGTATTAGGGGCAACTGGTAATGTGGGGCGTGAAATATTGGCTATTTTAGCCGAACGTGATTTCCCCGTATCTAAAGCCTATGCGTTGGCATCTAAACGTTCAGTCGGGCGGCTGGTCAGTTTTGGCGATAAGGATTTAGATATTCAAGATGCTGATAAATTTGATTATTCACAAGTAAAATTTGTATTTTCATCATCGGGCGCGCAAATCTCTGAAAAATTAGCACCAAAAATCACCGAAGCTGGTGCGATTATGATTGATAATACCTCGCATTTTAGAATGGATGATGACGTGCCTTTGATTGTACCTGAAGTCAATCCTCACGCGCTTAAAAATTACACGGCAAGAAATATTATTGCAAATCCTAATTGTTCTACCATTCAAATGGTGGTGGTGTTAAAACCTTTGCATGATGCCGTGCCAATCAAGCGCGTTGTGGTTTCTACCTACCAATCAGTTTCAGGCGGTGGCAGAGAAGCGATGGATGAATTATTCAACCAAACGCGTGGTGTTTACGTTAATGATTCCCCTAAATATGAGCATTTTACCAAGCAAATTGCCTTTAATGTCATTCCTCATATTGATGTGTTTATGGATGATGGCGCCTGTAAAGAAGAGTGGAAAATGAAAGTAGAGACACGCAAAATCATGGAAGATGATATTGCTGTGCATGCCAATTGTGTTCGCACGCCTGTATTTATTGGGCATGGTGAGATGGTGAATATTGAGTTTACAAAGCCGATTTCCGATAATGAAGTGCGTGATATTTTATCGGAATCTGAAGCGATTGTTGTGATTGACCATCGTGCAGACCAAGGCTATGTTACCCCTGTGGAATGTGCGGGCGAAGATGCCGTTTATGTCAGCCGTATCCGTGTTGATGATACGGTTGCGCATGGCATTTCTATGTGGGTTGTTGCTGATAATTTGCGTAAAGGTGCGGCGCTGAATGCGGTGCAAATTGCTGAAAAAATGGTTGAGATGAATTTGGTGTGATGGCAGATGATTTAATCGCATGTTATGGACGTTATCCACTATCATTCGTTAAGGGTGAGGGTGCGTATTTATTAACCGATGATGGCACGCAATATCTTGATTTCGGCTCGGGCGTTGCAGTGAATTCACTCGGGCATAGCGATGCAGGTTTGCAGAATGTGTTGCATCAGCAAATTGATAAAATCTGGCATTGTTCTAATCTTTTTCATATCGCACCACAACAAGAATTAGCGCATATGCTGGTGCAAGCATCATTTGCTGAAAAAGTGTTTTTCTGTAATTCCGGGCTTGAGGCAAATGAAGCCATGATTAAATGCGCGCGCCGTTATCATTATGTGCAAGGCAATGTGAAGCGTCAAAATATTATCACCTTAACAGGTAGCTTTCATGGTAGGTCGCTTGCAACATTGGCGGCAACGGCAAACCCTGCTTATTTAGAAGGTATGGGACCCGTGCCTGAAGGTTTTGTACAGGTGGCACGTGATGATATTGATGCAATGGAACGCGCGATTAATGATACAACAGCCGCTATTTTATTAGAACCTGTGCAAGGTGAGGGCGGGATTTATCCGTTAGCGCATGATTATTTGCAAAAATTACGAAAGCTTTGCAATCAGCATGGTATTTTACTTTTATATGATGAGGTGCAATGTGGTATGGGGCGCACAGGCACATTATGGGCGCATCAGCATTCTGTTGATGGCATAAACCCTGATGGCATGAGTTTAGCCAAAGGCTTAGGCGGAGGTTTTCCCATTGGTGCATTTTTAGCAACCGAAAAGCTAGGAACAGCATTAATACCCGGCACGCATGGTTGCACATTTGGTGGTAATTATCTTGCGATGGAAGCGGGCAAATATGTACTTTCTACAATCAATCAGGATAGTTTCTTAGCAAATATTTTGGCACAAGGGCAAAATCTAACGGCAAAATTACAACAAACATGTCAGAAATTCCCTCATATTATCACCGAAGTGCGTGGGCGTGGTTTGATGTTAGGCATTGTTATCCATAAAGATTATAGCAATAAAAAGATGGTAGAAGCGTTGCATCAGCAACAGATGCTTAGTGTGCCAGCAGCAAATAATGTTGTTAGATTTTTGCCACCGCTTAATATTAATTCTGCTCATATTGATGAAGCTGAACAGAAACTGATTCTTGCATTGCAACAATTTTCATAGAGACAATTTTCATAGAGACAATTTTATAGAGACAGTAATGAAGAAATTTAAGAGAAAAAAACATGGTGGTGATTTTTTATGTTTGACGCGTATGGAAAGCACAACATTACGGACAATTTTAAAAATTGCGCATCAGATGAAGGGGCATCGGAAAACTGAACAATTTTTGCAACATAAAATTTTAGCCATGATTTTTGATAAACCCTCTACGCGTACAAGGGTTAGTTTTGATGTTGCCATGCGCCAATTAGGCGGCAGTATTACCGCACTTTCAGGTCAGGAAATGCAGTTAGGGCGCGGGGAAACAATCGCGGATACAGCAAAAGTTCTATCGCGCTATGTTAATATTATCATGATACGCACCGCTGAAGAGGAACGTTTGCTGGAAATGGCAGAATATGCCACTGTGCCGGTGATTAACGGGTTAACCGATGAATCTCATCCTTGTCAGATTATGGCAGATGTGATGACTTTTGAAGAGCATCGGGGGAATATAAAATCTAAGAAAATTGCATGGTTAGGTGATGGTAATAATGTATCAGCAAGCCTTGCCCATGCGGCACGCCATTTTGATTTTGAATTGCATCTTGCTGTGCCAGAATCTCGGCTTGGATTTTTGGATAAAGCGATTCAATGGGCAAATGAAGAAAAACAGCATGTGATTGTGCAAGGTAATGTAAAAGATGCTGTGAATGGCGCGCATGCGGTGGTGACCGATACATGGGTTTCTATGGGTGATGAATCAAAAACTGGTGCGGTAAATTCATTGTTCATGCCCTATCAGGTGAATCAACAAACGATGCGCGATGCCCATGCCGATGCAGTATTTATGCATTGTTTGCCAGCGCATAGGGGTGAAGAGGTAACGGCAGATGTGTTAGATGGTCCGCAATCGATTGTATGGGACGAAGCAGAAAACCGTTTGCATGTGCAAAAAAGCATCATTCTTTGGTGTTTAGGTGGCAAACGTGGTTTGCTATTACCCGGTAAATTCTTTCAGAAAAAAAAGTGAGAAAGAATGTTAAAAAAGCTTAAAGAACGAATTTCATATCACCCTGATGATTTGTTTCTCTATGGCATATGCATCTGTTATGGGATAGGTTTTGGTTATTTATTTATAGAAAATTTTGCATTTTCAAGAAATATTGCTGCGTTATGTTGGCGTTCATTTGATGAAGTCGCTTTTCACGATTATGTGCGTATTGCCCACGAGGGGTTTAATATTTTACGTTTGAATGCTTATGCTTATGGTTGGATATTCTGGTTTCCAATTGTGATGATTACCTATCCTTTTTATTTTTTAAGTGTTCATCTAGGAATTGATTGGCCATTATTGGTTGCCCCGCGTCAAATATCACTTTTTTTAATGTTAGGCACAGCTTATATTTTATATAAAATCGCGTCACTTTATACAAAGGATATAGCTGTTAAAGCAACCATTCTGGGATTGTATCTGTTAACACCTGCGACAGGTTATTTTTCTTTACGATTTGGCACTGTAGGGCATACAGTATTTTTTTCTGCTTTGGCGTTTTATTTAGTGGCAAGAAAAGAAACTTACGATAAACTTTATTGCTATCTGATTATATGCGCAATAGCGATGGCTTGTGCTATTAAACTTAGCGTATTATTGATTGTGCCTTGTCTTCTTATTATGGTGCTTGCAAGGTTTCAATGGCGATTTTCTAAAGCGAATATAATTTTAGCGGGTAAATCTTTATGTTTGTTTGTACCAGTTTATTATTTCTTTTCTCATATAGATATTACGAATTTCTTAGAAGTTTTTAATAAGCATATCACTATTCCTAATAATGCTATCCATGTTAATCCAATTGATAATCAGCTTGATTTTAGAACCATGATTAATAGGGGTGTTTTTCAAGCGATTTTTCCTATTGGTATCTTTGTATTTTTGCTGCTAGGATTATTATGGCAAGCATATATATTGTTCCATAAACAACAAATAGTTATGGCAACTGACATGATAGCGATTTTAGTTACGGTATTATTTGCTATAATCTTTTTAGGTGTTACAGTTCTTGGTCCAGGGACTGGTTATTTTGCAGTTGTTTATTTTTTATTACCATTGGGTGTTTTGGTTTTACAAAATTTTTCATCACATAGAAAATATGGTTTATCAATCATATTATTACTCGTGACTATGGCATTAAATTATCCATATATGTTCCCATCCACCTATCAAACAACGAGTTGGAATATCTTTTCACAGCCGGCGAAGTTTTATTGCCAGCCAAGGAAAATGAAATATATTTCAATTTTATCAAAGCCTTGAAACAATATAGGCAAGCCTAGCATAACTATATCGGTTGGTTTTGCTTGTATCATCTCTTGAATAGAGTTATAGTACAGATGTTTTGGAACTAATGGTTTGGAGGCAGGTTGAGATGTCAGATGCGAAAATGTTAAAATTTGTAACGCGTGAGCGCGTCACACCTTTGTTGCGTGATACAAATACGCGCCTTGCAGATTATCAAGAAATTTACGCGCCTTTTCAGCATGAGCAAGCTGAATCGCAGGCAGGGCGTTGTTCGCAATGTGGTGTGCCTTATTGTCAAATTCATTGCCCGGTGAGTAATAACATTCCTGATTGGTTGATGCGTGTTGCTGAAAACAGGCTAGATGAGGCTTATTTACTATCGGCGCAAACCAATGCGCTTCCTGAAATATGTGGCAGAATTTGCCCGCAAGATAGATTATGCGAAGGCAGTTGCGTGCTTGAACAAGCAGGGCATGGTACCGTGACGATTGGCGCGATAGAAAAACATATTACCGATACCGCTTTTGAAAATGGCTGGGTGCAAGTGATAAAACCTCTTGCGGAACGTGTGGAACATATTGGTATTATTGGTGCCGGACCTGCAGGGCTTTCTGCCGCCACACGGTTACGCGAATTGGGTTATCAAGTAACGGTGTATGATGCCCATGATAGGGCAGGCGGTTTGCTCACTTATGGTATTCCACCTTTTAAGTTAGAAAAATATGTTGTGCAAAGGCGGATTGATTGGTTAGAAAAATCAGGTGTGAAATTTACGTTGAATTGCCGTATCGGGCAGGATAAGAAATTCTCTGATTTACGCCAACAGCATGATGCATTGTTGGTTGCCACTGGTGTTTATCAGGCGCGCAATGCTGAAGAATTAGCAGGGGCTGATGCCAAAAATATCATTCCTGCCTTAGATTACCTTACTTATAGCAATCGTTTGGATTTAGGCGATAAGCCCAAAAATAGCGGTCATTTAGATGCGAATGGCAAAAATATTGTGGTGATTGGCGGTGGTGATACGGCAATGGATTGCGTGCGAACGGCTGTGCGTCAGGGGGCAAAATCGGTAAGCTGTTTATATCGGCGCGATAGGGTGAATATGCCGGGTTCTGCGCGCGAGGTTGCCAATGCAGAACAAGAGGGTGTTAAATTTCGTTGGTTGATTGCACCGGTTGGTTTTGATGTTAAAGATGGTATGGTTTGCGCTGTGCAGGGGCAAAAAATGCGTTTGGGCAATAAAGATAAAGATGGCAGGCAGATGATTGAGCCTGATAAGAATGAAGACATTAAAAATTTTGATGCGGATATGGTAATTATGGCACTGGGTTTTGAGCCAGAAAAATTGCATGAACAGTTTGAAGATAACGGTTTGCCAACAACAAAATGGGGAACATTACGCGCCTGTTACCCAACGATGATGCTAGAGGCAGAAAAGGCAGATATGCAAACTGATTATGATGGTGTTTTCGCCGCTGGTGATATTGTGCGGGGGGCATCGTTAGTTGTATGGGCAGTGCGTGAAGGGCAAGATGCGGCGACTGGTATTCATAAATGGCTCACCAACAAGGTTAAGGTAAATAAGGTTAAAGACAATAAGGTAAAAGCTAATGGATAAAATGCAAATACAAGCAAAATTGCTCAGCGAACAAGGCATGTATTTGCCAGAAACTGAAAAAGCCGCTTGTGGGGTTGGGTTGATTGCCAATATAGAAGGCACGCCTTGCCGTGAGGTTGTAACCATGGGGGTGAATGCCTTGAAAGCCTTATGGCATAGAGGGGCGGTAGATGCTGATGGCAAAACGGGTGATGGCGCAGGTATTCATATCGCAATTCCACAACAATTTTTTGCTGATTGGTTGCAAGCAATTACTGCTGGCGAGATTTATCAAGAGCAAATTGCAGTTGGACAAATTTTTCTACCACGCAATGATTTAGATGTGCAAGAAAAATGCCGTGTCATTTGCGAATATGAAGTTATCCGCAATGGTTACGAGGTATTAGGCTGGCGACATGTGCCGATTGATAGTAGCATCATTGGTGAAAAAGCAGAAAGCACGCGTCCTGAAATTGAACAGCTAGTGATTGGCAATAGTAAACATGCCAGTGCTGAAAATTTTGAACGTGATTTATTTTTAATCCGCCGTTACATTGAAAAGAAAATTACGGCAGGGGGGTTAAAAGATTTTTATATTTGTTCGCTTTCCTCGCGCTCCTTAATTTATAAGGGATTGTTTTTGGCAGAACAGCTTGATAGTTTTTATCCTGATTTGCAAGATGAGCGTTTTATTTCACATTTTGCAATTTATCATCAGCGTTATTCTACCAATACATTTCCACAATGGTGGCTGGCACAGCCTTTTAGAATTTTGGCACATAATGGTGAGATTAACACGCTTTCAGGGAATAAAAATTTGATGCGTAGTTATGAGAAACGTATGCAATCTGATATTTTAGGGGATTCTATTCAAGATTTAATTCCAGTAATCAGTGCGGGTGCTTCAGATAGTGCGGCCCTTGATAATTGTTTTGAGATTATGTTGCAGACAGACCCTAATCGTAATTTGCCAGAGGTAAAATCCATGCTAATGCCCGAAGCGTGGGAGCTAAATCGTGAGAATTTACCCAAAAAATTAGTTGATTTTTACCGTTGGGTGAGCCGTGTGGTTGAACCATGGGATGGACCTGCCGCAATTTGCGCGCATTTTGGTGATTGGGTTGTCGGCGGTTTAGACCGTTCGGGTTTTCGTCCTTTACGTTACACCATCACCAAAGATGGGTTTTTACTGATGGGTTCTGAAACAGGTATGGTTGTGATTGAACCTGACCAAATTGAAAAAAATGGCATTATTGGCGCGGGTGAAATGCTCGCATTAAATTTCAAAGAAGGTAAATTATACGGTGATGCAGACTTAAAAATGATGATTGCCAAGCGGCAAGATTATGGTAAGCGGGTTGCGAATATCAAACGAACCGCAGATATGAATATAGAGGCTGTGCAAAAACCGTTTCTTGTTGCTGATGATTTATTACGCTATCAAACCCTTGTAGGCTGGAGCATTGAAGATATTGAGATGATTCTAATGCCAATGGCAGAAGATGGTAAAGAACCCACAGGCTCTATGGGAGATGATAGCCCGCTTGCGGTTTTAACCAGCCATTACCGCCCTTTGCATCATTATTTCAGGCAAAATTTTTCGCAAGTCACCAATCCACCCCTTGATTCTTTGCGTGAGCGTTATGTGATGAGCTTACGGACACATTTAGGAAATCAGGGTAATATTTTGGGCGATGATAAAAGCCATGATGATGTTATTATTCAACTTGATTCACCGATTATTTTAAGTGGGCAAAGCAAAGCCATGAAAAACATGCTATCTAAGCATATGATGGCTGAAATTGATTGCACATTTTCTGCTGATAGTGCGTATGGATTGCGTGATGGGTTATTAAAAATCCGTGATGATGCTGAAAAATATGCGCGTTCAGGCAAGGTGCATTTATTTTTAACAGACCGTAACGTGGGTGGTAAACGCGCCATGATTCCAATGATTCTAGCAACAAGTGCCATTCATTCGCATCTATTAGATTTGGGTTTAAGAAGCTATTGTTCGTTAAATGTGGAAGTGGCAGAATGTTATGATGTCCATAATTTTGCGGTATTAATTGGCGTGGGTGCAACTACAATCTTCCCATGGCTAACCGAACAAACATTACTCACCCAACATGCAAAAAAGCGTTTTGAGGGAACAATCACAAAATTATTAGATAATTATCGTAAAACTGTTGAAGCTGGTTTGTTAAAAATCACGTCAAAAATGGGCATTTCAATTATTGGTGCGTATCGGGGTGGTTATAATTTTGAAGCCATAGGTTTATCGCGTGCATTGGTTGCAGAATTTTTTCCTAGTTTGCCATCGCGCATTTCAGGCATTGGGGTGAGTGGCTTGCAGAAGAAAATTCTTGCACAGCATGAAAAAGCATTTCATCAAAATGTTATAACAATATTACCGATTGGTGGATTTTATAAAGCACGTCAATCGGGTGATGCCCATGGCTGGGATGGGCAGATGATGCATGTGATGCAAGAGGCGGTTGGGCGTAATTCGTATGGTTTATGGAAAAAATACAGTGATGGCATTCGGCAATTACCACCGATTTATCTGCGTGACCTTTTAGATTTTCGCTATGATAAAACAACGCCCGTACCCTTAGATGAAGTCAGTTCAGTAACACAAATCCGCAAGCAATTTATTGCACCGGGTATTTCTTTAGGCGCGCTTAGCCCCGAAGCACACGAAACATTAGCCATTGCGATGAATCGCATTGGCGCACGTTCAGATTCAGGTGAAGGTGGTGAAGATAGTAGCCGTTTCACCCCTTATAGTAATGGTGATAATGCCAGCAGTGCCATTAAACAAGTGGCATCAGGGCGTTTTGGCGTTACGGCTGAATATCTTAATAATTGCCGCGAGATTGAAATTAAAATGGCGCAAGGGGCAAAGCCGGGTGAAGGCGGTCAGCTCCCCGGATATAAGGTTTCCGCATTGATTGCAAAATTACGTCATTCAACAGAAGGCGTTACTTTAATTAGTCCGCCTCCGCATCATGATATTTATTCTATCGAGGATTTGGCACAGCTGATTTATGACCTCAAACAGATTAACCCAGATGCAGAAGTTTGTGTAAAATTAGTCGCACGCTCTGGCATTGGCACAGTGGCGGCAGGGGTTGCCAAAGCGCATGCTGATACAATTTTAATTTCTGGGCATTCTGGTGGCACAGGTGCTAGCCCGCAATCTTCTATCAAATATGCAGGCTTGCCGTGGGAGATGGGTTTAAGTGAAGTGCATCAAGTGCTGATGCTGAATAATTTACGCCATAAGGTTCGATTACGCACAGATGGTGGTTTAAAAACTGGGCGCGATGTGGTGATTGCCGCTATTTTAGGCGCGGAAGAATATGGCATCGGCACGGCAGCGTTGGTGGCAATGGGCTGTATTATGGTGAGGCAATGCCATTCTAATACCTGCCCGGTTGGCGTTTGTACACAAGATGAGACATTGCGCGCGAAATTTTCGGGTACGCCTGAAAAAGTTATCAATCTGATGAGTTTTATTGCTGAGGAAGTGCGCGATATTTTGGCATCTTTAGGTATGCGTTCGTTAGAAGAGGTGATTGGGCGGACGGATTTATTATGGCAAGTATCGCGTGGCAATGCTGGTTTAGATGATTTAGATTTGAACGCTTTGTTATTTAAGATGGAGCAGAAAAATCATATCTGTTCTAGGACAAGCCGTAACCCAGTGCCGATGGGAATTGATGAACGCATCATTCAAGACGCGAAGGCTTTCTTCCAACATAAAGAAAAAATGGAGCTTACCTATACAATTCGCAATACCGATAGAACAATAGGGGCAAGTTTAAGCTCTGCCATCACGCGTAAATATGGCATGGATAGCTTGCCTGATAACCAACTTAACTTAAAATTAACGGGTTGGGCGGGGCAATCATTTGGTGCATTTGCCGTGAAAGGGCTAACCCTACATTTAACGGGTGATGCCAATGATTACGTTGGCAAAAGTCTTTCAGGCGGTATCATTATCGTGAATCCTCATCGGCGCGCGAAACTTGCCAGTCATGAAAATAGCATCATGGGCAATACAGTGCTTTATGGTGCAACAAAAGGTCAGCTTTATGCGGCAGGCACAGCGGGGCAACGCTTTGCAGTCAGAAATTCTGGTGCATTGGCAGTGGTTGAAGGGGTTGGCAATAATGGTTGCGAATATATGACTGGTGGTGAAGTGCTGATTTTAGGTACGATTGGTCGGAATTTTGCGGCTGGTATGACCGGAGGACATGCTTTTCTTTATGCCAAAGATGAAGCAAGCCTTGTTAAGAATATTAATTTGGAATCAGTCCAGCTTGCATCAGCAACTGATGATTACTGGCTGAATCATATCAAGCAAAAAATTGAGAAGCATTTTGAATTGACTGGTTCGCTTCATGCTGAAAATATCTTGCATAATTGGCAAGAACAATGTCAATATTTTTGGCATATTGTGCCAGATGAGATGATTAGCAAATTACCGCATCCGATAAAAACATTAGAAATAGCTGCGGAATAATCCATGCAAAAACAAAAATTTATTCGTTATGTTGAAATAGCAACTATCATATTATCTTGCTATTCCTAATTTTATCTTTTTGCTAGGATTTTTGAATCTGTTTTGGGCATTATTATCGACTGGCTTCTTACTTGTGAGTGTTGTTTATTATTTAAAGATAACATTCGTGTAAATCATAAAGCGATTATAATCCCCAATATTTCCATTATTCCCTATAAGTTAATTATTCTTGCATTTGTTATTTGCACTGATTGTTACAGCAATTAGTGGCGCTGGTGGCTGGGGGTATCAAACAGCTGATTGGCATAAACATATTGCCATGTTATCTCATCTTGCGTTTCAGCAATGGCCAGTTGTTCTAGAGCTCGATAAAGGAAACTTTTTACTCATTTATTACGTGGCATATTATTTACCTGCTGCTTTAATAAGTAAAATTTTTGACTTTAATATTGCTAATCATTTTTTAGCATTTTATACAACTGCTTGTCTTTTTCTTGTTCTATGTTGGCTACTTATTTATTCCAAAAAACTTATATGGTGGATATTTCCTTGCTTCTTTATATTCTCATCTGGTTTAGATATCTTACTTTTGAATGTAGAAGGCGGGGGGATAGAATCACGTTTTGTTGAAAGTATTCCACTTCATCGTGGAATACCTGCGCATATAACAGGGTTTTTTCTAATTCCTGCTCACGCGATAAGCAGCTGGCTTGTTTTTTTCTTATGTCTTAAGAATATTACTTTAGGGCAAAGTAAACATAATATCGGCTTACTCATCACATTGGGCATGTTATGGTCAATTTTAAGTGCCTTTGGTGTTTTAATGTTTATGTTAATCTATTGGGCATATGACTGGGTAAACAACCATCAAAATACTTTAATCACATTATGGAAAACAAAATATTTTTTCAAGTCAACCAAAACCATCACAAAGCAAACTATAATATGGTTTACACCTTTCTTTTCAATTCAAAATATTCTTATAATCTTGCCTGCTATTAGCGTTATGTTATACTTAGCAACTAATGATGGCGTGCCTAAAACCATGCTTGTTCCAGATATTCGTAATATATTTCGTGCATATTTTTGGCCTTATTTATTCGTTGATTTTTTTATCTTATGGACTGTTTTGTTAGGTATTAATTATTATATGAAAAAACAAGGGCATGACTTTTTAAAGCAAGATTTTTATGTTTTATACTGGTTAGCAGGCATTTTATTTTTATTACCTATAATTATAATTTTTATAATTTACAACGCAATTCAAGTTATATTGGAACAATTATTATATTTTTTGCTGTTATGCGTAGCTTTGATTGTTTTGCTTTGATGAAGAAAAAAACAAATCTTTTTCTTGTAACAATTTGGGTGTTATTACTCGTTACAAGCCTTGTAGCTCCTGTAGAAAGATTAACAAAAAGTACAAATGTTGCTATCATTCGCATTACTGAAAATGGAACACCTCATCGTCCTGTAGAGCCTATTTTTATTGAGATTGCTGATGTGCACCCTCATTTGCATATCACCACACCGCTTTATTTAGGTGATTTAAACGGCGTGTTTTATCGTTATTTTGCGAAGAAGCCAAAGCCATAATATAATTTATTAAGGCTTATTATCAAATAGGTGTGATGTTTTTATTCTTTGACCACCGCATCATAGCAAGGCAATGTTAAGAAGGCAGGGAATGTTTCAGAGAAAATCAATTCATCAAATATGCCTCGCGCTCTGATGAAATTCGCTTCATTGTAGCCATCAATTAATTCTTCAGCAATCGTTTTTAGCGCATCATCAACCAACATGGTGAGATATGCTTTTGTGACTTGCTCGCCATTATCTAAGGTCACTTGGTGACGCAATAATTGCCAGATAGAGGCACGCGAAATTTCAGCTGTCGCAGCATCTTCCATTAAATTATAGATAGCCCTGCAACCATCGCCATCTAACCATGCCTCAATATATTGCAGGGCAATTTTGATATTATGGCTGATGGAATCTTTGCTTGCCATAAAGGCTGGGGTTTCGTATAAATCTTTGGTTGTGATGGGGTCATTGTCACGGGTTACATTCATTTGATTTTTATTCTCGCCAAAAGCCTCATCAAACACTTTGAGTGCTGTATCAGAAAGCCCGGGATGTGCAATCCATGTGCCATCATGTCCATTTTGCGCTTCTAATTTCTTATCCGCTTCAACTTTGGCAAATGCGATATTATTTATTTGTTCATCGCGTGAGGGAATGAAAGCCGCCATGCCACCCATTGCCAGCACACCACGTTGATGACATGTTTGAATCAAAAGACGTGAATAAGCAGAAAGAAATGGCGCATCCATGGTTAATGTGGCGCGGTCAGCCAGCAAATAATCTTTATTCTTACCTAATGTTTTAATAAAGCTAAAGATATAATCCCAGCGTCCGCAATTAAGTGCCGCGGCATAATCGCGCAATTCATATAAAATTTCATGCATTTGAAACACCGCCGGGAAAGTTTCAATCAACATGGTTGCACGGATAGTGCCTGTTGCAATATTTAATTCTTTCTCTGCAAATTTGAATATATCTGCCCAAATGCGTGCTTCAAGATAATGCTCTAATTTAGGGATATAGTAATAAGCACCTGTGCCTTTATTCTGTAAGGCTTGATGATTATGAAATAGATAACAGGCAAAATCAACCAAACAGCCCGGCAATGCTTTTTCATTCAAGGTGATATGCGCTTCGGGTAAATGCAAGCCGCGCACACGACATAACAATAGAGCCGTGTCATCATTCAGCTGATAATGTTTGCCAGATTTAGAATCATCATAGCTGATGGAACCATTCACCGCATCGCGTAGATTGATTTGCCCAGCCACAATATTTTCCCAAGTTGGGGTCATAGAATCTTCAAAATCTGCCATGAAACATTTCACATTCGCATTCAACGCGTTAATCACCATTTTTTCATTAGAAGGGGGTCCGGTAATTTCTAACCTTCTATCTTGTAAATCTTCTGGCAAAGCTGAAACACGCCAATCACCGTTGCGGATAGTGGCAGTTTCGGGATTAAAATCAGGAAACACGCCATTATCATAATCTTGTTGACGTTCTGTGCGCGCCTTTAAGGCTGTGTCAATGCGTGGTGCAAATTCAATGGCTAATTTTTCTATGAATGCATTGCAAGCAGGGCTGAAAATTGTATCTTGTTTGTCAATCGAACAGCGAAATATAAGATGTGTCATATGCATCTCCTTAATAGATATAAGTTAAATTATTGGCGTGTCCAAGTTGAGGGTAACCCTCCACAAAATTGCGGCAAAGAGTTATGATGAAATGAAAATATTTTACAGGGTTAGTTTCATTTGCCTGTTCACATCTTTATAGAGTAAGTATCGAAAATCACCCGGACCCCCTGCATAACAGGCTTGCGGGCAAAAAGCGCGTAACCACATAAAATCACCGGCTTCTACTTCAACCCAATCTTGATTTAATCGATACACTGCTTTGCCTTCTAACACATAAAGCCCATGCTCCATAACATGTGTTTCAGCAAAGGGAATAACACCGCCGGGCTTAAAATTAACAATATTCACATGCATATCATGGCGAATATCTTCAGGGTCAACAAAGCGCGTAGTTGTCCATGCGCCATTGGTATTGGGCATAATTGTAGGGGTAATATCTTTTTCATGACACACAAAAGCATCAGGAATTTCTACATTGGCAACTTTTTCATAGGCTTTTCGCACCCAATGGAACAGTGATTTTTTATCAGAATTATTACGAATTTGCCAATTACAAGCGGGTGGTAAGAAAGCATAACCTCCTGCTTCTAGCTGATGTTTCTTGCCTTCTATGGTGAGTTCAATCATACCCTCTACAACAAAGATAACCGCTTCGGCTGTTTCATCACTCTCAGGATTATCACTGCCACCCTTTGGTTGTAATTCTACGATATATTGTGAAAAAGTTTCAGCAAAGCCTGAAAGCGGGCGTGCCAATACCCAAAAACGCATATTCTGCCAATAAGGCAGAAAGCTTGTGACAATATCAGTCATCACGGCTTTGGGAATGATAGCATAGCTTTCAGTAAACATAGCACGGCTGGTTAATAATTCCGTTTGTAACGGCAATCCGCCTTGCGGACTATGATAATTTGTACTCATTGATAAAATCTCGTGCTTTCTTGTATTTTAATGTGTGCTAAGGCTGTCTTGATACCAATCAATAATTAATTGTCGTTCAGCATCTTCCATAAATGAAACATTCGCAGGCGGCATGGCTCTGGTAAGCCCTGAATGCAGATATATCTGGCGCGCATAGCGGGCAATATCTTTATCTGTTTCTAATTTAACATTCTTGGGTGCCCATAAGGTATTCTCGCTGTAAAAAGGTTCGCGCGCATGGCACATAGAACATCTGCCAAGCATGGTATCTTTTACGCTTGCATATAATTCATGATTGATAAATTTTTCTTCAGTAGGGGTGAATGAAAATTTTTCATCATCATCTAATGCTAGGTTTAATTTACCCGTTTGGGTGGAAAGCAAAACAATGCTGATGAATAAAGCTGCTGTTACGCCCCATGTCCACCATAGTAATTTGCCAGTGCTATGGTCTGTGTTAAAGAAATGGCGAATGGTAACGCCCATTAAAAATATTAATGAAGCAATAATCCAGTTATATTCTGTTGCAAAAGCCAATGGATAATGTCCTGCAAGCATGAAAAATATCACAGGCAGGGTTAGGTAATTATTATGAGTAGAGCGCAGTTTGGCAATTCTACCATAGTTAGGATCGGGCGTACGACCTGCTTTTAACTCTGTTACAACAAATTTTTGATTGGGAATAATAATAAAGAAAACATTCGCAGTCATAATTGTTGCTGTGAATGCACCTAAATGTAAGAATGCCGCACGGTCAGAAAAAACCTGCACATAACCCCATGCCATTGCTACCAAAAGAATATAAAGCAAAACCATCAAGTGGTTATTATTATTACCGAGTTTTGTTTTGCATAATGTGTTATACAGCACCCAACCTAAAAAGATGGATGCCATAGAAATGATGATGGCTTGCCAAGATAATAAGGCATTTTTTTCAGGGTCAATTAAAAATAAATCGGCAGAAAAATAATAGGTTATCATTAATAATGCAAAGCCACTTAGCCATGTACTATAGCTTTCCCACTTAAACCAAACCAGTTTTTCAGGTAAAAAATCTGGCGCAACTAAATATTTTTGAATGTGATAAAAACCACCACCATGCACTTGCCACTGCTCGCCATGGGCTTTTGGGGCAAGGCTTTTATTTTTCCGCAAACCTAAATCAAGCGCAATAAAATAAAAAGATGCGCCTATCCATGATATGCCTACAATCACATGAACCCAACGAAAAGCCAATTCCATCCATTCTAAACCAAATGTTAGTAAAAATTGCATCATTACCTAATCCTTATTATATTCTCAATTAATTATTTTTTAATACTAATTATATAGCATATTTTAAGCAATGATTTTCAAAAAAACAAGGAATGATTTTCAAAATTTTTTTTAATAAAGAAATAGTTAATAACATAAAAATAGGGTGACTTATTCTTAATTGTTGTGCTAAGATGATTCAGATTAAATTGGAGCTAAAAATGCGTTATCCACGTGATATGCTTGGCTATGGGGAGATGTTGCCTAAGGTAACATGGCCAGAAGATGCAAAACTTGCAGTGCAATTTGTCGTCAATTATGAAGAAGGCGGTGAAAATTGTATTTTACATGGCGATGGGCAATCTGAAGCCTTTTTATCTGAAATTGTTGGTGCTGCAAATTGGGCTGATATGCGCCATGCAAATATGGAATCTATCTATGAATATGGCGCGCGTGCAGGGTTCTGGCGTGTAAAGCGTCTGTTTGATGAATTGAAAATCAAGCCAACAGTTTATGGTGTGGCAACGGCATTGGCGCGAAATCCTGAACAAACATGTGCAATGGTTGAATCTGGTTGGGAAATGGCGTGCCATGGGCTCAAATGGATTGAATATAAGAATTTTACCAAAGAAGAAGAACGCGCTGATATGCAGGAAGCCATTAAGCTTCATACAGAGGTGACTGGTTCGCGTCCGCTTGGTTGGTACACAGGCAGAAGCTCAATCAATACGCTAGATTTGGTAGCTGAAGAAGGCGGGTTTGAATATGCCGCTGATGCCTATGCAGATGATTTGCCCTATTGGCAAAATTGCGATGGGCGTTATCAGCTGATTGTGCCATACACCCTTGATACGAATGATATGCGCTTTGCAACCCCGCAAGGTTTTAATTCTGGACAACAATTTTTCACCTATCTGAAAGATAGTTTTGATGTGCTTTATCAAGAAGGCGTAGAGGGTTTTCCAAAAATGCTTTCTGTTGGTTTGCATTGCCGGTTGGTTGGGCGTCCGGGGCGTGTGCAAGCATTAAGACGCTTTATGGAATATGCGATTTCTAAAGGAGATGTTTGGTTTCCGACACGTTTAGAAATTGCGCGTCATTGGAAAAAGCATCATCCGCTAAAAACCTATGAACGCCCATCTGAAATGGATGAAAAAACTTTTATTAACAATTTTGGCAGTATTTTTGAATATTCTGAATGGGTTGCACAACGTGCCTTTAAGCTAGAATTGGGCATGGCTCATGATACGGCAAATGGCTTGCATCATGCGCTTGTGCGTGTGTTTCGTGGGGCATCTTACGATGAACGCTTGCAAGTATTAAAAGCGCATCCTGATTTGGCAGGCAAAATTGCGGCTGCTGGCAAGTTGACGGCTGAATCTACATTGGAACAAAAAAGTGCTGGTCTTGGAATGTTATCAGATGAAGAAAGAAAAATTTTCACAAGCTTGAATACAGAATATCAGGAAAAACATGGCTTTCCCTTTATCATTGCCGCACGTGATAACAACAAAACAACGATATTAGAAAAATTTAAAGCGCGAATTGCCAGTGAAACAGACATTGAGTTTGAAGAAGCCTGCAAGCAAGTTGAACGTATCGCGCAGTTACGATTGATAGAATTGTTAGAGTGATTTTATGAAGGAATTGATGCCAGAATTATTAACCACAGAAAAATTCGCCTCTTTTGGTGATGTGCTTGAGATTGCAGGGCAGCCTTCTAAATATATCAATAAAGGCAAGTGCGCGCGCTATCATGATGTGGCATCTCTTGAGTTTGCCAATGATGGCAAGGCTGGTATCAGTTTATTTAATTCAGAAATTTTTTCACTACCTTATCAGGTGGATATCTTGGAACGCCATCCGCATGGCAGTCAGGCATTTGTGCCGATGAGCCAAACTTGCTTTTTAGTTGTGGTTGCCAACGATAATGAAGGCACGCCCTGCGATTTGCAGGCATTTGTGATTCAACCGGGGCAGGCAATCAATATTGGCAGAAATGTATGGCATATGCCATTATGCCCGCTTGCAACTGATAAAGGTAGCTGTGGTTTGTTCGCTGTTGTTGATTGGATAGGGACGAGAGAAAATTTAGAAGAATATTTTTTTGACGATGCTTATATCGTTAAAGAAATGAATTGTTAAGTGATATTTGTTACAGAAAGGAGGTTTTGTGTAACGATATTGTAATTTTATTAAAGGCTCTTATAAAGGAGAAAAGTAATGGCTGATGATATGCAGGATTTAAGTAATCCGAATTATACACCGCCTTTAAGCAAGGCAATACCATTAGGAATACAACATGTTTTAGCCATGTTTGTTTCTAATGTAACTCCCGCAATTATTGTAGCAGGTGCTGCAGGTTTCGGTTTTGGGTCTAACTCACCCGATTTCCCTGAATTACTTTATCTGATTCAGATGGCAATGTTATTTGCTGGGTTAGCAACTTTATTGCAAACCATCACAATTGGTCCAGTTGGTGCAGCGTTACCAATTGTTCAAGGTACAAGCTTTGCGTTTGTTCCAATTATGATACCGCTTGTGGCAGGTAAGGGTGTTGATGCACTTGGAATCTTGTTCACAGGTGTTTTAATTGGTGGCGTTTTCCATGCTTGCTTAGGCTTCTTTATTGGTAAAATTCGCTTTGCGTTACCGCCAATGATAACAGGTCTGATTGTGGTGATGATTGGTTTGGCACTGATTAAAGTTGCCATTCAATATGCCGCTGGTGGCGTGCCTGCTATTGGCAAACCTGAATATGGTTCGTTGGTAAATTGGTTCCTTGCACTTTCTGTTGTGGTTGTTACATTCGGCTTGAAATTTTATTTCCGCGGAATGGTATCAGCAGCGGCAGCATTGATTGGTATTATTGTGGGTTATATTCTTGCAATAATATTGGGTGTTTTACCAGTAGGTTCAATTGGTAGTTCTTGGAGCAATGCGTCATTATTCGCTTTGCCTATTCCATTTAAGTATGGTTTTGAATTCTCTATTGCGGCAGTGATTGGCTTTTGCTTAATGTCATTCATCTCAGCTGTTGAAACAGTAGGTGATGTTTCTGGTATTACCAGAGGCGGTGCCAACCGTGAAGCGACCGATAAAGAAATTGAAGGTGCAACCTTTGCTGATGGTATCGGTAGTGCGGTTGCTGGTATTTTTGGTGGTTTGCCTAACACATCATTCAGTCAGAATGTTGGTTTGGTATCTATGACGAAAGTAATGTCACGAAGTGTTGTTACTTATGGTGCCATTTTCCTTATCATTTGTGGGTTAATTCCAAAAGTAGGAAGCCTTATCCGCACGATTCCAATTGAAGTATTGGGCGGTGGTGTGATTGTTATGTTCGGTATGGTTGTATCAGCGGGCGTTTCAATTCTTTCTACGGTTGATTGGTCACGCAGAAATATGATGATTTTTGCTGTATCATTAACCATTGGTTTAGGACTTCAACTTGAGCCAAACGCAGTTCAGTATCTTCCTGATACAGTGCGCGTTTTAATGACAAGCGGTTTATTACCTGCTGCATTATTGGCGATTGTGTTGAATTTGGTTTTACCAAAAGATGATGGCAAAGTAGCTATCTAATTGAAGCTAATATTACCCTCTCTTTTTTATAATTGAGGGGGTAATTTTTTTTAATGGGCATATGATTTGTCTTATTTCGAAAATATCAAAACTTTTGTTCGCACCTATGATTTAGGTAGCCTTTCAGCCGCAGGGCGTGATTTACGCGTTTCAGCCGCAGTTGTTTCAGCAAGAGTATTAAAATTAGAACAGCATCTGGATGTTCGATTATTTAAACGCACAACACGCAAATTGATTCCCACCCAACAAGGTGAGTTATTTTATCAAAAAGCCATCACAATTTTAGATGTGGTTGATGATGCAGAAAATTCCATCTTGGATATTGTTGGCAACCCTAAAGGAAGCATTTATTTTTCAGCACCTTTAGGAATTGGACGGCGTATCATATCGCCTCTTTTGTTGGAATTTGGGCAAGCGCACCCATTTGTACATTTGCGATTTCGTTTGACTGACCGCGTTTTTGATATGATAGAGGACCATATTGATTTGGCTTTATTTTTAGGGCGTCCTCCTGATAGTAATTTACGTATTTTACCCATTGCAGATTGCCCACGCGTGTTATGTGCATCACCTTCTTATATTAAACAATATGGGCATCCACAATCGGGTGATGAACTGATAGGGGATAAGCATCAATGTTTGAATTTGCGTTTTCCCGGCGCAAAAGAATATCGTTGGACATTACAAACCAAAGATGAGGGCAATAAAAAATTCACCGTTAACGGACAATATGAAAGCGACCATAGTGAAATTTTGTTAGATTGGGCAGTTGCAGGGCATGGGATTATCATGCGTCCATCATTTGAAGTCCAACATTTTATTAATACAGGTAAGCTTGTAAGAGTATGCGAGCAAACGCCACCGTTGGATGTGCAACTGGCTTTTTTATATAATCATAAACTTTATCAAGATATAAAGGTTAGAAAATTGATGGATTTTCTTAAACCACGAATTCTTGAACAATTATCGTCTTATCATGAGAAAAAATCTTAAAATTGCTTAACTTATAGAGTGAGTAAAACAGGCTCAACTACCGCTGACTTAACTACCGCGATAGGTGGTATAAGAAAAGGGTGAGAGCAATAAAGGCACATGGTAATGTGCATCTTCGCTCATGGTGAAGATAATCGGCACTTGATTGAGGAAAATATTATTCTCTGTAACAAGTTTTTTGCGTAGATGATATTCTTTAACATGAAAAATTAATTTATAATTCCCTTGTTTAAAATCTTCCTTGCCTAAAATAGGGCTATCGGTGCGCCCATCATCGTTGGTGATAATACTGTTGAGAAGCGTTTCATTATTATTCTCTATTTGGTACAGCTCAATCTTTATCCCTTGTGCAGGGCAACCCAATGCGGTATCCAAAATATGTGTTGTTAAAAAACCTGACATAATTTTCTTTCTTACCAATAATTAAAATTCAACATCCACCGCAATATTTTGTGCGATTGCTTTATCTACTACAAAAGATGCGACCGCTAAATCTTGCAACCCTACGCCCGTACCATCAAAAATTGTAATATCATCATCAGATTTTCTGCCATATTTAGCGTTATCATTAATCACATTACCAATAATTGTAATATCTTTTTCGGTAACATAGCCTGCTTTTATAGGGTGCTGAAACTCACCAATGGCTACGGATTGCGGAATTTCATCAGTATATATTTTTGCGCGTTTGGCAAGGCTTGCTTCAATTTCTTGTTTGCCTTTGGTATCGGTGCCCATACATGAAATATGCGTGCCGACCTTGACATGGGCATCTAACAGGCTGGGTGAAAATGCCGATGTAATGGTGATAATCACATCTGATTGCGCGCCTAATTCTTCCAAAGAAACACTTTCAAAAGGCAAGCCTAGCTCTTTAGCAGTATCAGCAAGATAAGATAATTTTTCTGCCGTTCTATTCCATGCAATCACTTTTTTGAAATTACGTTGCATAGCGGCAGCACGCAGTTGAAAGGCTGATTGATGACCAGAGCCAACAATACCAAGCACCTCAGAATTTTTGCGCGATAAATGTGCGATAGAAACAGCACCAGCGGCGGCGGTGCGTAATGCGGTTAATAAATTGCCACCTACCACGGCTTTGCATTTGCCCGTATCAGCATTGAATAAAAACACAGTTGACTGATGATTGGTAAGCCCTTTGGCACTATTACCGGGCCAATAACCGCCCGATTTTAAGCCAAGTTGCAAGTTTTTTCTATCAAAGCCCGACTTAAAGCCATAAAGCGCATCGGCATGCCCAATGGCTTCGCGAATGACTGGAAAATTATAGGCTGTTTCATTTGCCATAGAAGAGAATAAATTTTCTATGGCGGTAAATGCTTCGGTGGCATTAATCAAATTTGCAATTTTATTTTCAGCAACAATAATCATGATTTATCCTCTTAAAAAAAACCCCTCTTACCGCTAACAATAAGAGGGATTTACATTTTATAATCGTAAATTAGTAGGCTTTACCGCGTGCGCTTACAGGCCATACAGTTTCTACTTTACCATTTCTTACCCCGATATACCAATCATGTACATTGCAAGTTGGGTCGCAATGCCCCGGAATAAGCTTCAATTTATCATTCACTTTTAACACACCATTGGGGTCTGAAATCACGCCATGCTCATCGGAACATTTCATATATTCCACATCATCACGTCCGAAGATTTTTGGCAAACCACTATCAACAGATTGCGCTTTTAAGCCAGCATCGCAGATAGCTTTATCAGCTTTGGCATGCGACATAACTGATGTTAATAAGAAGAAAGAATTTTGGAATTCAGAAATCAACTCGCCTTTTTCATCGCGGATACGTTGATAATCAACATCCATGAACGCATAAGAACCGCATTGCAATTCATTATAAACACCAGAAGTGCCTTCAAAATAATAAGAGCCAGTGCCGCCACCGCCAACAATATCGCATTCTAGCCCTTCAGCTTTCAGCATATCAACGCTTTCTTTAACCATTGCAATCGCAATATCAATTTTTGCTTTGCGGTCGGTATAATGCTCCATATGTTGCATCGCACCTTGATAGGCTTGAATGCCAGAAAATTTTAATCCCGGTGCGGCATCAATGGCTTTGGCAATATCAACAACGGGTTGCCCTGCTTGCACACCGCAACGCCCAGCCCCACAATCAATTTCTACCAAACATTCAATTTGCGTGCCGTGCTTTTGTGCGGCGGCAGAAAGTGATTCAATATTCTCAACATCATCTACACAGCAAAGCGCGCGCGCGCCTAATTTTGGTAAACGCGCCAGCCTATCAATTTTGGCAGGGTCACGCACTTGATTAGAAACAAGCACATCTTTAATGCCCCCGCGTGCAAAAACTTCAGCTTCAGAAACTTTTTGACAGCAAACGCCACAGGAATTGCCCATTTTTTCTTGCAATAAGGCAATATCAACCGATTTATGCATCTTGCCGTGAATGCGAAGGCGAACGCCCATATCTTTGGCATACTGCCCCATTTTTGTAATATTATGTTCTAATGCATCTAAATCAAGCATAATGCAAGGGGTTTGAATATCGGCTTCAGCCATACCTACTTTGGCAGGCACATCATAACCAACTTCTAATTCGGATATATTTAACGCTCTGTTCATAATTGTCTCCTTAAATTTATAAATATATTAAATGCCGTTTTTTAAGCTAGTGGCATCTTGTCTAAATCAACATTCCCACCTGTGAGAATGATACCAATGCGCTTTTTATGAAACACATTTTTATTTTTTAATATCACTGCCAAAGGCACTGCAGAGCTTGGCTCAATAACGATTTTCATTCGCTTCAAAGTTAATTTCAAAGCATCAATGATTTCTTGCTCGCTTGCAGTATATATATCAGTAACATGATTTGATACAAAATGCCAAGTTAAATCTTTGAGTGGCACTTTTAAGCCATCAGCGATGGTTTCGGGTGCATCATCTGCAATGATATGCCCTGCCTTAAAACTGCGATACGCATCATCGGCTTGTTCAGGCTCGGCGGCATAAATTTTCACTTCAGGGGCAAGATTGCTTAATGTTAAGCAACTGCCGGAAACCATACCACCGCCACCAATGGGCGCAATCACAGCATCTAAGCCATCGGTTTGTTCCATAAATTCACGCGCGCATGTGCCTTGCCCTGCAATCACGCGCGGGTCGTTATAAGGATGCACAAAATCAGCACCAGATTCTGCAACCACTTTGGCAAAAGTTTCTTCGCGTGATGATGTGGAAGGTTCACATTCTACGATGGTACCACCATAGCCACGAACAGCATCTTTTTTGGCTTGCGGTGCGGTGCGGGGCATTACAACAGTGCAAGGAATGCCTCGTCTGCCAGCGGCATACGATAAAGACAAAGCATGATTGCCCGATGAATGTGTGGCAACGCCAATTTTGGCTTTTTCATCATCTAAACCAAACACAGCATTAGAAGCCCCACGCACCTTAAACGCGCCTGCTTTTTGGAAATTTTCACATTTGAAAAATAATTCTGCCCCTGTTAATTCATTCAGAAAACTAGAAGTAAGCACGGGAGTTTGATGAATATAAGGTTTGATGCGTTCATGTGCATCAAGCATATCCTGAAATTCAGGGATGATTAAATCATTTTCTTTTTTCATCATGTGCCTCTTTGAAAAAATAGTTTAATTTTGGCGATAATATTCCTGCGCCACGCTAACACCTGCGCCTAATTTAATATCTAAGCCTAAATCTACCATAACCATCTCGGCTGTGGCAAGCCCACTTAACATCATAACATCGCTTAACATACCCAAATGCCCAATACGGAATACTTTACCTGCCACATCGCCTAACCCAATGCCAAAAGCAACCTGATATTTATCAGCGGCATGATTGACAATTTTCCCCGCATCAAAGCCATCAGGCGTGCGAATAGCGGTAATGGTTTGTGAATAGACATTGGCAGAATTGGCACAGATGGGTAACCCCCACGCTTGAATGGCTTTGCGTACCCCTTCAGCAATCCGATAATGGCGTTGAAACACATTATCAAGTCCTTCTTCAAGCAACATCGTACATGAAACATGCAAACCATTCATCATGCCTACAGCGGGCGTATAAGGATACACATTATTAGCGTAACTTTTTTTCATATCACGAACATCAAAATAGGTACGGGGTAATTTTGCTGTTTCGGTTGCATTCATGGCTTTTTCGCTAAAGGCAACAATGGCAAGCCCCGGAGGCATCATAAAACCTTTTTGCGAGCCAGTCACAGCCACATCTACTTTCCATTCATCAAACCGAAAATCAACGGATGCAACCGAGCTAACACCATCTACAAAGAACATGGCGGAATGTTTAGCATTATCGATGGCTTGGCGAATGGCGACCATATCAGAGAGTACACCAGTTGCTGTTTCATTATGGGTGGCAAGCACTGCTTTAATTTCTTGGTTGGTATCAGCGGCTAATATCGTGCCAATTTCATCGGCTGAAATACCATCTCCCCATACGGTTTCAATAATCTGAACATCAAGCCCATGACGTTGGCACATATCAATCCAGCGTTGCGAAAACATACCATTGCGTGCCATCACAACCTTATCGCCAGCCGATAATGTATTGGTAATCGCTGTTTCCCAACCGCCTGTACCCGTAGCAGAGAACAGAAAAATCTCCGCATTTTTGCTTTTAATAATCTGTTTAACGGCTACAAGCGTAGGCTGTAAAATTTTACCAAAAACAGGCGAGCGGTGGTCAATTGTTGCCATATCACATGCTTTGCGAATGACATCTGGCATATTGGTAGGACCGGGAATGAAAACAGGGTTTTGAGGAGTTATCATAGAAAAACCTTATATTATAAAGAAAAGTAGAACGGGCGAATATAACTGATTATTAGTAGTTTTGCAAGGGGGAATAGAGGGCTTGACGATTGTATAAAGATAGCGATTGCTTTGTAAATATTCTTGCTATAATGTAGAATAATATCGAATATTATCACAATAATCGAGCCATAAGACAAATATATGAAATTTAGAAAGGCAAGATTAATGAATGAATTTACAAAAAAATTTAATGCAATATCAGAACAAGGTTTGTGTATTGGATGCGGATTGTGCAAATCGGTGGCAGGTGATGCCATTGATTTTAGAGAAGTTGCCAATGGCTATGAACGCCCGGTGGTGGTGAAGCCGCTTGATGAAGCAACAGTTGATAAGATTTACGATATCTGCCCCGGCACACGTATGGATGGTTTGCCTGAATCTGCCATTTCTGAAGATAGCAAATATGATAATATGTGGGGGGTGTGGCGACGCATAACCCGCGCCTATGCTACCGATACGCATGTTCGGCATGAAGGCGCAACGGCTGGTGTGTTAACGGCTTTGGCAATTTATCTGCTTGAAACCAAGCGGGTGGATTTTATTTTACATGCGAAAGCTGCTGTTGAAAATCCGGCTTTCGGTGAACAGCATCTTAGCTTTACCCGCGATGATGTGATGGCAGGGGCAGGGTCGCGTTACGCGCCTTGCGCGCCTTTGCGTGATATTAAAACCATATTGGATAGAGGGCAGAGTTTTGCTTTTATCGGCAAGCCTTGTGATATTAATGCCTTACGCAGTTATGCACGCCATGATGAACGAGTGGATGCGCAAGTTAAATATTGGCTAACATTGGTGTGTGGTGGTTTTTCACCGCCTCAGACAATCGCAGAATTTATGCGTAAGAATGATTTATCACCCGAAGAATTAACCTATTTGCGTTATCGCGGAAAAGGTTGCCCCGGAGCCACCACCATTAAGGCAGGGGGCAAAGAAAAAGATTTTCATTATCTGGATTTTTGGGGCGAAGATGCGGCGCAATGGCAGTTACCATTCCGCTGTAAAATCTGTCCGGATGGCATTGGAGATGCTGCTGATATTGCCTCGGCTGATAGCTGGTTAGGGGGCGCGCCTCAACGTGATTGTGATGATGATGCAGGCACGAATGCTGTGATTCTTCGCACGAAAAGCGGGCAAGAACTTTACGAATCCGCTGTTAAAGATGGCGCATTGCAAGAAGAATTTGATATTCCTCCGGATATTCTAAGCAGTTACCAACCCCATCAGGTCAATAAAAAATATGCGGTATGGGCAAGGCATCAGGCATTGGGTGAAGCAGGGCGTGTTCAGCCAAAAACAAAAAATTTGCGGTTGAAAGAACTCTCTGATGAAATGTCTGTAGATTTCAACAATAATCAGCGTATGGGTACATTAAAACGTGTGAATGCTGGCAAGGCTGATGAAGCAACGCCCCAATAGAAAGCTATGCAAAAAATTATGTTGTGAACCCATAAATTACTAAAAACTAACGTCACGAATGCGCCCTTTTCAGCTTTGGCTGGGAGCAAACGCAGTCAATCTTGAATTGAAAATATATTTTCAATTTTTTAGATTCACTGGTTTGCTATCGAAGCGTTTTGAAAAACGCAAATAACCCTTGCATCATCTAACAGAATCCCTATAGAATAATCGAGTCAATTATTAATCTACAAGATGGCAAGCCCTGTCGGGTTTGCTATTGAATGCAATACCCGAAACGGAAATAGATAGCTATATCTTGTAGATATAATTGACAAAAACCCGACACTTGATTGTCGGTTGTTAAACCATATCATAAAGGGTTGTCGCTATGCGGTTATTGCTATCATTTGCTTTATTGTTTATTTTTCAAAATGCCTATGCGAATGAATATCAAGCGCATGAATGGCAACATAAATCTTACGACATTACCAAAACAGATTTTTACACTTTACAGCAATGCGATAAAATTATCATTGAGCATGTCGTTTCAAAAAAAGATGCTTTTCATTCGGGCGGTCAAAACTGGTCAATAGAGCGCAAACAAGCCTTTGCAAATGATAAAGAAAACCACGTGCTTTCATGCGCTGATATTAATGCGTCAAAAAGCGCATCTATGCCACAAGATTTTTTTCGCAAGTCAAATGATGGCAAGGGCAAAGAATATGATATTGTTAGAAAATGTGCTTATCTAACTATCTATAAAAAAGTTAAAATGAAATATGATTTAAGCTTTCGCAATAATGATATTGATTTCTTAAATTCGTGTGAGGGTTATATATTTTAAGGGGGGTGCGATACCACTTATCGGGTGCGAGGCAAAAGCCCGCACCCTTGTGGCAACCCCCCTTAACAACCCCCCGCTGTACCACGCATAAGCATCTCGAAAGTTGAGAAATGTTTTAATGCGGTGCGGGTTTGTCATTGGGGTCGACATGCACTCCGCTTTATTATCTTAAGTAATAATTTTAATTTCTAAACGACACAAATCAATGTTATTATCTGTTTTAGTATAACAAATTTCTATAGTTTCGTGTTTAATAACATAATAGGTTCTATCACGAACGATGGGAGTTCCCGGCAATTTATTATTACATTCCTCAAGAAGCTTTACTAGTTTTTGAATCCCGAAATCTAGTTCTTTTTTAGTAATTTTACCCTGAGAAATCGCCTCGTCACATTGTAAGTTAAACTGACGTTTTTCTAAATTAACTGTATTCATAAGTTATAGTTTTGCTTTTTAAGCAACAGCCCGCTGACTATCACTATTTATCCACTCCATCATTTTTTCACTAGGCGGGGTAATATCATCCCATAAAACAGTTTCTAAGGGAATATAACTTCCATCTGCAAAACTATTCCAACAATTCTGATGGGAAAGCTCGCTCACAGCATTACCAGATAATTTATTAACCATAACATCAGCAATTTCATCAAGCAATTCAAGTTGTTTATCTGATATATAGTCTGAAATATTATTTTTCACATCACAATTATATTTTGTTTGCTTAAAGCTATTCGGTCCAATTGTTGATATTTTAATAATTTCTTCAGCTTCAAGCTCACGAGTAATATCATAAAAATTGGGAATCATAGGACCACGTGGTTGACGCCAATAATGAGATATTGTTGTCGCACTTTCATGATGCTCTAGAAACCAAAATTTATCTAAAAACCAAAGAATTTTATTAAGTTTTACTGCACCTAGTCCGCCATTATGATTATATTTCTCACAGATATAGTGTATAATACTTTTCACTTTTGGCACATCACCAATATATTCGCTTTGCATAATAATCTCCTATGACACCTTGCTATTTTAAGAAGTATATCCTCTTAAAGATGCAAAAATCATGCCCACCCACTTAATGCTAATTATCTTATTAGCTTACCCAGAGAACATAGCTACTTTGTGGATAAAATGCAATGGTAATTAATAACCCCCTCATGCAAATTTTAATTTGACCAAACCGAATATTCCAAAATCTGCCTGAAAATTTGAGCCAGATGGGGCTTCAAGGGCTTTTATAAATGAACCTGATAAAACAATATCGCCAGCGCGGATTTTTTGCCCATATTTTTGTAACCGTTCGACAAGCCATAGCATTGAGATAATGGGGTGGTCTAGTACCGCCGCACCAAGCCCTGTTTCTTCTACGATATTATCCCGTTTTACAATCGCGCCAACCCAGCGTAAATCAATTTGTTGCGGGGGGTACTTCACATCGCCTAAAACCAGCCCAGCATTGGCGGCATTATCGGCAATCGTATCAAAGATTTTACGAATTTGCCCTGTATCCTTATCTTGCCGAACAATGCGCGTGTCTAAAATTTCAATCACCGGAGTAACGTAATCGGTCGCATTTAAGATGGCTTCTACGGTTAATTTATCGACATCATCCTTCATCACAAAAGCAATTTCTGCTTCAATGCGTGGTTGAATAAAACGGTTGGCAGGAATGGTTGCGCCATTTTCAAAAAGCATATCATCCAATAATATCCCTGAATCAGGCGTATCAATATTCAGCGCATTCTGCATCGCTTTTGAGGTTAAACCTATTTTCCAGCCAATTTGTTTGCGCCCATCGGCAAGCTTTTTTTGCACAAGCGCATCTTGAATTGCATAGGCATCATCCATAGTGATATCAGGATATTGTTGCGAGAGTAAATTAATTTGCTGACGATTTTTATCAGCAAAAAATAATTGTTCCGCTGCTTCGGCAATTTGTTGTGGGTCTAACATATTTCATCTGCCACTGTATTTACGAGTGTGCCAATATTGCTTATGGAAACTTCTATTGTATCCCCCGGTTGTAAAAATATAGGTGGGTCAAAACGTGCGCCTGCGCCTGTGGGCGTGCCTGTGATAATCATATCGCCTTTTTGTAAAGTTGTAAAAGTAGATATATAAGCAATTTGTTCTGCAATCGGAAACATCATCCGCGCGCTATTATCTTTTTGCCGTAACTCACCATTAACACGCGTTTCAATTTCAGCATTTTCTATTTGCGTTTTATCGGTGAAAGGCACAATCCAAGGACCAAGCGCACCTGAATTATCCCAATTTTTACCTTGCGTCACATTAAACTTAGCATGGCGCACCCAATCGCGAATAGTGCCTTCATTGGCAATCGTAAGGGCAGCAATATGCTGATGGGCATCGGTGGCTTGAATGCGCCTGCCTTCTTTGCCAATAATCACCACCATTTCGCCTTCATAATCTAGTTGCGGACTTTCAGGGGGGCGTATTAGCGGACAATTATGGGCTGTAAAACTACGCGCAAAACGCGGAAATAACGACATATATTGCGGTGCATCACTGCCATCTTTATATTCAGCATTTCTATCAGGAAAATTCACCCCCACACAGATAATTTTCTGGGGAGCATGAAGTGGAATATTATAGGTGAAATCAGAATATGCCCTGCCCATTATCGTTAGCTCATTCCAATTTATATCGGCGCGAATAAAATCTAACAAAGTAGGATATTGCTGATAATAAGCCCGCGCAGGAATCACGCCATCAGCAGTAACGCCACCCCAATGGGGTTGGTTATCAATCGTGAAGCTTGCTAATTTTAACTGTTGCATCATATTTATTCCTAATTATTCCTATTCATTTTTTTAAGGCGCGATAATTGGCGAGGCTTTCAAAGCAGAATCTATCGGTTTAATATCGTTAAAAACGGAACCTTCCTCAAACCAACTTTTTGGTGCTGCCGCGCCCCATAATGTTTGGCGTTGCGGGTCTTTCAAGTCCCATTTAATGGGCTCTAAATCCGGGTCAACAGTCTGATAATCCGAACAGTAAATTTCAATTCTATGCCCATCAGGGTCGCGAATATAAAGGAAGAATGCGTTTGATATACCGTGCCGTCCGGGGCCACGTTCAATATTTTCAAGATAGCCAGTGGTTGACATTAAATCTAATAAATCAATGATATTCAATGGGGTTGGCACCCAAAAAGCCGTGTGATGCAAGCGTGGACCTAACCCATTGGTGAATGCCATATCATGAATATTCCCTTTGCGATGCAACCATGCCGCCCATAAATGTTTGCTCTTTGAATCTTCGGTATATTCGGTAACACGAAAGCCGAAATCACTCCAGAAGGCAACGCTTTCATCTACATTGGGGCTAAAGCAATTAAAATGGTCAATCCGCAAAGGGCGCACGCCACGATACAGTTTGTATTTTTGATGAATGGGTGCTAGCCTATCCATTTTATGATAAAATTCTATGGGTATGCCATGAATATCAGCGGTTAATAATGTGCGCCCTTGAAAGGGGCGTTCCACCCATGAAACGGGTCTATTTTTTTCTGAAAAATAGCGATAGGCTTTATCAAGGTCTTCTTCATCAAAGGTTTTGAAGCCAAGAAACTGCACATAAGGTTCTGATGCTTTTTGCAAAATAACGCAATGATGCCCACGTTCTTCTAACCCACGCAGATAAATGGTTTTATCATCTTCATCAGTGATTTGCATGCCAATAATTTCAGTGTAGAATTTCTTAGACGCGCTTAAATCAGTAACGCCATAACTGACATGACTCAACCGGATAACATTAAAATCAGGATAAAGATTAGGTTGAGGCAGTGGCATGATTTATTTTTCCAACTGAGGGATAGAATGGTCGGTTGTGGCAAAGGCAACATTTTTTGTTTCCATATAAAAGTCAAATGACCAATCGCCACCATCGCGTCCAATGCCTGATTTTTTGATGCCACCAAAAGGAGCAGGTAAATGACGTGTGTTTTCAGAATTCACCCAAACCATGCCCGCTTCTAATGCATCTGAAACACGGATTGCCTGTTTCACATCATTTGTCCAGATATAGCCGGTAAGCCCATATTCAATATCATTGGCAATGCTGATTGCATCTGCCTCATTCTTGAAAGGAATAGCAGTCAGCACCGGACCAAAAATTTCTTCTTGTGCAATTCGCATTTTATTATGCGCATTGGTGAATAAAGTCGGTTCTACATAACAGCCACCATCACCATTATCAAAAGCCTTGCCACCTGTTGCAATCGTTGCGCCTTCTTGTTTGGCAATATCAAAATAACCCATCACCTTCTCAAAATGAGTGGGGTGAATCAGCGGACCAATCACGGTATCAGGATCAAGGGGATGCCCAACTTTTATGTTCGCGGCTTTTTTGGCAATAATCGCCGTAAATTCATCATAAATTTCTGCCTCTATTAAAAGACGCGATGATGAGGTGCAACGTTCGCCATTGAGCGAATAAATCATCAGCACCACCGCATCGGCGGCGCGTTCTAAATCAGAATTTTTGAAGACAATCACAGGGTTTTTTCCGCCCAGTTCGAAATGGACACGCTTCAAGCTATCCGCACCTTGCTTTTGAATCATTGAACCTGTTTTGCTTTCGCCCACAAAGCCAATCGCCTTAATATCAAGATGCTCTGTTAATGCCTTGCCAGCATCTTCCCCAAAACCATTAACCATATTCCAAACCCCTTTGGGCAAACCAGCGGATTCAGCAATCTCAACCAGAATGCGCGCTGTGAGTGGCGAAAATTCAGCAGGCTTATGCACAACAGTACAACCAGCGGCCAATGCAGGCGCAATCTTCCAAGTAGACAGCATAAAAGGCGTATTCCATGGGGTTATTATGCCAACAGCCCCAATAGGTTTTCGGCTGGTAATATTAAGTTGCCCTTCAGTATGCAGGCTTTGCCCATCGCGTGCGGTGATAGCTTTATCAGCAAAAAAGCGAAAATTATCCGCGCCTCTGATTGCCGCTTTTGACATAAAACGAATGGCTTGCCCTGTATCAAGTGATTCAATCAAGCTGATTTCTTCAGCGCGTGCCACAATGGCATCTGCAATTTTATGAAGTAGTTTTTGCCGTTGCTTGGCAGGCATTGCCATCCATTCAGGAAAGGCTTGCTTGGCGGCTTTTGCAGCTTTATCAATATCTTCTGCTGTGCCGCGAGCCACTTTCGCAATGGGTTTTAGGTCAATGGGCGAGCAAGTTTCAAAAGTTTCATCGGCTGTGAAATCTTCACCATTGATACGGTTTTTCACCATTCCGTGCTGGAATTGTTGCAGATATTTTTCGGTTTTCTGTAAATTTTCTTGTAATGACATGTGATGAATAGCTTTCTTATGTTTTTTCAGGGAGGCGTTTATAGATAGAATTCTTCTTCCATGAAAAATTACTATCAATTTCGGAGATTGCAAGCGATACGATAAGATGCCCTGTTTCTAATTTATCAGCGAAAAAATCTGTTGCCGTTTTCATGATTCTTTCACCCGCGCTTTTTTTTTGTTCAATCGTTCGCCCTTCCCCCATTCGTATCACCATATCAAAACAAGCATTAGCTTCATGATTATCAGCAAGATAAATATGGTCGGTCTTAAACGCACGAATCCGTGTGCCACCAAGGGGATAAATTCCTGTTTCTGCAACTGTATCTGCAAGCATAGGCAAAATATTGGCTGTGTCCTCATCAAGGTTGGGCGAATAATAAATATGAAAATGTGGCATTTCTTCTACAATTAAATGTTTCTATGGAATAACTTTATGATTATAATAATGCTTAACATGTTATGCAATTCTTATGTTACATTATTTTAGCAGAATGTTCATTTATTTGTTTGAAAGGTTAAAGGATGCAAAAAAATGCCATAAAAAACAATATGAAAACCAATGACATAAAAAATACTGCCTATCAGGAATTATCTGCCACAAGGTTTTCTTTGCCGATTTCATTGTTACGCACGCGTGAATTAATTATGGAAGAATTTAGACCAACATTACATAAATATGGAATTACAGAGCAACAATGGCATGTTTTGCGAGTGATTGATGAAGCAACGGCTCCCACAACTGCTACTCATATTGCTGAGCGTGCTTGTTTGCTTCCGCCAAGCATTACCAGAATTTTACGGCATTTGGAAAAATTAGGTTATATAAAAACCATGCGTGATTCACAAGATGGTAGAAGAATTATGCTTTCCTTAACAGAAAAAGGCAAAAATTTTATGAATCAAGTGGCAAGTGAGACCGTTGAAATATTTCATTATTTGCGCAATGTTGTTGGCGCGCAAAGATGGGAAATATTAATCAATCTATTGGCTGAAATTCGTGATGATATTCACGAGGAACGCCCACAAAAAGATAAACAAAAACGATTAAATGCAAAAAAATTAAATACAAAAATTTAAATACAAAAATTTAAATACAAAAATTTAAATACTGGCAAAACCTTTATCAACCGCACTTAAAATCATCGTCACATCTTCTTTTGTGATAATCAATGGTGGTGAAAAAATCATATTTGCACCTGAAACACGTACCATGGCACCAGCTTGATAGGTGGCTTCATATATTTTGCCAATGGTATCTTTATCAATGGGGGTTTTGTTATTTTTATCAGAAACAAGCTCAAGCGCACACATCAGCCCATGCCCGCCCCTTACATCACCAATAAGCGAATATTTTTCTTGTAATTTTAACAACCCTTGATGCAATTCTTCACCACGGATGGCGGCATTCTTTGGCACATCAAGCCTGATGGTTTCTTTCAGGCACGCGATGGCAGCATTTGCACCAACAGGATGCCCCGAATAAGTATAGCCCGAACCAATCGCGCCAGCACCTGTTTCATCTTTTTCAAATGTTTCGGCAAGCTTATCTGAAATCATGACGGCACCAAAAGGGAAATAACCATTGGTAATGGCTTTCGCGGTTGACATCAAATCTGGTTTCACCCCCCAATGCCGCGAGCCTGACCAACTGCCTGCACGTCCGTAGCAGGTAATTACCTCATCGGCAATCAGTAAAATATCGTGCTTATCGCAAATATCACGAATTATCGGCATAAAGCTTTTATGGGGTGGAATCACGCCGCCAGCACCTAAAATCGGTTCCATAATCATGGCGGCAATGGTATCGGCACCCTGAAAATCAATCTCATCTTCAAAGGCTTGCGCGCATAATTGTGCCAACTTCGCGGGGTCGGTTTCATTAAACGGATTGCGATACGTATAAGGGCAGGGGATATGATAGCAATAAGGCAAAAGTGGTTCATATTGCAGACGGAAATTATTGTTGCCATTCACCGAAGCACCGCCAGCATGGGTGCCATGATAACCTTTTTTCAGGCTCATAAATTTTATTTTGCCCTTATTGCCACGAATTTTATGATATTGCCGTGCAAGACGTAGCGTAATTTCTACACTATCTGAACCACCTGAAGTAAAAAAGCAACGTGATAAACCATCAGGGGCAAAAAAATCTTTCAGCATATAAGAAAGTTCAATCACGGCTTCGTTTGTTGTACCACGAAACGTATTATAATAAGGCAAGGCATCTAATTGTTCGGCAATTGCTTTTTTGATAGGCTCGCATGAAAAACCTAGATTCACATTCCATAATCCGCCTACAGCATCAATCACTTGGTGACCATCAATATCGGTAATTCGTACCCCTTCAGCCTTTGAAATAATTTTAGGCGCGTTGGCAAGGCTATCAGCCGGGTGCGCCATAGGGTGCCATAGATGGCGTGCATTATTTTCTTTCAAAAAATTTGTATTATTCATGAGGTGACTCCGTTATGTTTCTATATTTAATTTGATAAGCGCTTGTTGATAGCTTTCCTGCGGTTTTTTAACATTAAAATGCACGGTTTGCATACCAAAATTTTCAGCGCCCTTTATATTACGCATCTGGTCATCTATAAACAGACAATCTTCAGGAGCTAATCCTGTTTGTTCAGTAATAAATTGATAGGCGCGCGGGTCAGGTTTCAAAATCTTTGTATAAGTGGCATCGATGATAGGGTCAAAATCTTTAAGGAATGGCAGTTTTTTCCGAAAATCACTGCCATAAAATAAATCAAGCTCGTTGGAAAGAATTGCCAATTTTTTGCCAGCTTGTTTCACTTTGGCAATCGTTGCTAAAAATTCAGGACGAACCACATCCATAGGCTCATCAGCGCGCGCGGCAATCACAAATTCTTGCATGCTCTGCCAATCTTTGCCAATTTTCTGCCCTGTTTCTTTGGTGCGCGCAAGCCAATAATCGCGTTCCGATATTTTATCGGCAATCATATCGCGCCATAAGGAATCAGTTTCAGGCGCAAACGGTCCTAACCATTGCAAACTATTTTCAGGCAACCCTAAGGCTTGTTCGGTGCTTCGGTGGGTTTCAAATAGGGTTTTGCTAATTACCCCCCCAAAATCTAATATGAGAATTTCTACCATTGACGCGGTTTATTCTTTGCTTTTTATTTTATTTTTGTTTAACATGTTAATGTTATTGACTCAAATAAAGAAAATTGCAAGTCATAAATAATGATATAATGGAAGGATAAATTAATGTTTAATCAATCTGATATTGATGCTTTGCGTCACCAACCCATCGGCGAACAAAAGTTGCTGATTAATGGTGAATGGGTGGCAGGAGGCGCAGAGCCTATGGCTGTCATATCACCGATTGATGGCAAAAACATTGCATATATCATGATTGCTACAGAACAAGATGTTGATAAAGCGGTAGCTATGGCACGCGATTGTTTTGTTAAAAAAAGTTGGGCAGGGATGCGCCCTTCGGCACGTAAAAAAATATTATTAAAAATTGCCGATTTAATTGAAAAACATGCTTTAGAATTAGCAGTGCTTGGCGTACGTGATAATGGCATTGAAATTGGCATGGCATATAGGGCAGAACCACTTTCTGCCGCCGCGACATTTCGTTATTATGCCGAAACGATTGATAAAATCTATGGCGAAATTGCGCCGACGGATTCAAATTTTTTAGGCATGATTTTGCGTGAACCGATAGGGGTTGTTGGCGCGATTATCCCGTGGAATTTCCCTTTAATGATTGCCGCATGGAAGATAGCGGCCGCGCTTTCGGTTGGTAATTCGGTGGTATTGAAACCTTCTGAGGTGGCATCATTGGCTTTATTGCGGTTGGGTGAAATTTGTTTGGAAGCGGGTTTGCCTGAAGGCGCGCTTCATATTGTTACCGGTGATGGGCGCATCACAGGGGCGGCAATGGCAAAACATATGGATATTGATGTGATGGCTTTTACGGGCTCGGGCAAAACTGCCCGTTCGCTGATGGAAGCTTCCGCGCAATCAAATTTGAAACGGCTTTATTTAGAGCTTGGTGGAAAATCGCCGAATATCATTTTTGCGGATGCTGAAAATCTTGATGAGGTGGCAAAAGTTTCTGCTGGTGGTGTGTTTCGTAATTCGGGCGAGGTATGTGTTGCAGGCTCGCGTTTGTTGGTAGAACGAAGCATCTTAGAAAAATTCACCGAAGCCATGATGAAGGCGGCACAAAGTTTCAAAATTGGCGACCCCTTAGATATGAAGAATGATATTGGCGCCATCACATCGGAACAACAGTTGAAAAGCGATTTGGCATTTGTTGATAGCGCCATCACAGAAGGCGGAACATTATTATCGGGTGGCAAACAGCTTCACCAAGAAAGCGGTGGCTATTATATGGAGCCAACAATTATCGGTAATGTTACCGAAACCATGAATGTGTTTCAGAATGAAGTGTTTGGTCCTGTTGTTAGCATCACGGTTTTTGATGATGAAAGCGAGGCGATTCAGCTTGCCAATAATACGGTTTATGGCTTGGCAGGTGGGGTTTGGACAAGTAATTTAAGCCGCGCGCATAGAATGGTGAGTGCTATGCAAATGGGGGTTGTGCATGTGAATACCTATGGCGGCCCTGATGTTACGGTGCCACTGGCAGGGATGAAACAATCGGGAAATGGTGCCGATAAATCTTTGCACGCGCTAGATAAATATACCAATTTGAAAACAGCATGGATAAAATTATAAGGCTATTTTTTCCAGATTAAACTTTTGCCAACCCTATGGCAATGCCTTGCCCAACACCAATACACATCGTGGCAAGTGCTAAATTTTTACCCTTTTCTTGCATTTCTAAAGCCGCCGTACCAATGATGCGCGCGCCAGACATTCCCAAAGGATGCCCTAAGGCAATCGCGCCACCATTAGGATTAACATAAGGGTGATTATCCTCAATATTCAATGCGCGAAGCACCGCTAAAGCTTGAGATGCAAAGGCTTCGTTCAGTTCAATCACATCAAAATCTGTAACTTTTAAATCAAATCTTTGGCATAATCTCTGCGTGGCTGATACAGGTCCGTAACCCATGATGCGCGGGGCTAACCCTGCTGTTGCACCACCAATAATCCGCGCAATCGGTTTGAGTTGATGTTGTTTTATGGCTTGTTCAGAAGCGATAATCAGTGCCGCCGCCCCATCATTAAGACCTGAAGCATTGCCCGCAGTGATGCAACCATCTTTGCGAAAAGGCGTTGGCAGTTGGTTCAATTTTTCTAACGATGATAGGCGCGGATGCTCGTCCGTATCAAAAGTAATCGGGTCAGCTTTTCGTTGGGGAATGGTAACAGGCGTTATTTCGCGCGCCAATCGTCCAGATTTCATGGCTTGCGCTGTTTTTTCTTGCGAGCGATAGGCGAACGCATCTTGGTCGACACGGCTAATGTTAAATTCTTCTGCAACATTTTCTGCTGTTTCAGGCATAGAATCAACACCATATTGCGCCTTCAGTAAAGGGTTGATAAACCGCCAGCCCATAGTGGTATCGTGGATTTCACTATCGCGTGAAAAGGCACTGGTTGCTTTGGGAATAACAAAAGGCGCGCGCGACATGCTTTCAACACCGCCCGCAATAATCATATCTGCTTCCCCTGCTTTAATCGCACGTGCCGCCATAATCACAGCATCCATGCCCGAGCCACAAAGCCGATTCACAGTTGTGCCAGAGATTGTCTCGGGCAGACCAGAAAGCAAAACGGACATGCGCGCAATATTACGATTATCTTCACCTGCTTGGTTGGCGCACCCAAAAATAACATCATCAATGGCATTGAAATCAATATCAGGATTGCGTGTTTGCAAGGCTTTTAAGGGGATTGCGCCTAAATCATCGGGGCGAATTGTTGCCAATGCACTACCAAATTTTCCAATGGGGGTTCGTATATAATCACAAATAAAAGCGTCGATCATTGATACTCCTAACCATTTATCTTTGTTTCAATTGCTGAAATAACAGCTTTAATTTTTCTTGAGAACATAGTAACTTCTTAGCATGTTATTTTTAATAATCATTTCATATGATATGAAAATAAGATATGATTAACGTTATGATATTATATAATATGTGTAAAGTATTATATTGGTTTTTAACTTATTAAATGTTCGGGGTTGTTTTTGATGCCTGTTGAAATGAAAAATGTTGGTAATTTGGGTTATGTTTTGCTTGATAATCCACCAGTAAATGCAATAGGCAAAGATATTCGGCAAGGGTTATTAGATGCTGTGGAATGGGCAGAGGCGCGAAAGTTAGAAGGGGTGATTGTAACAGGTGCAGGCATCGCATTTGCCGCTGGTGCCGATGCAAAAGAATTGGTTGTGCCCGGCGCCGGAGGCACGCAACGTTTGCCCCGTATTATCGGTACAGAAAAAGCCATTGAATTAATTTCATCAGGCAAATCTATTTCAGGCAAGCAAGCAAAAGAGCTTGGTTTGATTCATGAAACAGATGATGACCCGATAAGTTTTGCTGAAATGGCTAGGCAAGAATGGCTCAATATAGCAGTGCCATCAGATGAATTGAATGCCGATGCGGTTATGCCCGAGACATTAGAAAAATATCGTGCGATTGCTGCTAAGAAGATGCGCGGGCAATCAGCACCATTGCAAGCGATTGATTTGGTAAATTTAGCATCGCAAAAAACACTCTTAGAAGGCATGGCTGAAGAACGTAAAATATTTCTAAAGTTGCGTCATTGTGATGAGGCAAAAGCATTGCGTCATATCTTTTTTGCCGAACGGGGGGCAAAAGCACCTAAAAGTTTGAAAAAAATTGATACGCCTATGGTTGAATCTGTGGTGGTTGTGGGTGGTGGCACAATGGGGGCGAGCATTGCTTATGCGTTTTTAAATAAAAATATCAGTGTGACGATTCTTGAGATTAATGATGAGGCGATGGCACGTGCAAAAAATAATGTTGAAGAGATTATCATTGCCAGCTTAAAACGAAATTTGGTGAACCAAGAAAAATGCGATAGAATGCGCGCAAATTTTAAAATAGAAACTGATTATAGTAAATTAAATGCTGTCGATATTGTTGTGGAAGCAGGGTTTGAATCACTGGATGTGAAAAAGGAAATTTTTGGAAAGTTGCAAGCAAATTTGCCTGAAAATGTTATTTTTGCCACCAACACATCTTATTTAGATATTGATGAGATTGCGGATTCTTTGGATAATTCATCGCGCCTGATTGGGTTACATTTTTTCGCGCCTGCCCATATTATGAAATTACTAGAAATTGTGCGTGGTGCAAATTCATCTGATGATGCTTTGGCACTTGGTTTTTCTGTGGCAAAAAAAATAGCAAAAATCCCCGTGCTTGCGAGTGTGTGTGATGGTTTTATTGGCAATAGAATTTTAATGCGTTATCGTGAAGGTGGCGGATATTTTGTTGATGGATGGTGCGTTGCCGTGGCAGATTGATGAGGCAATGGTAGAGTTTGGTTATCCGATGGGTCCTTACGAGGCGCAAGACCTTTCAGGGTTAGATATTGCCTATGCGAATAGACGGCGTCAAGATGCGATGCGTGACCCGAAACGCAGATACATTCCAATCGCTGATAGGCTGGTAGAAAAAGGCAGGCTAGGGCGTAAGGCTTCTGCAGGTTGGTATTGTTATCCCGAAAGTAAAACTAAGGTGATTGACCCGATAATTGAAGAGTTGATTATCGCTGAATCTGGTTTGGCACACATAGAACGCCGTGCTTTTACCGCTGATGAAATTCGTCACCGTTTGTTGTTGGCAATGATTAATGAAGCATCGCAAATTCTGCATGAGGGGATTGCACAAAAAGCTTCGGACATTGATATTGTAACCGTACATGGCTATGGATTTCCGCGTTGGCGTGGCGGCTTAATGCATTTTGCCGATAGTTTGGGAGCGAATAAAATTTTATCAGATTTGCAATTATTGGCAAAAGAAGATGCGTTGCTTTGGCAAGCAAGCCCTGTGATTGTCTCATGCGCGCAATCAAATATAGCTATTGCTGATTGGCATCGTGGCGTTTGATGTGATGGCTAATTATCTATTGAATCTTTTTTTAACACATAAATATGATGCTTTTCATCTACTTGCAACCATGCAGGAAAGTGAGTGATTTTTTCCATCTGCGCACCATGTTGAGTGTCTAATTTTTGCCATTCAGCCGCAGGAATGTTATCACGCCAGAAAACCGTTAAATCATAATCAGTAGAGTTCCATTCATTTGTTTGAATACATTTCATAATATCCGTTTGTTTTTCTAAATCAACTTGATAGCATTGCTGAAAACTGTAAAGATGAAAAGCAGGTTCTGCTTTCATATTTTTAAGCATCAAAAAATTATTAGAAGTTCTATAATCACCATCATAATCACCATAATAAAATATTTTATTAATATGATTAGATAGTAGCGGTAAGTTTTGTTTAAATCCAAAAATTTGATATTTAGTAATATGTTCTTTTTGTATTTCAACGAAAAGATTTTTCAGGCTTTTCACACCATCAAACAAAATAAAAGCGGTAATAAACACTGCTAACACGCGCCATTTGAATGTATTTTGCCATTGTAAATTTTTTATATAATAATAAGCTGCCAGAACAAACACTTAATTCAGCGATGCCATAATAATAAAAAATTTGATAATTTTAAAAAAACAATGGCTAGAAAATAAAGTAATCCAGAAATAAATAATATAAAGGAAAATTGCTGCTTAGCTAAAAATATTTTTTATAATTACTGATATAAGCAAGCACCATGATAATGATTAAGGGGAATAATGCGAGGTGTCCGGCTTGTTCTTTAAGAAAAGTTAAGTGTGTTTTCATCACTGGCACCATAAGTTTCTTCAGCCTGAAATATAAAAACATTAAAAAGAATATAGAGAAATAAGAAAAACAAACCTTGTGCAATAAGAATAAATTCTATGGGATATTGTTTTATTAATTTCAATGGCTTTTGAAAAAAATCAATCAGCTTTATCTGTTGGTTGGTAAGTTTAAGCAGTAAAGATGTGCCGGCAAAGCCAAGCAAATAAAGAAATATCGGTTCTTTATAATACATAGCAATATTTGTGGCAATAAAAGCAATTAATAAATAAGGTAATTTTTGAGTTTTGTAAAAATTTATAAGACAATAAAGAAAGATAGTAATTAAAAATAATGTGTTTCTATCGGGAAATACTAAAGCACTAAATGGGATAAAGAATGAGGCATTTATGACAATGAAGCTAGCCCCCATAATTTTGAATGCTAATTTTTCAAAAGGAATAATATGAATCAACAGATAGGCTGTGATAAAAAATTGAAGTGTAATAAGCGTAAAAAGAAGATAATAGTTACAGTCAGTTATATTCATAATAGGTGAAAGAATATTCCACTCCTGAAAATTTAAGGGAATAAAACGATTGCTCCAATTGATATGGATGTTATTGATATTTAAGGTACATGGGAGATCTTCGATGTGCCGTAATGCATCAAAATTTTTAATTCCAATATCATTAAAATTATCAAAAAAAATAAAAGCAATGATAAGGCATAATAAGGCATAGGCAATAAAATCCTGCCAATAGCGAGGGGTAAGAGAAAAGTTTATGTTTGTTTGAAAAAAAGATTTCTCAGTTTCGTAAGCAAAGATTGTTTGATATTTTCGGATATATAAATAATAGGTAATTGTTCCTATAAAATTCAATCCCATGAGTAAGATTAACAATAAGACTGGATTTGAATAATTTGCAAACATATATTTTTCTCTTTATAATTAATTTTTGATGATATAAATATCATTTTTCTCACCTGCTTGCAACCATGCAGGGAAGTGGGTGATTTTTTCCATCTGCGCACCATATTGAGAGTCTAATCTTTGCCATTCAGCCTCAGGAATACTATCACGCCAGAGAACCGTTAAATCATAATCAGTAGAGTTCCATTCATTTGTTTGAATACATTTCATAATATCAGTTTGTTTTTCTAAATCACGTTGATAACATTGCTGAAAACTGTAAAGATGAAAAGCAGGTTCTGCTTTCATATTTTTAAGCATTAGAAAATTATTAGAAACGCTATAAGCACCATCATAATGACTATAATGAAATATTTTATTGATATGATTAGATATTAGCGGTAGGTTTTGTTTAAATCCAAGAATTTTATATTTAATAATCTGTTCTTTTTGTATTTCAACGAAAAGATTTTTCAGGCTTTTTACACCATCAAACAGAATGAAAGTAGCAATAAACACTGCTAACACGCGCCATTTGAATGTATTTTGCCATTGTAAATTTTTTATATAATAATAAGCTGCCAGAACAACACTTAATTCAGCGATGCCATAATAATAAAAATTTGATAATTTTAAAAAAACAATGGCTAGAAAATAAAGTAATCCAGCCATGAATAACATAAAGGAAAACTGATGCTTAGTTAAAATATTTTTATAATCACTGATATAAGCAAGCACCATGATAATGATTAAGGGGAATAATGCGAGGTGTCCGGCTTGTTCTTTAAGAAAAATAAAATATTTTGTATCATTGGCACCATAAGTTTCTTCAGCCTGAAATATAAAAACATTAAAAAGAATATAGAGAAATAAGAAAAACAAACCTTGCACAATAAGAATAAATTCTATGGGATATTGTTTTATTAATTTCAATGGCTTTTGAAAGAAATCAATCAGCTTTATCTGTTGGTTGGCAAGTTTAAGCAGTAAAGATGTGCCGGCAAAGCCAAGCAAATAAAGAAATATCGGTTCTTTATAATACATAGCAATATTCGTGGCAATAAAAGCAATTAATAAATAAGGTAATTTTTGAGTTTTATAAAATTGTATAAGACAATAAAGAAAGATAGTAATTAAAAATAATGTGTTTCTATCGGGAATAACCAGATTGGTAAAAGGAATAAAGAACGAAGCATTGATGATAATGAAACTGACGCCGAGTAACCGAAGAGCAAGCTTTTCAAAAGGAATAATATGAATCAACAGATAGGCTGTGATAAAAAATTGGACGCTTACCAGTAACCATAAGATAGGATAAGAACAATTGGTTAGGCTTATGATAGGGGATAATACACTCCATTCTTGAATAGAAAAGGGGGTAAACCTATTTTGCCAATTTATCTGTATTGGCATGACCTTAAAATTGCAAATTAATTCGTCAATGGATAGTAATGAATCCCAATGTTTTAATCCGATATCATTAAAATTATTCCAAATAAAAAAACCAACTATTAGCAATAAAAGACTATAGCCAAGTATATCCTGCCATGATTGTGGTTTAAGTGATGGTTTGAAAGAGGCAAAAAAAGCATTTTCTAATTGATAAGAAAATTGTGTTTGCTGCTTTTTAAGCATAAAATAATAGGCAATGATTCCAGCAAAGCTAAAAAAAATTAATATGAATAACAATAATTCATCTAAATGATTGAGGTTCATTTAATTGTCCCATTTCGTTATTTTAAAAATTCATCAATTATATATATAGGACGATTTTTTACTTCGTTATAGATACGCCCTATATATTCACCTATAACGCCTAAGGCAATCATTTGCAAACCGCCCATAAATAAGATACCAACCATGAGTGATGTGTAACCGGGAGCCGTAGCTTGTGCAAATAACTGTTGATAGGCTAAAAAAGCACCATAACTGAATGATAAAATTGATATGAGGAAACCGAAAAAAGTAATGAATCTAATAGGCGCGATTGAAAATGAAAAAATGCCATCAATGGCAAGAATAAATAATTTTTTATAGCTAAACTTTGTTATGCCATATTCACGCTTTGTGCGATTATAATGAATGAGTTTTTTATGAAAGCCGGGCCAATTTAATAAGCCTTTCATAAAACGATGATATTCTTTTAACTCACGGATGCTATCCACTATTTTTTTATCCAATAACCGGAAATCACTCGCATGTTTGATAATAAATCTTTTATCTGAGATAATAGAAAAAAACCAATAAAATAAACTTGCGGTGGTTCTTTTTAAGATATTTTCTTTGCGGTTATTTCTAATCGGTATCACCGCATCATAGCCTTGTTGCCAATGGCTAATCATCTCTTCAAACAAATAGGCAGGGTCTTGTAAATCGGCATCCATAGGAATAACAGCATCACCTGTGCTATGATTAAGCCCTGCGGTTAAGGCGGCTTCTTTACCAAAATTACGTGATAATTTAATGACTTTAATGCGTTTTTCTTTCTGATGATGAGATTTTAAAATCGTAAAACTATCATCTTGGCTACCATCATCTACGGCAATAATTTCCCAATTTTCCGTGATTTTCTGTAATTCCTCAATAACAGTTTTAAAAAACACATCAATCATCCCACCATCTTGTTCATTGAAAAAAGGCGTTACAATGCTTAATTTGAAATTTTTTGCCCGAGTGTTTGCCCGGGTGTTTGAAGGGGTCATATCAAGGTTACCATTAGAATTTATTATCACCTCACGAATATAATTGAAAACCATGATAAAGTAAATTAATAAAAGAATAGCATTTGCGTGGCTTTATGTTTTATGTTAGCAATGGCTTGATAAATGAAAGATGTAAAAGGATTAAAATGATGTTTGATATGATTCCTACTATGCGTATGCGCCCTTCACCTTTTTATGATGCCACTGTGAAAGATGGGGTAACTGGTTTTACACATTATAATTATATGCTGATGCCGTCATCCTATGGTGATGCTGATATTACTTATAATCGTTTGCTCAATGGGGTGGCAATGTGGGATGTGGCAGCAGAACGGCAAGTAGAAATTATTGGTCCGGATGCGGCTAAACTGACGCAAATTTTAGCCCCGCGCGATTTAAGCAATTGCAAGGTTGGGCAAGGCAAATATGTGGCGATTTGCAATCATGCAGGCACTATTATTAACGACCCTATCGTGTTAAAATTAGATGAAGATAGATTTTGGCTATCGATTGCTGATTCTAATATGTTGTTTTGGGCGCGCGCCATTGCGGCAGAACGTGGGCTTCGGGCAAGTATTTTTGAACCTGATGTGTCGCCTCTTGCTGTGCAAGGACCACAGGCTGAAAATGTTGTCGCATCGTTATTAGGTGATTGGGTGCGCGAGTTAAAATATTTTTGGTTTAAGCCTGCTGAAATTGAAAATATTCCTATCATCGTGGCGCGTTCGGGCTGGTCAAAACAAGGTGGGTTCGAGCTTTATTTGATGGATGGCAGTAAAGGCACGCAATTATGGAATTTAGTGCGTGAGGCTGGCAAACAATGGGATATTGGTCCGGGCAACCCAGATTCTTGCGAGCGGATTGAAAGTGGTTTGCTTTCTTGGGGTGGTGATACAGATGATACGACCAATCCTTTTGAGGTGGGTATGAAGCCCTATGTAGATTTGCATGTAGCCGATGATGTTGTGGGTATTAAAGCATTGCGCGAAATTGATATGCGTGGGGTTGTTCGCCATCAACTTGGCGTTGTGTTAGAAGGCTATGAACCAACACAACCGCATCGGTGCTGGTATCCCATTATGGTGAATGATGAAAAAATTGGCGATATGACAAATGGTGTGTTTTCTCGCAAATTAAAACGCAATATTGGCTTTGCTTTGGTTTCATGTAAACATATGGCAGGCGATAGAGTGGAAGTCTTGAAAGATGGACAGAAAATTGTAGGGCAATTAACGAATTTGCCTTTTTAATGAACTTAGGAATGGTGAATAATTATGTCATCAGCGAAATCTTTACCCCAACATGCATCGGTTGTTGTGATTGGTGGCGGGGCGATGGGCTGTTCCACATTATATCATTTGGCAAAAAATGGTGTCTCAGATGCGATTCTCATAGAACGTAACCAGCTAACATCAGGCACCACATGGCATTCTGCGGCACAGGTGCGGTCATTGCGCTCTACCAAGAATTTAACCGAGCTTATCAAATATTCAATTGAACTCTACAAATCGCTCGAAGAAGAAACAGGGCAAAAAACCGGTTGGATTAATAAAGGTTCCATTGCGATTGCCACAACTCCTGATAGAATTATCAATCTTAAAAGACAGGAGGCTTTATCGCATTTATTTGGCGTTCGGGCTGAAAGTATTTCGCAAGGGGAGGCGTTAGAAAGATGGCCTCATATGAATGCTGATGATGTGATTGGTGCGGTTTGGTCGCCCGGTGATGGCAGGGTTAGCCCATCTGATTTATGTGCCGCCTTAGTGAAGGGTGCCAAAAACCGTGGTGCCAAAATTTTTGAACAAACGCATATGCTAGAATTTATTACTGAAAACAATAAGATAAAGGGCGTTGTCACAAATAAAGGCACAATAAAATGCGATGCGATTGCCTTATGTACGGGGTTATGGTCGCGTGAAGAAACTGCAAAGTTAGGCATTGCGGCACCTGTTTGGCCATGCGAGCATTTTTATCTTCTTACCAAGCCGATTGCAGGGATTGCAGGCAATTTGCCTACTTTGGCGGATAATGATAATCATCTTTATATCCGTGATGATAGTGGCGGGTTGCTGGTGGGGTGTTTTGAACCGATGGGCAAAGCCATTTCACCTGAGATTATTGGCAAGGATTCACCTTTTCAGCTTCTGCCCGAAGATTGGGAACATTTTGAACCTATGATTGAAAAAGCGATGCACCGCTTGCCGATATTAGAACAGGCAGAAATAAAAACATTATTAAATGGTCCTGAAAGTTTTACCCCTGATAACATGTTTATCTTGGGCGAAATGTCGGAAACCAAAGGAGTATTTTTAGGGTGCGGTATGAATTCGATTGGGGTCGCAAGTGCAGGGGGTGCAGGCATGGCACTTGCCCATGCGATTCAACATGGGCATACTCCGAATGATTTAAGCGAAGCCGACCCGCTGCGCTTTGCCCCTGAATTTAATTCGATTGATATATTAAGCCAACGCGTGCCTGAAGTGCTTGGCAAGCATTATGCAATTGCGTATCCTTATTTGCAAATGAAAACATCACGCTTTTTTAAGTGCCCGCCTTTAACGGAGCAATGGCAAAAGCATGATGCGCATTTTGGTCAGTTTTTTGGATTTGAACGCCCTTTTTATTTTAACAAAAAGCACGAACCTGTGTTAACATTTGGCAAGCCTGATTATTTTGATAATGTCAAAGATGAGGTGATGCAAGCGCATCAAACAGCAGGAATATTTGATGCATCGCCATTTGGTAAAGTTGATGTGAAGGGTAAAGATGCCTGTAAGTTTTTGAACAGAGTATTGACGAATCAAGTGGATAAGAAAAATGGCAGGATTATTTATACCGCCATGTTAAATGAGCGTGGCACATTTGAAAGCGATTTAGTTTGCGTGCGGTTAGCCGATGATAAATTTAGGTTGTATCTAGGGGCTAATAAAACAAGAAAGGATTATTCTTGGCTTAAAAATAATCTGGAAGATGAGCAAGTAAGCTTAGAAGATGTGAGTGCTGATTATGCGATTATGGCATTGATGGGACCTGATGTGAGGAACATTATGCAGAAATTAGGGGGTGATGAATTGCTATCGTTAAAATATTTTTCTGCGTGTGAAACCATGATTGGTACGTATCCTATATTAGGGGCAAGGCTTTCTTATGTTGGTGAAGATGGCTGGGAAATCACGTGTCAAAAAGCCCATGCCCTCCCTATTTTTCAACTGTTATACGAACAGGGTGCAAAGCCTTCGGGGCTATTGGCACAAACATCAATGCGGATTGAAAAACGCTTTTTAGCCTATGGGCATGAATTGGATAAGGATGTCACGCCCTTCGATGTTGGGCTTGAAAATGCCGTTGCTTGGGATAAGGATTTTATCGGCAAAGAAGCTTTGCTTGCCAAGCGCGATGCTGGAAAAATTAAAAACAGAGTGTTTTCAGTTAAGTTTACAGATGATGAAGCGGTGCCATTAGGCAATGAACCGGTTTTATATGATGGAAAAATGGTGGGTCGTACAACATCGGCAAGCTATGGCTATCGTGTGGGCGCGCCTATTGCCCTTGCTGATTTACATATTCCAGATGATGCGGATAACAATGTACAGGTCAATATTGCAGGTGAATTGTGGAATGCAAGCATCTCTAAAACAGCTTTATTCGATGCAAAAGGTAGGCAGATGAGAAGCAGATGAGAGGGAAATAATACTCATTTTTTTGTATTCACGGGGGTTACTGAAAACGTCATCGATGGTTATTGAGAATAGTAGCGGGGGAAAAGGGGGCTATCGCAAGGTGATGGGCTTGCCCTCATCACCGAGAAGCGATACCGCGCCCCCTTTATAATGATGCGGGGGTTTGGGGGTCATTTTTATGCCTGCCTCACGCTATATAAAATGTCGCACCCCCAAAAAATAACGAAGCGTATGGCGAACCACGAAACGGTGTAATCTGCCTTATGTAAAATCGAGTAGGCTTGTCCGTTACCGTATGGAAGATGCTCTCGCGAGAATGACGAGCTATCCAAGGTGTTTTTTGATGTCAGGTATATCGTTAATATGGTTAATAAAGCGATTAAAATTACTATCTTTTTGTGTGGTATTCCATAAGGTACAGACAGCAATTATTTCATTATTGTTTAATTGAATGGTTTCTTCTGGTTTGGTAAAATAATATCTATGTCTACCATCTACTCTATTATGTTTTTCATTTGCTTCTTCTAATGTTACAAATACTTTGAAACTACCTTGTAATTTATCAGGAAATTCTTTTCTTAATTCCTCAAAAGAGATTTTAGGGTTGCTTTCACAATATCCCTTTACCACTTCCAATATAAAGCGATTTTTAGCATATTCAGTACCATTAAATTTATATTTTGTCATGTCCTTACTGTTAGATTTGAAATAAGCATCAGTCCAGACATAGATTTGTCCTTTTTCATTTTGAAAACGCTTTATGGTAAGCGCGGCAATTTTAATTTTCTCTTTAGTATCATTTGTAAAAACATAACCATCTTTTATTTTTTTCGCTAAATCATCATTAATTGTTTCACCAACCAAAATTCCTACCACTGTTGGCGTATCTTGTTCATCAGATAAATGTTCTTTTATTAATTTTTCCACTTCTTGAGATTGTCCTAAATAATCCTCTAATTGTTTAAGATGTTGTTCAGTTAACTCACCCAATTTTAATTCAATAATGGCAAATATTTCGTTATTGTAAGAAGCTAAAATATCAATACGACCATCGCAAATATCAATACGACCATCGCCTTGTTTATTTTTACGCCCACCTGTTAATTTCAACTCTGCACCAAGAATCACTGGGGCGACATAAATTTTATCATCTAAAGATAAAACTTCAGAATTTTCAATTAAATAAGATTCCAAAACCAATTCGCGTGGAAATTTAAATTCTTTTATTTTGGTGTTATTGGCGGTAAAATGGCTAAAAACTTGCATTGCGCTATACTTTATAATATTGTGTGGATAATAACATATTCGTTGTAACTGCTATAATATAAACTTAATGGTAAATCTAAAAAATGAAAAATAGTTTAAAATTTACCAATAATATAATATCATTAAATTTTTACAAAAGAAAGTATTTATTTTAAGGAATAAAATCATGAAAAAAAACACAATTTGCCATATTCATAATTATGAGCTGTGTTACCCCTCTGATTGCCTATGCTGAAACGGCATCTTTTGCCGTGTTAAAAAAGGGCTTGAAAAATGATGGTTGGGAATTGAGAGAAGAAAAAATATCAACCTACCCTGATACTTTTTTCCCGCGCCCAATGATACCTGATATTATTCTACAAAAAGAGAATAAGATTATGGTTTTTGATGCCAAATATAAAAGAATGGTAGGGGAATATAACGATGTTGACCGCGCAGATTTTTTTCAAATCCACACTTACATGCAATATTTCGATAATATCATCATGGGTGGGTTGCTATATCCACTATCAAAACCGCTAGAAAAGAATGTTAGTGAAAACCTATTCGGGCATGAGGGTAATAATATCGGTTTCATTATTGATGGTGTGCAGATTGATAAAATCAACGATATCGATGCCGAAAACGATATTGCTACATTTGAAAAAAATTTTGTTAAGAGGATTAAAGGCGCGATGCCAGTTTAACAAACCGCAGGGGCTCGGCATCATAATTTGGGGGGCTTTGCGACATACGCTTTATAAACCGCAGGGACTCCACATTATTATTTGGGGGCGCGCGGGTCGACATGCGCTCCGCTTTATTATCTTTAAGGGGGGTGCGACATACGCTTCGGCATATTGGCGGTGCGCCTATGCCTCGCTATGTACCCCCCTTAAAAATCTCCCCGCCCTACTTAACATGAGCATCGAAATTGTTTCACCCCGTGCTAACTTTATCGATAGTGGGTAACTTAATAACTCCCCGCTGTACCAAGCATTAGCATCAAAAGTATTTTTTGTAAGACCTCACCCCAACCCGTCATTCCTGCGAAAGCAGGAATCCATATCACAGTAAGGAAAGAAGTGTCGGCATGGTTCCCTGCTTTCGCAGGGACGACGATGGGGGGCAGGGACGACGAGAGAGACGGCAACGACGGAAAGGTTACTCACTATCGATGCAATGAATGCGGGGGTTTTTAAGGGGTTCCTGCCAACAATGTAGCGCGCCACATGAAATGATACCTTCGGACAGATGAAATGATACTTTTTTGTTTTTTGTGTCGGCTAGAATTGATTTTAAGCTTTATAAGTATATTTGTAGCGATTAAAACATCCATAAAAAAAGAGCGATAATAAATATCGCTCGTTAGTTCACAGTAAATAAAATCTATTTTAATGGGTATTAAACGCGCATTTAATTATCGTTTAACTTGGTTAAAATGCCGTGCGCTAATAGGTCAGCGATGAATTTTTCTGGTGGCCATGCGCGGATATCAAGCCCATCCATATCTTTAATACGCCCGGCAAAGCCCGCTAGATATTCTTGTAGGCTTTGGTCAGCTAAAAAGATTGCTGATGCGTGAATCTTTTCACATAATTCTTGGTCGCTATCCGCCTCAAATATTTTGCCATCATCAAATTTACGGTTAATCATCATCGCCTCCCTTAAGCGTCATTCTCTAATATGCCAGTGATTTCTAGCTTTTTATTGCCATCTATCAATATGCCTTTATAAAAATCAATCGGCGTGTTTGCCTCATCATCAAATATTGTTGGGGTTACCACCCGCTCTATCATCAATTCAGTGCCATGCAAATTATAATTATCATTGATGATATGGTCAGTCATCACATAGTGTTGCTTTCCGCTATTTTCTGCAAAATAATCACGTTGCATGATATTTTCAAAAGTATCTAACAATGTGTCTATTTGATGTTGGTTATAATTTTGATTTTGCACATCGGTAATCACTGGCGTCATACGTGCTTTTTGATTAAGATGCTTGTTTCTAGCTATTCTTTGTTGATGATTTGTCATCTGTTTAATCCTTTATTTACTGTTTTTTGCCTTTTGACATGCACAGTAACGCTTACGGTGCGAAACACATCCAGTCCTTTGTGCGTAAAGGATGCAGAAAGATTGAAACTGTCACCACCGAGCCACATAATCAGCCTGAAATCAGCAATTCGGTTACTTTTTTGCGCTGACTTCCCGCCACAGTATAAGTGTTTTCCACTGCCTCAATAGCAAATCGGTCGTAGATTTTGCGAATTTCAGGCGTGTCATTAATAGATAAAATGAATTTGCCCTTAATATTTGCCAATATTTCAGCCATTCGGGTAAAATCATCGCGGTAAAAAATATCATGTCCATAGCTTGCCTCGTTGCCCATATAGGGCGGGTCTAAATAAAATAAAGTGGTGGGCTTATCGTAACGCGCGATAAAATCAGCATAATGCAGTTGTTCTATCCGCACCGCAGCAATGCGCTGATGCAGTTTAGCAATCAGCTTTTTGATACGCGGGGCGTTGATTTTTGCGCGCCTGATAGCTGATACTGAAAATGATTTACTGATGGGAATTCCAGCATAACACGCCAATTGAATATATAAGAACCGCACCGCACGTTGTAAATCGGTTAGCGTTGCCGGGGGCGTATTCAGATGCCGTTCAAACTCCGCGCGGGAATGTAACTGATAGCTCATCAAATCTATAAAAGGTTGGTGATGGTTCTGCACGCACCGAAACAGATTAATAATCTCGCCATTAATATCGTTTATTACTTCACACGGGGCTTTATGGGTTCGGCGCAGGAACACACCACCCATGCCGATAAATGGTTCAGCATAGCATTGATGGGGGATAGCATGAATCCGCGCAGTAATTTCTTTTGCCATACGTGACTTGCCCCCAAAATAGGGGGCCAAAGGTTTTGCTTGAGGGGGTTGCGTTTCAACAATAGGGATATGGTTCATGATGCACCGCCTTTAATGATAATCAACTCTTTGGCTTTTTTGTTTTTACCATTGCCATTACCGCCTGCGCTGTAATTGGTTTCCACCTCATGCATGGTGAAGCTTGCGAATATCTCACGGATTTCTGGCACATCATTGATGGATAGGATAAACTTACTCTGTGATTCACGCATCAGACGGGCGATGGTTTCAAAATCATCAGCAGAAAAGATGTCCTTGCCATAATCCGCTTCATGATTAAAATAAGGTGGGTCCATATAATACAAGGTATGTGGGCGGTCATAGCGCGTGATGAATTTATCATAAGGTAAACATTCAATCACAACCCCTGCAAGCCGAATATGTAAATCTTCCAGCATTGGTTCAAGCTTGCTAATATCAAAACGCCCGCTCCTACATGTGGCAGTGCCAAATGATTTACTATTGGGCATGCCTCCGAACACGGTGCGTTGCAGATAGATAAATCTTGCCGCACGTTCTAAATCGGTTAAGGTTTCAGGATTGGTTTTTGTTAGCCTCTCAAATTCATTCCGCACCGTTAATTGAAAGCGCATCATCTCAATAAATTGCGGATAATGCCGTTGCAATATCCGAAAAAATGTCGCGATTTCTTTATTGATATCATTTATCACTTCAGCTTCAGGGCGTGATTTGCGGCGCATAAATACACCACCCATGCCAATGAATGGCTCGGCATAACAGCCATGCTCGATGCTATCAATATGGCTGATAATAACTTTGGCGAGGTTTTTCTTACCCCCTAAATAAGGGGCAACAGGTGAAACAGCCTTTACAGGCGTTAGGGTAAGATTGGTCATGAAACATAACTCCTTAATAATGGCATAAATTATGCCTATTCATCCAATGCGGATGAACATTATCTTTTGGTTATGTTTGAGGGCGTGTGAGATGCTATTTGCAAGCCCAATACCAATGGAGCGGTTCGTACCCGCGCCATTGGCATTCGTTTTGATTATTTTTCAGGATTCATAAAAGCGCGGATGCCCCACATGACACCGCTTTGGATTTCAGTTTTCGCGATATTACGCTCGCGGTTGTTGATGCCATCGCAGGCATCGGCAATAGCATCAAGCAATGTATTTTCTGCTTGTTTGATTTTATCCATGCTATTTTCCTGCTGTGGTGATGGTTGATAATGTGAATTATCCATTTTATTATCCTTTTAAAATGGGTTTTAAAAAATTACGTTCTGATAATATAAATCAGGGAATAATACGGGTTGGTGATGTCGTGGGCATTGCCTCCGCCTGTTGCGGTTGTTGGGCCTGCCACCCTGTCAGCGCCATTTGCACCGGTTTGGGGGTCACCCGGTGTATTGGAGTCGTAATGATTATTATTGTCCGTTCGCTGTTGGTGTGTGTGCGATGGCATCTCATCAATCGTCAAAGTATGGCTGAAACTACCGCCACTATCAGCAACCTCTTTTGATGCACTGCGCCCAAGCACAAATCTATCTTGCAAATCTGGCAGATTAAAACTGGTGCTACCATCACCTATGCCGTGCGTTGTGCCAAGCACTGCGTATAAATCGGCATAATCAATACGACTAATTGCCTGCCCCACACATGCCAAATAACCCACAGGCACATTATTGGTACTACCACCCCATGCCATAATCTGCCCAGCCGGACATGATAATTTACGAATGGCTTGATAAAGCTGTGTCAAATCAGCACTGTCCGCTGTCAAATTAGTTTTTTCAATCACATTCACAATCTCACGTTGCGGGTGTTCAAGTGATGCGGCAGGCACACGCGAACCCACTGTGCCTTTGCTGGCATCGCCATCTATAAAAGGGGCATTTTCAGGTTCGTTTAAGGGGGGTATATATTTCATAATTTAATATCCTAACTATAATTAAATTTAATGTTCACATGGGCAGGGGCAAGCGTTTCAATGCGTTTTTCAAATAGCGTGTCAGAGACAATATCCAACAAAGCATCGCCACACCTGCTATCACTGCACAGAAAATGCACCGGTGTGTTAGATGGTAAAGCAATCTTTAGTTTGTTTGGTTCGGGTTCTGTTAGCACCGCATCAAGCCCAAAATTCTTTGCTAATGCCGTAACAAACTGTTTGGTAATTGTTTCATGAAAGGTTAATTGCGCGGTTAGGTTTTGCTGGCGGTCAGTAATATGGCTTGCTTTATCGGGTTGAGCGTCCTGTTCCCATTCGGGCAGTAAAGTTTCAGTCCACGCAGGGTTTAACTCATCAGCAAGCCGTGCAATAAACACATCTAGCCTTTGGATTTCATTGGCTATCACCTGCATCATTGCATCAAGCATAGCATTATCTTCCACCTGCCACGCGCTGCCATCAGGCAAAGTTTTGCCTAAATAATCGTGCCATTCTTGTGATGATAAATGCTTCATGAAAATGTTACCTCACCCAACGTAAGAAGCTGTTGTGCTGTACTGGTTTGGTTATTGGCGGGTGCGGTTAAAGTGTGGCTGATTTCACCATTCGCACTGCTAATCGCTTCAGATATTTGGCTTAAATGAATGGTGCTACCCGGTTCAGCATTGCGTAAGAACAGGCTTTGAATATTATCTTTAATTGCCTGCTTCACAACCGCATCATCTTCGGGGAATAGATTAGCGATGGCGATATTCACAGGTTTAATGCTGGGCGTGGCAATCGTTACTTTTGCACCAATCGGGCGAACTGTATCGATATAGGTTTTAATGGCGGTTAAATCATCTTGGCTTGTGCTTTCATTATTATCACGCATCACCAATATTTTAACTGTGCCTGCCCCTTGTGCCTGTGGAATTACCCAAGCACGCGTTACCCCAGCCTGTGCGTTCAATGCCCATAATTTATAATCATCTTTATTGCCAGAACGTGCAGGTGCGCGCACCCGTGATAAAATCCGCGCACGGTAAGTGCTATCATTTTCTGCATCATTGCCACCCTTAAAATTATTGACAGCAATGGCAAGCGATTGCACTCCCGCAATCGGGTTCACTAGCCTTAATTCGCTATCAGTAACTGCATTACCGTTACTACCACCAATCAGCGCAATCACTTCTATCCTAGCTTCTAATGATGCATCAATCGTTATTGATTGTGTTGTTTCAAATCGTGTGCCTGCGCCTGTGCTTAACAATGTGCCAGCGGGAATGATTGCACCCTCACTGCCAGTGATTTTAACCTTACCCAAAGCTTTGCCAGCATCTAAGCGGATGATGCCCCAATTATGCCCTAAAGCATTAAGCGCGTTACCTTTTGCGGTGGTGATAAAACTATCCGAGATAATTTGATTGGTTTGGGCGTATAAATCAGCAATCGGGCTGGTAAGCGCAGTCAATAAGATATTAATCGGATGAGCAGATGAACGCACCATCGCCTCACCTGTTAGGCTAACAGCCTCATCAATCATACGGGCGCGGATAGTGCTATGGCTAGGAATTGATAACGGCATCAAAAGTTACCTCCTCTTGGTTGGGGGTGATAATGTTAATATGTAGAATAACGGTTGCGTCTTGTTGCTTGGTCATCGCTGTAATGGCAGTTGCATATTTAGGCTTTAACCATTCCAATGAACGCAAGGCTTCGTGGCGCAATATTTCAAGTCGTTCAGGCGTAATGGTGGCGCGGTCAGTGAGCGAACGGATAGCCGAGCCAAAGCCACTATTCTGGTTGCTTATGGTAGTAGCGGGGGGTGCAGGGGGGCTGTTGCGATTAGCAACGTCGCGCCCCCCAGCATATAATGCCCCCCACCAATTATTATCGGTAAATAGGCTTGATGCCACCATAGAACGTAGCGTAGCATCAGGGGTGTTGGTGACTATTAAATTAAAAGTTTGCGCTTCAGGTTTGTGAGAAAAACACAACATCACAAAATCCTCTTATTTTTTATATCAAGGGGGGTGCGATATTGCTTATCGCTGATGAGGGCAGAGCCCATCAGCTTGCAATAACCCCCCTTAACAATCCGCATTAATTTATCAAGGGGGGTGCGATATTGCTTATCGCTGATGAGGGCAGAGCCCATCAGCTTGCAATAACCCCCCTTAACAATCCGCATTAATTTATCAAGGGGGGTGCGATATTGCTTATCGCTGATGAGGGCAGAGCCCATCAGCTTGCAATAACCCCCCTTAACAATCCGCATTAATTTATCAAGGGGGGTGCGATATTGCTTATCGCTGATGAGGGCAGAGCCCATCAGCTTGCAATAACCCCCCTTAACAATCCCCCCGCCACTACACAATATAAACATTATCATCTTTTAAACTCCTCCTGTAATACTACCGGGTCCAACAGGCGTTGATACCGCATCACCTACTTTTGCCACCTGTTTCTTATCAATAGTAATCCCAGCTTCAGTGATTTCTAGCTTGCCGATTTTCACCTCATCAGCCTTAATCTCTAACGCGCCAGCTGTAATGGCCATGCTCTCGGCAGAGATAGTAATACCCTCATCATTGATACGGATTTCTGCACCATTTTGATGATAAATCACCACTTCGCCTGTGGTAAGGTTTTTCGGGCGCGAAACAGTATCATCAGCAACCAATATAATCGGGTGGTTGGGGTCATTTTGTAGATTCGTCATTATACCGATAGCCCCATCAGGCGGGTTGCTTGCCATACCATAATCTTGCAGGCGTGGCACATCAGAATGCACCCCTTGCTGTGTTGCTATTTGATGGGTTTGGGCGTTGCCCGTATCATCAGTTTGTTTAATAATCGCGCGTTTCATATTAATTCCTAATGAGTGATGGGTAGCGGGGGGATTATTAAGGGGGGCTGTGGCAAGTGATTGGGCTTGCCCTCAATTACGATAAGCCACACCGCGCCCCCCTTATTAAATAATGAAATAATATGATGCATGATTTTTTCCTATAATGGCTCGTGAATATCAATTAATGCTTCAGGCATCACACATTCAAATTCGGTGCGATTGCCCCTATCATCAGCAATCATGGTTTGTGCTGATATAGCATAATCACCTTTAATGCCTACCTCATCCGCATCAATATGAATGATGCTTGCTGGGGGCAGTGGCAAAATTTCAGGAATGGTTAGGCTAATTTGCTGGGCTTTGCGTAGGTTAGAACGCACCTTGAAATTGGCACGGGTGGCAGGGGTAATGCCATCAGCTTGCGCCTGTAGATATAAAGGACGATGGCGTTTAACAGTAGCATCTTTGGCAATGGCTTGTTTGCTATTACCAAATAGGCTATCGGTTGGCACGACAATGATGGGGCTGAATTTAATCGTTTCATCATTTTGCATATGCAGGCTTAAAATATTGTAACCTAAACGCGCAGTGAAAATGGGTAATGGTTCGCGAGGGGTGCGGGGGGATTGCACAGCCGATAGGCGATTTGCCCCCGCATCATTAATAGGCTTAAAAGCGGTAATATCTCCATCGGGGCGTGATGAAAAGAAAATACCGAAAGCACTACCAAAACTGCGTAATGATTCATAAAGGCTGTTACCAGCTTCTGCCGTTATATCTTTTGTGCTGTGTAGGCTCTGATTATTATCAGGATGAAAGGCAATATCAAAGGTTTTTAACATATCATGAATAATATCACTTAACGCGCTACCCTTTGCCCATTCATAGCTTTTGGTAAATGTGCTATCTACAAGGTCACCCGCTTTGGAACGCCCGGCATAAGATACAGTTCGCGTCTGCCCATCTAGTGATATATTCTGCTGTTCCACATGCCCGGTGAGTAATAACGCGCCTGCCCAATAAATTTGGATAAGGTCGCTTACTCGAAGATTATATTGGGTAATGGCGGGGGGATTATTAAGGGGGGTTGCCACTGCCATTTCAAAATCATCAGCCAATGCGTCCACACGTTGTGTGATACTCAATGATGTAAAATTGATTTCCTTTGCTTTCCCGTTAATGATAAATGAAAAAGCCATTATAAGCCCCTTTTATATTTAAGAGGGGTGCGATGTCGCTTCAAGGTGGTCAGGGCAGAGCCGACCACCTTGCGACAACCCCCCTTAACAACCCCCCGCCATACAAAAATACTAACGCACATCATTTTGCTAATTCCTTACTCTTGGAATAATCAATTCTTCACCTTTACGCACAATCGCCTGATGAGTAAGATTGTTACGGCTTCTAATATCAGCCATCATCGCAAATAATTCATCGCCATCTGGGGTGCGGGGGGATTGCCTAGCCGATAGGCGATTTCCCCCCGCAATATAATTCCTATAACAAAATCTTATTAAAGGCTCGGTGGTTTTGATGGTGATTTTTCTGTAACCAGCTTCAGCTTCGCGCGCCTCTGCAATCGCCGCACCCAATTCATTACCTGCCAAGCGCAAAGCTGATGCGGATTCATAATATCCGCGCTGTTCAAAATTAGTAGCAATATTGGTGAATTCCATTGTTAATGTGGCGCGTAAATTTTGCCAATCGGCAGGTGTGCCAATAGTCGTGGATTGCGTAGTTGTTCTACCGATATTGATTAAAAGCATGGCAAGAAATTGTGCGTCAAGCGCATCTTGAATATCACCCTCATCTTTACCGATGGTAACATTGGCAGTTTCATTATAGCCATGATAGCCCGATAATAATGTGCCAATATCCGATACCGATAAACCTGATTGCGGGTTGGTTAAGGTGGCAATGGCGTTTTTAAGCCCAATCGTATCCGTTACCAAAGCCCCGAAATCACCCGCTAAAGGATTGGCAAGAAAATCAGCCCAATGCTGTAATCGTTGGGCATTATGATTGATACGGTTGACAGCTGAATTGATAGCGGCAATCGGTTTGGTTGCCACATCATAGGCTTTTTGAAACGTTTCATCTATTGTATTAGTGGCATTATCAAGCGCGTCTAAGGCGCGGGCAAATTTATTCTTGGGTGCTTCGATAATGCGCGGGGTGATGGGTAAAATGATAAAATCAATAGTCAGGCTAATCATGCCCTGCTTATTGACCGAACGATTGATTTGCCATTTTTCAGGCAAGGCGGTAATTGGCTCACCCCCAAATGGTAATATCAGCGTGCCTTTGCCGTCATTCATTGCCTTTGTTAGCGCATCAGCTGTTTCTTCACTATCACGCCCGGCAATAAAACCAGTGATTGTGATAAGCTGTTCACCTTTGCCATTATCATAAAATAAAATATTGGCATCAGCATTGCCGGCGCGAGGCAGTTCATGGCGCACAATACGGCGCATTGCTGAATGCTGAATATCCGGCACTTGAAATGAAATATTTTTGAAAGAAGCCTTGGTCACGATTATTGCCTGCCTACATTCAATTCTTTAACCTTAACACCGTGCGCGGTATTCGTGCCTTGCACCCTTGCCGATACTCCTGCATCAGCTTTAACCACAACAGTAATGGTGGAGTCTTGTTTAGGGATATAGGTATTATTCCCTCTCATTGCTGATTTCAGCAGGTTACGCGCGTAACCATCGCCATGCTTTGCATCGATACGGGCAAATTGCTCAGCCTCACGTTCTTTAGCAACCTTATAATTTCCTGATGGGTCAAGCACGCTATCAACTATTCTACCAAATGCCTGTTTTGTTCCAGCCCCAAACCTTGTTAGTGCTCCATAACCAGTATCACCTTGCAATCTAGCATCTTCAGCAATTTGGGTTGTGTCTACTTCAACATCAATCAAATCCTTTGCCCGCTCGTATTTACCCCCTTGACCTAAAGCGGTAATCGCCCGCAAGCCAGTTTCACTAAAACCAAGTTTTTTTAATATTTCTGGCTTAAAGCCATCAGTTATAGTGTGGATTTGGTCAAGAAAATCTGTAATATCATTGAATGCCCCATCTTCATCTAATACTTTAACTCCTAATTTTTTCAATATATCTAAATTTTGTAATGCCCCAGCCTGTATTGCTTTCAGGGCGGTTACGGTTTCTTCTTCTGAACCAAAAGATGATTTTAAGACTTGGAATAAAGCTTCATATTCTGCAATTTCTTCAGGGTCTCTCTGGATGCGTCCAGCGGCTAGCGCAATAAGTTTTCCCTGCACTGGTGCGCTTTCTGCTAGTGAAACAGAACCTGTTTTGCCTTGAATGATTTTTTGTGCTAGAAGCCTACGAATGACTTCAGGGTCTTTAATGCCTTGGTCAAATAATGCACCAATAATTTCACCAATATAACGTGGGTCAACCCCTACAGCTTTTGCCGCTTGCAAGCCTATTCCTAATACATCTTTGGTAAAGTTCACCTCACCTGTGCTATTGGCAAGCTGATTGGTAAAAGATGTGGCATCTGTTAAGCTGGTGCTATTGCTGATTGCTTCTTGTGCAATCTTATCTTCTAAATCTCGTTCTTGTCTTCGGGTTAAATTAAACTGCACCCGCAAGCTACGTATTTCTTGTGCTTGCTTTAAGGCTACCATGACCCCCTGTAAGCTTAATACTGCACCTGTCAACCCAAATAACCCACGTGTTAGTCCGCTGATTGGTCCTGCTTTGAAATTCCCCAAGCCTGCACCACCAAGCGATGTTTTTAACTTACGAGTCTCTTTACCCATTTTCTGCATGGCACGGGCATCTTTTTTAGCACCTTTTGCAATATCGGATGTATAATTAATATCAAGGCTTGTTTTAAGAGCCATCACTTAGCACCTTTATCCAAAAATTGTAATCGCGCAAAGGCATTACCAATACTCTATCGAGTGACATATTCGTTTCCTGACAAAATCTTATGACAAGCTTTCGGGCTTTTCCAATGGCGTTTTCAACTTTTTTGCAGGGGTGTCCTCTTCTAATAATTCACCATCCATTTTCATAGTTTCTTTTAAGATGACGGCAAAATCAGAAGAATTGAGATTTCGCAATAAAGTTTCACCCGGATTCTCAATAGAACCAAGCGTCAAGATACGTTTTACAATCTGTTTAAATATTTTTTCATCATTGGTGGTAGCATGACTGGCATCAATAATATCACCAACCGTTTGTTCACGGATAATAACTTGCTTGTGTAATTCATCACCGATTGTTATACCTTTGGGTAATTCAATTATTTTGGTCTCATATTGAGGAGTAATATTCATGACACGTTTCCTTTTCTTAATTGTAATTTTATTGTTAACACCAAGCCATTTGGCTTTTGCACAAACTAAACGTTGGGTTGTAGGAACGGAACCTGAACCCGGCGTTTTGACGCCACAAATTGAAGAAGCACTTCACAAAGATGCCTATAGCTTTTATTTTTATTCTATAGGTGTAAAATTTGATATTGCTCTTTATGCAATATTGCGACTGAATGAAATAGGAATAAAAAAACCTCGTTTTTATCATAATGATAAAACATGGAATAACGATATTATATGGGCAGCTGCTATGCGAGGTTGTGCGGATGGATTGGCAGTTTTGGGTCAAGAAAACTTGCAAACATTGGGAATAAAAACGATGCCAGAATTGTTGCTTCACTGTGCCAGAATACAAGAAAGAAGTTTTGATTATGAAGAAACAATAAATAGTTTCTTGAGTAATTTGTAATAACATCATGCACCCGTTGATACTTGCGCGGCTTTGTTTGCCACAAACTTAATTGATAATGTGCCATCTGATGGGTTCACCACTGTGCTTTCTTCAGTCCATGCGTTGGTGAGAACATAGATATGACCGCTATCGGCTGTTGCCACCACAGTGACATCATTCATTTTATTAAAGCTTTGCATATCAAGCCCTGAATGAATATAGATGCTGGCTTCAATCATGGCCGGCATGGGCTTTTCTGAAAATGTGATGCGTTCATTACCGGTTTCGCTTTCGCGGGCAACACCGCCTAAATCAAGCGAACCAACTTCTTTAAGTGATAATTTCTGCCCGTTTATTTCAAGCCCTACAATATTAAGGCGTTGGTTTGGATTAGTCATGATATTATTCCTTTAATATATTTTAAGGGGGGTGCGGTATGGCTTCGCGTGGCTGAGAGCGGAGTCCAGCCACTTGCCATAACCCCCCTTAACAACCCCCCGCCATACTTTAAATATTAACGATGTATTCATAGCGTGAATTCTATAACACTGAAAAACTGACGCAACTGCCCGATAAGCTCTGGGGTAAGATTGATATTTACCCGACCGCTATCATTAGTATCGCGGGTAACGGTGAGATTTTTTTGAAGTGCTTCAATATCAGAAATCAATCCAGCATCTAGCCATTCTTGCCCTAAACCAACCAGCACCGCTTTAATATCTTTAGGGCGCACAACACCATTGCGCGGTTTATCGCCATCATTGCCAATGCGCTGGCGCACATAATAGGTAAGCAAGCGGTTATTCATTGCATAGCGCAAATAGATAAGATTGTTGATATCCTCAACATCGCGATAGCTATTATCAGTCGCACCTGCATCATTGGCAGTATAGGTAGTAACAGCGCGTTCAATTTGAGCAGAACCATCAGGGGCAATCTTTAAGGTAGCCAAGCCTTTGCCCAATAAAATATTGCGGTTAGCATCAGAATGATTGGTGATGATGCCAGCACCGGATAATGTTACATATTGGATAGGGCGTGCTGGGGATTGTGACGCATTCTGGGCAATAACAGCACCATAGATAGAAGCAATCACAAAGGCAGGCTTTTCAGCTTCGTTAAAAGATAGAAAGCTTTCATGGCGTGAATTGCGGGTAGTGGCGAATGTTTCCAATGCCGTTTTTGTGCCGGCAATGGCAGAATAAATCATCATCGGTTTTTGTGATGTGCCACCATCGCGTTTTTTCGCTTCATCTTTCAATGCGTCACGAATGCTATCATCAGCAAAGGGGTTAACCACTTCAGTCCACCATGTATCGCCCAAAGCATCAATAATAATATCAGATGTAGGCGTTCCTGTGCCAGCGGTTTGGGTGATGGTGATATTGACGCCCGGTGCAGATGAGGCAATACTAATATCAATATCATTGCCTAGAATGCCTTTATAAGCAACTGGCACGGTAAGGCTTGTATTGCTTTTGGTTGTTACACCAATCGGTAAGCTGGCATTACCATCAAGCGCGTTTTTAATAGCGGTTGCAATAACGGTGGCGGTGGCATCTTTGCTGATATTGGCTGTTACTTTTACACCTGCCACATTCAGCACAATCTCACTTGCAACCGATGCTGTGCCGGCAATGGCAATGTTATGGCTTGCAACTGTGCCTGTTGATGGTTCATCAAAGGCAAGCCCATAAATTTCTTGGTAAGGGTTGGCGTTAAGCGCGGCATTCACCATTTGTGCAAGCGGTGATTTTGCACCGAATAAACCATCGGCTTGCGCCTGCGATACAGCAATTGGCTTCTTAATTTCAGCTGTGCCTGCACTAAGTTTCTGCCCCAAGATTAAAATCTTATGAGGCAAACCGGGCAACCCACGTTGCGCGCGGGCATTTGAAAATTCAGCAAACGCGCCGGGCAGATTAAAATTAACGGGGATGGTTTGGTAAGACATGATTATGCTCCTTTATTAATCTTGGTTTGAAAATCTGTGATATGATGGGGTTCGGGGGGATTGCCTAGTGCTGTGCACGATTTCCCCCCGATATGATAAGGCCGTAAAATTTCAGTAGTCCAATCAATACCGTAAATTGCCATTTGAAGCTGACTAGCCTGTCCTACAAATAAAGGCACAGTCTGTAATGGTTTTAATTGGGCAATGGGTAAGCCTAAGTCATTATTAACCAAACAGCCTTTGACAAAAGCTAGTAAATCATAAGCACCATATTCATGGGTATGTGCGTTCTTAACCCCGCCTTGCCTTGCTTGAGCTTCGCCACGTAAATTACGGGCAATGATAACAGTTGAAAAAATCGGATATTCAATAAAGCCATCGCTTTGTTCTTCAGGGTCTTTGCTATCACCAGCATAGGCAACATAAAAAGCAGGAAATTGTATGATATGTTTGGCAAAATCTTCATTAGCAAACTCACCCGCATAAGATTTTACAAGGGCAAATCTTCCCACCTGTTCCATATGGTCAATAATCGCATTTTCAATAGTTGCAATGGTAGGGGGTTGATAATCATTCATGCTGGTGCCACCTTTCTTAAAAACGCATCACAGCGTTTGCCAATCTTCGCCCTATCGGCTGATGATAACCCTAAGAACGGCCGGGCAGGAATGGTCACTTTTTGCCCTCTGCCTGCTTTGCCACCAAATTGATGAATGGCAGCATAAATAATATTCGTGCCAACTTGCAAACTATCGCCTGTTACGCGGTGCGTTATAGATTGATAAAGCAAACCTCTATCACGCAAGATGCGAGGGCTTGGTTGCCTACGTGCCTTACGTGTAGCAGGCGATAATGGAAGCCAGAAACGATTATCAGGGGCAGTTTGCCGTTCAAAACGCCTTTGGGTGCTTTGCACTAAATCATCACCGATAAGGTTTAATAGGGTGGGAATTTGCCTTTTAGCTTTGCGCCCGGTATTCTGCAACGCGCGATGCACGCGCCGTAACCCTGAAACATTGACTTTAATAGAGGCTGACATTAGTAGTGACTCCGATAGCTTTGTGATAATTGCCCTTGCTTACTTGCCCCAAACCCAACATGATTATCTTTGGCTGATGGGGCATTACTAATAGGCAAGCCTTCAATATTAAGCTTGCCTGATGCAATCTGTTCTAATGTTCGACGCGCTTCTTTAGCCGCGCGGGCAATTTCTTCAGGGATGGTTGCCACACCTTCAAAATAACGGGCGCGGGTTATATCACCAGCAATTTTTACGATAATCACAGGAATATTATTAGAAGTAGCGGGGGGATTATTAAGGGGGGTCATCGCAAGATGGTCGGCTCCGTCTTGACCATCGAGAAGCGATGTCGCTCTCCCCTTAATCATATTGCCCAGAGGCGTTTGATAGCGTTGCGAGATATAAAAATCAATTTCAGCTTGCACCTGTGCAATATGGGTATTCAGCATCGCCTCATCAATCACGCCGGTGGCAGAGGGGTCGTTACATTGCAACACCTCATCTTTGCCAAATCTCCCAATCAATGAATTTATATCTATATACATGCCATTTCTTATATTAAGTAGTAGCGGGGGTTGTGGGGGCAATGGCAAGCGTTTGGGCTCTGTCCTCAAACGCGATAAGCCATGTCACGCCCCCCTTAAACAATTGCCTCGATATAGCCTTTATTAAGCCAACCTTGCAAAGTAGCTTCGTCAAAATCATCTTTGCCAATAAGCGCATCAATCTTATAATCTTGATTATCATGTGATAGGTTAACCAATAATTTATAATCTCCTGAAAAAGTAGCAGGCGGTGTGTTAGCACCACCTGCCAAGTCTGGGGAGGAAAAACTTTTATCCGCTTGGTTAGGCAAAGCCTGCCCTTGCGCTTTAACAGGGGTTGCGACATCTTCTATAACCCGCTTCCTATCACTCACCGCTTCAACTTCTTTACGGGTAATACGATTACGTTCAAGCTGGATTTGAAGCTGATTGATATTAGGTTCACCTGCCTTATTCCAATGCTCATCATTGGAATCGTCAAGCAAATTAACAGCATCACATAATTCTTGGGCAATGGTAGCTTCGTTGTTTTCTACTTCAAGTGTCTGGTTTTCAGTATTATCTTCAGTCATCATTAAATCCTTTATTAATATTGGGGGGTGTTTATGTATAAGGGGGATTGCGACCTCACTTCTCGGTGACAAAGGCGGAGCTTGTCACCTTGTGAGGTATCCCCCTTATGAACCCCCTCGCTACTACCTAATATAGATATCAGCATATTTTACTCAATTACATCTTTGAATAGGAAACCAGCTTGCTTGGCAATCATCAATTCACGGCAGGATTCACCAACCTGTATCATGGTGCTACCGCCAAGCCCTGCCTCATCATCAAACTTTGTCATCACTTCACGGTGGCGATAAGCGGCAGTAAAGCCCCATGTAATACCGCCTTGCGCATTGGCAGATGGGTCAATATAAAGCATGGCAACATTTTTGCCCCAAACACGTTTAAGGGTCGCTTCTTTACCACGCTTTGCGGTATTCATATAAGATGAACCAATTATCACCTCATTCACCATTAGCACATCAGCTAATGCTTGAGGGGTAATAATTGCACCCGCGCTATTGGCACCATAAATCCGCTTTGCAACATTTTCATTCAAGCGTAATTGTGTCCAAGCCTCTTGCCCGAAGATGATTTTATTCGGACGCATTAATGGTTTATCAAGGGCTTCTAACATGGCTTTAACTGGGTCAGAGGCATCATTATCCCAGCGACTTGCGCCTGATAAGGCTTTGACTAAATCAGAACCATAATTAGCATTATCTTGCACCAAATCTGCCACGCGTTTTTCACGATTGATTTGAATAAGTGATGTTAGATGCATAGCAGCATCCATCAATGGATTCGCGGCATTTTGTGACGCATTTTGCGATTGGTTAATATCATCCATTGGCACTTTATCGTGCAAGCCATAATCAGCAACATCAGAAGTTTCACTAGATGATGCAATATTCACCTGATTAGATTTTGAGGTTCTGCCCATCGTGGCATCAGGTAAATTGAAAAATGTATCATCATTATAAGTTTTATAACGAAACTTTTTCGTTACGATTGCCACACTTGGCAACACCCTATCAGCAATAAGCGCGTGTGCAGGGTTTTTATAGCCAACCGAAGCGGCAGTCATGGTGGCATCAATATGGAATGGGACAGTTTCATTCATGATTATATTCCTTTAGGCAATAGATTGGTTAATAAGAACGCGGATGATTTCATCAGCAGATGTCGCTGTTTCAAGCGCAATAGCAATCACTTGATTACCATCAGATGCTTGCACCAATTTACCATCGGCATCAGCAGTTAATTTGGCATTGATAGGGAAAGCAGCACCCGCATCGGCATCGGTAATACCAATTATCGTCACATCACAATGCTTGCCCGCAGATACAGCCAATTGATGATGGGCAATACCAAGCATCACATCAGTAGCAGATGATACTTGTTTCAAACCATTATCGGTAAGCTTAACTACGCGCCGATTGGTAATATCAGTATGTGCCTTAAAGGCTTTAATCAATAATTGTTCAGGCATTAGCTTAACTCCTTTGTTGCTTGCACAGCCGCTTGGGCAGAGGTTAGGTTGGGGTTGCTTGCCATAAGGCTTTGCGTTTTATCGATGATAGCAGTGGTTTTTTCACCCTCGCTAAAATCAACTGTGCCATCAGATGCGCTGGCTTCACCTTTGGGTGCTGTGCCGGCTTGTATTGCTTCACTAAATTCGGTGATGAATTTACCAAAATCAGCAACAGGGTTTGTAATATTAGGGGCATGGGGGGATTGCATAGCCGCTAGGCGATTTCCCCCCATATTATTAGCTTCACTAAAATCAACCGTAACTGTGTTAGATAGGCTCTCTGCAAAATCTACTGCTTTATCATAAGCTATTGGTGAGATTTTACCTGCATCACGCAAGCCAGCTAAATTGGCTTTGGTGGTTTCAAGCGTGGTTGCACGCATATTTTCAGTAAAATCAGCTGTCTGCTTGTTAAGCGCATCTTGCTGTTTCTTAAGCTCAGCCTCACGGGCATCAAGCTTGGCTTGTGCCTCATCAGAAATTTTATCCGTCATAGGTTTATCCTTTTCAGTAGAGAGTTTAATAGCGGGATTTTCAGAAAAATTTGATAGGGGAGTGGTTTCTTCAGGGTCGTAAGCAATATCTTCCACCGAATAATTGGGGAAGAATTTATCGGCGATTTCAATATTAAATTGGGCAATTACAAATTCACGCATAGAACGTGCAAAACCATTTAAAGCGTATTTTCTTACTTCAGCAAATTCAAATATGTGACATTCACCATCATCAGAAAAAGCAACATCTTCTAATCCCTTAACAGCCGGCGCGCTTGCACCCAATAAACCAACATGACGAATACCCCAACCCTCACTATAATTATGCGGATGTTGGGGAGCATAGAATGAGGCAGAGACTTTTTGATAAAGCTTATCTGATACAGCCTGTTTCACATCATCATGCACATCACAAAATGATGCATATAATAGATTGCCCTTGCGTTTTAACTTTTCTATCCACCCAAAAGCAGGGTGATTATCTTTAGGATGCCCAATAGTTAAAGGAGCTTTATGATTGCCCTCATTATATTCGCTAATCATCTTATCTATATCATCATTGCTGATGGTGATTTTTTGCCCGTGTGAATCTATATGAGTGCCAGAACGGAATATTTGAATTGCTTTTGTCATACCCCCATTATGAATGGGTAAAAACATAAAATCCCTGTAAAATATGTCCGTCAGTAATATTCATAAAATCGGTAGCAAAGCCACCGATTTACTATTGGGGGTTGCGACCTGCCTTATCGGCAGGAACCCCCAAATCCCCGCCATAATTTTACGCTAGAATAGTGGCAAAAGCCACTATTCGCTAACAAGGGGTTGCGAGCCTTGCTTACGCAAGGAACCCCTTGTAACCCCCGCCATTAATATTCATAAAAAACTTGCAATTTTAGATTGTGATACCCATATATAAATTAGTATGAATAAGGGTGTTTCTTTTGTTTATACTATTTTATTAACCCTAATTTAATGAAAGGAGAAGCATTATGGCAAAAGGTAATCCAAAACCGCCAAGACCGCCAAACGGTCCGGCTACTACAGGCAACCAGTCTGGTAAAAAGCGTGGTAACAATCCACCCAATCCACCCAAACCACCCAAACCAACTAAAAAGTAAGTAAATATAACATTTACCCTTTATATTCGTGCATTATGTGGCAATAGGCTACATAAGGGCTAACGAGAGATAATATATCTCGGGGGAATTATCATATTCCCCCCTCCCTTAAAATTTATACAAAAAACTTGCAATTTAGAGATAAAATTTATATACTCATAAATGAAGTACAACCTGTTAATGCCCGTGCGCTAAACGCAGGAGTGTAGACCCCACGCAGACACGGATGTTTTGTGGGGGCATTATTTCTTATACAGCCTTAATCCTTTACGAATTCCCTCAAGATGCTTGTCTTGGTCTCTTTCAAAAATCGTTAAGGCCGACCATTGATGATTGTCTTGGTCCACTATTACCGACAGCGTGTGCCTATTATCTAACTGAAACATTTTAATGTAACGTCGGCGCATCGCCACCTTACCCGTTTTTGTATCAGCAATAAAACTTACCCATATTTCGCTTGGGTCTTCTATCAATTCAGGAAGCAATGGGAAATAACGCTCGCGCCTATCTTTCAAACGATTGGGGTTTTCAAGTAAATGTTCCGTTAAGCTGGCGTTTAACTCTATCTTACCACCAATCGGGTCGGTAAAGATTTTTTTATCTGCACCAATGACTTTGTGCATTCTTGCTTGTAATTTTTCTGCAGTTACCTTGCCACTGATAATCTCTGCAAACCTTGCTTTAGGCTTAAACAATGACAAGTCATCTGAAACATTTGGCACATTGCCGTGAGGCAGTGGTAAATCTTCATATTGCGTGTGATTCCTCATTGCCTTAACTTCAGGCGATGCCAATGATAATTTTTGCCCAAAGCTTGCCTTGCCTTGATTTGCTTCAAAGCCGGGGTCAATGCCTTTGGGTAGGGTAACGGTTTGCTTCTTACCCCCACCGATATGGATTTGCTTGGTAACATTCTGCACAGGCGGGGCTTTCATATCTTTGGTGCGCACCCCAAAGGCGCGGGCATCTGATTTACTAACCGCTTGGGTGGTGCATCTACAATTCCAGCCATTCATGGGGGTGTGCGTATCCCACCATGAATCATCTTGCGGTAAAATTGTGCCATGCCATGCCTTATGTTCGGGGCGGTTATTGCCATCTAGCACCGCAACATAGCGCAAATAAGGCTTTTCTTTTTTGATTTCCTGCTGTTTTTTATATCTGCCCGCATTATAGCTTTGCCGTAAATTGGTTTCATAAATGATACGCGTCCGCCAACCGCGCTTACCCTTATAGCTCCAGCCATGTTTGTTAACTATCTTATCAAAATCTTTACGAAAATTATTTAAGGTCGTGCCTTCTGCTTGTGCTTTTAATAAAGCACCCTGAAAATCAGCCAATAACGCATCTTTTGAAGCCCCTGCCACCATAAAGGCAGCACCATGTTGCGATGCGTAAATATCAGTCCAGCGTTTGGTAGGAATACGTGCCTTTTTGCGAAGTGAAGCTATCGCTTCATCAAAGGGGATTTTATCCATGCGCTTGCCTTAATTTTAGGTGGTAGCGGGGGGTGTGGGAGGTCATTGCGAAGGTAGACAGCTCTGTCTTGTCTACCGAAGCATATGTCGCACCCCCCACAATATCATTATTCTCCCGCTGGTGCTTATTATCAACCATTAGCCTGCTTCACTGTAGCCATTGAGATGCGCTAAAGAAAAGGCTTTGCCCAATATATCCGCTTGTTCTTTTATGTCTGTATCAGCATAAATTTTTAAGAGTGCTGTTTGTGCTTCTTCAAATGAAGCCACACTATCAAGCACCGTTTTAATCTGGTCAATCATTTCATTATTGGCATTATCAATCGCATTATCTAAATCATCAGCAATATTATCTACTGCATCGCGTGATTCATTATTTTCAGAGAAATCGGATGTTTCATTTTGTTTTTTGTTTAGGGCAGTAGCGGGGGGATGATTAAGGGGGGTTGTTGCAAGGCGATGGGCTCTGTCCTCATCGCCTTGAAGCGACATCGCACCCCCCTTAATATTATATTCATTATCGAATATCCATCCCTCGCCCAGCACCTTATCTACCTGTTCCTGTGGCGCACGATAACCAGCATCACTCATAGTTTTTACAGTTTCAGCAAACGCCTTTTTTTCTTCTGGATTTTCAAAAATCCGTGTTACTTTAGGGCTAGCAACATTATTGCCATAATTCCACTGTGTCCACCATTTAACGGGTCCCACATTGAAAGAACCATCAATCAGCATAGCATCGGAGCGGACAATCATTGTTTGTTGTTTATCATGGGTTAGGCTTTGTGATAATGAACCGCCATCATCGCCAGTCATAGTTTGACCAACCATCACTTTGCTAATTGCCTCATCCATCAATTTGATAAAATCACTATAACTTTGTATGCCAGTGCTTTTTGCTTCAATAAATTCCATCATCATAGAAGAAGGGATTGCCACCCCCATTGATTTTTGCACAGCACGACAAGCTTCGAGTAGTTTTTCTTGGTCAGCCTTTTCAGTTTGCCCGGCTTCATATTTTCCAACCACAAGCGGGCTACCAAATTTTTCAAGAAATTCTAACCATGATGCCAACCCCTCGCGCTTAAATCGCACTGGCCAATAAAGCCAATGGGCAAGCCCTTGCCCGTAAGGTTCATCATCATGATGCGTGCCGGCGTTAAAATGCCAAAACTTCTTTCCGGGCAGTGCCATGCCTTGATAATAATCGCGTGTTCTTAAAAGTGGTTCACCTTGTTCATTAAATAGAAAACGGCGCGGGTTGCGGGTAAGAATGTTTTTTATTGCCACCTTACCATCTTGCATTTCATAAATCAGTTCTGAAACAGCAAAGCCGAAAAACAAGGCATGTTGCATCTTTTCAGTAGCGTTATTCCAGTTTAACGCGGTCAACTGCGCTTTCAATAATTCGGCTGCTTCTTGTGCTTTAGGGCTATCATCACCGGGCAACACATCCCACTGGGCAGAGATAAGGGTTTTCTGCCGTTTTTCCCATGCTGATTTGGCTTGTGAATCATCAAGCACCTTTTCAAATCTATCAAGAAGCAGAGGATCATGCCCAATCAGCCGTTCGGTGGGTAACAAATATTGTTGCCCAAACTGCTGACGGGTAATATCATTACCACCGCCAATGCCTGATATAACTTCATTTAATTGCTTTTTAGCCATGAGCGAATACCTCAACTATTTGTATTGCGGGGGTCAAGGGGTTCCTTGCGATAAGCAAGGTCGCAACCCCTTGTGATGAATCTTTAGCCATAACGATATTGCTCCATTAAATCAGTAGTTTTGCGAGGGATACTGATAAAATCAATTTCTTGCGGAATGGTTTCCGCCGCTGAAATTGCCAGTGCGTAAGCCCAAAACCTATCCGCATGCCCATCGGATGTGCCATCATCAACCAAGCGCGGCGCGCCTGTAATGCTTGGTTTCATTTGAATGGCGTGTAAATCATTGCGTAATTCATGCGAACCTGCAGGGATACGGATTTTCCTATCTTGAAACTTTTGCTTCATGATGGTTGCCATATCTAACTTACGTGGGGCTGAAAATATTACGCCTTCAACTCTAATTGCACCATAGGCTTGCTTTGCGCGTTCAGTGAATTGTTCGCCCATGCCAGTTTGGTCAATAGCGATACGAACGGGGTTATAGCGTTTTACCAACCCTGCTAATATCATTTCTTGCTCGGCAAAAGGGATATTCTTATTGGCAATCAGCTCGCGTGTCCATAGCACATCGCCTAGTTTTTCAAGCAGGACAGCAACCCATAAATCGTTACGACGGGCAATATCAATGCCGATATAGAACGCACCTTTTGTGTTCAGGGTAGTAGCGGGGGGATTATTAATATTATTTGGGGTTTGGGGGGATTGCATAGGCGATAGCCGATTTCCCCCCGCATTAATATCTTCACATGCCATAATATCATCAAATGGCAACCAGCTATGCGCTTCATCAAGCCATTCGAGCATATATTCTTGACGCCATGTGTCCTCGTCTCCCGCACCAATCTTAAGTTCTTTCAAATCACGGTTTAACCCCTGCTTCACCGCCATTACAATATCAACCACATGGCGCGACCATAAATCATCATCACCAGTCATAATTTGATAAAACCTCCCTTGCTTGCCTTTGGGTGTTGAGGTTAAAATCAACTGATAGCCATTGCTGATGATGGGGAATATCGCCCGCCACATCTCTTCGCTGTTTTTGCTAATCGAGGCTTCGTCCCAATAGACATTGCCCGAATAACCCCTTATCGTATCAGGGTTAGCTGCAAGGCTGATAATGCGTGCGCCATTTTTCAATTCAATGACGTGTTTGGATATTGTTTCGGTCATTTTAATTTCATATTCTATTAAAACGGCATTGGTTAATTCTAACAAACCAGAAATTGTTCGTATTAGTTCTTTAGCTTGGGCTTCACCCGCTGAAATCAATATCCATAATGTGCCATCATTTTCCATAGCATCTGCCATGATTTTAGCTGATGATGATAAGGATTTTCCCGTTTGCCGCGCCCACATGCCAATCATAAATCTTGATTTATCGGCAATCCATTTCTGCTGATAGGATAAGAAATGAATTAACGGCTTTATTGAACTACTTTTGAACGACTTTTCAGCGGTTTTTTTATCTATTGCGGTGTTATGTGGCACTTTCATTGTTAAGCCTCTGTAAAAGGCGCGGTTTCCCCCGCATCATAGTTTGACGATTTTCTGATGCCTAATTTTAGCAGAGCAATTTCTACCGCTTTCTTGGTTTCAGCAGGGGCATTCTTGGTCTGTTTTTCTAATGCGGTTGCTATTTTTTCTTGTTCAGCTTTGGTAATTTTTTCACGGAAATTTTGTTGCTTCAATCTTGTGCCAATAAAGTCTTGAGATGCTGATGCTAACCTTGCAACTTTCAATTCAGGGTTCTTATCATCATTTTCGTCGGCATATTTTGCCATCAATTCCATAATAAGAGATTGCCCCATCAGAACGATACTATCTGTTTGCTTTTCAATATTGGCATTATCACCAAATTTATTGACTAGCATTTCACTTATCTGTCTTGTTTCTTCCATCCTTTGGAAACTTGCCTCACGCTTTTTAAGCATGCGGTGAATATTATCCTTATTCAGAATTGCATCTTCACCTTGTTCTTTCAGTAATTCATTAACAGCATCAGCAATTTCAGTTAATTTTAAACCCTTTTGATACAGTGCATATATTTCAGCTTTGGCATCAGGGATTAAACTGTCGGTCTTTGGGCGCGTTGGCATTTTTATATCACCGCATTATTCATAATGATTTCAGGATGGCGCGTGCGGTTCTTAACGATATCAAAGCCAGATTGGGTGATGCTGGCAATGGTAATACCATCTTGAATTTTCAATTTAATGAATCCCGATTGTTCTAACCATGTTAAAACACCACTTAACATATCACGGGGCAAAGCAAGTCCCATATCTTCTAATGCTAGTAATAATACCGCATCTACTTGCGATTGATTTTTTAAGAAATAGAGAATATGTCCGCGAATATGTTTGATGCGATGCTGTTGGTAACTCATTTATCTTTCTCCAATAAGTAGTTTTCAATGCGTCTAACTGAATCGCTAATAGCATTTAATTGTTGACTCTGTGCTTTTTGGGTGGCTTTAAATGAAGATACACGCAAGGCTATTTTGTGCAGGTCTGCTTTGGTGGCATGCTTTTCTTCTAATAATGCCAATATCTTTTCATTCTGTATCACACGCTCTTCTAAAGTGCGCAAATCATCTTTAGATGCCATTAATTTTTTAAGCGACCAAAAACCCCATAATGCAAATATCGTTAAAATCGACCAAACCGGTCGCCATAAATCAAGAAGACTATCAATCATCATTCAAATCCTTTATCTTGTTTTTGAAAAAAGCCGACCCCATCTTGAAAATGGCAATCAACTCCGCAACAAGGGCAAATCACTTCCATCATTTGTGGCTGATATTGCATTGTTTCAGCACGGGTGTTTTCAATTTCGGTGCGTTTGTCAATTTTATCCATTACGCCAATCCACAGCGGTAGTGTTAAGTAATGGCGGGGGGATTATAAGGGGGGTTATGGCAAGCGATTGGGCTTTTGCCTCAATCGCGAGAAGCCATATCGTACCCCCCTTGATATAATAATTACTCATTATGCTAGCCCTTTTTATTCAATGGATGTGGCACAATTCGCAGTTTTTTGCGTTTTGGTTTCTTGTTAGATGCAGAATTGCCAGAATTGCCAGAAATGTTAGGGACATTATTAGAAGCCATCTTCCATTTAACGCCTTTTTCTACGCCGCGCCCAACCATTAGCAATGTAATGAGCGTCCATAATGCATCGGGTAAATCAATAATGGGGATAGCCCGCCCGAAGAAGTGAAAATATGGAGCAATAATAAAATTATTAAAACAAGCAATCACGCCAAACCACATCATGGCAGGACGTGGACCGCTTTGGAAAAACCCGCCTTTGGCTTCAGCCAACATATAAGCAGATTGTGCATCAATCTTTTTGCCCTGCAATACTGATTGCGTTTTGATAATTTCACCGGCATTTTTAGCCAGCGCAGTTTTGCTATCAAAAAACTTGCCTCCAAGCACACCAGCAATTTTGGCTAATCCAAAACCTAACATCAGTTGATTTTCCTATAAAATGTTTTGCCATTAGTGCCACGTTCTGCAGTCTTAAATTCATTCCGATAATCACGCTCGTTTATTTGAATGCCAATATGCACCCAGCCTGATTGTGGGTCACCCTGCTGATAATATTCTAAAATTAATTGGTCGTAATCCAGATATTCCGCGCACCAATGGGCGAAATCAGCATTATCCCAACCTATTAATTCAATATCAACGGCAAGCCCTAGCCGATGGGCAGATGTTTGGCTTCCTCCGATAAAAGTATTAAGTTTTGGGCAACGATACCAGCTAGTCGGGCTGAATGGCTCGCCATATTCATCACGGATAGGTTCTAAAATTCGTTCAGCACATAATTTTAAGTTGCCAATGACTGATGCAGGGGCGATATTTTCGATACCTAACCTAATGGCAGTTTGACTCTTGCACGCTTCAGATAAATGGAAATGGTCGGATAGATAGTTTTTCATATCCCCATTTTAAGGCATGAAAAATATAATTTTAGGGGGAAATATGTCCGTCAGTTTTTTGCAAAATTTTAGGCAATGGATGCGATAATATTCTGCGAACATGGCGTGGGGTGATACCAACCAGCCATGCGATTTCATCTATAGGAATGCCACCCCTATCAAGAAAGGCGATGAGCTCTGCCCTCCTAATTTTAGCCAGAACAGGGATGCTTAAAGTTTCACCAGCATAGAGGATGCAGAACCGATTCGCCCTTACCAAGCCTAATTCTTTAACTAATTTATGGTTGCGGTTTAAAGTGCGCGGATAAGGCACATAAATGCGCTTGCCACCAAGCCTATGAATAACAGCCCGCGCATCATCAACCCCCAGCATATCAACCATTTCAGAATATAATGTAAGCATGGGTTGATTCTAGCAGGGGTTGCTGGAGGTGTCAAATTTTATAGATTTTATATTTATTTTTTGGTAAATTCTATTATAAAATTTCTATTATTCAATATCAGGGAGGCTAAGAAGATGTTAGTATGTGATAAATGTAATGCAAGTATAAATGATGGTTCAAAATTTTGTCCGCAATGTGGTGATGCTGTTACGGAAACAGATAAAAGAGATGTTATTACTACCGAACAAAATATTGCAAATGTAGAAATTATTTTTGGTGAAAGTTCTTCGCCAAATTTTACTAAAGCACTTAATATATGCAAAAATATTCCTTCATATTCTTCTTCTAAAAAAGATAATCAAATGCAACATAAAGTAGCCCTTCCCATTACAGAAATAGAGTTAATTGTTAATTTGTATGATTTAGTTGGTAGTTGGAAAACATCAAGCATGTTCGCAAACGGTCAAATTATTACAAAGAAGAATTTAACTTATTATGGTGTTGGTTGTTATAGAAGTAGGCAAAAATCTTATGACCAAAAACAATATTGTTTTGGCGAGAATGAATATCAATATAACATATGGGGGTGTAAAAAACTAGAAATGCCAATTACCGCGTGGTATGACAGTTGGCTTGGATATGGTAATTTTGATGGAGAAGGGGTTTGGCATTTTGATAAAGATAGAATAAAACATGCTTTAGAACAGAAAATAAAAGAAAATGACCTATGCCCAGTGCTTAACAGAAAAAGGATTCTTGAAACATTAGAAAATTTTCCAAATAGCGTTAACCCTGAAGAAGATAAAAAATGGGAATATATTACAGAAACACGACCAAACAAACATGGCAATCATGAGAAGGTTGCTGTTGGAGTAAAGCCTATCATTGGTGATAGTAATGTTTATGTTTTTGGCGAATATAAACCTGAATATCCAGAATATGATTCTTTAGAAGCAAAAGAGTTAATTATTACTATTGATGATGAAGAGGAGCTTGAGGAAGACCAACACAACAATCAGAAGAGTTGGATGAAAACAGCTTTAATTGTTGGCGGTATAGGGGCTTTCTTATATTGGTTGTCTTCTAAATAATAAAGTAATGTACTCATTATCAGGAAACCAAAAGCTTCCCAACCATCGATGATTTTCTGTATAATCAAATGTTTCAGGTATTACCGCTACTTGATTGCATGTTTCTCACCCATAATTTTTGTAATAAAGATTGTAATTGCCATTTTTCTTCAGTGCTTTTTTGTGAAATAACTTCCTCTATTTTAGAAGAGGCTGAAGAGCTTATATCATTAATTAATGCTATTACCTCATCTTTTAATTCTTCTATTACTCTTATTGTACAAAGTCCCATTTTAGACGAAGGATTTGCTTGAACAGATACATTCCAATCAGGACCTACATATAATAAGCTTAAATGTTGGTAATTATTATATTGAGCGTTCACCCATTCTAAATGATTCAATCCTTGCCCTATATCTTCTTTGTTGTATTGTGCTTTGCCTTGTTTATCGGTTTTCAGTTCAAAACTAATAAGACTTTTGTTATGTTCATCTACCCATATAACATCAGGTCCTACATGCTTATCATTATCGGGTCTTGTAGATTGGAAACCCAAAAATTCACCTAGCCGGCGTACAGCTTCTTCATATTGGTTAGTAGATGTAGTTGTTTTCCCTATTTTTTCTAAATCTTCTTTTAATCTCTTTATTTTTTTAGGTAGTTGCTGCAAACCACGTTGATAGTTGAAATAAGAAAGCAAGCTTTTACAAAAAGCATTACAAGCTGTTGTTTGCGATGTTTGAGAGTTATGAGATGATTTAGGTAAAGTTATATTAGAGCCTAAACGTAATTCAGCTGTGTAATAGGCAGTTTCAGCACTTACTGTGTCACCTTCAAAATCAAAGGATGCACCCAACCAAACTCCATGCCATCCACCTAAAGGGGTATCTGCATTTGCAAATTCATCAATAGATTCTTCAAGTGCTTTTCTTGCTTTGCAATATTCATTTTTCCACATATGTTTTGCATATTGAGCTTCTGCAAGAGCTGCTTTCTCTATTATTTCATTGTTTTTTATTTGTTTGTCACTAACAGACGCAATTTGACGACTATAATAGTTAAGCCATCCATCATCACGGTCAAATATCTTTTCTATTGCATCAGAAATTTTATCACTATCGTTTAAAGGTAGTTCTTTACGAGCTTTCAGTCCTAATGAAAGTTGTTTTTGTAATAATATTGGTAGTAAAGCTATATTTCTGTCATCTTTTAACCAAATATTCAGTTCTTTTCCTGCTATAAAGAATACGCCATAATCACTTCTACCACGATTGATACGCCCAAATAATTGGGTTAACCTGTTGGCAATACGAATATTCTGTGTATTTAGCATTCCCAAAAAATGCCATTGGTATTTTTCAAGAAGAGAAGCACCACTTGGCAAACCTTCGATTAACATAATACGACACTGGTCATGTGGTAAATCAATGCCATCAACTCTAGATACCAGAATAAATCCGCCTTTTGATGCATTGCGGAACTTATTTAATGTTTCAGTAAATAGCTCTCTCGTTGGAGGATTAGATACGCTATGCCATTTTTTGGCTTCATTATAACTGGAAACAGCTACTACTATTTTATGTGTTGTACTAACCTTATTTACATATAATGCAGAAAAAATACTATAAGGGGCAATATCAGTGATTATTAAGCGTTCACCATTACCAGCATCATTATCTGGTCTAATTGTGTGTGTAGGTTTGCGTCCGAAGGCACGTATAAATTCGACCTGTGATTGCAATGTTGCAGATAAATAAATACGTTTTTTTTGTAAATTAAAAATATCTAGCGCTAATGATGGCAAAAATGGCAGAGTAAGTTCAAAGGTTTCGTGAGCAAAAATGGCGACACAAACATCTAGCTTATCTTTAAGATGCTGGAATGCAAATGTTAGGCTACTATCATTTGCAACATTATGTGTCTTAAAAATAGCTAAAAGCTGCATTCGTTGTTTTTTTAATTCTCTCGGAGTAACCATTACCATATTGTGGTTGTTTGGTTTCAGGCTATCGTTGAATTTTTCTTCAATACCCAGTTCTTGAAAATGCGACTTAAACAAATTTACTATTTCACCGAACATCTTTTCATGTTGTTGTTTTTTAATATTTATTGTAAAAGAATCTCTTAAGATGCTTTCTGCAACATGCGCATCATCAAATATTATTGCTTCAGGAATAAAGTTTCTTTGGAAAACGCTGTGCCCATTAAATAAAGTAGCATATGTTGTGATACAAAAGCTTTTTCCTGTTTCAAATAAGTCATTGCTAAAAGCCCCGCTTATACGCGTAGTACAATCTATACCAACTTTTTTTGCCTCTGCTTCTGTCTGTTTAACTAAATCATTGGTAGAGCAAATATAAAGTACACTGCTATTTTCTGCATTAATTAAACTTTGTGCAATAAGTAAACCAACAATCGTTTTTCCAGCACCTGTATTCAATGAAATAAGTATATCTTGTTTATTTCTGTTTGCATACCACTCTTCTAAAGTCTTTCCTTGACCTTGCCATAAATCATTTGGAATATCTTTTAAATTAGGCAAATTTTCAAATATTTTTCTTGGGTCCAACTCTGTCTGTTTATCATCGTTGGTATTATTTAACTTAGAAAAATCTATCATTCATTTTCTCACTCAAAAGTTAGGTTGTTTTAGGCACGCTACTACTTTATGGAATTTGCGGACAGGCACATTGATTTGGGGTTGGTAGGCGGGGTGATAGGATAGTAAAGTGAATGTGCCGTTCTCGCCCGGTGTTACTTTTTTTAAGAGTGCATTACCATCGGCAAGTTCGCAAATGGCATCATGCCCGATAACTTCATGGACTTCAGTAAATTCTTTTGGTTTAATTAAAACTGCATCGCCATGATTATAAACGGGTTGCATCGATATGCCATCGATTCGAATAGCAGCATAACCATCAAATGGGCGCGGAACATTTAACACTTCATTGTCATAATGGATGGTATCAAACCCATCCATTATGCCCGCCTCAGCAACACCCAACAAAGGTATCTCAGTATAGGCATCAGGGTTTTGATAATTATCATCATCAGGGGTAATGATTTCAATGCGGCAGTTTAATGCCTCAAGAATAGCTTGCACATTCTTAAATTGTGGCGAATTTGTTTTACCTATCAGAATACCATTAACCATACTTTCATTTAAGCCAGATTTTATTGAAAGCTGACGTTGGGTCATATCTACTGCATCAAGGCGTTTTTTTATAAATAAACTAATATTTTTCATAATCTGGCAAATGGTCATAATGTCCGTTTGGCAGATTATAGCTTTTATCCTATAAAAAAGCAAAAAAAATCGTTATATTGGTTTTTTCCTATTGACTATATATCTTTTTTCCTATAAATAGGTTTTATGTTATTGGATCAAAATTATATTTTATTACTTGCAAGCAAATATTCAGCGCATACTGGTATTGGTGAAACAAGCCTTGCCCAAAGCGTTATGAATGATAGAAGTTTTTTCAGGGACATCCGTTCTGGGCGTAGTAATACAATCAAAACATATACATCAGTTTTGCAATGGTTTTCAGATAATTGGCCTGATGGTTTGGCATGGCCTGATGAAATTGAACGCCCTGCAATTAAAGATAAGGAGAAAGTGTGATGATGGAGGCTATTATTATTTTGGGAATGATAGTAATCGTGCAAAGCGCGTGCATTGCGTTCTTGATGGGCAGAGTGAGTGGCATCTCTAAATATTACCAAGATTTATATCGGGATGTGCAAGAGTTGAGAAAGGAACAAGTGTGATGACACATTTACCCGCAAGCTATAATCGCTTAAATAAAGCACAGGCGCGTGCGATAAGAGCAAGGCGCGATGCGAGTTCGCTTATGGATAAGAACCCGTCATTCGCAAAGCGGATTTCAAAAATTTTCAGGCATCATAAAAATAAAATTAAAACCAAAACTGTAACATCATTAATGAAGTTCCACCCTACCAAAGGTTGGCGCGGAGTTGGCAGATGAGTAATACACCCCAACAATCGATGCAAAGTTTCAACGCGATGTTAGAAAAGCGCATCACCACCATAGAAATCTATCTGCAATATGGCGATGATCGTGGTTTGATTGCTGATGAGCAAAACATGCCGCGCACAATTCTTCAGCCGCGCTGTGAAGCTTTTAAGGAAATCAAACAATCTTTAGATAATGGGTGGCTATAATGAATGATTCCATTGCCATTGCCGAGATTATCATTTTTCAACGGTTACGAAAAACCAGCCAAGCGCATGTTGAAATGTTGATGCATAGCATCGCAGAAAAAGGATTATTGCAACCGATTATTGTCGGCAAACGAAAAGTTAAAAACGACATCATATTAATTGCGGGCGCGCACCGGTTAGAAGCATGCAAGCAATTGGGGCATACAGAAATTGCAGTGCAATTCCGAGATTATGAAAGCCAAAAACATGCCCGCTTGATTGAAATTGATGAGAATTTGATGCGGCATGAATTGAATGCTTTTGATCGAGCTAAATTTTTATCCGAGCGTAAAAAAACATGGGAAAGCATTCATGGAAGCCCTCGCGGTGGCGATAGAGGCAATCAATATACAGGGGGTAAACATTCAGAACAGCTAGATATGTTTGCCGTTTTTGATAAAGAAACCCGCGAATTAACGGGATTATCTAGTAGAACAATTAGACGCGATATTGGCTTTTTCAATTGCCTGACTGATGAGGTAAAAGAACTTATTGCGGGCAGTTGGATTGCCAAATCGCAAGCGACCATCAAAAAACTCGCCGAGATTGGTAACATAATGGGCGCAGAACAGCAAGCCCGTGCCACGCAGGCAATGGTTGATGACCCGAAATTAAAAACCCCGAAAAACGCATTAGGTTATTTGAATAGCGGTGGTGATGAAAATGTGATGAAGCGTGATGCCAATGCAATCGCATTATCAGCACTTAAAACCAAATATTATGAGGCTAACAAAGAAGTAAAAACCGATTTTATTCTTTATATCATTAAAGATAGATTTTTCAATGACGTTATCAATGAAAATTTGCCGGGTAGGAAATGATGAACGAAACAATGCACAGTATTAATTTAGATAGCGGGGGGATTATTAAGGGGGGTCGTGGCAAGGCAAACGACACCGCTCTGTGTGCCGAGAAGCCACGTCGCACCCCCCTTAATATTAAATTGCTTGCCTATCTTTTTGTCATCGGCTTCTTATTCGGCATTCTTTCAGGGTTCATCATATGAGCATATTAGAATTCATATTCATCGTTGCGGCAACGTTTCTTATTATCTTATGGATTCTTAATAATATAGATGGCGGTGGGCATGCGTAAGGTGTGGGATAAAGGACCCTATTTAAAAGCACGTGTTCATGGTGCAGGCAAGAAAATTCCTGCTATAGAAATAGCGGTAGTAAAAATCCAACCCGGCGGGGCAAACCCTTATAAATTATTAGAAAAAATAATGCGGCTGGTAGAACGTGCAAACGGTCTTGATGATAGTGAATTAAGTAATGCGGGGGGTGCAGGGGGTTCCTTGCGGTTAGCAAGGTCGCAACCCCCTGCTAGCGAAAAGATGGCTTTGCCATCGGAGCGTAAAAAATGTTTATGAGTGCTAAAGAAATTGCTGATAAGAGCATTGATGGTTTGCCTAGCACAGAACGTGGCATGCGGATGTGGTTACAGAAACATAATATTCCTAACCGCCAGCGTATGGGGCAAGGGGGCGGACAAGAATTTGATATTGATAAAATGCCAATGAAATATCGTTTAACCCTTGTTAATGCTAATGTGAAACACGGTGGAGGGATTATCAAGGGGGGTTGTGACAAGGCGATGGGTTCTACCCTCATCGCCGAGAAGTCACACCGCACCCCCCTTGATACTAATATACAAAACGCCAATATCGCAAACAAAAAGCTGTTACAAACACGGCTTGATTTACTAAACTGCATTGAAAACTATGCCCAACAACATGGGCAAGCATGGAAAGTGGCGGCAGAAGAAATATTAAATGCCCGTGAATTAGCAGGCATTGCCTTTAATGCGGGGGGAAATCGGCTATCACCTATGCAATCCCCCCGCGCCCCCAACCCATCCATACCAACATTATTGCGCTGGCGAAAATGGCGTAGCAATAATGATTTGCAAAGCCTATCAGGTGGTAATTGGGGTAATCGGGCGGATAGTGGTAAGATTGCAAAAGATAGCGAAATTGAAAAGATATTGATTGGGCTGATTGCCAGCAACCCGCATTTAACCAATAGACATTTAAGAGATGTTCTTGAAGGCATGATTTATAGTATTAAGGGGGGCGCGGTGTCGCTTCACGGTGATGAGGACGAAGCCCATCACCTTGCGACTGCCCCCCTTAACAATCCCCCCGCTGTGCCAAATAACAATAATAATATCCCATCTGAGCGGAGTATCGCCCGTTGGCGCGAGCTATGGTTGCAAGAAAACAAACGCGGCTATTTATATGCCACCAATCCTGATGATTATCAAAATAAATATCGCCCCGCGCATGGTAATGCTTATGAATGGGTGAAACGCCCAAATCAATTATGGGAAACCGATGCCAGCCCTGCGGATATATTAACCATCAAAGGGCGATATTACCTTTATAGCATCATCGATATTTACACAAGGCGAATGATTGTGCATGTTTGCAAAAACCCATCAACCGCAGAATTCTTGAAGCTATTCCGTAAAGCCCATTCTGCATGGGGCAAGCCCGAAACTATCCGCACCGATAATGGCAAAGATTTCACTTCTAACTGGTTCCGCACCGCCTTTGAAGCCTGCGGTATCCGCCAACACACAACCAAGCCTTATGCAGGTTGGGAAAAGGGCTCGGTTGAAAGCCATTTCCGCACCATTCAACATGATTTGATGCCAACCCTGCCGGGCTTCATTGGGCATAATGTTGGTATGCGTGAGCAGATAAGAAGCATGAATAGCTTTGCTAAAAGGCGTGGGCTTTCAGAACAGGCAAAATTCGCCGCCGATTTAACCCCTGAAACATTACAAACATTATGTGATGCGTGGTGTGAAAACAGGCATTTTCACCGCAAACATGGTGGGCTTCAAAACAAAAGCCCTGCTGAACAGCTGGCATTATCTACCCATCAAGCTGATTTTATCGCTGATGATATGCTGAACCTATTCCTAGCACCGCCTGCATCAGGCAAGCCATACCGCGTGATAGGCAAAAAAGGTGTGGCATTAGAGAACGCGAATTTCACCCACCCCTTAATGGCATCACTAATTGGCAAGCGAGTATTTGTGCGCCTTGATGAAGATGATTTAGGCATGGTGCATATTTTTCATGAAGATGGGTTGAAGTTTTTATTCACCGCTGAAAATAGCAGACGCAAGGGTGAGGGCAGAAAATTGGTAGCAAGCCAATTCGCCCAAGAGATGGCACAGCAGATTGACCAAGCCAAGCAAGATATTATGAAAGCCAAACGCCCGATGCGCGGGGCAGATATATCACGGATAGTGCATGGCGATGTAAGTAACCTGCATATATTAAATAGAAATAATATGGGGGGTGCAACAAACAACAATGGCGATGAGGCAAAAGCCCGTGAAAACAATAACGATGAACAGGTGGTTAAATTACCAGAAACAGCCGGGCATCGTTGGCAAAAAGCAAAGGGGCTTTGGCAGATGATGGAGGCAGGGCAATCTATAGACCCCCTAGATATAAAATGGCTTCGGGAGTATCAAGCCACGCCTGAATGCAAAAAACGCGAGGAACGTGAAAGATTATTAACTCATAAAACCACCAATGGCGATGCTAGAAACACCGCCATTGGGGAGGATTGATTAAATAAACAACCCAATAGGAGATTATATTATGGCAGATAGTAACATTAATAACAAGGGAGGTGCGACGTCGCTTCTCGGCGATGAGGACGGAGCCCATCGCCTTGCGACCACCCCCCTTGAGAACCCCCCGCTGAATAACATTAAACCGAGCTTTGCAATGTTGGAAGTGGTGCATCAAGCATCTGAACTGGCAGAAAACCTTATCAATCGTAACCCAATGCTACCGGGCATCGGGGCATTATCAGGGCATGCAGGAACGGGTAAAACGCATTCTGCTATTCAGTTGATTAATATGTTCAATGCGGTTCATATTGAAGCATGTAGCTTCTGGACGCGCAAAAGCTTCTTTGAAACATTGGTAACAGAGATGGGCGTTATCCCCGAAAAAACAATTCCAAAACTTGCCAATCAGCTAATAAATTATCTCAAATCTTCGGTGAATGCCCCAGCCATTATTATCATTGATGAGGCGCATATATTATTAAACATTAACAGATTATTGTTAGATGATATTCGTAAAATTCACGATTTAACGGGCGTGTCAATTTTGCTGATGGGCGAGGAAGCCCTGCCACAGGATATTCAGCAATTTGCTAATTTTGCCAATCGCGTGATGGAGTATCGGCAAGTGCCACCATTAGAACGGCACGAATTAGAGTTACTTATTCCCATCTACGCGCCTGATATTGGCATCAGCCCCGAATTGCAAAATAAGATTTATACTCATGCACGCGGTGAGGTGCGACGGGCATCTACCATGCTAAACGCGGTGCTAAATTATGCGCGTAGCAAAAATATAAAACAGGTAGGGGTAGAGGTATGGGCGGAGTTACCCATCGGGTTTGAGTTACCTACCTTTCGCAACCGTAAAGATTTTGGAAAGGCGTAATAATGAGGGCGAAAATCGGCGGTAGCAATGTGCATCAGGCGATTATGAAACTCACTGATGACGGCACTAATAAAAAGGCATTATTTAGCAAGCCCTGTGTTCACAAGCAGGGAACGGCTTCTATGCCTGACATCAAAGATTATCTTATCCGTTATACCCGCGCGGGGTTTGTAAAAGCTGTTGGGTTTTATGGTCAAGAAAGGCGGGTGATTTATTGCATCACCGATAAATGGTCAATAACCCCGTCACAAATCAATCGGGCGGGCAAATCGGTAAAACAAGATAAGCACCAAAAAATATGGGTGGCTGTCCGCAAGCTAAAATCATTCACCCGCGCTGAATTATTAGCATCAAGTGATGCAAAGGTTACGACTGTTAAAGCCTTTTTACAAAATTTGAAAAAGGCAAAAATTATTGAATTAGGCGCGAATAACCGTTGGATATTACGCGATGACATTGGACCGCTTGCCCCACAAATACTGAAAAGCAAAGAAATATACAACCCCAACAATGATAGGATATTAAATAATGAATAGAGGATTTGAAATAGGCACGGGCAAGAACCGTGAGGCCGGGCAATCACTTGCCACTGCAAAATCACATTGGCAAACCTTACCCGCATGGATTGAATTATTAGCGGATAAATGTGATGAAACATCGCAAAATGCTGTTGCCAAAGAATTAAGCTACAGCGCGGCAGTTGTTTCTGCTGTGCTTAAAAATAAATATAAGGGCGATTTAACCCGCGTTGAAATGCGGTTTAAGAATGCTTTTATGCGCGCTGATGTTGCTTGCCCGTTAATGGGTTTAATCACTGGTGGGCAATGTGTGCGCTATCAACAAAAAGCGGTAACCGGTGCATCAAGCATTGTGACGCGCTTAAAAGCGACCTGCCCCACCTGCCCTAACCGCGAGGGCGCACCATGAATAATAATCATGAATATCGGGTGAGCCAAAAGATTGATCGCGTGATGCAATGTTTGGATTTAAATGTTAGGCAAAAATTTGTTTTAACATTGGATAATGTTACCGAAATTAATAATTTCTTAGAAGAAGTTAAACAACAGGCACAAGAAAATGAACGCACCATTATCAATCTATCAAAGCACAATAAATTGCATCATTGAACAAGAGAGATGGCGCGATTTATTAGATGAAAATGAATGGAGCGATTATCAGCAAATGCAATTAATCGCAAGAGAATTAACCAGTTTACGAATTGAATTACAAATGAACGCACCATTATCAATCTATCAAAGCGCAATAAATCGCATCATTGAACAAGAGAGATGGCGCGATTTATTAGATGAAAATGAATGGAGCGATTATCAGCAAATGCAATTAATCGCAAGAGAATTAACCAGTTTACGAATTGAATTACAGGAGAAAAGATAAATGACAAATTTAATAAAAAATATTATTCCAATAAGTGAAAAAGATTTACAGGGAATAACTACCAATGATATTGCTCGCCAAATATGCCGATTGCTATCGGTAGATTTAACGCGTATTTGCAAAAAAAATGATGACAATAATGATTGGGTCACTGCTGCCAAACGCGCGGTTGCGTTTATTGCTGTTCATAAAGCAATAGATGGCGATAAAAAAAGTATTGCCGATTATATGGAATGCACAGAAGCAAATATTAATAAATTGGTAAAATCTTTTGAACAGGATTGCAAGAAACAAGCAAAATACACTCAAATCGTGAAAATGTTATTTGATATGATTGATGAGGGGGATTATCAAAATACCATGACAACAGGGGTGAATGTTAATATAGGGGTAAATCGCCTATCGGCTATGCAATCCCCGCGCGCCTCTGATGATACGGGGGGAAACCGCGATACCGCTATGCAATCCCCCCGTGCCCCTGATGATACGGGGGGAAACCGCGATACCGCTATGCAATCCCCCCGCGCCCCTGATAATATACGGGGGGAAACCGCACACGGTGCTATGCAATCCCCCCGCGCCCCTGAGCGTGCCACTGCTTCGGACGCGAACCAAGCTCGGCTATCGCCTACGCACCTTAATAATGATAAGATTGATGAATTCACCCATATTTTGAATAAAATTCTGCATGAGCGTGCCGAATATGGCAAGCCAACTCAGCATTTTTCTGATATTGCCAATAGGTGGTATAAAACATTAGGGACGAATATACGCCCAGAGAATGTTGCCCAATGCATGCTTGACCTAAAGATGGAGCGATTGCGCCAAAACCCAGAAAACATTGATACTATCATTGATATTGCCGGTTATGCATTTTGTATTTGGAATATTGTTAATGAGAAATAATATGATATGGGCAAATAAGCAAAAAATGAGCTTACCCGAATGGCAAGAATATATCGCTGAACGGGCGGTTGCTGAAAATTGGGGCGGTGCAACTGCCAACCCCAAACATGATGCTGGCATGATTTTACACATTATGAGCAAAGCAGAAGAATTATGGGAGGCATGGGCAAGGAATATCCATCAAGATAAACATGTGCCGAGCTATCATGGGATATGGGTGGAAATGGCCGATATGATGATGCTGATGATGCATATGGCGCATGAGCATAAGATTGATTTAGCGGCAGTGATGGCTGATAAGGCTGATTATAATAGCGCGCGGGCATGGGATAAAGAAAGAAAAGATAATGCAAAAATCAGCCATTAAATCAGAACGGCATAAATTACTGGCAAGCATTCATATCAAAAAGAAAGAATTGGGGCTTGATGATGGTGATTATCGAGCGCATTTGAAGCAATGGACAGGGCTTAATTCATCAGCGGGAATGACCAATAAACAATTAAAATATGTGTTGGTGCAATTTAATACTATGATGCAAGCCACCCAGCCACCAAATTATGAAGTGAAAGGTAAAGTAAAAGCGTTATGGCTTTCAGGGTATCATTTAGGGCTGATAGATGATGATTCCGAAACAGCCTTGCGGGCATTTATAAAGCGGCAATTAAAGATTGACCATGAAAATTGGATGCGCCCTCAGCTTGCCTATAAGGTAATTGAGGGGCTGAAAGACTGGCTTAATCGCGATGGTGGGGTTGATTGGGCTAAACATCAATCAAACCCCCGCAAAGCCGTGATATTGGCACAGTGGCGCAAATTATACGCACAAGGCAAAGTGCCAGTAAGCAGTGCTACTGAATTACAACGATGGATGCGAGTGCAAAAATATTTTCGCCCAATTGAATATCTATATCCCAACCAACAAGATGGTATTATCAAAAAATTAGGGGCATGGATAAGGGGGAGTAATGGCACTCATCCCTAAAGGTAGTTATTCGGTTATGAATCAGCGCAGTGAATCAGCGAATAGTCTTGATGACTTTCCAACACCGCAATGGGCAACGCGGGCTTTATACCGTAAAGTTTTAGACTTCGAAAAGATGGGCGGAAATTGTGTCAATCCAAAGGACACAACAATCTTTGAACCTACTTGCAATCGAGGCTATATGGTTCGACCGTTGCAAGAATATTTTGGAACGGTAATCGCATCTGATGTTTTTGATTATGGGTGCGGTTTTGAAGTGAACGATTTTCTTTTTGATTTTTATAATTTTTCGAAAGTTGATTGGGTGATAACCAACCCACCTTTCAATCACGCAGAAGAATTTATTGCAAAATCTCTCACAATCTCAAGACATGGGTGTGCAATGTTATTACGTTCTAATTTTGCAGAAACTGTTGGTCGATATAACCGTTTGTTTTCAAAGAACCCACCATCCACGATTGCCCAATTTTCTGAACGAGTGCCAATGGTAAAAGGACGGATTGATAAAAAAGCATCAACCGCAACGGCTTATGCTTGGTTTGTTTGGCAACCATATCGAGTGGAAAATGATACAAAATTTATATGGATTCCACCATGCCGCAAAGAATTAGAAAAGGATAGTGATTATGCCAGCAATTAATTTTAAGAAACAGTTTGTGCCAATGATAGAAAATGGCAAAAAACAAATGACAATTCGTAAAATGCGTAAGCGACCTTTTATGGTTGGAGATAAATTATACCTTAAAAGTGGTAGCAGATTTAAACCCGCTGCGCTTGGTGAAGCAACTGTTCTGGGGGCGTGCCAAGTTATAATTACAGATAATGAGTTGCAATTTGGCGATGGCTATAAAGAATTAAAATCTATGATTGGTGGCGTAAATATTTGGCGATTAGATGGTTTTATAAGTTTTGAAAAGTTTGCTGAAACTTTTGCAGAAATTTATGGTTTGCCATTTGATGGTCAGGTCATTTATTGGGGGAATAGCTTTACAGGCAACAAAAAGGGCGGTAATGGGCAATAAAACATCAATAGAATGGACTGATGCCACGTGGAACCCTGTTACCGGTTGCGATAAGGTGGGCGCGGGGTGCGATAATTGTTATGCTAAAGTGATTGCGGAGCGGTTTCGTGGCACGCCAGCGTTCCCGAATGGTTTTGATATTACGCTCCGCCCGCGCAAACTTGAAGAGCCGCTTTCGTGGAAAAAACCACGCAAAATATTCGTTAATTCAATGAGCGACCTCTTCCATAAGGATATTCCACGCAATTATTTAGATGATGTTTATGAAGTGATGCGCCGAGCAAATTGGCATCAATTTCAGGTTTTAACCAAGCGTTCTTCAGTGATGCAATATTATTTGAAAGAACACCCACAGCCAGCGCATATCTGGCATGGGGTGAGTGTGGAAAATCAGCAAACCGCAAGCCGTATTGACCATATCAGGGCAGTGCTAGGCGTGAAATTTGTATCGTTTGAACCATTGATAGCACCAATATATAACGCAAATTTGCAAGGCATTGATTGGGCGATTGTGGGGGGCGAAAGCGGACAAGGCGCACGCCCAATGCATCCAGAATGGGTAGCAGAAATTCACCGCGCTTGTGAAAAAAGCAGCACAGCGTTCTTTTTTAAACAATGGGGCGCATATGACCAGAACGGCAAACGCGTTGGTAAAAAATATTCAGGGCGCGAATGGCAAGGACAAACTTGGGATGCAATGCCTAAATTATCTTGAAAATCACTTCTGACTTCCAAAAGTTAAGTGATTGATTTTATTAAATAGCCACTTCCGAGTTATATCATTTCATCTGGCGACTTCCGACTTCTGTTTCGGGCGTTTTTGTGCCGTTTGTGTGCTGATTGTAGAATGCGGGCATAAATCCAGTAGCAGTCTTAAAGCCCCTTAAACAAGGCTTAAACGGGCATTAAATCAATATTCAATCGCTTTTCATAGCAATCCCCATCGCACCATATCGCACCACATCGCACCTAGTCGCACATCACTTCCGAGTTATCAATTCATGTGTCTCTTAACAATGTGTCTCTTAACACAGGGTCTGGCTTTGCCAGCCTAAGCGATATTAATGGTAGGCCAGGGAAGACTTGAACTTCCGACCCCACGCTTATCAAGCGTGTGCTCTAACCAACTGAGCTACTGGCCCTCTTCACAACCCGCATATTTTACTCTTAAACGATGATAAGCGCAATAGCGTTTTTACAAAATATCTTGCAAAATTCACAAATATATCATAGTCCAAATATCACAGTAATTATGATTATGTGATTATTATTTTCATGATAGCTATGTTAAGATGGTATAAATTTAAGGGCAAATGATATGGGTGTGATGATAAGAATATTTTTGGTTATGTTGTTGTTGATGCATCATGCGCAAGCCCAATTGATTGATGAGGCGATTGATGAGCCGAATGATACTGAATTTTCAGATGATGATATATTACGCTTTGTCTTTCCGAATTTAGAAGTGTTTATAGGCGCAGGCACGGGCAATGTTCGCTTTGATTACACAGATGCTGCAAGTGATACATGGAGAAGCGCAGCGGCGGTACCTTTTTATATGAATTTTGGCACACGGTTCAAATATATCGGTTTTGATACTCAGGTGATTTTAGCAGATTCAAAACAAAGCAAAGCGAATACAGCGCCTGCCGAATATACAATTCATTATTCTAATTATGGCAGTATCACCCGTCATTTGCTTGGGTTTTTGCCGATTTATCGTAATAAAGAAACACGGGCGCGTGTGGAATTATTTGCATCCTATGGTATGGGCAGTTATGATATGACTTATTATCAAGGGGTTGGTCCGTCAATATCTGATGCAGAAACAAGGAAATACCCTTTTGCTAACGAACAAGGGCGTATTCAATCGCGGTCACAGGGAGTTCAGATATTATTTGCAGATAAAGATGCGAATAAAACCTATTGGGGCATCCGTATCGCGCATTATCAAGATAAAGTAACAAAAGCAGAATTTCAAAAGGATCATATCAACTATTCGAATGGTTATTTAGAGAAAGTCTCTGGTATTTCCATCAATTATCAGCTTTATTATGGTTTGTAAAAAAATACATTGACATTTCATTCAGCTATGCTAGGGTAATATAAAGGCAGAATGCTTTTCGTATAAAAGTATCTTTATAGAGCGACAAAAAACGCATCATAGAGAGAGTTTCAAAAGATTTTGCCGAGATAAGAATAGATTTACTTATCGTAGAGGATATAAATTGGCATAGAATTTGCCAGATTTATGGATGTTATATGATTGTTGTAGAAATAATAATCGGAGGTTAAAATGGTTCAAGAAGTAACAAATATTAACGGTTTGGCTAATAATCAAATTATTGGGTTCGTTAATGAAAAATTAAGCGAAGCACGCAGTGGTAATCTGCTTAATGGTAATCAAGATTCAATTCCAGCCGGTGAAATAAATTCAGGAAATAAACAACCTAAAGAGTATTTATTCCAAAAGAAACGTGCTGATGATAGCGTTGTTTCACGGTTAGAGCAAGCCTTACAGGGCGGAAATGATGTGCCTGTTGATAATGGCGTAACGCGTGTGCTGAATGAAAATGGTAAAAATAATTTTGGTACCGAGGCTGAAGAGTTTGCCCAAACAAATCAAGCCTTGAATGTTTTGAAACGCGAATTGCAATTCTTAGTTGATGCTGGGCAAGGTGAAACAAATCAAGTTGTTAGCCTGAAAGCGCAAATCAAACAAGCAGAAAGCGATTTATTATTATTGCAGTTACGTTATCAATTACGTAGCTTTGATACTTTAGTTGAGGAGCCTGATGTGAGTTTGCAGGAGCAAGCTTATCGTGAGCAAATTGCAAATAATGACTCGGTTACATTAAGGCGTGAATTAGATAGTTTGATTGAACAACGTGCGGCAACATTATTGGCAGAAGATGCGGATAAAACAGCGTTTGATGCCAGAATTTCTTTGGTGCGCCAGCAGTTGGAAAATAACGATGAACAAAGAGTGCGAGCTGAAAATACGGCGACTGTTGCTTCAAACCCAACCAATCCTAATCATGTTACGGATGCACGGCTACAAGAATTAGTTTCTGCGTGATAATCGCTTTATTTTATGAATAAAAAAGAGTATAAAGTGATAAATCTTTATCATTTTATGGGTGCATATTTATGTTTTTTTCCAGAAAAACTCTTTTTTCCTTATTATTAGTTGTTATTCTTAGTGGTTGTTCGGCGTTTAGCGGGCAACATAATCTACATCATGAAACTTTTGTAACATTAGATTCCGAAGCAGCATTTAGTGATTATGCAGGTAAATTCAAAACTGATAAAAAAGCAACCGAGGTGCTTCATTTGCAAGAAAGCGCGCGACTTTACCAGATTGCAGGCGATTATCAGCAAAGCCAAGCCTATTTAGCACAAGTGTTAGAATTTTACCGCGATAGTGATTACGATGCGGTGATTAATGTGAGTGGTTTAGGCGCGAAAGCCGCTTCATTGCTAACCAATGATAAGGTTATTCCCTATCGTGGTTCGGATTATGAGCGGGTTTATGCGCGTCAATTACAGGCGATGAATTATTTGGCATTGGGCGATGTAAGTGGCGCATTGGTTGAGGTGCGCGCTGGCACAAACGCGCAACGCTTTGCAAGTGAAGCGCGCGCGCAAGAAGTAGATGAAGCCACCGAAGAACGGCGTTCAAAAATGCTAGGCTATGCTGATAAGGATAAGTTAAATATTCTTAACGAACTTGTTGGCGATAAGCGTAATGGCTTTTTAAGTAGCTATATGTATTATTTTTCTGCCCTTTTGCGTGAGGCAACGGGTGATGCAAATGGCGCTTATATTGATTATCGGCAGGCATGGCAATTGGTATCCTCGAATTTATATTTAGGTAATAATGTGGTGCGATTGGCAGAGCGTTATGATAGGGGCAATCAGGAAAGTTATCAAAAATTAAGTGGTATTGATAAAGCGCAAAAAGCTCCTAAGGGAAGTGGTAGAGTTGCATTGGTGGTTGAACGCGGTTTTGTGCCACCACGAAAAGAGTTCACCGTAGAGGTGCAATTTGATTATATTTCAACAAGCGGATATGGTTTATTCTGGTCTAAATTGGCAATGCCTACTTACGGGGAACATGATGCCAGATTTTATTCACCTGTCACGATTGTTGCAGGTGATACAGCAGTGGAAAGCCAATTTATGATGAACAGTCTTGCGCTTGCCGCCAATCAATTAAAAGAAGCCATGCCCGGAATTGTTTTCAGGCAATGGTCACGCATTACCAGCAAATATGTTGCCTCGCAAGTTGTGGGCACGGCTGCCGGTGAAGAATTTGGTGAAATTGCAGGCTTGTTTGCCAATATTGTGGCACAAGGAGTTGGCTCATTATTAGAAGAAGCTGATACACGTTCTTGGATTAGTTTGCCTGAACAGATTGATAATGCAGAATTAATCTTGCCAGCAGGAACGCATGAAATTACGGTTCAGTTAGGCTATGGACGCACCGCGAAAGTAGAAGCTGATGTGGTTGACGGTAGCGTTACCATTATTAGGGTGATTGATAATGGTTTGTTTGCACGCGCAGACCAACTCTACCCCGTAAGGAAATAGAATTTACCCCCGTAGGGAAATAAAATTGTCCTGTGAGAAAATAGAGAATTGCTTTTTACGAATCTGATGAAGTAACTTTTACCAAGCCATCACCGGCTAATAATTCAATCAATGTTTTTTCAGTAAGCTTTTGCCATTGATACTGCCCAACATCTATTTTTTCAGTATCAAACAAGCGAATATTTTGGCTAGATGATGTTAAGGTACGCCCTGAACGCTTGAAATTTAACGATAAATTTACTTGTAAATGTTCGAAATCTTTCACTGCTGTATTTGCCTGAATATCTGCATTTGCATTGAGTATTAAGGGACTATCTTTGACAATTTGAATATTATATTGCAGTAAAATTTCTTCTAAAGCGCGCATAATCACATCGCTTGTGTTACGGTCATGGGCATCAACAACAATCGTGACGTTAATGGCTTCTTTAGGCAAACGCACCAAAGCAAGCTGAGTGCGTTCTTCACGTCCGCGTGAGATTCTTAAAATACCTTGTTCTGTGGCGTAACCATCGCGTGTAATTTGATAGCGAAAGGAACCGACAGGCAAGTAAATTTTACTAGCGGTTGCAACATTTTTTTCATCAATGGTGATGGTAAAATTATTATTTAAGGCAACGCTAACAGGCGGAATAAAACGCACCCAACCATAATTACCTAAGCGTAATTGTAATTCACTTTCAACATTAGCGGCATTTTTAGCGATGGCATTGCCACCGGGAATCGCAAGATTTTGTTGTGCCGCGAAATTGAACAAAGCCCGTAATTGCCGCGCCTCGTGATAGGCATCAGAAATTTGCAATCTTGTAAGCCCATCAATATCATCAGGCAAATTTTCGGCAAGGTAAAGAATGGTTTGTCGCAAGGCATTATCGGATAAAATCGCGCGCACATGATAGGTTTTTCTTTTGCGCTTTGCCTTTTCAAATACCACCCCTTGAAACTTAATATGAGATTCTAAAGCAACTTCTGTTTCTGCCGATTTATCAACAGTGCCGTTTTTTTCAGTGACTTTCGCGCTGGCAGAGCTATCAACATCTACCAAAATTTGTTGCGATAGGGTGGCAAGGGCGTTTTCGCGTGCTTCATTCTCGCTTTTGCCATAACCATCACCATTTAGAGGCGTGGCAAAGGCTAAGGAGCTGATAAAATAAATAATTATCAGCAATAAGAAAGGCAGGTTCGCATAAATTCTAGAGTATAAAATTTTAGAAGAGACCTTTTTTGGTTGTTTTGCTAACTTCAACTTCATCTAACCACACATCAATGCCTGTTTCAATATCAGTCATGATAATGGTAACCTTATAAAAAGTTTGAACTTTTTTCTTAATTTTATTGCGGAAAGATGTGATAGAACCACGTAAAATATAACGTGCGCCAACAACTTTACCAAGCCGTGCCACTGTAGCAGGGTCAGCAACACCGGCTTGTTCTAAGGCGGCTTCATCTTTAAGGTTGCTTAACGCTTCACGCGTCACAAAGGTGAATAATCTTTCTTTAGAAATTTTCACTTGTAAAGTTTGCGTGATAGAGGTGGTATCAATATGCTCATCCGTGCGGTTAATCATGGGAGTAATCAATAAGGTTGGGCGGTCATCACCAATATCTTCGCGCAAGCCCCTATCGGTTGTCATTTTCTCAACCATGCCTTCGGTAATGGCACGAAAATCACGAATGCCAAAGCCTGTGCTAATATCTTCTTCGCCAGCTTCATTGTAAGATGTGCCACCACAAGCGGTAAGCATCATCAAAGAAAGCAAAACAAACAGAAAACCATTAAGTAATTTCATTATATTAACCCTTATATAAGATGTATGAATCATACCATAATATAAATTTATTAACGGCTAGATACAAGTAAAAAATGAAACTTAAAAAGATGTTTTTGAATGTTCAATGATTTGTTGCCTCATCTGTTGTTGTTCTTGATAAAGCTGTTTTTCAATACCGGTAATGTAAAGATGCGGGTAGGTAAGGCGTTTATGGGAATCATCTAATTTTTGCAGTAATGCTATGCTATGATTGCGTGCTTGGGTGGCATCGGCAATTTCTGAAACCTGTTTGCCTTTATCGATGAAAATTTGTAAGGGTAGGATAAAGGAATGGTTTTTAGAAAAGGTTTTCTGCAAATGTGGCGCACTTATATTCACCGAACAAATATTTTCTATTAAGGTATTATCCTTGATGTAAGCGTTGATATGGCTTGCTTCTATCAGCATATCACTTAAAAAATTTCCATTTTCTTTATCAATGAAGCGCACCAAATCTATCGCACCCGGCACGGTGGTTTTTTGTTCGTCTGATGATATTTTCATCACTTGCCGCCCTGAATCTGTAAGGCTTTGTGCGGTTTTTGCATAAATTTTTCCTAATTTATACACGCACCCTAAGCTTGGCTGTTCGCTTGCCACAACCAAATGCGTTCCCACCAGCCAAATATCAATTTTTGCTTGCTGTTCTTCGCGTAATGAATAAATCACATGCGGGTCAAGATTATTACTGGCGGCAATTTTTGCATCATGAAAACCATTCTCATCTAAAATTTGACGCGCTTGTTTGCTTAAATATGCCAAATCACCTGAATCTAATCGGATGCCGTCTAGTGCAATATTTTCTTGTTTGCTTATCTCGCAAGCACGGTGGACTCCTTGTAGCGCATCATAACTATCCACAAGCATGAAAGCATCATCAGGGTAGCAACGCATATAATTCCGAAAGGCTTTATCTTCGCCATTGCCCGAAATATCATCGCCATAAAAAGTAACAAAAGCATGAGAAAAAGTGCCACGGGCAGGGATACCATAAGCCAGTGAGGCGGCAATATTTGAGGTTGCATCAACCCCGCCAATATAAGAAGCCAGTGAAGAGGATAGCCCGCCAATATCTTGCGAACGGCGAATCCCCCCTTCAATGATAGTGCTAGGTGCGTTGGGATTATTGAAATCAGCCGCATAGCGCACCCGTGATGCCGCAGTGGCAATAATGCTTTGCGCGTTAATGGCATTGAGTAAAAATGCTTCAATCAGCAGACATTGCCAAATAGGTCCGAAGATACGTGCGATAGGGGTATTGGCAAAAGCAAGGGAACCTTCTGGCAACATATGAACACTTAATGCCATTTCAGAATTTTCAACCATTTTAAGAAAATCAGCTTGGAACAAATGATTGCCACGGCTGTTTTTTTGAGTGGCAAGAAATTGGGTTAATTCACCAATATTTTGTTGCCAACTATTCATCAACCAATTTAAGAATTCACCTTGCCCAGCGGTCAGAATATATCCGCCTTCAAATGGATTCTTGCGTGCAAATGCGTGAAAACAAGTTGGGATAAGATGTTCATCTGATTGAAACAACACTTGCGCCATTGTGAAAGCGTATAAATCAGCATGGGCAAGTCCGTGTATCGTGCGTGGTATATGTGTCATCAGTTGTTTAGTTTTTAGCCATAACAAAGGGGCATTAACTTATTTATGTTGTCGGGGGAGTGGGAGAAGGAGATGCAGCAGATTTGTTATCATTTGCAATTTCACCCACCGACCAGTAACCATTATAAATGCCTAATTTCTCTAAAGCTTTATAAGTGGCTTCAGATTCTTCTGGCTCTGTATCAGATGTGTGATGTAACGACCATTCTAACAGTTGTTCACGGCAATGATGGACGGCTTTTTCATAGCCAGATTCACGCCCCAAATCTTTTAATTCATGGGGGTCATTAATCAAATCAAACAACATCGCAGGATAATCCTTGAAATGGATATATTTCCATTTTTCATCAGCCATCATTGTTATTTTGGCATCGAGTGCGTGCGTATTCATTTTCTTCGCCATCGAAGAACCACTGTAATTATATTCAGAAAAAGCTGCCGTTCGCCATTTTGCAGGTTTTTTACCATGCAATATAGGTGTTAGCGAATATCCTTCTACATGAATCGGCATCGCCCCAATCCCTGCAGCATCTAGCATGGTAGGTACAAGGTCAACCAATTCTACCAACTCATCGCATTTAATACCGCGAGAACCATTGGCTTGCGGGCGTGGGTCATACACAATTAATGGCACGCGTACAACGGGGTCGTGAAATAGTTCTTTTTCGCCTAACCAATGGTCGCCTAAATAAGCACCATGGTCAGAGGTAAATATAACCATTGTATCGCGGAACATATCGCTTCTATCCATCATGCGGAATAATCCACCTAATTGTTCATCAATCTGTTTAACCAATCCCATATAAGCAGGCACAACATTATTGCGCTTGGCATTATCAGAAAAATTTCTTGCACTGGTATTTTCCATAGCATGAGCATAAAAAGGATGCGGATTTTCTCTCTCTGCCTCACTGCGGTTAGGTGCCATAACATGTTCTTGATTGTACATATTATGAAAAGGTGCAGGTGCCATATAAGGCCAATGCGGTTTGGTAAGCGAGAGATGTAAGCACCAAGGCTTATCACCATGTTCGCGGAAGAAATCCACTGTGCGTTGCACCAGATAATTTGTTTCAGATTCAAGCTCGTGAACGCCTAAAGGCATATGGGAATTTTCGTAAAAAAATGCGTTTGATTTAGTGTCAGATTTTGCTGAAAATTCTTCCCATGGATTCACAGCTTCATATTCTTTTTCTTTAAGATAACTATTATATTTGAGGGGATAAAAATTAAGGGGGCTATTGGCATCGCCCGGATGTAAGCCATCTAATCTATCATAAGATTCGAAACCAGCCTCGGATGCGATAATCCCCGCTGATGTGCGTGGATTAAGATTCAGCAAGCGCATGGTAGCAAAATCAGCGCGCACACAGCTTTTACCAATTAAAGCAGAACGCAAATCAGCATTACGCATATAATCGCCAATGGTTCTTTCTGAAAGCCTGATGGGTGAAAAATCCATATCACTGCCATGTGTGCCTACATAACGCCCTGTATAACTACTGATATGCGAGGGGGTATCAAGCGGTGATTGTGAATAAGCGCGTGTAAAAGTAACACTGCGTTGTGCAAGCCGTGTAATGTTAGGGGTATCAAGCGAAGGATGCCCGTAAAGACTAAGATAGTCAGCACGCAATTGCGAACACATAATAAACAGGAAGTTTTTTGTTGGATTTATGGACACGTTATAGGCTTATCTTTTATAAATTAATATTCGTACCATTTTAACGCATTTAAGAGAATTTTCAAGTTTCTTATTTGATTTTAAGAAATATTTTTGATGATTAAAAATTATTTTTATCGGCTTTTACCAAATAACTTTTGATGCCCAATGCTTCTGCGCCTAGAATATCATGTTTTGGGTTATCGCCCACCATAATTACATGTTCAGGCGTCAGTTGCATTTTTTCTAATGCCAACTTAAATGGGAAAGGCGATGGCTTCTCTGCGCCTGCTTCTTCGGAAGTTACCAAGAAATCAATTTTTTCTGCAATGCCTAATTTTTCAAGCTTTGCAAGCTGAATCTGTGGTTGCATATTGGTGACAACCGCAATCGGCAAAGATTGTTTTATAACTTTGGTAATAAATTTATCGGCATCAACCGCAATCTTAATATTATCTAAAAACACTTGCCAATAAAGCTGTTCATAATTACGTGCATAAATATGGGCATGTTCAACATCATGCGTTTCTAGCCAATGTTGAAAGGCTAAAAACCGAGACCGACAGGCTGCTTGTGGGGCAAGCCGTAAATTGATAGCCATACGGGTCATATAATATTGGCTTAAAAATTCTTGCCATTTGATTTTTTCAAAATCTTTACAATAAGCAAGATGACATGCTTTTAGAGCATGTTCTTCTGCATTGATAAAATCATAGATGGTATTATCTAAATCAATCAATATACCATGAACATTTTTCAGCGAAATTTGAGGGAATTTAATAGGCATTTTTAATTCACGAATATGTATGTGATGATTAACATGCTTTGAAATTAAGTTGCTTTGGTTTGGGCAATCATTTTTTTGAGTTGCATGGCTTTATCAGTTAGTTTTCTGTTAGATTGTTTGAGCAACCAATTATCTAGCCCACCATTTTTTTCAATGGTACGTAGTAAGCTTGTGCAAACAGAAAGCTGAATTTGCCGTTGCAAAGCTTCTGAGCGCAAACGAACATTCTGCAAATTAGGTAGAAAACGACGACGGGTTCTATTATGAGCATGAGAGACATTGTTCCCACTCATGGGATTTTTACCTGATAAATCGCACCGACGCGCCATCACTTTATCCTTTTTTCAAATATTTTTGATGATTTAATGAACATATAGCCTCATTAAGATTTCGGAAATTTAACCAATTAAGGGATAAAAGTCAAGTGTTTTTATGTTTTATTTGGGCGTTTTACTTGGAAAAATTTTTGCAAAATAGCATTGCTTTTATCGGCATGTAACCCGCCAATAATTTCAGGTGCATGATTGCAACCCTTATGGGAAAATATCCTTGCGCCATGGTCAACCCCGCCATTTTTGATATCGTAAGCCGCAAAACATAGCCTATAAAACCGCATTAAAGCAATGGCATGCGCGCACATAGGGCAGGGCTCTAAACTCACAAATAGTTGATAATTATTGTAAAAATAGTCATATAAATGATTGTTTTTGTTTGTTTTATTTTGAAAATTTTTCTGCAAATCTTTTATGGCAAGCATTTCCGCATGTGCCATCGGATTGTTATCACGGCGCATTCGATTTTGCGCTTCTACAATAATCTGCCCGTCTTTATCCGCAATTAACGCCCCCACTGGCACTTCATCAGCTTCTCCTGCTTCAGTAGCCAAAGCGAGGGTGCGCGCCATTAATCTCTGGTCATGATTCATTGGGTCATGTTTCAATCTGTTGCAATCCCTAACAAGGCATTAATAAATTCTTCGGGTTGGAAAGGTAAAAAATCTTCTATCTGTTCGCCGATTCCTAAAAAACGCACAGGTAATTTTGTTTGATGCATGAGAGCGGGAATCATGCCCCCTTTGGCTGTTCCATCCATTTTATTGATAATAACGCCATGGATACCAGCTTCTTTTTGAAATTGTTCCGCTTGACGCATGGCATTTTGCCCTGTTGTGGCATCTAGCACCAACAGCGATTCATGGGGCGCATCAGGAATTAATTTTTTCATCACCCGTGTAATTTTGCCCAACTCCTGCATTAAATCATCATGATTATGCAAGCGTCCCGATGTATCCATGATGATAATATCAACCATGTTTTCGGGATTTTGTAAATAATATTCAATGGTTTTATAGGCAAGGGCGGCAGGGTCATCGGCTTGTATATTTTGATGAGGGAAAAATTCTGCATCTGTCCGTTCTGCCCAAATCCTTAATTGTTCGGTTGCACCTGCGCGAAATGTATCCCCTGCGATTAAGGCTACTTTTTGTTGCTGTGACTGCATCAGAAAATGGGTCAACTTACCGATAGCGGTGGTTTTGCCTGTGCCATTCACGCCTGAAACCATTATCACAAAAGGGCGTTTCATATTTTTAGGCAAAGCAAACGCCTGATGAATAGGGTTGATGAATGCAAGCAAATTTGTTTTAATGGCTTGCCTGATGGCTGCTTCAGGGTTTTCAGTAGGGAATTTAATATTGCGTAACTTTTGTACCAGATTTATAGCAAGCGACGCGCCCATATCAGCCATGATTAATTGTTCTTCCAATCTATCAAAATAATCAGAATCAATTTTTTCTTTTGAGATTTTTCCAACGGGGTCAGAAAATTTTTGACTTAAACTTGCCCATAATCCTTGTTTTGTATTTTTTGCCATGATTGTTTTTGCCAATTTATCTCTTCAAAATACCCTGTAATTTATTTTGTTTCACAGCCTTAATATCGACCATCACCATCTTCCCTCTCCATGATTCCTCATCGCTTGAATCATTGATGGCAATGATAGTTTCTGCAAAATGCGGAGAGTAACCACTATAATATTGTCCATCGGAATCAGCAATTTTTATCGGGGATTCTAATAGAATCGGCAGGTTTTGCCCAACACATGATTGCATATAATGTTGCGTTGCTTTTGTTGCCATCTCGCGTAAAATATAAGCGCGCTTGCGAATGAGTGTGCCATCAAGCTGTTTCATACGGGCGGCGGGCGTGCCTTCGCGTGGCGAAAAAGGAAACACATGCAACCATGTTAAATCACATTCCTCAATCATGGCACAGCTTTGTGCAAAATGTGCGTCTGTTTCGGTTGGAAACCCTGCAATTATATCCGCACCAAACACAATATCAGGGCGAATTTCGCGTAATTGTTGGCATAATTCAATGGCTTGTTCGCGATTATGCCGCCGTTTCATACGTTTTAGGATAAGATTATCACCCGATTGCAACGATAAATGCAGATGTGGCATCAGCCTTTCACAAGTGAAAGCAGACTTTAGCAATTCATCAATCTCAATACAATCAAGCGATGAAATACGCAAACGTGGCAATTCCGGCACCTTGTTTAGAATTTCTTGCACAAGCATACCAAGCGACCATTTCTTCTGGCTGTCTTCTTCATAAAAATAAGAGGTTAAATCAACGCCAGTAAGCACAATTTCTTTAATATTTTCTTTGATGAGTTGTTTGACTTGTTGGATAATTTCGTGCGGTGGCAAAGAACGGCTATTGCCCCTGCCATAAGGAATAATGCAAAAGGTGCAACGATGGTCGCAACCATTTTGAATCTGCATGAAAGCACGGCTATGATTATAGCGATAGCTTTCTAACAGATGAAGCGCTGTTTCCGTAACCCCAAAAATATCACTGATAGCGGGCGGATTTTCAACCATATGATTGAGGTCAATTTTGTCAAGTTGCAATTTTTTGTCATTGCCAATAACGGCATCAATTTGCGGAATTTTTTGAAATTTTTCAGGAGAAATTTGCGCCGCACAACCAGTGAAAATAATTTTCTTATCAGGATTATCACGCTTTAATTTTCGTGCCGCTTGTAATGATTTACGTTCTGCCTGCTTGGTAACGGCACATGAATTTACCACCATCACATCGGCATATTTTTCTGGGTTTTGTGCAAGAATAGCGGCAATGTGATTGCCCTCACTGATATTTAAGCGACACCCAAGATTGATAATTTGTTCGGATTTTTGCACAATACGCGCCATCTCCTGACGGGCAGGATTCTTGATATTGCCATGTGTAGAATTTTCAGTCATGTTTATTTTTGCACTGGAATCGGAAACGACCCTTGAAAAATAATCTGCGCGCGTGCTGTGATATAAATATCATGCTCTAAATCGCCATCCCAACTAATCATCATCTTGCCACCATCTACATTCACCTCTGCGCTATTGGCAGTGATACGACCACTATTTTTAGCCGCTGCAAAACTTGCACATGCGCCAGACCCGCAAGCAAGGGTAATGCCTGTACCACGTTCCCAAACCCGCATTCTCAGCGAACCATCTTGGTTGATGGAAACAAATTCTACATTACATTTATCCGTAAATAATTGATGATTTTCAAAATAAATACCTTCGCTTTCAGGGTCGGATTCTTCGGCATTATCACAGAAAAACACGCAATGCGGGTTGCCGATATTCACCGCGATAGCGTCTAAGCAATGGCTTGCGGTAAAGGGTGCTTTATTGGCTTCGATATGAAGTGGCAATTTTTTGCTATCACATTCATAGGCGAGAGGAATTTTATCCCAATCAAAACTCACTTTTCCCATCGCGAGCGACACATCACCATTAAGGAAATCTTCTTCTTCAATAGGCGCGCGGCGCGCGGCATGTAACAAACCTGATGGTCCATCAAAAACAATTTCATTCTTGTTAAGTTTTGTCATCATCAGGCTTGCGGTGCATAACGTGCCATTGCCACATGCCATCGCTTTCGTGCCATCTTGATTATAGATACTTAAGCCTAAATAATCTTTTTTAGGGGCCTCTACCACCATCATCTGGTCAAAACCGATACCATAACGCCTTTGTGCCATTTGGCTGATGAGCAATGGCGTAAATTTCTGCTTCTTTTCGCGATTATCAATAATCACAAAATCATTGCCATTGCTATGGGCTTTGGTAAAACGGATGATATTTTCAGTCATGATGCGCTTTCAATAGATTAGCGATTGTGTTTCAAAAAAGCAAAAGCAAGATTGAGTTGGCTCATTCTATCATTATCACCTAAAATGCCGTCAGGGTGATACACACCTGCCAATTCGCGAAAGCGTTTCTTGATTTCTTCTTGATTTGGGTAGGGTGCTTTTGGCAGACCTAAAATATAAAGTGCCTCAGTGGCAGTGGTGCAACCACCACGCACAGGCGTAAATGATAAGCGTTCGATGGTTTCTAACAAGCGTATATTATGTTCTTTGACTTTATTAATCGTATCAAGATGCGGTTCTTCATTGGCATCTTGCATGGTAAGAACTTTTTCTTTTGCAGCCAAAGCCAAGGTTATCCCCAACGCTTTTCTAAGCAAAATGGGCTGATAACCAGCGGGCAACCTTGCTTGCAAACGTGGTTTTCTACGCCAAATCTTGCCTTCATAATCACCTGATTTTAGTGTTATTTTTTCTCTATCGTCATTTTTAGGTTCGCCCGGGTCTGGGAAACGTACAATCATTTCTTGGGGCAATGCCAAAATAGTTGAACGTGCCAAATCACCAACATTGACTTTTTTGCTTTTCGCTAATTGTAAAATATCATCGCGAAAAGATGTGCTACAATTAATAATGTAGGCTTTTTTATGCTGTATTTTTGTATCGGCCATGATAATTCACAAGTTAGAAACCTTTATCATTATGCCATCATATGGTAGTGAATTGCAATAGACATATGAAGTTTTTTATGCTTTTATTTGACCATTTTTAAGTTTTAGGGATTGGATATAAGGCGTTCTTCACCTGTTTGAGTGTGTAAAATTCTGATAAAATTGTGCCTTGCCGATTTTCTTGTGTGTAAATAATTGTAAAAGGAATGGCATAATGTTGATAAGAGCTAAGGAATTTTTCAATTTCAGCATTGGGCAAAGTCCAATCGCCACGCATGAAAATAAGGTCGTTCTGGTTAAGCAATTTTCTGCCATTCTTGCTATTCCAAACACGTGCATCGTTAAATTTACAGGTGATGCACCAATTTGCGGTAATATCAACAATCACCAATTTATCATCATCAAGCAAGGCAGAAATTTTTTCAGGTGCAAAGATTTGAGTTGGCAAAGGTGAATCATCTTGATTGACATAGCGTGATAATTCAGCCTGCTGTGTATTAATTCCTGTGAGGATAAGCAATGGAATCGCCATCGTGAATAAAGGAAATCTGCTAAAATCTAAAGTGCCAATGCCACGATGCTTCAGGTAAGCCCCGCCTAACAATAAAGTACAAATACATGCAAAAGCAATTTTTTGCGGATTGCTTAAATGAAACGATAACAGCCAGAATAACCATATCGCCGTGAGTAATAAAGCAGAGGTAACGCCGTATCTTAGCCATTGATTCCATTTGCCACTTTTGGGCAATAAGTGCACTGTATTCGGGTTGAGGGCAATTAGCAAATAAGGCGATGCCATGCCGAATGAAAGCAACCCTAGCAATAGAAATAATTGCGCTGTGCCACCAGCAATCGCCGCCCCTACAATCGTGCCAATAATAGGTGCCGTGCACGAGCTTGCAAGCCATGCAATAACCACCCCAGTTGTTAATTTATGGATGACGGCATGGTGTTTTTTAGTCGCTTTATAATTGCCAACATTGCTTAGATAATTCGTGAAAGGCAGGCGGAATTGTTGCCACCCCATTTCAATGGCAATAAATAATAACAGCACCCAAATCATGGCAAGCAAGAATAACGGTGATTGAAATTGCGCGCCCCAACCCACAAAGCCATTAAGCCCAATCAGCCATAGCAAAAATGCCAATAGTTGAAAACCGATTATCATTCCTAACCCAGAGAGCAAGGCATTTTCCCTGAATTCACGGATGGTTTCATCTGTGATATTGGTTTGATTGATTTTGGCAATAGGTAGTAATTTCAAGGAAAGCACTGGCAATACGCAGGGCATCAAATTAAGCAATAAACCAGCCAGTAAAGCTAATAAAGCAAGCACCCAAACAGACGACATCGTACGTGGCGGTGCATTTGCAAGTGGCGGGGTTGCCCGATAATTCGCCACCAGATTGGTTTGAATATATTGCCCTTGATATTCTGCTGTAAGCAAGAGGGGCAGGGGTTGATTTTTGGCAATATCATTAGGAGGCAGGCTGATAAAATTCTGCCCGATAAATTGCCAATTAAATTTCTTATCAGTATTTTTTTGTTTAATTAATCTTGGCAAAAGATAAAAGCCACGATATTCATCAGGCGCGCGATAGCTGATAATTACATTCTTTAATTGCTTCAAATCAGATTGTTCTAAGATTGTTTGCGATGCAAGTAAATTGCCGTGAATCAGCGCGCCATTTTGCCAATCAGTCCAATAGAATTGACTTCCATCAATGGCATTAAATTTGATAGGCACATTATTAATGGCTTGTTTTAATCTATCGCCATTATTAATGGCATCATCAAGCGAGATGCTGAATGGTTTTTGTGCGGGAATGCAGATGGTGGCACAGACCGGGTAATGTAACGTACCAGATATAATCAATGGTTGTGAAGAGTAGGAATAGGAATCAGGTAAATTCACCTCAACAGGCAGGGTAATATCGCCCTTATAGCCCAAAGATGATATGTTCAGGAATGTAATTTCTTGCGGGTAAGGCCATAAAATATTGATATGTTTCACCTTTTCTTGACTTTCCTCATCAAGCACAATCGAAGGCGGTAATGCTGTCTCTCCGCCACTATGCCAATAGATTTTCCACCCTTTATTCAGCTTAAAATTAAGGGCAAGCAAATGCGTGCTTTCTGAAATTTTGCCCAGATGATTGATGGCAACAGTACCATAATCAAAATCTTGCGCGTGCGCGATGCGGGGCGTGCTGATGCAAAACGATAAAAGCACAATGATTAACCATAGCCATAGGAAAGCTTTTATCAGTTTGGAATTTATGATAAGGGGGAATCGCGTCATCATTGTAAAATAGCTTATATTATTAAATTTTTCTATAGTTAAAATAAAATGACTTTGTCTCTGTTTTATGTTATGGTTTGGTATGATGGAAGAGGATTTAATTATACCCCAAGTAAACGGACATACAGGCTTTTTTAGTGGCAGGTTGCTGGTTGCTATGCCTAGCCATGATGGCGGTTTTTTTGATAGAAGCGTTATTTTTATTTGCTATCACGATGATAAAGGCGCGATGGGCTTGATTGTGAATCAACCACTTTCTGATGTTGATTTTGCCGAGATATTATTTTCGGAAGAAGAAGATTCTGAATCACAAAAATTTTATTTGCCCGTTTATATGGGCGGTCCAGTGGATAATGAACGTGGTTTCATCTTGCATAGTTCTGATGTGCAATATGAAAGCACGCAGGCTGTTGGCAATTTATGCTTGACCGCTTCGGTAGATATTTTGCATGATATTGTTGCAGGTAAAGGACCTCAACAATATAAATTTTTGCTTGGCTATACAGGTTGGGGTAATTTACAGCTAGAAGAAGAATATGAAAATAACAGCTGGTTATTGCTTCCTTATGATAGCCATATCATTTTTTCAGAGAATGATGATAAATGGGACGATGCTTTGAAATTGATAGGGGTTGATGCGGCAAAATTAGTCAGTATTGGTGGGCAAGCTTAGTTGTATTTTGGCTTAATAAATTTGGCTTAATTATTAGCCTATAAATCATCGAATAAATCATCTTCATCAAAAGCTTCTTCTCCACCTGCTGTATCTGCTTGCCGAATGGGCGGAGGGTTACCGTTATAAACTTCTTTGACTAAATTTTGATAATAGAAACTACGCAAGCCGGCATATAAATCTAAAGATGTTTTTTCAGCGGCTAAAATTATATCTAAATTTTGCGCATAAACATTGAGAAGCCCTAAAATAGTGAGTGCTAGAAAATCATCGCCGCCTATTTCTTGTGCAACTGGATTTAAGTGATAATCAACAGCTAAGCCAAAAACGCTACGGATTGAGTTGGAATTCAAAATAGGCAATACAAGATAGCTACCATAACCAACGCCATAAGTTGCCAAAGTTTGGTCGAAGCTTTCTACATAAATTTCATGCTCTGACCAAGCGCCATAAACATCTACCAACCCATACACGCCGAATAAAATATTATGGGTAAAGGCGAAAATATTATCAAAGAAATTATCTAAATCACCCTGCAATAAAGCGTTGATAGCGCTTAATGGGCGTTTCAAAGTTGTTGTTACATTCTTAACAGCTGTTCTAAAAAATTTAGGCGTTACAAATAAGTAAACTCGTGCAATTGGGCGCAATAACGCCAATTCAAAAAAGCGGTTAAAAGCAAAGGTTTTTCGGTTTAACCATTCTAAGCGGTCGGGTATTTCAGCAAGAATATATTCATCATTCACGGGGTAAACATTGGTTTCTTGTGTTTGTGCATCTTGCGCCCATGCAACATTATTCTGTGTGAATGGCAATGAAAATTGCAAGCTTAACACTGTTAAGCAAATCACCCCTAATTTTCTTATGTAAGAACGCATCATCTGTTGTTACCGTTTGTAAAAAATCCGTCAATAAAGGCAGATTATAAAGAAAATAACATTGCTATACAAGCCTAAAAATGCTAAGAATTACGATAGATATTATCTTCTTTCAGTTATTTTGGCACTTATTTTTGCCAGTTATTTTGCAGGAAAAATTTTATGATGAATTCTCTTTTGTCTAGTCTGGTTGGCACGGCTAATCAGCGTAGCTTAAAGGCAATGAAGCCTTTGGTTGCTAAAATAAATATGCTTGAGCCAGAGTTGGAAAAGCTTGCAGACGAGCAATTCCCTCAAAAAATTAATGAGTTGCGTGCGCAGGTTGCAGATGGCATATCGCTTGATGCGCTTTTGCCAATAAGTTTTGCATTGGTGCGTGAGGCAACAAAAAGAACATTAGGCTTACGGCATTTTGATGAGCAATTACTTGGTGGTATTATTTTGCATCATGGGCAAATTGCTGAAATGAAAACTGGTGAAGGTAAAACATTGGTGGCAACCTTGCCTGTGGTGCTGAATGCACTGACTGGAAGAGGGGTGCATATTGTTACGGTGAATGATTATCTTGCCAAGCGTGATGCCAGTTGGATGGCGGCCATTTATAATTTTTTAGGGATGAGTGTTGGCAGTATTATTGGCGGGCTTGATGATGACCAAAGGCGCGCACAATATCAATGTGATGTTACCTATGCCACGAACAATGAATTGGGTTTTGATTATTTGCGTGATAATTTGAAATTATCTCTGGAAGAAACGGTGCAACGTGATTATCATTTTGCCATTGTTGATGAGGTGGATTCTATTTTGGTTGATGAAGCACGCACGCCCTTAATTATTTCAGGGCAGGCTGAAGATGACCCGTCGCTTTATGAAAAAATTGCAAAATTGATTCCGCAATTAGATGAAAGCTGTTACGAAATTGATGAGAAGCATCGCGCCATTACCCTAACCGAGCATGGTTCAGAACAATCAGAAAAATTATTGCGCGCCCATAAGATTTTGGAAGAAGGCAGTTTGTATGATATGCAAAATATTTCACTATTGCATCATATTGACCAAGGCTTACGGGCAACACATTTGTTTCAGCGCGATGTTCATTATGTGGTGGAAGAAGAGCATATTATTATCATTGATGAATTTACAGGGCGAAAAATGCATTCACGCCGTTATTCAGATGGCTTGCATCAGGCGATTGAGGCGCGTGAAGGGGTGAAGGTTCAAAATGAAAGCCAAACAGTTGCATCTGTTACCTTCCAGAATTATTTCCGCATGTATGAAAAATTATCGGGCATGACGGGTACTGCCCTTACAGAGGCAGAGGAATTTGGTGAAATTTACGGCTTAGAAGTGCTGGAAGTGCCAACACATATGATTGTGCAACGTGATGATGTGAATGATGAAATTTACCGCACATCTGATGAGCGCGATGATGCTGTGATTGAACAAATCAAAACATGCCATCAGAATAAACAGCCTGTTTTGGTAGGCACGGTTTCTATTGAAAAATCTGAAAGTCTTTCTAAAAAATTGAAATCAGCTAAAGTACCGCATAATGTGTTGAATGCACGCCAGCATGAAAAAGAGGCGCAAATTATTGCAGAAGCGGGTAGACCCGGTGCTGTGACGATTGCCACAAATATGGCAGGGCGTGGTACAGATATTCAGCTTGGTGGCAATTTAGATATGAAAATTCAGCTATTGGCGGCTGATAAAGGGCATCCACCATCAGATGGGGAAGTTGCAAAATTAGAAAAAGATGTGGCGCAAGACCGCGATATTGTGCTCAAAGCAGGTGGGTTATTTATTGTTGGTACAGAACGGCACGAAAATAGGCGGATTGATAATCAGTTGCGCGGGCGTTCTGGGCGACAAGGCGATGCGGGTGCAAGCCGTTTCTTTTTAAGTTTGCAAGATGATTTGATGCGTATTTTCGGTTCGGAGCGTATGGATGGTATGCTACAAAAATTAGGCGTTGAAAAAGGCGAGGCAATTTCTCACCCATGGGTAAGCAAGGCAATAGAACGGGCGCAAAAGAAAGTTGAAGCGCATCATTTTGATGTTCGGAAGCAACTATTGAAATTTGATAATGTCCTTAACGACCAACGCCATGCTATTTTTGACCAAAGGCGCGATATTATGTCGTCAGATGATATTGGGCATATTACCGAATCTGTGGTTGATGAATTGATTGAATTATTTATCACCGAAGCCATGCCTGAACGCGCCATGCATTCACAATGGCAATTAGAAAATTTACATGCGGAAATTTATCGTATTTTTGGTTTGGATTTACCCATTGACGCATGGGCAAAAGAAAATGGCGTTGCCAACGAAGAAATGACTGCGCGCATTACCAAAGCTGTGAACGAATTGGCAGAGGCGCGTAAAAAACGCTATGGCGAGAATGTAATGCGTGCCGTTGAAAAAAGCTTCATGCTACAGGTGATTGATAGTACATGGAAAGACCATTTGCATCAGCTTGACCATTTGCGTCAAGGAATTGGTTTGCGTGCTTATGGGCAACGTGACCCGCTAAATGAATATCGGCAAGAAGCCTTTACATTGTTTGAGGATATGCTTAACCGCGTTAATGAAAATTTTATTCAGTTGTTTTTCCGTGCCGAATTTAATTTAGGCATGCAAGAAAAACGAAAACCACAGCCATTAATGCATCAAAGGCAGCTGGAACAACCATCCGCTGATAACCCCGCAAGTTGGGGCAAAGTGAAACGCAACGAACCCTGCCCATGTGGTTCAGGAACAAAATTCAAACATTGTCATGGCAAGCTATAGATATAGAGAGATGCTTGCTCTGTATGATGGTGGTATCATATGTTACATAAAAAGATTGACATATTATTCCTGTAACATATAATTGATGTCTCTATATCAAGGATAGGATATCATCATGTACACACAAGGATTGCTTGGGGCTGATAGCCAAGATTTTGTTGAAGATGAAAAGTTTTTAGCACTATTTCAAGCCCGTATCGATAAAGAAGAAAAAATTGAACCGAATGATGCGATGCCTGCCAATTATCGGAAAACGCTCATTCGTCAAATTGGACAACATGCACATTCAGAGATTGTGGGTATGTTGCCAGAAGGCAATTGGATTTCACGCGCGCCTACATTGCGCCGTAAAAAAGGGTTGTTGGCAAAAGTCCAAGATGAAGGTGGGCATGGGCTTTATCTTTATGCGGCGGCTGAAACATTAGGCGTTTCACGCGAACAGATGATTGAACAATTATTAACAGGCAAGGCAAAATATTCCTCTATTTTCAATTATCCAACACCTAGCTGGGCAGATATTGGCTTAATTGGTTGGCTTGTAGATGGTGCGGCGATTATGAATCAAATCCCATTATGCCGTTGTTCTTATGGTCCTTATGCGCGTGCCATGATTAAAGTGTGTAAAGAAGAAAGCTTTCATCAACGGCAAGGTTTTGAGATTACAATGACGTTGGCGCAAGGCACAAAAATTCAAAAGAATATGGCACAAAAATCTTTGAACCGTTGGTGGTGGCCAGTGCTGATGATGTTTGGACCCAGTGATGAAGATAGTGTGAATAGTGATCAAACCATGAAATGGCGTATTAAGAGATTTACGAATGATACATTACGGCAGAAATTTATTGATGCCACTGTGCCACAAGCAAAATATTTAGGGTTAGAAATCCCTGATGATAAGCTTTGCTGGAATCCGGATAAGAATGATGGCAAAGGCGGTTATGATTATGGCTTGATTAACTGGGAAGAATTTTGGAGTGTCGTCAAAGGTGATGGTCCTATGAATACAGATAGGATTAAGGCGCGCGTGAAAGCATGGGATAATGGCGCATGGGTGCGTGAAGCCGCGCTTGCTTATGCAAAAAAGAAACAATCAGTAGCGGCATAGGGGTGCAGATATGAGTGAAACATTAACACCATTATGGGAAGTTTTTATTCGTCCACGCAATGGTTTATCGCATCGCCATGTTGGTTCTATTCATGCGGTAAATGCGGATTCGGCATTGCAAATGGCGCGTGATGTTTATACAAGGCGTGGTGAGGGCAATTCTATTTGGGTTGCGCTTTCTAATAGCTTTACGGCATCAGAGCCAAACGCACATGATGAATTATTTCAATCAGGCAGTGAAAAGATTTATCGCCACCCTAGTTTTTATGATATTCCCGATGAAGTAGGGCATATGTGAAATATGGCTGAGTTAAGTCAAAAAGAAGCACATTTTTGCTATATTCTGGCATTGGCAGATGACCATTTGATTTTGTCGCATCGCCTTTCTTTATGGTGCGGACATGCGCCTACCACAGAAGATGATTTAGCCTTGCCGAATATTGCCTTAGATATGTTAGGGCATTCTGAAATGCTTTATCAACATGCCAAAACTATGGATGGAAACAAGCGCGATGAAGACCAATTAGCCTATTTGCGTGAAGAAGATGCCTATCTTAATTTTTTATTGGTAGAGCGTGCCACCGAACATGATTTTGCCCAGACCATTATTCAACTGATTTATTTTTGCTATTATATGCGGTTATTTTGGCAAGAAGCGCGCAACTCTAATGATGAGATATTGGCGCAGATTGCCACCCGTGCGTTAAAAGAAACCGCTTATCATATCCGTTATGCGAAGAATTGGGCGATAACATTGGGGCATGGTACGCAAGAGAGCCAGCAAAAAATGAATGATGCGATTATCGCACTTTACCCTTATACAGCAGAATTATTTTTGGATAATGCAGAGCATAAAAAATTGCCTGATATTGCTGTTTCATGTAAAGATTTGCAAAATATTTGGCAAAAAGAAATGGCAGAATTATCACAACAGATAGGGCTTGATTTAACCCCTGATGCCTTGAATTTAGGGCATCGTACGGGCGGGCGGCAAGGCAATCATAGCGAGCAGATGGGTTATTTATTGGCTGAATTGCAATTCATACAACGTAGCTATCCGAATATGAGCTGGTAACATGAGTGTTTCAACGCAAGAAAAAGAAGAGATTAAACAGCAGGTGCTTCATGCGATTAATGATTTGCCCGACCCTGAAATTCCTGTTTTAACGATTGAAGATTTAGGCATTGTTAAGAAAATTCATGTGAATGAAACCGGTGCGGTAACGGTGGGTATCACCCCTACCTATAGCGGATGCCCAGCAATTGTTGCGATTGAATTGGCGGTGCAACATGCGTTGCTACAAGCAGGGTTGACTGCCAAAGTTGAAAGGCTTTTATCGCCGGCTTGGTCAAGTGATGATATTAGCACACAGGGGTTGCAGAAAATGCATGATTATGGCATTGCGCCTCCTGTTAAAGATGATGCGCCTATTGCATGTGTGCTTTGTGGCAGTGTTGCGGTTACAAAAATTTCAGAATTTGGCACAACGGCTTGTAAGGCATTATATAAATGCCAAGATTGTTTAGAACCTTTTGATTATTTTAAGTGTTTGTGATGGCAATAGAATATCACCCATTAACAATATGCGATATGACGCAAGTAGCAAAAGATGCGGTTAGAATCTCGCTTGATGTGCCAGAAGATATGTCAGAGACATTACGCGCGCAATTTCAGGCATTGCCGGGGCAATATCTGCCAATTAATATTGAGATAAAAGGCAAAAGCGAAAGGCGGACTTATACGGTTTGTTCGGTAAAAGGCGAATTTCCACTCCAGTTGATTATCAGAAAAATCTCCGAAGGAATTGTCTCGCATTTTATAACAGCACTGAATATCGGGGATATTATTTTAGCCGCTCCGCCGATGGGTAGATTCGCGCATCATCAAGCCGATATTGCTGGCAATTATTTGCTTTTAGCCGCAGGAATTGGCATCACTCCTATTTATCCCATTGCTCATGCCATCTTGAATGATGATTCTGAAAGTAAAGTGACGCTTATTTATGGCAATCGTGATTATGAACGAATGGTGCTAAGCGAAGCATTGCTTGATTTGAAGAATAGTCATCTTGGGCGTTTTCAAATGATTAATTTATTTAGCCAACAAAAACAGGATGTTGATTTGCTTTCCAATCAATTGAATGGACAAGTGTTTGAACAGATGGTACAATCAGGTTTGCTTGCATTTCCTTTTGATAAAGCCTATTTATGCTTGCCCGGCGCCACACGTGATGAGGCCGTGACTTTGTTACAGCAAGAAAGTATCGATAAGAAAAATATTATTTCTGAACGCTTCGTGCCAACCAATATTTTAGAAAAAACAGCTGAAAAGAAAAAGATTGCTAAAATAGGCGATGTTGCATTACAAATTACCCATGATGGTGTGACGCATCAGCTTATTGTAGAGGATAATGATGCAACAATTCTGCAAGTGGCACAAAAAAATCAATTGCAACTGCCATTTTCATGTGCCGCTGGTATGTGTGCGACGTGCCGTTGCAAAATTGTGCAAGGTGAGGTAACAATGCAACAGAATTATTCATTAGAAGATTGGGAATTAGAAGCAGGCTATGTGCTTGCGTGTCAATCCATAGCTGTTTCAAAAACAGTCAGCGTCGATTTTGACGCAGTTTAACATAGTTGCAGGAGGAAATGGTTGATGAAACAGATTAAATCATATATTGAAGGCAGATGGTTTTCACCACAAACGCAAGAAGCAGTAATTTTAAGCCCTGTTGATGGCACTGAATTTGGTTATTGCGGTACTGATGAGATTGAGATGGCGAATGTTGTTGCTTATGCACGCGATGTAGGAGCAAAAAATTTACGCGAAACTACTTTTTATGAACGGGCAATGCGCTTAAAATCACTTGCTACTTATTTGCAAAGCCATCGTCAGATGCTTTACCCGCAATCCTATTATACAGGTGCTACCCATAAGGATAGCATGATTGATATTGATGGTGGTATCAGCACATTATTTGTTTATGCATCGAAAGGCAGAAGGCAATTGCCCGATAATCATGTGATTGCAGAAGGTGCGATGGAACGGTTATCGCGCGAAGGTAATTTTGTTGGACAGCATATTCAGGTGCCACGGAATGGGGTTGCTATTCAGATTAATGCGTTTAATTTTCCTGTTTGGGGCATGTTAGAAAAATTTGCGCCTACTTTTTTGGCGGGTATGCCGATGATTGTGAAGCCTGCCACAGTAACCTGCTATCTTACTGAAATGTGCGTGCGTCTTATGCTGAAAAGTGAATTGTTGCCAGCAGGCTGTTTGCAATTAATTTGTGGCAACACAAAGGATTTACTCACGCACACAATATCGCAAGATGTCATTAGTTTCACAGGTTCGGCTGAAACAGCCAATAAAATTAAAAGCGACCCGCATTTGCTTGAAAATAATATTCGGTTTATTGCTGAACAAGATTCCTTAAATGCCTCTGTTTTGGGGTTAGATGCCAAACCAGAAAGTGATGAATTTCAGCAAATGCTCCGCGAGGCTGTGCGTGAAATAACGGCAAAATCAGGGCAGAAATGTACGGCAATGCGCCGTATCTTTGTACCAGAGAAATCTATCAACGCCTTTATGGAACAATTAAAACAAAAATTAAAAACTATCAAAATTGGTGCGCCCAGTAATAAAGATGTGCAAATGGGGTGCTTGGTAAGTCAGGCACAGTTAAAGAATGTCAATGATGTTATTAATCAACTATTGGGTGAAGCCGAGCGTTTCTTAGGCGATGAACCCCTTGAATTACATGGCGATGAAGATATGAGCAAGGGTGCGTTTATGTCGCCGAATTTATTGTATCATCCCGACCCTGATAATGGTGACCTTGTCCATAAATTAGAAGCATTTGGTCCGGTTGCCACCATCATGCCTTATCGCGATACTGCCCATGCCGCTAAACTTGCAAATAAAGGAGGTGGTTCTTTGGTAACCTCACTCTTTACAAAAAGCCCTGATATTGCCCGCGAATTTACATATATCGCCGCCAGTTATCATGGCAGAATTTATTTTGCAAATGGCATTACGGGTAAGCAGGCAACCGGGCATGGAAGCCCTATGCCCCATATGGTGCATGGCGGACCCGGGCGCGCTGGTGGCGGTGAAGAACTTGGCGGTTTGCGTGGTATGAACCATTATTTGCAACGAACAGCCATTCAGGGCAACCCTGATATTGTTAGTGCCGTGAGTGGTAAATGGATGCCCGGTGGCACACAAATTACCGAAGGCGCGCACCCATTTAGGCTATATTTAGAAGAATTAACCATCGGCAAAACATTCCTATCAGGTGAACGAAAAATCACGAGGCAAGATATTGGCAAATTTGCAGAATTTACGGGTGATAAATTCTATGCGCATTTAGATGAGGAAATGGCAAAAACCAATCCATTCTTTGAAGGTAGAGTGGCGCATGGGTACTTGCTTGTATCATTTGCGGCAGGCTTGTTTGTTGACCCAGACCCGGGACCCGTACTTGCCAATTATGGTCTTGATAATTTGCGATTTACGCAACCAGTTTATCCGGGTGAAACCATTCGTGTTGAATTAAGCGTGATGACAATCGATGGACGCAATCCAGAATATGGTGAAGTGCGTTGGTATGTTGCCATCATTAATAACAAAGATGAGCAGGTTGCATCTTATGAATTACTTACCATGAATTCAAAAAAAGAAGAGCCAAAACCAAGCAAATGTTTATAAAAATTTACTTCATGGCAATAGATAAAATTCGGAGCGTATGATGACAGATGATGAAGCAATTTTAATCCATCAAGATTATCAATCTTATCAATTATTTCAATTGAATCGTCCGAAACAGTTGAACGCTTTTACGGCTGATTTACATCAGAAATTTTATCAGGGCTTGCAAAAAGCAGGTGAGAATGAGCAATGCCGTGCGATTATTATCACAGGCTCGGGGCGTGGGTTTTGTGCAGGGCAAGATTTAGGTGAACGCAACCCTAGCCAACGCGAAGGCAAAGCAGATTTAGGGGAAACCATTGAAAAATATTACAATCCGCTGGTAAATTTGATACGAAATATCAACAAACCCATTATTTGTGCCGTTAATGGGGTTGCTGCTGGTGCTGGTGCAAATCTCGCTTTTGCGTGCGATTTTGTATTGGCAGCGCAATCGGCAAAATTCATCCAGTCATTTTGCAAATTAGGGTTGGTGCCTGATACAGGTGGCACCTATACGCTCACCCATACAATAGGGGAAGCACGCGCCAAAGAACTAACCATGTTAGGCGAGCCTTTAATGGCAGAAAAAGCTTATGAATGGGGATTGATTTATCGTGTTTGCCCTGATGATAAATTGTTAGATGAGGCAACATTATTGGCAAAGAAATTTGCCAAAGCCGCTACTTATGGGCTTGGCTTAACCAAGCAAGCCATTCATGAAGCGCAACATCAAACGTTTGAAGAGCAATTATTACTAGAACGTGATTTTCAACGAAAAGCAGGCTATAGCCCAGATTATGATGAGGGGGTTAGCGCCTTTTTAGAAAAAAGAGACCCCAATTATACGGGAAAGGCAAAATAATGAATGAAGATGAATTAGCCAAAGCATGTGCAGATGCCATGTGGCGTGGTGATAGCGCATCGCCTTATTTAGGAATGGAACTTGTTGAGGTTAAAAAATCTTATGCAAAACTAACAATGACGGTGCAGAAACATATGGTCAATGGTCACAAAATGTGCCATGGCGGTTTAATTTTCACCCTTGCCGATAGCGCGTTTGCTTTTGCTTGTAATACGGATAATCGGATTAAGGTAGGGCAACATTGCGTGATTAGCTATTTGCGACCTGCTTATGAAAATGATGTGCTGATTGCAATTGGCACCGAACATAATCAACAAGGGCGTTCAAGCATGACTGATGTGCAGGTTTATAATCAAAAAGATGAAAAGATTGCTGAATTTCGTGGTTTCTCGCGTGCGGTCAAAGGGCAAATTATTGATATGGAGGAAGTTTAAGATGCAACAATTACAAGCTGATAAAGCAACTTTAGACCCAATAGAAATAGCATCGCGTGATGAGATTACTTCATTACAACTGAAACGGATGAAATGGTCGCTCAATCATGCCTATCAGAATAGTCCATTTTATCGCCAGCATTTTGATAAAGCAGGCTTGCACCCCGATGACTTAAAACAATTAAGCGATTTAAGTAAATTCCCTTTTACCGTTAAACAAGATTTGCGTGATAATTACCCATTTAATATGTTCGCTGTGCCAATGGAACAAGTGGCACGGATTCATGCCTCATCAGGAACAACAGGCAAGCCAACGGTTGTTGGTTACACCCAAGATGATGTGAATATGTGGGCAGAAATGGTGGCGCGTTCTATCCGTGCATCAGGGGGCAAAAAGGGCGATAAAATTCATATTGCTTATGGTTATGGATTATTTACAGGTGGCTTAGGTGCGCATTATGGTGCGGAAAAACTTGGTTGCACGGTGATTCCTATTTCAGGAGGCATGACGCCACGGCAAGTCACATTGATACAGGATTTTAAGCCTGATATTATTATGGTGACTCCTTCTTATATGTTGGCAATTTTAGACCATATGCTTCATGAGGGGATTGACCCAACAGCAACATCGTTGAAAGTTGGTATTTTTGGTGCGGAGCCTTGGACGGATAAAATGCGGACTGAAATGGAAACATCTTTTGATATGCATGCGGTTGATATTTATGGGCTTTCCGAAGTGATAGGGCCCGGGGTTGCGAATGAATGCGTGGAAAGTAAAGATGGGCTTCATATTTGGGAAGATCATTTTTACCCGGAAGTGATTGACCCGATGACAGGCGAGATATTGCCTGATGGCAGTGAAGGGGAGTTGGTTTTTACAAGCCTTACGAAACAGGCATTTCCTATTATTCGTTATCGCACTCGTGATTTAACAACATTACTTCCCGGCACAGCGCGTTCCATGCGCCGTATGAAAAAAGTCACGGGGCGCAGTGATGATATGTTGATTATTCGCGGCGTTAATCTGTTTCCTACTCAAATTGAAGAACAGATTTTAGCGATTGATAGCCTATCGCCCCATTATCAGCTTAAATTAAGCAAAAAAGATAGAATGGATAGTCTGACGGTGAATGTTGAAGCCAATATCAAGGCAGCATCTGATGCAGAAAAACAAGCAAGCGCAGAAAAATTACAAACAGCCATTAAGGGGGTTATCGGCATCACGGTAGAAGTGAATGTTGTGACGCCTCAAACAATGGAACGCTCGCAAGGGAAAGCCGTGCGTGTCATCGATGAGCGTGATAGTGGCGCGTAAAGCAACCGATATTCTTGATGATATTATTGCCGATATTCATGAAAAAAACCATCATTTGCGCGTTTGGTCGTTGGTGATTAGCATCTATGGCGATGCGGTTATCCCGCGCGGGGAGAAATTTTCGCTTCGGGGGTTGCATGCCATTTTAGAGCGTATGAAAATTGGTTCAGGGGCAATCCGTACCGCTATGTCGCGCCTTACAAATGATGGTTCTATGGTCCGGTTACGTGAAAAGGGTAATAGCTATTATAAGCTTAGTCCTGCTATGACGAGTATAACCGTACAAGCCAGTAAAAAAATTTTTTCTAATTATGATGATGGTGATAAATGGCAAGGAGCTTGGCAATTAGCGACTGTAAAAAGACAAGATTTAACCGATGATTTGATAGATGAGTTACAAGGGGCAGGTTTTATCCGATTGCATTTACATTTATTTATTCGATTTATTGGTAAGAATGAACAGCTTCCTGATATTCCGCAACTCATGTTTTTTCATGCGGACGCAAATGCGGATGCGGATAATAAGGCGCAAATCTTGGCATGGGTGAAAAAGCAACATAAATCATCCGAGCTTTATGATACGTTGGTGACGCAATTTCAAACGCTTCATGAAGCCTTACAAAGACGTGATGAATTAACAGCACTTGATGCGTTGGTTGCACGTATTTTATTAATTCACGCATGGCGAAAAGCAGTGTTGATTGATGATTGTTATCATCCTGCAAATCCGTTTTATTATCAAGCCTATCAATTAACGCAATCTTTTTATCATTTATTATGGGAGGCAAGCGAGCAATGGCTTGATGATTTTTCGGGTATCGGTATGATAAAAAAGAATTCAACGCTGGTTCGGTTTGGAAAGGATTTATCGCATGGCAGAAAATAATCAATTTGGACATGATGAAATGGTTGCATTATTGGGTGATATTTATGCCGATTGGGTGCGTGCGTTAAATATTAAGCCAGTTGCTCCGATTGAAGGGGGGTATCGGTTTTTATTGCCAAAAAATCCTGCGATTACCCGTGATGGCGATATTGTTTGCGGGCAATCAATCAGCGCGGTATCCGATAGTGTGGGCGTGTTAAGCCTAAGCCATCAGCAACAAAGTTTTCGCGCCATGACAACGGTAAAGTTAGATACAATTTTTATGCTACCGTTATTTTTAGGTGATGTGATTATTGATGCACAAAACCTTAAAAATGGCAAAAGATTGGCAACCGTCAGGGTTGATTTCAGACAGAATGAAACAGCAAAAATCGCAGCAACATCCAATGTAATTTACGCTTATTTATAGTGTAAAATTTCAATCGCTTTGTTTTGCAAGCTCAATCGCTTGGCTCAAAGTTGCTTTATCGCCAATATGATTCATTAAAATTAACACAAGGCGCGTATTTAATTCATGACTTTGCTGGGCGGTTAGCCCCTGATGCGCATCAAGCAATTGCTGATAGGTTTCATCGCCTTCGTAGTTTTTACCAAAATTATAATCAGTGATAAGAGCCATAATTATGTTTCCTTTATTGGCAGGTTGCGCGTTGATAGGCTTGGTGGAGTGCATGATTATCTGGCATTTTTTGCCACAAAGCAACAACATGCTGGTCGGGGCGAATTAAATAACATTCATGCGGATAGCGCGTGATTAAATAATTCTCATTATCGGTATAATCATCTAAATTAAGAATACTCACATGGCTAGGTAATGTTTCGCTGATGCTAGAAATATCGCCACGCACCAACAAGGTAAAATCTTGACTCAAGCAATCAAGCAAATACTTAAACTGCCCATCGGCTGTTTGAAGAGGTGCGTCAAAACACACCATGCCGGGTTTTAACACATCATGTTCATCAGTATCGACAGGGGTTTGCAGAGACATATTCACCAAACTGCATGGCACAGAAAGCCTGCCAGCATTAATAAGCTTTCGCGCAAATGGCGTTTTGCGTGCCAATTTTAACAAATTATCACGGAACATTTTTTCAATTTCACTATTGGGCGACATAAATTTTGTGGTGCGTGCGGAATTTGCAATATTCTCATCAGCGCCATGCGTGCGCTCTTCATTATAGCTTTCTAATAATTTTTTATCGGCTTTGCCTTGCAAAATATAACTTATTTTCCAACATAAATTATCAACATCTTGAACGCCACCATTGCCACCTCTTGCACCAAAAGGGGAGATAATATGCGCGCTATCACCTGCAAAAATAATTCTGCCATGAATGAAATTTTCAATCCGCCTGCAATGGAATTGATAAATACTGACCCAATCGAGTTGAAAATCATCATGTTTTAATAGTTTTTTTATCCGTGTGCGGACGTTATTTGCTTCGGTTTCAATATCATTATCCGCATCGGGGGGTAGCTGAAAATCAATACGATAAATATTATCAGGTTGTTTATGCAGTAATGATGATTGCCCGGAATGAAAACTAGGCTCAAACCAAAACCAACGTTCTTGAGGAAAAGGTGCATCCATTTTAACATCGGCAATTAAGAACTTTTCTAAAAAGCGTGTGCCTTTGAAATCAAGCCCCAACATCGTACGCATAGGGCTATGTGCACCATCACATGCTAGCAAATAATCAGCTTTTATTTGATAATTATCTTCTTTATATTTAAGAGTCGCAGTAATGTCTTCGGCTTTATCTTCAAACGAAATCAATTCACTGCCAAAGCGCAAATCAATCAAATCAGGAAAAAGACGGCATTGGTTAATCAGACAATCTTCAACATGATATTGTTGCAGATTAATAAAAGCGGGGTTTTTATGCCCTTGTTCTGGCAATAAGTCAAAATTGTAAATTTCCTCATCGCCCCAATAAGTGCGCCCAATTTGCCATGTTACTCCTTTTGCGACCATTTTTTCGCCAATATCCAAGCGATTAAAAATTTCCAATGTCCGCTTTGCCCAACAGATGGCACGGCTTCCAACCGAAAGCTGTTGCTTTTTATCAACCACGATTGATGCCACGCCACGCATTGCCAAATCTAACGCAGCCGTTAGCCCAACAGGACCAGCTCCTATGATAATCACCGCAGTTTTGCCAATGGTTTTTGCAGTAATTTCAGGCGGGGTGTCAATCTCAAATGGTTGATAACGGGCGTTGATATCCATTTTATTTAGCCTTTTTCACTCGTTGATTTATCCTTGCAATGCTTCCCACATGGCAATATCGCGTTCTGCTGTCCAGATGCGCGGCGTATCAATGCCTAAGGCTTCATCATAAGCGCGTGCCACATTAAAGGGCAGGCAATGTTCATAAATGGCGTAATCACCAAATTTTTTATCACATGCGTCACGCACAGCGGCAAAGGCTTCTTTTAAGTTACCGCCTCGTGCGGCAATTTGTACCGCCGGTTGATACGTGCTTGCGATAAAATCTGCCGTTTTATTAAGGGCTTCATGCGTTTTATCATGGCCTATCAGCGCATCGCCACGCCCGGGTACAATAGCACGCGGATTAAATTTTTTAATGGCATCAAGTGTGCCAATCCAATCATTAAAATGACCATCACCACAATAGCAAGCAGAATGATATTCTACAATATCGCCCGTCATCATCACTTGTTCATCAGCAACCCAAGCCACAATATCACCAGCAGTATGCGCGCGCCCCATATGCATCAAATCCACACGGCGTTTGCCCAAAAAGAAGCTCATTTTATTCTCAAAAGTAAGTGTTGGCCAAGTAAGACCGGGAATTTTCTCGTGCCCTTCAAACAGGCGCGGGAAACGACCAAATTCACTATCCCAATCTTCTTGCCCGCGTTCGTGAATCATCGTACGACATTTTTCTGATGCTATAATTTCTGTCGCATTATAAGAAGACGCACCTAACACGCGCACCGCATGATAATGAGATAAAACCACATATTTAATGGGTTTGTCAGTCACAGAACGGATTTTCTCAATCACTTTATCAGCCAGTTTTGGCGTTGCTTGTGCATCGATAATCATCACAGAATCATCACCAATAATCACGCCTGTATTAGGGTCGCCTTCAGCAGTGAATGCCCATATATCGCGCCCAATTTCCGAAAAGCTAATTGTTTTTTCAGCTAAATCGCCTTGCGATGCAAATTTTTTACCCATGATATATTCCTTAATTTATGGTTGGTATTTTATGACTGTTTGTTGAATGGTGCCAAAAATATTCTGCCCATTTTTATCTAACATTTCAATCTTTACGTTATCGCCAAAGCGCATAAAAGACGTTTTTGGTGCGCCATGTAAAATGGTTTCAATCATACGCAATTCCGCTAAACAAGCATAGCCAGCACCCCCTTCGCTTACAGGTTTGCCCATATCATTATCGCTAGTATCAGTTTCAGATTTATTAGAAATCGTGCCGGAACCGATGATGGTACCAGCGCAGAGTTGACGAGTTTTTGCCGCATGTTTGATGAGTTGAGGCATATCAAAAACCATATCTTTACCTGTTTCTAAACGCCCCAACGGCTCATCATTTAAATCAATCCTCATGGTTAAATGCAATTTTGCACCATCCCACGCATCGCCTAATTCATCAGGGGTTACAAAAACAGGTGAAAAGGCTGTTGCCGGTTTTGATTGAAAAAAGCCAAAGCCTTTTGCAAGCTCATCTTTGATAAGCCCACGCAAGGAAACATCATTAACCAATGCCAATAATCTAATGGCTTGTTTTGCGGTTTGTTCATCAGCCCCCATCGAAACATCATCAACAATCACGGCAAATTCTGCTTCCATATCGATGCCCCATGCTTCATCTTGCATGGCGATAGGTGCGCGCGGGGCAAGAAAACATTCAGCACCACCTTGATACATTAAAGGGTCGTGCCAAAAGCTTTCAGGCATGGTGGCACCACGTGCTTTTCTAACAAGCTCAACATGGTTGACATAGGCACTGCCATCTGCCCAGCCATAGGCACGGGGTAGGGGAGGTAAGGCTTGCGTTTCATCAAAATCATAAGAAGTTGCTTTGCCATTTTCCAATTCATCGCTAAGGGCGCGCAATAGGGGTTCGGCTGTTTGCCAATTATCCAAAGCTGATTGCATATTTGGTGCAATATGGTGGGCATTTGCATAAGATTTCAAATCTTTGCTGACAACAATCAACCGGCCCACGTTTATTAGTGGCACGATTATTAGTGGCACGATTATTAGTGGCACGGTTATTTGTAGAGATTTCTAAGCTGTTATCATGGGGCAAACTTGCAAGTTTCATATTACCATTTTCCTTCTATTGTGCCGTTAAAATGTGATGCCAAACTTTTCCAACAATCTGGATAATTTTTCTGCAAAGGTGCCTCATGGGCTGCAAAATCAGTGATATGCTGTGGCAGAAATGTTTCAAACATAAAAGCGAGTGTGTTTTCTAATTTGACTGGTTTTAATTCGCTATGAGTGGCTTTGGTAAAGGCATCATCATCAGGACCATGGGGTAGCATACAATTATGCAAGCTTGCACCGCCGGGTACAAAGCCTTCTTCTTTGGCATCATACTGCCCATAAATAAGTCCCATAAATTCTGACATAATATTGCGATGATACCAAGGGGGGCGGAATGTATGTTCGGCAACTAGCCAGCGTTCAGGGAAAATCACAAAATCAATATTGGCTGTGCCTTCTATGCCTGATGGCGAGGTAAGAACAGTAAAAATAGATGGGTCGGGGTGGTCAGATAAAATCGCGCCCACAGGTGAGAATTTTCGCAAATCATATTTATAAGGCGCGTAATTGCCATGCCACGCCACCACATCAAGCGGTGAATAATTGATAGATGCCTCGTAAAGATTGCCACACCATTTTGCAATCAATATGCCTTGTGTTTCTGTTTCATGAAATGCTGCATGGGGGGTTAGAAAATCACGCGCATTGGCAAGGCAGTTTGCGCCAATAGGTCCACGATAAGGCAAGGTAAAAGCCGCGCCATAATTTTCGCAAATATAACCCCTTGCTTTTGCATCTGCTAATTCTACATTAAAGATAATGCCACGCGGGATAACCGCAATTTCACCCGGCTCAACGGCAATGATGCCAAATTCGGTATGAATGATAAGGCTACCCAATTCAGGCACAATCATCATTTCGCCATCCGCATTGAAAAAATAACGCTTCTCCATCGTTTGATTTGCCATATATAAATGGCACCCCATGCCCGTTCTGGCTTGTGCATCGCCTGAAAGGCTCATCGTATGAATGCCTTGAATAAAATCAGTCGGGCTATCCGTTATTTTGGGCGCATCCCACCGCATAGGTGCAATCGGCAAAATAGCATTAACAGTAGCTGGCGCGGACTTAAAAGCACCGCTATCAATTTGTTTATAATGCCCGTGATGTTTCACAGAAGGGCGGATGCGATAAAGCCATGAGCGTTTGTTATTATGATTGGGCGCTGTAAAAGGCGAACCTGAAAGCTGTTCAGCGTAAAGTCCATAGGGGCATTTTTGCGGTGAATTCATGCCGATAGGCAAGGCTTTAGGCAATGCTTCTGTTTCAAAATGATTGCCAAAACCAGACATATATGAATCATCAACCATGTTTTTTCCATTCTCTAAGCACTATATTTTCACCCATATTTGCGATATAACCCATACTTGCGATATAATAAGACATATGATACCCTTAATACAAGGATTATTTGTTTCAAATGTAACGAATAAGTCTTTTTATGTCAATCATTTTATAGAATTTTTCATGAAATCCAATAAAAAAATAAAATTTGATTTGAATGATTTCCTGCCTTACCGTTTGAATTGTTTAAGTGGCGTGGTTTCAAAATCGCTGGCAATTCAATATCAGGATAAATTTTCTATCACTGTTGCCCAATGGCGCGTGCTTGTGCATCTTACGCAACATACTGAAATTTCTATTCGTGATATACATCGGCACGTAGATTTAGATAAAGTTGCGGTTAGCCGTGCTGTGAAAGATTTAGAAGCAAGGGGTTTGTTAAGAAAAATCATCAACCAACATGATAAAAGATTGCTATCATTATCGTTAAGCGAACAGGGGATAGAAATGATGGAGATATTGGTGCCTTTGGCATTAGATTATCAAGAGACATTATTAGGCAAACTCAATAAGCAAGAAACAGCTTTTTTAGATAAAATCATCCGCAAATTAATGCGATAATGATTCATCCGCAAATTAATGCGGATTCATCCGCAAATTAATGCGGTAATGATTCATCCGCAAATTAATGCGGTAATGATTCATCCGCAAATTAATGCGGTAATGATTGATATAAAAGTGCGGATGGTCTATAAGCCGGGTTCTGTTATTGGCGACCATTCATCTGAGGCGCGATGTTACCATCAACGCTCGGTGCGACCTACCCGATTTCATGCGGAAAGGCATATATGAAATCCTGTTTGGTCTTGCTCAAGATGGGGTTTTCCATGCCATCTTCTGTTACCAAAAGATGCGGTGCGCTCTTACCGCCCCGTTTCACCCTTACCATTATAAAAATGGCGGTTTATTTTCTGTGGCACTTTCCTGATATCGTAATTATGACATTGCGATATACCGGCAATTAACCGGCATCTTCTTTCCGTTGAGCCCGGACTTTCCTCACTTAAAAAAGCGCGACCGCCCGACCATCCGCATTTGCATTATAGCATTGAATTGGTGCAGATACTAGAATTATAAAGTGAGATTATCAAGCAACCAACGACAATAATTACGTGCGCCATATTCAATAGATGTGAAGGAACAATTATCTGATTTGGCACTTTCCAAGCAAGTAATATCGGCTTGTGTGTAATGCTGATATTTTCCTTTGAGTGCATCAGGAAAATCAATATAGCGAATGATATTTTGCTGTTGCAATTCTTGCAATGAAAGAATGGGTTGATTGTTAAAATGCCGACATGCATTCACCATACCAGCAGAAAGCGCGTTAAAACTTTGCGCCTTGCCTGTGCCAAGATTCACAATTTTTTGGCTTTTGTTATCCTGTTCAAATTGCGAGCAAAAATGAAGATTATTAGCCACAATATCATCAATATAAATAAAATCGCGCTGTTGTTCGCCATTTTCATAACCGCCAGAACCTTTGAAAAGATTAACATAGCCTTGCTTCTGATATTGATTGAAATGATGATAGGCAACCGAAGCCATTTTGCCCTTATGATTTTCACGCGGACCATAGACATTAAAATAACGAAAGCCAACAATCGGAATCGTCAGGCTACCATCGTTAATTTTTTGCCGTACCACTTGGTCAAATAATAATTTTGAATAGCCATAAACATTCAGAGGCTTTTCGTTTTGCGGGTTATTTTCAAAATTGGTTGCACCCCCATAAACCGCCGCGCTTGATGCGTAAAGCATGGGGATATTATGCTTTTGCGCCCATTCTAATAGATGCATCGAATAATGATAATTATTTTCTATCATATATTTGCCATTTGTTTCCATTGTATCAGAACATGCGCCTTGATGGAAAATGGCTTTAATATTTTGTGCAGGGAATTTATCTTTGAGTATCAGTTTAAGGAATTTGTCCTTATCGTAATAATCAGCAAGAGTGCAATCGGCAAGGTTAGAGCATTTATCACCTTCAGTAAGGTCATCTACAGCAATGACATTATGCCCAGCTATATTTAAGCGATGGACAATATTAGAACCAATAAAGCCTGCGGCACCTGTTACGATATAAAATTTCTTATCCATGATGATTTACATAACAGTAGCGTAAGTGTTTTGTCAAAAAAATATCAATTTCATCTATGTTTAGGAGTAACCTAAAATTAATGATTAATCGAAATGGCGGTGATGCCCATAGTTCTTATCAGCACGATAGATATGGCGCACTGGCTCAATTTGCTGATTGCGTAGATGCTGTGCACGCATGCGTGATGAAATCATTGCCATCAGCGTGATGCTTAAAATTATAGTTGAAGTAATGCTCAAGATGATCCACATCACTAGCGGTATCCCATTGAATTCAAGCAATAAGAAGCTATCGGTTGGTAAGATATTGGCATTGGATTGCGCAACGTTATTTGCACCTGCTTCTTGCGCGCTTGCAAGATTGGCATAAAAAATGCTAGATATGATAGACAAAATTGATATTTGTCGAATAAACGACATGAAAATTTGTTGGCGCATTATTTCCTCCCACAAAAATGATGCATTGATCTTTTCGATCTTCTATTTATCATTATATATTATTTTGTGGATAAAATCAAAATAAAAATATAATGATGGTAAAAATTTATATAAACTGTAAATTCTATGTGCTTGAGTGCATTTGATTTAATCACAAAAATTATAGATTTTTTATAAAATAATAATTTGTTGCAATGGAGATAGCATGTGCTATAAAAAAACGCCATGAATCATGACCCCTATAAAATGCTTGGTGTTAGTCCCGTTGCAAGTGATGGTGAAATTAAAACAGCCTATCATAGATTAGCAAAAAAATATCATCCTGATATTCGCCCCGGTGATGAGGAATATTCTAAAAAATTTAAAGAAATAAATGTTGCTTATGATGCGATAAAAAACACGAAAAACAAGCAAAAACAAGCGAAAGAAAGCATGTTTGGACAGCAATCACAAGATGATTTTGTTTTTAGTGGTTTTAATCAATGGAATGATATTCTCAACAAAGGCAGATACCAGAATGAAGAAAATTTTTCCTCAGCCCAACAAAGAAAGAATGTGAATTCATCGTTGGAAATTGAATTTGCAGATGCTGTGTTAGGGGTGCAGAAACAAATTTCGCGTGAAGATGGTAAGAAAATCAAGGTTTCTATTCCGCCGGGAACGCAAACTGGTACAAAATTACGGTTGCGTGGGCAGGGCGTGCGTGGGGGCGATGTTTTTGTAGAAATATTCGTAACTCCTGATAAAAAATTTCGTTTAGAAGGTCGCAATGTCGTGTCTGAATTATCCATCAGTATTGATGAGGCTGTTTTAGGGGGTAAGGTAAAGGTTGAAACGCTAACAGGCGTGATTGAATTGATGATTCCGGCTTATTCTTCTAGCGGAAATAAATTACGTCTGAAAGGGCGTGGTGTGCCCGGTGCTGGTAAACAGCTTGCGGGTGATTTATTGTTGGTGCTACAAATTATGCTTCCTGAGCCAACCGATTCGGAATTACAGAAAATAATTGCCGATTGGAAAGAAAAAAATGGCGGTTATAAACCAAAAAATCGTTAAAAATCCGCAGTTTTATAAATTTTTCGTCAAAAATTGATTGCCGTAACATATTTTTATAAAAAAGTAACCGTAAATTTAAGTTTATTCTATAAAAAACACGGTAACACTTGCATTTTACGTAAAAAGCTATTACTATGAAAATAGTATAAAAGGTGTTTGTTATTCTTAAACATAAGATTGTTAAAACAAGTGGCTTTATTATTTGGAAGTGCCTCAATGTAATGAGGTGTCTATTTTTACGAGATATGCGTGCAGAATTGTGATGGTGTTATCTCTATTGTTTGATAAGGAGCTATAAAATGGCTGAAATTCAAATTACCCCCGCAGGTTTTACTCCTGTTGCGACTGACTTACCAAACCAGGCTAATCCGGGTGCTGTTAATGGTGGTATTGCAACTGACAATCAACGTTCCGACAATGTTGTGCAAACAGTAGATGATGTTATTGACTTAAATGCTGATGAGGGTGGTGCTAGCCTTGCCGAACAGAATGCTGAACGCAATGCCGCAGCGCAGACGACTGAAAATAGCCGTGATGTTTCGGTTCGCCTAGATTATGATATTGAAGCCCAACAGCTTTATGTAGAATTTTTTGACCCACGCACTGAGGTTACACTTACAAGTGTGCCACGTCGTGAGGCTTTTACGGTTGACCCACGGACTATTCAAGATAGATTAAACGAGACGTCTGGCGCTGAAACTTCAGCGGCAAGAACAGGTGATGCTGTTGCACAAGAAATTGAGCAAGAGGCTGCACAAGAAATTATTGTAGTCGCACCGCCGCCGCCACCACCAGCTGTCGCTACTCCTGCACCAGCACCTGTAGAAGCTGCTCCGGTACGAAATGATGCTCCGCCACCACCGCCACCGCCTGAAGTTGTTGCGAATACACGTGCAGAGATTTTAGATGATGCTTTACCACAGCAAGCAGAAAATACGGCACAAGTTGTTCAAAATGGTACACAAGAGCAGGTCGCAATTTTAGAAAATATTTAAAAGTTCTGATTCTAAACCTTTTTGGTTTGGATGATTTGCTACAGAAGAGAAGAGCTACATCAGATGAAAATTTGGTGTAGCTTTTTTAATTTTGTTGATAAAAAATATTTTTTTCATTTTAATAATTTTTTTGCCATAATTGGCATTATTCTTCCTATAGTATTTTGAGTTATCATATTATAAGGAATATAATTACATAAGATGAGTAAAAATTCTTATCAAAAGAAGTATTTTGCGGCACAACGCAAGGTAAAATTGCCAGTTGTTTTTGTGCTATTATTTGCCATCATCACACAGTTGAGCCTATTAAGTATCACGTTTTTATTTTTAAGCTTACAAGAATTACTCGCTACCCGTAGCACCTTATGGTATGTGATAGGCTTGTTGGTTGCATTATTGATGTTCTTTGCGTTTCTTGATTATTTGCTAGGGCGTTTGATTCATAGACTTTATTACCGCTACGAAGGGTTGTTCACTCCGCTTTTATACAATCAATTATTCCGTGTTGAATCCAATATGAGCAAAGGCAAGAAAGGCGCTGATAATCATTCGGTTTTTGCGCGCTATGGCTTGTTGCGCGATATGGTGCAGGTCCGTGATTTTCAGTTGCAAGGTTGCCTCAAAGCGTTGGTGAATTTATGTGGCATTCCGTTATGGATGGGCATGGCATTATGGCTTGATATAGAAGCTGGCATTATGCTGATTGCCTTAACAATTTTGATGTTTATCGTGTTGCGTTTGAATATTTGGTTGAATATCTCCGGGCAAGCACGTGCGGAAGCGGTGGCAAGTGCCACGCTAGATAAGTTAGAAATCGCTCGCAATGCCGGGCGAACTATGTTGTCAATGGGGCTTTATGCGAATATGCGGCAAATTTGGGTGCTCTCGCGTGCGCGTGAGGCTCTATTGCATATCCAACAGGCGAATAAAATTCACTTTTTCCAAAGCCTTGTAAAATTGCTTTACCTTGCGGGCATTGCGATTACGCCTATCATTGTGAGCTCGAATGATTTAAGCAATTACGGATTATTGCTTGCTGTTTTATGGGTGGCGATTTTTATTGCGCGTCCGTTAGTAGAGCTTTCCGATTATCTACGTCCATGGCTCAAAACAAAAATCCAACAGCCCCGTATCAACAAACATATTCGTATGCCCCAAACATCTAGCAATCATTGGGCGCGTGAATTAAAGGGCGATTTTCAGTTGAAAAACCTTAAAATCACTATCCCCGGCGTGATTGACCCTGTGTTACGTGTTGATAATCTTACCATTCGTAGTGGCGAAACATTGGGCATTATTGGCAATATTGGCAGTGGCAAATCTATGTTATGCAAATTATTGGCAGGTATTGAAAATTATGATGGCAATCTGATTCTTGATGGCATTGAATATCGCGATTGGGATAAGGAATTATTGGGTACACATGTGGGCTACCTCCCACAAGAAATTGACCTTTTGCCCGGCACAGTTTCTGAAAATATTTGCCGTTTCAGTAGCAATGCCCGCGATGAGGATATCCGCCATGTGGCGCGGTTAGCCGGTGCTGACGAACATATCAATAATTTAGAAAAATCTTATGCTACCGAAATATCAGTGGGCGATGATGCGATTCCTTATGGCTTGAAACAGCGTATTGCGATTGCGCGTAGTTTCTTTGGCATGCCCCAAGTGGTGATTTTAGATGCGGTTACCGCGCAGTTAGACCAGCGCGCTTTGTTTGATATTCGTAACTCCGTTCTGGAATTAAAGAAGCTTGGTAAAACAATTATTGTGGCAACGCATTCGCGTAGTTTCTTGGAAATTACCGATAGAATTGCGATTTTGCACGATTGCCAATTAGCGGCTGTTGATGATTCAAAAAATATCATTAGTAACATGTAGGTGATATGATGCCAACGGATGACGAGACAGAAAAACGCAATTTTGCTGCAAAGCTTGCATCGAGCGCAAAAATTGTAGAGATGCAACAAATTCATGCAGAACCACCAGAACAGCCAGAATCTCCGCAAGCAGAAACTGATAATCAGCAAATAAATCCTGAAGAAAATCCAGATTCTGAACCAACCGCGCTTAAAAAAATAGGCCCCCATGGTGGTAGTATGATTGAAGCACACGAGCTTGCCGAAGCAGGTGCCGAACAAGGCGCGGAAGCGTTTGCCTATCTTGTGGAACAGCAAAAAAAGCAATCACACCAAAAAGTAAAAATCACAGGTAAAACCAAAGATAAGAAACGCCTTAAAAAACCAGCCAGCTCACAAAAAAACTATCATGACCAGATGGCGATTGGCAGGCTTGTTAGTTTCATGTTTTTACTTGTTATCATTGCGCCTTTGGGGCTGTATTTTTATTTCAAACTCATTGCCCTGCCTTACGATGCCAATATTACCCAAATCCCGGATGTAACAACTCAGCGGGCGGAAGTGGCTGGCATATTTCATGCGCGCCATGCTGAAGTGGGGCAGTTGGTGGCACGCAACCGATTGATTCTTAGCATTGTGCCTTCTGGAAACGCGCTTATCGATAACCGAATAGCAGGTAAATTAACGAAAGTGCGGTTGCAAATATCACGGCTTGAAACACAAAAAGCGGGGCAGTTAACATGGGTGTTGCCCGATGATTTGCGTCAGCGTGCCTATGAAGATGATGATTTTACTGAATTTGTACTGGCACAGCAGAAAGAATTTGCTGATTATTATGATGCGCTTGATGAATATGGGCGCGAGATTTATACACAAAGGCAAAGATTGCAAAGCCGTATTACGGATGCTGAAGAATCTATACAATCATTGGAACAAGAAAAGGTGAATATCAATAAGCGCGTCACCCGTGCGAATCAACGTGATAAACAGATTTTAAGGCGCGAGTTAACGTATATTGATACGGATATTTTTGATACGCTTGCCTTGATTGAAGGATTTAGTCGCGATTTGCAATCTCTGCAACCGCGTTTACAAAGATTGATTAAGCGTAGAGCTTCATCGCTTGGTTCAGAATTAAAAAAGTTTGAAGGGCAAAGAGGTGAGTTGTTGCAAAAGTTAGGGTTAGCTGATAACGCGCTTGTGCAACAATTTACCTCAAAAACACAGTCACAAGTGGCTGAAATTATGCCCCGCAATGTTGGCGATGCTTTTCAAAAAGGCGATATTTTATATAGGCTACTGCCTGCCAATAATCAATTAAAAACAGTGACTTTATCGGTGAGAGTTCCTCAAGAAATTATGCCTTTTTTAACGCGCAATCAGTCGGCTTTTTTATTGATGAAAAATAATCGTGGAAAAATGCAAAAGGCAAAGTTAAATTTTATCCGTGTTGAGAATAATGATTTTGATGCAATCGGTATCTATCGTTTGAATATTGAAACCTTGTATGAACGCTATAAACGTTTGCCATTAGCCGATGAAAAAATATCATTGGTGATTAAAAATTTACCGCTTGAAGTGCGGTTACAGGGCTTATGGCAACGCGCGCAAGATAAACGCCGTTTTGCATTTGATGGCACGCTTGACTACCGCTTGCCGTTTTTTAATGAAGATAATTATATCATGTTGCAAAATGAAGCAAAAGATACCGATAGTTTTATCGCATGGGTAAAAACGCAATGGGAAACTATCAGCACAAAATATCGGGACGAATTTTTAGCAATCATCAAATGATTGGGTGAAGTTAGTCTTTTCTCTGTATTGCTCTTGTGTCAAGAGACGGGCAGGGTTGAAACATGGTTCCCTGCTTTTGTAGGGGGTGTGGGGTAAGCTGATAAAAGATTCGTCGTCCCTGCGAAAGCAGGGGCCCATCGCGAAACTAGTACCGAAGCCCAAAAGCCCCTGCGGAAGCAGAGGTAGCCTTTCTTTAATCCTCACACCATTCATGTTTCTTACCTTTCGCGCTAGCAACCGCATGGTTTTCTGTGATAAGGCGTTTTGCAATATCGCCATATGTCGCATGATGCACATGCGCCAACACGCGCCCAAAGCTATCGAACCTATCATTGATACGAATCTGTACATTGCTTCCGATGGGCAGTAATTCTTGCAAGCGCATTTTTGCCTGCTTTGCCAGTTGTTTTTCTTGCGGGCAGTTTCCGCTTAATTCGGGTGCTTGGATTAACAAAATCCGCACGGAATGGGTTGCTTCTAAATGGGGGAATATGGTAATTCGCGCCACAAATGTATCGCCATCGATGATGCGAATAATCTCGGCATCATAGCCATCATTCGCGCCGAATGCAGGTGAGCTGAATAATAGGAATAAAAGTATGAATCGCATAATCTTTGCTTCGTTATCGCTAGAGAATTATTCCTCTAGCGAACCGGAGATTCAAAGTTTACAAAGTAACCCGATGCTTTTTGGTTGCTACCGAAATAGCCACTTGGACATAGACATCGCCTCCGGTTCTAAAAGAACGAAAGGCACGAAAACACAAAGCCGATATATCAAATAGGCAACTTTGTGTTTTCTAATCGACAAACAGATGTTCGCCGGCTTTGCAGGGTTTGAAGCCCCAATTGCCTTATTATGATTTTACTCACAAGGCATGATCAATGTAACAAGATTATCGTAAAAACTCAAGCTTTAAGTGGTTAATTTATGAAAGCGGGGGCAGGGTTAAGGGGGGTTATTTTTTGATGATGGGCTTCTGCCTCATCATCGCAAAAATCCGCACCCCCTTAATGATGCGGGGGGTTGGGGCGAGGTTTGCGCGCCACTGGTACAAGTGCAAGCCGAGCTAAGAACGGATTTTATTTCATGGCACAGCGGGGGGTTGCCATTACAAGCGATAAAATCACAAGCGATAAATGCAGCGGGTCTATCAGCTTTATTCTCTAAATATATCGTCATTGATATGAATCATACCATGTTCCCCTTTTAAATATTGTTTTAAGGTCTTTTAGTGCAGTATCGGTAGAGCCATAAAGTCGAGAAAATCACATAGGGAAAATGAGTATCATCATCATAGATAGCCTTTCGCAAATCAGCCTACTTGGTAAATCGCCTATATGAATGTAAATTTAGCTCCTTGTAAATTAGCCTTTCTATTATCGTAAATCAGCCCCTTGGGAAAATAGCATCATATAGATAGCCTCTTGTAAATTAGCCCCTTGTAAATCAGCCCCTTGCAAATTAGCCTTTCGTAAATCAGCCTTTCGTAGCCCTTTGTAAATTAGCCCCTTGCAAATTAGCCTGTTGTAAATCAGCTTCGTATAAAATAGCCCCTTGTAAATTAGCCTTTTGTAAATTAGCCCTTCGTAAATTAGCCCCTTGTAAATTAGCACCTTGCAAATTAACTCTATTAAGATTCACCTTAGAAAGGTTAGCGCGTAATTCTTCAGGGTTTTTCCATTCTGCGTCTTGCTGCAAACCTCCTTTAAGGGCAATATAAATATCGCCTTCAAATTCTGAAACATTAATCAGTAATTTTTTTAATTGGGCAATGGCAACTGATTTTTTGCCACTATCAGGTTCTAATATTAATCTTTGCGCTTCAAACAAGGCATTTTGATGAATGATTTCTTGCGTATCAGTATGGCGGTAAAACCATAAAAGAAAGAATAAAGGCAAAGGTGGAAGAGAATAAAGTAACCCACGAAAGATAATATTAGCCTCATCTTCAATGCCAATCCAACAGAGAAAATCAGCAACAAAGTAAGCAAGTAATAATGCAATTATTAATGTGATTATAAAGGTGGCAAGTAAACTAATTGTACGATATTTTAGAATAATTCTTTTTATTTTCTTTTTACTCATTACACCCATCATCTCACCCAAATTATTTTTTTGAGGCGTTCGATAATATGCGCGCGGGGAATTAAAGGTAATATTTCGCTTAATTCCGGACCATGATGCAAGCCCGTTAATGCAAGCCGTAACGGCATAAATAACGCTTTGCCTTTGCGTTCGGTTTTCGCGCCTACCTGTTTCACCCATATAGAAGCATTTTCGCGATTGATTTGTTCAGGCAGTAAATCATGCGCATGTGCCATCATCTGCCTATCGTCATCGGCAATGATGGTTTTAATATCAGTAAAACAAATATCCGCCCATTGCTGTGTTTCAGAAAATTTGCTGATATTCTGCCGTGCCATCTGCCAAAATTCCGCGCTTACTGCGTGTTCATGAAATTCAGCCAGCCGTGTTTTCACATCATCAAAAGTAAATTGTTGCAAAATTTTTGCATTAAATTCTTGCACATCACTTAATATAAAACGCGGAGGTGCTTTGCCGTAAGCACTGGCATCAAAAATTTCAACCAATTCTTGCATTGTTTCTGTGCCATTAGCGGCGGTTGCCGTGCCCATTCGTATCAGGGTGGCAGTTAGAGTCATGGGTTCTAATTCTTGCTTTTCGCGCATTTTCTCAAGTGAAATATCATCATCACGTTTGGAAAAATTCTTCCCCTCATGATTGGTAATTAAAGGCAAATGGGCAAATTCAGGCAATGTATCAGCCCCCATTGCCTTAAAAATTTGCACCTGTAACGCGGTGTTAGAAATATGGTCATCACCACGAATAATATGGCTAATCGCAAAATCAATATCATCAACTACCGTTGAAAAGGTGAAAAGCGGATTGCCATCAGCACGGATAAGCACCGGGTCAGAAAGATTTTTAGCCGTGAAATATTGCTTGCCTTTCGCCATATCATGCCATTCCATTGGGGTTTCATCTAGCTTAAAACGGTAATGCGGTTTGCGCCCTTCGGCTTGATAGGCTTCAATTTCTGCATCACTCAAATTCAATGCTTGCCTATCGTAAAGCGGGGGCTTATTTTGCCCAAGCAGAATTTTTCGCTTTAATTCTAATTCTTCCGCTGTTTCATAACACGCATATAGCCTGCCATCTGCAATTAATTTTTCTTGCATCGCTTGATAGCGCGGATAGCGGTTTGATTGCGCTTCGTAAATATCAATATCAATCCCAAGCCATGCCAAATCAGTTTTAATGGCTTGAACATATTCATCGCGCGAACGTTCGGTATCGGTATCGTCCATACGGAGCATAAATTCACCCTGATGCTTGCGGGCAAATAAATAATTCATCAATGCGATACGGGCATTACCAGCATGTAATTTTCCGGTGGGGCTAGGGGCAAAACGAACACGAACCATAGGTTTAACTTTTATTAAAATATGAGGTTATCGGATAGCGCCTATCGGTAGCAAAAGCGCGTTGAGAAATTTTAGGGCATATAGTCGCTTGTTTGCGCTTATATTCAGAATTTTGTAACATTTTCCAGACTTTCAACGCAAGATTTTTTCCATCAGGAATATCTTTTTCAGCAAGCATCATCGCAATCTCATCAAGCGGGGTTTCATGCTCTATCATATGGTACAGCATCATATCCAAAATAGGATAAGGGGGTAGGGAATCGCTATCTTGTTGCCCATGGCGCAATTCAGCAGAAGGTGGTTTTGTGATGATATTCTCAGGGATAGGCGCGTGGTTGTTGCAGGCACTTGCATCGGGGATATGGTTGTTGCGCCAGTTGGCAAGCGCAAAAATATCAGTTTTGTAAATATCTTGAATAGGCGCGTAACCCCCGCACATATCACCATAAAGCGTAGAATAACCGCACGCACTTTCCGATTTATTAGACGTTGCCAATAGCAAACTATTGTGATGATTAGAATGCGCCATCAGCAACATGCCTCTTGTGCGCGCTTGCAGATTTTCATGCGTGATGCCACCGGTGATAGTGCCTAATAAAGGGTTGAGCGCATCAAGAATTTGCTGATAAGATTCGGTAATAGGAATAATATGATGAGGCGCGTTCAGATGATTGGCGCAATTAATGGCATCATCAATGCTAGATTGCGCTGTAAATTGTGAGGGCATCAGCAAGCAGGTTAAATTCTCACCGCCAATGGCATCAGCCACAATGCTTGCCACCAGTGCAGAATCAATGCCCCCTGATAACCCAATCACACATTGGCTAAAACCATTATGGTGAGCATAATCCTTAACCCCCATCATCAGCGCGTGATAAATATCGTGCATTCTTTCAAGGGATTTATCGCCATTATAGCGTTTGTTGCTATGGGTGTAATGATTTTCCTCATCGCAAAGTTTGGCAGTTATCGTCAACTTACTTTGGCTTTTATCGATGGTAATCAACGCTTCGGCTTCGGCAAAGCTAGGCAGTTGCAAAATTACCTTGCCCGTTTCATTCACCACAAAACTGGCACCATCAAAAATCAAATCATCACGCGCACCCACACGGTTGAGATAAATAATAGGCATGGCAAACTCACGCGCAAATTCAGGAAATAAATTCAGGCGGTCGCGATGGTGTTTATCGGCATCAAAAGGCGAGCCATTAGGCACAAGCACAATATCGGCACCCTTATGTTTAAGGATAGAAAAACCTTCTGCCGACCAAGCATCTTCGCAGATAAGCAAGCCAATTTTATAACCGCAATGATTAAAAATTTTGCCATAATTTTCGCCTTGTGTGAATAAGCGTTTTTCATCGAACACGCCAAAATTAGGCAATTTATATTTATTATAAAGATGTTGATAAGTGCCGTTGGCAATATGAAAAAGCGAATTAAAACATTCATCACGCTGATGCCGATAATGGACGGCACCCATGATAAGCGGGGGCGCATTATTTTCGTGAAGCAAATCGGTTAAATCAAGCAACGCGCTGTTATGTTGATGGATAAAATCAGGGTGGTGCAGTAAATCATCAATCGGGTAGCCACTCAAAAACAATTCAGGCAATAATAGCAAATCTGCTTTATTTTTCATGGATTTACCCAAACGAACGGCGCGCTTTATATTAGCATCAAAATTGGCACTATCGGTACAATATTGCCCAATGCCAATCGTAAAAGGCTGTAATGATTTCTTCATAGGATTAATGGTGAGGCTATCGGCAGTCATGGCATAATGATAACGCATCATCTAAGATAATGCAAAAATGTAATTCTATCTGACTTGTGAAATTTGATAAATTACGTTAAGTTTATTTTATTCGATAGCATTTATAATAGCAAGGATGGCATGATGAAAGTTACCTTTTTAGGCTTAGGTGTGATGGGTTACCCCATGGCAGGACATATGGCAAAGTCAGGGCATGATGTAACTGTATATAACCGCACAAATAGTAAAGCAGTAGCATGGTGCAAGGAATATAAAGGCAGATATGCGGAAACGCCAAAGCAAGCAACGATAGGTGCGGAGGCTGTGTTTATATGTGTGGGCAATGATGATGATGTGCGCTCGGTATGCTATGGTGATGAGGGCGCATTTGCAGGTATAGAAGAAAAATCAGGCACAATATTGGTTGACCATACAACCGCATCGGCTGATTTGGCAGAAGAATTGGGTGAATATGCAAGTGATAATGGCTTTGGCTTTTTAGATGCTCCTGTATCGGGCGGGCAAGCAGGGGCTGATAATGGCGTGCTAACCGTGATGATAGGGGGCGATGAAAAAGATTTCGCCATTGTAAAACCAGCCATGCAAGCCTATAGCAAGAATATGACCCTGATGGGTAAAAATGGTGCTGGGCAATTAACGAAAATGACCAATCAAATTTTCATTGCGGGTGTTGTGCAATCACTTTCAGAAGGGCTTAATTTTGCCATGAATGAAGGGCTTGATGGCGAAAAATTAATCAACACATTAAAAATGGGCGCGGCGCAAAGCTGGCAGTTAGATAATCGTGGGGAAACAATGGTGCAGGATAAATTTGATTTTGGTTTTGCATTAGATTGGATGATTAAAGATTTAAGTTATGCACTAGAACGTGGCAAAAAGAACGGTTCAAAATTAGTGGTGGCTGAATTGGTAAATGAATATTATCAGGAATTATCAGCGCAAAATCATGGCAGATTAGATTCATCGGCATTGATAAAAAGGTTGCGTTAAAAAGCCTATAAATATATGATTAAAATATGGGGAAAAGTTTGTTTTTTAGCAAAGCACCCTTGTTTGTTTTAAAAGCAGTGTTATTGTGATACGGATGGCACACTTTAATAGTGCTAATTATATAAAAATAAAAGGATAATAAAATGTCTGGCAACTCAAACAAAAATCTACAAGATACATTCCTTAATAATGTCCGTAAAAACAAAATTTCAGTGACGATATTTTTAGTCAATGGGGTTAAATTACAGGGTATTGTGACATGGTTTGATAGTTTTTGTATTTTATTGCGGCGTTCATCGCATGCACAGCTTGTTTACAAACATGCAATTTCTACGATTATGCCAGTGCAACCCGTTGCGCTTTATGATGGCGAAGAAGAAGGTTCTGATGCGCCAACAGAAATACCTGAAGGTGAAGATTCTGCACCGCAACCTGAATAATATTGAGTCCCTTAGTGGGTAAGGCGCGCGCGCTTGTTATTCATCCTGTTTTTTCTGCGTTACGTGATAACAGTCAGCGGAATTCACAACAAAAATTCGAAGAAATCTGTGGTCTTGCATGCGCCATTGAGCTAGATATTGTCAGTTCAGAAATCGTGAAAATGTCTGAAGTTCGCCCTGCAACCTTGCTAAGCCGTAGCGTGATGGATAGGTTGGCAGAGCAAATTGAGACGCAAGAGCTGGAATTATTGGTGCTGAATATGACTATCTCACCCACCCAGCATCGCAATTTAGAAACTGACTTACATTGCAAAATATTAGATAGAACCACACTTATTTTAGAAATTTTTGGCGCGCGGGCGAATAGTCGCGAGGCACGTTGGCAAGTGGCATTGGCGGCAGAAGAATGGCAACGCTCGCGATTGGTAAAAAGCTGGACGCATTTAGAAAGACAACGCGGAGGCGCGGGTTTTATGGGTGGTCCGGGGGAACGGCAATTAGAAATTGATAGGCGACTATTAGATAATAGAATTACCAAATTAAAAAAACGCATTAAGCGTGTAGAACAAATGCGCCATTTGCAAAGACGCACACGGCAATTTTCAGGAAGCCCCGTGGTGGCACTTACAGGCTATACCAACAGTGGCAAATCAACATTATTTGAACGGTTTGCAAGTTTAGAAAATCTTTCTAAAGATATGCTATTTGCAACATTAGAAACCAAAACGCGTAATATTCGCTTGCCTTCTGGGCAAAAGGTGATTTTAAGTGACACGGTTGGGTTTATTTCTGAATTGCCCCATATGCTGATTGATGCGTTTCGCAGCACATTAGAAGAGGTGAAAGAAGCAAATATTTTATTGCATGTTCGCGATGCCAGTAGTTCGGATTTTCAGCAACAGCGTGATGATGTGCTAGAGGTGCTGGGGCATATTTTTGCCGATGAAGAATTACCCACGATTTTAGAAATCTGGAATAAGGCTGATTTATTGCCTGATGATGAAACAAGAGAACATTTTGCAAGGCTTGCAGACGAACAAGATGCCGTTTTGATGAGCGCGCATAACGAGAATGATTGTAAGATGTTAGGGAAAAAAATTGATAGCATTCTTGATAGACAAGGTTGCCGTTATCATTTATTATTAGAACCCCATGAGGCAAGCATTAAATCATGGCTTTATCAACATGGGCATGTGCTAGAAGAAACATGGCGCGAAAATGGCAGTTTAGAAATAGAAGTGGTGCTTTCTACAGCGAATTATGGCAGGTTACAAAAGCAATTTGTAAGTTCGTAAATCAGCTAAATAGAATCCCGTTGGCTGTTTTTGCTCAATAAATAAATACAAATAATAATAATCGCCGCCCCGATTAATTGATAGATATTATAATGTTCATTAAAAAGAATGAACGAAATGATAAGGCTTGCCACCGCGCTAAAACTGCTTATCAACGCTACATCATTGCTACCGATACGCTTGACCGCCTCAATCACCATTAAAAGTGGAATGCTGGTAGAAAATATCGCCAAAGCAATAATCCACCCCCATGCCGGTGCTGAAAGTTGCAACTCCTGAATATCATTGCTAAAACCAAAATCAAACAGCATGTAAAGGCTGGCAAAAGTCATCATATAAGTGATGATTGTTTGGCTGGAAATATGTTTGCCTTTGATGCCGATAAGCACCAAATAACAGGCGAATGAAAAAGCCGACGCAATCGAGAACATCGCCCCCCATAAATTCCCTTGAAATACCGCTAGGTCGCCACCGCTAATGGTAAGGAACAAGCCAATTTGCACAATCAATGTTAAGATAATTCTGGATAAGGATGGCATTTTGCGCTGATAGAGAGCATTTAAGACCAGCACAAAAACAGGGAATATATTTAGTAAGAGACGTGATAGCCCAACACCAATAAGTTCAATCGCATGAAAATCAGCTTTTGCGGCGATATAATTAGAAAGAAAGGTCAATAAAGCGATTAATAGAAAATCGGAACGTGATATTTTTGGCAAATTATGACGGTAATAAATAAAAAAGAACCCCCAAATAATCGGTACATTTAAGCTGAATCGCATCAGCAACACGGCATCGATGGAAGCGCCTTCTTGATAGGCTAATTTTGCGAAAACTCCTTTGAGGGTGAGGGCAGTTGTTGCGCCGATTAACAGCCAAACTCCGATGATTGCTGATTTTTTATGGGTCATTAAATTTTTGGCTTTTGTTGTTTGAAAAGATTCAAGCGGAACAATAAGAAGATAGCCACCAACCCAGCCAATGGCATACTGGCAAGGTCTGCCAGTAAAATGCCTGTAAAATCAAATAGATACATCAGGATTAATGCACCGCTCACCAATAGGAACATAATCAATAATTGTAACATGCAAGGCAGGATAGCGCGCTTCATGCCGTAGAAAACTGCACTGACAAGATTAACAATCGCAAAGCCAATGATGGTGAAATAAACATATTGATAGAAAAATTCTACCCAAGCAATAATCTGCGGTTCATCGGTGAATTGTGTGGCAAAAAATCCACTGAGGAAATACATCATCGTAACGGTGATGATGGCGTAGCTAATGCTTATTTTTGCCCCAAATATCATGGCTTGCTTTACCCTCTCTGGCTTGCCTGCACCCCAATTTTGTCCGATGAAAGGTGTGATGCCAATGAAAATTCCAATATAAGGGGTGAGTAAAATCAGATAAAATCGGCTGATGATTCCTAATGATACAACAGCTTCATCTCCAAAACGGCTAGAAAGAGAAACCATAATTGTTTCGCTAATCGCAGGGGTAACATTTTCAACTGTGGCAAATAGAAAAATTGGCACAATCGGACGCCAATGCTTCCTTACCATCGTCATAAATTTAGGCATCTGCCATATGATTAATTTTTTATGAAGCACGATAGCAAAGGTGAAAGTAAAAGTAAAAATGCTCGCAATTAAGGTTGCGTAAGCCGAACCCGCTATACCAAATGCAGGGATAGAACCCCAGCCGAAAATCAAAATTGGGTCTAAAATAATATTGATAACAGCACTTAACAAGCTACTAATGGCAGGCAATAAAGATTGCCCAGTGGTGGAACGAATAATATTGCTACTACAAATTTGTAGGAAAATAAAAAATAAAGCCATATACCAGATACGCATATAGATTTCTACATAGCCTATAATTTCAGTGCTTGCGCCCATTAATGTAAATAGTGGCTGAATGGTGAACTGCCCACATAACACAAATATAACTGCCATCAATAGCGATAATATATAGCCATCGCGCACCAATGGTTTAGATTTAATAATGCCGTGTTTGCCAACATTATTGGAAATCATACTGGTTAGCCCAATGCCAAAACCCACGCCTATGGTAATGAACAAAAAACATATGGGGGATGCGAACGAAAAGGCGGCTAGCTGTTGTAACCCTAGCTTGGCAACAAAATAGGCATCAACCAGATAATAGCTAAATACCGCAAACATGGCGACCATCGGTGGCAAGCATAATTTAAGCATATGCGGACCAACCGCGCCAGTGACCAGAGGCGAATCTTTTTGAGAATCTGTCATCTGAAATTAAGAATTATGATGATGGAGCAGTTTGCGCGAGCGATTCATCAACGGTAAAGCTTTCACCGCAACCACATTCACCTGTAATGTTAGGGTTATCAAATGTAAAGCCAGAGCTTAATAATTCCGTTTTGTAATCTATTTGAGAGCCAGCCAGAAACACAGAGGCAAAATTATCGATATAAAGTGTAATGCCTTTATCTTCTACTTTGACGCTATTTTTGGGTTCTTCTTTGGCGTAATTAACTTCATATGCCATACCAGCACAGCCAGTATTTCTAACCGAAATATGAAGCCCATCAATAGGTTTATCGCTTTCGCTGATTAACCCATTGATATGGTTAACCGCCTTTTCCGTAAGGGTAAGCAATTTATGGGGTGATGGTTTGTTCATAATAAACTCCTTAAAGTTATTGTAATCTTTTTTAGGCAGAAAACCAACTGATTTTATTTAAATTATCATGGATAATTTTTGGGTATGGCGCGGATATTAAGGTGGATTGTTCTTGTTATCCGAGAATCTACATCAATCTATTGAAATATGAGTGCGGGTTAATTATAATGAGATATTCAAACATACAAAAGGAGTGTCTCACATGAAAAAACTAGTAACCATCTTTATTTTTTGCCTGATGGCATTACCCGCGACGGCACAGTTGGATTTTAAAACAGCCAAAGCCCTTGCTGAAAAGGGCGATGCCGATGCACAACTTACTTTAGCGATTATGTATGGAAGTGGCAAAGGTGTTGCACAAGATAGTGTTGAGTCACTTAAATGGTATCACAAAGCGGCAGAGCAGGATCATGTTCAGGCGCAATTTTTTTTAGGGTCTAAATATTATTTGGGTGATAATATAGAGCAGGATTATGGTAAGGCAGAAAAATGGTTTGTCAAAGCAGGAACAAATGGTCATGCAATGGCGCAATATGAATTAGGGGTTATGTATAATGAGGGCAAAGGTGTGACAATAAATCATGAAAAGGTGGTTAAATGGCATGGTAAAGCTGCCCAGCAAGGTCATGCCAATGCACAACTTAATTTAGGAATTATGCATGTTTTAGGGCGAGGAGGGCTTCCACAGAATCCACCAAAGGGCTATATATTCGTGTCAATGGCAAAAAGCAATGGGTCGCCTAACGCGTCACCAGCATTAGAATTTTTAAATGGAAAACTAACACAAGACGAAATAGCAAAAGCAACAAATTCTGCTAAAAAATGTTATGAAAGCGATTACAAAAATTGTGATGGGCTGTTTGGTGAATAATTTGCATGGAAACCTTCGCTTAAAAATCAAACACTAATTTTGCATCTTCTGACATCATTTCCTTATTCCATGATGGCTCCCATGTGAGCGTAACGGTAACTTTGCCAATATTGCTGATTTTACCAACGGCTTCAGCCACTTGTGCGGGTAAAATACCAGCCACAGGGCAGGCAGGTGCGGTTAAAGTCATGCTGATAATAATATTCGCACATTCATCTTGTGCAATATTATAAATCAACCCTAAATCATAAATATTGATAGGAATTTCAGGGTCATGGACTGTTCTCATCGCCGTGATAATGGTTTCTTCATCTATCGTGCGTTTTTCAGTCGATAATGTGCCATAATTAAATTGATTGCCTTCATCGGCTTTTGCATGGGGCATAAAATCTTGTAAAGAAGGATTGCTTTTAAGCTGGTCTGCCATTAGTTAACCCTCAAAATTTTTGCTGTTTTATCAAGCGCGATTGCCAACCTATCAATATCATTTTCATGATTATAAAGCCCAAATGATGCACGCACACAGCCATTGATTCCCAAATGTTGCATGAAAGGTTGCGCGCAATGATGCCCAGCACGTAAAGCACATTGTTGTTCATCAAGCAAGGTTGCAACATCATGTGCGGCGATGAGAGTGCCATCATTCTTTTGCAAATTAAAACCGAATACAGATACTCGTTTTTCAGGATTGCCAGCCAGTTTGATATAAGGTTTATTTGCTAACATGGTTTGCATTTTTTCAGTCAGGCGTGCTTCTTTATTTTCAATCTCTTCCATACCAATATCATTGATATAATTGATAGCCGCAGATAAACCAACCGCTTCCATAATGGGTGGCGTTCCTGCTTCAAAACGATTGGGGGGAGGTAAAAAATCAATTTTATTTTCAGTAACTTTATTGACCATGCCACCACCAAACATAAAAGGGGGCAGTTGTTCTAACAGATGATATTTACCATAAAGCACCGCAATCGCGTTAGGGCCATAAAGTTTATGCCCTGTAAAAATATAAAAATCCGCATCTAAATCTTGCATATCAAGGGCAAGATGAGGGGCTGCCTGTGTGCCATCAACCACAATATATGCATTATATTGATGGGCAATTTTCGTGATTTCTTTAATGGGTAAAACCGCGCCACACACATTGCTAATATGGGTTATCGCAAGCAATTTGATGGCATTATTTTGAAACAGATTTTCTATTTTATCAAGGCTAATCACGCCATTTTCATCGGGGGCAAGCACAGAGAGATTCATTTCATGCTTCTGCGCCATTTGCAGCCACGGCACAAAATTAGAATGATGCTCTAAAGCTGTGATGGCAATATTATCGCCCTTTTTTAACAAGCTTTCAGGCAGGCAATGGCTTAATAAATTAAAACTTTCAGTTGCGTTTCTTGTGAAAATAATTTCTTTAGACGAAGGGGCGTTGATAAATTTCTGGGCATCATGGCGTGCTTGCTCGTAGGCAATGGTGGCGTTAATAGAAAGCTCATATTGCCCGCGATGGACATTTGCATAGCCACTTTCTGCCATTTTTTGCATGGCATGAAGCACCTGATAAGGTTTTTGCGCGGAAGCTGCACTATCTAAAAATACCAAATCGGGGTGATTCTCAAACACGGCAAAATCTTTCTGCCATTGTGATTGCCCACTATTTAGCATTTTATTCATCAATATTATAACCAGTGAAATGCAAAAATAATTGTCGAATTTTCTGGTCAGCAATATCATTGATAAGCTCGCTCAAAAAAGCTTTGCACAAAAATTCTAATGCCTTTTTTTTAGAAAAGCCACGTGATTGCAGATAAAAAAGATGGTCTTTATCAGGCGCACCAATGGTTGAACCATGCGAACATCGTACGTCATCAGCATAGATTTCTAATTCAGGCTTATGGTTGGCGCGGGCATTATCGCTTAACAGCATAGCACGGCTCATTTGATAGCCTTCTGTTTTCTGCGCTTCTTGCTGAACAATGATTTTGCCTTGAAAATTATGAATGGCACTATCATCTAAAATGGCACGGAATTGTTCAGAGGCAGTGGTATTCGGGCTTTGATGTTCGATTAAGGTTGCATTATCTAAATTACTGGTATTTTTCAGCGTCGCAATGCCATTTAAGAAACATTGCGAATGCTCATTTTCTAATGCAACTTTTGTATCACGGCGAACCATTGCGCCATTTTGCCAAAATGATAAATGCTGATAGCAAGCACTCTCATCGCATTTTGCGGTAATATCCCCAATATGAATGGCATCTTCTGCAAGGTCTGAAAGCACATAATGATTAAGTTTTGCACTCTTTTCTAAATCAAATTCTAGCAGGCTGTTGCTCATGTGTTTGCCAACAACAATTTCAATCAGCGTTATTTCCACATTATGGGCAATATCAAGCCTAAGCGATGGATGCGTGCAAGCCATCAAAGAGCTTTCATTCTCATCTGTGCCATAAATAAACACAAGCGGTTTTTCAGGTGATTTTAGCACATTGATGCATTGATGATGAGGGTTGTTGATTTCATTGAGATGATAAAACCCCTCATTCTTATCTAAAGGTGTGATAATATTAGCAGAGAAAAAATTGAAAATATCTTGCGGTAATTTTTCAGCTGATGCATCATTATTGCCTAACAATAAATAATAATCGCCAAGAATATCATCTAATAATTTGATAAGATTTTCCGGTGCTTTGTTAAGATGAGGCGCGCTGATTAATTGCTGATTTTCCAATAAACTTTGTGCAGGGCTATAGCGCCATTTTTCGGTTTTTGCCCCATAGCTTTGCCAATTTTTACCATCAATGGTGAAATTAAAATATTTGCTCATAATATTGTCTCTTATTTAGGCGTTTGCCAAAATATCTTGATAGCCTTCTTTTTCAACGATTTGCGCTAAATTGGCATCACCCGTTTTCATAATTTTGCCATCTAATAAAATATGGACATAATCAGGCGTGATATAATCAAGCAAGCGTTGATAATGGGTGATAATGATAAAGCTTCTATTATCTGCGCGTAACTTATTAACATTATCAGCAATCAGTTTCATCGCATCTACATCAAGCCCAGAATCTGTTTCATCCATGATGATAAGCTCTGGCTCTAACATCATCATTTGCAATATTTCAAAGCGTTTTTTCTCGCCCCCTGAAAAACCATCATTAACACCGCGTTTTAACATATCGGTTTCAATCCCTAACATAGGCGCGTATGCACGTAGTTTTTTAGCAAATTCAAGTGCGTCCATATCACCCTCACCCTGATGGATACGTTTTGCATTCAACGCTTCGCGCAAGAAATTACTACAGGTTACCCCCGGCAATGCAACAGGATATTGAAAGGCAAGAAAAATCCCATTTAACGCCCGTTCGCTGATACCCATCTCAAGCAGATTATCACCTTTATAGTGAATGGTGCCTTTGGTTATTTCAAAAGCTTCATGACCCGCAAGCAAAGAAGATAGGGTAGATTTGCCAGAACCATTTGGGCCCATAATGGCGTGTATTTTGCCTTTTTCCACCTCTAAATCAATGCCTTTTAAGATGGCGGTTTCTTCAATGTTACAATGTAAATCTTTAATTTTAAGCATGTTTTCTCCCATTAGCCGACAGAACCTTCAAGACTGATACCGATTAATTTTTGCGCTTCAACCGCAAATTCCATCGGCAATGTTTGCATCACTTCACGGCAAAAACCATTGACAATTAATGCAACGGCTTGTTCTTCATTCATGCCACGTTGCAAACAGTAAAATAATTGTTCCTCACTGATACGGCTGGTTGTTGCTTCATGTTCAACCATTGCATCAGCATTTTGTTGCTCGATATAAGGCACAGTATGCGCGCCACATTGATTGCCAATTAGCAAGGAATCGCATTGTGTGAAATTGCGCGCGCCTTTGGCTTTGGGCATAATTTTTATTAAGCCACGATAAGTTTGGTCGGCACGCCCTGCTGAAATTCCTTTGGAAATCACGCGCGATTTTGTACCTTTGCCAAGATGCAACATTTTTGTACCTGTATCAGCCTGTTGGCAGTTATTGGTGATGGCAACTGAATAAAATTCACCCGATGAATAATCGCCTTGCAAAATGCAGGAAGGATATTTCCATGTAATGGCAGAGCCTGTTTCCACTTGTGTCCACATGATTTTTGCATAATCACCACGGCATAGCCCGCGCTTGGTAACAAAATTATAAATGCCACCTTTGCCATTTTCATCGCCGGGATACCAATTCTGCACGGTAGAATATTTAATATCGGCTTTTTCTTCGGCAATCAATTCAACCACTGCGGCATGGAGCTGATTTTCATCACGCATGGGTGCGGTGCAACCTTCAAGATAGCTAACCTTCGCGCCTTTTTCAGCAACAATTAATGTGCGCTCAAACTGACCACTATTTTGAGCATTGATACGAAAATAAGTGGAAAGTTCCATAGGGCAGGTAACCCCTTCAGGAATATAAACAAACGAACCATCGGTGAAAACAGCCGCATTCAAGCAGGCAAAATAATTATCGCCATAAGGCACGACCGACCCTAAATAGCGTTTTATCAAATCAGGATATTCTTGCACAGCCTCAGAAATAGAACAGAAAATAATACCAAATTCTTTTAATTTTCCGCGATAAGTCGTCACCACTGAAACTGAATCAAACACAGCATCAACGGCAACGCCTGCCAAAAATTCTTGTTCATGCAAAGGAATACCTAATTTTTTATAGGTTTCTAAAAGTTTCGGGTCAACCTCATCTAACGATTTTGGCGCATCTTTTATTTTAGGCGCGGCGTAATAACGAATTTGCTGATAATCAATCGGCGCAATCTCTAACTTTGCCCAATCAGGTGCTTTCATTGTTAAAAAACGCTGATAGGCTTTTAAGCGCGATTCCAACAACCATTCGGGTTCATTTTTGCGTGCAGAAATCATCCGCACAACATTTTCATTCAACCCAAGCGGAAACTCTTCGCATTCAATATCAGTGACAAACCCATATTTATAGGCTTCCCCGATTTTTTCCACTTGCTCAATGGTTTCTGAATCAATGAGAGAATTTGTCATAATTTTCCTTATTTATGAGATATCGCTTCGTAATGAAACGATAATTTAGGCTGTAATTGTGCCAAAGATGTTTCATCAAGAATATCTTCAAATTTTTGATGAACCTCGTTCCAAACATTTGAAAGCGGGCATAGGTTTAAGATATTGCATGAATCATCATCACTCACGCAATTTGTAAGATGGATAGGACCTTCAATCGCTTTAAGAATATGCGCTAATGAAATATCATTCGGCGAGCGTGCCAGTAAATAACCACCATGCGCGCCACGCTTAGAAATTAGCAAACCATCATGATGGAGTAATTTAAGAACTTTCGCAATGGTAGGGACGGGCAGGGATGTTTTTTCAGCCAAATAATTGACATTAAGCGGCGCATGCGATGCATCGCGCTGTTTTATATTGGTGAATTGCCATAATAATAAAATGGCATAATCTGCCAAACGGCTGATTTTCAACATAAGAGTTCCTAAATAATACTGAAATAGTCCTATATAGATTTATAAGACGATTTTTAACACAATGCAAGTAAAAATTGACAAATAAGCGACAAAATCTTATGTTAATAATAAGAATAATGATACGATTAAATATAAAGGATATATAATGTTTTTCGGACAAATGGGTGTTTATAGCAAAAGATATGGCAGATTTTATCTGGCAACTTTTCTATTATTCGCGTTCATTATTTACATTATCCACCATATGTTTTATTCTGATAGCTCAATTGCAGGGCGCAAACAGCTAGAGGCAAAAGCCTTGCATTTGGAAGAAAAACTGCTAATATTGAAACAAACACGTTTCCATGTTGAGCAGGAGGCAATGTTGCTGAGGGCTGATACGCTTGATAGTGAATTGTTAGAAGAAAAAGCACGTCAGTTACTGATGTTGGCAAAACCGGGTGAGAAAGTTATCATTTATCCCAACCAACGATGATTTTTTTAACGAAATAGTGATACATAACTATTTTGTATAATGATTGGTCATAATCATATAGACTGCCATATTAAATTTTAAAAGAGGTGATAAATGGCTGAAAAGAATAAAAGTGATGCTAAATTATTAGAATTTTATAAACAGATGCTTATGTTACGGCGGTTTGAAGAAAAAGTAGGTCAGCTTTACGGTATGGGTGTGATTGGCGGTTTTTGCCATCTTTATATCGGGCAAGAGGCAGTGGCTGTTGGTACGCAATCGGCGTTGAAAAAAGGCGATTCGACGGTGACATCCTATCGTGACCATGCCCATGCGGTACTAGCAGGCATGAGTATGGAATCAGTAATGGCAGAATTAACTGGGCGCGCGGCGGGTTGTTCGCGTGGCAAAGGTGGCTCGATGCATATGTTTTCCCCTGAATTAGGTTTTTATGGCGGGCATGGAATTGTTGCCGCGCAAGTGCCTGTAGGCACAGGATTAGGTTTCTCGCATCAATATCGGAATGATGGCGGTATTGCGGTATGTTATTTTGGCGATGGTGCTGTGAATCAAGGGCAAGTTTATGAATCCTTTAATATGGCGGCCTTATGGAAGTTACCTATTATTTATATTATTGAGAATAACCGCTATGGCATGGGGACATCTATTGAACGCGCCTCAGCAAAAACGGATTTATCGCATCGCGGTGTGGCTTACGGCATTGAAGGGCATGTTGTTGATGGCATGGATGTTGAAATTGTGCATGATGCCATTACGAAAATTTCAAAAGATGTGCGGGCAGGCAAAGGTCCTGCCATTGTTGAAATGCAAACCTATCGGTATCGTGGGCATTCTATGTCGGACCCAGCAAAATATCGAACAAAAGAAGAGGTGCAAGATATTAAAGAACATCATGATGCATTATTAATTGCAAAAGCAAGATTGTTTGAGAAAAAGCTTATTACCGAAGATGAGTTGAAGGTAATGGAAAAAGAATTGCGCGCTAAGATTAACGAGGCGGCTGAATTTGCACAAAACGCGCCTGAGCCTGAATTATCAGAGCTTTACACAGATGTTTATGCGTTGGAGGGATAACGATTATGTCAATTGAAATTTTAATGCCAGCATTATCACCCACAATGGAAAAAGGCACGTTAGCGCGTTGGCTTGTGAAAGAAGGCGATAAAGTTAGTTCAGGCGATTTATTGGCCGAGATTGAAACAGATAAAGCCACGATGGAAGTGGAAGCTGTTGATGAAGGGGTTGTTGGTAAAATATTGGTGAATGATGGCACAGAAGATGTTGCGGTTAATCAGCCTATCGCGATTTTACTTGAAGATGGTGAGAGTGCGAGTGATATTACGATGCCAACATCAGCGCCAAGTGCGGCTACCCAAACAGAGGCTACGACGGCAGAATCATCATCTGAAACAGCGAAAATATCTGCTCCTGCGATTATCCGTCCAGAAATGGAAGCGGAATGGGACGGTGAGGTTGATAATATTACAGTGCGTGAAGCCTTGCGCGATGCAATGGCAGAAGAAATGCGCCGTGATGAAAATGTGTTCTTGCTTGGTGAAGAAGTAGGGCAATATCAGGGAGCCTATAAAGTTAGTCAAAATTTATTAGAAGAATTTGGCGAAAAAAGGGTGATTGATACCCCAATTACTGAAATTGGTTTTACAGGGCTTGCCGTTGGAGCGGCTTTTACTGGTTTGCGCCCTATTGTAGAATTTATGACGTTCAATTTTGCGATGCAGGCATTAGACCATGTGATTAATTCTGCGGCAAAAACGCTTTATATGTCTGGCGGTTTGGTGCATTGTCCGATTGTGTTTCGTGGGCCTAATGGTGCGGCGGCACGTGTGGCGGCACAGCATTCGCAATGTTACGCCAGTTGGTATGCACATTGTCCGGGTATAAAAGTTGTTGCACCTTATACAGGTAGCGATGCCAAAGGTTTGCTAAAATCTGCGATTCGCGATAATTCTCCAGTGATTTTCCTAGAGCATGAATTGCTTTATGGCAAATCTTTTTCTGTGCCAAAAGATGATGATTATTTAGTGCCATTCGGTGTTGCAAAAACATTGCGCCCCGGTGATGATGTCACGATTATCAGTTTCTCGCGTTCGGTTGGCAAAGCATTGGAAGCGGCAGAGGCTTTGGCAGAACAAGGCATCAGTGCTGAAGTGATTGATTTAAGGTCGTTGCGTCCGCTTGATACGCAAACAATTATAGAATCAGTACAAAGAACCAATCGCGTGGTAACGGTAGAAGAAGGTTGGGCATTTGCGGGTATTGGGGCAGAAATTGCCGCCATTATTATGGAACAAGCCTTTGATTGGTTAGATGCACCTGTTGCACGTGTGGCAGGCGTTGATGTGCCATTGCCTTATGCGGCAAATTTAGAACAAGCGGCATTGCCACAGATTCAAGAAATTGTCAAAACCGCTTCTGATTTGGTGAAAGGATTACGCTAATGGCTATTAAAATTTTAATGCCAGCACTCTCCCCCACTATGGAGTGTGGCACAGTTTCGGGTTGGCAGAAAAAAGAAGGCGATAAGGTTGTTCCCGGTGATATTTTAGCGGAAATTGAAACCGATAAGGCAACGATGGAAGTAGAAGCCGTTGATGAGGGTGTTTTAGGCAAAATCATTGTACCTGCGGGTACAGAAGATGTTCGTATCAATACAGTGATTGCTGTTTTGTTAGAAGAAGGCGAAACTGCCGATGCGATTGATGCACTTGATTTATCAATCTCAACTGGCAGTAAAAAAATAGAAAGCACAATTCATGAAGCGGTTGTTGGTGGCGTTGTTGCATTAGATGTTGATACTGATAAGAAACATGCTTCGGTAAAAACACAAAAGCCACTTGTAGAATCTGTTGTGTTGATGAAAGCAAGCCCCTCAGCTGCCCCCCTTCCTGTGCCGGTTGCACCTGCACCTGCTTCCCCTCCTCCAGCCATTTCATCTTCAGGGCGTGTTTTTGCCTCGCCTTTGGCAAGAAGATTGGCAAAAGAATATGGGCTTGACTTAAACCAGATTCAAGGAACAGCGGCGCATGGGCGTATTATTAAAGCAGATGTTGAAAATGCAAAAGCATCCGGTGGTGGTAGAGTTCCATCATCAACCGCAAATTATCAAATTCGTGATTTATCGCCTATGCCTGAATATCAATCGATTGCCCCTGATAATATTCGCAAAGTGATTGCCCGTAGGTTAACGCAATCTAAGCAAGAAGTGCCTCATTTTTATCTTAATATTAAGGTTAATCTAAATAATTTACTTGCATTGCGTGCACAATATAATCAGCCATTTGGTGATAATAAATCACAAAAAATATCCATCAATGATTTGATAATTAAAGCGGTTGCTTTGTCATTAAGAGATGTGCCCGAAGCGAATGCTTCATGGTTAGGTGACGAAATTCGGCAATATAATCGTTCTGATATATCGATAGCAGTGGCATCGCCTAAGGGGTTGATTACGCCTATCGTTCGTGATGCAGATAATAAGCCGATTGGGGTAATTTCTGCGGAAGTGAAAACGCTTGTAGGCAAAGCACGCGAGGGTGCGTTACAACCAGTTGATTATGAGGGCGGTACATTTTCTATCAGCAATCTTGGCATGTATGGCATTGAAGATTTTCAGGCAATTATCAACCCGCCTCAAGGTTGTATCTTGGCAGTTGGGCAAGCCGTGAAAACCCCGATTTATGATGAAGATGATAATCTTATTCCAGCGATGCTTTTAGGTCTATCACTTTCAGCTGACCATCGGGTTGTTGATGGGGCAGTGGGGGCTGATTTTATGACTGCATTGCGGAAAAATTTAGAAAATCCTTTATGGTTATTTTTATAAGGCAGAATAATGGCAGATAAATTTGATATTATCATTGTGGGCGGTGGCCCCGGTGGCTACGTTTCCGCTATTCGGGCGGCACAGCTTGGGTTTAAGACGGCATTGATTGAGGGCAAGCATTTGGGCGGTATTTGCCTGAATTGGGGCTGTATTCCTACCAAAGCTTTGTTACGCAGTGCCGATGTTTTGCATTTGATGCAACATGGTGATGCTTATGGCTTAAAGGCTGAAAAAATTAGTTTTGATTTACAGGCGATTGTAAAACGCTCGCGCAATGTTTCGGCACAGCTGAATAAGGGCGTTGCGTTTTTGCTGAAAAAAAACAAAGTGACAGTGTATGATGGTTTTGCAAAATTTACAGCCGCGAAGCAATTATCAGTCAGTAAAGATGAGAAAAAAATTGCGGATGTAACTGCCGACCATATCATTCTTGCCACAGGCGCGCGCGCGCGCGTTTTACCCGAATATGCACCCGATGGTAAATTGGTATGGACGTATCATGAAGCCATGATTCCAGAAACATTGCCGAAAAAATTACTTGTGATTGGCTCGGGTGCGATTGGTGTTGAATTTGCGAGTTTTTACAATGCGCTAGGGGTTGATGTGACAATATTAGAAATTGCCCCGCAAATTTTACCAGTAGAAGATTTGGAAATATCAAAAATGGCACGGGCATCGTTTGAAAAACGTGGCATTAAAATCCATTCGGGTGTGAAGCTTGGTAAATTAGTAAAATCGGATAAGGATGTCGCGATTGATGTTACCGTTGGTACAGAAACCCATAAGATGCAAGCCGATAGATTGATTATGGCGGTTGGGGTTGTTGGCAATGTTGAGAATATCGGTTTGGAAAAACTAGGTATCAAAACCGAGAGAAATTGTATTATCGCTGATGAATTTTCACGTACCAATATCGCGGGTATTTATGCGATTGGTGATGTTGCAGGGCCCCCTATGCTTGCCCATAAAGCAGAGCATGAAGGCGTGATTTGTGTTGAGAAAATTGCTGCTGAAGCCAAAAAAGGCGGTATGGAAAAGGCGCATATTACCCCACTTAATAAAGCGCAAGTACCCGGTTGCACCTATTGTTCGCCACAAATTGCCTCTATTGGTTTAACCGAAGAAGCGGCTAAAAAAGCGGGTAAGAAAGTTAAAGTAGGACGTTTTCCTTTTGTTGGCAATGGCAAGGCGATTGCGCTTGGCGAAACCGATGGCATAATTAAAACGATTTTTGATGAAAAAACCGGCGCATTAATTGGCGCGCATCTTATTGGTGCTGAGGTGACCGAGCTTATCCAAGGTTTTGTGATTGCGATGGGGCTTGAAACCACTGAAGCAGAATTGATGGAAACGATATTCCCGCATCCGACTCTTTCGGAAATGATGCATGAATCTGTACTTTCAGCCTATGGCAAAGCAATTCACGTTTAATTTTATGGAATTATATATTGAGGGCGTTTGGTTTTTTTGCGTCACATGTTGCCGAAATTAGCCTATGCTGAAAATAGCGCATTATATTGAGCGACCATTAGATGCTGGACAAAATAGCAATATCTCAAATCATGTAATCACCCATTCTTATCCTTGATAGACTTACGCCTATCAAAAATATATCATCGCAATTTTAATAGGTGCATTATTAATGCGCGACTTCTTGCTCTAATTTATTGATTTCATCTTTCAAGGCAAGCTTTTGCTTTTTAATCGTCGCAAAATCATCATCGGTGCTGGCGGGTGTTTGAATCCAAGTTTCTAGGGCTTGCTCTAATTCGGCATGTTGTGTTTTTAAGCTTTCTAAACGGTTATCTAATGACATTGTTATTCTCCTCAAAGTGATGTTAAAAAAATGATGTTATCGTCCTCCTAAAAGGATGACATTATGAAAAGGGGCATCGAAAGTAGATGTTTCTTCATGCTCTATTATTCCACGATATTCGTATAATGTTTCTTTGCTAGGGAAATTTAAGGCAACCAATATGATTGCAAGCAGCATAAATACAATTAGTGGATATTTACGTTTGCTTAGGCTTGACATGATACGCTTATTTCGTCTGTCTGATATGAGTGAGTAAGTCGCCAATCATAAAAGCGAGCTCTAATGCTTGATGCGCGTTAAGGCGTGGGTCACAATGGGTGAAGTAACGCTCAGATAAATTATCTTCTGATAATTTTTTACCACCACCAATACATTCGGTTACATTCAGTCCGGTCATTTCAAAATGAATGCCCCCCACATGCGCGCCTTCAGCTGGTACAATCTGAAAAAATTGTTGCACCTCAGAAAAAATTGTTTCTACTTTACGGGTTTTGTAACCATTATTCGCCTTGATCGTATTGCCATGCATAGGGTCGCACGACCAGATAACATGACGCCCCTCTTGGGTAACTTTACGGACAATCGCAGGCAAGGCATCAGAGATTTTATCATGCCCCATACGGCTGATTAGCGTTAATTTGCCGGGAATATTCATCGGGTTTAGGATATCAATAAGTTTTATCAAATCATCAGGGTCAGTCGTCGGACCAATCTTAGCACCAACTGGATTTTCAATACCGCGTAAAAATTCTAAATGCGCACCATCTAAATTTCGGGTACGCTCGCCCACCCATAGCATATGCGCTGAACAATCATACCATTTATCATGGATAGAACTTTTGCGCGTGAGTGCTTCCTCGTAACATAATAATAATGCCTCGTGGCTTGTGTAAAAATCAGTTTCGGCAATTTGCGGTAGGGCCGATGTAACCCCGCACGCACGCATAAAGCCTAAGGAATCATTGATACGCTCGGCCAATGTAGCATAGTTTTGATAGCTAGGGTCGGCTGAAATAAATTCTAAATTCCAATCGCGTAAATTATGCAAATCAGAAAAACCACCTTTGGAAAATGCCCGCAATAAATTCAACGTGCCTGATGATTGGTGATAGGCAGTAATCATATTTTGTGGGTCAGGGTTGCGCGCTTGTTCTGTAAATTCAATCTGATTGATAATATCACCGCGATAGCTAGGCAGGGTTACCCCATCTTTGGTTTCATTATCATCTGAACGGGGCTTGGCAAATTGCCCTGCGATACGTCCGATTTTAACCACGGGGCAATGCGATGAATGAATCAATACAACAGCCATTTGTAAGAATAGCTTAAACGTATCGCGAATGGAATCAGCGGAATAGTTGGAAAAACTTTCTGCACAATCGCCACCTTGTAAAATAAAAGAATCGCCAGCACTGGCACGCGCCATAGCAGTTTTTAAGTTTTCAACCTCACCTGCAAAAATCAGCGGCGGCAATGATTTTAACTGCGTTTCTACGCTCTGCAATTCTTGAGGGTTGGTATAATTTGGAACTTGCTTTATAGGAAACGAACGCCAGCTAGAAGGCTCCCATCTATCCTGTAATTTTTTTATTTCATTCATATTATTATTATAAAATGTAAATACTTAAAATGCTATAAAAAAATAAAGAAAAAATGTTTGTTTTGCAACAATCTGCAATATTGTTTGATTTGTTTTTGCATGTTTTTTGCAATATAAATTAGCCTATATGGTTTTGTAATTTTTATACGTAACTATTCATGAAATTGAGGATGCATTTATTTTGCCCTATTCATGAGAAATATCCCGTAATTGATGCGGGAGGAGTGTTACTAACAATCAGCTAGGAGGTGATTGTGCTGCAAGTTGAAAATATTTTAGAAGAGGATGCGGGAAAGAATTTGTTTTTTTCAGATTGGGCAACAAGTGAAAAAACAATCGCGCAATCAATTCATTGCCGTGATATTGGCATTCATTCTGGTGAAAATGTAAGGATGCGGTTTGAACCTGCGCCTCCGGGGACAGGTATCCAATTTATCCGCGAAGACATGAAAACAGGTAATAATATAATTTTGGCAAAATGGGATGAGGTTGAATTCACCACCCTATGCACAGAAATCAGTAATGATGATAATGCTGTGGTTGCAACGGTTGAACATGTTATGTCAGCTTTGGCAGGCAAAGGCATTGATAATATTTATATCTATGTTGATGGTGCGGAATTGCCCATTATGGATGGTTCGGCAAAGGGTTTTGTATTTTTGTTAGAAGCCGCTGGTATTAAAGCGCAGTCGCGAGTGCGGAAATTTATTAAAATATTAAAGCCAGTTATGGTAGGCAGTGCATCGGGTGCCAATGCGTGTTTGTTGCCAACTGATGAATGGCATTTCCAACTTGATATGCGGATTAATTTCCCCAATAGTGCCATTGGTGAACAAAGTTTTAGCTATATATTGGATGATGATTTTTCTCATGCGATTGCACCTGCACGCACTTATGGTTTTGTAAGCGATTTACATACTTTGCAAAGCAATGGTTTGGCGCAAGGCGCAAGTGAGAAAAATGCGATTGCTCTTGATGGCGATAGGGTTCTTAATGAAGGTGGATTGCGTTTTGATACTGAATTTGCGCGTCATAAAATCTTAGATGCCATTGGCGATTTATATCTTGCTGGCAAGCCTTTGATTGGAAAATTTGAAGGTAATTGTTCAGGGCATAAAATGAATAATGAATTATTACATGCATTATTTAGTGATGATAGCAATTGGTGTGTGATGAGCTTAAATGAATATAAAACAATTGGTGTGCCTGCAACTGCTGTTGCATAAAAAACTTCTGGTATCTCATTTTATCTCTTGTCTTAGCCTGTTGTTTTAATGTAACAATACAACCATAGTGCGGGTGTGGCGAAATTGGTAGACGCGGTAGATTCAAAATCTATTTCTCGTAAGAGAGTGGGGGTTCAAGTCCCTTCACCCGCACCATTATTTGTTTTATAATGCAAACATATCAAATAGAAAATTAGCGGTTAATTCCAAGTGAATATTTACTTACCAGTCGCCGAACAATCGGTTAATGCCTTGCTATTAATTAGCATGGGTGGTTCTGTGGGTATGCTCTCTGGCATCTTTGGGGTCGGGGGCGGGTTTCTATTAACCCCAATGTTGTTATTTATAGGTATCTCACCAGCAATTGCAGTGGCATCAGAGGCAACACAAATTTTAGGTTCTTCAGTTTCAGGCTTTTTTGCCCATTGGCGCAGGCGCAATGTTGATATTAAAATGGGCAGTGTGCTGGTAGCATCGGGTATGGCTGGCTCGTTATTTGGCGTATGGATATTTGGACTGTTGCGTGAATTTGGTTATATTGATTTTATTGTGCGCGTTGGCTATGTGCTGCTACTAGGTATTATTGGCGGGTTGATGTGTTGGGAAACCGTGCGTGGCTATTTAATTGCAAAAGGTAAAATCAAAACCAAGCGTTCTAAACGAAAGAAAAAACGGGGTATTGGTTCGGGTCTGCCTATTAAGATGCGGTTTCGGCAATCAGGTATTTATGTTTCCATTTTTCTGCCAATTTTTTTAGGTTTTAATGTTGGTATTTTATCGTCTATTTTAGGCGTTGGTGGCGGTTTTGTGATGGTACCTGCCATGATTTATATTTTGGGAATGCCAACAAGGTTAGCCATTGGCACATCATTATTTCAGATAATTTTTGTAACCGCAAATGCCACTTTTTGGCAATCTGGATTAAATCAAACGGTTGATATTCTGCTAGCACTTTTATTGTTGGTTGGCAGTGCTGTAGGCGCGCAATTTGGTGTACGGTTAGGTGCCAAAATTGATGGTTCTAAATTACGCTTTATTTTAGCTTTATTGGTGCTGATAGTGGCTCTGTTTTTGTTGGTAGATTTGTTCACAGCACCTGAAGATATTTATTCTATTCGGCTTGCAAATCAATGATGCGTTTGATTATCATAATATTGCTTTTTATAGGGTTGCCACTAAAAGCACAGGCGGCAGGCGATGGCGTGGTGGCAGATGTTTCCAGCTATTATGTTGATATTTCACCGCAATTTACAGGCACAAGAGTGTTGCTTTATGGTGCTGTTGATATTGATAATGGGGATGTGATTTTAATCATTAAAGGTCCTCGGCAAGATTTTGTGCTTGATAAACAAGAGCGTAGATTGGGCATATGGCTTAAAGGTGAGACAGTGCTTTATGATAATGCGCCACATTTTTATCATATTATTTCATCAAGTGATGTGGATGAAATTGCGAGTTTGAGTGCGATAGAAACCTATGCTTTATCACTTAATTCGCTTGGTATTACGGGTATAAAAAATAAATTGGAAGTGGTTGGAGAAAAGGTTCAACAGAATTATTTACGTAAAATGCAAGAAAATGGACTTTACTTGCAAAGCACGGAACGGTTTATTTGGCTAGGTAAAAGGTTGTTTCGTGCTGAGTTAAACTTTCCTGTTAATGTATCTACAGGCACTTATATTTTAGAAGCCTATCATTTGCGTGATGGCTATGTGGTTTCAGCGCAAGCTCTGCCATTATTTATTCGTAAAAGCGGTTTGTTGGGCTTTTTATATGCCTTTGCTTATAATTATGGCTATATTCATGGGATTGTGTCGATTATTTTGGCGTGTTTAATGGGTTATCTTGCCCATTGGCTATTTGGCAAAGATTGAATCTATTAATTCTGCTACATAATGTGGTGATTTTTCTGGTGGTTGCAGATGTTTCAGCAATAAATTGATGGTTTTTAATTGCTTCTGAGCGGTTTCTTTATCAAGTAATTTGAGTGCATTTTGATAAATTTCTTCTGCATTACATTTTTCTTGAATATGTTCAGGGATAATTTGTGCATCGATATCAGAGTGATTTTCAGGCAGTAAGTGCCATTTTTTTTCAGCCATTAAATTAAATAAATTGAATTGCTTGATGCTAAGAAGCATTTTGGCAATGAGGAAATTAAATTTCCCTACCTGATAGGTAATTAAATGTGGCACTTGTAATAAGCCTAAATGTAATGAAACTGTACCTGATGCCGCGATTGCTAAATCACAATTTTTCATCGCAGAAAACCGTTTTTCTTGGTCAATAATTAAGTGGCATGGTAGATTTGCAATATAAGGTTTGATAATATCGGTATATTTATCAAAACTGGCAATAATAAAATGTGCATCAGGATGCGTGACTAATATTTTTTCTGCCACCTCCTTAAAAATAGGCATCAGGCGTTTAACTTCACTGATACGGCTACCGGGCAATAAAGCAATTAATGGTTTGTTTTTAATTGTTAATTTTTTGTCTTTACAAAAATTTTGCCACCATAATGTTGAATTTTGTGTTTGTTGCAAAACAATACAATGAAACATTTCATGCCCAATAAAATAAGCGCATTTTTTATATTGGTTAAAAAAGTCAGGCTCAAACGGAAATAAGGTTAAGATGGCATCATAATATTGTGCAAATATTTTGGCACGCTTCGGACGCATTGCCCATATAGTAGGGGCAACATAATGAATTTTTTGAGTTGGCACTGTAATTCTACGGCACACACGAATGGCAAAATCAGGTGAATCAATGCTAATAAATCTATCGGGTTTTAACTGGTTGATTTTATTGGCAACTTCATTAATGATTTTATAAATAGAGCGGATATGCAAGAAAACCGTTGTAAAGCCCAAAAAGCAAATGCGCTCCATTGGTAGCAATGAAATAAGGCCTTCTGCCTGCATTAGCTCACCACCAATACCATGAAATATTGCGTCACTATCACGTAATTTAATGGATTGCATTAAATCCGCAGCTAATTTATCTCCCGAAGCTTCACCCGCAGTAAGAAAATAAATCATTGATAGTCTGGTGGTAAAACATTGATAAATAAGCCACGCTCATTAGCTCTTTCGATGATTTCTTCTGCCCCTATAAGCAAGACCCCATTTTGTTTAACAGCTATGCCTGCAAATTGATGTTTTATCAGAAGATTGATTGTTTCTAAACCAATCGCTGGTAAATCCATGATATGAGTTTGGTTTAATTTTGGCAATTTCACCAGCACTGGACCATCAGATGGGCTTTTATGAGCAATGCCTTGTTGTTGCACCCATGTGCCGCAACGTTCAATCAATGCGCTTGTGCCTTCAATTGCCTCAACCCCTAGCACCAAACCATGATGAATAATAATAGCCTGCCCAACATCAGCCTCTGAAAGAATATCTAAAACTTCTTTACCGCGTTGTATATCTTTTGCTGCTTGCGGATTGGGTTTATAAGAACCTAAATTACCAATTTTCTTACACATAATATCAGGGAAGATTTCTTGGGGGGCAATCACTTTGAAGCCATTTTTTTGAAATAAAGCATAGGCAAATTTTACCGCATAATCATCGCCCTTATTTTGGATTTCTTCAAAATATTTTTGTGCTAATTTATCTCTTTTGGTGCGATGAAAGTAATCGCGCGGAATTTTGCCAGCAAAAATCACTTCCTTGCAAGAATGTTTTTTCAATATAGAAAAGCATTCTCCTAACTTACCAATATCGGAAGCGGCATGAGGATAACCATGAATCAGTTTTTTTTCATAATCAGGGGTTACGGTAAGGATAAGGGGTGCTTCATCATCATGTGCCTTGAGATAACCGGCAAGGATAAAGGGAAGTGTACCATTTCCTGCAAATATTGCGCGCATGATTTTATTTTTCTTGCGATGCAGGGCGTGCAAATTTGCGTTTGCTAGGCGCGGTCATAAAACGTAAAATTTCCGTGACCAATTCACAATCAGCATGATGCTGTTGCAAATATTCAATGCCCTTCTGCATAGTGTTTTTGATAAAAATTTGTTGGTAGGCATTTTGGATACTCGCAATTTGTTGTTTGCTTTTACCGCTACGTTTCAAGCCAACAAGATTGAGCCCTGCCAATTGCCCTTCGGCATTATCAACCAAACCATAAGGAATAATATCACGGCGAATATAGCTACCAGCACCAATCATTGCGACTGTGCCAATGCGTGAAAATTGATGGACGGCAACATTGCCGCCTAAAGTGGCGGTATCTTCAATCATAACATGACCACCTGCAAGCACATGAGGCGCGCAAATCACGTTAGAACCAAGCACACAATCATGCCCGATATGCGTGCCGAGCATCAATAAATTATTATCGCCTAATATGGTAACGCGATCATAGCTTTCAATGGCACGGTGAATCATAACATATTCGCGGATAACATTATGACTGCCGATGATGGTTTTCGTGCCAACTCCCTTAAAATTAGTATGTTGTGGGGCTGTGCCAATCACGGCAAATGGAAAAATTTCACAATTTTCACCGATGGTAACATCACCATCAAGATAGTTGTTGCCATGAAGAACAGTATTTGAACCTATTTTGGCATCATCGCCAATAACACACCACGGACCAATAGTGACAGAGCTATCAATTTGAGCAGATTTACTAACAATGGCAGTTTCATGAATTGGCATTGCAAATCTCTACGACTTATTATCCATGAGTGCAACCTTAAATGTTGCTTCAGCAACTATCTCATCATTCACTTTGGCTTGCCCTAAAAATGACCATATATGACTACGGTTATGTTGCGGAGATATATGGAGTGAGAGATAATCGCCCGGCACCACAGGTTTGCGGAATCTGCCTCTATCGACGCTCAAAAAATAAACAAGTTTATCGGCTGCTCTTAAATTCATGGATGTGCCTGCTAAAATGGCAGATGTTTGTGCCATGGCTTCTATAATCAGCACACCCGGCATGATAGGAGTTCCCGGAAAATGCCCTGCGAACTGAGGTTCGTTATAGGTAACGCACTTAATGCCTGTTGCGCTTTCGAAGGCAAGAATATCCACAACCCTATCTATTAACAGAAACGGATAGCGGTGGGGAATGAAGGACATAATATCAATAACAGATTGGTCCGGCAATTTTGTGCCTTTTTTTATATCATCGCTCATTTGCATATCTCATTTGTATATCTCATATTTATTTTTCAATCATTTTTTCCAACAATAAATTAATACGTGCTTGTTTTGCAAATGGTCTTGCTGGCGACCCCCACATCAATTGTTTTTTTGTAACATCCTTCGTCACTACAGTTCCTGCCCCAACAGTGACATCATCAACAATTGAAACATGATTCAGCACTGTACTACAACCGCTGACTGCCACATTATTGCCTAGTTTAGCTGAACCGCCAATTCCTACGCAAGCAACAATTAAACAATTTTCACCAATTTCAACATTATGACCGATATGCACATTGCTATCAATCTTCGTATTGTTGCCAATGATTGTTTTGCCAACCGTTGCTCTATCAATTGTGCTATTGGAACCAATCAACACATTCTCACCAGTTATAAGCGAACCAACCTGCGGCACAGGAATGGTATGCTCTGTTTTGGTGGCAGGAATAATACCGAAACCTTCTTCGCCCAAAGTCACACCTGATAGAATAATATTATTATCACCAATATGGCAATGATGCAATGATACATTGCTTCCAATCAAACATTTTTTTCCGATATAACTATTAACGATACTGCAATTTGAACCTATTTTCGTGTATTCATCGATGGTAGAATTTTTATCAATTGAACTATATTCACCGATTTGCGCTGATTCTGCAATATTACATTTCTCTTGCATAGGCTGAACAAAAGGATAATCTTTATAGAGAAGTTTTGCGGCTTTTGCCCATTCGGCACGTGGGTCATCACATAATAAGAATTGTATGTTAAGGGCATCATTCTTAATTTTTTCATATAATTTTTTTGTAATTAAACAAAATTTTGATTTTGTTTTTTGCAGTTGAGGAAGATAATCAGGGCTATTGATAAACACCAATTCCGTTTCTTTTGCATCCATAAGATCGTTAATGCCATTAATATTTATCAAGTCAGTTGGCATTGGGTCACTCGGCACTGTATCAGCTATCATTTGCCAATCAAATTCTTTTACCAATTGTTGGTAATGGATAGGCGTGAAGCGAAAAGGGTAGGGGGCAATTTGTTTCATAATCATGCTTTAAGGTGAAATAGTTTTGTAAAATTGCTCATTTAATTTTGGCAATTCGTCATTCAGAATAGTCAAAGTTTCTTTCGTAATATCAAACTCTCTATTGGCAACCAGCACTGCATTGGTTGTGGTGCCAGCATTTAATATTAAAGAAAGATTCTTTTCCTTACTTAATCTTTGTAAAATAGCATAAATTTTTTGTCTTAGATAGTCTTGTGCTTTTACATATTTGGTATCAAGCAGATTCTTTTGTTCTTGTATTTGTTTTTGATAACGGTTACGCAAATCTGCTAATTTTTTATTTTGCTCGCGCAGGGCTGGTTTGCTCAAATGATTTTTTTTGCGTTTGATGCCTTCTTCTAATATTTCAATGTCATCTGCCATATCATTAACAGTCTTTTCAAAGAGTTTATTTGAAGATTCTATATGGTTGCGAAAATCTTGCCATGCTAACGATGTCACAAGCACTTGTTGAAAATTAACCACACCAATGGCAAGCTGTGTTTGGGCTATAGCAACATTGCCACTTACCAGCCAGAACAATAGGATAGAAGCACTAAGCCTGTTAAAAAGCAATGCCGAGCGAAAATTCATAATCATCACGATAATCTGTTTCTTCATATTCAAGAGCGTGAGTCCATTCAAACCGAATAGGTCCAATGGGTGAACGCCATACCAAACCATAACCCCATGCTTGCCGTAACGAACCACTATCTTCAATTACTGCCGTTTCATCATATTCATAATCGGTATTGGTGGCGATACCGCTATCCACAAATAAAGTACCTTTCACATTACTTTCAGGGGGGAAACCAATGGGAAAAAATGTTTCAACTGTTGCCGTCACATATTGCGTTACAGGCAGATGCACGCCATTCGTTCTATCATAAGGTCCAACTCTGCCATAAACAAAGCCACGTAAATATGTGCCCCCTACATAATAAGCATCAATCAGGCGTAAACTGCCTGCTGTTTCATTAATATTTGCCGCGCGCATTCTAAAATCAATCGTGCTGTTTCGGGTGAGGGTGCTATAGATACCGTAATTTAAGCTGGTGCGAATAAAATGATTGTCGCCCCCTAAGCCACTATATTGTTGTGAAATGGCAAAGCGACTACCCTCGGTAGGGTTCAGATAATTATCGCGTGTATCGCGTGAGAATGCTTGATTTACCGAAGATGTAATATAAGTGCCTCTTTGTTGCTGAATGCTTAAAGCCGATGTTGAAAGATTATCAATCGTGGTGCTATCGTGTGAATAGCTGAGTGAATGACGCCATTTACTTTGCCCGATGCGATAACCTAAGCCTGTGCTAACCCCGATTGCGGTGCGGTCATAAAGTGAGGCATCTGTTTCAGAACGATAGATTCTATAATTGACACTTACAGGCAAACCCCGATAATTAGGGCGGTTATTAGAAATAGCAAATACGTTTGTTCGCTCACTAAAATCAAGGCTAACATCGATTGAATTGCCACGCCCGCCTAAATTACTTTCCTTCACGCCAAATTTCAAAGATGCCCCATTTAATGTGCCATAGCCAATGCCTAAATTAAGCGAACCTGTTAATTTTTCGGTCACTTCAATACGTAAAATAACCTTATCTTCTTGCGTGCCTTCTAAGGTTGTTACATTGACATTACTGAAGAAGCCTGTAAATCGTAACGTCCGATTGACGCTATTAATGCGTGAAGGAATAACAGGGTCGCCTTCACTAACCAGAATATATTGTCTAATGACTTTATCAAGTGTGCGGGTGTTGCCTACAATATCAATCCGTTCAATATATTGTTTAGGTGCGCGCGCAACTTCATACACAATATCAACAGTGCGTGTTTCTAATTGCCGTTCTTCTTGAATCGTCGCATCCGAGAAAGGAAAGCCATTTTTATGCAGATGATTAACAATCTGGGTCTGCAAACTATCAATATCGTCAGAATGATACCAATCACCATTCTGTAAATCAGCTTTTTTAATTAGTTTAGCCAGCCCGGGGTCCGTATCTTGAAGGTTGGGAATTTTACTGCGGATTATAATATTACCAATTTTGAAGCGATTGCCCTCATCAACCGAGAAATTAAGCATGAAGAATTTTTGTGGACGATTCAGTTCTGCAACTGCTGAACTAACATCAATATCAGGAAAGCCACGATTGCGGTAAAAGCGTCTGATGATTTGCCTATCACCTTCTATCCGTTCAGGGTCAAAATTGGTGGCAAAGAATCTTAAAAATCGTCGTTCCTTAGAATAAATTTCACGATGCAATGTTCTATCAGAAAAGAAATTATTGCCAATGAAAATAATATGTTCGATACGGGTTTTGCGCCCTTCCGCAATTTCAAAAATCAGATTAATTCTATTTTGTGGCAGACGAATAATTTTGGGTTCAATCCGAATGGCAAACCTACCATAGCGTTGATATAAATTCAGCAAATGGCGAACATCACTTTGCACACGGGCTTGATTATAGGTTTGCCGTGGACGGATACGGATTTCATTTTGCAGAATATCTGTGTTAATCACATTGTTACCCTCAAAGGCAATTTGATTGATGATGGGCTGTTCTTCAATGGTAATCACCAAATCATTACCTTCGCGCTTTAAGGATACATTCTGAAAATTACCAGTGGCATAAAGTGCTTTAAGAGCATCGTTCATGGTGGTCTCTGAAAATTCATCGCCAATGTTAATGGGTAATTGCGAAAGCAGGCTTAAACCATCGGTGCGTTCTGCGCCTTTGATAACAATATCTTCAATGATTTGCTGTGCTTGTATATATGTTGCGTTCAACATGAAATAGCCGATAATCCCCATCACTGAAAGCAGTTTAATAGGGTTAAGAGCAAGTTTTATGGTGAGTAATCTATGAATAAAAAACATGGTTGTGATTTAGAGTGACAGTACATCATTGATGGTTACAAAGATAATCAAAGTCATAATAAAAGCAAACCCTAATCGCATTAATTTTTCTTTAATAACAAGAGACATAGGTTTTTTGAAAATGATTTCATAGAAAATAAAAACAAGATGCCCACCATCAAGCATGGGAATAGGCAATAAATTGATAAGCCCTAGATTGATAGAAAGCAGAGCAATAAAAAATAACAGGCTGGCAACACCATTTTCAGCAAAAGCCTTTGTGGTGACTGCAATTTTAATAGGGCCGCCTAATTCATCAGTGCCACGGCTACCCGTCACAATTTGCCCCAATGCTTTTAAGTTTTCTATCGTAATCCACCATAGGCTATCCGCACCAATGATAACAGCTTGCCCTGCGCTTACCTTTACCCATTCTATTGTTTGACTGGTGACACCTATAAAGTAACTTTGAGTTTGATTGTCAGCGGTTTGATTATCAGCGGTTTGATTTGTTTGGTCACCATCAGCCACTGGTGCTGTCCGTAATTCTGGAATAACTGTAATATTTCTGTTGGCGTTATTGCCACGTGTGATATTAAAAACAAGTCCATTGCCTTGCGAACTGGCAACGATATGCGCCACTTGCGAGAATGTTCTTATATCTGCTTCATTGATAGAGTTAATTAAATCATCGGCGCGTAACCCTGCTTGTGCGGCGGCACCTTCTGCAAGCACAGTGCCGATTTTAACACCATTGATGCGCTCACTTGTAACCCCTTGAAGCATGACATATAACGTGATGAGAACAAATGATAAAATGAAATTTGCCAAAGGCCCTGCCACAATCACTGCCGCCCTTGCATAAGCAGGGCGCGCGGCAAAGGAATGTTGTTCATCAGTTTCATCAGGATTGTTTTGCTCACCATACATGGCAACATAGCCGCCTAGCGGTATCAGGCTGATGCGATAACGGGTGAGGCTTTCCCGCCCTGTCCAGCCGAAAATCTCTGCACCAAAACCAATGGAAAATGTTTTAACTCTGATGCCATAATAGCGTGCCACCAAGAAATGTCCCATCTCGTGGATAAATACAATCACGCTAATTACCACAATAAAGGCAAGCGCATTATTCCATATAATATCAAGAAAAACAGTCATAGAGTTGGTACCTTATTCATATTGCTAGCAGATTATACTATATCTAAGCTTTATCAGTCTATTTTTTCTATAGGTTATTAGCTTATTTTAATAATATTTTCAGCAATTTTTCGAGCTTGTGCATCAATAAAAACAATATCATCTAAATTTTGGGGTTCTTGGCTTTGGCAATCATCTAATGTTTGCGTAATTACATCGGTAATGGCAAAATAAGGGATACGATTTTGCAAGAATGCCTCTACGGCAATTTCATTGGCGGCATTAAAAATAATGGCAGTATTTTGTCCGCTTCGTAAAATATTTTCTACAAGTTGCAATGCTGGAAATTTACCTTTATCAGGCGGCTCAAAAGTAAGATGGGCATGTTGGGTAAAATCAAGTTGGTATTTGGCGGGTGCAGGCAAACGATGCGGATAGGCAAGCGTATGGGCAACAGGCAGATACATATCAGGCGCACCCATTTGCGCTAAAATAGAACCATCACAATAGCGCACCATAGAATGAATAATTTGTTGCGGATGAATAAGCACCTGTAATTTATCAGCTTGCATGGCAAACAGATGCTTGGCTTCAATTAGCTCAAGAGCTTTGTTCATCATGGTTGCAGAATCGACTGAAATTTTCTTTCCCATCGACCAATTAGGGTGCTTTATGGCTTGCGAGGGGGTAATATCTTTCATCTGCGCTTTGGTGAAACCATGAAAAGGACCCCCTGATGAGGTGAGAATTAATTCATCAACTTCTTCGTGCTTATCGGAAAGCACTTGAAAAATAGCGTTATGCTCACTATCAACGGGCAAAATTTTATCGGCAAGTTCCATTAAAAAACGTCCTGCCATCACAAGACATTCCTTATTGGCAAGTGCAATCGTAGAACCAGTTTTTGCCGCTTGCAAGGTAGGCGCAAGCCCAGCCGCCCCCACAATAGCGGCAAGCACTTTATCCACTTTGATGGAGGCAACTTCTTGCAATCCTTCTTTGCCAGATAACAGTTTAGGCTGATGCTTTGCTTGCGCAAAGGCAATCTTGCATTCTGCCCATAGTTTTTTATCAGAAAGCACAGCATATTCTGGTTTTAATAACTCACTGATTTCTACTAAACGGGCAATGTTGCGATGCCCTGTTATTGCGGTTACATTAAAGTCGTTCGGGTGATTTTGCAAAAATTCGCATGCCGCCTTACCCACCGAGCCGGTCGCCCCCAATAATGTTATATTCTGGGTTATATTATGGGGCATTAATTAACCCATTCAGTGATTTTCAATACCAAAAAGGCAGTCGGGGTTGCCATAAGAAAGCCATCGATTCTATCCAGCACACCACCATGCCCCGGAACAATCGAGCCAGAATCTTTTACCCCCACACGGCGTTTCAACATGGATTCAAGTAAATCACCAATCTGTGCCATGATTGAGGTAAGCATGCTTAACAGTATAAAAAATACAATCGGCTTGCCACTTATGCCACTATAAAGGAAACCAATAAAACCTGCCGCGCAGATGGCGCAGAAACTGCCCGATATTGTTTTGTTAGGGCTAATGCTAGGGGCTAATTTTGCACCGCCAAATGCGCGTCCGCCCATAAAAGCGGCGACATCAGTCGCAATCACGCTTAAAACTAGCCATAAGGTTGCTAAAGCACCAAAATTATCGTGAATCCAGCTAAAGCTGAGTGCTGCAACAAATAAATAGCTAAAGCCTAGCTGATTATGAAAACTGCGCTCTACTGAAGGTTTTGGGATAAAAACATCAATGAATAAAAAGATGCTTATCAATGCCGGAGCAGCGGGACCAAGTGGCCGCATTAAAATGAGAGTAATTGCCATAAAAACAGTGAAAATAATACGTTTTTGTCGATAAGCGCCACCGGGTGCAAGTCCGCCCCATTCCCATGCACTTATTGTTATGACGATAATCATTAAAATTTGTAACAGCCATCCGCCAACAATAATTACCGGAATTGCAATGGCTGCCATAATGATTGATGAGAAAAACCGATTGGCAAAATTTTGATCTTCTAGGATTTGGTTCATAATATGGACGTAATTTTCCTTGAGCCAACGGTTAGGGTTACGGATGGGTAGTAATAATTGCCATATGGCTTTAACAATAAATATCAATACTTTACCAAGTGCTTCTAAGAATCTATCTAAGTATTTTTGGACATGACGAGAGCAATATTCAAAACCTTCATCCATTATTTTAACGGGCAGTGTAAAAATGGTTTTGAGGAACCATTTGATAAATTTGATAGGCGTCATCAAGCTATATTTAAGACTAATAAAAACACCTCGCAAAGTTCTTTTTAACCCAAGATAGGGGAGCTTCACCAAAGTAATGAAGAATTTTCGGATTTTTTTCATCATGGCAATTTCATCATGGCAATGATGCCTCAGCTGTTTGTTTGGGTTGGTTTAATGTAACAGCTTCTGTCATGCCGAAGCGTCTTTGCCTTGTTTTATAAAAATCAATGGCATCAAAAAAATTCTGTTTCTTAAAATCAGGCCATAAAACATCCGTAAAATACCATTCACTATAGGCGGCTTGCCAGATAAGAAAATTACTGACGCGCTTTTCACCACCGGTGCGGATAATTAATTCAGGGTCGGGCATATCCGCATCGTAAAGACATGATGCAACAGTTGTTTCATCAATCTTATCAATCATATCAGGATTTTTTAATGCCATTTGTGCAATTTTTTTCGCCGCGTGTACAATTTCAGCTCTGCCACCATAATTGATGGCTGTGCAAACCGTAAAGCGGTCGTTCTTCGCGCTTTTTTCTATCAGTTGATAAAGGCTATCTTGCGTTTCTTTTGGCAGGGCGGATAAATCACCAATACAGGTGAAACGAATATTTTCTTTAAGAAACTCTTCTTGCTTGCTTGCTATATAGCTATCAATTAAACCAAACAGCCCCGTGATTTCTTTTTTCGGACGCAACCAATTTTCAGTAGAAAATGTGTAAAGTGTTAGGCGTTTCACTTTTAATTCCAACGCAGCTTTGATAATATCCGAAACTGTTTCCACACCACTCCTATGACCATCAAGCCGTGCTTGAGTCTTGTTTTTAGCCCACCTGCCATTGCCATCCATAATAATGCCGATATGATGTGGAATAGGGTTATCAATGTGCTGTTGTTCTGCCATAGGATTGTCGTTTAAACTTGTAACATGTCCTTTTCTTTGGTACTGAAAGCATCATCAATCTTGCCGATAAATTTATCCGTTAGTTTCTGTAATTTGTCGGAGGAACGTCGCATTTCATCTTCAGAAATGTCACTTGATTTTTCTTGTTTTTTTAATAAATCCATACCATCACGGCGGATATTTCTGATAGTGATGCGTCCATTTTCAGCATATTTTCCTGCAACTTTAATCAGCTCACGCCGCCTTTCTTCGTTCAGCTCAGGCAGTTGCACACGGATAACAGCCCCTTCAGTTTGCGGGTTTAGGCCTAGATTAGATTCCATAATGCCTTTTTCAACCGCGCTCACCATATTTTGGTCCCACACATTGATGCTTAATGTCCGTGCATCTAATACCGAGATAGTGGCAACATGGGAAAGCCCCATTTTATTGCCATAGGCATCTACCTGCACAGGGTCTAAGAAATTTTGCGAGGCACGCCCAGTGCGTAACGATGAAAGGTCACGCGCAAATGCTTCAAGTGCTTTTTCCATTCTTGCTTGGTAATCTGCTTCATTCCACATAGTTATTATCCTTTTTCATTTGTTACATCATTGCTAATAATAGTAAATCTTCCGCTATTATTCAGCAAGTCTTTTAATGGATTTTCCTGATTGAAATTAAGCACAGCAATTTTAAGCTGATGCTTTTGTGCCAAAATAAAGGCAGTTTTATCCATGATTTCTAGCCCTTTATCAAGTGCTGTTTGATAATCAAGCTTGGCGTAATGTTTGGCATTAGGGTTTTTATGCGGGTCAGAATCATAAACGCCATCTACTTTCGTGGCTTTGACAATATAATCGCAATCTAACTCTAATCCACGCACCACACAGGTTGTATCGGTGGTAAAAAATGGTTGCCCAAGCCCACCTGCCAATAAAAGAATTTTTCCTGATTTCAGGGCATTCAAGCCACGATAACGGTTATATCCTTCGGCAATGCCTGCAACTTCAATGGCGGAAAGAATTTTTGCTTGCGCGCCCAATGTGATAATCATGCTTTGCAATGCCATCACATTGATAATGGTTGCCATCATTCCCATTTTATCGGCATCAGCTTGATGCAACGTTGGAATGTTAGCTGTCGTCTCATTTTTAACAAAATCACCACCACGCATGATATTACCGCCCCCGCACACAACTGCCAATTCACAATTTGATTGGCTAATTGTAATTAATTTACGGGCTGTTTCCGCAAGCATTTCTGCATTGATTGATGCATCATCATGCGAGCCATTAAGGGCTTCACCAGAAATTTTGAGTAAAATACGAGGTTTTGATGTTACCATAATTATTCCAACTTCAAATTCGCTTCAATATATAAAGAATTATCCTTTAACGGCAGATGCAACTTCGCTAGCAAAATCATTTTCTTCTTTTTCAATGCCTTCGCCAAGCTGGAAGCGTGAGAAGCCTTTTAAGGTAATATCCGCGCCTAATTCTTTGCCAAGATTTGCCAATAATGCTGAAATTTTACTTTCACCATCCATGACAAAGATTTGCTCTAATAACACAGCTTCTTCGTAATATTTACGTAATCTGCCTTCCACCATTTTGCCAATAATTTCTTCAGGCTTACCTGATGCACGGGCTTGCTCGGTTAAGATATTGCGCTCACGGTCTAAGGCTGTGGCATCTACGGTATCTACCGAAAGAAATTCAGGACGTGCCGCCGCCACATGCATGGCAATTTTATGCCCTAATTCTTTTAGTTTTTCAGCATCGCCTGTGCTTTCAAGTGCAATAAGAACACCAATTTTACCCATATTATCACGCAATGCCGAATGAATGTAACTCACCACAACGCCATCGCTAACATTCCAATATTCCGTCCGGCGCATGGACATATTCTCACCAATCGTGGCAATATTATGGGTTAACTGCTCGGTAAAATTTTTATCACCCTTAGGGTAATCACTCTCAAGCAATGCTTGCATATCACCTTTATGGGTTAATGTAGCTTTTGCTGTGGCTTCCACAAATTCTTGGAATTGTTCATTGCGTGCTACAAAATCAGTTTCAGCATTTACCTCTGCAATCGCACCTGATTTGCCGTCTGTTTCAACAGCAACCAAACCTTCAGCGGCAACCCGCCCTGATTTTTTTTGCGCGCTTGCCAAGCCATTTGTTCTTAACCAATCGATTGCATCGTCTAAATTGCCATCGGTGGCATTCAGTGCTTTTTTGCAATCCATCATGCCTGCGCCAGTTTTTTCGCGTAATTCTTTGACTAATAATGCCGTAATTTCAGCCATGATTTTCTAGTCCTTCTTAAATATCAAAATTTATTCTTTAGTTTCTTTTGGGGTTTCGTCTTTATCAGCTACTTTTGCTTCTGCCTCTTTCTTAGGCTTGGCATCTTTTGGGGCATCTTTTGGGGCATCTTTTGTCGCTTTTGGTGTTGCTTCAGTTTTTGTATCTGCTTTTTTCTCGGCAGGTTTCTTTTGTTTTGTTTCAGTTTTTACAATTTTAGCGTCTTTAGGTTTTGCTTTTGGCGTCACGTCTTTTGATGTATCAGGGTTTGCGCTCGCGCCTAAATCAACACCTATTTTAGTCATTTGATTTTTCATGCCCTCTAAAATGCTTTCTTGTGCCAAACGGCAATAAAGCTTGATAGCGCGCAAGGAATCATCATTGCCATAGATAGGGTAATCAATGCCATCAGGGTCGCAATTTGTATCCACAATCGCGACAACTGGGATATTTAATACTTTTGCTTCGGCAATGGCTGTGGCTTCTTTGTTAATATCAACCACAAAAAGAGCATCTGGTTGCGAACCCATTTCGCCAATACCGCCTAAAACAAGTTCTAGCTTATCTTTTTTACGCATCACTGTAATAAGTTCTTTTTTGGTAAGCCCAGTATTTTCCTCACCAAGCTGTTTTTGCATCTTTTTCATTTTGGTAATAGAATTCAAGATGGTTTGCCAGTTGGTAATCATGCCGCCCAACCAACGATGATTCACGTAATATTGCCCTGAATCAATCGCAGTTTCTTTAATCGTTTCACGTGCTTGGGTTTTTGTGCCAACAAACAAAATCCTGCCACCATTTGCACTGATATTGTGCAAAAATTCTAAGGCGCGGTGTAATTGTGGTACTGTGTTATCAAGGTTGATAATATGAATCCCATTGCGTTCGCCAAAAATAAATGGCTTCATTTTAGGATTCCAAAGTCTGGTAGTGTGTCCAAAATGCACACCTGATTCAACAAGTTCGCGCATTGAAAAGCTTGGCATTGCCATGTAATATGCCTCCTTCAGCAGTATTTCGGTTAGTCCGCCATGGGGAGAGTTGATAAATACCAACACCGAAACGGAAAAGCCCCATGTGAGAGATAAAATTAAATAATGCAGTCACTGTTCATAAATAACAGCCATTGCACGCGTGCTTATAACATGAGATAGCATAAAATGCAAAGCAAAAAAGCGTTTTGTTGCGTGTTAATGTTACCGCTTATTAATAGGCACATAGTCGCGTTTGGTTTCGCCTAGATAAAGCTGACGCGGGCGACAGAGACGACTGCTTTTATCTTCATTCATTTCTTTCCATTGTGATACCCACCCTGCTGTGCGTGCCAATGCAAATAATGGCGTGAACATATAAGAAGGAAAACCAATGGCTTCTAAAATAATACCTGAGTAAAAATCAACATTCGGGAAAAGTTTGCGCTCAATAAAATATTCATCTTCAAGGGCAATCCGCTCTAGCTCCAACGCTAATTTCAATAATGGTTGTTCTTTCATGCCTAGCGCATCAAGCACCTCATGGCATGATTCCCGTAACACATTGGCACGCGGGTCAAAGTTTTTATAGACGCGATGCCCAAAGCCCATTAAACGGAACGGGTCATTTTTATCTTTGGCGCGTTTGATATATTGGGGAATATCATTCACTGACCCCATTGATTTGAGCATATTAAGCACTTCTTCATTCGCACCACCATGGGCAGGACCCCATAAGGCTGAAATGCCTGCTGAAAGTGCGGCATAGGGATTTGCACCTGTAGAACCGCTCATCCGCACAGTAGAGGTGGAAGCATTTTGTTCATGGTCAGCATGCAGAATAAAAATTTTATCAAGCGCATTAACAACCTCAGGCAATAAGTTTAGTTGATGATTCGGTTTGCCAAAAGTCATATATAGGAAATTATCCGTATAAGAATATTCTTCATGCGGGTATAAAAATGCTTGCCCCATTGAATATTTATAAGCCATTGCCACAATAGTTGGCAATTTAGCAATCATGCGATGCGATGCAAGCACACGACTTTCTGGTGATTGAGCATCCAGCCCATCATGATAAAAAGATGAGAGCGCGCCAACCACGCCAACCAACATCGCCATAGGGTGGGCATCACGCCTAAAACCACGAAAGAAGAAACTGATTTGCTCATTAAGAAAACGTGATTTTATAATATCCTTATGAAAAGCATCATATTCTGCTTGTTTGGGTAATTCACCATTTAGCAGTAAATAACAGACTTCTAAAAATGTGCTTTTGCCTGCCAAATCTTCAATAGAATAGCCACCATGTTGTAAAACTCCTTTATCACCATCAATAAAGGTGATATTAGATTCGCATGCACCTGTTTGCCCATAGCCGGGGTCAAAAGTGAAATAGCCTGTTTTGCTGTAAAGGGTGCGTATATCAATAAGGTTAGGACCTTGTGAACCTTCCAATATAGGAAATTCATGTGTTTCACCTGTTTGATTATCCGTCAAGGTAATGGTTTTTGGCATTTTTAACTCCCAAAATATTATTTTATTCAAGATGTGATTAAAAAATAATATGTCTTAATATTTGAAGTACAATCTATCAAATTATGCGAATGAATAAAAGAGAAATATAATATTAAGCTAAAGAATGAATTTTGACAAATCCGCGCTTTTTACCAAAGGTTCTAACTTTTCTTGTACATCTTTTTTATCAATTGTGATTGTTTTGCCTGCATTATCAGATGCGGAAAAGCTGATTTCTTCCAATAATTTTTCTAGCACTGTATGCAAACGACGCGCGCCAATATTTTCAACATTATCATTGATTTGTTCTGCAAGATTGGCAAGTTCTTTTAAGGCGCCATCCGTGAATTTTAATGTTAAATCTTCTGTGCTTAATAAGGCTTGGTATTGAATGATGAGCGCGTTTTTGGGTTCGGTAAGAATACGGTAAAAATCACCAGCTTTAAGAGGGTTTAACTCAACACGAATTGGTAATCTGCCTTGTAATTCAGGCAGTAAATCAGAAGGTTTCACCGCATGAAATGCCCCTGAGGTAATGAATAAAATATGGTCTGATTTCACTTGCCCATGTTTTGTGCTTACCGTTGTGCCTTCAATAAGGGGAAGTAAATCGCGTTGCACCCCTTCGCGTGAAACATCACCTCTATGATGCTCGGTACTATGGCAAGTTTTATCAATTTCGTCTAAGAACACAATTCCTGTTTCTTCCGTGCGTTTAATGGCTTCTTTGGTAACTTTTTCTTGGTCTAACAGCTTGCTACTTTCTTCTTGCAATAATACATCGTAAGATTCAGTAATCGTCATGGTGCGTTTTTTTGTTGGGTTGCCAAAGCTTTTGCCTAAAATATCGCCAAGATTCATCATGCCCATTTGCCCACCGGGCATACCGGGAATATCCAGCATAGGCATCTGCATAGATGAATTATCTTGTAGGCTGACCTCAATTTCAGTATCGTCTAATTTACCATCACGCAACTGTTTGCGGAATTTATCCTTCGTGACCTCACTGGCATTTGCACCGGTGAGCGCATCTAAAACCCTATCTTCTGCATTGATTTCAGCACGTGCGAACACGTTTTTGCGATGCTCTTCACGCACCATATGAAGCGCGTGTTCTAACAAATCACGGATAATTTGTTCCACATCACGCCCGACATAACCAATTTCTGTAAATTTTGTTGCCTCTACTTTGATAAAAGGTGCATGGGCTAATTTTGCCAAACGGCGGGCAATTTCAGTTTTGCCACAGCCAGTAGGACCTATCATCAAAATATTCTTTGGATAAATTTCTTCACTGATGTCACCATCTAATTGCTGTCTGCGCCATCTATTTCGTAATGAAACAGCAACGGCACGTTTTGCCAAATCTTGCCCAACAATATATTTATCAAGATGGTCAACAATCTCGCGCGGAGAAAAATTATTGAGATTTTTCGTCATATTGATATTACAGTTTCTCTAAGGTGATGTTATGATTGGTATAGATACAAATTTCAGCGGCAATTTCCATCGCACGGCGCGCAATTTCTTCAGCATCATCACTATATTGGTAGAGTGCTTTTGCCGCGGCAAGCGCATACATACCGCCCGAGCCAATAGCCACAACGCCATCTTCAGGCTCAATCACATCGCCTGTGCCAGAAAGCACTAAGGAAACATTTTCATCGGCAACAATCATCATGGCTTCTAATTTGCGTAAAAATTTATCACTGCGCCAATCTTTTGCAAGCTCTACTGCCGCGCGCGTTAATTGCGCCGGATATTGTTCCAGTTTCTTTTCTAAGCGTTCAAACAATGTAAAAGCATCGGCAGTGGCACCAGCAAAGCCTGTTAGAACAACGCTTTTATTGCCTAATTGACGCACTTTTACAGCATTATTTTTCATCACCGTATTGCCTAAGCTCACTTGCCCATCACCCGCAATCACGACATGTCCATTTTTACGAACCGATAAAATTGTTGTTCCATGCAATTGTTCCATGCAACATATATGGGTATCATCAGATAAGAATGCAAGAAAAATATTTGCTTGATAAAATTCTATTTAAAATTCTTGGCAGAGAAAAGAATATCTGCTATTATCTAGCCATTCCTGCAAGAGGGCAATCATTTGCCCCTGCTTTAAGAGTGAAGTTTTAAGACTAAAATTTTAATAGGCTGAGCAGGACAATAATATCTGATATTAATGCAATATGTGATGGTGTTGCTAATAATATTAGGTGAGAATTATCCTTTTGAAAGGCTTATAAAATGTCAAAACGTCAATCATCAAAATATAAAATCAATCGTCGCTTAGGCTTAAACCTGTGGGGGCGTCCTAAAAGCCCAGTCAACCGTCGTGATACAGGGCCCGGACAGCATGGTGCGAATGCAAGGCGCAAAAAGCAATCTGATTTCGGGATTCAGCTAATGGCAAAGCAACGCCTGAAAGGCTATTATGGTAATATTGGTGAGAAGCAATTCCGCCGTTATTATGCTGAAGCGCAACGTAGAAAAGGCGATACAAGCGAAAATATGGTTGGGTTGTTAGAACAAAGATTAGATATGGTTGTGTATCGTGCAAAATTTGTTCCCACTGTTTTCGCGGCACGGCAAATGGTAAATCATGCACATTTTCAAGTGAATGGTAAAAAAGTGAATATTCCGTCTTATCAGGTGCAGGAAAATGATGTGATTGTGGTGCGTCCGAAAAGTCGTGAAATCCCATTAATTCTTGAAGCAACAGCATTGGCTGAACGTGATGTGCCTGATTATATCAATACGGATCATAGTAAATTGACGGCAACTTATGTGCGTGTTCCTAAATTGGAGGATATTCCTTATCCTGTGAAAATGGAACCAAATTTGGTTGTGGAATATTACTCACGCTAAAGTAAATAACTTAGGGCAAATAATCGCGCTGATGCGCTTTTGCTAAATAATAAAAAAGGGTAGGTTTGCTGGTGATATATCAGCAAAATATGGAGGAAGTCTTTTGATAAAATGACTAATATTTGTTTATGCGAAAATTAGTCTTGAACAACGATAGAAAATGATAATGGGGTGGAATTAAGGTCAAGGTAAGGCTTAAGATAAGTGTATCATATAAGGGTAACTAAATATTATCTTTGCTTGTTCTCACTATTGTTGAGTGCCACTTCTTATGCGCAAAAAGCAGATGGTTGGACTTATCAATATGGTTTTTGGGAAGCATCGGGTGTCACGCATTTTAATTTTTCACGCCCAGAATTTTCACCTGCTTTTATTTCACGTGCATCGCGCTCTGGTAATTTTCAAGAGGTTAATTTATTTTATCAAAGACAAGATTCACAATCGAAAGTTGATATAACTTATTTTCTTGGTCTAAGCTATGGGGTAAGTGATGCATTTGAATATTGTGAAGGTGCTTTTGACCCTAGAAGTTGTGAAAACCCACCTCCTCTTAAATATCACCGCCAATCAATAGGGGAATCAGCCGTTTATGTGTCGATAGTAGATTATGAACAAGATTTAATAGAAACGACGTATAATAATTATTTAACTGATTATTTTAGTCCACCTATCATCGATTACAACTGGTTTGTTGGTTATGTATATTGGCGTGAACCACAATGGACACGTGGCAATGAATTTGTTAATGACCCCAATCAAGCGGTGCTCCCTGCTGAGAACCTTACCACAGGCAATAATTTGAGATGGTCTGGCAGTAGGTTTGGGATAACAACGCGTTACTTGCCAAAGGGTGTAGAAGGCATAACACAATTTAATGTAAAACTAGGTTATGTATTAACCTCTGTATCAGGTTCAGCTTTTGATGTGTTCTATATAGACACAGATGGGAATCCATTGGTAGACGAAAGTGGACTTGGCCCGCCACCCCATATTAATTATTCTGGCACAGGTTCGGGAATAATGGCTGAAGTGGAATTTCTTTTTCAAATGTCAAAAAATGTTAATGTTGGTGTTGGTTATAGGGATTGGCACTTGAAAGCAAAAGGATATTTGCAGCACGCTACTGCGGACCCTGAAGAGCCTAATTATATTGATAGGTATCGTTTAACGAATGTTGAAACGCGTTATAGTGGAACACGTGTATTTTTAGAATTTTCATTTTAAGTCATGAATTATTGTGATATAGGATATATATGATGAAATCAAAAAGTAAAGTAATTGCAAGCCTTGTTATCATGTGCTTTTTTCTGAGTGGTTGCACTGCAAGTCAATTTAGCGCAATTGGTATTTTCGCGATTGGTTACACAATATGGACAGATAAATTACCAACCGATAGAATATTGGAATCTATTACCGATAAAGATTGCAGTACAGTGCGTGCCGAATTAGAAGGCGGACCGGTTTGCGTGGAAAAAGTAGAAAATGAAGCACAAGGAAGTGATGTGCCTATATGGTGTTATCGTAATATTGCTGGCATAGATTGTTACTATCAGGAAATTCCACAATATTCTGATAGATTGGTGAAGTAATCATTATTAAGAAAAGAATGAAAACCCTTTATTCTCAGAAGCTTATGATAACTCAAATTATGCCTGTAAATAGATATTGGTTTAATGGATTATTTTTTTTCTGCAATAATTTGATTTTACTTGTTTTTTACAAAATAAATCTGCTATTATAAATGATTATGAATGGTTATAATATAGGAAGTTAATGGTCTATCATTTGCCAGAATTGGATAGAATGTCGCGTGCGCTTTCGCGTTTAGAAACAGCTTTGTTGACTCAACGCTCGCCTACAACAAGCGTGAGCGCTTTTGAAGGTTCAAATAATGATACGATACAAAAAAATCAAACCTTACGGTTACAATGTCAAGAGATGAGAGAGCAGTTGCAACAGGCGCATCTTTTGTTAGGTGAATTATTAGGAGGTGGTGCATCAAAACAACAAGAAATAGAAGCACCTTATCAACAAATAACCAATATAAATGATGAGGCAAATGATGGCTGAAGTTACAATTTTTATTTCCGGACGCCCTTATGTGCTAGATTGTGATGATGGTCAAGAAGAGCATTTAAGAAAATTAGGAGAACATCTTGATAGCCGTGTGCGTGAGTTGCAAGCATCAAGCCGTGTTCAGAACGACCTTGAATTATTAGTAATTACAGGCATTCTATTAAGCGATGATTTGTCGGATGCGAATTACGAAAATATTGAATTACGCAAAGAAGTGAGCCGTTTGGAAACACAAGTGAGGCGAGAAAGCACAGGCGTGCCGGTTTCTATAGCTGCCTCCCCTGATGTTAGTCAAATATCAGCACGATTAGAGGCGATGGCAGGGCGTATGGAAAGACTTGCAGAAACGGTGCAAAGCAGTTAGAATAGAAAATGCTGAGAGGTGCGCTATGCTTCTATTTCCCGGGGGCGATAATCTCTTATAAAGGGGGCTACCACTGTTAAGATACATTCTATGTTAATATTGCGGCTCCCACCTGGTACTTCAGGCCATCGGAGAAATCAATAAGCGGCGCCCTCTTGGTATTATCCTAAAAAAAGTTAAAATTAATTGTTGCATAACCGTATCGAATATGTCAGATATAAAATTGTCTTAAAAGACAACTCACGCCAGAAAGGCGATATTATGTTAGAAAACATATCATTTAGGAGACAAACTATGGTTATAGAAGGTAATGATAATCCCATTGCAGTTGCTAAAAAAAGAAGCCGTCAAATGGCGGCAAGTATAAGAGCAGGTGCGATGCAACAAGATAAAGAAAAACCAGAACATCAAAGAGCAGAATGTGTGATACCTCATCATTTTAAGGAAGTATTTTCGTTTGTTACTGGTAAAAGAATCACTGGCTATGCAGCGATGCGAACTGAATTACCGTTATGGAATTTATTAGAAATTTTGCAACATCGTGGTGCAGTCACTGGTTTACCGATTGTTATTGGCAAGGACGCCCCTTTAAGCTTTCATCGATGGCAAAAAGGTGATGCTTTGCAAGAAGGTGTTTATGGTGAATTAACGCCTTTTTCTGATGTAGAAGCAATCATCCCCAACATTATATTGGTACCATTACTTGCTTATAGCAAAAAAGGTTATCGCTTGGGTTATGGCGGTGGTTTTTATGATAGAACAGTGGCATATTTGCGTGCGCATGGTGTTACTGTGCAGTATATTGGCGTTGCTTATAGTGCACAACAGCTTGATGAAGTTCCTTTTGATAGCCATGATGTGAAGCTAGATGCAATCATAACAGAACAGGGAATTAAGTATTTTGGCTGATTTGCGGTTATTATTTTTAGGTGATATTTTTGGCGCGCCCGGCAGGCAGGCGGTGAAAGAATATCTACCCTATGTGAAAGAAATGCTACAGCCGGATTTAGTCATTGCCAATATTGAAAATTCTGCACATGGCTTTGGAATTAATAGTAAAATTTACCGAGAGCTAAAAGGAAATGATATTGATGCAATGACTTCTGGCAATCATATGTGGGATAATGTTGATATTCTTACCATGATTGATGAGGCTGATTGTTTGGTGCGCCCGATTAATTTGCCTGAACACAACCCCGGAGTAGGCTATCGCGATTTTGAAATTGCAGGGCATGGCACGGTACGGATTATCAATGCGCTTGGGCAATTATTTATGAATCCTATCCAGCCTGCTTTGCCAATTTTAGAGGATATGATTCCTGATTCTGTGCCACGTGATGCAGAATTTGCGGCTATTTTCATAGATTATCATGCGGAGGCGACTTCTGAAAAAATGTCGACTGCTTATGCGTTAGATGGCAGAATAACAGCATTTGTCGGCACGCATACACATGTGCCAACAGCGGATTACAGAATTTTACCCAAAGGCACAGCCTATCAATCTGATGCGGGTATGTGCGGGGTTTATGATTCTGTCATTGGTATGGATAGTGAAGGGGCTGTAAGGCGTTTGCAAGGGCAAGTGCCTAAACCAAAGTTGCAACCTGCCAAAGGTGATGGTATGCTTGTAGGCACATTTATTACGGTGGACCCTTACGGTTTGGCAAGCGCGATTATGCCAGTGCGGTACGGGGCTGGATTATCTGAAACCATTCCTCGTTTGTAGAGAAATTAATAAAGGAATAAATATGAAATATGCACAAGATGTTTTTGCAGCTGTTGGCAATACGCCTTTAATTTACTTGCAAAAACCATCTGAAATAACCGGTTGCACCATTTTAGGCAAAGCCGAATTTATGAATCCAAGTGGCTCTGTTAAAGATAGGGCAGCAAAAGGAATGCTAGTAGATGCCATAGAAAATGGTAAAATTAAGAAAAATGGTATCATCGTAGAAGGCACTGCCGGCAATACTGGAATTGGGCTGGCATTATTAGGCAATCAGTTAGGCTTAAAAACCAAAATCGTTATGAATAATAATCAAACTAACGAGAAAAAAAGCACATTACGAATGTTAGGGGCTGATTTATACGAGGTTGAGCCACAGCCTTATAGCGAACCGGGAAATTATATTCGTAGGGCAGAATCTTTGGCGAATGAAATTGCTGAAACAAACCCTGAAGGTGGGGTGTTATGGGCAAATCAATTTGATAATCTTGCCAATCGGAACGCCCATCGTGATGGCACTGCACAGGAAATATGGCGTGATTGTGAAGGCAAGATTGATGGTTTTGTCAGTGCGGTTGGCTCTGGAGGTACATTAGCAGGAATGGCAGAAGGTTTGCGTGGGCATCATCCTGATATTAAGATTGCACTTGCTGAACCTCCGGGGGCAAAATTATATTGCTATTACCGTGAGGGTGTGTTTGAAGGCGAGGGAAGTTCTATTACTGAAGGCATTGGGCAAGGGCGAATTACAGGTAATTTAGAAGGGCTTAATGTTGATATGGCGTATCGCGTAGATGATGTGGAATCATTGAATTGGGTTTTTCATATGTTACAAAATGAAGGTTTATGTTTGGGTAGCTCGTCAGGGGTGAATATTGCCGCCGCTGTTGCGATGGGATTAGAGATGGGCAAAGGCAAAACTATCGTGACGTTATTATGTGATGATGGCATGCGCTATCAGTCAAAATTATTTAATCCAGAATTTTTACGTTCTAAAGATTTACCTGTCCCTGAATGGCTTGCGTAGATAGCAGATGAGCAAAAAGCATTCTCATTCTCATACAAAAATTTTACACGATAAGGTTGATTATCAAGATGGCACTGTCAATCCGCCGGTGCAACATGCCTCAACCCTGCGCGCGCCTGATTATTTAAGCTATATTGGCAAGAAGAAATGGGAAGGCAAGCATTATGGTCGGCATGGGCTTAAAACCCATCGCGCTTTAGAAGATGCCGTTGCGGTTTTAGAAAATGCACATGGTGTTGTGTTGACTGCTTCTGGCTTACAAGCCGTTGCGTTATCGCTGATAAGTTTTTTAACCCCCGGCGATACAATGTTGATGAGTGATAATGTCTATCCGCCTGTAAAAACCTATGCTGAAAATTTTCTGGCAAGAATGAATATCAAGACAATCTATTTTGACCCGCTTGCTGATACCACAATGTTAGAGAAGCTTACCGATGATACAGTTAAATTGCTCTATTTGGAAAGTCCGGGCAGTGGTACATTTGAATGCCATGATATAATATCATTGGTGGCTTTTGCTAAAAAACATCATATTATTTCGGTGCTTGATAATAGTTGGGGGGCAGGTGTTTATTTGAAACCGCTTAATATTGGCGTTGATGTTTCGGTGATTTCAGCAACAAAATATATTTCAGGGCATTCTGATATATTGCTAGGCACAGTCAGTGCAAAAAGCCCTCAACATTACGCACAAATCGCCGATACAGCACGCTTTAATGGCTTTTATGTGGCACCTGATGAAGCTTATTTAGCGTTGCGAGGTATCCGCACCATGCCGTTAAGGTTGAAACAGCATCAGCAAACTGCTGAACAGCTGATGGAATGGCTAAAAACACAAAATGAGGTGACGCAGATTGCTAGCCCCGTTGCAGATGATTGGTTTGGGCATGAATTTTTTAAGCGTGATTTTACGGGTGCATGTGGTTTATTTGGGTTTTATTTAGATGAAACAGATGATATGAAATTGGCACATTTTTTTGATAATGCAACGCTTTATTCAATGGGCGCAAGTTGGGGTGGTTATGAAAGCCTGATGGTTCCTATGAAAATTAACCGTTCTGCGTCTCCTCATTTAGAAAAATTCAGCAACCATACGCTGGTAAGAGTGCATGTAGGGTTAGAGGAGGTAAGTGATTTAATCGCGAGCATGGCAGATGGTTTTCAGGCAATGCGTGGAAGCGCAAAAAAATAATCAATGGGGGATAATCAGTGGAACAATTATTTGAACAGTTGCAATTTAACGAGGCAGGGTTAATTTGCGCCATTGCCGTAGATGCTGATAATCAAACTGTGTTAATGCAGGCATGGATGAATCAAGAAGCATTGGCAATCACATTACGCGAAGGGAATGTCTGTTATTATTCACGAAGCCGAAAGCAATTATGGCGCAAGGGCGAGCAATCCGGCAATCAGCAGAAACTGGTAAAAATCTGTGTTGATTGCGATAAAGATTGTTTGTTGCTGTATGTTCAGCAGATAGGGGCTGCTTGCCATACCGGCAGAGCGCATTGTTTTTATCAAAAAATAGAACCTGAAACGGGTGAATTATCAATCATTGCAGAGCCTATTCAAGACCCCGAACAGCTTTATAAGAAAATTGACTTATGATAAAAAACAGCCTAAGTTAATGCAAAATAATCAAAGTTAATAAGAGAAAATAATGAATAAAAAATTACTCGCAAATGTTTGGGAGCAGGTACGTTTTTTTGCCGTCGCTATTATTATTGCCGTCGGTTTGCGGTCATGTCTTTATGAACCTTTTCGGATTCCGTCAGGGTCGATGTTGCCTACTTTATTAGTGGGTGATTATGTTTTTGTTTCAAAATTTAGTTATGGCTATAGTCGCTATTCTTTTCCTTTTGGGATTGTGCCACTTAACGGACGCGTTTTAAGGTCGCAACCTCAACGCGGTGATGTTGCAGTATTTCGCAATCCTGTTCAGCCTGATATTATTTATATTAAACGCATTGTCGGCTTGCCCAATGATAAGATTCAAGTGATTAATGGACGGCTTCATATCAATGGTAATAAAATTTTGCGCGAGCGTAGCAAGGATTTTGAAGGGATTGTGCAATATCATGAATATTTTGAAACAAAAAGCTTTGAAACAAAAAGCCATATGATTTTAGAAGAAGAAGGTGATACAGGTGCTGCTGATAATACCCGTATTTATTATGTGCCTGAAGGGCATTATTTTGCTATGGGTGATAATCGTGATAATTCGCAAGATAGCCGTTATTTATCGGCAGTTGGTTTTATTCCTGAAGAAAATTTAGTGGGGCGTGCGGTGGTAACATGGCTTTCATTAGGCAATGATTTTTGGCCGTTTAGCATTCGCCTCAATAGATTTTTGAAGAAAATTCAATAATGATAAAAATGGATGATAATAAAAAAAAAAGCACTTATGACGATTTACCTATTGCAGAAATAGAAAATATTCTAGGGTATCAGTTTCACGATAAAAATATTTTAGAACAAGCCTTAACGCATCGTTCTTTATCTCCGCAAAAAAAATCTTACGAAAGATTAGAATTTTTAGGTGATAAAATTTTAGGCTTCATCATTGCAGAAATGCTGTTCCAACAATTTCCTGATGCCGATGAAGGCGAGCTTTCAAAACGCTTATCAGATTTAGTCAATCAAAGGTTTTTAAGTGGTTTTGCAAGCCATATAGGCATAGAGCCATTCATTCAAATAGCAGGTGATGTCGATGGCACAATTCAGCAAAACCCTGCGATTTTAGCAGATATTATGGAATCTTTATTGGCAGCAATTTTTTTAGATGGCGGGCTAGAAATTGCCAAGAAATTTATGGCAAGCCACATGGATACAGAGCTTGGCAATTATGTGATTGAACAAGATGCGAAATCGCGTTTGCAAATATGGGGGCAAGCGCAAGCTTTACCATTGCCTGATTATCAGTTAAGCGAGCAATCAGGACCGCCGCATCAGCCATTATTTGTTTATACGGTTTCATTGGCAGAAAAAAGCGCATCGGGGCAGGGCAATTCAAAACAGGTGGCGATGCAAGAAGCGGCGCATCATTACTGGCATAGTTATGTGGTGCCTAATGCAAATATGAAGCAAGCTGATGAGTGAAGATAACACCATCACGCATGCAGGTTTTGTTGCCTTAGTAGGTGCGCCAAATGCAGGTAAATCAACACTTGTTAATCAGCTGGCAGGAACAAATTTAACGATTGTCCATCGTAAAGCACAAACCACACGGAGTCGTTTTCGCGCAATTGTTTCATATCAAAATTGCCAAGTAATTTTAGTGGATACGCCCGGTTTATTTACCCCCAAAGATAGTTTTGATAAAGCGATGGTAGAAACTGCGCTTAGTTCGGCAGCAGATGCAGATATGGTTTGGTTGATTATTGATGCGGCGGCAAAAAATGCCACACAAGTGGCAACTAGACTTTTGGAAACATTACATAAGCAGGGTGTTTCAAATCAAAAGAAAGCGATTTTATTAAACAAAACCGACCAAATGCCAAAAGAAAAACTGTTACCCTTAACCGCGAATATCCATGAGATATTAGCAGATGATAAGAATGATAGCGGTGATATTTTTATGATTTCAGCACTCAAGGGTGATGGTTGCGGTGAATTGTTAGCGCATGCAAAAAAGGCAATGCCTGAAAGTGCGGCATTATATCCTGAAGATTACCTGACGGATAGTCCCTTATGGTTGATGGTTGCTGAAATTACCCGTTTGCATATTTTTGAGCGAATGCATCAGGAAATTCCTTATCAAATCGCTGTGGAGACAACCTCATGGGAAGCGCAGAAAGATGGTTCTATAAAAATTGAGCAAATGATTTATGTAGGGCGCGAAAGTTTCAAGGGCATGGTTTTAGGCAAAGGCGGGCAGAAAATAAAAGAAATATCAATGGGCGCGCGTACTGAAATCACGAGTCTGGTTAATGAAAAAGTGCATTTAATGTTACGGGTGAAATATCAAGAAAATTGGCGTAATCAGAAACAATTTAGGGTGATGCAAGGATTGGAATAGTGCAGTTTAATATTGTCCATCAGCAAGATTGCATCATGGGAATGCGTGAATTGCCCGATAATTGTGTGGATATATGCATTGCCGACCCGCCTTATAATATCGGCAAAGATTTCGGCGACAATCATAATGATTTGATGCCTATCAGTGATTATCTGCAATGGTCTCAAACATGGTTAACAGAAGCAAAGCGTTTAACAAAACCTAGTGGGTTGATTTATGTTTATGGTTTTGCAGAAATTCTTGCCCATATTGCCGTCAACCATCCGATAGAACAACAGCATTGGTTGGTATGGCATTATAAGAATAAGGCAGTGCCATCATCAAAATTTTGGCAAAGAAGCTCTGAAATGATTCTATGCCTATGGCAAACAGATGAACGCCCAAAGCTTAATATTGATGCGATTCGAGAACCTTATAGTGACGTATTTCTAAAAAATGCCGCAGGTAAAGTACGCGCAGGTACACCCGGACGGTTTGGCGATTCTGGCAAAAAAACTATCTATCAAGCGCATGAAAATGGCGCATTGCCACGCGATGTGATAGAAGTGCCAGCATTAGCGGGCGGGGCAGGACGTTCTGAACGCTGGTTTTATTGCAAAGATTGCAAAAATGCTTATTCACCCGATGCGTTAGAGGCGCATCGCGACCATGAGATTATCAAACACCCCACACAAAAGCCAATGCGTCTTACCGAAAGATTACTGGCATCATGTGCGAAACAAGGCGATGTTGCGCTGATTCCCTTTGCAGGTTCAGGTGCCGAATGTGTGATGGCGACGCAAATGGGAATCGATTTTATTTCTTATGAAATTAATAGCGATTATCTTTGCTTGGCACAAAAATGGTTAGAAAATTGTGGTTATTAACCTAAATAATTTTTCATGCGCTTGAGTGCTTCAATAAGCACATCATCATCTACCACGCATGAAAAGCGCATATGATTAATGCCTTGTTCGCCAAAACCATCACCTGCTATACCGCCAACACCCGCTTCAAATAATAATTTTTCGGTAAGTGCCTCGCTTGTAAAGCCTGTTCCGGCAACATTAGGGAAAATATAAAATGCACCTTCGGGGCAATTCGTTGTGATGCCTTTTATATCATTCAGCCCAGTCGCCATAATCTTGGCACGGCGCGCAAAATCACGACACATTTTCTCAACGGGTTTCATATCGCCTGTAAGGGCAGCAATGCCTGCATATTGGGTAGGAGTGTTTGGGCATGAATAGCTGTTGACTGCAAGCTTAAACACATTATCAATCATTTCTTCAGGCCAATAAGAAAACCCTAAACGCCAGCCTGTCATTGCGAAACTCTTAGAAAAACCATCTAAAATGATAAGCCTATCGCGTAAAGATTCTAGCTGTAACATAGAAAAATGTTTTGTTTCACCAAAAGTGAAATGGCTATAAATTTCATCTGACATCACAACGCAATTGGGGTAATCTTGCAGTAATATTTCTAACTCACGGAAGAAAGATTCTGGGGTTACCCCGCCGGTTGGATTATGCGGCGAATTGATAATCAAAAGGCTCGTATTTTGATTGATACGTGCGCGAACATCTTCAATTTGATAGGTGAACGCATTTTCAGCGGTAAGGGGTAGGGGAATAGATTTCACCCCCATATAATCAATCATTGAGCTGTAAATAGGAAAACCCGGGTCAGGGTAAATAATTTCACTACCCGTTCGTGCTAACATGGTAATAGCAAAATTCATGATAGGCTTACCGCCGGGGGTAATCGCAATGCGTTCAGATGAAACTTTTACGCCGTAACGCTGTTCAAAATATGAGGATACTGTTTCGCGTAATGCCGGTAATCCTAAAGGAGGTGAATAGCCATGATGCCCATCACGGATTGCTTTGATAGCCGCTTCTGAAACATGTTCGGGGGTAGGGCAAGCAGGTTGCCCTAAGCCTAAATTAATAACCGATACGCCCTTTGCTTCAGCCTGTGCAACGATGGAACCTAATTTGAATGCGCTTTCAATACGCATTATTTCAAGGCTTTGATTGGTTTGAATCATTATTTTATTTGAGAAGTCATTGCTTTCAGAGTGTCTAAAAACCCTGCAATCCCTTTGATAGCAATAACGGCTGAAAATTCAGCACGTTGTGCTTGCACCAAAGAAATATCTTCAATGACCAAATCAATAATTTTGATACCATCTTTGAATTTACGCAAATGCCATTGAATGACAATGGTAGAATCACCCGTTGTAACTTGAGTCGCAACAACAGAAGTACGTTTTGTTTGATAGGCATTGCTAATAACAAGCTGGGTTGGTTCAGAAAAATCTAAGCTTAACAAACGTGTTGTCAGGCTAAATTTAAGCCAATCTTGAAATAATGCTTCATATTCTTTTTGTTGTGCTGGATTCATTTGGCGCCAGTAATTGCCAACGGAAAGCCTTGCCACCGCAGGAAATGAAATATATTTTTCTAATAAATCAACTGCGATTATTTTGCGCGTTTCATTATCAATATCAGGGGCGGAAAGGTTCTGATATGATTCTATCACATTATTTTGTATCAATGCTTTTGCATCTGCCAAATCATCTGCCATGGCAAAAGAGCCCCATAGCATCGTTAATAATATCGCAATTATCAGTGGTAATTTCTTCATTACATTATCCTTTCAATGATTAATGCGTTGTTTAATAATAATTAAATATCTTGTGAAAAATGTAAACAAACACCAACATCTTGCGCCATTTCAATGGCATCAGTTTTCTTTGCATGCACCTTGATATGCTTTACCCTTTTATCATCAAAAGCAAGTTCTGCAATATCACGTGCCAAATTTTCTAACAAATCAATCTGTTGCTGATTATCAATATAGGTTTCAATTTTCTTTATCAGGCTATGGTAGCAATACACACTTTCATAGTCAACATGCTTATCAAGATAGTCAGGTGGGATTTTTACACCGATTTCTAAATCGATGATTAAGGGTTGTTTTGTTTCTTGTTCATGCGTATAAATACCAACCAAAGTATGGAAGCGCAATTGATTGATATGGATGATATAGGTTTCGGTTTTAGGCATGAATATGTATCGCAAGAATTAATATGCAGATTAATGTGCGGTTAGCTTTACCGTAAAATAAATGTTTATGCAAGCATAATAGAGGTGGTCCTGATGAAACAAATATTACAGCTAAACAAAGATAAGCCCTTGATTATGGGTATCCTCAATATGACCGATGATAGTTTTTCGGGTGATGGATTATTGCTTGAATCATTGGGTTACCTTTTACAGAGAGTAGAAAATTTTATTAATGAGGGCGCAGATATTTTGGATATTGGTGGCGAAAGCACACGCCCCGGTGCCAGACAAATTAGTGTTGATGAAGAATATGCGCGTACGATTACACCCATTACGATGATTCATCAAAAATTCCCTAATGCGATGATTTCCATTGATACGATGAAAGCAGAGATTGCAGAGGCGGCGATGAAAGCTGGGGCAAGCATTATCAACGATGTCAGTGCGGGTGAGTATGATAAAAATATGGCAAACGTGGCATCTGAAACAGGCGCGATGATTGTGCTGATGCATAATAGTGCGCGCAGTGATGCTGTGGAAAAAATGCAAGAATTAGGGTCATCTTATCAGGCCATTCAGCAAGATGATATTATGGCAGTGATTAATAAAAAATTATCCAAAAACATTCAATCGATGCTAGATGCTGGCGTTAAACGCGAACAATTGATATTAGACCCGGGCATTGGGTTTGGCAAAACATTGCAAGATAATTTAGCCATTATTAATCAGCTTGATAAATTAAAGCAATTTAATTTGCCTATTTTATTAGGTGCAAGCCGTAAATCATTTATTGGCAAATTATTAGATGTAACAGCCGATGAAAGACTAATAGGCTCGCTGATTGCTGCCATGATGGGGCAGATGCGTGGCGCTGATATTATCAGGGTGCATGATGTGAAAGAAACAGTGCAAGCACAACATATGTTACAAGCGCTTATGGTGGCATAAAGATAAAATCAAAAGAAGAACTGAAACACTCATTTTATGATTAAAAATAAATGTTTCAGTTTAGTTTATTACTATGGTTCTTTACTATGGTTTCTTTGAGGTTCTTTTTAAGCTAACGCATCATTCTAAGAATATCAGCACTGCCATTCTTTTTATTTTCAGGTCTACCCTCTGATAGTATTTTTCTTGATGATGTTTCCACCATTTTTCTTGCTGTTTTCGTTGCTGTTTTTGCCACGGTAAACTCTGTTTTTGCCCCAATAACCTCCGGTTTTGTAACGGGAAAATCCGTTTTAGGAATGCCTGTTAATAAAGGGTTGCGCGGCGGTAAAGGTGCTTTGGTTGGGTAAAGCTTTGCCCGCAAATCATTGATAGGCACAATTTTACCTTCACGTTCCACATGCCAATAAGTCCAACCATTACAGCTTGGCGCATTTTGCAAAGTGGCGCCGATTTTGTGAATCGAACCACGTGCATCGCCTGCTCCGATACTGGCATCGGCATAGATTTTGACAGTAAAGCGATTATCAGCACTCATTAATTTTTCACCTGCTTTAAGCAAACCCGCTTCTAACAAATTGCCAAAAGGAATACGCGGTTGGCTATGGCGTGATTGTCCTTTAAGGAAATGACTTACAGAAGGTTCTACTTCAGTGATATTTGCAAGACGCTCTTCGGCAACCGCAATATAATCTTCACGCTGTTCAAATCCTATGTAATGTCGTCCTAATTTTTTTGCAACTGCCAACGATGTGCCAGTACCTGCAAATGGGTCAAACACAATATGCTCAGGCTCGGTACAAGCGGAAAGGATACGGTATAATAAAGATTCAGGCTTTTGCGTAGGATGCGCCTTTTTACCATGCTCATCTTTCAACCTTTCGCCACCTGTGCAAAGAGGTAAATTCCAATCGGAACGCATTTGTATATCATCATTCATATTTTTCAGTGAATGATAATTAAAATGATATTTCGCTTTAGGCGATTTCACTGCCCATAATAAAATCTCATGTGCGTTGGTAAAGCGTGTGCCACGAAAATTAGGCATAGGGTTAGATTTCACCCAGATAATATCATTGATAAGCCAAAAGCCATTATCTTGTAAAATTTTACCAATGCGATAAATATTATGATAACTGCCAATTACCCAAAGAGATGCATTCTCTTTCATGATATGTTTTGCGCCGCTCAACCATTGCTGGGTAAAGTCATCATAATGGGCAAAATCATTAAATTTATCCCATTCCTCATCAACGCCATCAACAGTGGATTGGTCAGGACGTGTTAAGCCTTGATTTAATTGTAAAAAATAAGGAGGGTCTGCAAATACTAAATCTACACACTCAGAGGGCATTTCTTGCATCAAAGCAATCGAATCACCTGCTACTACCCTATTTAGGGGTAAGTTATTAAACATTGTTGCCTCACGTTTAAATGTTTCTACATTTTATTGCTATATAGCTTCTGCCATGAACAATTTTTTTAGTGGTATCTTTTTTGAAATTTTATTTCAACTGATAAAAACCACACAGTTTTCTAACTGCATCCCCATTGTAGCCGTTTTTGATAGCACAAATCAACACCATTCCCCATGCGTAATGAAATTAGTTATGTAACAGATTTTTAATCGGGGCGTAACTTTTGCGATGATGGGGGGTAATGCCGTAATCATGCAGGGCTTGGATATGGGCTTTAACCCCATAGCCCATATTAGAATCCCAACCATAATGCGGATATTTTTTTGCCAATGTTATCATAATGTTATCACGTAATGTTTTGGCTAAAATTGAGGCGGCGGCAATTGCCAAATGGCTGCCATCACCGCGAATAATATGACTGGCAGGGGCGGGAAGTGCCGATGGTGTTTTGTTACCATCTACCCAAAAATGTTTAATGGTTCGGGGCATAAAGCGAGTAGCACGGCGCATGGCATTCATGGTTGCGTTTAAGATATTAACGTCATCAATTTCTTGTACACTTGCCGCCCCGTAATTGTAATAAGCATATGAGGTAATTTTTTCTGCCAATAATAACCGCTTTTGCATGGATAATTTTTTGCTATCGGCAATCATGTTGCACCAATCAGGCAGGTTTTCATCAGGAAAACAAACGCAAGCACTCACCACAGGTCCTGCAAATGGTCCACGCCCAGCTTCATCAATACCTGCATGAAAAGGGAGGTTAATCAATTGATTGATAATTATTTTTTTCGTTTACGCTTCGGCACATCATCAAAAGCCGCATCGATTTGGTCTTGTAATGGATTTTTCTTGGTGCGGAAACCGCTAAATAATAAGAAAGGTTGTGCCAAAACAACAACTAATGGATAAGAGAGAAATCTTGCAAGCATTGTTTTATTTGCATTATCTTCATTGAAATACATCGATGCCAATAATTCGCTGAATGTACCACCAGAAGTGACGCCAATTTTCTGCACTCTTCTTGCCGCATCCACACAGATAGGGCTAACAATCAACGATAATACGGTAACTGCCACTAAGAAGCGTTGCAATTCTTGATCTATAACGCCAATGGAAAGAGCTACCGCGCTAAACACGAACGAAAATTCACCCATTTGCCCTAACAACATGCCCCCCATAATCGAGAACGACCAATTTTCACGTAACAGTCGCAAGGCGAGCGTGTTCAACACGATTTTCACCACTGTTGCCAGTAATAATAACCCCAATACCACTAAGAAATTTTCTGCCAAGAAACCTAAATCAATCAATAATCCTACCGATAAGAAGAATGCCATCATCAAAATAACTTTAATGGGCTCCGTATTATGCAGTGCAAAATCATGTTGCGCTGAATTGCCAATGATAAGCCCGGCTAAGAACGCGCCAAATGCAGGCGATAAACCCATAATGCCAGTAACCAATGCGAAGCCAAAACACCATGCCACAGCCGCCAATGGTGCCAAATCGGGCTTGGTTGTCAGTAAATCTGAGAAGGGCAGGTTGATGTTCCCCTTTCGAATCAGTACCAGAATCACACCGACAAGCATGGCAATAGATAGAAGCACCTCAGAGCCGATTGTAACCACGCTTGAAAGGGTGGAACGGTTTGCCGCTGATGTGAAGCCATTAAGAATCAATAGCATTGGCGCGACTGCTAGATCTTGTGCAATCAGCACGCCTACCACTAACTGCCCGATACGCGAATTACCTTCACCAATCTCTTGAATAATCGTAACGGCAACGGCAGTGGAGGAGATTGCCATACAGAAGGAGAACAGCACCGCCTGCGCTGTGGTGAGGTAAAACAGGCTTTTCAAGCCCCAAACAATACCGATAGAACCAAGAATTTGGATAATCACAATCAACACGGCTTTGTGCCAGATTTTACGGAATGATTGTAATGAAAGCTCAATTCCAATGAAATAGAGCAGTAAAATGATGCCCAATTCCGCCAGTAAAGCGATTGTTTTTTCTTCTGTCACAAATTCTAAACCGCTAGGGCCCAAAATGACGCCAGCAAAAATATAGCCAATAATAGGCGGTTGACGGAATTGTACCATCGTCATACCACAAAATGCGCAACAAATGGCGATAACGCCAATGCCTATAAGTTCAGTAATACCATGCATGTTTTATATTTCTGTAAAATTGCCAAAAGAATCTTTTCGCATATTAGCTTGTTTTCCTATTTATTTAAACCATCGAAGTGATTTTGAAGTGATTTTTTTTATCATGTTGGCATTTTTGGCATTGTTTCAGGCAAATATAACGAATTTTGAAATTGTTCAACCCAAGCAAGATAGGTTTCTATATCTTTATCTGTGTAACCAAGTAACTGCCCAATTTCTTTTTCAATCTCAGGCGTGATTCTACCATCGGCTTGATAGCATTCTTGCAACAAATCAGCTAGTTTTTGCGCCTGTTTTTGGGCATGAGAATTGGCAAGAAAGAAAATATGAAATGTTAGTTTTTTTACGCCACGCCTACGTTTATTATTGGGTTTTTTGTTTTTTTGTTTTCTGCTACTTTCATGGGCATCGCATTCTATTAACATTTGCTGAAACGGATGGTTAGATTGAAACTCATCAGGCAATGATTCGTGATGCAAAGCAAACAGAGCTAACTGTTTTTGCCCTTTTTGCATTAATTGCCACTCTATGCCTTGATGCGGATTAACGCCTTGCGGTATATAAGTTTCTTGCACCATATCAATCTCTGTTATATGAATAATAAAAATTGTTACAAGATTTACCCTTTGAACACAAGAAAATAATGCCCATAAATAATTACCCAGCTCATCGCTTTACGATTGCCCCCATGATGGGTTACAGCCATAAGCATTTTATCGCCTTCATGCGGTTGATAAGCAAAAACTGGTTGCTTTTCACTGAAATGTTGCCTGCGAATGGGGTGGTAGCAAATAGGCAACGGCTTTGCGATTGGCGTCCGCAAGATGCGCCTTTAATCGTGCAGTTAGGGGGAAGTGATGGTAAAATATTAGGCGAAGCATGTCAGGTTATCAGCGATTACAAGGGGGTTACTGGCATTAATTTGAATATGGGTTGCCCATCGCCACGGGTGCAAAATGGTGCGTTTGGGGCTTGTTTGATGTTAGAGCCTGAAAAAAGTGCTGATTTGATAGCATTCATGGCAAAAAGTACTGATTTGCCTATCAGTGTGAAATTGCGTATTGGTGTGAATGACCGAGACGATGACCAAGAGGATGAACAGGCATTACATGATTTAATAGGGCTTTTATTGCAGGCAGGGGCAAAAGAAATTTATCTTCATGCGCGTAAAGCAATTCTAAAGGGTCTAAGTCCTAAACAGAATCGAAATATTCCGCCTTTGCGTTATGATGTTGTTTTTCGGTGTCAGCAAAAATTCCCTGATTTGACCTTGATTGTGAATGGAGGCATTAATACGATGGTGCAAGCTAAAGATTACTTAGAGGATTATTCAGGGGTGATGATAGGGCGGATGGCAACAACAAACCCCCTATCATTTCGCCATGTTGATAGCGAAATATTTGGTTATGAAGATAATGCGCTTCATGCTGATGAATTGTTTCAATATTATTTAGAGTATATTCATCAGCAATTAACGGTATTAGCAAACGATAAAAGCAATCAATCAGAACGTTATGTGGAAAAATCAATCTATCATTATATGTTACAACCCTTATTCACATTAATGTATGGCGTTAGGGGGGCAAAGGAATGGCGGATGATGGTGAATGATGTGATGCGACAACCTGAAAAATTGCATGACCCATTATTGATGCAAAAGATGCAAGAATTTTTAAAGATAGAAAGCCTTCAATAATTTTATTGAAGGCATTTATTGAGATAATTTATCAGCAGAAATATTAATCACCGCCAGTATGAAATAGGGTATGGTGCTCATTTATATCAGCAAGCATATTAACCACGCGCACCTGAAAATAATCACCTTCAGATTCTAGATGCCCTTCACCGATGAGATGATGTCCAATTTTGAGCTCAATTGTGCTATCAATATCTCTATCAATTTCAATGATTGCACCACGCCCAATCTTCATCAATTGTTCAATTTTTAATTCGGTGCTACCAATTTCAGCAACAATTTGTAACGGTACTTTGCCCATCGCCGTTTTTTTAAGGTCAAAGGCTATTGGTTTATTTACAGCATCGGCTTGTGTTGCATTTGAATTATTTTCTGGTTGGTTAAATAAACTATCTATATCCATAGTATCGCCCAATGTTTCACCACCTACAACACCTTCAGGCGGCAGATGGACAGTGCCTAAATTATTTGCGTCGGTATTGGGCTGTTGTATATTAGTTTCTAATGATGGTGATGTTGCTTGTTGCTGTGCCTCTGTTGGATTATTATCGCCATTTAATAAGCGTGCCAAATCATCAGGCAATTCAGTAGAGCTCGTATCAAAAGCGCTATTGGTTGCTAATGGGGCCGTTGCCAATGGAGCATTTGGTGCTGGTTCAGCAGTTGGATTATTGGCATTGGTCTCATCAGCCATGATGTATTCCTTTTAGCCTAAGTAATATCATGAAAATAACATAGCATAAAGATGATGGTAAGTCAAAATTACAGCTGTTTTGCTATCAAGCGTGCCATATCGACCATTCGCAATGAAAAGCCCCATTCATTATCATACCAAGCCCCAACACGTAAAAAATTACCATCGATGATTTGTGTTTGGCTGAGGTCAAAAATACAGCTTGCCGGGTGATGATTGAAATCTGTAGAAACGAGGGGTTCATCACAATAATCTAAGATTCCGTGCATTTCATTACGGCTTGCTGTTATCACAGCTTGGTGTATTTCATCAATCGTTACATTCCTGCCTGCGGTAAAACTTAAATCAAGAAAAGATACATTTGGCGTTGGCACACGCATCGCACTGCCATCTAATTTGCCTGCTAATTCTGGTATTACTTCACCAACAGCACGCGCCGCGCCTGTTTTGGCAGGAATCATTGAAACTGCTGCTGCACGCGCACGGCGCAAATCCTTATGCTGGGCATCAATGATATTTTGGTCACTTGTATAAGCATGAATGGTCGTCATATAACCTTGTTTGATTTCTGCAATCTGATGCATAATTTTCGCCAATGGGGCAACGCAATTAGTGGTGCAAGAAGCATTAGAAATCACCTGATGGTTTGCCGTTAGTTTTTCGTGATTAACGCCATAAACAACGGTAATATCAGCTTGTTTGCAAGGGGCTGAAACCAAAACTTTTTTCGCCCCGCCAACCGTGATATGTTGTTCTGCCGAAGCTTTATTATTGAATTTACCGCTACATTCTAAAATAATGTCAGCCTTTACATCACGCCAATCAATGGTTGCTAAATCACGCTGATTCAGTAAGGCAACCTTACCATGTGGCGTGTTAAAACAATTGTTTTCAAGTTGCACTGTGGCGTTTAATCTGCCATGCACAGAATCATAACGTAACAAATGTAAGGCTGTTTCAGGATTGCTGATAGCATTAAGTGCAACGATATCATAATCAGGGTTTGGGGTTTCTAGCCATGTTCGAAATATCAAACGACCAATTCTTCCAAACCCATTGATAGCTAAGCGTGGTTTCATTAATTACATCCCCATAAATTTTGATAATTATTGATGCAAAATATAATGATAAAAATACTTAAAAGCAAGTGCGGTTAAATTTTAACAAAGTATTTATTTTATAATGGCTCTGCATCAGGTTGTTCTTGACTAGATTCTTCTTCATCAATTTGTTCTTGCCCAATTTGTTATTCTCTGGGTCCGCCTTCAGTAGGACTAATACTATTTTCTTCAGTCGTATCAAAAATTGGAATGTCGGTATTATTGAATCTTATTGCGCTGTATAATTCTTCTGAACGTTTAAGAAAAACGATAAAAAGGTCAGAAGCATTCACAGGAAAGTTAAAAATTGTATGTTCAAAACTAGCAGTTTCACCCGGACCAATCGTTTCAATAGGTATTTTGATACGGGTGCTATATTCCTCTTTCCCATAAATATTATTAAGTGCAACACGCAAGGTAGGAATAGTATTTACTTCTTGACTGATATTGGTAACCGTGCCTTTCACATGTAAAATTCGCTCTAAATTACGAAACTGTACAGAAAACTTTGTATCCGTAATGGCAAAGGCGCGAATATTTGTTTCGTCATCCACATCCAGTTTGATGACGCGATAAATTTTAGAAAGTGCAGGGAGTTTTTCAACCAATGTATCGCGATAAATGGTGGCGTAGGTGACAATCGCAAAGCTAATGGTAATCAGAACAATCCATGATACCGCAACAAAAGATTGTTGATAGCGGTTACGACGTGATGCAGAATGATGAAAGCTCATCAAAGATGGCATGTTACCTGCAGGCAACTCGTCTAGCAAAAGAGCATCAGGAGAGCCATAAGCCAGCGAAGGGCTTGCGCTATCATCAACGAACATATCTACCGAAATATCTGCTTCTGTTTCAGGGGCATCACCGTGAGTAGCAGAATCTATAAACCATTCATGTTCGCAAATACCGCATTGTACCTGTCTGCCAGATGCGCCTAAATCGCTACGCCTAACATCAAAAATTGAAGTGCAATAAGGGCAAGAAACATGCATGTGTAATTTCTTTGTTAAATAAGATTATTTCATTTTTTATAACATATAATCATGATATATGCGATAGTAAACTAGGATTGAAGCTGAACTTATTCATAAGATTATGATTATTTCTTTGCAAAAAATCTGCTGTTACGTTATATAGTAGCAGTTTTGTTATAAGGTTGTTGATAGCAGGGTATGGAAGAAGAGCAAGTTATTTATGTCGCATTAGGTGGCAATATTGGCGATACGCATCAGGTTTTTGATGAAGCGATAATGATTTTGTCGCAATATATCGAAATAACAGCACAATCAGATAGATTTGTTACCAAAGCCATGTATCAAACTCAGCAAGATAATTTTTTAAATATGGCTATACGAGCGGTCACGAATATGGGTCCCCAAGAATTGCTAACAGTCTTTAAGGATGTTGAGAAACGTTTCGGGCGTGATTTCAATGCGGAACGTTATACAGCGCGTCCATTAGATATTGATTTACTTTATTATGGAACGAATATTATTGATACGCCCAATCTTACCGTACCGCACCCTTTTTTACATGAACGTGGTTTTGTATTAGAACCTTTGGTGCAAGTGGTAAAAGGTAATTTTTCTGACCCCATCACTGGTAAAACTCCTGTTCAAATGTTATCAGAGCTTTTTTCAAGTCAAAGCAAATGATTTTAGAATATTTTGATAACTTCCATATGTGGTGCGTTTTTTTAATCATCATTATCAGTTTTTATCTGTATGTTGACCAAAAATTGCCGATGGAAGTGACTGCCTTTGGCATCATCGTTTCGTTGATTTTATTATTTTACGCTGTGCCTCATGAAAATCATCCAATGAATTATAGGGATTTTCTATCTGGCTTTTCTAACCCCGCTCTCATCACGCTTTTATGTTTGTTGGTGCTAGGGGAGGGGATAAGCAGAACGGGAGTTTTAGATAAATTAAGCAATTACATTATTAATATCACTGCGGGTTATCTTATTTTGGCAATTATGCTCACCTTTGCAGTGGTTTTGGTGATTAGTGGCTTTCTTAATAATATTCCTGTGGTTGTTTTATTTATCCCGATTATTTTCAAATTATGCCGTAAATTCCGAGTGCCACCGGGGCGTTATATGATGTCGTTAAGCTTTTTCTCTATTTTAGGTGGTATGACAACGCTCATTGGTTCTTCTACAAATTTATTAGTTTCTTCTGCATTGATTGGAATGGGCGTTGCTGGTTTTGGCTTTTTCAGTTTTACACTGCCGGGTATTATCATGGTATTGGCAGGTGGTTTTTATGTGTTTTTTATCATGCCTTTCATTATGCGCCATTTAGGCGAACAGCATATCCCGGCTGAAATTGAGGACCGTGATATGTTTTTCACACAATTTACATTAAGTGGTGGCTCTTTGTTGATAGGGAAAGTTGCGAATGAAGAAGGCGAATTTGAAGACTTACCTGAAGGGGTGAATTTACAATTTGTAAAACGTAAAGAAAGAGTTTACCGTCCGCCTTTTAAGAATCTGACATTAAGTAAAAATGATATTATGGTGGTTTCAACCACTTCTGAGCAGTTTGAAAAAATTAATAATAATAAAAGCCTTGAAGTGTTCTCTAGCCTAGTCAATGAAAATGCAAACGGAGAAATAGAATCGATGGGGCGTGCGGAAGTTGTGGTTGTGCCGCACTCACCTATGATTAAACGAACCATTAGTAATATCCGTTTTTACGACCGTTATAATTGTGTTGTGTTAGGCATCAAGCGCAGAAAAGAACGGATTATGCAACAAATTGAGGATGTTAAACTTGAAGGGGGCGATGTTTTACTTTTGCAAGGCAGTAAAGAAAGCCTGATTCACCTTAAACGTAGCCGCAACATGATTTTAATGGAACATTCATTAAGCGACGTGAGTTCTGTTAGTTTGGTCAAACGGTCTTTATTTATTTTTCTTACCGTGATGCTATTAGCAGGTACAGGGGTTATTCCGATTTTGCTCGCAACATTGTTAGGTGTGCTTGCCATGCTTGTGTTTAGGATTGTTAGCGTGCCTAACGCTTTGGGCGTGATGGATGGTAAAATTATTTTGATTATTACCGCATCACTGGCACTTGGTTTGGCGATGGAAGCAACAGGTGGCGCGAATTTTATTGCTTTGTTATTTATTCAAGCCTTTGGTGATAGCTCGCCTGCGACGATATTATCCTTATTCTTTCTAATAACAGCGCTTCTTTCTAACATGCTTTCTACAAAAGCAACGGCTGTTTTATTCACCCCCATAGCAGTAAATATGGCGCATGGCTTAGGGGTTGATTATATGCCTTTTGCGATTGCAGTTGTGTTTGCCTCTAATTGTTCATTCGCATCGCCTGTAGGGTATCAGACAAATTTGATGGTTATGGGACCCGGTGGTTATGAATTTAAAGATTTTCTTAAGGCAGGGTTGCCATTAATTATCGTCTGTTGGTTGACATTTACAGCCTTAGGCGTTTATTTTTTCAATATGTAAATTTTAGAAAAGGATTTTGATTGGTGCATAATTATAGAACGCATCATTGTGGTGAATTGACTGCCGAGCAAGCAGGTAGCAATGTAAAATTATCAGGTTGGGTGGATAGAAAACGTGACCATGGTAGCTTATTATTTATTGATTTGCGTGATATGCATGGAATTACCCAATGTGTGATTGAAGATGATTCAGAAATTTTTGCTAGATTAACAGCTGTTTCCTTAGAAACTGTGATAACCGCAGAGGGTGAGGTGCAAAAGCGTAGTGCTGAAACAATTAATGCTGATATTACAACAGGCGAGATTGAAATTCGAATTAAAAAATTAACGGTGCTTGCCGATGCTGCTAATTTACCGATGCCTGTCAATCAAGAAAGCAGTGATTATCCTGATGAAATTCGTTTGCGTTACCGCTACTTGGATTTAAGAAGGCGCGAGATGCAACGAAATATCATGCTTCGGAATAATGTGATTAAAGCCTTACGAGAAAAAATGCATCAACGGGATTTTCAAGAATTTCATACGCCTATTCTGACGGCAAGCTCGCCTGAAGGCGCGCGTGATTTTCTGGTGCCTAGCCGTTTGCATCCGGGTAAATTTTATGCATTGCCTCAAGCTCCGCAACAATTTAAGCAATTATTAATGGTTGCTGGTTTTGATAAATATTTCCAGATTGCGCCTTGTTTTCGTGATGAAGATGCGCGAAGTGACCGTTCGCCCGGTGAATTTTATCAATTAGATTTTGAGATGGCTTTTGCCACTCAACAAGATGTGTTTGATATGATGGAGCCTGTGCTTCATGAAGTATTTACTGAATTTTCTGATAAGAAAGTAAGCCCTTATCCTTTTCAAAGAATTACTTATGATGATGCCATGAATATGTATGGTTCTGATAAACCAGATTTGCGGAATCCTTTGAAAATTAAAGAGGTTACTGACATATTTTTAGAATCTGATTTTAAGATTTTTGCAAAATTAATTGCAGAAAAAGAATTTATTGTGCGTGGCATTATTGTGCCTAATGCCGCGAATCAACCTCGCTCATTCTTTGATAAATTAAATGATTGGGCGCGTTCCATTGGGCAAGCTGGTTTAGGATATATCAGCTTTAAGCAAGAAGAAGGCGAAGGACCCATTGCCAAGAATCTTGATGATACGCGTATCGCCGCATTAAAAAATCTTACCAATGTTGGGGTAGGGGATGCTGTGTTTTTCGTATGTGGCTCGTCTGCAGATTCTGCCCAATTTGCAGGACAGGCACGTACAAAGATTGCTGAAACCTTAGATTTAATTAGCAATGATGTGTTTGAATTTTGTTGGATTGTGGATTTTCCTTTTTATGAGTGTGATGAAAAAACAGGGAATATTATTTTCTCTCATAATCCTTTTTCAATGCCTCAAGGCGAGTTAGAAGCGTTAGAAAATCAAGACCCACTTAGCATCAAAGCATGGCAATATGATATTGTTTGTAATGGTATTGAATTATCATCGGGGGCTATTCGGAATCACAGGCTTGATATTATGCTCAAAGCATTTGAGATTGCAGGCTATTCCGAAAAAGATGTTCAAGAACAATTTGGGGGCATGCTTACTGCTTTTTCTTATGGCGCACCACCTCATGGGGGGGCTGCTCCGGGAATTGAACGCATGATTATGTTGCTTGCGGATAGCCCTAATATCCGTGAGATTATTCCGTTTCCTATGACGCAAATGGCGCAAGATTTAATGATGGGTGCACCCATTGAAGTGAGTGAACAAATATTAGAAGATGTGCATATCCGCGTGAAAATGCCTATTATATCTGATAAATAACTCTTAAATTCTTTGGTCAAAATAACGGGTTCGATATTCTGATAGGAATGTTTGGTTTGTGGCTTGCTCTGCTAAAATACGGATAAGCTCATTGACATTATCGGGTGAAAAATCATCGCTACTGGTGCTACGAATATATTCAAAAACACGTTTTAATGGTGAGTTTTGCATACTGGCTTCAAAGCGAGTGGCAACTTGTTGTAATGTATCATATTGTTGTGAAAGTTGTAAGGATAACAACCAACTAATTAAATAATTGGCTTGGCGGTTTTCTAAGAAAATATCTTCACCGGGGGGGATGCCTGTTAAGCGTTGCATGGTAAGAGCCGCACGATGCCAATCTTCAGAACTCCAGAAAATATCACGGCGTAATAAATCAGCACTTAATGATAAATCACCTGCAATTAAATCCAATGCTGATTCTTTCTGCCCTAAATCTATCAATGCTTTTGCGTATAATCTTCTAGCATCTATACTTTCTTGCGATGATTCAATGCCAATATCTGCACGATAGGTTTCAAACACATTGATTGTGCCTTCAGAATTTTCACTGATGATATGCAATAGCCCTACTTTTACAATTAAAAACCGCTTTTGTTGCGCTGTTAATAACCGTTCGGCAATCAGCGGTTCTAATAATTCATTGGCATTGCCAAAAAATTGTTCTTCAATAAGATTATCGGCAATACTAGAAATAATACGCACTCTTTCATTACCAATGGGAAGCAATTCACGGAAATCACGTAGTAGTTTTAAGGATGTTTGGGCATCAATATTGGCGCGGTTTCTATCGGTTAAAAACACGGAACGAAAGACGGCTAGCATTTCTTGGGTAAGCAATAAGGCAGCAGGGTTTTCGGGGAAGAAAGCCGCCGCATTGCGAAGAATATTTAACCCTAACTCAACATTACCAGTATCCAGATAAAGCTGTCCTAAACGTCTTAAAACACGTAATTCCAGCTCATCACCACGCCAAATATAACGCAGATGCTCTAGGCTCTCCAAAGAATCTTCAGGTGATAACCGTCCTGTATTGATTTCATGTGAAATTCTTTCAAGTTCAGATAAAACCACCCATTTATTATTGGGCTTAAGCGTGGTCATTTGGTCCCATATTTGATAGGCACGTAGATTATCTTCTTTGCGAAGCGAGAACAAACCATCATAATAAAGAAAACGTTGATATTCATAGACATTCATTCGATTTGTAAATAAGCGCAACACATCTAACCATGTTTGCACAACCACTAAATCTTCTGTAGCAAAGGCAGTTTCTATTTGCCAATTCACAACCCAGTTACGTAAATAAATAGGGTAACGGCGAATGAAATCAATCGACCTATCAAACCGTAATTTTGCAGCATCCCATTCGCCTTTTTGTGCGGCGGCAACCCCCTGCCATAAAACAGATTCCTCAAATGAAGAAAACGCATCATCTGAAAGAATTTCAATGGCTTCATCCGTGCGGTCCATCAGCAATAGGGTGGCAGCTTTTAACAACCGAAAACTGAGAATGGAGGTATTATTGTTAGGATTGCTTTCATAAATTTGAATGTAACCATATGCCTCGCTTGCCAATCTTTGCCCTAAATAAAATGTCGCCGCAGAAAGATGAAAATCACCGCGAGCATTACTATCAAGTGAATAATCAACCCCCTTACGTAATTGTGTGCGCGTATCTAAAAATGGCAATGTGCTATAAGAAAGGGGCGGGAAGTTAAGAATGGCAAGGTTTGAAGGGTTCTCACGCGCACTAATCTCATCTTCTAATTTTTGTTGTATCACATTCAAACCAGATTCCTTATTGACGATATAGCCTGTTTCTGTATCGATAATATCAATGCCTTCTGCATAAGGAACAACGGCAATTCCTTGCTGTGTAGAAAGCAAAGAAAACTCTATGAAATCACGTTGCCGTGAATTTGCAAGCCCTAAACTTTTAAATGTGCCAACCAATAACTGCCCCGAATAAGTTGGGTCAAAAAATCTAACTGCCTTGCCCACATCGCGCGAAGAAAGCAATAGAAATTTATTATTCTTGCCATCACGTTGAATATGCCCTGCCAGTGATTCAGGGGGCGTGTAGGTTTCATCATGGAAGCGTAAAATATAATTAAAGCCTTTTTGTGCGATTGAAGAATTAACATTACGTGCGGGTAGAAACCTTAATATCGTTGCGTCAGGTGCTTCAATCTGCGTGACTTCAAGCAGTAAAGGAAGTAAATTTTCGCGTATTTTATTTAAATTAATGGGTAATTCTCTATCAACAACAAACCAAAAATATCCCCCATGTGGGAAAAAGGCTGTTGCAACATTTTCGGTTAGGGAAATGGTAACTGTTTGCAATGCATCAGGTAAATCTCTAACACGCGTTTCTAACCTGCGACTTAACGTTGTTTTTGGGAATGAAAAGGGAAGCGAGGTAAAACGCTGACTACCACCTTGTACAACCGCATCAGGAAAATCATCACGTTGTGCAACAATTTGTTCTTTTGGCAGTAAATCAATCACAACTTTAGCACCAGAACGGAAATGGCGAATATTGTAATTATTTGGCACTCCCATCACAAATATGGCAGTATTTTGATTTTGTAAGATGCGTGGGTTTCGAAACGGTTCGTCTTCTTCAAATTCTATATTACTAATATCAATAGGTTGGCTTTGTCCGAATGTGATTTGCAATTCTTGATTTTTATGTTCAATCAAATATTGCACATCATCAACAAAATCAAAAATCAGGCGAAGATATTCAGGGGCTCGTCCAATCCGCACTACATTGCGTCCAAGCTCTTCGTCGTTACCAAGCTGTTCTAAATCAATCCCTTCAGAAGAAAATACATTAGCATCTGCTTCCAAAGCTGCGGCTTCACGGGCTTGTTCTAAGTCTGTTGTGCTTGGCAAATCTTGATAGCCAGCAATGATATTAGGACTTGCTGCTTGTTGACTGCCTTCTTCAGCGATAATGGCTTCAGCAGGAATATCGCCTTGTGTAAATTGATTGACGCGGTCTTGTGGTAAAACATCAACAATCACACGGTTTTCAATTCGCCTATGGGCAATTGCCAATCTGCCTGTTGTTGGTAAGATAAAAATTCTACCATTTTCGCTAATACGGGCAGGACCAAGTGAAAATTTGAGTGATGTTTCTATGTCTTTTAAGTCATCTGATGTAAAAGGTCTATCAAATGTAACAGCAATATTATTATTATTGGCAATGGCTTGATATTGTGGCGGTGATGAAAATATAAATTCTAACCGTCCACCATCATCTTGTAATGTGTAAGTATTAATTTCAATGATTTCAAAAGTAGCACTTGAAGCGCGTCTGCCTCTTGTTTGGTTATTATTGGTAAAATCTACATCAGCGAGGGATAAATCATCAGATAAATCATCAGTGGGGCGTTGTAATAAATCTGATTCAATCGATTCAGTGCTACTAATATTGCCAGCATCGTCGGCAATTGTTAGCGCATCATCACCAAGCTGTGCCGCTGCTTGCTGGTTGTTTGTTGCTGTATTTTGCTGCCCTGCACCAAGAATTTCAGGGGTGTTTGTTGGTGATAAATCATCTTCAGCTTGTGTTGGAGTTGCTTGGGCTGTTTGAGGTTGTGTTGTTACAGGAATAAAATTTGCTGCCGTTGCTTCAAAATTACCCGGCGAAATATCCAGAATAATAGAATTATTAAAACGGAATGGACGAAAAGTCATATTATCAAGAAGTTGGATTTGAATTTGTGTATCGGCGGGTTGCGTTAAGGAAGTAATATAAATTTGTGCTGCTGTGGTAACCGTAGGCAACGTAAAATTAGCATTCGTGCCAAAAGTAACTGTAACAGTTTGGGTTTCAACATCCGCTGTAACACGGTAAGCTGTAATATTAGGCCAATCAAAGGCAATACGCAGATATGCTGGATTTTCATGCGGTGCAATACGTACGGTTTGCCCCCAAGCATTTTGCATAAAGCACAGCATAATTAACCCCATCATAAAGGGGATAAAAAAGCGGATATGGTTATTCGATATCATAAATGACAAATTCAATCCGGTTGATGAGTTTTTCTCTTTCCTCCGGTGAAAATGTCGGGCTGACCTGATCATCCAACGTCCACGCACGTGTGCCAACAGCAATATTACGTAAAACACCATTATTAAAGAAATATTGCCTGATTGTGTTGGCATAAGCAAGCCCTAAAACCCATCTTGAACCAATATTTTCTAATAAGCGACTCTTCGGGCTTACATTCCCTATAATTTCCATCCGATTTTCATAAATATTAAGTAAATCTATCAAATCAAGCAACAATATTTTACCAGCAGGGGTTAATCTATCGCCGCGTGGGTGAAATAATAAATTATTATAAATGCTAATATTAATCCACCCTTTGCCAAGCGAGATATTTACATTTTCAAACCCCGGAATTTTTGACATATGTTGTGTTAAAACCTTGTAAATATAACGTGTGGGTTGCGAAAGCGTGTTACGTTTAAAATTTACGGCATAGGAATAATTAAATTGATTGGCAACTTTCCTGATTTCATCAACGTCTGTGATGGTTTTGGCAGAGATAAACTCTTGATTTACCAAAGCACTAATTGAAAATAAAAGCACAAAGAAAGTCAACATTAATGCAAGCATATCGCCCATACTGGCAAGCCAACTTGCAGGTTTAACTCTTCCTTTGTTTTTTTTCACAACGAAGAACATAAACTTTACCCTTGAGTGTTTCTGTTGGGAATGATTTTAATATTGGGTAAATCTTCCTCACGTACATAAAAACGGAATTCTACATATTCACCTTCTTCATTGGTAATTGAACCTTGTAACAAATGGTCTGGTATACCTTCTTGAATCAATAAATTAATGAGATGGTCCACTCTTTGTGCGGATTGAGGAACACCAAAAGAGAAATTTCCTGCTAATTCTACAATAGGAGTGCTAATGATAATGATGGTATAGATAGGGTCAATTGCTTGTGAGACAGAGTGGGCGATTCTACGAAGAACAAGCAATTGGTCAGGGCGGATAAAGCTAGAATTAGATTGGAATAAATTGACTAATGAATAACGCACAGAGAGACTATTAGAATTAGAATCAATAGTTTCAGGCTCTATAACCTTAACTTGGCTTTCAATAATTGTACGCACAAGGCGTAAAATATGGTCACTAGAAATACCACTGGCACGATTTTGTGGGGTATCAATATTATCCTCAGTTGCATCTACAGTGATAGAGAACACTTCAGCAATAGAGTTAATGGCTTGCTCTGAGCGTTCTTCAACAATCTCTGATAACGCAACAAGCACAACAAAAAAAGCTAATAATAGAATAAAAAGATTAACGAAGAGGGTTGCTCCCGCATTCGGGTCAGGTTGATAGGGTTTACCCATTTATTATGCTAACCTCAACAGTAATTATTGAAACATTTCATCAATCACCTGCTGTTTATCAGATGTTTGATTCAAATCTGGACCTTCAAGAATTTCCCCCGGATCTCTGACAATTTCTTGCTTATTAATGCGGTCTTGATAGCGTGCTGCTGCTACCTCATCGCCTAATAATGACAAAATACCATCAAAAGTCATTTCAATTTGCTCTAATGTTTTGATAACTTTTCCCATGCGTTGCCCTGTAATATCTTGGAAACTAGAAGCTTCTAAAATACGTGTGGTATATTTCTGCATGGCATTTCCTGTACTTTCAGGCACAGTTTCTACAAGCATTTCGATATGTTCTGCACATTCTAAAATAGCAGAGGTCGCTGTTTCAGTAGAAGAACGAATGGCAACAAGCTCGTTAATAATATTCGGAATATATTTTCCACGAATATCTTCAGGGTGCAACCCTTTTATTTCTTCTTTGAAATTAGCACGAACATTATTAAGAATTTTCTTTTCTAAATCAGTAACAGTCATGCGGTTACTTAATTGACCAATTTTTAGTATGGAACCACCATCATGACCAGGAACATGTGAGTAAAGGATTGAATCAACAAACTCTTCCACCTCTTGACGCGAGGCAAAAACTTTACTGGTTACTTTCCTACCATCGTTATCTTCTACCATTTCTTACACCCAACAAACCCATAATAGATTATCTTTGTTTGATAAATCTCATTTTTCATATATTTATAATTAACACGATTATAGCATAAAACCATTAAAAGTCATAGAATTTTCTTAAATGAGATTGTTACTCTGCTATCTCCAGTTTAATATCAATAGAATATGCAACATACATGCTAAATGATTTAAAAAACAAAAAGGGTTAATATAATCAACCCTTTTCAGCATTATTAAAAAAAATATTTTAAGTTAATACGCTTTCTACTTTAGAGCGTAATGTTTCAGCATTAAATGGCTTGACGATATAATTATCTACACCAGCATTTTTCGCTGCAAGCACATTTTCAGTCTTACTTTCGGCTGTAACCATAATAAATGGTAAATCTTTATGTTCTGGCGTGCTACGAACACTTTTCAGAAAATCAAAGCCATTCATAGGTTGCATATTCCAATCAGAAATAATCAAACCATAACTCTTGGTGGCAAGCTTTTTAAGCGCATCAGTGCCATCATAAGCTTCATCCACATCTTCAAAACCAATTTGTTTTAAAAGGTTTCTAATAATGCGTAGCATTGTTTTGTAATCATCTACGATAAGGACAGATATATTAGTATCAAAAGACATTGAAAAGGCTCCTTTATTGCTACCTTAAATACCCTTGTATAAGCTTATTAGCCAACTTAATAAGCACTATACATATCATTTTAATGACTGTCAATCACGCATTCATGTAAAAATTAACATTTTAAGATGTTTTTTTGATTTCATTGCGTGCGGTTGTATTCACAAACAATTATTATAGCAATTTGATTTATTCATTACCGTTAATTTGCGCCACAATGTCATGTGCGATGGTTCTAAAAATATCGCATGTTTCTGTATCATTTTTTTTGTTTGCCACAAAAGGGTACTTTGCATCAGCCGATGCACGAATGGCTGTTTGCAATGGGATTTTACCCAATAATTTTGTACCAAGCTCGTAGGCTTGTTGCTCCATATCAAGTGCATCGAATATATGACTAACCTCGCCACAATTCGGGCATACAAAGCTTGCCATATTTTCTACAACACCAAGAATCGGCACATGTAATTTTTCAAACATTTTCATGGCACGCATGGCATCAATCAGCGATAAATCATGCCCTGTTGTGATAATAACCGCACCATCAGCACCTGCTTGTTGTGCAAGGGTGAGGGGAATATCACCTGTGCCGGGGGGCAAATCAATAATAAGGTAATCTAATAAGTCTTCATCGTCATCATGCCAATAAACATCAAATAAAAATTGTTGTAGAGCCTTTACCACCATTGGCGCGCGCCATACAACAGCATCTTGAGGGGTGGTAAGATACCCCATTGAAATGCTTTTAATCCCAAACCGTTCAATCGGAACTGCCTTATGATTCTTAATCTCTGGTTTTTCGTCAATGCCTAATAATTGCGCCATGGAAGGACCATAAATATCAGCATCTAACAATCCGATTCGATAATTTTCTTGGGCTAAGGCAATCGCTAAATTCAAGCTAATGGTCGATTTGCCAACGCCGCCCTTGCCACTGCCCACTGCAATGATTTTTTTTGCGGCTCTTGGTTGATTGTTCTTTTGTTTTGTTATGGCTTTTTCTGCAGTTAATGCAATATTAATCAAGCGTGTTTCGCCTGCATCTATCAAGGCTGATGTGAATAATTGCTGTAATCTATTCGCTTCGCCAGCTACCACTGATTCTGGCAATGTGATAACGATTTGCAATTTCTTTTGGTCAGGCATTAAGGCAATGGCTTCTTTTACAATGCCTTCTCCGTTTCCTAAAGGAACGGCACATAAGATATTAACAATGGTTTCATGGTTAAGCATGGTATCTCCGAATATTTTTTATCAGTTTATATATGGCATATTGATATAGCAGGTGCAAATCATAGAACATTATTACATAAGAAATTGCAAAAATATAAGATGTCGCTTGCAAAATGTGGCTATTGAGATTATATCTTACGTAATTGATACTATACATAAGGGGTAGGAATGTCTTTTGATAATGGTCCTTGGGGCAAAAATACAGGTAAAGTTACAGGCAAGCGTAGTAGCTCACCTTCAAGTGGGGGCGGTCGCAAACAACCGCCTAAAAATGGTGGTGGCAATGGCTCAGGTGGCATTGGTGGCGGTGGCAATAATGTGCCTCCCGAATTTGAGGCGATACTCAATAATTTACAGGGTCAAATGCGTAATATTATGGGCGGTGGTAATAATGGTCGTAGGATTATTATTGGTATCATTGCTATTTTATTTTTATGGCTTGCAAGTGGTTTTTATCGCGTAGAACAAGGCAAATTAGGCTTAGAGCTGATTTTTGGCAAATATACAGGCACACCTACTTTATCGGGCTTGAATTATAATTTTCCGCGCCCTATTGGTGATATAGAAATTGTTGATGTGCAACGGTCGCGTAGATTAGATATTGGCTATCGGGGCAATACAAGCACGCAGGTGCGTGATATTCCTGAAGAAAGCCTGATGCTAACCAGTGACCAAAATATTGCCGATATTGATTTTACAGTATTTTGGAAGGTGCGTGAGCCTGAAAAATACCTGTTTAATATCCGTGCGCAAGAAGATACAGTGAAACTAGCGGCTGAAAGCGCGATGCGTGAAGTTGTAGGGCAGACTGTATTTGATAAAACCGTTACTGATGGCAGAGCCAGCATTGAAACACGGACTTTAGACGTGTTGCAATCTATTTTAGATAGCTATGAAAGTGGTATTTTGATTGAGAAGGTTGATTTGCAAAAATCAGACCCGCCGGGGCAAGTGCTAGATGCGTTTAATGATGTCCAGCGTGCCAGACAGGATTTAGATAGATTTCGGAATCAAGCAGAAGCCTATGCAAATACTGTTGTGCCAGAAGCGCGCGGTGAAGCTGAAAAAATTTTACTGGATTCTGAAGCAAGGCGTGAACAATTAATCACGGAAGCAGATGGTGAAGCAAAACGCTTTATTGATGTGTATAACAGTTATCGGCGTGCGCCTGAAGTTACACAAAAAAGAATGTATTTAGAAACAATGGGCAAGGTATTACAAACAGCTGAAAAAGTGATTATTGATAAAGAAAGTGGGGGCGTATTGCCTTATTTACCATTGCCAGAATTAAAAAGCCGTAGCGGGAATTAAAGGAATATCTCATGACTAAATTTGTATTAGGAATTATTACTGTTGTTACTATATTTATAGGCAGTGGTGCGTTATTTACTGTTAAACAAACTGAGCAGGCTTTGGTTTTACAATTTGGGCAGGTGCGACGTGTGGTTACGGCCCCCGGTCTAAATGTAAAAATCCCGTTCATTCAAAATATTGTGAGCTATGATAATCGTATCTTACCCATTGACCCGCCACCTTTTGAATTACTTTTAACCGATAAAAAACGTATCAATGTAGATGCTTATGCACGCTATCGTATTATTTCAGCAAAAGAGTTTTACCAACGGGTGCGTACAGAAACTTTATTAACCGATAGGTTTGGTAAAAATGCGAATGCGGCGTTGCAACGGGTTTTGGCAACTGTATCACTTAGTGATATGCTCTCTGAAAAACGTGATAATGTCATGCAACAAATTGAAGAAGAATTGCGCTCGCAAGCGGCAACTTTTGGCATTGAATTGATTGATATTCGGATTGGGCGTACTGATTTACCTGCACAAACAAGTGAAGCGGTTTTTAATCGTATGCGGACAGAACGCGAGCGTGAAGCACGTGAGTTGCGCGCACAGGGTGAAGAAGCATCGCGTAAAATTCGTGCACAGGCCGATAAGGAACGAACGATTATTTTGGCTGATGCAAAAAGGCAAAGCAGTATTCTTCTTGGTGATGGTGAAGCGCAACGTAATGGTATTTTAGGCGAAGCTTATGGACGAGATACAAGATTTTTCTCTTTCTATAAAAGTTTAGAACAATATGAAAAAGCTTTGGCGAATCCAGAAACCACGTTGGTGATTACACCTGATAGCGAGTTTTTTGATTTCTTTGGAAAGTCTATTAACTAAAGGGTTAATACCATGCCTTCATGTAAGGTAGCGATTCTTAATGGGCAATGTCTATTAGATTTGCATATTACACCGCCTGCTGAAACAGAGGTGAGTATCTCATCTGACAAGACGATGTTTTCTTCCTTGCTTGATACCGGTGCAAAGCAAACGGGTATTAGTAAAAATGTGATTAAGAAATTAGGCTTGAAGTCAAAGGGAATAGCGCATATTAAAGCAATCAATCGACAAGAAAATGCAAAGTTTTACGAAATTCATTTGATTCTATCCATTCTACGCACAGAAGGGAATAAGCAGGATTTGATGTTGCGAACATTCCAATCACTGCAGGTGTTTGAATTTGCAATGGTTCATCATAATTTTGATGTATTGCTTGGAATGGATGTATTGAGCCAATGCGATTTTCATATGGGGCATGGCGAATTTACGCTTGGATTTTAAGCCAGATTAATTTCTTAACTTAAACCCATGTCTTAAAAACTGGCAAGCAATGAAGAATAAAATAATATTTAACGCGATAATATAGAGCACCCCATATATAATCTTTGCTTCATAATTGCCCGTGAAGCTATAACGTAAGCCATCAATCAGATAAAAGAACGGGTTGAATAAAGTAAGCTTTTGAAAAAACACAGGCAATCTATCAATGGCGTAAAATGTGCCTGATAGAAATGAAAGTGGGATAAGTAGATATTCAGTATAAATAGATAATTTTTCCCATGATGTGGCAATAATACCACAAATCAACCCCATCAGTGCCATCAGGCTTGCAGAAAACAAGATATAGAAAGCCGCCACCAACGGTGCTTTGACTGTAATCTCAGGCACAAAAGGCCAGCATGCGATAAACGTAACAACCCCTAGAATCAAGCCGCGTGTAACGCCACTGCAAATTTGTGCAAATGTAAATTCTATGGCGTTGATAGGTGTTAATAAAATTTCATTCAGTGAGCCGAACATTCTTCTGCCAACGATAGAAAAAGCAGGTTGAGAAAAAGCATTTTGCGTGATATTCATCATCACCAATCCGGGAGTAATGAATACCAAAAAGGACGTGCCGTTAAGTTCATAATTTAATCCTTTAGGCAAGATTAAAGTGAAAACAAGAATCATCAATGTTGTGGTAATCACTGGGGCAATCACTGTATAGCTAAGAAAAGAGAGCATCATCATAATTTCAGCTTTTAACATGGTCTTAAAAATACACCATGAAAATAAAGGAAGTGGAGGACGCTTGGCTAAGAATTCCAACATTCTCATGTGCGAATTCTCCAACCTTTGGCAACAATATACCAACAAAAAAGAAATAGAAAAACATTAAAAAAACCAATGGTGAGCATCGCAATCGGTAATGATGCCTCGCTATTGCCAAGAAAGCCTGAACGAAACCCATCAATCAGATAGAAAAATGGATTAAAAAGGGTGATTTTTTGAAATAATTCCGGCAATCTTTTAATGGAATAAAATGTTCCTGATAAAAAAGATAGAGGCACAACAATAAAATTGGTAAAGGCTGAGATGTGGTCAAATTTTTCGCACACAATGCCTCCCAAAAAACCTAATAATCCCATCATAAAACTGCCACCAATGCCAAAGAAAATAATAATTCCAATGGAGCTTATCGGTAAATCAACAAAAAATTGTATGGCAATATAGGTTATAAAGCCTACCATCGTACCGCGAATAACCGCACCCATTGCAAAGGCGAGTACAAATTCAAACGAGCTAATCGGCGACATCAACACATCTACTAAGTTACGTTGCATTTTAGAGACCATCAAAGATGATGAGGTGTTGGCAAAGGAATTTTGTAAAATTCCCATAACAATAAGCCCCGGCGCGATAAAAGTAGCAAAGCTAAACTCGCCCACATGTGTAATCGAACGCCCTAATGCCAATGAAAAAACAGCGAAAAACAGCATAGAGGTAATCATGGGTGCCACTACGGTTTGGGTAGGCACTGACATAAAACGTCCGACTTCCTTTTTGAACAAAGCATAAAAAATGGTTGGTGAAAAAACAGGGTAATGGCGTAGCATAATATTTAGAATCCTATGATGAAAATTTTTCTTTAAGCGCGTTTGTTACAGCAGTTGAAACATAATTGCTTAAATCGCCGCCTAGCGCGCTAATCTCACGCACCATGCTTGATGAAATAAAATGATATTTATCAGAAGCTGTTAGAAAAACGGTATCAACACGGTCATCTAATTTGCGATTAACGCTTGCCATTTGAAACTCTGCTTCAAAATCGGTGGTTGCGCGTAAACCTCTGAACACAATATCGCATTTTTTTTCAGCAACAAAATCAACTAACAAATTATCAAAAATAACAATTTCCATTTTATCAGCTAATGGAGGAGAATATTCATAAATTGATTCATGGATTAAAGAAACGCGTGTTTCGGGTGAAAAAAGCATCTTTTTTTTTGAATGTGCGGATACTGCGATAATCAATTTATCAACTAATTTTGCCGCACGACAAGCAATATCACAATGCCCATGGGTGAAAGGGTCAAATGAACCGGGATAAATTGCTATTAAACCCATTATTTTTCCTCATTATTTTCACCGGTGTTATTCTCTTCACTGGTATCTTCAGTGCTATTCTCTTCACTGGTACTCTCTTCAATGATGCTGTCTTCATTGATATTATCCTCATCATCGCTATCATCATTATCTGCAATCTGTGCCACTGAAACAACTTGTTCATCAGCATCGGTTTTGAATAAGGTCACGCCTTGTGTGCGTCTGCTCACAATACTAATGCCACCTACAGGACAGCGAATTAATTGTCCCTTATTCGTCACCATCATAATATCATCAGTGGCTTTAACAGGGAACGATGCCACAACATTGCCGTTACGTTTAGAGACGTTAATGTTGGTGATGCCCTTACCACCGCGCGATGTAATCCGATATTCAAAGCCAGAGCTTCTTTTGCCAAAACCATTCTCGGTAACAGTCAGTAAAAATTCATCTCTTTGCCACATATCATCCATATCAGGATGTCTTTTCAAAGCGTCAAGCGTGCTATTTTCTTCGTCAGATAATGTTTCACGTCTTAATAAATTACTGTAACGCCCGTAATTTTCGCGTATCTCACTATCATATTCATGATGCAATAAAATCGACATGCCAACAAGCGTATCATCAGCACCTAATCTGATGCCCCGCACACCAACCGAGTTACGCCCTGCAAACAAACGCACATCATCTGCCTTAAAGCGTATGGCATTGCCTTTTGATGCGCTTAATAAAATATCATCATCATTTGAACAAATTACTGCACTCATTAACATACCACTTTCAGGCGTTAACTTCATCGCAATCAAACCACTGCGCCTAATATTCTGAAAATCACGCAAACTATTACGCCTAACATAACCGCTGGAAGTTGCAAACATGATGGAAAGATTATCTTCTATTTCTTCAGGCAGAGCCATGATGGCAGTGATTTTTTCATCTTTATCAATTGAAATGGTATTTACCAAAGGACGCCCCCGATGCTGTGGCTCACCTTGTGGCAAACGCCATACTTTTTCCTGATAAACCATGCCTTTATCGGTAAAGAATAATAGGCTGGTATGGGTGCTAGCTTGCAGGACTTGATGAACGAAATCCTCATCACGAACCGACATGCCCGAACGCCCGCGTCCGCCACGTTTTTGCGCGCGATAAACGGTAAGTGGCACGCGTTTAATATAGCCTTTATGGGTGATGATAATCACCATATCTTCGCGTTGAATTAAATCTTCAATATCAGAATCATCATCTAATCTTTCGTCACTAATTTCGCTACGGCGTGGGTCGGGAAACAGTTCCTTCACCTCAATCAATTCATCTTTAATCACCTGCTTGCGTATATCACCAGATTGCAAAATGCCAACATAATCTTCAATGGCAGTGGCTAAAGTTTCTGATTCTTCTAATAATTTATTACGTTCCATGCCCGTTAACCGTTGCAGGCGTAATTCTAAAATTGCTTTGGCTTGTTCTTCTGATAATTGATAATGCTCTAAAGGTGCTAAATCCGTTGTGTCCGAGCTAACAATCCTATCAATTCGCGCTAGGAACGTACCAATTTCAGAGATTTCCCAATTCTGTGCGATTAAACTTTGCCGTGCTGTTTGCGGGTCGGGCGCAGTTTTAATCATATCAATCACGCGGTCAATATGATGCAGTGCCACCAATAACCCCGCCAAATGATGCGCGCGAAACCGTGCTTTTTGTAAATGCCAACGCGTTCTTCTGATAATTATCTGTTCACGAAACGCTAAAAAAGCACGTAATATTTTACGCAAGCCCAATAATTCAGGTTTGTTATCGTAAAGCGCAAGCATATTAATTGAAAAACGCTGTTCCATCTGAGTATGTTTTAACAATTGCGCTAAAATAACATTTTCTTGCTGATTTGCTTTTAACTCAATCACCACACGTACACCGCTTCTATCGGATTCATCACGCAACTCGCTAATACCCTCAACCACTTTATCGCGCACCAATTCAGCTATTTTTTCAACCATTTTTGCTTTATTAACTTGATAGGGGATTTCCGTGACGATAATGGCGATACGGTTATTTCTGATTTCTTCAAAATGCGTGCGGGAGCGCATTAGAAAGCCACCTTTGCCTGTTAGGTAAGCACGCCGAATTTGTTCTTTCCCGATAATAATACCGCCTGTAGGCAAATCAGGCGCAGGAATAAGGTTAAATAAATCATTATCAGGAAGTTCAGGATTATCAAGCAAGGCGAGCGCGCCATCGATAATCTCACCCAAATGATGGGGGGGGATATTGGTTGCCATGCCCACGGCGATACCGTTTGCACCATTTACCAACAAATTAGGGATACGGGTTGGCAAAACAACTGGTTCGGATTCAGTTTCATCATAGTTAGGTTGAAAATCTACTGTATCTTTTTCAATATCAAGCAACATGGTTTCAGATGCACGATTAAGCCTTGCTTCGGTATAACGCATGGCAGCAGCTCTATCACCATCCATCGAACCAAAATTACCTTGCCCATTAACCAACACCAAGCGCATAGAAAATTCTTGTGCCATACGCACCATCGTATCATAAATAGCACTATCGCCATGGGGGTGGTATTTACCCATGACATCACCCACGATACGTGCTGATTTTCTGAATGGTTTATTCGCTTCGTAACCGCCTTCTTTCATGGCATATAGAATGCGCCGATGCACAGGCTTTAAGCCATCGCGCACATCGGGAATGGCACGGCTGATAATTACGCTCATCGCATAATCCATATAAGCGCGACTCATCTCATCTTCGATGGTAATTATCGGATTGCTAATTTCATTCATGATATATTGACTGCTGATTCAAAATTAAGAATTGTGTGAATGTTTCAAGTAAGAAAATCTCTCGCAACAACCTATCATATCACTTGTAATGAAACAAGCACCCAATTCACTTTATCAGGCAGTTTTATAAGGTTTTTCAGCCTTTTGCCTGCATTATTTTTGCAGCTTGCATCGCATAATAACTGATGATGCCCGCGGCACCCGCACGCTTAAAACACAGTAAGCTTTCCATCATCAAATCAGCATTTTGCATAGACATAATCATGCTATATTCGCCCGACACTTGATAAGCAATAATCGGGAGAGTAAATTCATCAGATGCACGGGCAATAATATCTAAATAGGGCATACCCGGTTTAATAATCACCAAATCTGCGCCCTCAGAAATATCTAAGGCAATTTCTTGCAAGGCTTCTTTGCGATTGCCCGGATTCATTTGATATGTTTTTTTATCACTTTTGATATTTAATGCCGAACCAACCGCATCACGAAAAGGCGCGTAATAGCTTGACGCATATTTTGCGGCGTAGCTCATAATGCGCGTATTAATAAATTTTTCTTGTTCTAACATGGCGCGGATAGCACCAACACGCCCATCCATCATATCAGATGGCGCAAGGGTATCACAGCCGGCTTTCGCCTGTAACAAGGCTTGTTGAATTAAAATATCGATGGTGCCATCATTATCAACATCATCGTTACGATTTAGCACACCATCATGCCCATGGCTGGTATAAGGATCAAGCGCAACATCACAGATGATATTTAACGCAGGCACTTCAGCCCTGATTGCCTGCACCGCACGGCAAACAAGATTATCAGGATTTAAGGCTTCACTGCCTTTTTCATCTTTTAATGCGCTATCAATTTTAGGAAAAATCGCGATAGCAGGAATTCCTAACGCCTCAGCTTCTTTTGCTTGTTCTACCAATAAATCAATAGAATAACGCATTATATTGGGCATTGTTGTAATTGGCTCCGTAATATTCTTACCTTCTACAACAAAAAAAGGTTGAATGAAATCATTGCTACTGAGCTGATATTCTTGTGTTAAACGTCGAATCGCATCATTGCTTCGATTCCGCCTCATGCGTGTTTGAGGATAGCGACAATCAATAGGGGAGACCATAGAGACATATTCCTTAAATTATTGATGCACGTTGCCAATATTACCAAAAATTTCACTAAAGACACCGGTTTTAACGCCTAACGTAGGGGTGATACGTTTATCAGGTTTAATACGGTTTTGCGCGGTAATATCATCGGTTGTTTTGATAAGAACCTTATCATTATCATCAAACTGCAACGTAATCATGGTGCGTTGATGCAGACGATAGGGGAAAAATAATCTACGATGCCATACTGTGTTAACATAATACCATGTTATTTCTTCTTCAAAGCTGGTAAAACTAGGCGAACCAATTGCTTGTAACACTTCTTTTTTACTAGAACCTTCTGTAACAATTGCGATTTCATCATCTAAAATAGAAACGCCACTATGGGTAACGCTAGCGCAACCGATTAATAGAAATACGCTCATCATAGCGAATAAAGAGCGAGTGATATGGTGGTAATAATTTTGTAGCATCATCGATAAAATCTAAATTTACTCTTTCAATAACAAAAAAATCACGGTAAAACAAGGTAACAAATTTTAACCTTGTAAAGAAGTCCGATGTTTCATTTGATTAACAGAATTTTGGCACCGCGTAAATATCGTGCTGATACACTTTATCATAAGATTGTAGCACAAGCGCGTAATAAAAAGTTTTTTTCCGATTATGGTGTGCCTGATAGCCCCGATGGGCGTTTTGATTCACTTTCACTGCATGTGATTTTGGTGCTTTATACGCTTGCACAATTAAGTAATGATAAGGTAGCTGATGATAAGGTAGCTGATGATAAAGGGCAGGGCAAAAAGAATCGTCATCTGGGTAAAGAATTAATTGAAGTGATGATAGAAGATTTAGACCATAATTTTCGTGAATTAGGTGTGGGTGATTTATCAGTGGGTAAAAAAATTAAAGGCATGTTAAAAGGCTTCTATGGCAGAATGCAATCTTACGAACAGGCATTTGAGCAATCTGATGAGGTAATGTTAAAAGAAACGCTCAACCGCAATCTTTATCGCAAAACAACCGCAACTGAAGAAAATTTGAATCAGATGAATGCTTATATCTGGCAAGCATTGAAAAATCTACAGCAACATTCTAGTGCAGAAATTTCTGTTGGTGATATTAAATTTTAACTGATTTTAAGATTCTATGATAATGCCTAAAAGAAAATCTGAAAAAAAATCTGAAAAAAAACCTTTTATTAAACCCTTAAAAGTCAATTTAAATTATCAGCTGAAATGGCAAAACTTAGATATTGGTTCCCATGATTATGTGTATCAGGCGAATGAAGCAGAATTATTACAAATTGCAACAAGGCTTGAGTTACGTAACATTAATTATTTTAAGGCTGATATGTGTGTTATTCGTAAAAATAAGTATGAATTTATTTTACAGGGCAGTGCTGTTGCTGATTATCAACAAGAATCAGTGATGACGCTTAATGAGATGCCGGTTAATTTGCCTTTTGATTTTACGATTGAATTGCTTTACCAAGCCCCGCAACAATCAAACAACAAAAAAGAAATTATCGTCTATCTTGATGAATCTGAAATTTTTACAGAAGATTTTTTACCCTTAGTTGATTATTTGGTGCAAGAATTTATCCTTAATTTACCCTTATCACCGGAATATATTAAAAAATAATCGCAAGAATATCTTGCACTTTTGTGATGAATCGGCTAAATAGATGACTGTTTCTTATTTAGAGTGTAAAGAAAGAGATTTGCCATGGCAGTTCCAAAAAGAAAAGTAACACCTTCAAGGCGTGATAAACGCCGGTCGCATGATGCAATTAACAATCATGCTTGGCAGGAATGTCCGCAATGTGGTGAAATGAAATTGCCTCATAATGTTTGTAATGAGTGTGGATATTATAACAAGAGAGAGGTTGTTATTGCTAAAGAAGAAATTGAGGAAAACGCCGCTTAATTTGCGCGGTGCATTTTCAAATGCTCATCCTTCTTGGAATAATTAAATGATAAAGGTCGCGATCGATGGTATGGGTGGTGATAAGTCACCTTTAATGGTTGTAGGTGGTATTTTACGTGCCGCACAGCGTTATCCTGATGCACATTTTGTCTTATTTGGTGATAGAAATAAAATTCAACCCTTATTGGCTAAGAAACATTTTAAGTCTATTCTTGAGCGTGTTGATGTTATTCATACCGATGAAGCGATTACGATGGATGAAGCACCTGCTAGTGCCATCAGGCGTGGCAAAAATTCTTCTATGGGGCTTGCGTTACAATCCTTAAAAGATAGACAGACCGATTGTGTGGTATCAGCTGGCAATACTGGCGCGCTTATGGGCATGGCAAAAATCATGATGAGGGCAGTGCCCGGCATTGAACGCCCCGCTATTGCATCATTATGTCCCACAAATCGTGGCGAAACAGTGATGCTGGATTTAGGCGCAAATATAGAGGCAACATCTGAACAATTATTACAATTTGCCTTAATGGGTAAAATTTTTGCCACTGCAACATTGGGCATTAAAAACCCCACAATCGGATTGCTGAATATTGGTTCTGAAGAATTAAAAGGGCGCGATGAAGTAAAAGCCGCCGCTGCTTTGCTAGAAAAACTGCCTGATATGATTAATTACACAGGTTTTGTAGAAGCCAACGAAATTGTAGGCGGCAAAGTGGATGTGGTGGTCATGGATGGCTATAGTGGCAATATTGCGTTAAAAGCGATGGAGGGGGTTGCGCATTTTTTGATGAATGGCTTGAAGAATGTTTACCGTTCAGGCTTATTGACACGGATAGGTTTCTTTTTGATGCGTTCTGCAATGAAACATTTCTTTCATAAGATTGACCCGCGCGTTCATAATGGTGCTGTATTTTTGGGGCTTAATGGCATTGTTGTGAAAAGCCATGGAGGCACTGATGCGCTTGGTTTTGCACATGCAATATCGGTAGGTATTGATACAGTTAGGCATGGTTTTTTAAATAAGGTTAATAAAGAATTACCTTCATTGATTAATAATGATATGAAGGAAAATACCAATGTTGAATAAAACTGGGCTGAATAAAACTGTTATTATGGGAGTGGATTCTTATTTGCCTCACAAAATTGTTGAAAATACAGATTTAGAAAAGCAAATTGATACCTCTGATGAATGGATAAGACAGCGTACAGGTATTATCAGACGCCATATTGCCGCACCCGAAGAAAATACATCTAGCCTTGCCATTGCGGCTGCAAAAAATCTTATCAATCAATTACAAACTGATTGTAACGACATTGATTTGGTGATTGTGGCAACCTCATCGCCTGATAATGTGTTTCCTGCCACTGCCACACGTGTACAACATGCTTTAGGCATTCGTGGCGCGGCTTTTGATATGCAGGCTGTTTGTGCAGGTTTTATTTATGCGTTGGTAACCGCAAATAGTTTCCTTAGTCAGGGGCTTTTCAAGCGCGCTTTAATTATTGGTGCTGATTTATATAGCCGTATTGTTGATTGGCAGGATAGAAATACCTGTATTTTATTTGGCGATGGCGCGGGGGCAATGTTGCTTGATGCTGTGCCAGCAGAAAAATATGACGATTCCTATAATGGACGAGGCTATATTCACGGGCGTTTATGGAGTGATGGGCAGTTTTATGATTCGCTTTATGTTGATGGCGGCGCAGGCTCAACAGGGCAAACAGTTGGCTCTATTCATATGAATGGTAAAGAGGTTTTTAAACATGCGGTCACGCAAATGTCTGCATCACTTAAAACGATATTAGATGAATCAGATATTAAGGTGGAAGCACTTGACTGGCTAGCACCTCATCAAGCGAATATTCGTATCATGCATGCTGTTGCTGAAAAATTAAATATTCCTGCTGAAAAAGTATTTGAAACCGTGCAAGAACATGCTAACATTGCAGCGGCAACAATACCGGTGGCATTGGACCACGGTGTTAAAACAGGCAAATTAAAACAAGGCGATTTAGTAGGAATGACTGCTTTAGGGGGTGGCTTTGCATGGGGTGCCGCTCTGGTTAAATGGTAAAGGAACGAAATGATGCATTATTATCATAAAAAACGCATCATCATTATGATGATAATATCGTTAGGATATGGCTTTGTTTCACCTATCGCTTATGCCGCTGATAGGGTGGCGTTGATTTTTCAGCAAGAAGATAACATCGATTTTAAAAACACGCTTTATTCAGGCGCAGTGGATGCTGCCGCATTACATGATTTTACTCTTGATGTGCATCAGGTGCTGTTTAGCAGTGATGATAATCCGAAAAAATGGTTTGAAAATACAGTACTTCCTAAACAGCCTAAGGCAATTATTATTGTTGAAGCATCATCATTAGGGCATAGTCAACTTTTTATAGATGAAGCCAATCGTAAAAATATCTTAGTCGGTATTATCAATGCTAACTTAAATAAAGCTTATGAAGGTGTTGCTTTCAGAGTAGGCAGTGAAAAATCTGATGAGGGTAAATTAGCAGGTAAATACTTAAAGAAATTTGGTAGCAAAGCCCCTTTATGTGTTAGCTATCTAAGCCCAACCCGTAATGATAGATTGCGTTGCCAAGGGTTAGCCAATGGCATGAATACAGAAATTTATCAATTTAGCATGGATGAAAATAGCAAAGCCCTTTACGGTGCGGTTAAAAATTTTTTAGAAGCTTTCCCCAAACAACGCTATATTGTGATTACAGACCAATCGCTTCTTAACCCATTATTGCAAGCCCGCGATAAAGCAAATAAAAATGGAATTGGTAATTTTCGTATTGGCTTTGTTGGCAAAGCAGGTAGCGGTATGGTGGATTATTTATTGCAACGAAAGATAGATTTTGCGGTTCATGACCAACCTTTTTTTCAAGGCTATTGGTCAGTTAGTGCAATTGCGATGGCACTAACTTTTAAGCTAGAACCTCAAAAGTTAGTGGCATCAGGACCTGTTGTGATTGATAGAGACATTGCCCAAAGAATTAAATCAGGACAGAATATCGTAATATTAGATGTAAAGGCTGACACTAAAAATCGTAACGTAAAAGCAAGTAAACGTTCAACTTATCCGGGCGTTAAACCCCTTAGGCTAAAAAGATAATTAAGCGTCTTTCACCTGTGAGTGGAAGATACGAATTTCTTCGCCTAACTCTACAGATAAATTTTTCAATATTTCCGTATCACAACGCAATGTATCAGCAACCTCGTTTGTGCTAGTCGCAGATTTTTCAACCGTACCAACACCTTCATTGATACGTTCCGTACCAGTTTTACTTGTTTCCGCACTTTCAACAATCTTATGCACTGCCTGATTCTGTGAATTGATGGAGTCAGAAATTTGACTGGCCAATCCATTGATACTATTAACAACTTCTGTCACTTGTCCGATGGATTGCACCGCGCCGTCAGTTTCAGTTTGAATATTGGCAACTTGCGTAGAAATATCTTCTGTTGCTTTCGCTGTTTGGTTGGCAAGGTTTTTAACTTCACCAGCAACAACGGCAAAACCTTTACCAGCTTCACCCGCACGTGCCGCTTCAATCGTGGCATTCAGTGCTAGTAAATTCGTTTGATTGGCAATATCGTTAATCAGTTTAACAACTTCACCAATACGTTCAGCCGCTACAGCCAAACCTTGAATTTTCTTATTGGCATCATCAGCTTGCACTGTCGCGCTCTGTGCAATATCACGCGATTCTGTTACCTGACTTTGCACGGTATCAATTGAGGTAGAAAGATGTTTGCCTGAATTGCTAACAAGTTCAATACTTTCATTCATTTGACCACTGGAATCAGAAATTAAATTCATATTCGCAATCGTTTGATTCGCATTTTCTGACAAAGTTTCACTGGTAGCAGAGATGGTGACAATCGCAGTCTCAATCTCATGAAACGTTTTATTAATCTTGCTATCAAAATCATTGATAATATCTTGTAGCTTTTGTAAACGTTCTTCTTGCTCGCTCTGACGTTCATCTTCAATAGCCTGCAATTCAGTTTTATGCTCATGTTTCAGCAATTCTTGAAACTTTTGGTCGCTATCATAAGCATGCATCCGTTCAAATTCGGCTTTGCGTTGCACAAAGGCAAATAATAACCCAACAATAACAGCTGTGAATACTGTACCTACACGCAATTCCATATAAAATTCTGGGGTAAATGCTAATATAGGCGGTTCAAAATAAACCCAATAAAGCATATAGCTCAATGAAGGAATAACCGCTAAATATGCCAAGCGTTGCCATGTTTTTTCGTGGGTAGCTGTTATAAAATAAGGCAGTGCCATCATGATAATTACAACAATAATGTCAATATCAGTTCGGTTTGCGAATAGAAATAACATTGTATAACAGATTGAGGTTACAGCAAGAAATAATAAAAATCGCGAGAAATTGAATATTTTTGCCCATAATAATATGGCGACTAAAACCGCAATGCTTAAAAATACAGTTTGTAATATAAGCAATTGACTAATTAATTCATTTAATTCTTCAGGGTAGGGATAAAATAATAAATCTGAAATATTGCTGATAGAAATAAGTGCCATAATTAAGGCAATCACATAAGACATATTCAATGCACGGTGATAGCGATAATCATCACCTGTATTAGGAAGTAGTTTTTTCAACCCCATAGCGATATTGTCTAATAAATTTTGCATTAAGATTAAAACCTTAAAAGTTAACGAAACGATGGCATGTACATATTTATAAAGCAAATGCTATGCCCAACATCACGCATTTTATAACTATTCGCAGTATTTAGCAAGCAGTATTTGGCAAGATGTTTCAAAGCTATTGACAGATAATTATAGTATCATTAAGAGTAAATAATGTGGAAAATATATTTTTCACTCGTTTTTATACTGAAACCACGCTAATATTCGTCTAAATTAACAGCTGTTGGAGGAATTATCTGATGCTTGTACGGCAATTATTTATCATAAAAAAACCTATTTTTGTATTTATCACTTTATCTATCATGGCATTAGGTGTTGCTTTTATGGCGCCATTACACGCGCAAGAAAGCAAAAATTACGAATTGCTGATTGGTAGCCCTGATGCGCCAGTAACAGTGATAGAATATGCATCGCTTGCTTGCCCGCATTGTGCAAATTTTCATCAAACTGTCTATCCGAAACTCAAGAAAAATTTCATCGATACCAACATTGCCAAACTTTATATTCGTGATTTTCCGCATAATAATGCGGCGGTGGTTGCCACTATCGTCAAGCGTTGCGTTGCAGAAGATGTGCAAGTAGGTTTATATGAAATGATATTAAAAGAACAAGATGAATGGCTAACCAAAGAAGATGTGCGTGTGCCATTACGCAAATATGCCGCATTAGCGGGTTTAGATGAAGCTGGAATGGAGGCATGTTTGCAAGATAAGGCTCTTATTGCAGATTTGTTTTCTGATGTTAAGAAAGCTGAAAAGAAAAAAATTACAAGTGTTCCTTCAATATTTATTGATGGCAAAAAGGTAAAAGCTGATTATGATAGCATTGCCAAAGCAATCGAAAAAGCACGGTAGAAAGTGCATTTTAAGCGGTTAGAAATTCACGGTTTCAAATCTTTTGCTGAACCATGTAAATTAGAATTTTACGATGGTTTAACTGGAATTGTCGGACCAAATGGCTGTGGCAAATCCAATATTGTTGAAGCAATCCGTTGGGTAATGGGTGAAAATTCTGCACGGCGTATGCGTTCATCAGAAATGGCAGATGTCATATTTAATGGTACCGAAAAACGTGCGAAACGCAATTTTGCTGAAATTTCTTTGGTGCTGGATAATCAGGCATTTAATGCTCCCGAAAAATATAATATTCATGATGAATTAGTTATTACACGCCGTATTGATAGGGGCGAAGGTTCTGCCTATTCCATCAATGGCAATGGGGTGCGCGCTTCTGATGTGCAGTTATTATTTGCTGATTTATCATTAGGGGCAGGTGGCTCGGCGCAAATCTCGCAAGGAATGGTTGGTGATATTATCTATCAGCGTGCCAGTGACAGGCGGAAATTGCTTGAAGAAGCTGCTGGTATCAGGGGCTTGCGCGTCAGGCGCGAAATGGCAGAACGTAAAGTTGCCAAAACGGAAGAAAACCTTACCCGCATAGAAGATGTTATCAAATTACTGCAAGAGCAAAACCAAGAATTAGAAGTGGCATCTAAGCAAGCGCGCCTTTACAAAGATATTTCTGCTGATATTCAAACGCTACAAAGCAAACGCTATTATCTACAATATCAAACGCATATGAAGGTGTTGAATCATCAGAAACAACAATTTGTCAAAGCCGAAGCAGATATCATTACTGCAAATGTTGAAAAAACGGTACTAACAGATGAATTTGTAGAATATCAGCAAAAATTGACCAGCACACAAGAAAAATTTTACGAACAACAAGCACGCCATAAAAGGTTTGAACTAGAATTAGAAACTTTTGATGCGCAAAGTCAGGCACGTCAAGATACGTTGTTGAAGGTAAAAACACGGCAAGTGGATATTGCAGAACAGTTAAAAACTTTGCAAATACGGTGTGACAATGCCCAAGAAAAAAAGCAAATATTGGCACAAGAAGTGGTTGAATTAAAAAAGCAGAATGATAATCCGCAGGCTGAAATAGCCACATTTACAGCGGAATATCAAAAATTACAGGCTGAATATCAGGAATTGCAAACAAATTTAAGCAAGCGCAATGAAGAGAGAGCGGATGCACAAGCTGTTCATAATGCGTTATGTAAGGAAAAAGAAGAAATGGAAGCGCGCCAAAAACGCTACCATGATTCTCAAAACACTTATCAAGAAGAAATGGCTCAATTAACAGAAGCATTAAAGAGTTTTGACCAAAACAATCAAAGCAATACGCAATTATCGCAATCACATGTAACCTTAAAACAGGTGCAAGAAAAAACAGATATGTTGTTGCAACAAACCTTGCCTGAAGCGGAAGCTGATTTTACAAGTGCGCGCGTCAATATGGATAAAATTAGCCATGATGTGCAACAAAAACTGCGCCCGATGCAGGAAAAACAGACACAAATTTCAGCTGAGATTGATACATTGTCGCGCGTTTTTCAAAAGCAAAATCATGATTTCACCATCATTTTAGATAGAATCGAGGTAGCCGAAGGTTTCGAAACTGCGCTTTCTGCTGTGCTTGCTGATGATTTAGATGCCGCGCTAGAAACGGATGCACCGATTTATTGGGAAAAAAGCACATCAAGCGAAGCCCTTAAAACCTTGCCTGAAGGGGTGCGGTGCATGAATGAATTTGTAAAAGCACCTGAGGCATTGGCGATGCGCCTTTCGCAAATTGGAGTGATTTTTGACGATAATGATGCGGAATCACTTGCCAAAAAAATATCACAAGGGCAAAGATTGGTTAATCAAAAAGGGGCTGTATGGCGTTGGGATGGTTTTAGAATTTCAGAAGGGGCAGTTGCACCTTCGGCAACAAGGCTTGCAGAACGCAATCGATTGGCATCTTTGGTAACTGAACGTGGCACGTTAGAAGAAACGTTATCTGTTGAAAAAAGAATGCTAGAAAAACAGCAAGAAGAAGCCAAGCAAACGCTTTATAATGCCGAACAAAAATTACAAAATTTACAGCAAGAAAACCGTAGCGCGATGGAGCAATTGCAACAGGCACAGCAAGAACTTCGTCAGGCAGAAAGCAATGAGCAACAGCAACAAAACCGTCATCAGCAATTGCAAACACAGCAACAGCAATTACAAGAAAAAATACAAGAAAATGCTGATGAAAAAAAACAGGTCGAATCTGGTATTGCTGATTTAACAACACGGATTGCACGATTGGCACAGCAAGATGATATGGTTAATATCATCAATCAATTGGCGCGTGATGCCCAAGAGCTCGATATGACATTGCGGTCAAAACATAGTATGATTGAACAATTGAAAACCGCGCTCCAATCAAAAGAAAAACAGTTGAACGATTTGCAAAACCGTATGGAAGAATGGGGAGAGCATGAACAATCGGCGCAAAAAGATATGAGCCATTTGCAAAGTGAACGGCAAGAATTAGAAAAGCAAATGGAACAAACGCATCTTACGCCAAAAGCAGAAGAGCAAAACCGTCAAAAAATCCTCAATTTAATTGCTTCAGAGGCAAAAGAAATAGAAGAGACACAAGCAAAATTATCGCATCTCAGCCAAGATAATCTTAGCTATCAGCAAAAAATAGATATGTTTCATCAGAAAATTAAAAAAGCAGAAGAAATAAAAATTCGTGCTGATGAAGGGCAAAAAATCCATCAAGCACAATTACAAGAAATTATCGAAAAGATTCAAGAAGAATTTGGAACAATGCCAGAAAAATTGCTTGAAATTGGTAAATTTTCTGCACAGGAAAAACTGCCTTCAACCGATGTGCTTACCGAAAAATTGCGTCAAAAACAAGAAGAGCGTGAGGCTATGGGCGCAGTGAATTTACGCGCTGAAGCAGAGCAACAAGAATTACAGGCGCGCTTACAGGAAATCACGTTTCAAAGTGAAGATTTACAACAAGCTGTTACAGAATTAAAACGCGGCATCACCCATCTGAATCAAGAAGCAAGAAAGCAGTTGCTTGTGGCTTTTGATGCTGTAAACGGTCATTTTGGTAAAATTTTTACAAAATTATTCAATGGTGGCAAAGCCATGATTCAATGGGATAATGAAGATGACCCACTTCATGCTGGCTTGGAAATTCTTGCCTCACCACCGGGTAAAAAATTGCATCATCTGGGGTTACTTTCAGGTGGCGAGCAAGCCTTAACGGCACTTTCATTGGTGATGGCAATTTTCATGACAAAACCAATGCCATTATGTGTGCTTGATGAAGTGGATGCACCATTAGATGATGAAAATGTGCGTAGGCTTTATGATTTGATTGAAGAATTAAGTTTGCAAATGCAGACGCGTTTTATTTTGGTAACCCATCACCGAATGGGAATGAGCCGTTGCCAATATCTTTATGGCGTGACGATGGCAGAAAAAGGGGTAAGCCGTTTGGTGAGTGTAGATTTAGCAGAAGCAACGGCGGCTTAAAAAAAACAATATTTTCTCTTGCTTTCACCTATCATTTTTCTATATGCTAATAATTGTATCGCAAATGGAGTTTTTTTCTTGCCACAAACCATCACCAGAGTTGATTTAGTAGAGACGCTTTATCAAGAAGTTGGACTTTCACGCCATGAATGCAGTGAGCTTATAGAACAAATTTTAGAAGAAATGTCTCTCACTTTGATTGAAGGCAATGCGGTAAAAATCTCTTTATTTGGCAGTTTCTTGGTGCGTCGTAAGAAAGAACGTATCGGCAGAAACCCACGCACAGGCGAGCTTGCCAAAATTACTCCAAGGCGTGTTTTGTCTTTTCGCCCTAGTGCTGTTTTGAAAGAAAATATTAATAAAAATGAGTAACAAAGCAGCAAATGCTTACCGCACTATTTCTGAAGTCGCCGATATGGTAGGCGTTAAGCCCCATGTTTTGCGCTTTTGGGAAAAGAAATTTGTGCAAATTAAGCCCTTAAAACGGGAATCTGGCAGGCGTTATTATCGCCCCGAAGATGTGCGCGTGATAGAGCAAATCAAAGAATTATTGCATAATCAAGGCTATACAGTGCGCGGGGTACAACAATTATTCAAACAAAAAGGTGTTAAAGTTTTTCAGCTTCGTGATGAATCATTAGAATTTGGCACCATGATAACTGGCACAGGGCGTGATTTAGCAACTCAAGAAGAAACGCCTTATCAAAATCAAGAATTATCATCGGCGATGCGTGAAAAATTAAATCAGCTTTATGATGATATTGGGCAATGTCTTATCAAATATCCGCATTAAAATATGTCGCAAACCACGCCTCAACAACATAAATTTCTAATTGCTTCGGACCATGCTGGTTATCGCTTAAAAGAAGTGTTAATCGCGCATCTAAAAAAGCACGATATTGCTGTTAGCGATTTAGGCACTGATAATGATGAATCTGTTGATTATACTGATTATGCCCATCCATTATGCGATGGAATCGCAAACGGTGAGGCAGAATATGGTATCTTAATTTGCGGAAGTGGAATTGGCATGTCCATGGTGGCAAATCGGCATCCGCATATCCGTGCCGCCTTATGTTATAATGCAGAAATAGCAAAGCTTGCACGCCAACATAATGACGCAAATATTCTGGTGCTTGGCGAAAGATTCACAGAACAAACAGAAGCATGCAAAATACTTGACAATTTTTTGCAAACATGTTTTGAAAGAGGCAGGCACGAAAGACGCATTGCAAAGTTGAATCAATAATCATGCGTTGCTATCTTAAAAAATGTCTGCTTAAATAAGGGCATACACACTCATTTATTCTTAAAGGGATGATAATGGAAAATTATGGATTTACGGGATTATTTACCGATAAACTTGAAGAAACTGATAAGGATGTTTTTGAAGCCATCAATCAGGAATATGTTCGCCAACGTGATGGCATTGAATTGATTGCATCAGAAAATATTGTTAGCTATGCGGTGATGCAAGCGGTTGGGTCGGTACTCACCAATAAATATGCCGAAGGTTATCCGGGGCGTCGTTACTATGGCGGTTGCGAACATGTGGATACGGTTGAAGAAATTGCGCGTGCGCGTGCCAAAAAATTATTTTCTTGTCAATTTGCAAATGTGCAACCTCATTCTGGGGCGCAAGCAAATCAAGCTGTTTTTATGTCGGTAATGGCACCGGGTGATTGCTTTATGGCAATGTCGCTCGCTGAAGGTGGGCATTTATCACATGGCGCATCTGTGAATTTATCTGGCAAATGGTTCAAGCCTGTGCATTACGGCATCACGGCAGAAAACCAAACGGTAGATTATCAGCAAGCGATGGATGTTGCGAAACAGCATCAACCAAAACTGATTATTGCAGGCGGTTCTGCTTATTCGCGGATTATTGATTTTAAGAAGTTTCGTGAAATCGCTGATGAGGTGGGGGCTATTTTGATGGTAGATATGGCGCATTTTGCTGGGCTTGTTGCGGCGGGATTATATCCTAACCCGCTTGATTATGCTGATATTGCAACAACCACAACGCATAAAACTTTACGCGCCACACGTGGTGGTATGATTTTAACCAACCGCGAAGATTTGGCAAAAAAGATTAATTCTGCGGTATTCCCCGGTTCACAAGGTGGACCATTGATGCATTCTATTGCTGGCAAAGCCGTTGGCTTAGGGGAGGCGTTACGTCCTGAATTTAAAATTTATAGCCAAGCTGTTTTAGATAATGCCAATATTTTAGCAGATGAAATGCTGAAAGGTGGATTTGATTTGGTTTCAGGTGGCACAGATACGCATTTGATTTTGGTAGATTTACGCAAAAAAGAAATTAGCGGAAAAGCAAGTGAAGAGGCCTTAGAACGTGCGGCAATCACCTGTAATAAAAACTCTGTATTAAACGACCCATTGCCGCCCATGCAAACATCAGGCATTCGTTTAGGCACACCAGCGGCAACATCGCGCGGATTAGATGGTGATGATTTTAGGCTTGTTGGGCAATCCATTGTAAAGGTGCTCAATGGGCTTGTTGGCAACGAAAATGGTGATGATGCAGTAGAAAAAGCCGTCAAAGAAGATATTATGGGCTTGTGTGTGCGCCGTCCTATTTACAGGGATATTTACTAGTTAAGGTTTGTTATGCGTTGTCCGTTTTGCGCTCATGAAGAAACACAAGTAAAGGATTCGCGTCCTGTTGAAACGGCAACATCCATCCGCAGAAAACGCTTTTGTTCGAATTGCCAAGAGAAATTTATCACTTTTGAACGTATGCAAATGAAGCAGGTGCAAATCATCAAACGTGATGGTAGCAAAGAACCTTACAGCAGAGATAAATTAATGGCATCGTTACAGGTGGCGTTACGTAAACGCCCTGTAAGTGATGAAAAGTTGGAATTAGCCGTTACAAATTTAACGCGCCAGATTGAAAGTGATGATGCCGATAGTATAACAAGTCAAAAGCTGGGGGAGATGGCAATGAATATGCTCTCAATTCTTGACCCGGTCGCCTATGTTCGTTTTGCTTCGGTTTATCATGATTTCCATCAGGTGGAAGATTTTATTGATTTCATTAAACAACCTTTAGAAAAAAATTAGATGCATAAAAAATTCATGCAAATTGCACTTAATTGGGCACAAAATGGCAAAGGGCAAACATTTCCGAACCCTTGTGTAGGGGCAGTTTTGTGCGATGGAGACCAGATTATTGCCAGTGCAAGAACCAATAATGGCGGCAGACCTCATGCAGAAACATTGGTATTACAGAAAGCAAAAGATAAGGATTATTTGATTACTCCTGAAACCATTCTTTACATCACTTTAGAGCCGTGCGCGCATCATGGTGAAACGCCACCTTGTGTGGAGGCGATTATTCAGGCAAATATTAAGCAGGTGGTGATTGGGACGAAAGATGCCGATGCTAAGGTTGCAGGCGAAGGAATTGCCTCATTAGAAAAAGCCAATATTGAGGTAGTATATGAGCCACTTGATGGCAAGATTGAGAAATTTTATCAGGGTTATTCTAGGCAACGCAAAGGTGAATTGCCCTTTGTTGCGTTAAAAATAGCCAGTACATTAGATGGCATAACAGCCCTTGGCAATGGACAAAGTCAGTGGATTACTGGCGATATGGCACGGCAATATGGGCATTTATTACGGGCGCGCTCCGATTGTATCATCACAGCCGCAGGCACAGTTTTGTTTGATAATCCGCGCTTAAATGTCCGATTGGCAGGCTATGAATCCTATCAAACCATGCGTGTTTTGGTGGCAGGGCAACGCGCTATTCCCGCATCATCAAATATTTTTGACCCGCAATATGGTGAAGTGATGATTGTGGTTAGTGAAAATTCACCTCATCTTAGCGATTATCAAGAAATTGCCGAACAAAATCCGCAACAAATTATTGTACAAAAAATGCCGTCAGAAAATCATCATATCGACTTAAAAGCCTTGTTAAAATTGTTAGGAAAATTCGGGGTTAGTGATATTTTGATAGAAGCGGGGGCTGGTTTTACCACACAATTTTTGCAACAAAATTTAGCGGATAGATTATATTTGTTTCAGAATCATAGCGTGATTGGCGGTGATGGCAGGGCAATGATTGATGCGCTGATGATTGAATATTTACCCACGCGTCCGAAATTTGAATTAATCGAAGAGAAACATTTTTCATCTGATAAAAATTCTGATGACAATTCTGATGGCAAAAATTCTGCAGACCATTTATTGATTTTGGATAGGCGATAATTATGTTCTCTGGCATTATCAAAGATTTAGGAAAAATTGCTAACCTCACGGAGCAAACCAATAATAAAGATTTAACAGTTAAAATTTTAACATTATTGCCTCTGGATAAATTGCAAATTGGCGCATCAATTTCCTGTGATGGAGTCTGCCTTACTGTTGTAGAATCTGGCAAAGCAGACGATAATCATCATTATTTTGTGATAGAAATATCAGCGGAAACCTTGAAAGTAACCAGCCTAGGCGATTGGCAGAAAGGCAGTTTTGTTAATTTAGAACCCGCCCTTACATTGGCTGATGGGCTAGATGGTCATTTGGTAAGCGGGCATATTGATGATTTGGCTGTTTTGAAACAATGTCATGAAAATGCAGGCAGTCAGCAAATGGTTTTTTTTGCACCGCAGGAATTTTCAGCTTTCATTACTCGCAAAGGTTCGGTATGTTTAAATGGCGTCTCTCTCACGGTTAATCAGGTAAGTCCTGCGGATAGTCTGCTGTTAGAATTTACTTGTAATATCATCTCACATACAGCTAAACTTACCAATCTAGGAACGATAAAAATTGGTGATAAAGTGAATTTAGAAATTGATTTATTGGCGCGTTACATGGAACGTTTTTTAATGGTGAATAAAAGCAAATGAAGTTTTTAATTGTAGAAGCATGTTTTTATCAGCATATCGCTGATTTATTACGGACAGGTGCTGTAGATTTTTTATGCAAAGCAGGGCATGAATGTGATATAAAACAAGTGCCCGGTACGCTTGAAATTCCTGCCGCCATTAATATTGTCCATAGCAAAATTTCTTATCATGGCTATATTGCGCTTGGTACTGTTATCCGTGGCGAAACATCGCATTACGATATTGTGGCAGAACAATCAGCCTATGCGCTCCAACAATTAAGCCTGCATCATCATTTATGCATCGGTAATGGCATTTTAACTTGCGATAATGAAGCACAGGCACTTGTAAGGGCAGACCCACAACAAAAAAATAAAGGAGCGGATGCCGCACAAGCAGCTTTATGTTTAGCGCAATTAACCGAATCATATGAATAATGCCACATAGAGTTGAAATGAACCCACAAGAAAAGCAACCTGAAAAGCAAAAAAAACAGATAGGGGCTGAAAAAGGCATTCAGCTTTTATGGACACGTTTGGCGGTTATTCAAACGCTTTATTCTGAACATATCAGTGATTATCCACATATTCAACATTATGCGTGGCTAGATGAAGAGCAACATCAGCAAGTGGATGAAGAATTTTATCATAAATTATTAAATGCCACCCATGATTATGATGACGCCATCATGGTGATTTTAGCGATAGCACTGGATAAGCGCAAATGGCAAAATATGGATATTATTTATCAGCGGTTACTAATATGTGGCTGTGCAGAATTGATGGCAGGGCTTAATGATACAGCTTTGATAATCAGTATTTATTGCCGTATCTGCGATTCTTTTTATGATGATAAAATGGGCAAATTCACCAATGGTGTTTTGCAAAATTGTGCACAGCAGATTGCAGGGCAGAGTAAAAAGATAAAAACCTCTGATGATAGCGCATGAAAGAAGATGAGCTTGTCGCCCATTACTTAAAAGATATTCTTGCTCCAGAAGCGTTTGATTTGCTTGATGATGGCGCAGTTTTGCCAGAAATTGCCCCTGAATATGAATGGGTATTAAGCACCGATAGCATGATGAGTGATGTTCATTTGCCAGCCGATACCGATATGGCAGTGATTGCCGACCATTTGTTGCGTGTCAACCTTTCTGATATTGCGGGCATGGCGGCGCAACCTTATTATCTGTTGGTGCAATTAGGCATTTCTCGCCAAACAGCACAGGCAGATTTTCAATCTTTTACAGAAGGGCTTAAACAAACAGCACAAGATTATGGCTTGCAATTATTAGGTGGCGATACCATATCCTTACCTCCTTTGATGCAAGAAAAGGGTTGGATGGCAGGGGCAACCATTATTGGTAAGCGCGAACGATGCCATCGTGTTTTGCGTTCTGGTGCAAAAGCAAAAGATTTGTTGGTTGTAACTGGCACATTGGGCGATTCTGTATTAGGATTAAAACTATTAAAAAACAAGGAATTATGTGAAGAGTTTAAACAAAAATATCCTGATTATTGTAATTTTCTAATCAACCGATATTATCGCCCGACACCGCAATTACAAGCGGGCTACCATATCCGCACTTATGCGAATGCTTTGATGGATATTTCAGATGGTTTGTTTCTTGATGCAGGCAGAATGTTACGCGCAAGCAAATCCACTCACCAATCAGGTAATGATTTAGGATTATCTATAAACCGCGATGCTATTCCTATCAGCGCATCGGCACAGCAATTTCTTGCTTGCTATCCTGATTATAAAAATAATTGGCTTGCAGGTGGTGGTGATTATGAATTGCTATGCGCTATATCAGAGGAAGAATTTTCGCAACAAGCCCTCGAAAAAGAGACGCTGTTTCATATCATCGGCAAGTTTGATGATTCAGGCGATGCGTTTTTTGAGGAAGAAAATTATCTGCAAGGCTTTGACCATTTCAGCTAACCTTTATCTTTATCATAATAATCTTCTAATAAGGAACGATAGCGCGATGTCATTAATTTAAGCAATGAAACCACAAATGCATCGCTACCTTGTAATGTTTCATCTAAATGTTCAGTGCTCATAACACGGCATACGGTGTATGTGGTTGCAATCGCAGAAATATAACAAGGTTCATTATCAATCAGCACCATTTCCCCAACAGTTTGGTGCGGTCCAATATAGGCAACATGGCTATAACGTCCTGTTTTATCACACAGAAAAATTTCCGCCTCACCCTCGATAATCATATAGGCATTGCCTGTATCATCACCTTGCTGAAGGATATAATCGCCTTTGCGAAACGTAACCTTATTATCTTTCGTTATTTTCAAATCATGCCCATTTCATTTTGTTTCGTAAAAAATAACAGTATTCGACGTTACTCGCAACTATTGCTTTAAGTATTGTGTGGCAAGTTGCAAGGATGTGATAACAGTTTCTGCTCGCACATCAACACGATTTCCCTTAAAACCATGCTTTGTTACCGATAATTTATCACCATTATAAAGCCCAATATAAACAAGTCCGTTTTGTTTGCCCGCTGGCGACAATATTGTTTCTTCTGGTTGCTCTGAAAGAGATGCGCCTGCAATGCCCGTAATGGCAATGGCAAGAATATTTTTTTGCTGATAATCTTTGGGCATGTTGTGTTTTGCTTGTTGCCACGCGCCTTGTGCCATTTGTGTTACAGTTTGCTCTGAAACCGCACCATGAAGATTGAGAACATCATCACTGACATTTAAGTAATGGCTTTTGGCTTGATTGTGATAGGTGATAAAGCCTTGCAAAATAACAGCAGATGCGCCGGGAATTTCAGTTAAAGATGCCATCAACAAACCACCTGTACATGATTCTGCACTGGTAATGCTGTAATGGTTTGCCTCTGCCAATGTTAGCAGATTGGCACTTAATTCACGTATAATGCTCATTGAGTTTCAATCCCCATTGCGTTAATTGCAACCCTGCCAAACTGTAAACTACCGCTAAAATATCATCAAACATAACCCCAAAAGCATTTTTCATATTTTTATCAAAAAAACTGATAGGGGGGGGTTTGGTAATATCAAACAAACGAAAATAAACAAAACTCGCCACTGTAAAAGTAAGTAAATTCAAATCGGGAAAAAAATCTCGACAGGCAAAAATTAGCATGATGGCAACCGCTTCATCAATCACGATTTTGCCATTATCAATGATGCCAGTGATTTTGCCATAATAGCGGGTTGCAGGCAAGCCGATGATAAAGCTGAGCAATGCAATCACGCCTAAAGTCAATGGCTCCGTGATGCTTAATATCGCCAATGAAAACCAAACAGCCGCAAAGCTGCCCCATGTGCCCGGTGCAGGTTTTATCAAACCACTATAAAAGAAGGTTGCGATAATTACATAAAAATGATGTTTTAAGCGTGTCATTCGTTATCTTCCATATTAATTTTAATGGTAACATTGGCAAGAGCCGCAATGCCTTCTTCGCGTCCGGTAAAACCTAATTTTTCTGTAGTGGTTGCTTTTAGGCTGACACGTGTTTCAGGCAAATTCAAACATTTTGCCAAATTACTTTTTAATTGCGGGTAGATAGGGCGTAATTTCGGGCGTTGACAAATGAGAGTCAAGTCGCAAAAAGTAAGAGTTGCACGCGATGCTGATAAAAGTTTTAACGCATGGTCAAGAAAAATTTGTGAATTCGCGTCACGCCATTCTTCATCAGATGGTGGAAAATGTAAACCAATATCACCCGCGCCAATCGTGGCAAGCAAAGCATCGGTTACGGCGTGCAATGCCACATCAGCATCAGAATGCCCTTTCAAGCTTTTACTAAATTCAAATGTAACACCGCATAAAGTGATAGCTGTCCCTTCGCAAAATGCGTGGACATCAAACCCATTTGCGCTTCTATATTCTATCTCTGTCATCTTCCATTCACAATCATATTATCATTCTAAATCTTGCGGATAGGTAATTTTAATATTATCAAACGCGCCATCAATGATTATAATTTTTTCACCATTTGCTTCGAACAATCCTGCATCATCTGTGAAATTCTGCATTTTAAATTTTTTATGAAGCTGATGCAACAGTTGAAAAGGAAAAAGTTGTGGGGTTTGAATGCTACGTAATTGTTTGCGTGGTAAGGTTGTAACCGTGCCATCATCATGGGTTTGCTTGATGGTATCACGCAAGGGAAGCCCCGGAATGATAGCCGTATTATGATGGTTTTGTGCTTCAGCCATCAAACGCTCTAACAAATCAAGGGTAACAAAAGGGCGTGCGGCATCATGGATTAATACGTAATCAGGGGGTGGATTGATATTTTGCGCGATATAATCAAGCCCTGCTTGAACAGAATCTTGCCGTCTTTTACCACCATCGCAAAGGTGAATTTTATTTTTCTGCTTCATATCAGGGAAATCATCTAATAATTTAGTCATGAAATCAATATGGTTTGGATTTATCACAATCACGCATTGCTGAAATATCTCATATTGCATCAAAGCCGATAATGTGTGGGCAAGAATCGCCTTGCCATGAAGGGGTAGAAAAGCTTTAGGCATGTTTGTTTTTTGTGGGTTTTTTTTTGGCGGGGTTTCTTGCATTCTTGTGCCATCACCAGCGGCAACAATGATAGGGATGACAGAAAAAGAAAGCATAGAAATAGACATGGCACTGATTATAACTTGCCTGTTATGAAATAACAATCCGCTATTCAAAGCAAAGATAAGTGACATAACTGTGGTGAAAATGTTACAGTTGCTTGCGTGTTTGCGATAAGCGATTTATAAATGAACATAGGATTGGCTATGAATACAGATATTCTTATTATTACAAATAACCCAAGCACATATAAATATATGAGCGATATGGTGTTGGCACACGGGTTTACAACGCGCTATTGTGCTGATAATGCCTATATTGAGATGATTAATCAACGCGTGCCAACATTGATTATTTTTGATAGTACTGTGCCATCAAACAATGATATTCCAAAAATTAAGCAATTAAATGATTTTTGCCCTGTGATGGTGATGATTGATGAAAATCTGCCCATAACCCATATCACGCCTTTAATGGCAAATTCTAACATTGTGATTGTTGCCCAAAATGCGTCTCAAGAAATATGGTTCACATTAATAAACAGGCTTATGGATACGTTACAACAGCAGTTATTTCCTGATTTCAATATCATTGCCAATAGTGATTTTAATCACTATTTACAGGGTCATTCCATTGCTGTCCAAGAATTGCAACAAAATTTAGCACAAGCGATAGGGGGGAATAGTCGCGTTTTAATTCATGGTGCTATCGGCACAGGCAAAACGATTGCGGCATGTTACATTCATGCCAATTCCTTACGAAAACATGCGCTTGTTGCTTTGCTTCCATGCGGTAATATTATCGAAGATGATATTGAACGTATCTTGTTTGGTGAAGAATATAAAACAGGCAAAGTCATGACAATAGGGCTGTTAGAGCGCGCACATGGCGGAACGCTAATATTAGATAAGGTTGAATTATTGCCTCTTTTCATTCAACAGAAGATGGCACGGCTATTGCAACAAAATAGCTTGCAAAGATTAGCAGGTGATAAATATATTAAAATTGATACACGAATTATTGCCACCATCGGCATTGATACTGAACAAGCCATACAGGACCAACAAGTGGATAGAGATTTTTATCAAAGGGTAAGCGTATTAGAAATTAATCTGCCGTCATTGGCAGAAAGAAGAACTGATATTATTGATATTGCGCGTTATTTTAATCAAAAATGGGCAGAAATTTATAGCACCCCGCCGTTACAAATTCTTAAATCAGCATTGAATATTTTAGAACGTTATAATTGGCAGGGCAATTTATTTGCTTTGAATAATTTTATTGAACAGCTTTATTTGCGTGATGATACAAATCACTCGAAAATTGTAGATGACCGTATGATTGATGAGTTGCTTTATGCCTCTGAAGGGGGCGCAGATAATAGCGCAACAGCGAATTTTTTACTGCAACCTTTTCGGCGGGCAAAAGAAAGCTTTGAAAAATATTATTTACGCTATCAACTGCAACGTTATGATGGTAATATCTCTCAAACAGCCAAGATGATTGGCATGGATAGGGTCTCACTTCATCGGAAAATTAGAATGTTGAATTTAGTATCCCAACAGCAAAATAGTGAAAATCAGGAATAGAATATGCGAGTGATTATTTGCGGTGCAGGCAAAGTTGGTATTGCAATCGCTGAATATTTAGTAGCTGAAAAGCATGATGTGGTAATGATTGATAAATCACCCGATATCATCGCGCGCGTGGGGGATACCTTAGATGTGCAGGCATTCGTTGGTAATGCGGCCGAACCTTCTATGTTGGAAATTGCAGGCGCGCAAGATGCCGATATGCTTATTGCCGCAACTGAAAGCGATGAAGTGAATATGGTTAGCTGTCAGGTGGCCAGTGCGTTGTTTCATGTGCCTGTAAAACTCGCAAAAATTCGTAATACCGATTATCTTTTGCCCCGTTGGGAGCAATTATTTGGTCGTGATAATATTCCAGTAGATGCATTAATCTCTACCGAAGATTCAATTGCGCGCACCATTACCAGAAGAGTGAATGCATCAAATGCGTTTGATGTGATTCCTTTGGCTGGCGATAAAATGCGTGCGATTGGTATTAGAATCCCTAAAACTTGTTCACTGTTACGCACCCCATTGCGCCAATTAACCACGTTATTCCCAGATTTACAATGTTCTATAGTTTGCATCGTTCGTAATGAACAATTTATTATCCCCAAATCACGTGATTATTTGCTAGCAGGTGACCAAATTTATTTCTGTGCGGCAACCGAAGATGTGGATAGGGCTATTAAAATTTTTGGCTTTCAGGATAATGAAGAAACCCAGCGTGTGCTTGTAATTGGTGCCAGTCATTTAGGGGTGGCATTGGTAGAAGAATTAATGCAAACAGGTGGTAATATTTCCGTTACTTTGATTGAAAAAGACCGCGAACGTGCTTATCGCGTGGCAGAAATTCTGCCAAAAGTATCCGTGCTTGCGGGTGATGTGATGGATAACGCATTGCTTGATGAGGTGGATGTGGAAACATTTGATACATCGGTTGCCATTACCAAAGATGATGAATTAAATACACTTGCCACTTTAATGTTGAAGAAAATGGGCATTAAACGTGGTATTGCGATTGTTGATAAATCTGGTTACACAAATCTAGTCGCTAATTTAGGCGTGGATGTGGTGATTAGCCCTCGCTTAATTACCGTCTCATCAATTATCCAACATATCAGACGTGGGCGCATACATTCTGCTTATGCTTTATTTGATGGACGTGCAGAATTATTTGAAATTTCTGCGCTTTCCACTTCATCGGTGGTGGGCAAAACTATCGGCTCTCTTTCTTTGCCAAAAGGGGTTATTATTGGCGGCATCATTCGCGATAACAAAATTATTATGCCACGTCCTGATGTCACAATTTATGAAGATGAACGGGTGATTGTTTTTGCGCGCCAAGAAGCAGTGCGTGCAGTTGAAAAACTATTCTCAGTCACGTTAGAATATTTCTAGTATTTTTGAAAGAAGCAATAATGCCTGAACAAATTTATCTCAACGGAAAATTTATTAATCGCCAATATGGCTATCAGCATGTCGAAGATAGAGGCAATCAATTTGCTGATGCTGTGTATGAGGTGGTTGCTGTTTATCATGGTAGGTTGATTGATGAAGAAGCGCATATCGCACGTTTGCAATTTTCTTTAAGCGAGCTTGGTATTGTTTTAGATATGCCAATGACAGCGTTGAAATTATTAATCCGTGATTTGTTAAAACGCAATAAAATTATGAATGGGCATCTTTATATGCAAGTGAGCCGTGGGGTTAAAGCGCGCGACCATGCCATCCCTATTCCGCAACCAAAAGCAGGGCTGTATATGGCAACCCGTTTTATTGATTATGATAATAACTCTAAAATGAAAATGGGCATTAGCGTTATGTTAACCGAAGATACAAGATGGGCGCGCCCTGATATTAAATCGGTAAGTCTTTTGCCAAACATTCTTGCAAAAAGTGAGGCGGTTGCGCAAGGTTACAATGATGCGGTATTTACGGATGAAAATGGTAAAATGCGTGAGGGGACATCTAATAATTTTTATGCCATTAGCAAAAATAAAATTTATCAATATCCTATCGATGGAAGCATTCTTGCAGGTATTACGCGCGCAGGTGTTGCATCATTACTACCACAAGCGGGCTTAGAAATTATCAATGATGGCTTTCCTGCCGATAAATTAGAAGCCGTTGATGAAGCATTCATCACAAGTTCTGGCGTGTTTATAACGCCTGTTATCCAAATCAATCAAACCAAAATAGGAAAAGGGCTTCCCGGCGATTATACGAAAAAATTACAGGCAAGCTATCAAAGCTATATCATGGAATTTGCCGAAGAAATATATGCGTAATGATAGATAATAACAAACCTTCTAAAGTTATTTTATTTGATTGGGATAACACGATTATTCAAAGCCAAGATGCCTTAAAAACAGCGATGCAGGCCGTTATTGATGCAGGGTTTCAGCTTCCTGCAGACATCAGGCAACGTTATTTTGGAACAAGTTTTCGCACTGGTTTTCCGCATTTATTCGGTGAACATTGGCAAGAAGCAATGAAAGTATTTCATAAGAGTTTTGATGATTGTCGCACATCAAAGCCTCACGGATTATTTGAATTCTTACCCGATGCCGAGCTTATATTACAACAACTTCATGCACAAAATTTTCAAATGGGCGTTTTAAGCAACCGTGTGCACGACCATCTTTATGAAGAAGTAGGAGCAATGGGGTTGAAAGATTTGTTTTTTGCTATTTGCGGTTCAGGACCTTCTGATGCTGATAAGCCTGATATATCGCATGGTAAGAAATTATTAGAAATGGGCGGATTTGCTGATATGCTTGATGATAGCAACAAACGTAAGAATATTGTGATGATTGGTGATTCAAAAGTTGATATGCTACTGGCAAAAAACATGGAAGTGGCAGGCATTTTGCTGAATAATAAAACATTAGCAAGTGAGGATTTCTTTGCACAAGGCAAATATCATCATATAAGTTATTTGAAAGAGCTTCCAGAATTGCTTGCAAAACATATGGGTGAATGAGTGAATCGTAAAAAGATTGCACATTCTTAATGAATTTGGTATAATTAAAACGCGTCAATGAAGAGGTAAAAAATGGTTAGCATATTACAAGCACAAGCGAATGATGATAATGCTCTCATCGATTTAGATGATGAGGTTGAACAGCTTGTTACATTGGTTGTTGACAATCAGATTTTCGGAATCCCTATCTTGCAGGTGCAAGATATTGTGGAACCTAAAAACATTACAAGTGTACCGCGAGCGCCTGAATTTGTTTCAGGGGTTTTGAATCTTCGTGGTAGAATTGTAACAGTTATTGATTTACATGTATGTCTTGGTAAGCGCGAGACCCATAAGCATGAGGCAGGTCAGATGAGTGTTACCGTAGAATATGAAGGCGACCTTTACACATTGCTGATTGATGATATTGGGGATGTGCTAAATGTTCATAGCAGTCAAGTTGGCAAAGTTCCTAAAAATTTAGATGATGCTTTGCGTGATGTCTCTAGTGGTATTATCCAGTTGGAAGAAGAATTGCTTGCAGTTCTTTCTGTTCCGATGCTCTTTCAAAGGCTTGAAATACTTGGTAAAGCAAGCACCGATAAAGAAAGCGATGTTGCTTCATCAGGTGGTTGGCGTATGGAAGTTGAAAAAGAAGAGTAATTTTCTATTTTTTCTCTAATTGCCCTTTTCTAATTGCTCCATCATAAAATTATGCAAATTAATGTTGCTCGCTAATATTTCTTTATGTGGGTTTTCGTTCCAGTGGCTAATTTTTTTACCCGAATAATCACTTACCATACCGCCAGCTTCACGAAGTAGCATCATACCAGCGGCGACATCCCATACTTTTAAGCCTTCTTCCCAATAGCCGTCATAACGTCCACAGGCGACATATGCCAAATCTAAAGCCGCAGCACCAAACCTACGCACCCCTGCGCTATGTTCCATAAAATGGTTGATTTGTGTCATAAAACGCTGATGCTTTGCTTCGCTTTGCCCCTTAAAAGGAATGCCAGTTGCAAATAATGATTCAGAAGGTTTTGTACGCTTTGATGGACGAATAGGCTTATCATTCAGATAAGCACCTTTATTATATTCGGCAAAAAAACATTCATCGCGTATCGGGTCGTAAACCATTCCTGCCACAAGTTTTTTACCTTCGGAAAGGGCGATAGAAACAGCAAAATGTGCCAGCCCATGCAGAAAATTAGTGGTGCCATCTAAGGGGTCAATAATCCAAGTAGGGCGGGCGGCATCAAAATTTGTTCCACCGCTTTCCTCAGCCAAAAAGCCAATATCAGGACGGGCTTTTTCTAAGGTTTCCATGATAATTCGTTCAGCTGTGGTATCCGCTTTAGAAACAAAATCAGCTGGACCTTTGATAGAAACTTGTAAGTTTTCCACTTCCGAAAAATCTCGCACAAGGCTTCTGCCTGCTTTTTCCGCCGCCTCGCGCATAATATAATAAAGTCCAGTTTTCATATTAAATTATTTCTTTGCTCGCTCTACAAAACTAGCATCCGTACTATTAATAACAATAAACGTATCTGTTTCTATATATTGTGGCACCATCACCCGCAAGCCATTATCGCATATTGCAGGCTTAAACGACCCTGATTGTGTTTGCCCTTTAACAACAGTTTCAGCCTCAACCACTTGCAAGGTTACATGCTCAGGTAAGGTGATACCAATAATTTCTTCTTCATACATTTCCACTTCAACCACCATGCCATCTTGTAGGAAAATTGCGGCATCTTCACCTATGGTTTCATGGGGGATTGCAAGCTGTGTATATTCAGCATTATCCATAAAGTGATAATCCGAGCCATCGGCATAAAGAAATTGACATGATTTTTGGTCTAAACGTACGCGCTCTACAGTTTCAGAGGAACGAAAACGCTCATTTAATTTTGTGTTATCGCGAATGTTTTTCAATTCTGTTTGCAAGAAAGCACCACCTTTGCCCGGCTTCACATGTTGTGTTTTTACAACTTTCCACAAACCTGATTTATGTTCAACCACATTGCCGGGTTTTAAGCTATTACCATCTACTTTCATGCTTTAAGTCTCCAAATCTAATAATTGCAAATCTAATAATTGATAGAGTTCGCGCAATTCACCTGCTGAAATTTTTTCTTTTATTTGCGCTTCAGCATTGGCATCACCCTGTAAGCGCGCTTTAATTAATGCCAACCCACTGGCAGATAAATTCGCGCCTTTCAGCACGTAATCATCAAAAGCTTCATAGGCAAATGGCACCCATTGCGCCACAATATCTGCTAAAGCATCTGCATAAACACGAATTTCATATTGTGCATGCTCATCTTTTCGTAAAGCAATAAAATGCAACAAATTATGCAAATCTATTTTCCAATACCATTGCGTATAAATATTAACAGGCAAGCTCGCACGCGCTAATTCACGCGCCAATCCTGCTTCATTAATCATCCATTCATAATCATGATAGCTATCATTGCTATTCTTTGTTATCACCTCAATAATTTTCTGATGCATATCATCATCTAATTGTTCACCGCGTGCCTGCTTTTTATGTTGATGCTGTGAGGCTAATTGTTCTGGCGCAGGGATATAAAATTCTTTTTCTAACACTGAATAGCGTGCAGAATATTCATTGATATTCGCTGTACGATGACGCACCCATTGGCGTGCAACAAAAATAGGCATTTTCACATGAAACTTCATCTCACACATTTCAAAAGGGGTGGTGTGGCGATGACGCATTAAATAACGGATAAGCCCTTTATCTTCATTACTTTTCTTTGTGCCTTTACCATATGAAACACGCGCCGCTTGCACAATGGCATCATCAGAGCCCATATAATCAATCAAGCGAATAAAACCTTTATCTAGTACAGGGATTTTCTTGCCCAACATCGCATCAAGCGTAGGGTTGCTATCACGGTCGAGTTTTGTTTCGTCTGACATTAAAGAATGCTCATTATATTCTAAAGATGGTTGGCACGGATAGCCGCAATATATTTACGATAACGTAGCCAATCTACAAGGCTAAAGCCATAGGCTTTGTTTTCATCTTCAAATTTACTAATATGCTCTAAATAAAGACTCGCCTCTAAAAAGCGATTATATTCAGCACCGGTAATGTTTCTTACTGGCTTAAAATTTGTGCTAAGTGGATTGATATGACGCTGATTATGCCTAATTTCAAAATGCAAATGTGGTCCCGTAGAACGCCCAGTGGTACCAACTCTACCAATGATATCGCCTTGCTGAATAGTCTTACCCTCACGGATACGGCTATCACCATCTACGCGATTTCTGCCAAAACCATACATATGGGCATAAAGGGTGGAATAGCGCTGCTTATGTTGGATAATCAAGTAACGTCCATATCCATTACGGTTAAACCCACGTGCAATAATTTTACCATCACCTGCGGCATAGATAAATGTTCCTTCAGGGGCGGCAAAATCAATCCCTTTATGCTGTTTTGTATAGCCTAAAATGGGATGACGTCTTGCACCAAAAGTAGAGCTGATACGGGTAGGAATCGGCGTTTTCAATAATGCCTTACGCGCTGTTTTACCATCACGGGCAAAATAATCAACATTACCTTCGGCATCTTGATAGCGGTAATAAGTGAATTCACGATTATCATAAAGCTTTAATGTTGCCACCCAAATATCGCCATAATCTACCAAATCGCCTTTATTATCGTATAATTCTTCAAATAAAATTGCAAATTCGGTACCTGCACGAATATCGAGCTGAAAGCTAATATCAAAACTCATAAGCCTTAAATACGCATGATAAATACTATCGGGTATATCAAATTCATCAGCCGCTTCAGAAAAAGTTGTATTGATAATGCCATCTACATGCTTCACTTTGCTGACTAAACTTCTATTACGTTGTTCAGGCACAAAACCATTCTCTGCCTCTAAAAGCAGGTAGGTTTTACTATTGATAGGAATATTAATGGCGACTAAATTACGCGGTTCGGAACTAGACCAAAGAAGTGTGAAGTTTTGTCCGGGTCTAATTCTATTCAATGGAAATACAGGGTCGAGCTTTTCAATAATGATTTTTTGAATTTCCTCAGAAATATTAGCCTCGCGCAGTTTTTGTGCCATGAAATCGCCGCCACTAAACGTCATATTTTGTGCTTCAAGCAATTCCTTATATACAAGGCGGTTACGTTCTTGCTCTAAAATACTTAAACCTTGCCCAAAATAAACCGAATTTTCAGACTGTGTCTCGTAGGCATCGCGAAACCCTGCGAGACTAAAACATAGCGCGCCGATAAAGATTAAAAATAATAATTTTTGTAACCAGCTTTGAATCATGATAATTACCCATTCTTATTCATCATACGTGATAGATATATTACAGGAAAAAGCCCTGCCAAAACAATCATTATTGCACCCGGCGCCGCCTGTTCAATTCGTTCATCGCTAGCATATTCAAATATATTCACTGCCAATGTATCAAAATTAAACGGACGAAGAATTAAACTTGCGGGTAATTCCTTTAAGACATCTACCAATACTAACAGAAAGATAGCGCGCATACTGCTATCAAGCAAGGGCAGATGAATGTTTTTTAAGATATTTGTTCTTTTTTGCCCTAATGTTGTAGCAACCTCATCTAAACGGGGCGATAATTTTTGCATATCACCATAAATTCCCGAAACGGCGATATGATTGAAACGACAAATATAAGCAATAACCATCAAGCCGATACTGCCTGAAAAATAAATAGATGAAAGCCCTAGCCATTCAAAGACATAATTAACCCCTATGATGAGCCCAGAGAAGCCTAAAATCAAACCAATGGCAAGCAATGTACCCGGCAATGCATAACCTGCTTGCATGATTCGGACAGCATATTGGCTTTTATAATTATGACGCAAAATATGGGCTGCCAAAATACCCAAAATAATACAAATCGATGCCGTGATGATTGCCAATAGAATGCTATTTTTTGCAGGGATTATATAGCTAAACCATAAAACACTATCGGTCTGAATGCCATCATAAATCAATAAACTGATAGGCACAATGAAGCCGATGATAATAGGCAAAGAGCAGAAAATAACCGCATAATAAGCCTGAAAACCCTTTAAGAGAGGTGCCTTTATCTTTTGAAATTTAACATTACTATTTTGATAAAATTGCCGATGTCCGCGTCCAACATGTTCTGCCCAATAACAAAGCGCCACAAATAAAAGTGCCACTATGGCAAGCTGTGCGGCGGCACCTGCATCGCCTAACGACCACCATAATTCAATAATTCCTACCGATAGGGTAGGCACTGCTGAAAGAGCAACCGCGCCATATTCATTTAATACTTCTAGCAATATTAAAGAAAGCCCTGCCAGCAAAGAAGGCCAGCATAAAGGAATGGCAATTTTGATGAGACTGCGCCAATAAGAAAGCCCCATCACACGGGCGGCATCTATAATAATGCCCGATTGTTTCTGCAAGGTGCTTCGTGCCATCAGGTAAACATAGGGATATAAAACGATGCTTAATACGATAATCAACCCGCTTAACGACCGAAATTCGGGTAAGAAAGAAAATTGAGGGTTATCATCAAATTGTTGCATGCGATAAGCGATGATATAAGCGGGCATAGAGAAGGGTAAAAACAACGCCCATTGAAATATTTTTACTCCCGGGAAATCGTAGAAACTAACTAATACCGCTAAAACTGTGCCCAATAATGTGGCACATATCCCGACCCCTATTAACAAAAACAATGTATTGAGTAGGTAATTGCCAAATAAAGGAAATAAATCACTTGCCCCAGAGCTGAACGCATAAATCAATAAGGTAATAAGAGGCACACATAAAAAGAAACAGATAAACCAAATAGGCAGAAGCCAAAGAGAATTAAGGAAGCGCATTACGACATCGCATTTGCTTTAAGCGCAGCTTCTAAGAACAAATCAATACCACCATCTAGCACCGCACTGCTATTGCCTGTTTCCACCTGTGTTCGTGTATCTTTCACCATTTTGTAGGGGTGCAACACGTAAGAGCGAATTTGATTCCCCCATGCAATATCGGTTTTCTGGTCATAGGATTGCTGATGCGCTTCTTCACGCGCACGCATTTCACGTTCATAAAGGCGTGCTTGAAGCATTTTATAGGCATTGGCACGATTCTTATGTTGCGAACGGTCATTCTGGCATTGCACAACAATATTTGTAGGAATATGCGTGATACGTACGGCACTATCCGTTTTATTGATATGTTGTCCGCCTGCACCTGAGGCGCGATAGGTATCAAGACGTATATCTTTTTCTTCAATCTCAACATCGAATTCTTCATCAATATCCGGATAAATATCAATCGAACAAAAGCTTGTATGGCGTCGCGCATTGCTATCAAAAGGGGATATACGCACCAAGCGATGCACCCCTGTTTCCAATTTAAGCCAGCCATAAGCATAACTGCCTTCAATCTTAACCGTCACTGATTTGATGCCAGCTTCTTCACCATCAGTGATTTCCATAATTTCAGTTTTATAGCCACGTTGTTCGCACCAACGCAGATACATCCGCAACAACATTTCTGCCCAATCTTGCGATTCTGTACCACCTGCACCGGCATGAATTTCTAAGAAACTACCACTTTGGTCTGCAGGGCTTTCAAACATCATTTCTAACTTTTTGCGTTCCGCTTCATGATGAAGGGCTGTAATGGCATCGGTGGCTTCTTGCAATGTTTTCGAATCATTTTCTTGCTGTGCCAATTCTAACAGCACCAAACCATCTTCTAATTTTGTGGTAACATCATTTAATTCATCACGCTTTTGTTCCAGCAAGGCGCGTTCCCGCATTAATTTTTGCGCCTGTTCTTGATTGTTCCAAAAATCTGGTGCGGTGCTTAATTCTTCAATAACAGCGAAACGGTCAGCGGTTTTTTCAGGGTCAAAGACGCCCCCTCAGCAACGCAATACATTGCTCGATGGACACTACCATTGCTGTTATATCAAGCTCAGTCATTATAATTTAATATTAAGATAATAAAGCTTACACATCTAATAATAAACGCGATGGTGCTTCAATCAGTTGTTTTATTCGCACCAAGAAGGTGACAGCCTCGCGCCCATCAATAATCCGATGGTCGTAACTAAGTGCCAGATACATCATATCGGCAATCACAATTTCATCATTTTTCACAATGGGGCGTTTTTGAATTTGATGCATGCCTAGAATCGCTGATTGCGGAGGATTCAAAATAGGCGTGGAAAGCAACGAGCCAAACACACCACCATTGGTAATTGTGAATGTGCCACCACGCATCTCATCAATTTTGATAGCACCTGCTTGCGCGCGAACTCCAAAATCATGAATGTGATTTTCAATATTGGCGAAACTTATTTTATCGATATCACGGACAACAGGCACAACCAGCCCTTGTTTAGAACCAACAGCAATGCCAATATCATAGTAATTTTTATAGATAATCTCATCACCATAAATTTCTGCATTCGCTGATGGAATTTCTTGTAAAGCCGCCACTGCCGCTTTGGCAAAGAAACTCATAAAACCAAGCCGAATATTATATTTCTTTTCAAAGGCGTCTTTATATTGTTTACGCAACTCAATTAAAGCAGTCATATCTACTTCATTAAAAGTCGTCAACATCGCCGCATTATTCTGCGCTTCTTTCAGACGTATCGCAATGGTTTGACGCAATTTACTTAATTTGACGCGTTCTTCACCGCGTGCATCTAAAGCACGTTCACCCAAAGTTTCCGCTGAAACAAAGGCTTGACGGGCAGGGGCAACTATGGCAGATGGCGCACCTGCTAAATCACGGGCTAAAATATTACCATGCAAGCCAGAAGAACCAACATTTTGTGGGTTAATGCCTTGTTGACGCATGGCTTGACGTACAGCAGGACCTGCTTTTACATTCGTTGCTGGTGCGCTTTGCTGTGCTGATTGTACGGGTGCAGCTTTTTGTGCCGATGCTAGTGCTTTTGCAGGTGTTGCTACTGCGCCTTCGCCTGCTTCTACCATGCCCAACACATCGCCAACGCCAACTGTCGCGCCTTTTTTAGCACCAATGCGTAACACACCGGGCTGTGGCGCGCCAACTTCAACCGAAACCTTATCTGTTTCTAGCTCTACCAAAACATCATCTTGACCGACAGCATCACCATCAGCAAATTTCCATTCAGAAATAATGGCTTCAGTTACTGATTCACCCATTGAAGGAACTTTAACAGCTATGCCAGCACCACTTTTTGCACCGCCATTAGATGCTTTTTTTGCAGATGCAGGGGCTTTTTCTGCCTTTGCAGATGCAGATGCTTTTTTAGGTGCGGAATCTGCAGATGCTTTTTCATCAACTTGCGCTAATAATTCACCCACCAAAACGGTTGCGCCTTCTTTGGCAGAGATTTTTAATATTCCAGCTTCAGGTGCTGCCACCTCAACCGAGACTTTGTCTGTTTCCAGCTCTACCAAAACATCATCTAGTTTTACATAATCACCATCAGCGAATTTCCATTGAGAAATAATCGCTTCTGTTACTGATTCGCCTAAAGCAGGGACAACAACTTCAATTGGCATTTGCTTTCCTATCCTTAAAAATCATTACCATCATTAAATTTTTTGCACTTGTGTTGCAATCATTTTTTGTTCTACAACATGTTTGGCAGCAACCCCTGTTGCAGGTGATGCCGAAGCAGGTCTGCCAATATAAACAGGACGTTGTGCTTTCATGCCTGCTTGTTTCATGCTGTTCTCTAATTTTCTATCCATATAATGCCACGCGCCCATATTTTCTGATTCTTCTTGGCACCAAACAATTTCAGCATCTTTGAAACGCTTCAAATATTTAACCACATCAGCATCAGGGTAGGGGTGCAAGCGTTCTACACGAAGCAAATAAACATTATCATTCTTATTGGCTTCTAAAGCCTCTAATAATTCATAATAAATTTTACCTGAACATAAAACAACACGCTTAATATTACTATCTTTTAAGCTTTTTTCTCTATCATCTGCCAACAGATTCATAAATTGACTATCGCCCTTAAACGCGACAATCGGCGAAACACATTTTTTATGACGTAGCAATGCTTTAGGCGCCATAATCAGCAAAGGCTTCCGTATGCTAGAATGCATTTGCAAACGAAGCGCGTGAAAATAATTGGCAGGGGTTGTAATATTGCAAACACGCATATTATCTTCGGCACATAATTGCAGATAGCGTTCCAAACGTGCGGATGAATGCTCTGGTCCTTGTCCATCATAGCCATGAGGCAGTAATACCACTAAGGCTGATAATCGCAACCATTTAGATTCGCTTGATGAAATGAATTGGTCAAAAATCACTTGCGCACCATTGGCAAAATCACCAAATTGCGCTTCCCAAAGCGTCAAAGAATGCGGTGCAGTCATGGAATAACCATATTCGTAACCAAGCACACCATATTCAGATAAAGGGGAATTCAAAACTTCAATCTGCGCTTGCCCAAAACGGATATTATTCAGTTGCAAATAAGGTTCTTCGCTTTCTTGGTCTATCAGCACCGAATGACGATGCGAGAATGTACCACGCTGACAATCTTCACCCGAAAGCCTAACCGGCGTTGATTCACATAATAACGAACCAAATGCCAAAGCCTCACCCGTTGCCCAATCAATGCCTTCGCCTGTTTCAAACATTTTTGAGCGTGCATCTACAAAACGCGTTAATTTATTATGAATCTTAAAATTCTTCGGCACATGGCTAAGCGCATCACCAATTTGTTTGATGAATGCGTCAGGCACCCCTGTAGTAGGGATAACACTATCAGCCCCACCTTTCATGCCATGCCATTCACCTTCAAGCCAATCGGCTTTATTAGGTTTATAACTATTCGCTTCTTTAAATGCAGTTTCTAATTTATCATGCAATTCTTGTTGCATATTATCAACTTGTTCCTGCGTCATAATCTTATCGACAATCAATTTTTGGGAATAAAGCTCGCGCGTGCCTACTTGTTTCGCAATTTGCCTGTACATATTTGGCTGAGTAAACATTGGCTCTTCAATTTCGCTATGACCATGCCGACGATAACACCATAAATCAATAACCACATCTTTTCCAAATTGTTGACGATAGGCAACTGCAAACCTTGCTGCCACCATTGATGCTTCTGGGTCGTCACCATTGACATGCAAGATGGGAGCACCAATCGATTTGGCAACATCAGAACAATAAGATGAAGAACGTGCCATAACCGGCACTGTCGTAAAACCAATCTGATTATTGACAATCACATGAATCGTGCCATGCGTGCGATAGCCTTGAAGTTGGCTGGCAATCAATGTTTCAGAAACAATCCCTTGCCCTGCAAAAGCAGCATCACCATGTATTAAGATACCAAGCACATGGCGTCGATCTTTTGCTATTTTTTGATAGGCGCGTACCTTGCCCAACACAACTGTATTAACAGCTTCTAAATGACTTGGATTCGATGCCAAAGAAAGATGAACATTTGTGCCATCAAAATCACGGTCGGCAGATGTGCCTAAATGATATTTGACATCACCAGAGCCTTCAATCCCATCTGGAGTGGCAGAATGCCCTTGAAATTCTGATAAAAGAGCCCGATAAGGCTTGTGCATAATATGAGCAAGCACATTCAATCGTCCGCGATGCGACATGCCAATTGCCACCGTTGCAACATCATACATAGCGCTTCTTTTGATAATTTGCTCTAATAGGGGAATCGTTGTTTCCCCACCATCAAGCCCAAAACGCTTTGTACCCGGATATTTACGGTCTAAAAATTTTTCAAAGCCTTCACTTTCAGTTAACCGTTCTAAAATGGCTATTTTACCCTTATCGGTAAAATCATAAATTTCATGGCTTGTTTCCAAACGTTCTTGAAACCATGAAACTTCTTCAGGATTTTGAATATGCATATATTCAACCCCTAAACTGCCACAATAGATGCGTTTGCAAAATATAATCAGATCCTGCAATGTGATGCTTTCTATCCCCATTAGAAAATTGAGATAAATTTGCTTACCTAAATCAGCATCCGTAAAACCGTAATATTGATAATCTAATTCTGGGTGCCCGCGCCGTTGGTTAATACCAAGCGGGTCGAGATTTGCTGCTAAATGCCCATGTAAGCGATAAGCACGAATCATCCGCACAGCACGGATTGAATTAATAACACCTTCATTATTAACAGCACCTGTATTATTTGAAAATTTTTCAAAAAACCGTTCCGCATCAAATTCCTGTTTGCCGTTAGTTTTGCGCAATTCTTCAGCACTAAAAAAACCATCAGATATGCTGGTATTTTCATGCGTGCCAATCACACTACTTAGGCGCGGTGCCCAACTAGCACCTTGCACATCGCGGTCGAAAATCTCAGGGGCTTCATCTATGCCAGAAAAAAACTCTTGCCAATCTTCTGAAACATTAGAAGGGGAGTTTAAATATTGGTTATATAAATCAAGTAAGAATGTTTCATTCATACCGTTGACAAAATTAGCAGTCATTGATGCACCTTTATTTAAAATTCAAACATGTTTATTTTTAACAAACTATCAATCAAAATACAAAGTTTTTTAACAATATAGTTACAAATTACGATGATAATAACTCACTTAATGCGTCTCCCATTTTTGATGGGTTGCGTGTGACGACTACACCTGCTACTTCCAATGCTGAAATTTTACTTTCTGCGGTGCCTTTTCCACCTGAAATAATCGCGCCTGCATGTCCCATTCTTTTGCCCTCCGGGGCGGTAACGCCTGCGATAAAGCCAACCACAGGTTTCTTTTTGGGATGGTTCTTCATAAATTCTGCGGCTTCTTCCTCAGCCGAGCCACCAATTTCGCCAATCATAATCACCGATTCTGTTTCATCATCATTGAAAAATAATTCCAACGCATCAATAAAATTCATTCCTGCAACAGGGTCACCACCAATACCAACACAACTGCTTTGCCCTAAACCAGCCGCTGTTGTTTGCGCCACTGCCTCGTAAGTTAATGTGCCTGAACGCGATACAATGCCTACCGTGCCTTTTTGATGAATATGCGCTGGCATGATGCCGATTTTACATTCATCAGGGGTGATAATGCCCGGACAATTAGGACCTATTAAGCGCGAATGCGAATTTTTTAAGGCAGCTTTCACATTAACCATATCTATCACCGGAATACCTTCAGTAATACACACAATAAGCGGCACTTCACTTTCAATCGATTCTATGATTGCATCTGCGGCAAAAGGGGCAGGTACATAAATAACACTGGCATCGGGTTGTTCTGCACGCATTGCATCGGCAACGGTGTTGAAAATTGGCAAGCCAAGATGCTGGCTTCCTCCTTTGCCCGGCGAGATGCCACCAACCATTTTTGTTTGATAAGCAAGTGCTTGTTCGGTATGAAAAGAGCCATGCTTACCAGTCATACCCTGACAAATGACTTTGGTGTTTTTATTCACTAATATTGACATTAATTTTTTTCCTTGTGACTTCTTTTCTTGATTTTTATTTATTAAGCGCATCAACACTTTTGCGCGCGGCATCATCTAAGGAATGTGCAGAAATAATATTTAAGCCAGATTCATTAAGCATCTGACGCCCTCTATCAACTTCAGTGCCTTCTAAACGTACCACTAACGGCACATTTAAGGTTATCGCTTTTGCAGCATTGATAATGCCTTCTGCAATCACATCACATCGCATGATGCCTCCAAAGATATTCACCAAAATCACTTTCACATTTTCATCTGATAAAATAATTTCAAAAGCCTTTTGAACACGTTCGGCTGTTGCAGAACCACCTACATCTAGAAAATTTGCCGGTGCGGAACCATAGATTTTAATAATATCCATCGTTGCCATCGCAAGCCCAGCACCATTCACCATACAGCCAATTTCACCATCAAGACGGATATAATTTAACTCATATTTTTGTGCTTCAAGCTCGCTGGCTTCTTCTTCGTTTTTGTCTTGCATGGCAACTGTTTCAGCATGACGAAACAAAGCATTATCATCGATACTGATTTTTGCATCTAACGCAATAAAATCGCCTGTTCCTGTTAGCACCATAGGGTTGATTTCCAACATAGCGCAATCTTCTTGCGTAAAAGCTTTGTATAAACCTTGTAAGAAGGGGGTGAATTTTGCCATATGCTCTTTTTTAAGCCCAATGCCAAAGCCAATTTTGCGCGCGATATGCCCGCTAAAACCAAAGCTAGGGTCAATCTGGGCATAGATAATTTTTTCTGGCGTTGCTTCGGCAACCGTTTCAATATCCATACCACCTTCAGCCGATGCCATCACCATGATTTTTGAACTTGCCCTATCAAGCAATAGGCTGACATAAAACTCATGGGCAATATCGCAACCTGCCTCAATATAAATTTTCTCAACCCTTTTACCCGCTTCGCCTGTCTGTTTTGTAACCAAAGTTTGATTCAGCATATCTTTGGCGTTTTTTTCTACATCCTCAACGCAAGTGGCAATGCGAACGCCACCTTTGCCATCAGGTGTATGTGTGAATTTACCTTGCCCACGACCGCCTGCATGTATTTGCGACTTCACCGCACATACACCACCACCAAGTTTTTTTGCGGCATTAACGGCATCATCAACATTAAACGCAATCATACCCTCTAATATGGTTACACCATATTTATCTAATAATTGTTTTGATTGATATTCATGCAAATTCATCATTCAAACCCTTATAATTCACCATTTGCAATCATTTCATCAACCACAGCATTTAATTCACGCACCGCTATTATCGATTTATCAAACATTGCTTTTTCTTCAGGTAATAATTCAAGCTCTACGATACGTTCAACGCCATTGCCACCTAATTGGCAAAGTACGCCCACATACAGCCCATCAAGCCCGTATGTTTTTTCAACATATGCCGCACATGGTAAGATGCGTTTTTGGTCAGAAATATAGGCTTGTGCCATTTCCAAGGCAGAAACAGCAGGGGTATGAAACGCTGAACCTGTTTTTAAGAGTGCCACTAATTCCGCGCCACCTTTGCGTGTTCTATCAATAATCTCGTCTAATTTTTGGTCACTTATCCAGCCTAATTTTACCAAATCAGGCAAAGGCACGCCTGAAACCGTTGCATAACGTTTTAATGGCACCATTGTATCGCCATGTCCGCCTAAAACAAAGGCAACAACATCTTGCACAGAAACGTTTAATTCTTCTGCTAAAAATACGCGAAACCTTGCAGAATCAAGCACGCCTGCCATGCCGACAACCTTATGGGTAGGCAAACCACTTAATTTTTGCAACAAACCTACCATCACATCAAGAGGATTGGTTACACAAATAACAAAGGCATTCGGCGCATTCGTTTTAATTGCCTCGGCAACAGATTTCATCACTTTCGCATTCGCGCCAATCAAATCATCACGGCTCATACCGGGTTTGCGTGCCAAACCAGCCGTAACGATAATAACATCAGAATCTTTCAATGATTGCGGGTCATTACTGCCAATAACCGTACTATCCTTGGCGGTGAGGGGGGTGGATTGTAGAATATCCAGCGCAATCCCTTGCGGACGTCCCTCGCTGATATCGTAAAGAACAACATCGCCCATTGACTGGCACGCCGCATGAAAAGCAAGCACGCCACCAATATTGCCTGCACCAATTAATCCAATTTTCGGACGTTTCCGTAATTCCATTATTTCGTCTCACTCATATTTATTTTACTCATCAAAAAACGCAAACCTTAATGATGTAAGATATGCGCTCCTCTCTACTAAGTATCATATCAGTGACGCTTCATAAAAACAATGTTATAATACAAGAAATTTTATGAAAACTCACAGTTAAAAAGCGAGCCATTGATGACTGATTATATTATTCGAACCGCTTTACCTAAAGATGCACCTGCTATTTGTAAATTGCGCCGTAAAGTATGGCTAGCGACGTACCCGTCTGAAGCTCATAACATTACAAGAGAATTGTTGCTAAAATTATTTGATTTCACCTCGTCTGAAACCATCTCTCATTACCGTCAACTTATTGCCGGAGAGCGCACCGGATTTACAGGTGATGATAAAAATGAAGCAGCTAATATTTATGCGGCAAATTGCCAAATCGCTGAACAAGTAGGTGATATTGGCGTTGATGAGGCTGATATAGAACATTTTTGGATTGCAGAGCAGGGTAAAGGGCTTGATAAAAAACTCATCGCTTATGCCAGCGCAAATAAACGTGGCAATGTGCTAACAACCATTTATGTTGACCCAACAAAACAAAAAAAGGGGATAGGGCAAAAATTATTTACCGAAGTTGAAAAATATCTTAATCCTGCAATGGCTGTTAATTTACGCGTGGTGAGTTATAATAAAAATGCGATTGAATTTTATAAAAGAAAAGGTTTTGAAAAAATAAGCACAGAAGAAGTAGATATTGATGCTGGACGTATTTTTCCATCTGATTTAATGAGCCGTGAAAAAAGTGAATCATAGATGGCTGAAAAAAAATATCAGTATGATGGAAAAACCATTGAAAAAAATACGCCTGATAAAGTTATTGTTCGGCAAGCAAATTCAGATGATGCTATCCATATTTGCCGTTTGCGAAAAGCCTTATGGGTGGCAACCTATCAGCAACCTGAATATCAGCTGGCAGTCCAACATCAGGATTTTTTAAGCGAAAAACAAGTCGCAGTTTTTGCCAATTCCATTAGTGGCGAAAAACATTATCATCTGGTTGCGGAATATCAAAATAAAATCATTGGTTGGGGTGCGGCGGAAATTATCAAGAACGAGATTATTGCACTTTATGTACATACGGATTATCAGCATAAGGGAATCGGAAAAAGCTTTTATCGTTTATTAATGAAACAGCTTAACACAAAAGAGAATATTATTATTTACGCTGTGTTAGGCAATGAAAAAGCCATTAATTTTTATGATAAAAATGGTTTCAAATTTTTAGAACAGCCAAGCACACAAGAAATTACCGAAGGATTAAAAAATCATAAATTGCCATTGGTTAAAATGCAATTAACCCCATAAAATTATAAATTATTTTTTGCTAGCTTTAATTGCGTTTGTTCAATAACGATACGATATTCACCGGCTATAAATTCTTCTAATATTTTACCAAAATATTGATAACGCCAGCCTTGAGATAAAATATCTGGTAATTTTTCCTGTAGAATCATCTCATGCAAATCATCTTGTTCGCATAATAATTTAGGGGTAATATGAAGCTCGTGGGCAATCACACGCCTGACAAGACGCAATGCATCAATATGTAACTGTTGCGCCGTGCTAGGCTGAATTTTAGCCGTAGGCAGAGTGATATTACCTGCATTTTTCTTGCCATCAGCTATCGCATCAAAAAATTCTTGTTTATCATCAAGGGTTAGCGAACGCATTGTTAAATATTTGCGGTCAAGAAGTTTATCAAAATGGCTAGGCGGGTTTTTGGCAATGGCTAACAAATCATCATCACTGATAATATGTTTGCGTGGCACATCATATTCTATCGCCAATATTTCGCGCAATTTTGCGGTATTTTGTAAAATTGCAAGCCCGTTCGCTTTCAGGTTTTTGCCCCGAATCGCAAGCCATGCATTGTCTGGATTTTTCTGATAGGTTGCTGGGTTTTCCAAACGCACCATCTCTTCTTTAATCCATTCTGTCCGCCCCAATTCGTTAATCATTTGATTTAACTTATGATAAAGGGGGATTAAATATTCAACATCAGCCAAAGCATAAGTGAGTTGCTTTTCTACTAAAGGGCGTTTGCGCCAATCACAATTTTGCATGCTTTTATCTAAGGTAACATCTAACAGCTGACGCGTGATTTTTTCATAGCTGGTTTGGGTTTCGCCCATACATGCCATACAGGCGATTTGCGTATCAAAAATAGGCGTGGGTACTTTGCCCTCACTTAAACGAAAAAATATTTCTATATCTTGTGATGCAGAATGAAAAATTTTAAGAATATCTTTGCGGTAGAGTAAATCAAGAAAAGGGCTTAAATCAATATTATCGGCAAGCACATCAATCGCTACTAATTTTTTGCCATTATTTGCCTGTATTAAACACAGTTCAGGATAATAGCTGTAACGCCTGAAAAATTCTGTATCAACAGCTAATATTTCAGCTGTTTCAGATTCTTGCACAAATTGCTGTAAAGCATCGTTGGTGGTAATAATGGTCATGCTTAACAGTTGGGCAATTTAGCGATTGCCATAATGTAATTAGGCGCGGTACGATGGCGGTTTAAGGTGAAACTTTTGCCAATAGGATTAAAAACCATTGACGCAGAATCATAAAACCGACATCCGTAAGGATATAAATAAGCCATTATTTCAGATGGGTTCAGGAATTTTTGCCAATCATGCGTGCCTTTGGGTAGTAAGCGCATCACATATTCTGCCATATAAATGGCTAAAATTTTTGATTGCCAATCACGGCGCATGGTGGAAATAAACAACATGCCATTGGGTTTTAATAAAGTAACCACATGGCTTAAAAAATCTTGGACATCATCAAGATGCTCTAATAATTCTAAACAGCAAATCGCATCAAATGAGGCAGGATTTTTTTGCGCTAAATCTTCTACCGTTATCTGCTGAAAATCAATATCAAGTCCTGTTTGCAAGCCTGCAAGATTGGCTTCCGCAATCGCGTTTTCATTCCTATCAATCGCCATAACATCAAACCCCATTCTTCTAAGCGGTAACGAAAGCACGCCGCCGCCACAACCAATATCTAACATTTTTTTACCTTGATAAAGCCTATTATTATCAATGGCATCATCGCTTGAATCACTCTCTAAAAACTCTAAAAAATGACAGCGCAACACCTCTTCAATAAATTGTAGCCGTGTGGGACTCATGATATGCAACATTTCATAAAGCGGATGGTTTCCCCACCAACCCGGTTCAGAAAATTTTTCAATTTCATCTATGCTATTTATACTTGCCATTATTTATCTTGCCGTTATATGTTACGGCATCTTTCTTGCATTAATGATATTTATTACGATGGTTATTGTAGGCTGATTGTATCATAAAAGTAAATAGCATCTTTTGCACAATTTTCTCAAACAAATAACCAAGATAAAACAATGAAACAAAATGGATTATAAATTGTGTTAATCGTGCAAAAATTTGGTGGCACTTCAGTGGCAGATTTAGATAGGATTCACCATGTTGCCCGTAAGGTAAAACATGAATGGGATGCTGGGCATCAAGTGATTGTTGTTGTTTCTGCTATGGCAAAAGTTACCAACCAGCTTGCGGAACAAATTAGTGGTGCAAATCCGCTTTATGATACGCGCGAATATGATGCTGTAATTGCCACAGGCGAGCAAGTTACATCGGGGTTATTAGCCCTTGTGCTACAAAAATTGAACATTCCCGCACGGTCTTTCATGGGCTGGCAGATTCCAATTATCACCGATGATTATCACGGGCATGCCTCTATCCTGAATATTGATAAAGAGCAGTTTTTGCAAAATATCGCTAGCTATGATGCCAATAATGGTAATCGCGCGGTTGCTGTATGTGCTGGTTTTCAAGGCATAAGTCGTACGGATAATCGGATAACAACCTTAGGCAGAGGGGGCTCAGACACATCAGCGGTTGCAATTGCGGCGGCAGTTGATGCTGATAGATGCGATATTTATACCGATGTTGATGGCGTTTACACAACCGACCCACGCATTGTGAGTAAAGCCAGTAAAATTGATAATATCAGCTATGATGAAATGCTGGAAATGGCATCGTTAGGTGCAAAAGTTTTACAAACCCGTTCCGTTGAATTGGCGCGCTATTATAATGTGCCGCTTCGTGTGCTTTCTTCATTCGAAGAAGAAACAACAGGACAATCAGGAACAAATATCATTCAGGAGGTTTCCGCTATGGAAGAACGTAGTGTCACAGGGATTACTTGTAGCAAGGATGAAGCAAAAATTACAGTGCTTGGAATTGATAATATTGCAGGTGCCGCTGGTGTTTTTACCATTATGGGCGATAATAAAATTATGGTTGATATGATTGTGCAAGTAGAATCACGTAAAAAAGGTTCGGTGCATCTCACATTTACCGTCAATCAAGCCGACCGAAAAAAGGTGGAAGGTTTGCTTAACAAACATCAGAAAAATCTGGCATTTGAACAGCTTGATATCCAAGATGGGCTTATTAAGATTTCTATTGTTGGTTCTGGTATGCGCACACATACAGGCGTTGCAACAATTTTATTTAATGCGTTAAAAGAAAAGAATGTGCCTATTCATGCTGTTTCCACGTCTGAAATTAAAGTAAGTGTGCTTATTGATGAAGAATATACAGAGCTTGTGATGCGTAACCTTCATCATGTTTATGGGTTAGACAAAATCGAAGCTTCATCCTGATATTTTTGCAATATTAATTGCAAAAATGATGGTGATTTTATAAAATGTTTAAAAATCGTATCATATAGTAGAAAAATCTTTAAATTTTTACGATTTTCTGATAAAATTCCCTTTAGGTATGATTATATGAATTTTAAACTGTTGTAACGATAAATCAATGAAATGATAATGTTGCAATAGGGGTTGAAAATCTTGCTAAAATGTTAAGTGAAAATCGGAGTAGTAGGTGATGGCACATCCAGTGCGTGAAAATGATAGTAATGTTGAATTTCCAATGACAAATGGTCAACGTTGCCAAGAAATTTTAGAAACAATTGGTAAAAGATTGGCGCATCAACGCAATGCACAAGAAACCTCAATTGAAGTTCTTGCGAAAGATTTGCGTATCCGTGCGTCGTTACTGAATGCCGCTGAGCAGGGGAATATCAAAGAATTTCCCGGTGATAGTTATTATTACGGTTTTGCTCGCAATTATGCCGATGCGCTTTCTCTTGATATTTCTGATGATATCAAACAATATCGCGCGTTGCGTGAGCAACAAGAAGACCGCACCTATACCGATGGTAAATTAGCCGATGTTGTGGTGAATTCCTTTGGTGACCGCACAAAAATTGCTGCTGCCACGATTGCCTCTACAAGCAACCCTTTGCCTAATGCCGGTAGCCTCACAAAGCGTTCGCCTCGCGAAGTGCTTGCACAAAGTAGTGATTTGGTGCAACAGATGATGTCAGATTCTAATCCTAAGACGCATAATTTAGCCTTTGTCATGATAGGCGGTTTTGTTCTTGTGCTTGGCTATGTGATGTGGCTGGTTTTTGCAGGGTTTGATACAACAACTCAAAGCGAAACTCCAATTACCGCGCCTACTGAAGAGCTTACCGATATTGATGAAATATTAGGTAGTGAAGAAAGTAGCGTCACTGAAACAATTAAACCACAAACAAATTCTGTATTCCGTGTTTCTGAAAGTGTTATTCAGCAAAGAGAAGAAGCTGCTGCTGCCGTGCCTGCAAAGCCAGTGCGAACAGGGCGCGAATATGGCAATCCTGTGAACTCACGGGTTGCGATTAAAGCCAAAGGCGCAAGCTGGGTTTCAGTGGTTGATATCAGCCAAGTTGATATAGAAGCAGGGCGGACAGGTGAAATTTTTGCACGCCAGTTACAAACGAATGATGTTTATTATGCCCCCATTGGCGACCAGCTTTTTGTAAAAGCAGGCGATGCAGGTTCGGTTGAATTGCTTGTTGATGGCACATCACGCGGTGTTCTTGGTAGAAAAGGGCAAGTTCGTTATAGCTCACTTAGTCCTCAATCGATTGTGAATGGTGATAACTTTAAAGATGGTTCTAATCTTAATCAATTGTTACAAGCTATTAAGCGAGCGCAAAGCAGATAATAAACAGTTTTGCTACGCCCTTATCGCCATATTGAAAGACGAAAATCTAAGCAAATTTATGTAGGTGATGTACCCATTGGTGGTGATGCACCGATTGCTGTGCAATCTATGACCAATGCCTTAACCACTGATAGTGATGCAACCATTGCACAAATTAACCGTATTGTAGATGCGGGTGCTGATTTGGTTCGCGTTTCTTGCCCTGATGAAGAATCAACGCACGCCTTAAAGAAAATTGTGCAAGCATCAACAGTGCCTATCATTGCCGATATTCATTTTCATTATAAACGCGCCATTGAAGCTGCCGATGCAGGTGCCGCCTGTTTGCGAATTAACCCGGGTAATATCGGTAATAATGAACGTGTGCGCGAGGTCATTAAGGCCGCCAAAGCAAATCAAATTTCCATGCGTATTGGGGTGAATGGTGGTTCGTTAGAACGCAATATTTTAGAAAAATATGGTGAACCATGCCCTGAAGCTTTGGTAGAAAGCGCGCTTGACCAAATTAAATTATTGGAAGATAATGATTTCACTAATTTCAAGATTTCCGTGAAAGCATCCGATATTTTTCTGGCGGTAGCCGCTTATCAACAGCTTGCAGATTTATGCGATTACCCCTTACATTTAGGCATTACCGAAGCAGGTAGCTACAAATCAGGCACAGTCAAATCAGCCATTGGTATGGGCTCACTTTTATGGGCTGGCATCGGTGATACGATACGCGTTTCTTTAAGTGACGAGCCTGAAGAAGAAGTACATGTTGGTTTTGAAATATTAAAATCATTGGGGTTGCGTAGCCGTGGCGTGCAGATTATTTCCTGCCCATCCTGTGCGCGTCAACAATTCCCCGTCATTGAAACTGTCAAACTTTTAGAAGAAAAGCTTGCCCATATCAAAACGCCTCTTTCACTTTCAGTCATTGGGTGCGTTGTGAATGGACCCGGTGAAGCAAAAAGCACCGATATTGGTTTGACTGGCGGTGGCAAAGATAATCATCAAATTTATATTTCTGGATTAACGCATCATAGGTTGGATAACCCAAACATCGTTGAACATTTGGTGCATTTGGTTGAAGAAAAAGCCCGTGAAATTGAAGCATCACAGAATGAGACCGCTTAATAATTAATTGGCAATAATTAAATGACAATAATTAACTGGCAATAGATTGCTTGACAAAAATATCTGTTTTTGTGATGATTGCAAAATAATAATCATACGCATAAAAAATAAAAATGGGGGATAAAAATGGTCGCACAAATTATCGATGGCAAAGCATTCGCACAAAAGCTTCGTGAAAAAATTGGCAAACATGTTTCAGAAAATTTAGCAAAAAATGGCTGGCGTCCTACTTTGGCAGTCATTCAAGTGGGTGAAAATCCTGCAAGTTCTGTTTATGTTAAGAATAAAGTAAAGCAAACCGAAGAATGCGGTATGGAATCATTGGAATTCAAAATGGCCATTACGACAAGCCAAGAAGTTTTGTTGAAAAAAATTGATGAATTGAATGAAGATGCCAATGTTGATGGAATTTTAGTCCAGCTTCCACTGCCCGAACAAATTGATGAATCTGCTGTGATAAATTATATCAACCCACAAAAAGATGTAGATGGTTTTCATACCATTAATGTAGGCAGGCTGAATAATGGTGCGGGTCAATCGCTTATTCCTTGCACCCCTTACGGCTGTTTGTTGCTGTTACAAGACTTTTTAGGTGATTTATCAGGCAAGGATGCTGTGATTGTAGGGCGTTCTAATATTGTTGGCAAACCTATGGCGCAATTATTACTTGGGGCGAATGCTACTGTTACCATCGCACATTCAAAAAGCCGTGATTTGCCTGCCATTTGCAAACGTGCCGATATTGTTATCGCGGCAGTTGGCAGACCTAAAATGATTAAAGGCGACTGGATTAAAGAAGGTGCGGTGGTTATTGATGTTGGTATTAATCGTATTGATGGCGAGAATGGCAAAACAAAATTAGTAGGCGATGTTGATTTTGCAAGCGCGCAACATGCAGGCGGAATTACACCCGTACCCGGCGGCGTTGGTCCTATGACAATCGCAATGTTGCTTCATAACACTGTGATTGCAAGCCATTTGGCACGAGGAAACACACCGCCTAAATTTTAGTCATTAATATATGTCGCAGAAAAACATCGTAAAGGCGTAAATTTAATAGGAAAAATCATAGAAAAACGATTATAGAAATGTAATACGAAATATTTTAGGAGTTGAGTTATGAAAACACATGCACGCGCAGTTGTTATTGGTGGTGGAATCGCTGGTTGTTCCATTGTTTACCATCTTGCCAAAGCTGGTATTGAAACAGTATTATGCGAACGTAATCGCCTAACATCAGGGTCAACATGGCATGCGGCAGGTTTGTTGCCTCTATTTAATATGAGCTATGCCACGGGTCAACTTCATAAATATTCTGTTGATTTATACAAAACTCTGGAAGCAGAAACTGGGCAAGATGTTGGTTTTCATGTCTGCGGTAATTTACGCTTGGCATTGAACGAAGACAGAATGGATGAATATCGTTGCTATGCAGGTGCCGCCCGTAGCATTGGGGTTGATTATCAAATGCTTACCCCCGAACAAATTAAAGAACTTTGGCCTTTGGCAAAAACCGATGATATGGTAGGCGGATTGCTTCACCCCGAAGATGGGCATATCGCGCCGGCTGATTTGTGCATGGCATTTATCAAAGGCGCGCGTCGGAATGGTGCAGAAATTAACGAACAAACTTGTGTGACGGGCATTGAAAAAGCGGCTTCAGGTGAATGGATTGTTAAAACCAATAAGGGTGATATTCAATGCGAATATGTGGTGACTGCGGCGGGTAGCTATGCCAATCAAGTGTTGGCGCATGTTGGCGTACAAATTCCGATGATTCCTGTTGAACATCAATATATTGTGACGGATATCGTGCCTGAATTGCAAGAAAGGCTTGATGCAGGACTTCCTGAAATGCCAATTTTACGCGAAAGTGAAGGCTCTTATTATTTACGTGAAGAACAAAGAAACCGTTATCTGCTTGGTCCGTATGAACAAGGTGCAAAAGCATGTTATGTAGATGGCGTTTCTGATAATGCAGAACGTGAATTATTTCAAGGCGATTTAGATAGATTATTGCCTCATGTAGAAGCTTGTATTAATCGCGTGGCAACCTTTGAAAATGTTGGCATTAAAGAAATTATCAATGGCGCTATTCAATATACACCTGATGGCAATCCAATGGTTGGACCTCTTGGGCATGGGTTGGAAAACTTCTTCATTGCAGAAGGCTTTAGCTTTGGCGTTACAGCAGGCGGGGGTGCTGGTAAAGTGATTGCTGACCAGATTTTAGAAGGCGAAACTGATTTAGATACATTCGCGATTGACCCAAGACGATTTAGTAAATATGCCAATAAAACATATACGATTGCCAAGAATATTGAGGCGTATGAACATGTTTTCGCTGTCCATTATCCAATGGAAGAACGCCCTGCGGCACGGAAGGCACGCACATCACCTTGCTACGATAGATTGGCAGAACGTGGTGCGGTATTTGGGCAACGTGTTGGCTGGGAACGCGCCAATTGGTTTGCTGATACGCCTAACACAAAAGATGATTGGACATTCCGTCAAACAAAAGCAAACTGGTTTCCAGCAATGAAACGCGAAGCTGAAGCGATGCGTGATGCCTGTGGCATGATTGATATGACTAATTTTGTGAAATATGAAATGTTTGGTAAAGGTACTGAACAGCTGTTAGATAGGGTGCTCGCTAATAAATTGCCAAAAAAAATCGGTGGAGTGAAGTTGATTCATGCACTTTATCCTTCTGGTGGCACCCATAGTGAATTTACGGTGACTAAAATTGGGGAAGACCATTATTATCTGGTATCCTCATCAGCTGGCGAGGGTTTGATTATGATTTCCTTAAACGCAATATGCCAAAAGATGGCTCTATTGTGTTGGTGAATGTTACCAATCAACGTGGCGTTTTTGTAATTGCCGGACCGAATTCGCGAAAATTATTACGCAAAATCACTGATGCAAATGTAGAAAATGATGGCTTTAAGTGGCTACAAAGCAGAAATATTTCTGTTGGCTATGCGCCTGATGTTTATGCGTTACGAGTCAATTATGTTGGCGAATTAGGATGGGAATTGCATCACCCGATTGAATATCAAAATCATATTTTTGACCTGATTGAAGATGCCGGTAAGGATTTAGGTTTAACACATGTTGGCATGCGTGCTATGGATTCTATGCGGATTGAAAAATCTTATCGTGCATGGGGACCAGATTTGAATCGTGATTATTCACCGATTGAAGCAGGGCTTGATAGAATGGTAAATATGGATAAGGAATTCATTGGCAAAGCAGGGTTGCTTGCGCGCGAAAAAGCAGGCTTGAAATGGAAATTTGCCATGACTGAAATTGATGGCACCACCGATGCCCATTGTTTTGGTAATGAAGCCATTTATAATAAAGATGGTAAGCAAATAGGGCGGGTTAGCTCAGGTGGTTTTGGTCATCGGTTAGGGCGGTCTTTTGCAATGAGTTTTGTTGCACCTGAATATGCCGAAATCGGTACTGAATTTGATGTAATGATTTTGGAAAAAGCCCATAAAGCAAAAGTTATTGCTGATTCTCCTTACGACCCTGATAATGAGCGATTAAAAAACGCTGACTAATAAAATAATATTGGACTTAAAAAACATAACAGTGTAGTTATTCTGTTGTCATTGAATTTAATAATGAGGAGCCCAAACACATGAAGATTATTGTTCCAGTCAAGCGCGTGATTGATGCCTATGTCACTGTTCGAGTGAAGGCTGATGAAACAGGCGTTGTCACTGAAAATGTAAAAATGTCTATGAACCCTTTTTGTGAAATTGCTGTAGAACAAGCTGTTCGTTTGAAAGAAGCTGGCACGGTAACTGAAATTATTGCCGTTACCATTGGCAATGATAATGCACAAGATGTTTTACGTACAGCACTTGCAATGGGGGCTGATAGGGCGTTGCATATTAAGGTTGGTGATGAAATGCCTGAACCACTTGGCATTGCGAAATTATTGCAAGCGGTTGTCACAAAAGAATCTGGTAATTTGGTGATTATGGGCAAGCAGACCATTGATGGCGATAATAATCAGACCGCCCAAATGCTTGGGGCATTGCTTGGTTGGTCGCAGGGCAGTTTTGTTTCTGCTATGGAATTTGAGGGTGATAAAATCATCGTTACACGCGAAACAGATGGTGGTTTGCAAAAATTATTACTCAATGCGCCTTCTGTTCTTAGTGTTGATTTGCGCTTAAACGAGCCTCGCTATGCAAGCCTGCCTAATATTATGAAAGCAAAAAAGAAGCCGTTAGATGCTTCTAGCCCTGCTGATTGGGGCGTGGATGTAACACCGCGCTTGAAAATAATTTCAGTAGAAGAACCCCCTGCACGTGCGAGTGGCGTGGTGGTTGCAAATGTTGCCGAATTAATTGAAAAACTTAAAAATGAAGCAAAGGTAATCTCATGACACTTTTAGTAATTGCAGAACATGATGGTGGGACATTACATTCTAACACGCATTCAACCTATGCTGCGGCACAAAAATTTGATGCTGATATTAATGTTTTGGTGATTGGCGAAACATGCGATAAAGTTGCTGAAGAAGCGAAGGCTCTGCCCAATTGTGGAAAAATCCTTGTTGCAGAATCTGCTTTATTTGCTGGTGATTTGGTGGAAAATATTGCGCCCATGATTGCCGCGATGAAAGGTGATTATTCTCATATTTTAGCACCTGCTAGCACATTCGGTAAGGGGATTTTACCTGCCGTTGCCGCTTTAGCAGATAGGCAACAAATTTCTGATATTACCGATATAAAATCAAGCAATCAATTTGTGCGTCCTATCTATGCTGGTAATGCGATGCAAACAATTGAAACAAACGAAGATTGCATTTTTCTTACTGTACGCGCAACCTCGTTTGAATTGAGCCAAACAACCGGTGGTAATGGCATCATAGAAAAAATTGATGCACCTTCTGATAGCGGAAACTCTCGCTTTGTTGAAAATATTGTTAGCAAGAGCGAACGTCCGGAATTAACCACTGCCGATATTGTGATTTCAGGTGGTCGTGGTATGAAAGCAGGTGAAAATTTTGCCATGCTTGAAAAAATAGCAGATAAATTAGGTGCGGCTGTTGGCGCATCACGTGCGGCTGTTGATGCGGGTTATGTTTCTAATAATTATCAAGTAGGGCAAACAGGCAAGGTGGTTGCACCCAACCTTTATATTGCCGTAGGAATATCAGGTGCAATCCAGCATCTTGCAGGAATGAAAGATTCAAAAACCATCGTTGCCATCAATAATGACCCCGATGCGCCAATTTTTCAAGTCGCTGATTATGGTTTGGTTGCAGATTTATTTGAAGCTATTCCTGAATTAGAAAATAGTCTCTAATTTTTGCAAATAGGGTGATGCTTATTGTTTATGATGTTGCAGTGGGCTTGACTTTATAGTCTATAGGGCTTATCAAAACATATGAAGAGCATAAGCAGATAACATATTATTCTCATGGTTTTGCAACAGATTGTCAGTAAATTTTTAGCCTCTTTCCTCTTATTGTTAGGAGCGTTAGGGTTGGTTTTTGCCCTGAGCACTTATCCGATGAAAGTAGTGCTGATTGATAGTGCAATTGCATGGCATGCGCCTTTACAGCAATTTTTGTTTTTTGTCATGCAAACAATACAAGGAAAATTCGGCACATCTATACAATATGGTGAAGCAAATTTCAGCTTGATAGTTGGAAGCTTATTTTCAACATTAAATTTATTATCTATCTGTTTGATATTTATTGTTATTATCGGATTGCCACTTGCCTGTTTTTCACGATTTTTACCATTGAAATCTATGAAGATAGCCGGCACAAGGAACAATATTCCTTATTTTATGTGGTGCATTGCCTTGTTATTACTTTATAATATCCTCCCAACATTAACGCCTGTTATCCCAAATGTTGATGGCTATTTTTGGCTTATGATTGTACAAGGTGATGTTACCAGTGCGATGCCTTATTTGCGTCAAACACTCTTGCCCATTATCGGATTTAGTTTACCTGCTTCTTGGTATTTTGCTTGTTATACAAAAAAAATCATTCATGATTATCGTTCAAAATCTTATGTGGCTATTAAAGAAATGTCGCGTGGCACCATTGCATTTCACCAACTATTATTCGTTATTTTCAAGAAATTATCGTGGATGTGTTTAAGAAAATCACATCTGTTATTCGCACATATCATCATTGTGGAAAGTATTTTCAATTATCATGGCATCGGCTTATTAAGCCTACAATCTGCTATCAATCAAGATAAACCACTTGCTTTAGCAATCTTATTGCTATTCACATATTTTTATTGCGCCATTCATTTTTTGAATGGCTGTCTTCATCTGTGGCAAAAGAGGCAGATAGCATCATGAGTGAAAATTTACCAGTGAAACATGTTGCATCGCCTATGATGAGTATTGAAGGAATCAAATATAGGGGGAAAACCCTATCTTATAAGCTAAAACCTTTCGGCAGATTTGTTTATAACGCATTGAAGCATTGCCTCACTTTGTTGGGCAAACATATCCGAAAAACAGCATCTTATTACTGGAATAAAATTTCACGCATCATGTCGCCTTATATCCCGACTTGGCAAGTTTCTTTTATATTTAGCTGGCTACTTATTCTTTTATTCCTTATCTTTATCATGCCAATCATCGGCTTGCACCATCCTTTACAGCAATATCTACATTATGAAAATTTATTGCCAAGTTTCGGTGGAAATAATAGCTTTATATTAGGAACTGATGGGTTAGGGCGTGATAGGTTTTCGCGCTTAATATATGGTATGCAATATTCATTGTTGATAAGCTTTGGTGCCATGTTTGGGGCAATAATTATCGGCTGTTTCTTAGGCATCATTGCCGGACTTTATCGGGGCATGATTGCAAAATTTCTGAACCTATTTTATCACGCTATCGCTATTATCCCTGCGCTTTTTATCATCATGTTATGGGCAGCAAAAACCCATAGCTATTTGATAATTATCAGCATTATTATATTGATAGAATGGCGGCGTTTTTTTCAAATCATGTATCATTATATTATTATACAAACTGATAAGCCTTATATTACCTATGCAAGATTATTTCATCCTGCGCGTAAATGGGTGATATTTAAGCGTGAGATATTTCCTAACTGCAAGGCAATATTATTCAAAAGCTGTTTTGTAAGTTTAAATGTAGCACTAACTTTAGAAGTTATGGCAGGCTTTTTTAGTCCTGCGCGCACGAATGATACCGTCCGATGGGGGCATTTGTTTTTAGAGCATGTGATGATAAATCAAGAAGTGAGTTGGCTTATCCTATCTCCGTTTATCTTACTGCTCTTAACATTATTGGCATTTTGGCAATTAGGCAATCTTTATGCGAAAAAGTTAAAACATGGTTAAAGCATATCTACATATTGATGGTTTTTCTGTAAATGCCCATAAAAACTATCAGAGCAATTTACTTAATGAGCTAGATATGAAGTTCGCGCTTGGGCATCATTATGGTTTGGTTGAACAAAGCAAGCAGGGCGCTTATTTGTTATGGGATTATTTCTTGAATAAATTAGATGATAAACAGTTGCACGGCAAAATAATTATTGATGAGACAGACATAACAACATTTTTACCCAAAGATAGAAAAAAATATATCGGTAGCAATGTAAGCTTAGTTTTGCCTTATGATGAAAATTTATTTGACCCGAACCAAAAAATTGGTCAACAGATGTCTGTATTCTTAAGTGATAAGAATACACAAAAAGATATGATAGAAGAGGCGATTGAAAAAGTTTTTAAACAGCTGAAAATTTCTGAAAGCCAAAGAGTGAAAAATGCCTACCCACATGAAATAGCACCTGTTGCCCAATATAAAATTTATCTTGCGCTGAATTTTATTTATCAGCCCTCAATCATCATGCTTAATCAGCCCTTGCAAAATTTTACAGCCCATGAGCAGAAAGAAATTATCGCCTTACTGCAACAATTACGTCATAAAAATATGGTGTTATTAATCCTTGATAGTCATTTTGAGTGTATTGGAAAAATTTGTAACATCATCAGCTTTTTTCATCAGGGCAAGATTGTGGAAACAGGGAATCCTGAAAAAATGCTTGGAATACCCAACCATGCTTATAGTAAGGCACTCGTAAAAGCATCATTTTATAGTAAAAAATCTAATAGTCTTATTCAAGCCCTTGCTGATGATATGATGCCAAACCATCACATAATGAAGAAAATGAGCTAATGGCAGCAATCGCAAAAAATAATATCTTATTGGATGTCAGTGATTTATTATTCTCAATCCCGCGAAAAGGTGAGACAAATAAAAGAGATGTCTTAATTGACTATATCAGCTTTCAACTTAACTTTAATCAAATCCTTGGCGTTTCAGGCAAAAAGAATTCTGGTAAAAGTCTGTTTGCACAATTACTTACAGGTTTTATTCGTCCAACAGGTGGTATTATCATATTCAATGACCAAAATATTAGCCTAATGAATAAGTCGGTTTTACAACCTATTCGCCATGATATTAATATTGTGCCGGCTGATTGTAAACAGGGCTTAAATCCTTATTTTAACATTGGCGATAATATTTTAGCACCACTTATCCATATGGGTGATATTAGCGGACTTTCTTATAGGTTAGATGAAGTTTCCGAACGGGTAGGGATTTCCAAAGCCATGCTTGCTTGTTATCCTGATGATATGCCTGAACCTTATCAAACCGCAGGCTTGCCTCAACTTGCATGTTTGGCACGTGCCTTAATTACGCGTCCTAAATTACTTATCGTAGATGATATAACAGATGGGCTAAATCTTGTGATGCAAGCAAAAATTATTGACCTTCTATCAACACTTTCGCAACAATTGCGCCTTACCATGATTATCATCAGTGATGATGCGCGCTTGCTACAACCTTTATGTGATGAAATACTGATATTAGATAATGGCAAGATGGTAGAATATGTATCCACCTCAGAATTTTTCTTCAAGCCTAAGTCAAAAGCGGGCAAATTCATTTTAGACAATATGCTGACTGCTTAATTCTACTAAATTTTACTTTGAAACATGAAATATCTTTCCCAAAGGCTCATTTTCAAGATGTTTCACTATCGATAAAGGGCAATCGGGCAATTACGAGCAAGTCATTAATCAAATTGACACCTATTTGCACATATCTTTGATGTTTTATGTATCATATGTAGTTTGCAACCGCATGTCAAAAGAGTCACCTATGGGTAGGCAAGCCACCCCATGATGAATAATCTCGATGATAACCCACAGTTTCATTTGCGTAACAAAATATTTTTATGATAGGTTAGTGTAGGGCTCGGTAATAGGCTCTTTGGTTTTCATTTGCATGGGTTATTTCTGTTTCGTGTCAATAAAGTTACAATAAATTGCAAACTTTTTTTGTAGATTGGTAGTTCAGCATGTTCTTTCGGTTATTTGTTAATCATTGGTAACGAATAAATGATACATCGTTTCACTTTTATCACAACAAAATATTGCTTTTCTTGTCAATTTCTCCTGCTTACTGCTTTGTTGCTTGTTCTAACTGGTTGCGACCCAGAGCCGAAACAAAAAGATAAGGATGATAAATCTGCACTTGCGCGTATGTCAGTACAGGTTTCAGAAGAAACAAGGGCAAGCTTACCCACAGATGAAAGCGATGGCATTAATAAACGCTATATCAAAGAGCAAACACAAACAGACCTTGCACCCTTAGAAGATGAATTATTAGACGAATTGGCAGACGAATTGCCTGATGCTTCTTTTGCATCGATAGATGAAGAAAATTATGAAAGCGTAACAATCAATGAGGTTGATATTTCGCCAGATGAGCCCGACCTTTATCACACACAGCCCACTGAAGAATTACAACAACAGCTTGTCAGTGATGCACAAATTAAGCAATCGCTTCAAATTCGCTTTCAATATAAAAAGCGATTTAACCCTTTGCAAAAAACCATCGCGATTGTTGTTGATGATATTGGCGTTGACCAAGCACGTAGCCTAAGAGCCACGGAATTAGAGGGAATATATACATTGGCATTCTTGCCTTATGGTAAGAACCTTCAGCATTTAACACAGCTTGCCGATAGAAACGGACATGAAATATTCTTGCATCAAGGCGCTGAACCCACCAGAAAGCTTAACCCCGGACCTGATGCCCTCACAGTAGGGATGGAGGAGGAGACTATCAAGCAAATCATCGATAATTCCTTAGAAAAGCTTCCTTTGGCACGTGGCATTAATAATCATATGGGTAGTAAGTTCGCGCAATGGCATTTAGGTATGAATGTTCTAGTTGAAGAAACCTATGATAGAGGGCTGATTTTTCTTGATTCTTTTACACATAAATCTAGCCAAGGATTATATTTAGCCCAAGCGAAAAACTATCCTGCTTTGGCGCGTGATGTGTTTATAGATGGCGAAAAAGACCCAGAATGGATTAAAAATCAGCTCAAACGTGCAGAAAGAATTGCAATAAGAGATGGTTTTGCGATTGCTATCGGGCATCCCCATGATACAAGCCTCATGATTTTACCAGAATGGCAAAAAGAATTACAAATGAGGGGTTTTAAGTTTGTTACCATTTCGCAATTATGGTCACTTTTAACAAAACCGCAAACAACCGACTCAGAAACAATAAATCCAGAAAAAGAACCAGAAGAAACCCAAGAAGAAATTATAGAAGAAGAGCGAGAAGAAATTCCAGAAGAAAAAAATGATGTCTCAGAATAATTCATCTGCTTGCATTATTGCCGCACCGCATTCCCATAGTGGGAAAACATTAATAACCATCAGCCTGTTACGCCATTGTGCAAACCATAACATTCCAGTAATGCCCGGCAAGGTCGGTCCTGATTATATTGACCCGCAATTTCATGCCAAAGCTGCGCGCACCCAGCAAACTGTGAATTTAGATAGTTGGGCAATGCGCCCTGATAGCTTACATGCCATGCAAAACCTTGCCGAAGATAGACTGTTGCTGATTGAAGGGGCAATGGGGCTTTATGATGGGGCAGGGCATGGTTTCAAAGGTTCTAGCGCATCATTGGCTGAAATGTTAAACATACCGATTATTTTTATCCTACCTGTCAAAGGGCAATCGCGCTCTATTTGCGCTTCATTAAAAGGCTTTATTGATTATTGCCCTCGCATTAATATTGCTGGTGTCATCTTAAACGGAGTTAGCTCTGAACGCCATCAAGCCATTTTATGTAATGCCTTGCAAGAAGATTTTCATGATTTGTCCATTTTGGGCGCGTTGCCTTTTTGTGATGATTGGCATTTGCCATCACGGCATTTAGGATTAACCCAACCCGATAATTTACCTGAATTTGATAAAAAATTAGACAAAATCTCTGCTGATATTATGCAATATATTGATTTTCCTTTGTTAGAGAAAATATTAAAAGAATATAATTATAACAGCAAGATAAACAATGAAAAGAATCAATCACCTTTATTAGAATTGCAAGGGGTTAACCATATTGCCATAGCCTATGATGAAGCCTGCCGATTTATCTACCCAGCGCAATTACAATTATGGCAACAGCAAAATATTCACATCAGTTTTTTTTCCATCTTAAAAAATGAAGTGCCATCAGAACACGCTGACATGATTTTCCTTCCCGGAGGATATCCTGAATTATTTGCCTCACAAATTTCACAAGCGAAACAATTTATGCAAGGCTTATATCAGGCTGAAAAAAGAGGCGCGTGGATTTATGGTGAATGTGGTGGTTATATGATTTTAGGCAAAAGCCTGATTGATAAACAGGGCAATCCGCACCAAATGGCAGGTCTGTTGAACCATAGCACTAATATTGCACAAGCAAAGCGACATTTAGGTTATCGCATTTGCTCTATTCACCCCGAAACTCCTTTCAAACAGGCATGTTTCACCGCGCATGAGTTCCACTATTCAACGGAACAACCGCCTTATAATCAAACAAAGCTGTTTCATAATATTAAGAATGCTTCTGAAGAAAAAATGCCTGATGGCGGTGGTATCAAAGGCAGGGTCATGGGCTCATATTTGCATCTGATTGATGCGGTTAGCGCGTGAGAGATGTTCAATAAAATGATATTTAACAAATTAGACGATAATTTTTCTATCCTTCTACCCAATGGTGAGCATGCGGATATCCGAATTAACCATAGCAAGCGCGCATCTCGATTGTCGCTAAAAATTGCAACCCAGCCCTTTATTCACGTGGTTGTTACCAAACCGCGTTTCTGCTCTGCTCATTATGTCCATCAATTTTTAGAACAGCAAAAAGATTGGATTATGGCACATTTACCCCAAAAGCAACCGCTGACTGATGGCAAGACACTGCTTTACCGCGGCACATCTTATATGATTAAGCTTTTGCCTAAAGATGCGCGCTCTCAAGTGAGGATAGAAGGGGATTGCATCACAATCAGTGCCGACCATGCGATTGTTGCCGATAGATTAAAGCGATTCCTGAAACAGCAAGCAAAAATCATTTTACCGCCAAGGATTGAACATTATAGCGAATTGCTTGAAAAAGAGGTTTCAAAAATAACGATAGCCGACTATCAAAGCCAATGGGGCAGGTGCAACAGCAAGCGCGAAATCACCCTTAATTGGCGTTTAATCATGGCACCAGATACTGTTAGCGATTATGTGGCGGCGCATGAGGCGGCGCATCTTATCCAAATGAATCATTCCGACGCATTTTGGCAAATTGTTGATGACCTTATCCCTGAACGCAAAAAAGCTCAGAAATGGCTTAAAAACAATGGATTAAAACTGCAATCATTATAAAACATTAAAAACAAAGCGATAAAGCATAGATTATCATTGACAAAAACCGCAAAAAAAGCTATTAGCTATGCAGTATATTGATTGTTAGTTACTGCTAGAAGCAATTCTAGGGTGGCTGGCATTTTTTGTGTGATATCATAACATCACGCATGGAAACACCGATAGAGAAAGTAATATTGTGGGTACTTTTACATTAAAAGAATCTGAACTTGAAGCAAAATGGCACCTTATTGATGCGAAAAACATGGTTGTTGGCAGGCTTGCCGCGGCGATTGTGCCGATTTTGCGTGGCAAACATAAGCCAACTTATACGCCTCATATGAATTGCGGTGACCATATTGTTGTCATCAATGCTGATAAAATTAAATTCACTGGTAATAAATATCGTGCGCAGGAATATCATCACCATACAGGGCATCCCGGTGGCATTAAAAGCACAACGGCTAAAGATATCTTAACTGGTGATAACCCCGAACGTGTGTTAGAGAAAGCCGTAGAGCGTATGTTGCCCCGTGGCGTGCTTGCGCGTGAGCAATTTAAGCGTTTGCGTGTCTATTCTGGTGAAGAGCATCCGCATTCTGCACAAAATCCTGAAATATTGGATTTGACCAAACAAAATTCTAAAAATAAACGCTAAAAAAGAGTAAAGAATGATTGATATTCCTGAAATGACTGACATCGTTGATACAGAAACAGCAAGTGTCATCGAATATGTCCAAAAGTTAGATAAATTAGGCAGGGCCTATGCAACTGGCAAACGTAAAGCTGCGATTGCACGTGTGTGGATTAAGCCCGGTAAAGGTCTGTTTACGGTTAATGGACGCGATGCCAATAAATATTTTGCGCGCCCAACGCAACAAATGCTCATCAGACAACCTTTTGTTATTACAAAGCGTGAGAATTCTTTTGATGTAATGTGTACGGTTGTGGGTAGTGGACTTTCTGGTCAAGCAGGTGCCGTGAAGCATGGTATCTCCAAAGCTTTGTTAGCTTATGAACCAGCATTACGCCCGTTACTAAAAGCCAACGGTATGCTAACGCGTGATGCGCGGGTGGTAGAGCGTAAGAAATATGGCTTGCGTAAAGCACGCCGTAGCTTCCAATTCTCAAAACGCTAATTCCTCTTCTTATTTTTATGCCCGATTCCATTGCTTGAAAAAAGCAATGGTGATATGTTTATGGTGAAATAAACATCAAGGAGGAACATCGTGGCAGAAAATATTCGCACATTGATGAAGGATAGGGCATTTGTCATTAAATGGGTGGCTATCTTACAAATTATCGGTTATGCCGCCACTGGTTTTGGCTTTGTGCCACTAAATGCTTATTTTTTTATTATCGGGTTAATAGGGTGGTTTATTGTGGGTGTGTTATGGAATGATAAGGCGATTATGCTGATTCATATCATTGCTTTTATGGCACTTACTTCTGGGCTGATTAGTAGCTAAATGACGTATCCATATGATTTGATTATTGTGCTAGGGCATGAGATGAATGCCGCTGGGATTGTTGATGATGAAACACAAAATCGATTAGACGAAGCCTATCAGCTTTATTCCGATGGGAAAACCCAAAATATAATGACGATGGGGTGGGCGTATCGCGATAATACAACGCTTTCATTAGCGGATGCGATGGCACATTACCTCAAAAATCAATGTGATATTCCAGCAAAGCATATTTGGGCTAACGCAAATTCACGCGATACAGTAGGGGATGCTTGGTTTTCTAAAGAAATTTATGATAAAGAGCTACTTAAAACAAAGAAATTAGCCTTTGTTACGAGTGATTACCACCAAGAACGCGCACGCTATATTTTTGATTTTATCTATGGTGAGGGATATATAATTGATTCATTTGTGGCATCTACAGATAGTGGGGCAAGAAAATTACAAGCCGAGCAAGCATCTTTACAAAAATTTAAAGAGACATTCTCTGACGCGCAAAAGGGCGATAAAAAAGCGATTTCAGAGATATTATTCTCACAACATCCGCTTTATAAAAAATAAATTAGATAGCATCAAAAAAATTAGCATAATTTTTGCACTGTTTATTATATCGATAAGCACGCATCGTGAATGCGGAAAAGCAAAAAAAATTGATAAAGCGGAGTGAAAAATCTCTCAAAATCTGCGTAAATTAACCCAAAAAACGGTTATTACTAGCGGTTTTCAGTCATTTTAATAGGTTTATTTACTACAAAATAACTTAAAATAGGTCTAAAACATTGCTTTAGCCTATAAAGACAGCATCACCCTATATGTAGAGCTAACAATAATCTCATAGACTTATCAATTTCCAACTTATCACATTAGACATAGATATAGTGCAATCCACGGGTGGTAATCACTATATCTAGCGTAACAATTAAGCCTAAACCAGTGATAATCACTAATAAAGCATAAAAATACGGAATATCAATCGTTACCCTACAAGGTGGTTTTGGCAGGTAAGAGACTATATTTAGTCGGTTCGGCATCAAAATAATTCAAATACACTCTGTTTTTTATTTTGTCTCCTCTTCCAATCATCATTCATTCATAAAATATAACTCGCAAAGTTAAAGCAATAGGTGACAGAAGTTGACACGTTTGTTTATTCGCATAATTTATATTATGGAAAATACAGATATATATTTTGCACCGCTATTATAGCTGTATTCCTAGCGATGTTGGCATGTTTATTATTTATATTTATCTATTGTTATCAGCTATTTACATCTGAAGGCAATATAAATTATCAACATTAACTTGCTATGCGATTGCTTTAACTTGATTGCGTGCATTTCGCTTCATTTATAATTTTAACTTTGCTTATGAGAATGGTTTAACTTTACAAAAAGACAAAAAATCTATGATGTCGCAGACAGCTCATCGACCACACCACTCCCTCAAAATGAAAAAGATAAAAATTATCAAACATGTCTAAAAATTACAATTCAATGCCCTAACGTAACAAATGATTATCATCCACTTAAAACACCCATAGAGAATCAGCAATCACCTCTGATGAAGAGTTTACTGATACATTAATCTTCTACGAGCTATCACAGCATGAATACAATGATTGTAATAACATTGGGCAACAAACAAGCACGTGGGAGATTAAGATACCCGTGCAGGCTATCAATGCGCGCTATATATTCATTATAGGAAGATTAAAGAACCTAATAGATAATTTTGCAAGTGAGATGAAAGAGTTGCGGAGAAATGGCACGTACTACAAAATAACCTTACTCATAGAAGCCATATAATAAACAAATAAATGGCTTCTACCAGAGGGTTTCAAGTATAATCGCTAGCGGAATGATTGCTTTTGCCTTCACTCTGCTTCCACATTGCCCCATGCTGACCATTAATCGGCTAAACTAGACTATCAACTCACATACACCTAGCCCTCCGCACATTGATTTATATTATGGAAAACGCGATAAAGGTAAAAATACAGGCGGATAAGCAAAAAATGAAAAAACACTTACCGCCCTTACAAGATAATAATTATATAAATCAGATGCTTATAATTTATATATAAAGTTATGTATCATACTAAAATTTTTCATCCTTACTTTAAGCAAAATTCATCCTTAATGATAGAAAGCAAAGCATAGCACACTTCTTCCAGAGCCTTTTATAGTGTATGTTACGGTGAATTTCCTCATGACGCGTACGGATGCTGGCGGATATTGGCTAGGAAATAGCCAAAACTAGCATATCACATACGATTCTCTTCATAATATAGCGTAAACTAATGAAAAATAAGCGTTTTATAAGAATATCTATAAAACCATCAAAACATACCCCTTTTATCTCTGATATGTGATTTTGAGGGTTCAAACACCTATTAATCTTAAATATAACGATTGTTAAATTAATTAAATCAAAATATTAAATATTTTATTATTATAAAACAGTTGCTTAGTAATTCATCTTAAATAGAAATATTCAAATATTTACAAAGGCTCTCTTGGCATGGGTTGGGTTTTTAAGTTCCTGTAATTTTTTGTTTTGTCGTATATGGCTAATCTGTCGTAAATATAACAAATAATTTTTACAGCTCTAGCTTCATAAGTAGGTAAAATTCGTTTATTTTCATAAGCCATTGTTTTTATTTAACTTTATCTAAAATTCCTTGCCTTGTTCCATTTGTGGAACAAAATACCAGTTGATGCTTGTGCTTTTTGCTTCTTTGTTACATTATCGGAATGATAGAGAAAAATCATATCGTAAGCGGATTGATTTCTGACAGGCTTCAAGTAGAGGTCAAAAAATTTCTCAAAAAAAATGATTACACAAAAGCAAAGATTAATATCATAGGCTTATTACATCCGTTAATGTGAAAGATTAAATGTCTCTCATGTAACAAATTAAATAATTGTATTTATAAACAGAGTGAATGATGAGCAGGCAATAAGTACTAAATGAGTGCGTACAGATAGCTTCTTCATTTTATTCTAGGCTAGAGAGTATTGCATGAACCTTCCGCGCTTCTCCCACAAGAATCCCCCTGCAAAACAGCCTGATGCGCGCGTTAATAGGGAGTTTAAGAAGCCCTTTTTTTACATAGAGGAGTTTTTTAGGAGTCGTTTGCGTCGGTATGAGGCGGGAAGTAATGCACAAACGGCACTGCAAAGCCGATTGATGAGTACGTTCCGAACACGACACCCCACATAAGCGGTATCACGAAATCACGCACCACCGAACCCCCTACCACCGCTAAGGCGACCAAGGCCAACAATGTGGTTGTGCTGGTTAAAATACTACGTGAAAGCACCTGATTCAGTGATAAATTATACACTTCATCAAGTGGTAAGTGCTTGTATTTGCGCAAATTCTCACGCACCCTATCATAAATAACAACGGTATCATTGATAGAATAGCCGGCAATCGTCAACACAGATGCCACAGTCGCAACACTAATTTCTAATTGAAATAATGCAAATAGCCCAATGGTGCTTATCACATCATGCATCAATGCTAGCACAGCACCTAAACCAAATTGCCATTCAAAACGGAACCAAATATAGACAAAAATACCTAAAATCGTTAAAGCTACGGCTAATAAAGCACTGTTACGCAATTCAGTTGAAAAGGTTGGCCCTACTGATTCGGTGCGTCGATATTCAATAACATCAGCGCCCAATATGCTTTTTACCCTTGTAATTGCCTCTTGTTGTGCCTTCGCACCACCTGCTTGCCGTTGCAAACGTAGTAAAATCACATCCGTGCGACCAAATTCTTGAATATTGATTTTTCCTAAGTCTAAATCTGTTAATTTGCTACGAATATCAGAGATTTGCACATTTTCAGCAATCTGCGTCTCAATTAAAACGCCACCACGAAAATCAATGCCCAAATTCAGCCCATTCGCAATCAAAAAAATAAAAGAGCTAACCACAAAGCTAAGTGAAACAACAAGCAAAGTAACCTTGTAACGCATAAAATCAATGCGCGCACTGCCAAGAAATCTTAAAGCCATATCAAAAAACCTTCCACCATCATGCTAACGGCAAATCTTCGCGTGATTTATTGCGAATTGCCCAACTAATCACTAGATAACGTGACAGCACAATTGCCGAGAACATGGATGTAAATACGCCAATAGAAAGCGTTACTGCAAAACCTTTGATAGGCCCTGCACCCAGAATGAAGAGCAAGAAGGCCGCAATCAACGTTGTAATATTGGCATCTAAGATTGTCACAAAAGCCTGTCTAAAGCCAGAATCAATAGATTCTATGGGTGTCCGTCCGTTACGATACTCTTCTCGTATTCGTTCAAATATCAATACATTTGCATCCACCGCCATACCAATTGTTAAAATGATACCCGCAATACCCGGCAATGTAAGGGTTGCTTGTAAAATAGATAAAACCGCCACAATAAGGCTGATATTGATACATAAAGCGAGATTAGAGAAGAAGCCAAAGCGCCCGTAAACCAATAACATAAACAATCCAACGGCAATCAGGGCAATGATAAATGCTTTCCTACCTGCTTCAATGGAATCACTTCCTAAACCGGGACCTACAGAACGTTCTTCAACAATATCTAATGCTGCGGGTAAAGCACCTGCACGCAATAAAATAGCCAACTCCGTTGCTTCAGGCACTGTGAAATTGCCTGTAATAATGCCATTACCGCCAATAATCGCCGATTGAATAACTGGCGCACTCACCACCTCATCATCTAAAATAATCGCCAATCTTCTGCCTATATTGGCACTTGTGATTGCGCCAAACTTGAACGCACCCGCAGAATCAAAGGTAAAATCCACCGCAGGCTGATTATTTTGGTCAAAAGTAGGTCCAGCATCACGTAAATTCTCGCCTGAAACAAGGGAACGCTGTGTAATGAGGTAATATTCCATCGGCGAACCACTTTCCGTACGTTCACGCGATTCCACCCTTTTATATCCCACTGGTATCTCGCTTACATTTGAGGCAACCTGTTCATTTACCAAATGAAAACTAAGCTTTGCCGTTTGCCCAATCAGGCTTTTTAAGCTTTCCGGGTCACGCAATCCGGGCACCTGCACAACAATGCGGCTAGAACCCTGTCTTTGTATCAAAGGTTCTCTTGTTCCTGTCTCATCAATACGGCGACGAATAATCTCAATTGACCGTTCTACTGCATCAATTTGTAAATTTCTGATAAGTGTTTCTTGCAAAATGAAACCAACCTCACCGCCATCAATATAAGATGCTGAAATATCTGCATTTTCTCTATCCATCTCAGCGATAAAGCCATCAACCTGATTGGGATTTGCCAACTGCACCACCAATAATTTATTATTTTGAATGGTAGGACGACTGGCGATAATACGTTCCTTTTTCAGAATTTGCCGTGCGCTTTCTGCCAATATTTCAAGCTGTTCATTAATAACTTCAGATGCGTTCACTTGTAACAATAAATGCGCGCCACCCCGTAAATCTAAACCCAGATTAACGGTTGGAATATAATCAAATAAAATTGGAACAGGGAATGTCTCCCTATTTACCAAATTTGGTAGTGAAAATAGGATTCCACCTAAGGAAACCGCTATAACGATAAATTTTTTCCATAATGGATAGCGTAAAACCATATCAATTAGTCACCCTAAAAAGCTATTTCTTCTTTTTAGCCTTGCTTTCAGCTGTTTTTTTAGCTTTTGCAGGTGCTTTTTTACTATTCTTATCAGCTGTAACGCTTTTGCTAGCAGGTTTTTTCGGTTCGCCCTCAAGCACAGATGCGATAGAGGCTCTGTTAATGATTGCTTTTACATTATCCCCTTCAAGCACAATCTCAATGCGGTGGTCAATCACACGTTGCACAGTGCCATATAACCCGCCGCCTGTGATGATCTTACTGCCGCGTCCAATATCACTAACTTTCGCTTCATGCATCTTTTGTTTCTTACGCTGTGGCGCAATCACAATAAAGTAAAAAATAGCAAAAATGATAATGATAGGGGCAAGAGACGTAATTATGGAAGACTCTCCACCTGAACCTTGTGCAAAAGCATCAGCAATAAACATGTAAAATCCTTCGTTTTTAAAAAACACAACAATAGCAATACCACAAAAGTGATAAGTTGTGAAAGAAACTAGAATAAAATAGCAGTTTTGACAAGAGTAAACTTGCTTTTTACGCGGAATATTTTACATTAGCCACTATGGAACAGGCTCAAAAAAATCATTTGGCAAATATTGAAGCTTTATTGCATCAGCTATTATTGCAACAACAAGGGAATCTTGATGTTGAAACTGCCTTAAATTCACAAAACCATACTGCGATTTATGATGCCCCTCTGATGAAATTGCAAAAAGCAAATTTGCGTACCATTCCTTTTGAGTTAATCAAAGGTGCGGATAGGCAAAAAACACAAATTTTTGAGAACATGCAAAGGTTTTTCAATGGGTTACCTGCCAATCATACGTTATTATGGGGCGCACGTGGCACAGGGAAAAGTTCGGTTGTGAAAGCCAGTTTTCAAAAGCTACTGAACGAACATACGGCATCGTCCTCTGCCTATCATCCGCTAATGATTGAGGTGTACGCGGAAGATACAGCAACATTGCCACTTCTTGTCCGTGCGTTACATAAAATAGACCGCCTTATTCTGATTTTTTGCGATGATTTATCATTTGACCTGAAGGATAATGCCTATAAAGCTCTGAAATCATTATTAGACGGCGGTATAGAAACGCTGGAAGGCAAGATTCTATTCTATGCCACCTCAAATAGACGGCATTTATTGCCGCGAGAAGCAGAAAGTGATTATCAAACAGATGCAAAAGACGCACGCGATGAACGTATCTCGCTTTCAGACCGTTTTGGCTTATGGATTGGTTTTCATCCGATTGACCAGCCCTGTTATTTAGAAATTATTGATAGTTATTTTGCATATTTTAAGATAGATGCCCCGCAATCGAACGCACAAGCGATAGAATGGTCGCGAACAAGGGGCAGTCTTTCAGGGCGTACGGCATGGCAGTTTTTCAAAGATTATATAGGACAAGCCAACATAAAAATTGATTTATTTTAGGCAAAATTTTCCTGTATGTTTATGCAATAAACTATAGATTCCATCCGCTATTATCCTCTTGCTTGCCATACTCAACGGATTTTTTGTCATTGGTTAATGTTTGCTTACCCTGTTTTCTATCAACAACGATACGCAATTTACGTGCAGCCATACGTTTCAAGCTCTCTAAATGTGCTGTTTTAGGGGCAATAACTGTGGCTTCTAATAATGTTTCAGGGTCAAGCGCACATACACTTAAATAACGCCCTTTAGGATTATATTCATATAATATTTCCTTAAAGCCATATAATTCTTTATCTTGTTGAGAATCATTCATAACATAGACCTAAAAATCATGTATATTCTATATATAATATGTTTTTGGAACGCATTAAAATATATTTTTTACGAAATTCACAACAAGTGTAAAATAATATTGCGAGGCAAGTACTGAAACCATTCCTGCAAACAAAGTACCACCTGTTACGCTTAACATTAACTTACCATGTAAATGATATTTTCTACGCTTTAACATAAGCAAACCAATGCAAACAATCATTAAAGTCCATAGGCTAAACAAATGTAAGATACTGTAGTTATTATCATTGATTTCACGAATGGCAAATGAACTAAAAACGGTGAATAAGATACAAAACAGCCATGCCAGCCCTAAATATCTATGGGCTTTCTTTGTGTTATGTAGGAAAAAAACAGCAATACCCAAAAATAACGACATGCTTGCAATGACGATATGCGTTTTGATAAATATTGGATAAAATTCCATTTATAATTGCCCTCTTTGCCAGCATTTATTTACCAGTATAATTGCGATTATAGCAATTATAACGAACATTTGTAAATAAAACAGACTTATAAAGCAACCTTATCAATAAATCAAATCGCCTCATCATACAGAGATAATAAATCATGCTCTGCCAATTTTTGTACAATAGGATAAAGTTCCCATATAGGCACCGCACAAATATCAGCAATTTCTAACAATGATTTTGTTCCATCCGACCATGTAATCAAATTCATCATCAATCGCACTTCAGCCCCACTCGTTTTTGTTGATATAGTCGGATATAGACCACGTTTTCCTAATTGAGGTTCACAAAACACATTCATTTGAGGATAGCAATTATTCTCTATCGCTTCTATCGCGCATTGTAGCGCATGGTAAGCCCCCCCTAGCCCTTCAGCAGTAACAAGGCGCAAATCATCTAATGATGTGTGATACTCATCATACATGCCATATTTAGTCCGCATGATGGAAGCAATTGGTAAATCAACTCCCGGTGCGCAATATTGCCGTTCATCACTGCCCCTATCGTTCCAATGATAAGTTGCATAATCTGGGCAGATGTGTTTCAACACATGCTGGGCAATATCATCACTGATGGTTTGTCCATGACGTGAGGGCAAATAAGAATAGGTGCGGTTATCGCCAACGCATGTTATGTTAAAGCCAGCAACAATCCGCGCACGCATCTCATCTTTATTCTTTGACAAATAAACAATAGAACCAATAGTTTCTGGTATAAATACAATCCTATATGTGAATTTATTATTTGCTCTTTCTGCAAGCCATTTAGCAAGATGCGTGGTTACAACGGGTCCTGAAAGCTCGTTATTCGCCATAGATGGATGGCAAATATAGGTAGAAAGAAAAATCTCTTTTTCTGATTGCCCTTTGATGATGAGCTCGCCATAAGTGAGATTGCCATCAAATAATTCAGAATCAACAACAATTTGATAGTCACCTTCTTTCAGTGCATCGCGTTGCTGGTGAGTGATGCAAAACCCCCACCGCTCTTTATAATAGGATGTAATATAAGGAATGGCATCAGGCTGTTCTGGTAAAGAATAAAGGTGATTTTGCAGCTCATCTAAAGATAATGTTGTCTTAACGGGCGTAGAATAACCCACCAAATGCAAATTATGTGTTTTGAAATCGCATATTTTCTGCCCATCAGGCGTGATAATATAAGCTTCATTAACGCGCCATTCTTTTGGCACCACCCAATCAAACGCAACTGTGCCCGATGGCACCTCATAAGTTTTCAGCGCGGGCATATATTCTTGCAATATCGCAAAAGTCTGGCGCACACCATCGCCTGTTAGGCTTCTATTGATAGGGAAAAGCCTTTTTGCTAAATTATAAATATCATTGCCAATCATATCACGCCTTATATTTCATCATATTAATACAATATATTATTTACAAAAATAATAACAACGATAAAACCCATCATCAATAGAAGATACCTCAAAACCAGCATATTCAAATGATTTTTTACTCGCTTCATTGTCTGTTTTAATATCAGCGATAATTTTTTGACATTGTGGGTAATGCGGAACCATATAAGCGATTGCAGATTGCAAACATATCTTTGCATAGCCCTGCCCGCGCGCCATTGATGACAGGTTAATTGATATTTCAGCTTCTTCGTTGTTATCATCTGCGAAATCAAACCGAACAACACCTATTTTAACTTCTGTTGTGGCATCTTCACATATCAAAAGCAGGCTATTTTTATCCATCATCTTTTGTTGATACCATGTTTCGTGCTGTTGCCATGAAACTTCGTTGGAATCACGCGACATTTTCCTGCTTAATTCATCATTCCGCCATGTAAAAATATCACTGCTATCATTGTTATTGGCAATCCGTATGTTTATATCTTTCATGAATCAATGACTTATTCAAATACAAGTTACATAATTTGTAACTAGTCTGCATTACTAAGTCTTTTCATACGCAAAGATATTAAACCATATAGCAAAACTAAGTTCTGATAGCGCCATTGGTGTTATCAAAATATTTTCATTATCTTCGTTCCTTCAGCGATACATCAAATTCATTCCCATTCAATCGTACCGGGGGGTTTGCTGGTAATATCGTATAAAATACGGTTAACCCCTTTGACTTCATTGACAATTTTTGTGCCTAAATGCGCAAGAAATTCATTATTCATGGCTTAAACGGATAAATATCTGCCGTCATGCCATCAAGCGAGGTAACAGCGCGCAAGGATGCCACATATTCGTAAGAACGTGCATCACCCATAACCCCAACGGAGCGTACAGGCAAAAGCACAGCAAAAGCTTGCCATATCTCATCATACAAACCTGCTTTTTTTATCTCATCTAAGTAAATCGCATCAATTTTGCGTAACAAATCACATTTTTCTTGCGTCACCTCACCGGGAATTCTAATCGCCAACCCCGGACCCGGAAATGGATGCCGCCCTATCATTTCTTTGGGCAAACCTAAAGTCAATCCAAGTAACCGCACCTCATCCTTAAATAAATCGCGCAAAGGCTCAATCAACTGTAATTGCATTTTTTCAGGCAACCCACCCACATTATGATGAGATTTAATGGTATGTGATGGTCCATAAACGGGTGCGGATTCAATCACATCAGGGTAAAGCGTGCCTTGCACCAAAAATTTAGCATGGTCCAGCTTTTTCGCCTGCTCTTCAAACACATCAATAAATAATTTACCAATAATTTTGCGCTTTTCCTCCGGGTCAGTTTTGCCTTTAAGCGCAGTCATAAAACGTTCTGTCTCATCACAATGAATCAAATGAATATGATAATGTTCCTTAAAAAGCGCGATAACTTGCGTTGCTTCGCCTGTACGTAATAGCCCATGGTCTACAAAAATACAGCTTAACCGCTCACCAATCGCCTGATGCACCAAAATCGCGGCAACTGATGAATCCACACCGCCTGAAAGTCCGCAAATCACCCTGCCCTTATTATCGCCTGCATTATCGCCTGCCTGGATTTTAATTTTAGCAATCATCTGCTCGCGAAAATTAGCCATATCCCAAATTTTTGCACAGCCTGCGATTTTATGGGCAAAATTTTCTAACAATAACGCACCATGCACACTATGCACCACTTCTGGATGAAACTGCACCCCATAATAGCGTTTTTCCTCATGGGCAATCGCCGCATAAGGGGCATTATCACTCAATGCAATCGTGGCAAAGCCTGTCGGTAAGGCACTCACTCTATCGCCATGGCTCATCCAAATTTGTGATTTTTCAGGCATATCAGCAAATAACGGGCAAGCATTATCTGTGATTTGCAATTCCGCACGTCCAAATTCTCGCTCTAAGCCTGCTTCTACCTGCCCGCCTAATTCTGAACATAATGTTTGATGCCCATAACAAATTCCCAATATCGGCAAGCCACTCTCAAAAATTGCCTTATCAGGGCGTGGTGATAAATCAGATATCAGGCTATTAGGACCGCCCGATAAAATTATTCCTTTGGGTGATATTTTATCTATAAGAGATTGATTAACCTTGTTAAATGGATGTATTTCACAATAAATTTGTAATTCGCGTAAACGGCGGGCAATCAGCTGAGTGACTTGCGAGCCAAAATCAACAATTAGAATTGTTTCTGCCATCTAAAAAGCTCTAAACGATACGCGATTGCTTAACCGCCGCCGCCACAAAAGAAGCAAATAGCGGATGCGGATGCGAAGGGCGCGATTTTAATTCAGGGTGAAACTGCACACCCACAAACCACGAATGACCGGGGATTTCAATGATTTCAGGTAGTTTTCCATCTGGTGATAATCCTGAAAATATCATTCCTGCTTGTTCTAACTGCTCACGATACTGAATATCAACCTCATAACGATGGCGATGGCGTTCAGAAATATCTATTCTTTGATAAATCTCCGCAACCAAACTGCCCGCTTTTAATTGACACGGATAAGCCCCTAAGCGCATCGTGCCACCCCAATCGGAACTACGCCCACGCTCTTCTACCTCTTCACCCTTTTGCCATTGCGCCATATAATTGATGATTGGCACATAATCATGCGCTTCATTATCTTGCCCCATAAATTCCTTAGAATGCGCTTTTATAATGCCAACCTTATGGCGCGCAAACTCAATCACTGCCATTTGCATTCCAAAACAAATACCAAAATAGGGAATATTCTGCTCACGTGCAAATTTTACTGTGGCAATTTTGCCTTCACTACCCCTATCACCAAAACCACCGGGCACTAAAATTCCGTGCATATCTCTAAAATATGAACGTAATGTTTCTTCATCTACCCCTTCCAGCGTTTCAGAGGCAATCCAGTTAATCTTCACCTTTACACCGCAAGCAATACCGCCATGTTCTAAGGCGGCAATCAGCGATTTATAAGCATCGCTTAATTCAATATATTTGCCAACACAGGCAATATTCACGACCCCATCAGGCGCGCGTATGGCAGAAACAATCTGCTCCCAGCGTGACATCTTCCTTTGATATTCGCTCGCATCACCAGAGAGTGTGAAATAACTCAAAATTTCTCTATCAATACCTTCTCTGCTTAAATCTTCAGGGCAACCATAAATCGTATCCAAATCCTTTGCAGGAATCAGACGATTTTCAGGAATATTGCAAAATAAGGCTAATTTACGCTTCTGTCTTAAGGGAATCTCATGTTCGGTTCTACAAACCAACATATCAGGCTGTATGCCTAAGGATAGTATTTCTTTTACGGAATGCTGACTTGGCTTGGTTTTCAGCTCATTAGCCGCGCTAATAAACGGTATTAACGTCACATGAATAAACATACAGCGCGTGCGCCGAATATCGTTACTCACCTGCCTAATAGCTTCTAAAAAGGGCAAGCTTTCAATATCGCCTACAGTACCACCAATTTCACAGATGATAAAATCTTCATCATCTAAATTACCCGTGATAAATTCCTTAATCTCATTAATCACATGAGGCACCACCTGCACAGTAACCCCGCCATAAACATCGCCCTGACGCTCTTTATTGATGATATTCTGATAAATACGCCCCGATGTAACATTATCATTACGAGTGGCTGTAACGCCTGTAAAACGCTCATAATGCCCTAAATCAAGGTCTGTTTCTGCACCATCATCAGTCACATACACTTCACCATGTTCAAAAGGGCTTAATGTACCTGCATCTACGTTTAAATAAGGGTCTAATTTGCGAATCCGCACCTTGTAACCATGCGCCTGCAAAAGTGCGCCAACCGATGCCGCAGCAACGCCCTTACCAAGCGAAGAGACAACCCCACCTGTTACAAAAATAAAACGAGTGTTGTTTGGCAAAGAAATTTGCATGAGTGGTGATAATTATTCTGCTAGGGGCACCGCAGGTGTTGCTTCAGAATCAGCCGCCGGCTCTTCAAGTGATTCTTCAATCAACGGAGTGGTTAAAAGCGTTTCATTCGCGTCTAATTGTTGCAATAATAATTCTTCTTCAGAATTACCCGTACGCCCTATCACCGTAAGAAGCAAGCTTGTTGCGATAAAGCAAGTCGCTAAAATAGCTGTGGTGCGTGTTAAAAAACTAGCACTGCCACGTGCGGTAAAAATACCGAACTGACCACCGCCACCGCCACCGATGCCAAGCGCGCCGCCTTCACTTTTCTGAACCAAAATCACTGCTACCAATACAACAGCGATAATGAGATGAATCGTTAATAATATATTTTCCATAAAAACATCCTACAACCTGATGAGGCTATTTACTTATCTTGCATCGTTATAATATAGTATTCACTAAATGCCAAGTATATTATATCATTCTTATTCGTTTAATCCATGAAAATTTCTCATCAATTTGCTGAAACCATTGCAACACTTCATTTTGACATTGCTGAGAATTATTGCATGGCGAATTTTCAAAAACTAAACGATAGTCAAATTTTTTACAAAAATGATGGTCAAAATATTGTCACTCAAATCGATATTGATGCCGAAGCTGCCCTGAACAAAGCCTTATCACCATTGATTCCTCATGCTTTTTTTGTCGGTGAGGAGAGCGTTGCCGCACAGCCAGATTTATTAGAAAAAGCCATGCAAAGCGAGACAGTTTGGCTGGTTGACCCTCTTGATGGCACGCGCAATTTTACCAATAATGTGCCTGTTTTTTCCTCTATGGTTACCTTGATTCATCAAGGGAAAAGCATTTATTCTAGCCTTTATGATTGTGAAAAGCGCGATATGGCAGTGGCAATTTTGGGAATGGGCGCCTCTTACTTAAAGTCAAAAGATAAAATAAGCACGCAAGCACCTGATAATATTGATATTAAAGATATTCTTGGCACTTACTCTAAACTTATTCGCCATGAGTTGACGCAACAAAATACCTGCATTCAATTATCAGATGCTGACCATAAATATAGTGATTTAACCATTGATGCAAGGCTTGACGCCATGAAAAATATAAGTTCTTTACGATGTGCTGGCATGGATTTTCTATCGCTTGCACAGGGAAAAAGGCATTTTTCCTTATATCATAACCTACATCCATGGGACCATGCTGCGGGCAAATTGCTCCTTGAAGAGGCAGGTGGCGCTTATCAGCATGTTCGTGGCTATAATGATAAAAAAGCCTATTATCCGCTAGAACATTCCAAAGGTTTCCTTGCCGTTTCATTAGCATCTTACTTACCTCGCTTTGAAAAAATTCTCTGTCTTGCATAAATTGCTTAAATCGGTAATAATCACGCCATAAATTTACCTAATGGAGAAAATATAGCATGTTGCATCACTTTCGTTCTTTCATGAAATCAACCATTTTCAGATTCGCTTTATTCGGTTTGTTAATTGCCAGTTTTGGTCTATGGGGCACATCGGACTTACTCACAAACCGTGTGAGTGGTCGCAATATTATTGAGGTCGGCAATGTAAGTGTTAGCGGTGTTGAATTTCAACGCGAATATAATCAACGCAGACAACAATTAACCGAATCAGGCTTTGATAGCAATGTTATTCAACAATATGGCTTGCCCGATATAACCTTAAATTCAATGCTAGATAATGCGCTGTTTCAAGCAGAAAGCAATGCACTTTCTTTACGTGCCTCGCAAGAAGAAATCCGCGAGGCTGTAAGAAGTACGGAGTTTTTTCAGGCCCCTAACGGAGAGTTTTCATCGGTAGTGATGAAGCGTGTGCTTGGCTATAATAACTTAACTGTAAAAGAATATTATCAGCTGGTGGCAGATAATCATAAAATCATTGCTTTGCAGGGTGCTGTTTGGCAAAACCACAAAATGGCAGGCTTAATACGCGATTTCAGCTATAACTACTCGCAAGAAAGCCGTGGGATAAACTATATTGAAATCAATGCAGAGCAATTAACATTACAGAAAACTGCTGATGAGACCGAATTGCAAAGCTATTATACAGAAAATCAAGAGAATTTTCGTAAGGCGGAACAGCGTAATATCAGCTATGTGTATGTCTCGCTAAGTGACTTACAGGCTGATATTCAACCAACCAACGAGATGATAGAGACGTATTATCAAGAAAATATCGCCCTCTATCAAGAAAAAGAAACGCGGGGCTACCAATTTATTCGTTTTCCTGATGAGGCAAAAGCATCTGCATTTAGCGTCAAAATCAGTCAGGCACAAGATTTTGAAAGATTAGCAAAAGCAGAAGAGCTTAATATCATTCAAAATGAGCCAATCATCAAGCAAAATATTGCTGATAACGCGCTTGCTGATGCTGTTTTCTCACTTGAGCAACAAAAATGGTCAGCCCCTGTTAAGGGAAGTCTAGGCTATTATGTGATTCTGTTAGGGGATGTGAAAGCAGAAACAATCATGCCTTTGGCTGATGTACGTGCAGAGGTCATAAAAAAACTTCAAGAAGAAGTTGCTGTTGATGCCTATATTCAAAAGCTTTCTTTGGCAGAAGATTTAAGCATTTCAGGTAGTGAATTAGAGGAAATTGCGGGTTCATTAGAAACCAATATCAAACAGACTGGTTTGATTGGGCGTTTTGGCACCGCAATAAATGGTGAGAATATTAGGGAAACATTGCCACCCAATGCCCAATTCTTGACCGAAAGCTTTGAACAAACGCGTGGTGTTACAAGTTATGTTTACACGATTGAGCAGTCAGGGTTTTTCCTATTACGCGTTCAAGATATTGTATCCTCTTACATTCCTGACTTTAACATCGCGCAAGATGACGCCCGCACAGCATGGCAAAGCGAACAAAAACAACAGCTTGCACAGGAAACTATTGATGCGTTGAAAGAAAGACTGGCAGCAGGTGAAACATTGCAAGGCCTTTCAAGCAATGGCGCATACAACCTTAGTAATGAGGGTGACCTTAAACGTGATAATCAGAAATTTAATGATGATATAACGCAGAAAATCTTTGTAACAGCTAAGAATCAGACGATTGATGCGGTCGCAAACAATCAATATTACCTCATTACAGTAACTGATATTCAAATTCCTAGCAATATCGCGAATGATGATGAAAAATTTACGCAATTTAGCACGACTTTTGAAAATCGTTATACCAATATTGTGGTGGATAGCTATAAACAAGCACTATCTGATAAGCATAAACCACAAATCAACAATGCGCTTCTGCAACAGATTGTGAACCAAATTGAAGGTGCTGATTATTAATCAACCGTAAATTCAAGCCCATCATAGGCGGGGGCGATATTTTTGGGCAATGTCTCGCGCAATTCATCATAATCAAGCGCGGCGTTCATATGTGTGAAATAAGTCTGTTCGGGTTGTAACTTTTCTATCCATTCCAATACCCTATCTAAATGGGCATGAGTAGGGTGCGGATTATAGCCTAAACAATCTACAATCCAATAACGTACACCTTGCAACATTTCCCAACTTTTTTCAGAAAAATCAACAACATCTGTGCAATAAGCAAAGTCCCCTATCCTAATTCCTAGACTGGTACTATAGCCATGGTCTTGTTCAATCGGCAAAATTTTTGTTTGATTAACCGAGAATATTTCACCAGATTCAATGATATTCTGCACCAATACAGGCTTATTATAATTAGACTGTTCGGGTGATAAAGGGGTGAACACATACGCAAAACGTTCATCCAGCTGTTCAAGCGTACGTGCATCGCTAAAACAAGGAATATCAGCCTTCATTGCGTTGTTAATCCAGCGCAAATCATCCAAGCCGTGTATATGGTCAGCATGAGAATGCGTGATAATCAGCCCATCTATATGTTTGGTATCACTCATTAGCAATTGCTCACGCAAATCAGGTCCAGCATCTACCCAGATACAATTATCATCATCCATAATTTTAATAGAAACGCGCTTGCGCCTGTTTTTAGGGTTGTTCGGATTGCATCTACCCCAACCAAGCCCGGGAATAGGCACGCCACTAGAGGTGCCACAGCCAACAACGGTGATTTTAAGAGACATGTTCTGTTGCATTTCGCATATCAGAATAAGCATTCTGAGGGATTTTACGCATCAACTGCAAAAAATTTGCTGATGTTTGGCGCACCATCGCCTCTTTAGAGATATGATGCTGTTCGGCAAGCGTTTCAACCGTATGGTGGATAAATTGCGGTTCATTCCTTTTGCCACGCATGGCTTGCGGTGCTAAATAAGGCGCGTCTGTTTCAATTAATAATAGATTCTTAGGCACTTTTCCTGCGATATCGCGCAATTCATCACTATTCTTAAAGGTAAGAATGCCTGAAAATGAAATATAAAAGCCCAATGCTATGGCGCGTTGCATCATTTGTTCAGAGGCGGCAAAACAATGAAGAATACAAGGAAAGGGCTGTTGCTGATAGGCGGTTTCAAGAACCTCCATCACATCATCATCGGCAGCCCTATTATGGACAATCAAAGGCAAGCCCGTTTGTTGTGATGCTTGAATATGGGTGGTGAAACTGTGTTTCTGCTTCTCCACATCATAAGGTTTTCTAAAATAATCTAGCCCACTCTCACCAATCGCAATCACTTTTTCATGCTCTGCAATCGTCAATAAATCATCAAGCGTAATATCTTCTTCTTCTACATGGCACGGATGCAACCCTACCGAAGCATAAATTGCCTGATGCCTTCCAACAATATCCATAATATTCGCATGTTTGCCAAGCGTAACGCTAATGGAAAGCATCAAGCCGATATTCGCATCAAACGCACGCTTAATGACCGCCTCAATTTCATATTCTTCACGGTAATAATCTAAATGACAATGGCTATCAATCAAAGGCATCAAAGGCATCGTATCGGTAGCATTCATATCAAACCTCTAAACGTGGAAAAATAATAACAGGTTGATTGATTTTATGCCCATCTGTTAATTTTTGCCTTACAAAGTTAAAATCACGGTTATCAGCAGGAATATTCAGCATATCTAAAATTTTATTAGCCGCATCGGGCGTAAAACATTGCATTAAAATGCCCACCGTCCGAATAATTTCAGCAATCACGGAAAGCACTTGTTGCATACGTACATTATCGGTTTTACGTAACTGCCACGGCATCATTTTATCGATATAGCGGTTTGTTTCACTGACCAAATCAAATATTTTAGCAAGTGCCAAGTGGAATGATTGCACCTGCATATCGGCAGAAACCGCCTGATAAAGCCCCTCAGACCATTTAAGCAACGCTTTATCATCAGCATGTTCGCATACACCTATTTTTATTTCGCCATCGCAATGTTTATGAAGCATTGTTAGGCTACGCTGACATAGATTGCCCAAATCATTCGCCAAATCGCTATTGCTACGCCGAATCATCGCCTCATGTGAAAAATCACCATCCTGCCCGAATGAAACCTCGCGCATCAGGAAATAACGCATTTGGTCAAGCCCATATTTTTCTATCAATTCCAACGGGTCAATCACATTGCCCAATGATTTTGAGATTTTTTGCCCTTCATTTGTCCACCAACCATGGGCGAAAACACGTTTTGGCAAAAGTAATTCAGCCGCCATCAGCATAGCAGGCCAATAAACCGCATGAAAAATCACAATATCTTTACCAACCATATGTAAATCTGCAGGCCAATGACGTTGGTAAAGGCTTTCATCTTCGCCATAACCAAGCGCACTCACATAATTAAACAGCGCATCCAACCACACATACATGATATGCTTATCATTACCCGGCACCCCTACCCCCCATGAAAATGATGTGCGCGACACGGATAAATCTTTCAATCCGGATTTAACAAAGCTCATCACCTCGTTACGGCGCGCGATAGGGGCGATAAAATCAGGGTTATCTTCATAAAATTTTATTAATTTATCCTGATAATCACTCAAACAGAAAAAATAACTCTCTTCTTCAACCCATTCCACAGGCGCACCACTGGAAATCGCAATTTTGACCCCTTCTTCATTGGTGGTAATCTGTTTTTCAGTATAAAAAGCTTCATCACGTACAGCGTACCAACCGCTATATTTATCAAGATAAATCGCATTCTTTTCTTGTAACTTTTGCCAGAAAATTTGAACGGCTTTTTTATGGCGTGGTTCGGTCGTACGGATAAAGTCATTATATTTTACATTCGTAATTTCTGCCAATGATTTGAAATTATTAGAGAATTTATCAACTAATTCTTTCGGGGTAATGTTGTTTTTTATAGCCGCTTGTTCAATTTTTTGCCCATGCTCATCCGTGCCGGTTAGCAAATAAGCATCGTAACCAGCCAATGATTGAAAGCGGCACATCACATCACATGCCAACGAGGTATAAGCATGCCCGATATGGGGCTTATCGTTCACATAATAAATAGGCGTTGTAATATAATAAGGTTTCATGAGTATTTTTTACTTAAGAAATGAAGTGAATGTAAAATAAAATATGCAATTTGAGAAGAGTTTACCCCTATTCCTGCGGGCAAAAACGCATTTCGGAAATAATGATGGCTTTTATCCCATAATTTCATCATATGCATAAAGGGTATATTCGAAAATTTTTGATAATGGCGATTATTTTGTATCAGGACAGTTGTAAAAAACTGAGCAATATGGTGCGTAAAGCAATAAAACTGCTCATAAGACAAGTCTTTGGTAAGCCTATCAAATGTTTCTTTCGTAATCATCGGCAAGGATTGTAATGTCCCTTCAAGTTCATCTAAAAATTCATGACAATTTTGCTGATGAAGCCTGATAAACAAACCCGGTCTGCCTTTGGTAAGCTGTAGCAATGATTGTGCTTGCGTGCGAATTTCTTTATCAATGTTCTGTTTTTCTAAAACCTCAATAGTTTCAGTATCGGTTAAAGCCTCAAATGCAATCGGCAATAGGCGCGAACGAATGGTAACAGGCAAACGGTCAGGCGTATGGCTAACAAGAATCAAATAGCTATTCGTAGGCGGTTCTTCTAAAAATTTTAATAAGGCATTTGCGGCCTCTAATCCCAAATCATCAGCCGAATCAATTAACAAAACCCGCTTATCATTCATGGCTGTTAGCATTAATTCTGATGTTGCCTGCCGTAAGGCTTCCACCGTGATTCTTTTGCCTGTTTCCGCAGTTAAATAGCGAAAATCAGGATGCCCTACCGATTGCAGAATAGCAGCCTTCATCTGAAACCATTGACTTACTAATTGCCACGCAAAATGGCTTTTGCCAACCCCTTCTACCCCATGAAATAAATAAGCATGATGGCGCAACGGGTGTTTTCCTGCAAAAAAATAGTTTTGCGCTTGTTGATGACCAATAATTTCTTCCATTTTGACTATTTCAGCTCTTCCTCATATTTTTTTCTGATAATCGTAATAATATCTTCAGTGACTTTTGCCACTGCCTGTTCACCATCAATGATATGATATGCTTTGTTATTCTCTGCCATTTTCAAAAATTTTTCACGCAAATTTTGCTTAAATTGTAAATTTCTTTGTTCAAATAAATCATCATGGGTCTGTTGCTGTTGCGCGCGTCTTGCAATTGCCTTTTCAGGCAATATATCAATCATAAATGTTAAATCAGGATATAAGTTATATGACGCAACATCATGTAATTTATATAATTTTTCTAAACCAACCTCTGCCTGATATGCAAAAGTAGAATGACAAAATCTATCTGATAATACCCAATCCCCTTTTTTAATAGCAGGGTTAATAACATTCTGCACATGCAAATGGCGCGCGGCATTCATCAACAACGCTTCAGCAAGAGGTGATTCCATTGGTGTCTGTAAAGCAAAATCACGAATTTTTTCTGCGATTTCTGTACCTCCGGGTTCACGCGTTAACACGATTTCTTGTTGCATTTCCTGTTGAATATAACGGGCAACCTCAATAATTTGTGTGCTTTTGCCACACCCATCAATGCCTTCAAAACTAATAAACATTAAAAAATATTAATTAAATTATAAGATAAACGCCCCCAGAACCCTGTTTTATCAATGGTTTGCCCTGCAATGACCGGAGAGCGGACAACTTCTTTATTATCCTCAAGCACCACAAGTACACCTAACACATCGCCTCTTTGAATGGGCGCGATTAAAGGCGATTTATATTCTACATAACCAACTAATTTCGGGCGTTTGCGCGCAGGAACAGTTAAATCAATATGTTGTGAGGCTAATAAAGTAACGAGCTGTTCAGCCCCTAAAGAAACTTGCACTTTGCCAATGCTCTGCCCTGCAGAATAAAGCCTAATATTATCCCATGCGGTAAATGCCCAGCGTAAAATACGATTGCTCTCACGGCTACGGGCGCGCTGGCTTGTTAGACCATTGATAACCATAATCATTCGCCTATCGCCTTCTTTTGCCGAGGTGAGCAAGCCATAGCCTGATGCGTCTGTATGCCCTGTTTTCAAACCATCCACACCCAAATCTTGTAACAATAATGGATTGCGATTATTCTGCTTAATATTATTGTAAGTAAACGATAATTCACTATAAAGCGGATAAAAATCAGGGAAATCTTCAATAATATGTTTGGCCAATATGGCTAAATCAAATGCTGTTGTGTAATGGTTCTCATCAGGCCAACCGCTGGAATTCTGAAATTTTGTGCCAGTCATCCCTAATTCTTTGGCTTTATTATTCATCAATTTTGCAAATTCATCTTCAGAACCAGCAATGCCTTCTGCCAATACAACAGCGGCATCATTACCCGATTGCACAATCAAACCATACAGCAAATCGCGTACAGTCACTTGCGTACCATATTCCAAAAACATACGCGAACCACCCATTTGACGTGCCTTATAGCTGACACCAAACTTGCTATCCATATCAACAAAGCCTGTTTTCAAATGTTCAAACACCAAATAAGCCGTCATCACTTTGGTCATAGACGCCGGATACATACGGTCATTAGCCGCCTTTGCAACCAACGCTGTACGTGTGTTCAAATCAATCAGTAATAACTGCCTTGCCGATGTTGTAATCTGCGGATAAGCTATTGTTTGCGCCAATGCCACATGATTAATAGCAATGCTGAGCATGAACACACATACGCAAGCTATTAACCTAATTGGTAACCTAATTGAATTGATTACTTTTTTATCAAGAATCATTCTATTCCTCTATTCTGAAACAAAAATATGCGAATTTTCAAAGCCTCTTTCAATGGCTTGTGCTAGCAAATCTTCAATTTTATCTTTATCCAATGTGTTTAATGGGCCTACCAAAACGCGTTTTAATTTATCGCGTCCAACATCTTGTGCCAACACTGGATAACCAAACTTTGCAAATGCCAATAAAGCCCTATCAATATTGGGTTCTTCTGCAAAAGCACCTATTTGGATGAAAACCCGTTGGGTAAAATCAATTTTTATAGGTTTACTTATAGGTTGATTCGTTTTTGCATCATTGGCTTTTTCATTGGTTTCTGCCGTCGTCGCATCGATGGCTTTTACTGGCTCTGGCAATGAATAGAAATCTAAACCCTCTTGAGTTGGTAAAGTAAGCTGTTGCCCATTAAGGCTTGCAACCGTATCATTATTTTTTATCACTTCTTGCTTGCCACCCAATGCCTGCGCCAATCGGCGACTTTCACCTTCAACAATCGTCACACGTACAGGGGCTGTCCCTTGCTCAGAAAACCCTAATGCCTCACTGGCACGCTTTGAAACATCAATAATCCGCCCACGTGCAAACGGACCTCTATCATTGACCCTTAATTTTACGGAACGCCCATTTTCTAAATTATGCACAATCACAATGGATGGCAATGGTAAGGTGCGATGCGCCGCAGTTAGCGTGTTTTGGTCAAATATTTCACCATTTGCGGTTTTCTTATTATGAAATTTAGGTCCATACCACGAGGCAATGCCCACTTCACTATAATCATAATCAACTTCAGGCTGATACGATGTGCCTTTAATTTGATAGGCATTACCAATTTTATAATGTGCGTCGCCTTTTACTGTATAAGATTCGGCATAAGTAAAACTACGATATTGCTCTTCTTGCAATGTGCCAAGCGGAATGCCTGCCGGACTGTAATTACCACAGCCTACCAGTAACATTGCTATTAACATCACATATTTATTTTGCTTTATTTGCATCGAATCTTCACATCTTCACATTTCTTATGCTAATTTACAAGCCTGACTTTTACGGGTCAAGAAGCTTATGCCTTTTTCTCAGCATCTTGCTTGAGTTTTTTATAAATAGTTATATCTAAATAGCCATCAGCAGGTAACTTTTTTGCTTTTTGATACCGTTTTAAGGCTTCTCTACTTTTAGAGCCAAATTGACCATCGGCTTTACCTACACTATATCCTAAACGATTCAGATATGCTTGTGCATTTACAACGAATTCACGTTTCAAGGCATTATGCCCCACATTATATTCGCTCTGCAAAGTAGGTCGCCCTGCAATGGCATTGCCCAAAAGCCCTACAGTTAGGGCATTATTGATAGAATTATTCCAATTTAAGAAACGGTAAAAATTATCATAGACTAAGAATTTTGGTCCATTCGCACCTGCTGGCACTAATAAAGCAGCTTGTAACTTAGGCGCGCTTGGCAATGACTTACCATTGATACGTTTTACCCCTTTCTTGCGCCAATAGCTAAGAGAACGACGTTTTTTAATCGTGGCGAGGTTATAATTGAATTTCTTGGGCAACATAACTTCGCGCCCCCATAAAAAATCGGCTTTCCACCCACGACGGCTTAAATAATGCGCCGCTGTGGTAAAAGCATCATATTCATTTTCCCAAACATCTATTTTTTTATCACCATCACCATCACGCCCATAATCATAAAGCGTTGTAGGGATAAACTGCATATGCCCCATAGCACTTGCCCAAGAACCCAGCATTTTTTCAGCGGGACGGTCATATTTTTCCATAATTTTCAATGCGGTAAAAAATTGTTGCGTGAAGAAATCCTTACGCCTTGTGTAAGAAAGTGTGGCAGTGGCATCCAAAATATTATGCGAACCTTTGATAGAGCCATAACCACTCTCCATGCCCCATAATGAAACAATGTAAACACCCGGCACATTATATTTTTTTTCCAACCTATCAAAAAACTTCTTATTTTTTTGATAATGCCGCTTGCCCTTATCGATAAAATCTTCTGTTACCCTTCTATCATAATAAGAAAAGAAGGTTTGCATGGTTTCAGGCTGGTGATTATCGTAACGGATAATTTTTGCATTCGGACGCTCTATATTGACATGCGAGAAAGCATCATCAATCACTGCTTTCTTGATACCACGCTTTTTGGCTTCAGTTTTTAAGGAATCAACCCATTCTTGATAGGATTTCTTAGATGATTGTGCAGAGCTTATTTGTGGCGATAAGAGCAACAGGCACGTAACCATAGCTAAAATAACAAGAACAGCATTACGATAAATTATCATGTCCTAAATCTCATCTTGTTATACCCTTATCTTATTGATGGTTTTTCTTTAACAACCGCCCTTGTTCCGTATTCCATTCCCTTTGTTTGATTGCTGCGCGTTTATCGGCCTTTTTACGACCCTTACTAATGCCCAGCTCTAATTTTGCAATGCCACGTTTGTTGAAAAACAACTTTAATGGCACAAGTGCAATACCTTCACGTTTAACAGCACCTAGCAATTTGTTAATCTCACGCCGATGCAATAATAAACGGCGCATACGCCTTGGTTCATGTTGTAACTTTTTATGTGCATGAGGGCAAGCTGGAATATGCATGTTATACAACATTATTTCATTATTATGGTTAGAAGCGTACGCTTCTTTCAAAGAAACGCCAGATGAACGTATGGCACGCACCTCGGTGCCTAATAAAACAATACCCGCTTCAATTGTTTCTTTTATTTCATAATCAAACCGCGCCCTACGATTATCTGCAATTTTTTGTTCTGTCATTGCCTTAACTTTACCTATAATAAGCCCATTGATTGCAATAATTGTTTCAGCACTTGCTTCTTATCAGCAGGCGATGAAACTAACGGCAAACGTAACATATCATCTTCTATAATGCCTAACAGCTGTAAAGCGGCTTTTGGCATGGTTGGATTGGGTTCTGTAAACAACCCCTGATGCAATGGATGAAGCGTACGGCACAGACGCAAAAACTCATCGGCATTGCCATTTTGAAAGGCATTGTAACATTCTACCATTAATTTAGGCGCAACATTTGCGGTGACTGATATTGTGCCACTCATACCTAACGCATAGCCAGCGGCAGTGGTGACATCCTCACCTGATAACACGCAAAAATCTTTGCCTGCATCCAGATGAATATCCAAAACACGCGTGATTTCGCCCGGCACAGCATCTTTAACCGCCACAATATTCGAAAATTCTTTGGCAAGGCGCGCAATCACAGAAACATCCATATTGATACCTGTACGTGGTGGTACATTATAAAGAATAATATTTGACTGCACCGCTTTTGCCAAACGTGAATAATGTTGATACAAACCTTCTGAATTCGGTTTATTATAATAAGGGGTTACCGCCATAATCGCCGCGGCACCAATGGTTTCCATCTCTTTTGCCAATTTCACCAAATGTGCGGTATCATTGCTACTACAACCCGCAATCACAGGCACTCTGCCTTCTGCCATTTCAATTGTTTTGGCAACAATTTTGCAATGGTCTTCATCTGGGAATGTCGCGCATTCACCCGTTGTACCCATTGAAACCAAGCCATGCACACCGCCACTAATTTGATAATCAATCAGTTTCTTCAACCCTTTTTCATCTAAGCTACCATCAGATAACATGGGGGTAATCAGTGCCGTGTAAACTCCTTGAAACATTTATCTTCCTTCCAGTCGCATAAATAGCTAATCTAATCGTATGTTACTTGATGATGTCATAAAGCGCAATATTCATCTTTTCACCATTTTACAAAAATCGCATATGCAAGCGGTTATGGAATGGGCATCGGAACCTTATGGCGTTATTTCAGCCCCCTATCACCCGCAATTATCTGATTCATTGCTATTTGATGTGTTATGCGCCGACGCGAATCTTAAATTATTTGATTGTGACACGTATAAAAAACCAATTTTGATGGATGCGCCTCACCACATTAACTTTTTTATTTTTCAGGGCAAAGAAAGCCCTCAATTGCAACAATTTGCAACAAATAAAGGCTATAAAACACTTTCAAAACGCCCACCTGCTCTGATATTCTCGCCTGAAAGTAACGATTGGCAAAGGCAAATTCAAAATTGGCAACAGCAACAACAAAACGGAATCATCTTAGCCGATTATATCAATCATTAAAGCAAGAACCAGCTTGCTAATCCAAGAAAAAGGCAAAAGCCAAAAATATCTGTAATTGTTGTCAGAATCACAGCCGAACCTGTTGTAGGGTCATGCCCGTATGCGGCAAGCAAAATAGGCACTAAACTGCCTATAGAGGTAGCAACCATTAAATTAACAACCATTGCAATGGCAATGATAAGGCTTAAATCTATTCTTTGAAACCATAAAAACACCACAAAAGCGGTTAAAGTTGCAAATAAAAATCCATTGAGCATACCAACATAGATTTCCTTAAATATCAATCGTCTGCGAATAGCAGGGGTTAAATAACCCAATGCCTGCGCGCGAATAGTAACCGCTAAACTTTGCATACCCGCATTGCCTCCCATTGAGGCGATAATCGGCATCAAAATTGCCAATGCAACAATTTCTTCCAACGCGCCATCAAACACACCAATAAATATCGATGTGATAATTGCCGTCATTAAATTTACCAATAACCAACTTCCCCTGCGCCATGTGGCTACCAGCAAATTATCATGAAAACCATGCCCACTTACCCCAGCTAAATTTAGCATATCATCTTCTGCCTGTTCATCCGCAATTTCAATAACATCATCAATGGTAATTGTGCCAAGCAACACATTATTTTCACTGATAACGGGGTTTTCCACCAGCCCATATTTCCGAAAAAACTGCACAACATCTTCTTCTGGCATATCGGCATTAATCGCGCGAACATTCTTATTCATAATATCGCGTATGGTAATATGGCGCACATTTGCTAATAATGTTGATAATTTCAGCACCCCTACAGGCGCAAATTTCTTATTCAAAACCATGATATTATGAAATTCAGGCAATCTTGCTGTGCGCGCACGCAAATAATCAATCACCTGACCTACATTCCAACCATCGGGAATGCTCACAAATTCACGGCGCATCACACGCCCCGCTGTCTCAGGCGCAAATTGTAAACCGCTTATTAAATCATTTCTGATTCTTGGCGCAAGAATGGATAACAAATTATCTTGCAAATCAGATGAAAAATCTTCAATCAGCGCAAGCTTATCATCTGATTCTAAATTTTCTAAATAGCTGGCAACCGCCTTTAACGGTAGTTTTTGGAGAATATCCAACCTGATAGGGTCATCAAGAAGCAACAGAATATCAGGCACCAGAGTTTTATTTTGAATTTTTTTAATAAAATCAATGCGCTCATCAGCGCGAACCTCGCTTAATACCAAAGCGATATCAGAAACATGCAAAAGAGCAATATAATCATGAAATTGCTTACTGTTATTATCACGGCACGCACGCAACAAACCATCACGTGCAGAAGAATCTATCTCTGACTGATTGCGCTCTGCTGTATTATGAATACCTGTCTGGGACATGGCTCTTCTTCCGCGTCTGATTGCAACATATCGTTAAAAACCATCATGATTGATTTTTTTTAAAAAATACATTCGCAGATGTCAAAGCAGTCATATTCAGCAACCCATGCGCTGTAACCGCATTGCTGACAAGGCTAACAGGCCGTTTTAACCCCATTAGAATCGGTCCTACAACAATGCCATTAGCCACTGATTTAACCGTATTATAAGTGATATTCGCTGCTTCAATCGTTGGGAATATCAACAGATTTGCTTGCCCTGTTAAGCGACTATTCTCAATTTGCACATCACGCAATTTTTCATCAAACGCGGCATCTGCATGCATTTCGCCTTCAACCTGTATGTGCGGATATTTTTCATGTAACATACGGGTTGCTTCTCGCATTTTCATGGCAGAATCATTTTGTATCGTGCCAAATTGCGAATGCGAAACCAACGCAACCTTTGGCTCAATACCCATATGTTTCAGAAAATCACTTGCTTGCACCGCAATATGCATAATATCCTCAGGGGCATGATGCGTTTGAACATGCGTATCTGCAAAGAAAATGTGCCTTTGTGGTGTTTTAATAGCCGTTAAGGCAAATAGTTTTTTCCTCTCAGGCGTGCCGAATAGATTGACTAAATTCGTCAAATGGTCATGGTATTGCCCAGAAACTCCGCAAATAAGTGCATCTGCTTCACCTCTATCAACCATGATAGATGCAATCACTGTGTTGTTTGTACGTACAATACGGCGCGCATCCGCTGCCGTTACACCATTACGGCATTGGCTCTTATGGTAACATTCCCAATATTCTCGATAGCGCGGGTCATCTTGAGGGTCGCATAATTCATAATCGCGCCCTTTTTCCAATTTTAAGTTTAACTTTTCAATACGCGATTTAACAACCGCCTCACGCCCAATAATAATCGGCTTTGCTATACCTTCAAAAATCGCTTGCTGAATCGTATCAAGCACACGATAATCTTCACCTTCAGCAAAGACGATTTTAGCAGGGTTTTGCTTGGCAATATCATAAGCAGGGCGCATCAATAACGATGTGCTATAAACATACCCTTGCAATTTTTGCGTATAGGCTTCTAAATCTGGAATCGGACGGGTGGCAACACCGCTATCCATCGCCGCTTTCGCTACTGCTGGCGCAATCGCTGTTAATAAGCGGGGGTCAAAAGGTTTTGGAATGATATATTCCTTACCAAACTTGAATTCTTCATCGCCATAAGCAAGCAAGATTTGTTGATTAACTTCACGTTGTGCCAATTCAGCAATCGCGTAAACAGCCGCCTTTTTCATTTCAATATTAATCTCGCTGGCACCTACATCAAGCGCACCGCGGAATAAGAAAGGAAAACAAAGTACATTATTCACCTGATTAGGAAAATCTGAACGTCCGGTGGCGATAATGGCATCAGGGCGATGTTCAAGCGCATCAGATGGCATAATTTCTGGAGTAGGATTAGAAAGCCCGAAAATAATGGGCGATTTTGCCATTGTTATAATATCTTTGCCTTTAAGCAAATCAGCTTTTGACAAACCTAAGAAAATATCAGCCCCTTCAAGTGCATCTTCTAACGTACGTTTGTTGGTTTTTTGCCGAAAAGGGTCTTTATACTGGTCTGGCTTCTCATCGCGCCCTTCATATACAACGCCGCGCGAATCACACATAAACACATTTTCTTTTTTCAAGCCTAAATTAACAAGCAAATTCAAACAAGCAATCGCCGCAGCCCCTGCTCCTGATACGGTAAGGGTCACTTCATCAATTTCTTTGCCAACAACCTCTAAGGCATTAAGAATTGCCGAACAAACAATAATTGCCGTGCCATGTTGGTCATCATGGAAAATGGGAATATTGCACCGTTCAATCAATCTTTTTTCAATTTCAAAACATTGTGGTGCTTTAATATCCTCTAAATTAACCCCGCCAAAAGTAGGTTCTAACGCGGCAACAATATCAACAAATTTATCAACATCGGTTTCATTCACCTCAATATCAAACACATCAATATTAGCGAATTTCTTAAAAAGAACAGCCTTGCCTTCCATCACAGGTTTTGAAGCAAGCGCACCAATGGCACCTAGCCCAAGCACCGCAGTGCCATTAGAAATAACCGCTATCAAATTAGCACGGGCGGTATATTTAGCCGCATCAGCCGGATTTTCTTCAATCGCCAAACATGCCGAAGCAACCCCCGGCGAATAAGCAAGCGATAAATCGCGTTGGGTAACCATCGGTTTTGTGGCAACAATTGCCAATTTACCCGCAGGTTCAACCGAATGATAATCTAAGGCAGCTTGTTTTAATTCTTCTTTATCCATCAAATAATCCTAAAAATTTAAAAATAATCACTTTGTAAATATCGTTGATAATTACCATTGTGAATCATATTGATTGTGTATCGTTGTTCATTATAGCGAAAAGCCAATAAAAATAAAATCATTTTTGCTTAAGCTAAACCATATGCTTGGCATCGCCTTAAAAAAATGCTAGATATGGTGCGGTCGAGAAGATTTGAACTTCCACGGGATTGCTCCCACAGCGACCTCAACGCTGCGCGTCTACCAGTTCCGCCACGACCGCGAATTATCTCTCTATTAGCCTTATGTTTAAAAAAATGCAACTACCACCTGATGAAATCACCTTAAAAATAAGCAAAAACCCTGTTGATTACGAACAAGCGAAGGATTTTATGCAAGCGCATGTGCAGAAAATTCATCAGAAACAAGCGCGAGATTTGATATGGTTTCTGGAACATTCCCCACTTTACACAGCTGGCACATCCGCAAAACAAGAGGATTTGCTAGAACAGAATCGTTTTCCTGTTTATCAAACGAATCGTGGTGGGCAATATACTTATCATGGTCCGGGGCAACGAATCATCTATGTTATGTTGGATATTTCTTCGATACAAGATGTTAGAAAGTTTGTGCAAGCCCTTGAAAATTGGGTAATTAATGCCTTAAAAACATATGATATTGAAGCACGCACCATCGACGGTAAGGTGGGGATTTGGGTGCAACAGCCAGACAATAAATTTGATAAAATTGCCGCGCTCGGCATACGTTTGCGTAAATGGATTAGTTTTCACGGCATTTCTATCAATATCAATCCCGATTTAAGCCATTTCAACGGCATTGTCCCTTGCGGGATTACCGAACAAAATTACGGCATTACGTCTTTGCAAAAATTGAAAAAAGATACGGATATGAAGCGCTTTGACGATGCTTTAATCCATACATTTGCCAATCATTTTGGTAGCGCGCTTATAGACCGTGATTTTCCAACACCATAGAATCAAGAAGCCAAAATTAAGAAGCCAAAATTAAGAATATAGAATAGATTTACCTGCATATTGGCTAAATTCACCCAGCATTTCTTCAATCCGTAACAATTGATTATATTTTGCCAACCGTTCCGAGCGATTCAACGAACCTGTTTTAATTTGCCCGCAATTTGTCGCAACAGCCAAATCAGCAATGATACTATCTTCAGTTTCACCAGAACGATGCGACATAACGATTTTATAACCATTCAGATGGGCAAGTTGCACCGTTTCCAATGTTTCACTTAATGTTCCAATTTGATTGATTTTTGCCAACACAGCATTGGCAACATTCTGCTCAATGCCCATTTGCAATCTTTTTGAGTTGGTAACAAATAAATCATCGCCAACCAATTGTACCTTACTGCCGATTTTTGTTGTCAAATCTTGCCAGCCCTGCCAATCATCTTCTGCCATGCCATCTTCAATAGAGAAAATAGGATAATCAGCGCATAATTTTGCTAAAAAATTAGCATTTTGCGATGCAGATAACGCTTCCCCTGCCATCATATATTTTCCATCACGGTAATACTCACTGGCGGCACAATCAAGCGCAAGATAAATTTGCTCACCTGCTTTATAGCCAGCTTTATCAATGGCTTTCATCACATAATCTAAGGCTTGTTCCGCGCTCTTTAAGGCAGGTGCGTATCCGCCTTCATCACCGATATTCGTGTTATATTTATCAGCTTTTAGTAATTTACCAAGATGATGAAAAATTTCTGTCCCTGCACGCAACGCATCAGAGAATCTTTCAAATCCAATCGGCATTATCATAAATTCTTGAATATCAATCTGATTATCAGCATGCGCGCCACCATTAATAATATTCATCATCGGCACAGGCAAAATTCTTGCCCCCATGCCTCCAACATACCGAAAAAATGGTACATTCATTTGCAGTGCCGCCGCTTGTGCAGTGGCTAGGGATATCGCCAATAACGCATTACCGCCCAACCGCTGTTTATTTTCAGTGCCATCTAAATCAATCAGCAACTTATCAATCTTTTGTTGCATACAGGCATCTTGTCCCATTAAAAGCGGGGCAATTTCTGTATGTATGCCTTGAATCGCCTGCTGAACACCTTTGCCTAAATAACGCTTTTCGTCGCCATCGCGTTTCTCATGCGCTTCGTGAATGCCTGTAGATGCGCCTGATGGCACAATCGCCCTACCAATGATTCCTGAACTCAACACAACATCCACCTCAATGGTTGGATTTCCTCGGCTATCTAATAGTTCGCGAGCAAAAATATCATCAATCACCGCAGTTTGATAAACGCGCATTACATTATCCTTTTCATTTATTTCTAACTTACCAACATGTAAGAAAATCATTTTATAACATGATATAGCCATTGCAATATCGCTGATACTATAATAGAAAATAGCTATATATAGATAGATTTTTTTGTATATTCTTTAATATTATTTAATCATATAATAGATTTTACACAGAAAATTTACACAAAAAATTTACACAGGGTCGATAAGTAAATGCCGATGAATAAATTAACAAAAATAAGTAAAACACGCGTAAGTTTCTTAAAACCATTGCTAGTTTTTGTTGCGATACTATGTTTTTTCATATCCCCTAGCCATTCGCAAACGGCTGAAGAAATTCTAAGCACCGAATGGGTAGAGCATTTATCACAAACTGATTTTACAAAAACAGACATTTCCCTAGATTTGCTGGTTGCTGCCAATCTACTTGAAGAAACAATAAAGGGGCTTAGTGCGCCGCAATTTATGTCAACCATTGATTCAGAAAGTATTTTTGGCGATAAAGAACCCGTTATTGTGGTGAAAATTGGTAATGATATCCGTGCCTATCCCCTGCGTTATCTTTTATGGTATCGGGCTATCAATGATGTTATAGGCGGACAACCTATTCTGGTTACTTTCAACCCATACACAGATGCCTTCCAAGTGTTTTCACGCATTATCGCTGGCAACACCTATCAATTCACTGATTCAGGTTTGCTTTATAAGGCATCAATCCTATTGCAGGATACATTAACAGGTTCATTATTTTTACAGGCTAATGGTAAGGGTGCTGTTGGTGATTTATATCAACAAAAACTAACGTCAATTGCTTCTGAATATGTGGGGTTTGATAGTTTTAAAAGGCGTTATGGGCAAAATGGGCAAGTGATGAGTTCGCCTGATATCCTTGATAATGATTGGGTGTTATTAGGCAAAACGCCTCTTCCGGGTTATGAGAGCTCTATTATATCGCCATATTATATTGGTAAAAATATTCCTGTTAGCAATACAATTCGTCATTTTGATAGAATCATCACTTATGGCGGGCGTAAAGCAGGTTGGAGCATCAATTATATTAGGAATCGTGGCGAAGTTCGTATCAATAGTGACCGCGTACGCTTGCGCTGGGAATCGGGCTTAAATGCCGTTCAAGATACATTTGATATCAGAAATGGCAGAAATATTGGCATGGTGCATGTGGAAAAACAAAGCGCAAATGGAAATTGGCAACCGATATTATTTTATCGTGAATTCTTATTTTCTTATATGAGCTTTTTTCCGGGTCGCCGGGTTTTTCATGATACGAGACTAAGAAATTAGCATCAAGAATTGATAATAGAATCAGGCAAAATCTTGCTGATGAAAATTCTCTGCTTTGGTTAATTTATCCAACGCAACAAGTGTCTTTAATATTTTTTCCATATGATGCAATTTCACCATATTCGGTCCATCGGAAGGCGCATTATCAGGGTCTTGATGGGTTTCCATAAAAATAGCCGCAACCCCTACAGCAACTGCCGCACGAGCAATAACAGGCACCATACTTCTATCGCCACCCGAAGCCGTGCCAGCACCGCCGGGTTGTTGCACCGAATGCGTGGCATCAATCACCACCGGATACCCTGTACGTGCCATAATAGGCAATGAACGCATATCGGTTACCAATGTGTTATAGCCAAAGCTAACGCCACGTTCGCACAGCATAATATTTTCATTACCGCTTTCCGCAATTTTTGTGGCAACATTTTGCATATCCCACGGTGCTAAAAACTGCCCTTTTTTGACATTAAGCACCTTGCCAGTTTTTGCCGCCGCAATCAGTAAATCAGTTTGACGGCACAAAAAAGCAGGAATTTGCAACACATCCACCGCCTCCGCCACAGGAGCGCATTGGCTTGCATCATGAATATCTGTTAAAATCGGCAGGTTTAATGTTTCACCAATTTCAGCCAAAACTGGTAAAGATGCTTCAAGCCCCATGCCTCTTTTACCCGTTAAAGACGTACGGTTTGCCTTATCATAAGAACTTTTGTAAATCAGTTTAACGCCAACTCTATCGCAAATTTCTTTCAATGCGCTTGCCATTTCAAGCCCATGGGCTTTGCTTTCAAGCTGACAAGGACCCGCAATCAACACAAAAGGCAAATCATTGCCAATTTCAAATGATTTCAAACGAATATGATATGGTTGAGGCATTTTCTTCCCTTTTACTTTACTGCACCTTTGACAAAAGGCACAAATAAGACATCTAATAAATCCTCTGCACTATAATCATCTTGGCTTTTTTTCACAATCTTTTTTAATTTTTGTGTCGCATTTTGTTCACCAACAGGCACAATCATCACGCCCCCAATGGCAAGCTGATTAAATAAATTTTCAGGAATTTCAGATGCAGCGGCTGTCACGATAATGCCATCAAAAGGCGCGTATTCTTCCCAGCCTAACCAGCCATCTCCTTTCTTCAAAGTTACATTCGCATAGCCCATTGCATAAAGGCGTTTTTCAGCTTTTTGATGCAACAAAACATGCCGTTCCACAGAGTACACCTCATCAACCAAACAGGCTAGGATTGCCGCCTGATAACCGGAGCCTGTGCCGATTTCCAATAATTTTCTAGGTGAATGCGCTACCAATGCTTCACTCATCAGACCAACAATCAAAGGTTGGCTAATCGTTTGTTCGCATTCAATGGGTAACGCGCTGTTTTTTTCAGAAAAACTCTGCATCAAATCAGGCAAAAACAAACGCCTATCCACGCGTTCCATCGCATTTAGCACTTGCTGATTTTTAATCTCATCGGCTATTTCATCTAAAAAGCCCATATAAACCCTTATTTATTTGCTGATAATTGTTTCTTGCCACTCATATAAGGGCGTAATGCTTCGGGAATGGTTACTGTGCCATCTTGATTTTGATAATTTTCTAAAATGGCAACCATCGTACGCCCCACAGCAAGCCCTGACCCATTCAACATATGCGGGAATTGCGTGCCTTTATCATTGGCGGATTTCATACGTGCATTCATACGGCGTGATTGAAAATCCAAACAATTAGAACAGCTGGAAATTTCACGATACGCACCTGCACCGGGCAACCAAACTTCTATATCATAGGTTTTTGTAGCACCAAACCCCATATCACCCACGCATAAAACCACTGTACGATGTGGCAATTCTAACCTTTTCAGAATATCTTCTGCACAGCAGTCATTCGTTCAAGCTCATTAAATGATTCGTCAGGGCTAACAATACTCACCAATTCTACTTTAGAAAATTGATGCATTCTAATTAAACCGCGCGTATCACGCCCTGCTGCCCCTGCTTCAGAACGAAAACATTGCGTCCATGCCGTTAAACGCAACGGCAAAGTTTCGGTAGGGATAATCTGCTCGGCGGCATAATTCGCAAGCATGGTTTCAGAAGTGGGAATCAACCATAAATCTTGCCCCTCAATTTTATATAAATCTTCGGCAAATTTAGGCAAATGCCCGGAACCATACAATGTTTGTGTTTTTGCTAAAACAGGTATATCTACCTCTGTATAGCCATTCTCGCCTGTATGTATGTCTAGCATAAAGTTAGCGATGGCACGTTCTAACTTCGCCAAATCACCATATTTAACTGCAAAGCGTGCGCCTGATAATTGCGCGCCTTTCTTAAAATCTAATAATTGCAAATTTTCTGCAAGGTCAAAATGTTGCGCGGGCTTAAAATCAGGAATTGTTGGGTCGCCATATGTTCTTACTTCAAGATTATCAGTTTCATCGGCACCATCAGGAACAGAATCATCTGGCACATTAGGTAAAATTTCTAAAATTTTAATTAATTCTTGCTGAAAATTCTCTTCTTCTGTCTCACGAAGTGCAATATCATCTTTGAGTTTTTTGACCTCTGCCATCAAATCATCGGCATTACCACCTTGCTTTTTAAGCGCGCCAATTTCTTGCGAAAGCTGATTGCGTTTTGCTAATAATTCATCACGCTTTGTTTGCGCTTCACGCCTTTTTGCATCCATCTGCAAAATTTCATCAGCCTGTTCCGGTAGATTTCTACGGCGCATCGCTTTAATGAATAAATCTGTTTTTTTTCTTATGAAATCAATATCATGCATTGTTTTTTTATTCTAAAATCTAATCTTTTTTAACCAGCAACCATGAACATAAAATCGATATTTCATATAATAGAATAACCGGAATTGCCAAACCTAACTGGCTTAAAGGGTCAGGCGGGGTGAGCACTGCTGCCACCACAAAAGCAATCACAATAGCGTAACGCCGTTTTTTCTTAAGCCCACGCGGTGATGTAATGCCCACTTGTACCAATAATAATAATAAAACTGGCAGTTCAAAGCAAAGCCCAAAGGCAAAAATCAAGCGCATCACAAGGGATAAATATTCATTAACCTTTGGCTCTAGCGTGATTGCAAGCGATTCAGCCGAAGAACTTTGTTCAAAACCAAGAAAAAAGTCCCAAGCCACCGGCAACACCAAATAATAAACAAAGCTAGCACCTAATGCAAATAATAACGGCGTTGCAGCCATAAAAGGAATAAAAACACGTTTTTCATTTTTATAAAGCCCCGGTGCCATAAACATCCAAATTTGCACCAAAATAAGTGGCAATGTCACCAAAAGTGCCATAAACATAGCCACTTTAATTTCAGTGATAAATTGTTCATGCAAGGCAGTGAAAATCATGCCACGCCCTTCGCTAGCTTCCCATAAATTTCTGAGGGGGGCTATCAGAAAATTAAATATGACTTTGGCAAAATAAAAGCTTGTCAAAAAAACAATTAAAAAACTGACCAAACTATAGATGAGACGACGCCTTAATTCACGCAAATGCTCATGTAACGGCATTTCACTCGCCTTTTTTTGAGGCGATTCTTTCTTTTCAGTCTCACTCATGATTTTTTAAGTGCAGGCTTTTTTGATGCGACTTTTTTAGGTGACGTTTTCTTTGTCACCGCCTTATTAGCTGATGCTGGCTTAGAAGTTGTTTTCTTAGATGCTGGTTTTTCAGTTGGGGCTTTTTCAGTTGGGGCTTTTTTAGAAGTTGTTTTCTTAGAAGTTGTTTTTGATTTTTTCTTAGGTGGGGCATCCGTTACAGGTGGCATCATAGAATTCATCGATTGCGCCCATTCATCCTCGTTACTGATATCACCCATTCTATTTTCTAAATCACTCATCACATCACGCCCTTCTTCATCAAAGGCATCTTTTACTGTCATAATCTGACTTTCCTCCACAAAATCATCCATCGTGTTGTGAAAATCGCGCGTTAACCCACGTAATTTTGCCATTCCTTCACGAATATTAACAATAACTTTGGGAATATCGCGTGGCTTCACCACCAATAGCAACATCACCATAATGACAAAAAGTTCTTGCCAACCAATATCGAGCATCAATTATTCCAGCTTTATTCTTTAGGTTTTTTCTCGCCCACTTTACGCATGGGTTTATCGTCGTCGTCGTCAGTATCGTCAGTACCTTCGCCCTTTAGATTCGTCTTCATAGAGCGGATACCTTTACCCAAATCACCCATAATGCCAGAAAGTTTACCACCACCACCAAACAAGACAACAACAACCGCTAATACGATAAGCCAATGCCAAACACTAAATGAACCCATTTTTTTATTCCTTTATTAATAATAAAATTCATATAAATCTACACTATATTCACGCTAACAGCAACTACCATTGACTTCCTACGATGTTGGAAAAATATATAATTGCGATTTATCTAGCGTCACATCCATAATTTCACCTATTTTTGGTAAGAAACGCCCCGGCACATAAGCATGTAAATGCACATCTTGCACTTCTAATTCAGGGCAATACAAATGCACCATACTGATGCCCCCTATCAAACGTGATGCCATCACCTGCATATGGTGTGGCTCGGATAACGCTTTTGATGCACTATGTTTCAGCTGTAATGCTTCAGGACGAATGGCAATATCAACTTTTTGTGTGTCTTGATTCGGTGACTCAAAAGCCCCAAATGGCGTTAAAACCTTGCCGTCCGTCACGGGCAATGTAAACTGGTTAATTCCAGAAATAAAACCTGCGGTAAATAAATCACAAGGTTGATAATAAAGCATCTCAGGCGTACCTGCTTGCACCAATTCGCCATCACGCATTAACGCAATATGGTCTGCTAAATACATCGCCTCTTCAGCATCATGAGTTACCAATAATGCTGAGATACCAGCCTCTTGAATCACATGCAACGTTCTATCACGCACTTCATCACGCAAACGCGCATCTAAACCTGAAAATGCCTCATCTAATAATAATAATTTCGGACGGCTTGCAAGGGCACGCGCCAATGCAACTCTTTGCTGTTGCCCGCCAGATAACATATGCGGATAGTCATCTTTCATATCAACCATATCAACCATTTCTAAAAATTGTATGACTTCATCTTCACTGATTTTGCCCTTTGCCTTGCCAGCGAAAGCAACATTATTTGCCACACTCAAATGCGGGAAAAGTGCATATTCCTGAAATAACATACCAATATCACGCTTTTCAGGCACAATGAAATGCTTATCAGAGGCAACCAACTCACCATAAAGCTTAATCTCACCCTTATCAGGCGTTTCAAGCCCGGCAATCAAACGCAATACGGATGTTTTGCCACACCCCGAAGGTCCAAGCAACGCCATGATTTTCTTATTTTCAATACGCAACGATAAATCGCTCACAACCCCACGAGAGGTGCCATAATCAAAATATAAATTATTAATTTCTAAAGCTAAATTTTCCATTTATGTCATTCTAACGCTATTCTTCTGCATCTATTTTAACAAAAAAGCCTAGAGAATAAAATAAAAATTATTATTACTTTTTGCGCTCTTGTTCAATAGCGCGCCATTTCTTGACGTGACGATTATGTTCTGCAAGGGTTTTTGAAAATACATGCCCGCCTGTACCATCGGCAACAAAGAAGTAATCATCCGTGATAATAGGGTTTAACACAGCGTGAATCGATGCTTCGCCGGGATTCGCAATCGCAGTGGGCGGCAAATTTACGTTCAAATAAGTGTTAAACGCATGTTTTCTCCGCAAATCAGAACGGCGAATAGGGCGATTAAGCACACCCAGCCTATCGCTTTCCCAATAAATAATTGTTGGGTCAGTTTGTAATGGCCAGCCATTGCGCAAGCGATTATAAAAAACCGACGCAATATGCTGGCGTTCAGATGAAATTCCTGTTTCACGCTCTACCAAAGATGCCAGAATAATCGCTTCTTCTTTATTCTTTAACAGAATGTTTTTATCGCGTTGCGCCCATAATTCATCTAATAGCACCTGCATGGATTGTTGCATATGCCTGATTAACTCATCGCGCATCATACCACGATAATAGCTATAGGTTTGTGGTAGCAAGCTTCCCTCTTTAGGTTTTAGCGTGATTTTACCCTGTAAATAGGGATTATCCGTAATTTGTTGCAAAACCATTTTAATGGTATGCCCCTCAACCATCGTCAATTGTCGCAGCGATACCTGGCCACTCGCAATTTTTTGAATAATATTCCAAATGGTTGTACCAGTATCAAACTGATATTCACCTGCTTGCAAATGGTTTGTTTTGCCACTGATGAACAAAGCGATTCTAAAGATACGTTGCCCGCTAATAACCTTCTGATTTTCTAGCCTATATCCGATTCTAAGCCCTGTGGTTCCACTATCAACAAAAAAATCAAAAGGTTGTTTGACTGGACTATGAATAAAAATTGCCACACATAAGAACAATAAAACTGCCAGCGCACTGCCAAATATTCCTGCCCAAAATAATTTGCGCCGAAAAAGAGAGATAAAAAATTGTATCACAATAGAATAATCTTTAAAATGAGAAACTTTATTGAAAACTCTTAAAAATAATGCTCGCATTCGTGCCACCAAATCCAAATGAGTTGCTCAATGCCACATTGATTTTCTTTTCTTTTGCTTTCAATGGCACCAAATCAATCTTAGTCTCAGTAGAAGGATTTTGCAAATTCAATGTAGGTGGGCAAATACCTGTTTCCATAGCCTTGAGTGTAAAAATTGCTTCTACAGCCCCTGCCGCGCCTAATAAATGCCCGATTGCTGATTTCGTTGAAGACATGGTAACATTTTCACCATGCGCCTCTAACAAACGTTCGACTGCGCGTAACTCAATATCATCACCCACAGGCGTTGATGTGCCATGTGCATTAATATAATCAATCTGCTCAACATTGATTGACCCATTACGCAATGCCCCTTGCATTGCCCGCAATCCACCATTGCCATCTGCAGCCGGGGTAGTGATATGATTGGCATCGCCTGAAAGTCCATAACCCGTAAACTCACCATAAATTTTAGCACCGCGCGCCTTGGCATGTTCTAACTCTTCTAAAATAACAATGCCCGCGCCATCACCCATCACAAAACCATCTCTATCCTTATCCCAAGGGCGAGACGCTTCTTGAGGGGCATCATTATAGCTTGTTGATAGCGCACGTGCTGCACAAAAACCAGCAATTCCCAATGGGCTAATCGCCGCTTCAGCACCACCTGCGACCATCACATCAGCATCACCAAATTGAATCAATCGTGCCGCATCGCCAATGGCATGCGTACCAGACGCGCAAGCTGTGACAACAGCATGGTTAGGACCACGAAGTCCGTGTTTAATAGAAATTTGCCCAGAGGCTAGATTAATCAATGCCGAAGGAATAAAAAACGGGCTTAATCGACTTGCGCCACGATTATCAAGGGTATTAGAACCTTCATAAACTGTTGTTAAACCGCCTATACCAGACCCAACCAAAACGCCTGTTCTGTTCTGTTGTTCTTCGGTTTCAGCTTGATAACCAGAATCTGCCAATGCCATATCAGCAGCGACACCGGCATAGGTGATGAACAGATTATTTTTGCGACGCTCTTTCGCATCGCTCCAATCATCAGCATTATAAAGCCCTTGTTCTGTGGCCCCTTCAGGAACCATTCCACCAATTTTTGCTTTTAAGTCATCCACAGGAAAAGAGGTGATATAATCAATACCACTTTTGCCAGCGATAATACGCTCCCAAACATGAGAAACACCCACACCTAACGGGCAAATAACACCCATTCCAGTGACAACAACTCTACGCATTTTGAGTTCCAAATCGTTAAATTATAATTAAGACGTAACCTTATACAAGGTTACAACAAAATCATTATTTAGAGTTTGTTTTAATGAAATCAATAGCATTTTGAATTGTTAAGATTTTTTCAGCTGCATCATCAGGAATTTCACAACTAAATTCTTCTTCAAATGCCATTACCAACTCAACAGTATCAAGGCTATCAGCACCTAAATCATCAATGAAACTGGCTTCGTTTGTAACGCGCCCTTCATCAACTGCCAAATGCTCTACAACAATCTTTTTTACTTTTTGCTCAACTTCACTCATTATTTTTTCCTTTCATAAATCATTATTTAATCAATAATGTAACATAAATTTATCTAATTAGAAGTTCCTTGACTCGTCTAAATTCAGAATAAATACACATAATCAATCATAAAATCAAGGCATTTTACTTCATGCAATGCTATTCAATCAACTTTTTTTTATAAAACACAATATTTAATAACATTTTCATACCATTAACATACCACCATTAACATGCAAAACTTGCCCAGTCATATATTTGCTTTCAGGACTTGCCAAATAAAGCGTTGCGGCGGCAATATCAGTAGCCTCGCCGATTGCACCGAGTGGAATCACTTTTAAAATGCTTTCTTTTTGTGCGTCATTCAGTTTATCAGTCATATCTGTGCGAATAAACCCGGGTGAAACACAATTAACAGTAATATTACGCGAGGCTATTTCTTGCGCCAATGATTTACTAAACCCTAGCAAACCAGCCTTTGCCGCGCAGTAATTTGCCTGCCCCGGATTCCCAGCACTACCAACAACCGAGCCGATATTAATAATCCGTCCGTCACGCTTTTTCATCATGCCTTTAATAAAACCTTGTGTCAGCAAAAAAATGGCTTTTAGATTAACATTAAGAACATCGTCCCATTCTTCTGCCTTCATTCGCATGAATAAATTATCACGGGTAATGCCAGCATTATTGACCAAAATATCTACCGTTGCGCCATCAAATTGCGCTGAACATTGTGTTACAAAATCAGAAATCTGTTCTATATTTGCTAAATCTAATGGTAGATAACATGCTCTTTCACCTAATTCAGCCTGTAAAGATTGTAGCTTTTCCTCACGCCTGCCCGATAAAATCACCTGCGCGCCATGGAGATGCAACGCCCTTGCAATCGCTTCGCCAATGCCACCAGTAGCTCCTGTTACCAATGCAGTTTTTCCTGTTAAATCAAACATATATACTCCTTTATTGATTTTCTTTCACAAATGCTTCAATGTGTTGCATATCCGCACCTAAATTCACTTGCACACTTTCTGAGGCAATTCTTCTTACCAAACCGCTCAATATTTTTCCTGTGCCAATTTCTACAAATTGTTGACACTCACCGCTTAATTTTTCAATGGTTTCACGAAAACGTACACGTCCGCATAATTGCTGAATCAATGATTCTCGAATCACTTGCGCGTCATTCGAGCTTGTCGTTGAAACATTCGCATAAACTGGTAATTTACCTTGTTGCAAATCAATTTTTGCCAAAGCTTCGGCTAATCTATCGGCGGCAGGTTGCATCAATTTACAATGTGAAGGCACTGAAACAGGTAAGGGCAAGGCACGTTTTGCGCCGGCTTGCTTACAGAGAACCATGGCACGTTCAACCGCACCAGAATGACCACTAATCACCACCTGTTCGCCAGAATTATCATTCGCAAGTGAGCAGAAATCATCATCAGATACTGTTGCCTGCTGTGCGAGCTCTGCTACTTTTTCAGCATTAAGTCCAATAATAGCCGCCATTGCCCCCATACCTTGTGGAACAGCCTGTTGCATGGCTTGCCCACGTAACCGTAACAGCTTTGCTGTTGTTGCCAAATCAAGCACGCCTGATGCTGTTAATGCCGAATATTCGCCAAGCGAATGTCCGACCAAACCATTGGCAATTTTTTCAATCGGCACGGCAAATTCTTGTTCAATAATTCTGATAACCGCCATAGAATGCGCCATCAACGCTGGTTGTGTGTTTTCAGAAATATTCAGCTGTTCGGCATCGCCTTCAAACATCAATGTGCTTAATTTTTGCCCAAGCGCATCATCAATTTCTGAAAATGTTTCAGCGGCAACTTTACTTTCTTGCTGTAATTTTAAGCCCATTCCCACTGTTTGCGAGCCTTGCCCGGGGAACATAAAAATTGTCTTTGGCATTTTCTTCCCAACCACATAATAATTATAATGACTGCAAGATAAATCTTCACCTTATCAGAATCAACCCTTATTTCTTAATATCAGCAAAAGTTACTTGCCCCTTATCGTAAAAACGGATACCAGTTAACGATGCAAGAAAAACAATGCCTCATCATCGGGGGTGGCTTGGCGGGATGCGAAGCGGCTTTCCAACTGGCAAAGCGTGATATTAAAGTTCAGCTTTATGAAATGCGTCCACTCTGCCAAACCCCTGCCCATCAAACGGATTTATTGGCAGAGCTTGTCTGTTCCAATTCATTCCGTTCTGATGATGCGTTAAGCAATGCTGTTGGATTATTGCATTGGGAATTGCGACAATTAGATTCACTGATTATGCGTGCGGCAGATGCCAATGCCTTGCCCGCAGGGGGCGCGTTAGGCATTGAGCGCGAAGGCTTTGCCCAAATGATTACGGATATTATTAGCTCTCACCCCAATATCCAGCTTATCCGCCAAGAAGTGACGCAAATCCCTGATAGCCCTACAATTATTGCAACAGGTCCGCTTACCTCGCAAGGGTTAATGGCAGAAATAGAAAAACTAAGCGGACGGCATAAATTATCATTCTTTGATGCCATCGCGCCAATTGTTACCACTGAAAGCCTTAATTTTGATATTATCTGGCGACAATCACGCTATGACAAAGGCAGTGATTACTTAAACTGCCCATTAGATGAACAGCAATATAAGGCTTTTCATCAAGCATTGCTGGATGCAGAATATACCGATTTCAAAGAATGGGAAGGCACGCCTTATTTTGAAGGCTGTTTGCCGATTGAAGTGATGGCAGAGCGTGGCATTGATACTTTGCGCTTCGGTCCTATGAAACCGGTGGGGTTAACCAATCCAAATTCAGATGAACGTTGCCATGCGGTTGTGCAGTTACGGCAAGATAATCAATATGGTACATTGTATAATATGGTTGGCTTTCAAACAAAAATGAAATACGGCTCACAAAAACAAGTGTTGCGTATGATTCCCGGCTTAGAAAATGCTGAATTTGCGCGTTTGGGAGGGATTCACCGCAATGGCTTTATCAATTCACCACAATTATTGAACGAACAATTGCAAATGCGCGATGCGCCTCATCTGCAATTTGCCGGACAAATCACAGGCGTTGAAGGTTATGTAGAATCGACTGCAATGGGGCTATTGGCGGCATTATTTTATTATGCAAATCATGCCAATATGAAGCTACCCCCTCTGCCACTTACCACAGCACATGGCGCGCTTGCTGGCTATATTAGCGGTATAACCACCCATGATAGCGGTAAGTTTCAACCGATGAATTGTAATTACGGGCTGATGCCTCCACCTGATTTATCATCTGATGGCGGTGATGGCGGTGACAAACCCGTTAAAAAACGTAAATTAAAGGGTAAAGACCGTAAAGAAGCAATCTCACGCCGTGCCATGCATGATTTACAGCAATGGTTAAAAAATCCGCTTTTTCAAGCGTAATGGCAATAAAAAAGGCGAGGCAATCGCGCGCGGATTAAGATAATCATAATGATATTTTGCAAAATGTTTCAGGCATATTGTACTTAACCGTGAAAAAGCAAATAATTCTGATAAATTTTTACAAATCTCAAGCATTTCTGGCGCATCCTTAAGCTGTTGCAAGGCTTCCTGATGGCGTGCCAATGTTTTTTCATGTAAATTCGCGAGGATTTCTTTCATTTTAGGTGATTGCAAGGCTTCTACAGGAGACGTTGCATCTAATTGTGCTTCATGCAGTAAATTTTGCGGAAGAAACAATATACCACGACGTTTCGCGTGATTCCCAACCATTCCTGATGCATGTTGCGATGATAGGCTTTGCCAATAAAGCGAGCGCATGATACGGCTAACACTATAAATCTCGCTTGCTTGAAAGAATAAATTCCAAAAGGGTGTATCTTTTTCTGGCAATGGCTGAATAATCTCTTTATTGCGCCATAATATCACTGCCCATAAAGCAAATAAATTGCCTGCAATCATGCCTGCATAATCATAAAGCTCGTTTTCTGTGGCAAACGGCACCTGCGTAAATTCCTGCATCCGCCCCGCAATCAAACCATCAAAAAAATCAGATGATAAATCATCAGGCGCAAGTAGCTGTTGTAACTCTATGACGAGCTGACTGATATTATCAGGCAAGTTATGTGCGAATGGTGCATTTACAATTTTCTTCGGTTCTGCGTTGATTCTATCGCGCCACCATAGGCAACGCATCTGCCCCATATTGGCATCGCTTACATTCGGATAAATTTGTGCCAATTGTTCAGCAAAAAGTAAAATAAGATACATTTTATATCTCGATTGCCGATGGCCTCCTGCTACATAATTAGCAAGCCACCTACTTTCATTATCTTTAATCGGATATACCACGAATTTTCTTTTAATCTTGCTTCATCTATTGTTAAAAGAGGATAAGTTTTTATTGACACATACTCATATCCGCGCCAATATAACATTGCTTTTAGTCAATAAAGCAAAAAATTACAATAGAAAGGCTAAGTGTATGGCAAATATTCTTTCAAATCTTAAAAGCACCGTGATTGCTGGTATTATTTTGGCAATTGTGCTGGTTATTATCAATCATCTTATTGGTGGTGTGCAATGGGGTAGTGGCGATGGTATTCGCTTCACTGTACGTTGGTTGCATGTTTTATCAGGCGTGATGTGGATTGGCTTGTTATGGTATTTCAATTTTGTGCAAATCCCTAATATGGGTAAAATTGAAGATGCACATAAACCTGCTATTACAAAAGTAATCGCCCCTGCGGCATTATTCTGGTTTCGTTGGGCTGCTTTGGCAACTTTAGTAACTGGCTTATTATTAGCATTTATCAATGGTTATTTGGTAGATTCGCTCTTGCTTGGTATTTCAAGCGGTGTTGTTGGGCATACGTCAATCGGTATCGGCATGTGGCTAGGCGTTATCATGGCATTTAATGTATGGTTCATCATTTGGCCAAACCAAAAAATTGCACTTGGCATCATTAAAAGCGATAAAGATAAGCCTGCCGCTGGTAGAAAAGCAATGCTGTTTTCGCGCACCAATACGATGCTATCAATTCCAATGCTTTATGCAATGGTATCCGCGCAATCGCTTTACGGCATTTCGTAGAAAGCTTCATAAAAAGCTTTTGGGCATAAAATATAAAAAGGCTTTACCAACTGGTGAAGCCTTTTTTGATTCGCTATATTTATGGAAATAAAGGCAGTGCTTGCAATCCTGTATCTTCTGGCAATCCGCAGGCGATATTAAAATTCTGCATTGCCTGACCTGAAGCACCTTTCACAAGATTATCAATCACTGATAAAATCATAATTCTTCCCTCAATCGCACTTGGATAAAGGGCAATACGGCACTGGTTACTGCCTAACACATCAGCCGTTTTAGGGGGAGGCGCGCCCTCTGGCAAAATATACACAAAGCAAGAATTTTGATAATAGCCTGTGAGTAAATCACGTATTTCAGCGATAGATTTTGTTGATTTACAATGGATTGTAGAAAGCATGCCACGCTTCATAGGAATTAAATGAGGCACAAAATGAAATTGCACCTGCATATCAGCAAATTGATTCAATTGTTCAGCCATTTCAGCAGAATGCCGATGCCCTTCAACCCCATAAGCCATAAGGCTTTCCGCAGTTTCACAATAGAGCATCGCCTGTTTTGCTGCCCTACCCGCACCTGATATGCCAGATTTAGAATCGATAATAATATCATCAGGCTGTACAAAACCCGCTTGCAATAAAGGCAATAAAGGCAATTGAATCGTTGTAGGGTAACAACCCGGATTGGCGATTAAAAAACTTTGTGCAATGTCATCTCTGTAAATTTCACTCAACCCATAAACAGCTTCTGGCTGAATTGCTTGGGCTTGATGCTCTGCCCCATACCAATGCTGATACGCTTTCATATCGGAAAGTCTAAAATCTGCTGAAAGGTCAATAATTTTTATTTTGGGATAATCAGTCCGTATGCGTAGAATCACTTGCTGTGTTGTGCCATGAGGCAAGGCACAAAATACAACATCCGCTTCGCTAAAATCTAACGCATCAATTTTCTGCAACATGGGTAAATCAATGCCACGTAAATGCGGGAACACATCTTGCATATTTTTACCAGCATGAGTTTCCGCAGAAAGCCCAACAATCTCAATTTCAGGATGCACCAATGCAAAGCGTAATAACTCCGCGCCTGTATAGCCACTTGCCCCTAAAATAATTACCTTCATTGTCATTATTTTTACCTAAAATTAACGCTATTTAATGCCACCTATCAGCAGCACCATAATCTGCCGTTCTTCCATTTTAAGGGGCGATTCAGGCTTTGCCAATTCTGAAATATCTTCAATAAAGCGATGCACAACCGCCTCACCAATTTCACGATGGCTTAGCTCACGTCCGCGAAAACGCAACGTCAATTTAACCTTATTACCTGCTTCAATAAATTTCTTGGCAGCTGATAATTTTACTTGATAATCATGATTATCAATATTAGGGCGCACTTTAATCTCTTTAATAGAAATCGTTTTTTGCTTACGTTTATTTTCCTGACGCTTTTTCTGCTTTTCATATTTCAACTTGCCGTAATTCATAATCTTGACAACAGGCGGGCTAACATTATTAGCTATTTCTACTAAATCCAACCCTTCTTCATCAGCAAGATTCAGTGCTTTTTCGGTACTGATAACACCGATATTTTCACCAGTATGGTCAATAACCCGCACCTCAGGCACATTTATCTGTTCATTGACACGCGGTTCATCATCATGAGATTTTTGGATATGTGTGTTGATAGCAGTTGCTCCTTTTATCAAATTATAATATTAAACAAGCCCATTTGGCAAAGGTTCTTCTAATTGTGGGATAATTCCCCTTATTTTAAGTTGCTGTAAAGCAGTTTTTAAATCAAGTGTTTCTTGTTCTTTTTTCCCTAAAAAGCGTAATGTCACTTGTCCATTCTCAGCTTCTTTCTTACCACAAATCATGATAACAGGCACTTTTTTCAAGGAATGTTCGCGAATCTTATAATTAATTTTTTCCGAACGAAAATCTGTTTCCGCCCGCAATTGTGCATGACGACAGGCTTGAAATACTTGTTCACCATATTCATCTAAGTCGTTGGTAATGGTGCATATTTTTATTTGAATGGGTGCCAACCAAAACGGTAAATTACCCGAATGATGCTCTAATAAAATACCAATAAACCGCTCCATTGACCCTAAAATTGCACGGTGCAACATCACAGGCACTTTTTTATCGCCATTAGAATCAATATAAGTTGCCCCTAACCGTTCGGGCAATACAAAATCAACTTGCCACGTGCCACATTGCCAATCACGCCCCAATGTATCTTTTAAGACAAATTCTAACTTAGGACCATAAAATGCCCCTTCACCCGGATTCATCACATAGGGCAATTTTGCAGCTTCAGTCGCCTCCATCAGGGCTTTTTCTGCCCTATCCCATACATCATCAGCCCCTGTACGGGTTTCTGGTCTATCAGAAAATTTGACAAAAATATCTTCAAAGCCACAATCTTGATAGATAGAACGTAATAAATCGCAGAATTTTTGAGTTTCAGAAACAATTTGTTCTTCTGTGCAGAAAATATGACCATCATCTTGGGTAAAGGCACGTACACGCATCAAACCATGCAACGCCCCTGATGCCTCGTTGCGATGCACCTGCCCAAATTCAGAAAGGCGCACAGGCAAATCCTTATAAGATGTAATATTCTGATTATAAATCTGCACATGGCACGGGCAATTCATCGGTTTTAATGCAAAAATACGCTGTAATTGCTCATTATCAATCTCATTCTCATTAACCGTAAACATATCATCACGGAATTTATCCCAATGTCCCGATTGTTTCCACAGACTATTATTGACCAATTGCGGGGTTTTTACCTCATCATAATCCTGATGCAAGCGATTGCGGATATAATTTTCTAAAATGCGATAAACCCGCCATCCATCACGATGCCAGAAAATAGACCCTGCGGCTTCTTCCTGACTATGGAATAAGTCCATTTGCCTGCCTAATTTCCGATGGTCGCGCTTTTCTGCTTCTTCTAAGAAATGCAAATAATCATTCAGCTCTTTATCATTTCGCCAGCAAGTCGCATAAATACGCTGTAATTGCGGATTATTTTGGTCACCAAGCCAATAAGCCCCTGAAACCCGCATCAACTTAAATGATTTGCCAGTTTTCCCCGTTGAAGGCATATGAGGTCCACGGCATAAATCCAGCCATTCACCCTGCCGATAAATAGAAATATCCTCACCTTCAGGCAGACGCATGACATGTTCAGCCTTAAAAGATTCGCCTTGTTTCTTGAAAAACTTTGCCGCATCTTCACGCGCCCATACTTCACGCGTAAATGCTTGATTCTTATTAATAATTGCGTGCATTTTCGCTTCAATAGCCGGAAAATCATCTGGCGTAAAAGGCGTTTCACGATGGAAATCGTAATAAAACCCATTCTCAATAGAAGGACCAAAGGTGATTTGCGTGTTCGGATAAAGCTCCTGCACCGCCTCTGCTAAAATATGCGCGCAATCATGGCGGATAACAGGCAAAATATCTTCATGCTCACGATTCATGAATTCCAACTGACAATCTTGTTCAATCAGGGTGCTTAAATCACATATATCCCCATTTATTTTCACGACTAAGGCAGCTTTTGCCAATGATGGCGCAATCGTACGGGCTATATCAGTTGCTGAAAGTGATTTTTCAAACTCGCGTTTCGCCCCATCAGGCAGTGTTACCGTAATCATACCCATAGCTTAATGTAATATTATTCCTGCTAGTTTTTCTGCAACCATAGAAACAGTTAATTCATTATTCGTCAAATCTTGCACCTGTATAAAATCGCAATTTTTATATTGTGGCTTGCATAAAAACGGGTCGTTTTTTCCTGAAAACAGCACCAAACAGCCTGTTCCCATTTGCCCGATTAAATGCATCGCACCTGTATCATTACCTAATGCATAATACGCCTTTTTTGCAAGCACTGCAATATCATGCAAAGTAGTTTTACCAACAAGATTATGAATTTCAGGACAAATTTCAATCATTTTTTCAGCGACTGCCATTTCTGCCTGTCCGCCAATCAAAACAGGAATGATACCATCGCGCGCAAGCATCATCGCAATTTCAGCATAATGTTGATAAGACCAGCATTTTTTAGGATGCTTCGGCGATGCCCCCGCAACCAACAACACATATTTTTCTTTTATGCCCGATGAAACATCTTGAGATAATGTATCTACCCAGTCATTATCTGTTTCAAACTGATAGGGAATCTGCAAACCATCTAATAATAATTGATGGCGTTCATAAGGTTTCAGCGTTTCTAAGAATTTACGCCGATACGAAACAGAGGCATATTTTGCCACCCCCGCCCATATCGGTGGTTTCGGACAACAAAAATAAAAATAATTCGCTGTACGCCCAATGCATTGTAAATCAATCACGTAATCATATTGCCCCTTAATCAAGCTCCGTAATTGTTTGATTTTCTTCCAATGATAATATTTGAAACGCTGATGCGGAATGATGCGATTAAAAAGCCCTAACTTTTCTGTAAAATCAGCAAATAAAGGGGCTGTTAATAAATCAATATCAGCATCAGGATAATGGCGACGCACCGATTGAAAAGCCGGAATCGCTTGCACCACATCACCAAATGCGCTTAATTTAATGATTAGGATTTTCATTTGCTTTAATTGGCAAGATGCGGAAAACCAATAATTTCAGGATTCGGCGCCTGACCTTCTAGTAACTCGTTATACACATCAATATAGCGCGCGCACATTAAGTCTTTGGTAAATTTTTCGCGTACACGTGCAACAGCTTTTTCACCCATTTGCTCACGGTCTTTCTCGGAAAAATTGAGCACCTGCTCAATATAGTCAGCAAGCTGTTGATGATTTCCTGCCTCACTAATAAAACCAGTTTCACCATGAATAACTGATTCTGCCATACCACCTGCATCTGAAACAATCACAGGCTTGCCCATAGCTTGTGCTTCAATCGCAACGGTGCCACCGGGTTCAGGCCAAACAGATGGCACAACAACCAAATCACAAATCCGATAAGCCGCTGGCATATCCCGACAATTGCCTGTAAATTGCACCTGTTCTTCTACATCATATTCAGCAATCAATTTATCTAACATCTGTTTAACACGCGGTCGATTTTGATAATTGCCAACAAAAATATAACGTACATCTTTTCGCCCTAGCGCAATCGCCTTAATTAACACATCATGCCCTTTGGTTCGGCTCACACGCCCGGGCAACATCACAACTGGGACTTCTTCAGGGATATGCCAATCATTCAATAGCTGTATCATACGATGGCTAGAAACATTCTCAGCATCATAATGTTCTAGCTGAACCCCTAGCGGGATATTGCGGATATTCGCTGAAACGGCACCTAAATCGCATAAATGTTGATTGATAAATTTGCTCACCGCAATCGAACGTACACCCATGCCAACAATACGCGAATATTTCAATTTAAGTGAATTTTTTAGATTAAAAAATCCATGACAGGTATTCACAAAAGAAGCACCTGTCCCCTTTGATGCTTTATAAGCCAGCCAAGCAGGTACCCGTGAATGAGCATGAATCAAAGATATTTCATGTTTATCAAGTAATTTACGCAATTTTCTGGCACGCGAATTCATGGTAAATACATTTTTATAATGGACAGGCATTTCAATATGCTCTACCCCCGCACGCGTTAATTCACGCACCATTGCCCCGCCACTGGAAACAACATAAGAACGATAACCCGCTTTTTTTGCTGCCAATGCCACCGAAATCACAACCCGTTCGGTCCCACCTGTTTCAAGCGCGGGTAATATTTGCATTATGCCCTTACTGTTTGCTATAGTCATCAAATAGAGACCTTATGAAGTTTTTACTTAAAAGATTTTATAAACAATCATATAAATTAAGTAAAGTCTAAATAATAAGTATTATGAAAAGGGAATATGCTAGCACTTAACCAAAAAAGCATTCTTATCGAATCAGAGACACGTTCTGGTGAGATGATTAATTGTCTTCATATTGAAGGCGATGCCCCTGCCATTTTCTATTTATGTGGATTTTACTCGAATATACAAGGTTCAAAAATTCAATATCTGCAAGAATGGGCAATAAAAAACAATCGCGCTTTAACATGTTTTGATTATCGCGGACATGGCGAATCTGATGGCGTTTTTGCCGAATCTTACTTTACGCATTGGTTCAATGATACCATGCAAATTTTTAAACAATTCGCGCAAAAAAAGCATATTATCATCGGTTCTTCTATGGGGGGATGGATGGCAATGAATTTGCTGAAGCAATCGGAATGGGCGGATAAATTTCAAGGTGCCATATTATTAGCCCCTGCACCTGATTTTATGAATGAACTTTTATCAGATGAGCTTATTGCACGCATACGGGTAGAAAAAAAACTGCACCCCTATGAAAGTGACGAAAAATCTGATGATTATGACCCCAATTATGTGTTTACTGAATTAATGCTAAATGATGCGCCTAATATGCATGTTCTGAATGAAAAAATTAAAGCACCTTGCCCTGTATGTGTGTTGCATGGTGATGAAGATGATATTGTGCCAATAGAGCATTCTAAACGTGCATTTCATCATTTTACCGATAATGATGATGGAAGCTTTCATTTGCTTAAAGGGGGTGACCATAGCCTCAGCCGCCCAGAAGATTTAGCATTTTTAACCAATATCATTAAAAAGCTATCAAGCTAATGCCTCATTATGCCGCCTTAGATATTGGAACAAATAATTGTCGTTTATTAATTGCTGAAGCGCAAAATAGACAGGGCTTTACAATATTGGATTCCTATGCCGATACTGTGTTATTAGGCGATGCCATTTATAATACAGGCATGATTGGTGCAGATGCCATTGAACGCTGTTTAGAAGTGCTTAAAATATGCGCTGATAAACTTGCAGAATATCCTGCCATCACCTATCGGGCGATTGCCACCGAAACCTGCCGTATTGCTAAAAATAGCGATAGTTTCCTGCAACAAGTCAAGGAAGTAACAGGGCTTGAAATTGATATTATCTCGCGTGAAGAAGAGGCGCGGCTTGCTTGTATCAGCTGTAAGCCACTTGTGCATCAGAAAAGTGATTATTGTCTGGTGTTTGAAATTGGTGGTGGTTCAACGCAATTAAGTTGGGTGGGTACCAAAGATGGACGCTATGAATTATTAGGACATGTTTCACTGCCTATTGGAATTTTACTTGCCTCGTCACGTTGGGGAGAAGGCATTATAGACGAGCAACTTTACCAAGAAATTTACGAAACATGCCTGCCTTATTTGCAAGAATTTAACGATGCCCATGCCATTGATAAAAATATCAAGGAACACTCCGTTCAACTTATTTCAGCCTCTGGCACACCGGTATCACTTGCCTGTTTATTGTTAAAAATGAATCGCTATATCCGTCATAAAATTGATGGCAAACGCTTTGTAAGTAAAGATATTGTTACCGTTACTCAAAGATTGCGCCAGCAAACAGTTGAGCAAAGAAGCAACTATCCTGTTATTGGTTTACAGCGAATGCGCTTAGCCGGTATGGGCGCGGCTTTAACTGAAATTATTTTAATAAAATGGGATATTCCGCATATTTATATTGCTGATAGAGGGCAACGTGAGGGTATTTTACGCGAAATGATTGTGACTTAAATCATGGCAAAACTAATTTCAGGACTCGGAAAAAGTTGGGGTAAGGAACAAAATAAAGGTAAAAAAAATACACATATTGCAAGCCCTGCCATTAATACACGTGCGGAAGCCGTGAGGGTTTATAGTGCCGCAGGGCGTAAAATCGCATCAACGCGCTGGCTGACACGTCATTTTAACGACCCGTACGTGCAAGAGGCACAAAAATTAGGTTACCGTTCGCGTGCAGCTTTCAAATTGCTAGAATTAGAAGAGCAAACACGCATCATTAGCAAAGCAAAAATTATCATCGATTTAGGCGCAGCCCCCGGCGGATGGCTTCAAATCATTAGGCAAATCAACCCAAACTGCCAGTTGGTAGGCTGTGATTTACTAGAAATTGAGCCCATTACAAACTGTACCATCATTCAAGGTGACTTTACGCATACAGACATACAGGCGCAGATTATTGCTTCTATCGATGGGCAGAAACCTGATTTAATCCTAAGCGATATGTCGCCCAATATGACCGGACATAAAGGCACTGACCATGATAAAATTGCTCTTTTATTAGAAAATGCATGGGATTTTGCTAAAAAACATCTTTGCAAGAATGGGCATTTCATTAGCAAAACGCGTGAAAGCGGTATGGAAAGCGATTTATTAAAAGATATTAAAGCCCATTTTACGAAAACACGCCATATCAAACCTAAGGCAAGTCGTAAGCAAACCAGCGAATTTTACTTAGTGGCATCTCATTTTACCGCTTCATAAATTTTTTGCATCAATTTAGGCAAGGGATAATCCGTAACTTTATCCCATGTTTGCCAATGATAATTTTCAGGAAGATTGCCATTTTCATTAAGGTTATAGCGTGCGACCACTGGAAAAACCGTTAATTTGATATGCGTAAACACATGTTTAATCACTGTTGATTCTAACAAATGTTGCTGACTAATCGTTAGGAAAGGCACAGCTTCATGCGCCGTAGCGAGCAGTTGAGGCTGTTTTTTCTTGTCAATATCTTGAAAAGGGCTTAACGGAAAGCCTGTCATACCGCCTAGCAAACCTTTATTCGGGCGTTTCTGAAGCAAAATTTGCTGTTGATGGTTAAAAATCAGCAATGCCGTGCAATATTGTTTCTTTGGAATGGTTTTTGGCTTCTGCATCGGTAATTTTTCAGCAATATCCTGCCCTTTACATGTGAATCGAATCGGACAAATATCGCATTGAGGCTTTATTGGTTTGCAAATCAGCGAGCCTAACTCCATCAATGCCTGCACCATATCGCCATGATATGTTTGCGGGTAAGGGCAATCGGTTTTTTCTGCCATGAAGGGGGCTAATAAAACAGCATAATCCTTATCTGGCTGTATGCGTTCAACCCGAAACAGACGCGCGCACACCCGTCTGATATTGCCATCAACGGCAATGGCGGGCTGATTATACGCAATCGATGAAATAGCGGCTGAACTATAATCACCAATCCCCCGTAACTGCTTTAATTCTGATTCTGTTTCAGGAATCTTACCACCCCATTCTTTCATGATTCTTTGCGCCGAATCATGTAAATTACGCGCGCGGGCATAATAGCCTAAACCGCGCCATTCTAACAAAATCTCATCTAAATCAGCCTGCGCCAAATCGCTTAAATTGCGCCATTTTTCAGTGAAACGGATAAAATAATCATGTACTGTAGCCGTATTTGTTTGCTGTAACATCATTTCTGATAGGAACACATGGTACGGGTTTGCTTGTGTGCCAGCAGGTGCGCGCCACGGCATGGAACGCCGATTTTTGTAAAACCATGTGAGTAACTGATGAGCGAACTTTTGCATTTTACAATAATTTCTGCCTATAATACGCGATGCTTAAACATGTTTCTGCCATCATAAAGCCTAAAACCAAGAAGTTAATCGGTGATAAACGGCATCGCCTGCTTACTTGCCATTGGCAAGAATTCGTTGGCGAGCGTTACAGTAGCCGTTGCGAACTTCACAAAATCACTTTTACCAAACTAACTGGCGAACGCTGTTTAACTATTTTGGCGGATAATGGCTCTGCGACTGAACTAGATTACCTTCATCAAGAGATTATACAACGCATCAACACCTTTCTAGGCGAGGATTATATCACAAAAATTCGTATCAAACAGGGTTTTGATTCCACGCAATATAAAGACACGGTAAAAGATAGCGCAACAGATATTGAAAAGCCACCCGCCTCAACTGAAGATAATTTTGATATTGCCAAAACTGATTGGCAAGTAACAGATGATAATCCTTTACGCGACCGCCTTAACAGACTTGCTGAAAGTTTGAACCGCCATCAATAAATCAAATAAATTAACCTAAAATGCGCCAGAGCAACCCTTTTTTATTATCATTATTCGCGCGCGAGGAAGAGGAATGCCCTCTATTACCATTTCTAGGTCTTCTATTTCTATTATCGTATCGACTATCTTGCCTGCTGTCTTGCCGACTGTCCTGTCTGGTCTCTTGCCTGCTGTCTTGCCGACTGTCCTGTCTGGTCTCTTGCCGACTATCTTGTCTCCGGGGGCGGTCACTTGATTGCCCTTTTTGCGATGACCTATCTCTATCGGCATCACCATTTTCTTCTATCACATCAGACTGCTGTGATGATGAGGAGGACGAGCCATTTCTGCGCCCTCTGCCACCTGATTTCTTGATATATTTAGGGCGTGTCGCATCATAATTATTAAATAATTCTTCATATTTATCAGACGAAAGCTCTATTGTTTTACCATCTTCAATAACGGCAGTTGTAAATAACTTTAATCCAGCAACTGGCAAGGCTTGGTTTGGCTCAAGTGAAATGCTCACCTTATTAGCGGTTTCAATCTCTTGCAATTTTTGCCTTTTACTATTGAAAATATAAACGGCTACCTCTAAAGAAGTCTGCGCATTCAGCACGGCAACTTTGCCCTTGCCTTTAATCGCCTCTTCTTCAATATTCCGCATCACCATCAAAGTGGTTGCATCTACGCTTAGCACCTTGCCTGTACCATAACAATGGGCGCATGGGTTGCTTGTCACTTCTGATAATGATGGGTTTAAGCGTTGCCGCGTCATTTCTAACAAGCCTAGCGAGCTGATACGGTTGATATGCATCCGCGCCCTATCCTTCCTTAAAGCATCCTTAAAATTACGCTCTAGGTTCGTATTATTGCGCCTATCTTCCATATCAATGAAATCAATCACAATCAGCCCTGATAAATCACGCAAGCGTAATTGCCGTGCAATCTCTACCGCCGCCTCATCATTGGTAGTGAATGCAGTATCTTCAATGCTTCTTTCTTGCGTGGCGCGCCCTGAATTCACATCAATAGAAACCATCGCTTCGGTTTGCTCAATCACAATATAGCCACCTGAAGGTAGGTGAACATTTGGCATATAAATGCTTGCGATTAACGCTTCTACATCATTCTTTTGAAAAATCGGCACCGTTTCACTATCGCTATATTGTGAAATACGGCGGACATGCGTTGGCACCAAATGCTTCATATGCTCGCGTGTTTTTTGCCAAGCATCTTCACCAGAAACAATAATTTTTGTGGTTTCTTGGTCGTAAATATCGCGAATCGAATGCCATAATAATGTGGCATCTTCATTGACCAAAGCAGGTGCTTGCGAATCGATTGTTTTTTCCCGCACCTTATCCCACAAATTTGCAAGATATTCATAATCGCGTTTGATTTCTGGCTTCGCACGCCCTGCCCCTGCTGTGCGTAAAATAAGTGCCATCGAATCAGGGATTTTCAAACTTTCCACCAAATCTTTTAAGCGGTTTCTATCTTCATCATCGCTAATTTTGCGCGAAATACCACCACTTTTGCCACTATTGGGCATCAGCACACAATAGCGCCCTGCCAATGAAATAAAGGTCGTCATCGCCGCACCTTTATTGCCACGTTCTTCTTTCACGGCTTGCACCAGAATTATCTGTCCGCGCTTAATCACTTCTTGAATTTTATAACGATGCTTTAACCGAAAACGCTTGGCACCTAACACTGAGGCAAGGTCAAAATCACCTGTAACATCATCAGTGGCATCATCTAAATCTTCATCATCATTTTTGCCGACACTATTAAGCAAGTCTTTCCTATCATTCACAGGAATCTTATAATAATCGGGATGAATATCATTAAAGCCTAAAAAACCATCGCGATTGCCACCATAATCAACAAAGGCGGCTTGTAACGAAGGTTCTACCCTAATCACTTTTGCAAGATATATATTGCCTTTAAGGGCTAATTTGCTACTAATTTCATGTTGATACTCAACAAGTTCGCCATTCTCCACTACCGCGACACGCGTTTCCTCCGGCTGAGAGGCATCGATTAACATTTTCTTTGTCATTGAAGAAACTCCATTGATGCATCGAAAACTTAAACTTATTTAAGTAAGATACATAATATTCTAAAAATTCTTGAAAGTAACGCATAGCAAAAATTGGCACCAAACGGACACGCTTTGATATTATTAAGAAACACATATCAGCCATCAACTTACCCACACTATTATCAGTTTTATTACACTGATGATAAATTTTTACTAAAAAGTAAGATGTTATTGCCTTTGGCATCATCAAACTTACATTAATTGCAATCCATTACGCCATAGATTTGCGTTTATTTGCATTTTACGGCGTCTATATAAAGATATACATAACAACGAGGTAAGTTTCAAGCAACAATTCAAAAATTATGGTGATGAATGAATTTTATGTAATTTTTTTCTTGTATCAACAAAATTATTATAATAAGCATATCCTAATTTTGTATCATTTCCTGCAACATTGAGTATTAAGGGGTATGACATGTCTAGCACTGAAATCGATGGTAGTGATTCCACAGCACCACTATTACCACCAGATTATGTACCGAATGCTCATGAAGAATTCATGAATCCAATCATGCAAGAATATTTTCGGCAAAAGCTTCTAAATTGGCGTAAAGAGCTAGTTAAGGAATCAGAAAGCACGCTTCATAACCTGCAAGAAACCAGCCAAGCGCAGCCTGATATTAGTGACCAAGTAACAACCGATATTCAGCGTGGTTTTGAATTACGTACGCGTGAAAGGTTTTTCAAGCTAATTGGTAAAATAGACCAAGCCTTAGAACGTATTGCCAATGGCACATATGGTAAATGTATTGTCACGGGTGAGAATATTGCAATTCAAAGGCTAGATGCCCGCCCTATAGCCACCATGACCCTTGAAGCGCAAGAAGCCCATGAGCGTAAAGAAAAAATGCATAAAAAAGCAATCGGACCTAAAGATAAGCTTATTTAAGACACAGCATCATTTACCGATATTAAAAAAGCCAACCATCTTACGATGATTGGCTTTTCTTGATTTTATAACAAAGCAATTACTGCAGTGGAACAGTTGAATTTATACCTGAACCAATTGTACTTGACCCATTAGGCGATGCATTAAAGATGCCACCTGCTGGCACATCAGCGGGTCTTAAAGATGCAATCATAATAATACGCGAGCCACGAAGCCCAAGCGGGTTAATTGTTAAGGTTGCAATTCTATCACCACGCACAAACACGATGTTACTAGATTTATCCTGCACTGAAAGCACTGTTTGCCAACCATAACTAGGCATTTGTGATTGGAATATTGAAAATGCACTTGCGGGCACAATACTTGTATTCATCACAATACGCCCTGTCCATCTATCGCCACGTCCTAAAATTAACGAACTTGCTGTATCTAATTTTGCGCCATTGGGAATCGGAATATCATTCACCAAATCGATGGATACTTTTTGTTGCTCGAAATCATCTAACTCTCTATCAACCAATGAGCGTTTTGAATTATTCAATGAACAAGCCGTTAAGCCCATCATCAAAATAAATGAAATCACAATTTTTAATGTGCGTTGTTGGGGTAATAAATTCATCATCATTTTTATTCCATCATTTGAAAATATAAGATTAATAGTGAATTACGCAAATAATATGCCATAACAACATCTTTTAGAAAAAATAATCAATAATTGCATAAATATTTACTTTATGGCTGAAATTAAAGCTTTTTTTCTAAAATCTCACGCACTTTTGCTAAAAATTCATCAGTGGTTAAATGGCTTTTATCACCACCAACAAGCAAGGCTAAATCTTTTGTCATAAACCCAGTTTCCACGGCTTCAAGACAGCTTTGTTCTAACTTTTCAGCAAATGCGATAACATCAGGCGTTTCATCAAAACGTCCGCGTGCGGTTAAAGCACGTGTCCATGCAAATAACGATGCTATCGGGTTGGTAGATGTTGGCTTGCCTTCTTGATATTGCCTAAAATGGCGCGTTACTGTGCCATGTGCCGCCTCGGTGCAAACCGCGTTGCCATCAGGGGTCATCAATACAGAAGTCATCAAACCTAACGAACCAAAGCCTTGGGCAATAGAATCTGATTGCACATCGCCATCGTAATTTTTACATGCCCATAAATAACCACCTTCGGTTTTCAGTGCGAATGCAACCATATCATCAATCAAACGATGCTCATAAATGATATTTGCTTTTGCGAATTTATCCTTAAATTCACTGTTGAAAATTTCTTCAAACAAATCCTTAAACCTGCCATCGTAACCGCGCAAAATTGTATTCTTTGTAGAAAAATAAACTGGAAAATTGCGTGACAAGCCATAATTAAAACAAGCACGGGCAAAACCACGGATAGATTCATCTAAATTATACATTGCCATGGCAATACCGGCTTGTGGGAAGCGGAACACTTGTTTTTCTTCCACCACTTGACTGGCATCATCGGGCGTAAAGACTAGCTTCAATGTGCCGGGACCATCAAACTGCATTTCAGTTGCTTTATATTGGTCACCAAAAGCATGGCGCGCCACAATGATAGGCTTGTTCCAACTATTCACCAAAAGTGGTACATTTTTACAGATAATTGGCTCACGAAAAATTGTACCATTCAAATTGTTTCTAATTGTGCCATTGGGCGATGGAAACATATTTTGCAACGAAAATTCTTTGACACGCGCAGGGTCGGGCGTGATGGTTGCACATTTTGAACCTACCCTATACTGTCTAATAGCTTGGGCAGCATCTAATGTTACTTTATCACCAGTCTCATCGCGATTTGTTACACTTAAATCAAAATATTTTAAGTCAATTTCTAAGAACGGATATAAGAGTTGCTCTTTAATATTCTTCCAAATGATGCGCGTCATTTCGTCGCCATCAATATCTACAATTGGATTTTTAACAGTAATTTTACTCACTTTTATTTTTACCTTTTTAAACGGTTTTAACGATGCGTTAATATACGCATAAAGCTGTTCATAAAGCAAGACTTTGCCCTACTTTACCCTATAGTTTCGCACCAACTTTTAACGGATAGCCATTCAAAAAATCGCGCCATGATAAGATATTTCCACCTATTTTTTGAATTTTTGTAATGTTCAAAGTAGCATCTTTACATTGCACCAAAATGCCATCATCCAATGATAATACGCCACCTAAATTTGCAATCGCATTGCTTTGTGTAGCGTTCGGTATCATATGTGCCTCATGCACAATTAACCGCACCGCCTCATTTTGGGCATTATTCTGATGATAAAACCATATGCCCGGCCATGGCGTGAATGCCCGCATTTTGCGAATAATCATCAAAGCATCATGTTCAGAAAAATCAATTTGTCCATCATCGCGCGTGATTTTAGATGCATAGCTTGCCTGTGTTTCATCTTGCGGAAATGCCGTTATCACATCGCCTGATTTCAAACATTCGATATATTCTAGCACCATATCTTCTGCTAATATTTGTAGCGCATCATGGAGCTGTGGGGCTGTGATTGTATCTGCTTCATCACCCGAGAAAACACTCGAGAAATCATAAGGCTTTTGCATTAAAATCGCGCCATTATCCATGCCTTCATCCATCTGCATCAAAGTAATACCTGCTTGCTTTATATCATGCAATATCGTTGCTTGAATCGGTGATGCGCCCCTGAAATAAGGCAAAAGTGATGCATGGATATTAACCGCGCCAAACTGACAGATATCAAAGTTAAGATAATTTTTAGGTAATTTTAAACCATAAGCCACCACTAAAAACATATCAGGCTGAAAGGCACGTAATTCCGATAAAAATTCATCATTTAATTTTGTAGGCGTAAAAATAGGCAAATTATGTTTTTCAGCTATCAAGGCAGTTGCCGTTGGCTGTATTTTTTTGCCTCGATTTGCTGGGCGCGGTGGCATGGTGCAAACTGCAACCACATCAATCCCTTTTTCCATCAGCCTATCTAATGTGCGGGCGGCAAATTCGGGCGAACCCATAAAAATGATACGCATATTCCCTCAAGCAGATTTTGCTTTTTTTACAAAACTTTTCCAAATCATATGGCGTCTTAACCTTGAAAGATGGTCAATAAATAACACGCCGTTTAAATGGTCAATCTCGTGCTGAATACAGCGGGCTAGTAAACCATCAACTTCTATTTCCTGCATCTCGCCATCGGGTAATTGATAGCGAAACACGCCAGAAATAGGACGTTCGACATCTTTGGTAATGCCGGGAATCGATAAACATCCTTCATTATAACCTGCTATTTCATCACTTAATGAAATAATTTCTGGGTTAATCATTTGATAAACCGATTGCCCATCGCGAGTGCCTGAAACATCTACAACAATCAGCCGTTTTAACAGCCCTATTTGATTAGCCGCAAGCCCAATACCTGCTTCAGCATACATGGTTTCCTGCATATCATTCAATAATTGAACAATATCAGGGGTAATCTCATCTACGGGTTCTGCTTTTTGTGTTAAAACAACCCCCGGAATATATATAATGGGTAATATCATATGTTGTGTATATCTTTTGTAAACTATTAGGCACACATGTTTACCCTTTTACAGCATGATGAATCAAGCTATTATTATTCGGCAAAGAATATCGTGGAGGATAAATAAAAGATTATGAATTATGAAATTATTATCATTCTGCTATTGGTGGCTATATGTTCTTTTCTATTATGGCGTCATTTTAATCAAGCTAGCTCTATCTCACCCGATTTATTTACAAAGCTTCAAGAGCTAAACGATGTGCAACAAAAACTCAGCGGTAGCATGACTGAAATATCATCGCAAAACCGCGCACAATTCCAAAATTTGCAAGATAAATTAACAACACAAGATAAAAATATCATCGAGAAAATAAATCGCCAAGCCTATGATGGTGAAAAATTAATGGGCGATGTAAAAGAAAGATTGGCAAAAATTCTAACCGCGCAAGAGCGCATCGATTCTCTTTCTGATTCTGTGCTAGATTTGAAAAATATTTTGGATAACAAACAAAGGCGTGGGCTGTTTGGTGAAATGCGCTTAAATGAACAAATTACCGATAGTTTGCCTCAATCTATTTATCAATTTCAAGCAAAATTAAGCAATGGTAAAATTGCCGATTGCCTGTTGCAACTGCCTGATTATCCCGGTGGCGCGCTGGTGATTGATGCAAAATTCCCTCTTGAAGCTTTCCGAAAATTTAACGATGCCCAAACCGATGATGACGTGAAAACAACGCGCAAACAATTTGCAGTTGATGTCAAAAAACATATTGATGATATTTCAGAAAAATATTTAATCATCGGTGAAACCGCAGATATTGCCATCATGTTTATTCCCTCTGAAACGGTCTATAGCGAAATTCATCAATATTTGCCCGGCACGATTGAATATAGTAATAAAAAACGCGTTTACCTTGCCTCGCCTACCACTTTAATGGCGCTGTTGACTACTATTCGTGCGATTTTACGCGATGCTGAAATGCGTACACAGGCTTTGCAAATTCGCAATGAGATTATCAAAATTGGTGAAGATATTGAAAGATTAGATGAACGGGTGGGTAATCTTGCAAATTCATACGATAAAATGGGTAAAAATATCAAAGAAATCCAAACCTCAAGTAGCAAAATCACGAAAAGGTCACGCGATATTGGACAGATGGAAATTTCTGAGAATAGTGATGAAAAAAATGTAGAAAATTCCTTGCCTTCCCCTTCTGAACAAATCGCACATGAAAGCACATCATGATTCAGCGTATTCGTTATTTCTTTGATAGTTTAAAGCATGACCCCAATCTTATTATTTTTTCTTTTATCTGCTATATGGGTTCTTCTTTTGGGCAAACATTTTTTCTAGGATTATTCTCTGGCGAGATTAGAGAAGCCTTTGCACTTAGCCATGGTAGTTTTGGCACTCTTTATTCCGTTGCAACTTTATTAAGCGCAGTTTTATTGCTATGGTCCGCACGTTTCATCGATAAATTATCACTGAAATTATGGATAATCATCACCTTTGGACTTTTGGCAATCGCTTGCATTATCTTGGCAAATGCTTACCATATTGCCATATTATTCTTGGCATTGTTTTTATTACGCCAAGCAGGGCAAGGCTTGATAGGCGACATTGCTTTTGTTGCCCTCTCACGCTATCTCACCAAAGGCAAAGGCAAAGCGGTTGCAATCGCAAATTTAGGTCTGCCAATGGCTGAAAGCACTTTGCCTGTGATTTCTATTATCTTAATTAGCATCATTGGTTGGCGTTATAGCTGGATAATATTCGCAATATTTATCATTATTATCTGGTTGCCCTTATGCTTGTTTTTATTACGCAAACATCATATTCGGCATAATCGCTACCTGAAACAATTAAGCGACCATCAGCAAGCAGAGACAGAGCAAAACAGTAAAAAAACGCCCCAACATCAACGCCAACGCCAACGCCATTATACTGTTGCACAAATGCTTAAAGATTACCGTTTTTATTTATTACTTCCGATTACCACAACATCTTCTATTTTCATTACAGGTCTTTTCTTTCATCAGGTGCATATCAGCAGTGAACGCCCATGGACAATGATAGAATGGGCAAGTTTATTCCCGCTTTATGCCATCATTAACATTGCTTCCGCTTTTGTTTTTGGGCATTTAATCGATAAAAAAGGCGCGATAAATATCTTATATTTTATGCCTGTTTTTATTGCTGTAACCTGTATCATGCTTGCTTTACCGGGCAGTTTCGCAACCGCTATGCTAGCATTTAGCTTTTTGGGAGCCGCCGCAGGTTGTAATGTTACCATTCATGGATTGATATGGGCAGAGCTTTACGGAACAAAAAATCTAGGTGCTATTCGGTCGGTTGTGCTTTTTACAATCGTTTTTGCAAGCGCATGTTCGCCCATTTTATTTGGCGTTTTGTTTGATGAGGGAGTAACAGTCACTGAATTAATGTTAGGGTTTAGTATCTATCTGATGATAACTTTTATCATCGCATTAATGTTACCTAAATTATATCGGCAAAAAACACTTTCAGCAATGTTAGAAAAATCATAATAAATGGCATCCCCAACGGGGTTCGAACCCGTGTTTCCGGCGTGAAAGGCCAGCGTCCTAGACCACTAGACGATGGGGACATATATCCATTTTAATCAGGAATAGCAACATATTTGCAACCATATCCTCAAGGGGTTTTACAATGGATAGCAAAAAGCGTCAAGTCATATATTCATGAAAATAATAACGCATCCTTGTAAATTGGCATTTTTCTTGCTTGTTTTTACGATAACGTAACAAAATACTACAACAGAAAATTCTTACAGGGAGAAAATCAATGAGTATTTTAGGGATTTTTGCACCCATCACCAGTTCAATTCGTTACAACACCCAGCGTTTTAATAGTATTAGTGATGCCGTGAATCTACAAAATGTAAATGGTGCGAAACGTAGCCAAGTTAATTTTCATACTTTATTAGGTGACCGCAATCCTTCTGCAAGTAACAATGTGGTTCCTAGTTCGGGCATTAAAACTGTTCATAGACAAAATTTGAGCGAACAAGGTGCCATTAGCACCACAGGGCGTTCGTTAGATTTAAGCCTTAATGGGCAAGGCTTTTTTGCAGTTCGCCAAACTCTTGAGGTTGAAACCTTAGGAGACCTTGGAGAAGAAGTAGATGTTCCACCTTATCTAACACGCAATGGCTCTTTTAGGTTACAACAAGTCGGCACTGAGGGAGAGCAATATCTGGTTGATAGTGATGGACATTATCTATTAGGCTGGCAAGCCCCCTTAGGTGAAGAATTTCCTGAACAAACTGCTGATAATTTAGGTCCAATTCAATTAAACCCTGAAGCACTTATTTTGGAAGGGCGCCCTACAGATTCAGTAGATATGAACATCAACCTGCCCCATGATGTAAACTTAGCTACGGATAGCAAATACCCACAAATTGTTACAGTCTATGATGATGGAGGCGGCCCACGCTTTATCAATTTTGAATTCAATTATAAAGGTTCTGAGAATGAATGGTCGTTTGCCCCCTATCTGGTGAATAAAGGTGGCGCAAGAATTGGTGACGTTGAACCTGCCCTTACTGATGTTACTTTTGATGCACAAGGCAACTTGCCAGCTAACTTCGCATTTGATTTAACTTATGAAGGTGGCGCTTTTACAGTTGATTTAAATGATGTTACATCATATGGCAACCAATATGGTTTACAAAGCGTTACACAAAATGGTTTCCCAGATGGTAGGTTAAGGTCTTATGAAATTAATAACGCAGGTGTTATCACTGGCGCCTTTAACAATGGTCAATCATCCGTAATTGCACAAATTCCTGTTATTGACCTTGCAAACCGTGATACTCTGACCCCTTATAATTCTTCGGGTGGTCCCAAATTTTCTCTTAACGAAAATAGCATGGCTCTACAAGTCCACAATCTTTTAACCACATCGCATACCACACTTAATTCTGGCACTTTAGAATTATCAACCATTGATTTGGCAGATGTGTTCTCTGAAATGATTGAAACACAGCATTCTTTTTCTATATCTAACAATGCCTTACAAATTCTTAATGATATGGTGCAGGTTGCTTACCGTTTGAAATCTTAAACAGCCGATTTCTCATTGGTTTTATTGTAAATTAGCCAAGTAACCATCAGCAACATAATCGCCCCTAATTGATGCAATATTGCAGGCAATAATGCAAGTTGGGTTAATAAGGTGATAATGCCTATCATGAATTGTAGCAATAAAATACTCAATAAATATTGATGATAAATCGGGCGTATTTTGATGAAAAATAATATCCCCACGATAAACGTAACCATTGCCAATATTCGATGATGAAATTGGATAGATGCCTGATTTTCAAATAAAATAGCCGATAAGGATACGCCTTGAATGGGTAGATAATCCGAAGGAATAATCCCCTCCCCCATTAACGGGAATTGATTATAAATAAGCCCTGCTTTTGTGCCTGCTACAAATGCACCAGCAATCATGGTTATCACCAACAATAGCATAAACCCCATCGCATGGTTCCATTTGAAGCATATTTTTTGTGAGATAAAACCATAATAGCGCAAGCAAGCATGAAAAATCACCATCACAATCAGCACCGCTACACTTAAATGTACCAACAAACGATATTGGCTAACATCAACACGCTCACTAAAACCACTTTTTACCATCCACCAGCCAATCACAGCTTGGGTGCCACCTAATAAAGGAATAAGCAAAAACCGTATTGCATCTTTGCGATTTAACATATTGCGCGCAATAAAATACAGCCATGGCACAAAGAACACTATGCCTAATAGCCTCCCCCATAGCCTGTGCATATATTCCCAAAAGAATATACGCTTGAAATCATCTAAATTGATTCCTGCCGATTGTTGATATTCAGGTATTTGCTGATATAGGGTGAAAATCCGCAACCATTCCAGCTCGCTTAAAGGAGGTAACGCGCCCATCAGCGGACGCCATTCAACCATAGAAAGCCCCGAATCAGTTAGTCGCGTTATCGCGCCAATCATAATCATGGCTAATGTTGCCAGTAATAAGCTTATCAGCCAGATGCCGATAAAATCTTTTTTTTGGGATTTTAGGAATGAAAAACGTGTCATGATTGACATTCATAGCATTCACCCTTAAAAAGTCAATAAGCATCTTAATATTAGCAACTCAAATTATCATGATTTTTACACCATTACCATATCAACGCCTATCTGCTTATTTCTTTAATACAAGCTCTCCACGAAACCAGTGGGGCAAGAATGCGCTTGTGATTATGATTCTGCTCGCTTTTGTAACGGGCTGTGCGGGCAAAGAAAAAGACGTGCCTCCGGCAGATATTCTTTACCAAAATGGGCGTGCGGCACTTGCAAGCGGGCGTTACTTTACGGCTTTTGAAACTTTCGATTTAATTGAGAAAAACTACCCTTATTCTGAATTTACCCCGCAAGCAATTTTACTGGCAGCTTATGCACAATATCGGCGCAACGATTATCAAGCAACTTTTGCGAAATTAGATACCTATAGCAATAATTATCCTGCCTCTGATAAAATCTCTTATGTGCTTTATCTTTACGGGTTATCCTATTATGAACAAATTTCTGATATTTCGCGTGACCAAGGTTACACCAAAGATGCCAGCGATGCTTTTAACCGTCTGATTAATGAATATCCAAAAAGCATTTATGCCCAAGATGCAAGGGTGAAATTATTACTGATTAATGATTCGCTTGCGGGCAAAGAAATCGCCATAGGGCGCTATTACCAAAATAGAAAGCTATGCCCTGCGGCAATCGGGCGTTTCAAATATATCGTTGATAATTATGAAACAACAGCACATACACCTGAAGCTTTATACCGAATTGTGGAATGTTACCTTACCCTAGCCATACCAGATGAAGCGAAAATCTATGCTGCTATTTTAGGGCATAATTATCCCGGGTCATATTGGTATCTGCAAGGTTGGGAATTAATGCAAGATTATCAATAAATGCTTTATGATTTAACCATTCGCAATATTGTTCTGATTGAACAGCTTGATTTAGAATTTTCCGAAGGATTAAGCGTATTAAGTGGTGAAACCGGTGCTGGTAAATCAATTTTACTTGATTCATTAGGCTTGGCATTGGGCGAGCGTTCTGATGTAGGGCTGATAAGGCAAGGCACAGAAGAGGCATCGGTAAGCATCAGTTTTATTGTTGCCCCGCAACATCCTGCTTGTGATTTATTGCGCGATAATGATATTGCATTGCAAGATAAAATCTATATCAGACGCAAACTCACCCCCGATGGCAGAAGCCGTGCTTTGGTGAATGACCAAAGCGTTACCGTGAATTTCTTAAAGCAACTTGGCAATGAATTGATTGAGGTGCAAGGGCAATTTGACCAGCATCGTTTGCTTAACCCTGCGCGCCATCTTCATTTGCTGGATAGTTTTGCAAATATCGATAGCATCGCACTCAAACAATCATTCAAACAATATCAGAAAATGCGCAAAGCCTTAGAAACCCATAAACAGATAAGTGCGGCAGCAAGAGAAGAACAGGAATTTATCACCCATTCTATCAAAGAGTTAGAAATTTTAAGCCCTGAAAAAGATGAAATACAAAGCCTAACAGCAACGCGCAATATGATGATAAATGGTGAAAAAATCCGCGAAGCCTTTATGCAAGCAGACCAATTATTAATAGGACAAAATGGCAGTATCTCACAATTAGAAAAGGCCATTCGCCATGTACAATCCGTGCCATTAGACCAGAAACATGCCAAGCAACTACAACAAAGCCTTGAAACATCGTTGATTGAAATGAATGAAGGGCAAAAGAATTTAAGCACCATTCTTTCAACGATTGATTCTGATGGCACACAATTACAAGAAATTGATGATAGGCTATTTGCCCTGAAAGATATTGCCCGCAAACACCGTATAGACGCTGAAAATTTGCCTGAATTGCTAGAAGATTTACGCAAAAAAGCTGACATGATTGATGCCGGTGATGATATGTTGGCACAATTGCAACAACAGCTTGATGCGCATTATCAAAGCTATCTCACAAACGCCAAGCAAATCAGTGCAGAGCGGCTCACTGCCAAAGCAAAATTAGAACAGGCTATCATGGCAGAATTGCCGCCTTTACGCATGGAAGAAGCGGAATTTATTGTAGAGATAACGCCAAAACCCGAACAGCAATGGGATAGCAAAGGCATGGATGATGTGCAGTTTGCGCTAAGGAGTAACCCCGGACAAGCGGCAGGCGCGCTTCATAAAATTGCTTCAGGTGGGGAATTAAGCCGAATTGTGCTTGCGTTAAACCTTGTTTTTTCAAAAATCCGCAATATCGCGGTGCTGTTATTTGATGAGGTGGATAGCGGTATTGGTGGGCAAACCGCCGCCGCTATGGGCAAGCGTTTGCAATCATTAAGTGGTGATAGGCAAGTGATTGTGATTACGCATTCGCCTCAAATTTCTGCGCTTGGGAATCATCATTATCAAGTGAGTAAGCGAGTATTAAATGGCGCGACCACAAGCCATGTTAAGCAATTATCAGCGCAAGAGCGTTTAGAAGAAGTGGCGCGAATGCTTTCTGATGGCACAATTACCAATGCAGGGCGCGCCGCCGCGCTTAAATTACTGCAAGGCGGACAACAAGAAGTTAATTGATGAGTGATATTAATAAACAGCAAGCAGAGCAGAAAATAAGAGAGTTAATTCACAAAATTATCGCCTGTGATGAGGCCTATTACAATCAAAATGATAGTGTTTTATCTGATGCCGATTATGATGCATTAAGGCAGGAATTAAAACAGCTAGAACAAAAATTCCCTGAATTGAAACCCGCTGATAGCCCTAGCGATAAAGTGGGCGCATCGCCTCATAAAGCATTTGCTAAAATCAAACATCAACAACCCATGCTTTCGTTAGATAATGGTTTTTCAGAAGGTGATATTGCTGATTTTATGCGTAAAATGCTAGATTTCCTTAAATTGCCACGAGGGCAATTTTTGCCACTTCTTGCAGAATTAAAAATTGATGGGCTTTCTGCCTCCATTCATTATCATAAGGGTGCGCTTGCTTACGCGCTTACGCGTGGCGATGGTGAGATAGGCGAAGATATTACCAATAATATTAAAACCATTTCATCGATTCCTCATCAGCTTTTCGTCAATGCATCTGATGAATTGCCTGATGAATTTGAAATCCGCGGTGAGATTTTTTTTGAGAAACAAGGTTTTGCTCAATTAAATCAAACATTAGCCAATGATGGTAAAAAAACTTTCTCAACAGCTCGTAACGCCGCATCAGGCTCGCTCAGGCAATTAGATGCAAGCATTACCGCAAGCAGACCCTTGCAATTCTTTGCCTATGGTACAGGCTATATCACCCCCCTATCAAATGGTGCAGAATTTTATAATGCGACCGATACTGGTGACATGATTTTAAAACGCTTGCATAGCTTTGGGTTGCCCGTGAATCCGCTTTATCAAATTTGTCATTCCTTAGATGAATTGATGGCATTTTACGAAACTATCATTGAGAAACGTGCCTCGCTCCCTTATGAGATTGATGGCATTGTCTATAAATTAAATGCGCTGGCAATGCGTGAGCGTTTGGGAGTGGTGGGACGATATCCGCGCTGGGCGATTGCCCATAAATTCCCTGCTGAAAAGAAAATCACCCTCTTAAATGATATTACCATTCAAGTGGGGCGCACTGGTAGCCTTACCCCTGTTGCCGAATTAGAAATTGTAACGATTGGTGGGGTGAATATCCAACGGGCAAGCCTTCACAATGAAGATGAGATTAGACGCAAAGATATTCGCATTGGCGATAAAGTAGAAGTGCAACGTGCGGGTGATGTGATTCCGCAAATCACCCGTAGCATAGATGCGGAAGCACGCGATAAAAATCAACGCGTGGAAGCACGCGATAAAAATCAACGCGTGGAAGCGCGCGATCAACGCGTGGAAGCACGCGATAAAAATCAACGCGTGGAAGCACGCGATAAAAATCAACGCGTGGAAGCGCGCGATTTATTTTCCCCGAACATTGCCCTGAATGTGGCACAAAAACTGTCCGCGAAGAAGGTGAAGCCGCTATTAAATGCCCTGCAAATCTTACCTGCCCTGCACAGCAATTAGAGGCATTAAAGCATTTTGTGAGCCGTAATGCCTTTAATATTGATGGGTTGGGTGAAAAACAATTACAACTATTCATTGATAAAAAATTTATCACAAGTCCCGTTGATATTTTCACACTCAAGCAATATCGCGAAGACATACTGGCATTAGAAGGCTTCCAAGAAAAATCAGTTAATAGTCTGCTGGCATCTATCGAACGGGTGAAAACAATATCGCTTAATAAATTTATCTACGCGCTTGGTATCCGCCATATTGGCACAATCACTGCCAAAGACCTCGCTTTTGCCTATGGCACATTAGAAAAAATCCGTCATTCATGGCAGAATTTAAATAATCCAGAACAGCAACAATTTTTGCTTGATATTGAAGGCTGTCGTACAAAAGTCCTAGAAGCTATTCAAGATTTTACCGCAAAGCAATATCAGCAATTCGATAGATTAAGTGATTTACTGACTGTTGAAGATAGCAAACGATTAGAAACAGGAATATTTGCAGGAAAAAAACTTTTATTTACTGGCACTTTGCAAACATTAAGCCGTAATGAAGCCAAAGCGATTGCTGAAAAATCAGGGGCAAGCATTGTATCAGCTGTTTCCGCAAAATTAGATTATCTGATTGTGGGTGCCAATCCGGGTAGCAAGCTCACAAAAGCACAAGCTCTTGATATATCGATTCTTACCGAAGAAGAATTTATCAAATTAACCCAATCATCATAGTATTATTTCAACAAAAAAAACGTAAAAAAAGACGTACAAACAATAGTTGCACGCCTTTTTATAATATCATTTTGATTTTTTCTGATTACCGCTTCTTATCGGGTTTTTTTTTCCTCAAAAATTACATTCGCATCCATGATTTCATCATCATGCTCAGGGCTTTCTAGTAAAGGCGTCACTTCTGCTTTACGGCATAGACCATCAATATGACTGCCTGCTTCAATTGCCAAAATTTCATGAAGAATATTACCTTCAATATGTGCATGTCCGTAAAGTTCAGCAATGCGCGCGGTAATATCACCCACAACCCTGCCCGACACACGCAAATGGTCGGCAAAAATTCTACCTGATACCACACCTTTAGGTCCGATAGTAATTACATTTGCACGTAAATCACCATCAACCCTACCATCAACGTGAATATCACCATCACTGCTTAAATTTCCTTTAACACGCAACGATTCACTAACGATTGTAGGTGCACGCTCACCAGCAGAAATGGGTGGAGAATAAGATGAACTTGTGTTGTTGTTGTTATTATTACTAGTATTAGCCATTTTTTTCTATCTGTCCTTTAAATATATGTCTTCCAGCTTGAATTAGCCTTTGTGGATTCAAAGGCTTCCCTTGAAACCTTACTTCATAATGTACATGGGGACCACTGCTACGACCTGTGCTGCCCACTGTACCAATAATTTGTTTAAGGTGAACCTTATCACCTTTTTTTACAGCAATACTACGCATATGTCCATAGCGAGTTCTTATACCACAGCCATGATCAATATCTACCATATTCCCATAAGCACCTAATTCGCCTGCATAAATGACTGTGCCGGGTGCGGTTGCCCAAATTGGCGTGTTATACCAAGCAACAAAATCTAAACCAAAATGCATCTCACGACCACGCCCTGTGAAAGGATTCGCTCTAAAACCAAATTTAGAAGAAAGCCGCTGTGCAACAACTGGCGTTGTTAAAGGCAAGCAATGTAAGAAAGATTGCATCGCTTCTAACTTATTTAATTTATAATCAAGCTGATTCTGCCTAACATTTAACAAATCAGTTAAGCGCGCATTATCATCATTAATCGAAAGAGCAGGACCGCCAATCGCACCGGGTAACAAACCAAGTTTGGTCAGACGATTCACCGTCAAACCGCTCATATCAATCACTTCGCCCATAGAAGCAAGCATATAATCAGTGCGATTCAACTCACGTTCAATCACTTTCTTCTGATTCTCTTGCACATAAGCAAGCGTTTCAACTAGCCCCGCCGCCTCTGCGAGTAAATTTTCACTACTGCTCTCTAGCACTTCATCTACACTCTGCCCTACAAGCTGGCGAAGCTGACCGATAAAATCAGATAAAACATGTTCTGCATTTTTATCTAATTTCGTCCGAACAAATAATTTTTCACGCGTTCTATTTAAGTCACCGCGCAATTTATCATTTTCTTCAACCACTGAAAGATACGCAACTTTCAATTCATCATGCGTGCTTCCTAAAGAATTAATCGCTGTTTCAGCAGTTATTTTATCACGTTGCAAAGCATCGCGCGCAGTTTCAAGCATTTTGATATGTTTTGTCATTTCCTGCCGATTAAGCAATAACACCCCATCACCATTTTGAATATTATCACTGGCAGTAATTTCGTCATCAACTTTTTCTAATAAAGAAGATAACCGATTATTATTAAACCAATCATTTAGCACACGTAATGTTTCAGGTGAATTATAACTAAAACCTCGTGCCGCTTCCACTTCTTCATAAAGCTCATTCACTTCATTATAAACATCACGAAATACGACTGTGGTTTCATGCATCGTATCCAGAGTATATTCTGCTCTGTACAATCTTACGAAAGAAAATCCATAAATAACACTTAAAGAAATAAGGCAAAAAAGAGACAACACAACAATGATTTTTTGCTTCCACGCCTCAACATAAATATATTTTGAGTAATGGCGTGTGCGTGACCGAAAAATGATTTCTCTATCATGAAAGCAATCACTTAAAAATTTCCTCAGCCTTGCAAACATTCCAAATGTTTCAGAGCGCATCATTCATCCTAAATCAATATTATCCAAGCATACATAACAAAAAACCTTTTGTTACCTACCCTTAAACGTTATTCCTAATATATTATATCACTATGAGGATATAATATATTCACTAAAAATATTCTTCCATATACCCATCATTCGGGCATCATTTTATCAACTCTATCGTAAAATAAAAACAATCCTGATACCTTGTGCGCGAAAATATAACACCCCTATGTAAGTTGCACAACAAAAAAATTATATTCTACCATATTTTTTTACTATATTTTTGTAATTATAATTTTTCTTTCAAAATACGATTAACTTCCTTAGGGTTCGCCTTACCGCCACTACGCTTCATGGTTTGCCCTACGAACCAACCAAATAAATTTTGATTGCCTCCACGATAATCTGCTACTTGCTCCGAACTATCGGCAATAATCGAATCGATTATCTTTTCAATCTCACCTGTATCACTAATCTGCTCTAAACCTTTTTCAGTGATAATATCACCCGCCTGCTTGCTTGTTTGCATCATTTCATCAAACACATCTTTTGCGATACGCCCTGATATTGTGCCTTTTTCAATAAAGCCTAACAAACCATTAAGTGACTTTGCATCCACAGGAGAATCTTCAAGCGCAATTTCTGCTTTATTGAGCCTGCCTAGCAACTCTGAAATCACCCAACTTGCCGCAAGTTTAGCACTCACCCCTTGCGCGACAATTTCAAAATATTCAGCACGATTTTGTTCTGCCACTAAAACACTGGCATCATAGGCAGTCACGCCATAATCTTTGACAAATCTTGCATTCTTGGCATCAGGCAATTCAGGCAGTTGCCCGCGCATTTCATCAACCAACGCATCGCTTACTATTAATGGTGGCAAATCAGGGTCCGAAAAATACCTGTAATCATGCGCTTCTTCTTTAGAACGCATTGCCACTGTTTCGCCTTTGGCAATATTATATAATCTTGTTTGCTGAATAATCTTACCGCCATCTTCTAAAACAGCAATCTGCCTGCGCGCTTCATAATCAACCGCCTGACGCAAAAACTTCAATGAATTAAGGTTTTTAATTTCGCATCTTGTGCCTAATTCTTCACCATCGAGACGAACAGAAACATTGGCATCCGCACGCAACGAACCTTCTTGCATATTGCCATCGCAACTGCCAACATAACGTAAAATACTCCGTACCTTATCCACATACAATGCCGCTTCCACTGCCGAGCGCATATCAGGGTTTGAAACAATCTCCATCAGCGCAATACCCGACCTATTCAAATCAATCAGGCTTTTACCGGGTTCTTGGTCGTGCAACGATTTACCAGCATCTTGTTCTAAATGAATTCGCTCAATACCTATTTCCTTCAACTGCCCATTGATATCAATGCTAACAGAGCCATTAGAAATAATGGGCTTATCAAATTGTGATATTTGATACCCTTGAGGCAAATCGGCATAAAAATAATTCTTTCGCGCAAAAACTGAAAAATTATTCACATCTGCCCCCAATGCCAGCCCTGTTTTGATGGCTTGATTCACACATTCCTCGTTAATAACGGGCAACATGCCGGGCATGGCAGCATCTACGAATGTTACCTGTGCATTCGGCTTGGCACCAAAGGCCGTTGGTGCTGATGAAAATAGCTTTGATTGGCTTGCCACTTGTGCGTGAATCTCTAAGCCAATCACAAGCTCCCATTCATATTTTTCGCCTTTGATAAAATTATCTTTCATACCTTTACCTTATCGCCTCTTGTGGCATGGCATTAAACCCAATCTCATTTTCAAAAATATCTGCCACCTGTAACAAACGTGGCTCATCAAAATGATTGCCAATCAGTTGAATCCCTAATGGCAAGCCATTGCGATTAAGCCCCGATGGCACAGAAAGCGCGGGCAACCCCGCCATAGAAGCTGGCACTGTAAAAATATCCGAAAGATAGGCTTGCAATGGGTCAAGCCCGAAAATATCGATAGGCTCCGCCGCTTTAGGAGTGGTCGGTGCCAAAATAACATCACATTGCTGAAATGCCTGTTGAAAATCTTCCATAATCAAACGGCGCACTTTTTGTGCTTTCAGGAAATACGCATCATAATAACCTGCTGAAAGCACATATGTGCCTATTAAAACACGCCTTTTCACCTCATCACCAAAACCTTCACCGCGGGTTTTGCGATACATTTCATCAAGCGAATTAACATCATCTTTTGTACGATAACCGTACCGCACGCCATCATAACGGGCTAAATTCCCTGAGGCTTCCGCAGGCGCAATCACATAATAAGCAGGCAATGCAAATTCAGTCATTTTCAGAGAAATAGGCACAATTTCTGCACCAGCAGATTTCAAGAGTTCCTGTGCCTGTATGCAATTACTACGAATTTCATCATCAATGGTATCGGGGAAATATTCCTGCGCCACACCAATTTTCATGCCCTTGATAGATTGTCCAAACAAACTATGAAAATCAGGCACTTTTTGTCGCGATGTTGTCATATCGCGCGCATCATGCCCACACATAATTTCAAGTAGCAATGCGCCATCCCATACAGAACGGCTCAAAATACTGGCTTGATCAAGCGACGATGCAAATGCCACCATGCCATAACGCGAACATCTGCCATAGGTTGGCTTCATACCCACTGTGCCCGTTAAAGCAGCGGGTTGCCGAATAGAACCACCCGTATCCGTGCCAGTTGCCGCTGGAATAGCGCGCATGGCAACCGAGGCAGAAGAACCACCTGAGGAACCACCGGGAATCAAATCAGCATCCGCAGAAATATCAGTGCCATTGGCACGCCACGGATTAATAACCGAACCATAATGGCTGTTTTTATTTGCCGACCCCATCGCAAATTCATCTTGATTAAGTTTGCCAACTGTAATACTGCCCGCTTGTTCTAACCGTTCAATAACCGTTGCTGTATAAGGCGGACAAAAGCCATCTAATATCTTACTTGCCGCTTGGGTTGGCATTTCGTTAATGGCGAATAAATCCTTATGGGCAAGCGGAATGCCTTCAATTTTGCCAGCATTGCCTGCTTTACGTTTCGCATCACTTTGTTTGGCTTTTTCACGCGCCACATCACCTGCAATATGGCTGTACACATTCATGTTTTTTGATTGCTCGGCATTCGCAAGCGCATTTTCTACCAAATCAACAGCACTAGCTTCGCCCTTATCTAAAGCGGTCAGCAAATCTTTAATGCTCATAGCCATATAATTGGTCATCAAAGCACCCTATTCATTCTCAACCACTTTTGGTACCATAAAAAAGCCCATCTTGCTTTCAGGCGCATTTTGCAACACCTTATCGGCGATATTCGCTTCGGCAATCGTATCTTTACGCAACAACGCATCTTCCATCATCGGGCTAATCATGGGTTCTATATTTTCTGTATCAATCTTTGATAACTGTCCAACATAATCCAGAATTTTATTCAATTCTGCTGGTAATTGCGTTTCATCTTGGGCAGAAATTTCAATATTCGCCAAGCCCGCAATTCGTTTTACAATATCGGAATCAATAGTCATAGTTGTTAACTAGCTAAATATTCTAAAAGGTGCAAGTATTTTTTCAGCCATTCCCCGCAAGATTATTTCTCGCGTTGAATCCAACCGCCCCCTAATACTTTATTTTCATGATAACAAACAGCCGCCTGCCCCGGTGAAATTCCATGCTGTTTTTCAGCAAAGACAACACGGATTTTATCATCAGCCTCGCGCATTAAGCTTGCTGAAATGGGCGCCATCACCGAGCGATATTTAACCACAATATTAATATTTGAAAATAATTCATCATCAGCAACAAGCCAATTACAATTGCCAAGCAAAATCGATTCATTGCCAAGTGCATCTTGTTCACCAACAATCACTTGCTGTTTATCAGCATCTAGCTTCAACACATAAAGTGGCTTAGACGCATCATCACGCCCACCGATACCGATGCCCTTACGTTGCCCTATCGTGTAATGTACAATCCCCTGATGTTGCCCTAACACATTGCCATCTTCATCGATAATATCGCCGCCAACAAAGGCTTCGGGGCGAATTTTTTCTAACACAGAACGATAATTGCCATTAGGCACAAAGCAAATATCTTGGCTATCGGCTTTATCCGCCACAGGCAAGTTAAATTCTTTTGCCATGAAACGCGTGACACTCTTTTCTTGCCCACCTAAAGGAAAATAGAGATTCTGCAACTGTGTTTGCGTGGTTGCGAATAGAAAATAGCTTTGGTCTTTTCTATCTTCTGCACCACGATATAAAGAAACCACATCATCTTGCATCGTTTTTTGGATATAATGCCCCGTTATCAGCGCATCAGCGCCTAGCCTCTTTGTTTCAGCCAATAAATCTTGAAACTTTACGGTCTGATTACAGCGCACACAGGGCAAAGGCGTTTCACCGCGCACATAGCTATCGGCAAAATCATCAATCACCGTTTGCCTAAAGCGATTTTCATAATCCAGCACATAATGCGAGATGCCTAAATATGCCGCCACATTGCGCGCATCTTGAATATCTTGCCCCGCACAACAAGCCCCTTTACGTGCTGTTGTTGCTTTGCCATGGTCGTAAAGTTGTAAAGTAATGCCAATCACCTGATAGCCTTGCTGATGCATAAGGGCTGCGGCAACCGATGAATCTACCCCACCCGACATTGCCACCACCACACGAATATCATGCGGCGCACGGTTCAGCACATCAGCGGGCAAAAGCGCATCAATCTTAAATTTTGTTGCAATATCTTGCATGAAAGCCTCTTATCAAAATTTCGGATACTATAACATAGACTATTGGGAATACAAGTTTCATGATTCTACTTGACTTAATGGCATGTTTAAGCTAGTTTGCGTTGGATTTTAAGCATTTTCAAATTGCCTTAGAATAAAATAACCTCTTACTCTGTTCATAATTTGGAAACAGGGTTCTAGGAAAAGCGTTTCTTAAATGCTTTTCCCCATTAGCCGAAAGGGATTAACGATGCCGATTTACGAAACGGTTTACGTTTTGCGTCCTGATTTATCGAAAAGTCAGGTTGAGCAAATCAATGAAGATTATCTGAACATTATCAAAGCAGATGCTGTTAAAGTTGGGCGTCAGGAATATTGGGGCATGCGTAACCTTGCCTACCGTATCCGCAAGCAACGCAAAGGGCATTATCTGCTTATCAATTATGAAAGTGGTCATGCCATCGTCAATGAAGTAGAACGTAAAATGCGGTTAAATGAAGATGTGCTACGTTATATGACAATTAAGCTAGAAGAAATGCCAACCGAAGCATCACCCATGATGAAAATGCTGGATGAAGATGATTATTCACGCCGTCCGCGTTCGCCAAGACGTTATGATTCTGATGACCGCAGAGGTGATAGAGATAATCGCCGTGATGATAGAGGTCCCAGAGATGATAGAGGTGGTCAGAGATGATAGAGGCAGAGGCGATGAGAGATGACCGCAGAGATGATAGAGGCGATAGAGATAACCGCCGTGATGACCGCAGAGATAACACACGCGATAATCGTGATAGCAAAGCTGACGATAATAATCAAAAATCTGATGATAAGGGTGCTGAAACAAATGCCCCATCTGATAACACAAGCAAAGAATAAAGGTGATTGATATGGCTGAAACTGAAAACACTCAAAGCACTGACGGCACTGAAAATGTTGCCCCTGTTATTCCACGCCGTTCTTCAAAAAACTGGCGCAAACAATGTTATTTCTCGCAACCGGGTTCGCCTGTGATTGATTATAAGGACTTAAAATTATTACAGCGTTTCTTAACCGAACGCGGTAAGATTGTGCCTAATCGCCTGTCATCTGTTTCAATTCAGAAACAGCGCGATCTTGCCACTGCAATTAAACGCGCACGCACCATCGGCTTATTGCCTTATGTGAAACGCTAATTAAGAAAAGGAACAAAAAATGGTTCAAGTCATTCTAATTGAGCGGATTGAAAAGCTAGGTAAAATTGGTGATGTGGTTGATGTGCGTCCGGGTTACGCGCGCAACTATCTGTTGCCACAAAACAAAGCTATCCGTTCTACCAAAGAAAATTTAGCATCTTTTGAGCAACGCCGTTCTGAAATTGAAGCGCAAGATAAAGAAAAATTTTCTATCGCCTCTACGCTTGCAGAAACCCTTAAAGGTAAAGAGATTATTCTGATTCGCGCCGCCAGTGAGAGCGGTCAACTTTATGGGTCGGTTACAGCACGCGATATTGCCAATGAGATTGAAACGCAACTTGGTGAAAGCATCAATCGCAGTCAAGTATTGCTAGAAGTGCCTGTAAAAACGCTTGGCATATTCCCACAAAAAATTATTCTTCATGGTGACGTTACTATGATGATTGATTTGAATGTTGCCAAAACTGAAGATGAAGCTGGCAATCAACGCAAAGCAATTATTGATGCTGCGACTAAAGAGAAAAATAAAGAAGCCAAAAGGCAGGCTGATAAATTAGCGAAAGAAACTGTTGTAGAAGAATCAGTGGCAGAGATTGAAGCGACTGCTGATGCTGAAACAGAAGTCCCTGTTGAAAATGAAGCTGAAAATGAAGCTGAAAATGAAGCTGAATCTTAAAATTTAATACTTAAAATCTCAATAAGCCCTGCTCTTGTAAAAACAGAATTTATTTTTTGGGTTTATTTTTTGGGTTTATTTTTTGAAAAAACACGATAAGTTATTACCATCCTTATTACTATCTTTATGCACATACACATAAAATTCTAAAACTTTTTGCAATTTTATTTTTTTCACTTACTATGCCCTCATGGCAATTGAACAACCATCATTAACACTTGTTTCAGATGATACGAACATCGTAACAACCCCTCGTATGCCCCACAACATTGATGTAGAGGCAACGTTATTAGGGGCGATATTACGGAACAATAAAATCTATGAGCAGATTTCTGAAATCACCATGCCGAGCCATTTTTATCATGGCGGACATGCCCATATTTTTACGCTTATCAGCCGTTTGCTTAATGAAGGCAGAGTTGCCAATGAAGACACCCTCACCCACCATGCCGAAGCTGATGATATTCTAAAAGGCATTGGTGGTGCTGATTATATCACACAGCTTGCCGACCAAGCACTTGCTATCATTTCGGTGCAAGAATATGCTTTATTGCTGAAAGACCTTTATCTGAAACGCGAACTAATAACCATTGGTGAAATTTGCGTGTTAGATGCAGGCAAAAAAACTCATGAAAGTGCCGATACACAAATTGAAACCATTGAACAAAAGCTTTTCTCATTAGCTGAACATAGCCATAGCGAACGGAAAATTATGTCGTTAGGGGAATCAGTGCAAACAGCCTTGCATAGCATTGAAGTCGCACTACATAATGAAGGCAAACTAACAGGCATTGCCACAGGCTTAAAAGATTTAGATTCCATTTTAGGGGGCTTGCAAAAATCTGATTTAATTGTGCTTGCGGGGCGTCCTAGTATGGGCAAAACAGCCATGGCATTAAATATTGGTTATTATGCCGCGCAACATTTTCAAGAAAAACATGACGAGAATGGCAATGTTATCGGGCAAGAAGGCGCGCGCGTTGCTGTATTTTCATTGGAAATGTCAGCCGAACAATTAGCATCACGGCTACTTGCGGCGGCGTGTCAAATCAATGGAAATTCCTTAAAACGCGGTGATATTAACCCAGAACAATTCAATAAAGTTGCCCGTATTGCCCAAGAAATGGATAGGATACCGCTTTATATTGATGACAGCTCTACGTTGACTGTAAGTGGTATCAGGCAAAGAGCGCGCAGATTAAAGCGCAAAAATGGCTTAGATATGATTATCGTTGATTATGTGCAGTTATTGCAAGGTGGTATAAACGAGCGGGCTGAAAATCGTGTGCAAGAAATTTCAATGATTACACGGCAGCTAAAAGGCTTGGCGCGTGAGCTAAATATTCCGATTTTGTTGCTATCGCAATTATCGCGTGCGGTTGAAAGCCGTGACCCACCCATTCCACAGCTTTCTGATTTACGCGATTCTGGTGCGATTGAGCAAGATGCCGATGTGGTTGCCTTTATTTATCGTCCTGAATATTATCTGCAACGTCGCCCGCCCGAGCAACGAGAAAATGAAAATTCAGATAAATTTAACGAACGTTTTGCGAATTATCAAAACAGGCTAGAGGAAAGCCGCAATGTGGCACATTTACATATTGCCAAACATCGACACGGTGCGGTAGGTAGTCTTGAATTATTCTTTGACCCTAACATTGCATTATTTAGTGATTTAGAAAAACGCTATTAATAATCTGCCATGCCCTCATTGTTGATTAATAAAAAAGCACTGATAGATAATTATAATTTTTTGCAGAAGCAAAGCGGTAATGCGCCACTTCACCCCGTTATGAAAGGCAATGCCTATGGGCTTGGTGCGGATATCATCGCCCCTATTTTATATCAACAAGGTGCGCGTTTTTTCTTTACTGCCCATCTTGAAGAAGCACTGGAATTAAAGCAACATCCGCAATTATATGAGGCGCGTTTTGGCGTTTTTAATGGCTTTATGCAAGGCACAGCAAAGGATTATGTCAACCATCAAATAACTCCCATTTTTAATAGTACCTTACAAATCCAACAATGGCTTGATGAAATAAAAGATACCCCTCATCAAACATTTTTGCATATGGATAGTGGCATGAATAGGCTTGGCATTCCCTATGATGAAGCACTTATATTATGTCATCAAAACGATTTTCTGCCCTTGTTAAAAAAAGCAAACATCACGCATATTTTATCGCATTTTCTTACATCTGATAATCCGCTATCCCCTCATAATCAAGCACAGCTTGAAAAGTTGAAAAACATACAATCCTTGCTTCACCTGCCTCTGATTGTTGCGAATTCTGCGGGCATTATGTTGGGGAAAGATTATCATTTTTCAGGCACAAAGCCCGGTGCCGCTTTATATGGCATCTATCGCGATATGTTCCCGCAACTGAAACATGTGATTGACCTTGAAGCCCCTATCTTGCAAATCAATACGCTTAAAAAGGGTGAAACAAGCGGTTATGATGCTACTTTTATTGCCCCCCACAATATGCTAACTGCAACAATTGAATGTGGTTATGCCGATGGTTATCTGCGCTATGGTGAAAATAATACGCAACATGGGCAACGCCATGTGCTGATTAACGGCAAGAAAGCACCGCTTATCGGCAGGGTTTCAATGGATGTTATTATTGTTGATATTACTGCAATCATCAAAGAAACTTCTGTGGAAATTGGGCAGATGGCAAAGTTGATTTGGCAAGATTATGATATCAATGCCATTGCGCGAGATACGGGGACAATCCCTCATGAATTCTTGACCTTTTTTTCTAAACGCGTTAAAAGAGTAATCGTGGAACCCTAAAATGCAAAATGATGCAAAATTATTTTAAGGCAATTATATGATACAGTTTCTAAACATTCTAACTGCCATTGGTGCAACCATTATCCGCTTTTTTGAAATGCTAGGCAATGTGATTTTATTTGCCTTAAATGGTGTCTCACATTTTTTTCGCCCTCCTTTCTATCTTGGTATCTTATGGCGTCAGCTGATTGAGATTGGTTACTTTTCATTGCCCGTTGTGGGCATGACGACTCTGTTTTCAGGCATGGTGCTTGCCTTACAAAGCTATTCTGGGTTTTCCGCTAATTTTGCTGAAACAACAATCCCCACTTTAGTGGTGGTTGCGATTACCCGTGAATTAGCGCCTGTTTTGGCAGGTTTAATGGTGGCAGGACGCATCGGTGCTTCTATGGCAGCAGAACTTGGCACAATGCGCGTGACCGAACAAATTGATGCACTTGATACATTGGCGACCGACCCTTATAAATATCTGATTGCGCCACGTTTGCTTGCAGGGTTATTAATGCTTCCTTTGTTGGTTTTCGTAGGTGATATTTTAGGCGTGATGGGTGGCTATATTGTTGCTGTGTTTAAGTTAAATCTTAACCCTATCATTTATATTACCAATGCCCGCGAGGCACTTGATACTCTTGGCGTGGTATCAGGTTTAGTAAAAGCAGGTGTGTTTGGCTTTATTGTGGCATTGATGGGGTGCTATCATGGCTTTAATTCTTCAGGTGGCGCGCGCGGTGTTGGCACGGCAACCACAAATGCGGTGGTGAGTGCGTCTATTTTGATACTTATTTTCAACTATTTCATTACTGAAATGTTTTTCTCTATTTAACCTAAAAAAGGTTCACATATAATGAATAAAAAAACAACGCCTAAAATAGAACTTAAAAATGTTAAACGCCATTTTGGTTCCAAAAAAGTGCTTGATGGTGTTAATCTTACCGTTGAAGAAGGCGAATCGGTTGTTATTATTGGTGGCTCTGGCACGGGTAAATCAGTAACTTTGAAATGTATCTTAGGGTTGCTAACCCCGCAAGAAGGTGATGTGTTATTTGATGGTGCATCCGTTTTAAATATTAGCAAACGCGAACGCAAAAACATTAATAACAATATCGGTATGTTATTTCAGCATGCGGCATTGTTTGATAGTTTGAATATCTGGCAAAATGTTGCTTTTGGGCTTATCTATGGGCAAGGCATGGCGAAAGAAAAGGCTTATCCTATCGCCATTGATAGGCTTGCTGATGTGGGGTTGGGCGAAGATGTAGCACCTTTAATGCCTGATGAAGTTTCAGGGGGCATGCGTAAGCGCATTGGTTTGGCACGTGCCATCGCATCAAAGCCTGATGTTATTTTCTTTGATGAACCTACCACTGGGCTTGACCCTATCACAGGTGATGTGATTAACGACCTTATTCGGGTTTGTGTGAATAGCATTGGTGCAACCGCACTTTCCATCACACATGATATGAGCTCCGTGCGTAAAATTGCCGATAAAGTGGCGATGCTTTACCAAGGTGAAATTATTTGGTTTGGCACCGTGAAGGAAATGGATAAAACCTCTAATCCTTATATCAAACAATTTATTAATGGCTCTGCTGAAGGACCCATTAAAACCAATCCGCGTCAATGATAAATGGTTAAAAAGCCAGCTACATTATTTTTTTGCAAATCATGTGGTGTAGAATATCGGCAATGGGAAGGCAAATGCCGTGCGTGTGGAGATTGGAACAGCGTGATTGAAGCCCCTAGCCCTACTTTATCTCCGGTGGGTGGATTTCAAACAAAAAAAACCAAAACAATAGATGTTGCAAATTTATTTCAACCGCTTGGCAATCAACAACAAACACAAGAAGAATATATCCCTACTGGCATGTCCGAATTTGACCGCACGATTGGCGGGGGAATTGTGCCGGGCGGTGTTACGCTTATTTCAGGCGACCCGGGTATTGGTAAATCAACATTGATTTTGCAAATCACTGGTCTATTGGCAAAAAACAAACAATGCGTCTATATTTCTGGTGAAGAATCTTACCATCAAATAAACATACGGGCAAAACGGCTTAATATCCAAACCGATAATATCAAACTTGCCAGCCATTATGATTGCGATGTTTTACTAGAAGCCTTACAGCAATCTATGCCTGATTTTGTTGTGATTGATTCCATTCAAACTCTTGCTAGCACACAAGCCCAAGGGGCACCGGGTAGCATCACGCAAATCAGAGCGATTACGCAAATGTTGGTGCATTTTGCCAAAGCCAACCAATGCGCTTTGATGCTGGTAGGGCATGTTACCAAAGATGGCAATATTGCTGGTCCGCGTTTGTTGGAACATATGGTTGATACGGTGCTTTATTTAGAAGGCGATAAAAATCAGTATTATCGGCTGTTACGCACCATTAAAAATCGATTTGGTGCCACTGATGAGACAGGTATTTTTGATTTACGCCAAGATGGTATGCATGAAGTCTCCAACCCTTCAGCTATTTTTACCATGCACGATAAAAAAGCCAAACCAAGCCCCGGCAAAGCCGTATGTGTTACCACCACTGGCACGCGCCCTTTATTGGTTGATATTCAGGCACTTGTTGCCTCTTCTATTTACCCCATGCCTAAACGGACTGTGGTCGGGTTTGATAGCTCGCGACTTGATATGATTGTTGCGATTTTAGAAAATCGTGCCGGCTATGTCTTTGCAGGGCATGATATTTATTTAAATGTTGCAGGGGGCTTAAAAGTGCGTGAACCTGCCGCTGATTTAGCCGCCGCCGCCGCTTTGGTATCGGCACTTTTGGGGCGGGCATTGCCTCACGATATCGCTTTTGCTGGTGAATTAGGGCTTTCAGGCGAGGTGCGCGCCGTCAATTTATGGGAGTTACGAATCAAAGAAGCAAAAAAGATGGGATTTTCTAAGGTAATACTGCCTGCCCCCATCTTGTCAAAACCTGCTAATCACGATACAAAAGATTCATTCATGCATGTAATTGCTTCGGTAAGTCAATTTCCCGAGCTAATGAAAGACATAAGCTAATGATTAATATTTCTGACCCCCTGCTTTACGATACGCTTGCGATTGCTTGTGTGGTTGTTTCGGTATTTTTATCACTGACGAAGGGGCTTGTGCGTGAGATTGTTTCATTGCTAGAATGGGTGCTTACTTTTTGGATAACTTATCTATTCTATCAATTCGCAACTGATATTATCGCGCAATATATTGCTGTTTATTCTGTGGCGCGCTTATTAGGGGTTGCCAGTACTTTTATTGTCGTGCTTATTGTTATTCATATTATCGGCAAAAAAATTGTCTCTGGTCTGCGTACCGCTATCCCTGTGCAGTTGGATTATCTAGGGGGCATTATTTTTGGTTTCATGCGTGGCGCGTTACTGCCCGCCATTATTTTCAACCTGTTCCTATTATTTAGCGTTTCCCATAACATGCAAAATGCAATCATGCAAAGCTATAGCTATCAGGTGACAAAACATATTAGCCGTTATGTGTTTGGGGTTACCCCTGAAAGATTGATTGAACGGGCAAATAAAAATCTCGGACAACAGCTTTAATGAATAAAATGTCTGACAGCAATGATATTAAAACTCCGTGGAATGATAAATTACACGAAGAATGTGCTATTTTTGGCATGGCATTTTCCAGTGAATCAGCAAAATTAACCGTGTTAGGCTTACATGCTATGCAACATCGTGGGCAAGAGGCAACGGGCATTATCAGCAATGATAGTGAAAAATTCCATGCCCATCGCGCCACAGGCATGGTAGGCGATGTATTTTCTGACCCCCGCATTTTAGATACATTGCAAGGCAATTTAGCCATCGGGCATAACCGTTATTCTACCACTGGCAATAGCACCACTGCCAATATTCAGCCCATGTTTGCGGATATGGCATTTGGCGGTTTCGCAATCGCGCATAATGGTAATTTCACCAATGCCTTAACCTTACGAAAAAATTTAATAGAAGAAGGGGCTATCTTTCAATCTACCTCAGATACAGAAATTGCCCTGCACCTTATCTCGCGTGCCAATGGCACTATCGCGCAACGCATCATTGAAGGTTTGACGCAGTTAGAAGGTGCCTATGCCATTGTAACACTTGCCAATAATCAATTGATTGGTGTACGCGACCCTTACGGGGTGCGCCCACTGATTTTAGGGCAGTTAGGCGAAAGCTATATTCTGGCATCGGAAAGCTGTGCCTTTGATATTATGGGGGCAAAACGCATTCGTGATATTGAACCGGGTGAAATGGTAACCATCACAAAAGGGGACATTCATAGCCAGTTTCCTTTTTCTAAAAAACCATCAAAATTTTGTATTTTTGAATATATTTATTTCTCACGCCCTGATTCTTTGATTAATAATCAATCGGTTTATCAAATACGTAAACAGATTGGGCATCAACTAACAAAGGAAAGCCAAGTAGAAGCTGATTTAGTTGTGCCAGTACCTGATTCTGGAATCCCTTCTGCGCTTGGCTATGCGGAAGCATCAGGAATTCCCTTTGATTATGGTATCATTCGCAACCATTATATCGGGCGCACTTTTATTGAACCTTCCGATGAGATTCGCCATTTAGGGGTTAAATTAAAACATAATGCCAATCACGGTATCTTAAAGGGCAAAAGAATTGTGCTGGTAGATGATTCCATTGTCCGCGGCACGACATCGCGTAAAATTGTTGAAATGTTGCGTTCGGCAGGTGTGACTGAAATTCATATGCGTATTGCCTCGCCACCCACCATGCATTCTTGCTTTTATGGGGTGGATACGCCTGAAAGATCGGAATTATTGGCTGCCAAACATGATATTGATGAGATGACCAAAATGCTAGGCGTGGATTCATTGAAATTTATTTCACTTGATGGGCTATATTGCGCTGTTGGCAGAGCAAAACGCGATAATGATAATCCACAATTTTGCGATGCCTGTTTCAGTGGTGATTACCCTATCACCATTAAAGATAACGAATCTGGTGTTGATAAGCAATTATCGTTGCTATCCATGCATTCTCAATAATTCCTTTCCTAACAATGTCCGTTTTTGCTGATAAAATTATTCTTGTCACAGGTGCTAGCCGTAACATTGGCTTTCATTGTGCAAAATTACTTGCCAAGCAAGGCGCGCAAATTATTGCCACAGCGCGCACAATAGGCGGATTAGAAACATTAGATGATGAAATTACTGCTGATGGTGGCATAAAACCCGTACTTGTGCCGTTTGATTTGAATGATTTTGCCACGATTGATACGTTAGGTGCCAGTCTGTTTCAAAGATTTGGGCGTTTAGATGGGTTGCTGATGAATGCCGGCACTCTTGGTGGCGGGCTTGCCCCGATTGCCCATATCGCCCCCGAAAAATGGCAAGAAACGCTTAATATCAATTTAACGGCAAATTATCGCTTGCTTCGTAGCCTAGAACTTTTGCTGAAACAATCCAATAAAAGCGCAATCCTAGCCATCACAGATAGCAAGCCCAACGCTTTTTGGGGGCATTATCATGTTGCCAAAGCAGGAATGATTGCCTTGCTAGAATGTTATCAGCAAGAAATGGCTCATAGCAATATCAGAATCGGTACGTTTCAAGCCAAAGCCACAGCTACAAAGCTTAGAAAAGCGGCTTTCCCCGGTGAAAATGTAACCGAGTTACTCACTGCTGAACAAACCGCGCAAGAAATTATCGCTCATCTCAAGACATTGTTTGAAAAATCATAAATTAGCGTTTCTTCACTTGCGCTCGCATGGCACGCAAAATCTTTGTCCGTTTAATACAGCCGATAATTTTGCCACCCTCATCAACCACAGGCAATGCAGGGTCGGGGTTGGTATTCAGTAGCTCCCATACCTGTTGCAAATCATTCACTTGCAAAGCACTTCGCTTAATACCCATAATATCAAAGCAAACTTTATCTTCACCGTGATGATAACGTGATAATTCCTGCCAACCAATCACGCCAATGAAACGCTCATCATGATAATCTGTTACAAATAAGATTGATTGCTCATCTTTATCTTCCAGTAATTTATAGGCTAAATCAACTTTTTCTTCACCACAGATAGAATCAGCCGGCTCAATCAAATCATGCACAGCCAACTGAAATTTAGGGTCTCTGCTTTGCATCCAACCACCACCCATCTCTCGTGTTAGGGTTTCAGAATAAAAAGAATGAGGAAAAAATATCGAAATTGTTTGTGCCGCAAATATAACGGCAATTAAACAGGCAAATACAATTTCAAATTGTCCATTATGTTCAATCACAAATAAAATTCCTGTAATAGGCGCGCCCAAAATACTCGTGATAAAGCCCGCCATTCCTACCACCATGAATAAAGCTTGATGGTCAACCGCACTTGTTGTCAGACTATCAAATAAATGTCCGCCAATTGTGCCATAAATTCCGCCAAATATTAAACATAATGTCCATACCCCGCCACCTAAACCGCAGCTAGTCGTTATCACTGATGCCAATAATTTCACTGCCAAAATTATCACAACGGCACCAACGCTAATTTCTGCAAAAAGTTGCAAATAAATATTATGATAACCAACCCCTAGCACGTAGGGAAAAGAAACTGCTACTAATGCCAATGTTGTAGCACCTAACATTGTGCGTGCCATCACTGGAAAATTTTTGCTCTGTAAAAAATCATAAATCCATGTGCTTAAACTCACAAAGCAACCACCAATAACTCCTGTGCTAACCCCGAATATTGCCATAGCAGGGTAAATCCAATAAGAGGATATCATATCTAAAGCTGGAAAATCCGGAATATAAAACAACCCCTCACTGCCATAGAATAGATAGCTTAATAGCAAGCCACCGCCACCGCCAATCGTGAGTGGTAAAATATATTGCACCCTGCCACGTCCAACAATCACCTCCCATGCAAATAATGCGCCTGCCAATGCCGTGTTAAAAGAGGCACCAATGGCACCTGCCGCCACGCACCCCATCAGTAACACATGATGATGACTATCAATCCGAAGCTTCACCAATAAAGGGGTTAATATTGTTGACGCCAAATGAATAGCCGGACCTTCGCGCCCGCTTGAAACACCTAAGGAAAGCGTTATTTTATGTAGCAAGGCATTCAACACACCTTCCTTCAAGGGCATATGCCCATTTCTAAGCGCGCAGGTTTCCACCACACCTGCCACCCCAAAAGGGCGTTTGTAACGCATAAAGCGTGAGATAAAACCTGCGACAAAACCTGCTAATAATAACGGTAAAATAATGCGCCACCATGGAAAATCATTCACCAAATCAAACGCCTGACTACCAAAAATCAACCCATGAAAGAATTTAATAATATACAGAAACCAAATTGCAATCCCTCCACCAAGCATACCGCACAACAAGGCAAGCAAATCAATATATAAAAAACGCCCTATCGGAAAATATTGATTTTTATACATGAACGCCACTCTTCATTATTTTTTTCATTAATCGACGCCTCTTATCAATTCCCAACCCATTTAATATAACGCTTCATTCTGACGGGTCATTTCTTGTTAAAGCAACATAACATTGCCATGCATAAGATACGCAATCTTGTTGATTTGCAACAAAATCGCCCCGCGCCCACCAAATACGCGTTTGATTTAAGATTATACCTAAATTTTTGCCTTTTTCCACCCCCTCAGTTAATAATTTTTTTGCCGTGAGTGGAAATTCCTGCACCTGCCATGTGTTTATTTTTTTGAGAAACTCTGCCATGCGTGAAAATGATAAATTCATCCCCCTTACTTGACAATAAAACAAATGCGCGCGCACCAAATTAACTCCATATGAATCCAGCTGTTGATTCAAATTTTGCCATGAATCATCAGCTTGATAATAATCTTCACAAATGAAGATATAAGATAAAAACTTCTTATCTTGATTGCGTAACTTCAATGTTTTCTGTAATTTATCTGATAAATCAAAGGGATATTTACCTGCATGTAGCATTGCCAATATTAATAAAAAACGCATCTGCTCATCAAATGTAACCATCGGATAATCGCTCAATAATTTTTGCAACCTTGAAAATTGTTCAAAATTCTGTGCTATCGATGGCAGAGGTTGCGGTAAATGAGCAAAAATCGGCAAAGCATTTTTTAACGCTTTTTCCGCATAAGGTGCCAACAGCCAGCATCGCAATTCTTGGCAAATACGTTCGCCTGAAATCTTCTTTAAGCCCTGCCCATATTGATAACATGCCTCTAAAGAATCTGGATGAATCTTGAAATCACTTAATTCTGCCTGAAACCTAAACAACCGTAATATTCGTAAATAATCTTCTTCAATGCGTGTTTTAGGCGTGCCAACAAAGCGCAAAATACGTTTATCAATATCCCCAATACCATTATGATAATCGCTAATGCTACCTTCTTCATCCATATAAAGTGCGTTAATTGTAAAATCACGGCGCACGGAATCTTCATTAAAATTCTTTGCCGGCATAATTTTCACATGCCGTCCATCCGTTTCTATATCACGGCGCAAGCACGCAATTTCATATTTTTCTTGCCCCGGAAACACCGCTTGAACCACACCAAACGCACGCCCAATCTGTAATATTTTAATATTCTCTGCTGTGAGGCTTTCCACAATGGCATCATCAGATAAATCACAAACGATATCCACATCATTGATGATTCTGCCCAGCAGATGGTCACGCACCGCACCACCCACAACGCGCCATTGCCCCCCTGATTGTTGCAAACAATGTATCACTTTACAAAAATTTAAATTTTGAAAAAAAGACGGTGCTGATGCCATATTATTCACCATCCATAAAACTGCCTAACGAGAATTCCTTATCTGCCGATTTTAATATTAATTCTTGCTTACCATCAGGCAAAACACGCATATCGGCAATCTCTACCAACTGATAAAAAAGCGAACGAACAATTAAACCTTTCAGCCTATGACGCAAGGTAAGCAAAGGCAAAGGCGCATCATCATGTTTTTCCTGCGCCATCTCAAGGCAATGGTCTGCATCTAACCGCACCCATTCATCTAAATTACTTCTGAACCATAAATCGCCTTCATCATCATGCTGATATTCTACGAAAATAAAGGGCGCAACATCCACCTGAATCCGCCCACGTTCCGCAGGCGTTACCAACCAATAATCACCCTTATCATCACAATGCATCACCGATGCAAATAATTTACATAATGGTTTACGCCCAATGGGTGAGTTTTGATAGAGCCACGTACCATCGGATAAAATTCTCATCTGAAAATCACCGCAATAATTCGGCATAGGAAACGGCAAATTAATACCTGTTAAAGGCACATCAATTTCAGAAGTGGGCACATTATCATTTCCCTGCAACCCCGTAAGCGCATGTTGCACTTCTTTATAATTAGATGATTTTGACCTATCAGGCAAATTCTATAACTGCTTCAATTTCTACGCTAACCCCTAAAGGAAGCGAACCTGCGCCCATCGCAAAACGGCTATGCCGTCCTTTATCTCCGAACACATCTGCAAATAAATCAGACGCACCATTAATCACTTTGGGGTGATTGGTAAAATCAGGCGTTGCATTAACAAATCCTCCTAATTTTACAATCCTTACAATGCGGTCTAAATCACCATCAAGCGCAATTTTTGCTTGTGCAATAATATTAATCGCGCATAATTTTGCCGCTTCAATCCCCTCATCTTGTGAAATATCAGCACCCAGCTTGCCTTGATAGGCAAACGCACCATCTTTCATAGGCAACTGCCCTGATATAAAAATTAAATTACCCGTTATGCAATACGGCACATAATTGGCAAGAGGCGCTGTAGGTGTTGGAATATCAATCCCTAACGACGCCAATTTCTTATCAATATCACCCATCATTATCCCCTTTATTTTGATATGTTTAAGCTCAAGGTCAAATTATGCCAATTATAAAAAAAATGCAATGAAAGATAACATATTCAGTATAATTTTCAGTATAATTTTGTTATAATAACCAAGTTTAGTTTACCTTTTCACTCTCAATAGATGAAGCAATGTATCATATCGCTCATGTGCTCAACCTTGTTGCACCACAAAATAAGACACTTCCCATTATCTATGATTCGCCACATTCGGGTACTTATCTGCCAAAAGAATTTAAGCATCATGTTAGCTTGCACGATATACGCCAATCGGAAGACACACTTGTTGATGCCCTGTTTGAACAAGCCCCCAAACATCATGCTTTTTTCTTAAAGTCCTTATTCTCAAGGGTTTATATTGATTTAAACCGTGCCATTGATGATATTGACCCTGCTCTTATTTCGCCTATATCACTTAAAAAAACACAGATGATTTGCAAGCCTACAACAAAATCACAAGCGGGGCATGGGCTGATTTGGAAGCAAACTGTTTCTGGCAAAATGCTCTATGAGAAACTGCTTGATTGCAGTGATATTCAACATAGGATTGAGAATTATTGGCAGCCCTATCATGATATGCTTGAAAAACTTTATCGTCGCTTATACCGTCAATTCAATTATTCGCTTCATCTTAATTGCCATTCTATGCCCTCGCGCGCGCTTAAAAGCAATGTTGATATTATTCTAGGCGATGGGCATGGGCAAACCAGCGATGATGCGCTGAATGATTTTCTGCAAGAAAGCTTTCGCAAGCAAGGTTTTCAGGTGCGGATGAATGTGCCTTATTCCGGGGCGTATATTGTTAAGAATTACGCAAACCCTGCCAATGATTGTTATAATATTCAGATTGAAATCAACCGCGCTCTTTATATGGATGAGCAAACGCTTAGCCCAAATCAAAATTTTACAGCAATGCAAGATGCACTTAATCGCATCATGGCAGATATTGCTAATTATGTGCAACATACAATATCTCATGACAGAACTTCTTACGCTGCGGAATAAAATTGATGCGTGTGATAACGCATTGCTTGAAACATTGAAACAACGTTTTGATGTTGTCCATGATATTGGACGCTTAAAAGATAAGAATTTTTATGCCGGTCGCCCTATCCGCGAGGCTGAACAATTAGCACGGTGGGTTACTGAATATCCTAAAATCCCATTTGTGACATTACAGGCAATTTTTCGGACATTGGTAGGAAGTGCCTTAAATCTAGAAATAAAAGATTTTTGTATCCATGTGGCAAAAGGGCTTGAGACGATTGCCATGCAACATTACAATGTAACGCCACTCATTTATTATTCAGATGCTGAACAGTTATTTTCTGCACAACATCATAAAACGCAAATTAGTATTATCCCCTTAGATGATAGTGACTATTGGCAGAATGAGATTATCGGTAAGCAACTTTATATTATTGAAGCACTGCCTTACGAAAGTACAAAAAAACAAGCCGTTATTCTTGCTAATCTACCTTGTGAGTTTATCCCCTATAACCATTTGTTTTTATGTGATAATTTTGAAAAAATTCCACAAGATTTAGAGATAAGTATTTTTTGTAAAATAGCAGGCAAAGTGATTTATCAAATGCCATCTCAACAGGCTTGGCAAAATCTATCGGGGCTTGCAATTACTTATTTAGGTGGCTATAGTGATGCAGTCACAAGGGCAATCAATGCTGAGTAACCAGCAGAACACGATGATTAAATGAATTCTGTAACTGCTAAAGATTATCTACAATCAATCAAAATTTATCAAGCGGGCGTGAAAGCGGGCGATGCTTTGCCTGATATTAATCTTTCTGCCAATGAAAACCCTTATGGGTGCGCGCCTGAAATCATCACTTTCATCACGGATATGATTAACAAGCAAGGTCTGAAAGCGTTTAGTATTTACCCGCAACAAGGTTCGCCCAATTTACGCAATGCCATTGCCAAAAAATTCAACCTACCCTGCTCAAAATATCCTTATGTGGCAATGGTTCTGATGAATTGATTAGCATGGTTGCTGCGGCATTTTTATCACCGGGCGACCATCTGCTTCATTCCGAATATGGCTTTATGTGTTACCCGATTGCGGCGCGAAAAAATGGTGCCATTCCGATTGCGATTAAGGAAGATAATTTTACCCTTCCCATCAAAAATATCATCAATGCCATCACAGATAAAACAAAAATCATCATGATTGCGAACCCTAACAACCCCACAGGTTTTTTTATGGATGAAGAAAATTTGCGTGAATTACACAGTCAAATTCCTCCCCATATTGTTTTGATGATTGATGCCGCTTATAAAGAATATGTTGCCCCTGAGCAGAATAATGGCAAGCCTTATGATGGCGCGATGGCTTTGGCACAACAAGCAGAAAATATTTTGGTAACCCATACTTTTTCTAAAGCGCATGGTTTGGCTGGTTTGCGTGTGGGTTGGTGCTATGGCTCTGATGTCATTATCAATGCCATGAACAAATTATCTGAACCCTTTAGTGTCAATTCGCTTGCACAAATATTGGCAATGTTAAGCCTTGAATGTGATGAATTCATCGCCCAATCGGTGCAGAAAAATGCCGATATGATGCTTTATTTGCAAACAGAATTACCTAATTATGGTTTGCAACCACTGCCTTCACAGGGTAATTTTCTTCTTTGTCATGCAGGCAGAAATACCAAAAATATTTTTGAAAATTTGAAAGCAGAAAATATTTTGTTGCGCCACACGGTATCAATGGGCTTGCCTGAATATTTGCGGATTACCATTGGCAGTGAGCATGAAAATCAACAATTAATCAAAGCATTGCAACATATTTCATGAAACCGCTTTTTTCCGATATTGCCCTGATTGGTTGCGGGTTAATTGGCAGTTCAATCTGCCATGCTATTAAACGGTATCATGCCCAACAAGAAACCACGCAAAAAATCACGCAAAAAATCACGCCGCCACACATACATATTATCGATAACAATCCAGCACATTTGCAAAAAGCGCAGGAATTATCATTAGGCGATAGCTATTATGCGGATGCAAAGCAAGGGGTGCAACATGCTGATTTAATTATTTTGGCAACCCCTGTTGGCACTTATCAAGCCATAGGAAAAGAAATTTGCGCGCATATTAAGCAAGGCGCCATCATCAGCGATGTCGGCTCAACCAAGCAATCCATCATTGCACAGCTTGCCCCTATTCTGCCCCAACATTGCACATTGATTCCAGCGCACCCCATTGCAGGCACTGAAAATTCTGGTCCTGAAGCAGGCTTTGCCAATCTATTTGAGCATCGCTATGTGATTATGACTCCTAGCGATGATTGCCCTGCTGAACAGGTGAAAAAATTAACAGAATTTTGGCAAAATTTTGGTGCAATGATTGAGATGATGTCGCCCGAACGGCACGATAAAGTGCTTGCGATTACCAGTCATTTGCCTCATTTAATGGCCTATACAATTGTAGGTACAGCGCGTAATTTAGAAAATAAATTTAATCACGAGAATAAAGATGGTGGTGATGATGGTAAGGATACGCCCTCGCTAAACAATGATGTTATTCGGTTTTCTGCGGGCGGCTTTCGTGATTTCACGCGAATTGCAGCCTCTGACCCTATCATGTGGCGTGATGTTTTTTTGCATAATCGTGAAGCAGTGCTAGAATTACTAACAATTTTCCGCAATGATTTAGATACATTGACTGATGCCATTACTCAAAAAGATGGTCAAAAATTAGAAGAATGGTTTGATAATACACGCATCATTCGCAGACAAATTATTGAAGAAAAACAAGCAGGTCATTTCATTGCAACTGAAGATGATACAATATAATTTGAGAAAGCAACACACATGCATGCAAAATTAATCATTATCGGCTCGGGCCCTGCTGGCTATAGTGCCGCCATTTATGCCGCGCGTGCAGGTCTTAACCCTATCATGATTAGCGGATTAGAAGCCGGTGGGCAATTAATGATTACCACTGATGTTGAAAATTATCCTGGTTTTGCTGATATTGTTCAAGGACCGTGGCTGATGGAGCAAATGAAAGCGCAAGCTGAAAATGTCGGCACAAAAATTATCAATGATATGATTAGCAAAGTGCATTTCACACAAACGCCTTTTGCAATGATTGGCGATAGTGGCGAAGAATATACAGCCGATGCGGTTATTATTTGTACGGGGGCAAAAGCGCGTTGGTTGGGACTTGCCAGTGAAGAAAAGTTCAAAGGTTTTGGAGTTTCGGCTTGTGCTACCTGCGATGGATTTTTCTATCGTAACAAAAAAGTAGCCGTGATTGGTGGTGGTAACACAGCCGTTGAAGAAGCCCTTTATCTCACCAACCATGCTGAAAAAGTGTTGTTGGTGCATCGGCGTGATAGCTTACGCTCAGAGAAAATTCTTGCCGATAGATTGCTTAACCATGCTAAAATTGAAGTCATCTGGAACCATACGCTTGATGACGTATTAGGCGATGAGAATCCTTTGAATGTCACCAATATGTCGTTAAGAAATACACTTAATAATGATAAGCAAGTGATTGATATTGATGGTATTTTTATTGCCATTGGTCATACACCTGCGACTGATATTTTTAAGAATCAAATTGATATGGATGAAGCTGGCTATATCCAAACCAAGCCTGATTGCACCCATACTAATATTGAGGGTATCTTTGCCGCTGGTGATGTGCATGATACAGTGTATCGCCAAGCGGTTACGGCAGCTGGCAGAGGCTGTATGGCAGCACTTGATGCCGAGAAATTTTTGGCAGATTAACACATATTTGATAGTATTTTTTAGATGCTATAAATCTTAGAATATGCCATAATAACAACCATTATTATCTTTACGAGGAAAACAAACCATGAATTATATGGCTTTGCCTATCATTAGCATATCAACATTGATAATTTTAGCATTGATTATATTTTTTCAATTAGCTATCAAAAATCTAGCCCGTGTTTTTGCAATTTTTTTGCCCTTTAATATTCAAATTTTTGCCAGTGGTCAGCATATGGCACTGTATAATGATAAGAATCGTAACACTATCAAAAAATTATTACGTGATTTGAAAAGACGCGCACGCAAAAGTAAAGTTCCGCAAGTTTCTAGCATTTATCTGAATCATGAAGGCGCTGTGCGCTTATTTGATGTCCATTATGTATATTGTTTAGGCATTAGCACGCTTTGCCTTACGGATGTAACCGATATTGAAATTCTACAAAACAAATTGCTCGCACGTATTGAAGCAGAACATCAAGTGTTTCAAAATCTTAATATTGGTATCAGTATTTTTGATGAAAATGGTAGGCTTGTTTTTTGTAACGTGATGCAAAATAAAATATGGGGAACGAATGATATTACCGCGGGCATTGCATTAAGTGACGTTTTAGATATTTTAGTCAAAAATAAAATGCTTCCCAGAAAATTAGAAAGCGATGATTTTATAGATTCAGAAAAAATGCTGTTCAGTAATTTAACAGAAGCCAAGACAGAAATTTTATATCTGCCCGATGATAGAATTATTCAAAGAATAAGCACCCCTTACCCCGATGGTGGCATTTTGCAATCAAGCGAGGATATTACCGAGATGATAAAATTAGAGCAGGATATGAATATCTTATTGAGTATTTACCGCAATACACTCGATACAATCAGCGAAGGCATTGCGGTATTTAACCACAAAGGTTTCTTGCAATTATGGAACCCTTCATTTGCAGAAATATGGCACTTAAAACAAGATTTTCTCAAAAGCGCACCCCATCATGAAATTATCTTAGAAAAAAGCATTCGCTTACTCGATACGAATATTAAAACAAGCTCATTCAAAGCCCGTATTGCCAAATTAATTTCAAAAAGACGTGGCATTGAAACAAGAATTCATCTTAAAAACGGTACCATTATTCGTATGGTTGCCCTGCCTATTTCTGAAGGAAGATTATTGTTGATTTATCGGGATATTACATTACAACAACGCATTCCTAAATTAGCAAACTAATAACCACATTATTTTACCATTCATGCCCTATCCTCTTTTAGACATTGCCAATTTATCACTTGATATTGATGCAACTCATATTCTTAAAAATATTAATCTAACCATTGATAAAGGGCAAACATTAGCACTTATCGGGCAAAGCGGTGCTGGTAAAACCCTAACTGCTTATACGTTAATGCGCCTTTTGCCACATAATGCAACATTAACAGGTGCCATCACACTTAACGGGCAAGCATTGCAACAGGCTGATATGCGCCATATTCGTGGTAAGAAAATCGCAATGATTTTTCAAAACCCACAAAATGCACTGAACCCTTTACATAAAATTGGTACACAGATGATAGAAGCTGTACAAAATCATCAAAATATCAAAAAAAATGATGCAAAGAATCTTGTGATGGATTGGTTGCATAGAACCTCTCTTGAAAACCCACAGCATATCATGCAGCATTATCCGCATGAGCTTTCAGGTGGGCAGTGCCAAAGGGTGATGATTGCAATGGCACTTATTAATAGTCCGGAGCTTCTGATTGCTGACGAGCCAACCACGGCATTAGATGTTATTTTACAACAGCAGATTTTAGATTTATTAAAAACATTACAGCAAGAAACGCAGATGGGGTGTCTGTTCATCACTCATAATATTAGCATTGCCCGTAAAATGGCAGATAAAATGGCAATCATAGAAAATGGTGAAATCATTGAAACGGGCGATGATATTTTCAAGAATCCACAAACTACTCATAGCAAAACATTGCTTGCCGCCATTCCCAAAAGCAATGTAGAGCCTTATAGCCCAAAAGGTGCAGGCAACCAGAAAGATACAGCCAAAAATTGCTTGCAGATTGTTAATCTTAATATCCGCTATGCCAAGCAACCACAATATACTTGCCAGAATATCAACCTTACTATCAAACAAGGCGAAACATTAGGCGTTGTTGGTGAAAGCGGAAGTGGTAAATCGACATTGGCACAAGCGATTTCGCGAATTCTTCCTGATGGCACGCATCAGCAAGGGAAAATTTTAATGGCTGGATATGATTTAATGGCTCTCTCACAGAAAGCCTTAAAACCGTTACGCCCGAAAATGCAGATTTTGTTTCAACAACCTATTAGTGCATTGCCTCCGCATTTGCAAGTCATGGATATTATTGCCGAATGGGCAGATTTGCATCATCAATGGCAACATAATAAAGAACGTGAAAATAAAATTTTGCAAAACATGCAACAGGTAGGTTTAGATTTAGAATTAAGATATGCCTATCCCCATCAGCTTTCAGGGGGGCAAGCACAGCGTGTTGCCCTTGCCCGTGCGCTATTACCCGAACCAGATTTATTATTACTCGATGAACCCACCGCCGCATTAGATATGGTGCGTCAAGCAAAAATACTTAATTTATTGAAAGACTTACAGAAAGAACTTCACATTTCATATTTATTTATCTCGCATGATATTGCATTGGTGCGTGCGATGGCTCATCATGTTTTGGTGATGCATCATGGCAAAATTATTGAAGCGGGTGATAGTGAATCTATCTTCACAAATCCCCAACATAATTATACAAAGAGTTTAATAAAAGCGGGTTACTTAAACTGAATCTGGCTAAACTGATTTTAGCTCAGGTGATTTTCTTTGCAAGAATGCGATAAAGAAACCATCACAGCCATGAATATCAGGACGTAATTGCAAATAAGAATTATCCATTTCCGCTCCAATATCAGATAATTCTTTTGGCAAAGATGAGGCGAACACTCTCAAATCAACAGGTTGAAAAGCCTGCCCCGCATCGCTTGCTAAAAATTTATCTATTATCAACTGATTTTCTTCAGGCAATAACGAACAAGTGACATAGCATAAATAGCCTTCATTTTTCACCAATGCAGAAGCCCCTTGCATAATCTCCATTTGGGTATTCTGTAATTGTTGTAAATTTTCTTGCGTGATTTTCCATTTTCTATCAGGGTTACGGCGCAAAGTTCCGGTCAATGAACAAGGCACATCCGCAAGCACCATCTTAAATTTATTTTTAATTTGAGTCGCTTGATGAAAAATACGCAACTTATAATCAGGATATGATTTGCGATATTTTTTAAGCCTTTGGTGCAGTTTCTCGCGGTTACGGGAATCAATATTAAGCGCGCTATAATCTAGCATCGGCACCATTGATGAAAATAATCTAGAGGCAAAATCAGCCATTGCGAATATTTTCCCTCCGGAACCTACACAATAATCTAAGAAGTGAACTTTACCAGTTTCAAGTGGAGCTGATTGCAATAAAAAATGCAAGCAAAGCCATGCAACAATTTGCGCCCCCTCATCTTGATATTCCGCTTGTCTTTGGTGCAAAGCTGGCATATCCACCGATAATCTTTGCTGAACATGTAATGCCAATGGCGATAACTTACCTTTTTCTACAGTAACACCCTCAGCAACAAATGCATCATACAAGCCATCACTATCGCCACAACGTAACGTAATGGGCGCTTGCTGTGCCAATGCTTGCAATAAATCTTCTGCCTTTGGTAATGTGTTTAATTTATCAAACAAAAATTCAGGCATGCCCATTTTAACAGCAGAAGGCAGTTGCGCCATCAATGTTTCTGTCTCTGGTAGAACCGCCTTTAATGGCTGACATAATTCATCATGATGCGGATGTTCGCCCCACAAATAAAAGGCACTTTGTGCGCGTGCCATGTCATCATCAGGCAGTGATGCTTGCGTCATCACATATTCTACGGTTAATTTATGGCGTAAATAATAGTAAAAACCTGCCTGCAAAATACGCCTATCACGCGCGCCAATATAACGCCTTGCTTGCGAATAACGCCTAAACACCTTATCAGCAGCATAATTATTGCTTTGCCATATCTCAATCAACTCCGCAAGCGCAATATGATGTTGAGAAAAGTGCATAATTGATGCCCTTCATGTTAATCCGCATCCAAAACGATAAAAATTATTGATTTTTCGTCAATAATATACGATAATATAAATCAGGATATGTTTGAAAAGGAAGAATCTTCAGAAAAACATAACCATACGATGATAATGCGTATTTGGTGGTGCCCACTCCCGGACTTGAACCGGGACGGTATAAATACCGAGGGATTTTAAGTCCCTTGCGTCTACCAATTCCGCCAAGTGGGCATAAATATCATCTGACTATAGCGAGGTATAGCACATAAGTGCTTTCATAGATAATCAAAATTGAACGTAGTGTAAAGCGTAAAATTGAGATTAATGGAATCAATATGCTGTTATTTATCGCTTTTGATAAAAATGGCACAAACGAATATCACGCGCTATTAAAAAGTGGCGTAGAGTGAGGAAAAAATGCAGAATGCAATGCCAGAAGATGCAACTCTAAAGCATCAACAAACAGTAAGCCACACAGCTTTCAATGCAAATAGAAGCAAGCTGGATAAAGGTGCAATGCAAGCATTGGGTGATGTTCTGACTGAAAAACATGGGCATAAGAAGCCATCTACAAAGAATACAGCGCCAAATAAACTCCTCTCTTCTCTTATTTATATTAGCAGTGCTTTATGGGCGGCAATTATGCTTGGCATATTATTCTCAAGCGAAGCGCAAAATTTATTACTCATTGAAAAATTACAATTTATTGCACTTACCAGCCTACCCTTATTAATTATAGGTATGGGATTCTTAAATTTGCGTCGTAATCAAGAAACAGCACACAACAATATGGCAATGCCCAATATGGTTATGCCAAATACAAACAACCCAGAATTTGCTGAAGCCCTTAATAAACAAAATCTGTTATTGCAAGAAACTCAACAACAAACTGAACATAATCTCAATAATATGATTTCAATGGTCGATGAACGTATCAAAGCCATGAGCTCTCTATCAAGCACAGCGGAAACTGAATTTCAGAATATTGCGGACCATATGGGCAAAGCCTTACGCGATAATTTGGTTAAAATCACTCATAGCACCCAAGAATCGATGGGTGACTTAAAAGGTGTGATTGATATCATCAAAGAACGCGAGAACAATCTTGGCAAGTTAAATCAGCATTTTGATACGCTAGAAAAAGATATCAGCAACATGCTAGAAAGTCGCCAACAAGAAATTCGTGAACAGATTGAAACTCAAATTACCAATATGTTATCAGGTTTTGATACAATTAAAGATGATATGACGACCTATCAAAAAGATATGTTCCAAAATTTGATTAAAACCAATGATGAAAATCGTGATAAAATTCAAGAGCTTATCCTTAATCATGACCAGAAAGTGCAAGAGGTTTCCGATAATGTTCATCAACGCCAAGAAGATTTGGTAACCAATTTTGAAAATAGTAATAACGGTATGTATCTACGCATCCAGAAGATTCTGCATGAACTAAATATTAATAATGACCAGCTTGTGAACCGTGTTGAAGCGCGCCAAGTGCAAATGCGCGACCTTTTAGAGCGCAATAATGACCATTTTGCAAATCTATTCCAACAATATAATCAGCAATATAACACAATGTGCGAAACCATTATGGATATGTTGCGTGAAAAAGGCTCGGAATTAACGGCACAGGTTGGCGATGGTTTGACCAATTTCACAGGCACCCTAGAAGAGATGGAATCACAGCGTTTGCAAAATGAGCAACAAATTGAAGATTTCTTGAAAAACCATAGCAAGCAAATCACCGAGAAGCTATCAACGCATCATACACATAGCTATGATATGATTAGCGATCATTTCAATGCCCATCAAAACTGGATGAGCACATTGGTAGATTCCGTGCAAAAATCATATTCAGATTTCCAGAAACATGCCCAAGATTATAAAACAACCTTTGAACAAACAATAGGTGGTGCTACAGAGAGTACAAAAATGCTTGGTAAAAATGTCCGTGACGAGCTTGACCAAGTGATTACATCAGTCAATCGCGCTGCTGACCATGTCCGTCAAGTGAGTGGTAATTTTGGTGATGCCTGTGAGAAGCTGAATATTGTCAATAATAAGAGTGAGAATATCTTAGAGAAAGTTGACAAAAGCCTTGGGCAACATGTTGGCACTTTGGTAGAAAACACCAATAAGCTAGAGAGTTGTTCTGAGTTAATTGAAGGTAATTTTAGCAAACATGCTCATAAAATTACACAACTTTCCACTTATGTGAAAGATTCGCAAGAAAAAGCCTTTGGTGAGTTGTTGCAAAACATCAATCAGCGTATTGAATTCTTACAAGATAATATGCAACGCCATTCTGGTGTGGTGGCGCGCAACCTCAACGATTCTATTTCAAAACAGACTGAGATTATGAATATTGCGATGCAGAAAAACATTCAGCGGATTGAAGAAGGTGGCTCGCACGTTAATGAAACATTGACCAAAACAAGCCTAAGCGTGGTTGATAAATTCAGCCAACAAGGCAAACAGTTAGAAAATAATGTTATTCAACTGCTACAGAAACTACTCAAATCAAGCCAAATGTTAGATCAGGGCGTTGATAAAATTGATGGGCTCATCAGCAATACCGATGAACGTGTTGAAAATATTCAAGCGATTGCCCAGAAACAAACCAGTTTTTATGAAGCTTTGCTAGAGAGAATGGAACATAATTCCGGAGCATTACGCGCGCAAATTCAATCTGACCAAGAACAGCTTGTCCATGCCATTCATGATGCCGAAGAAAAAGCATCGCGCAGTAAGGATACGTTATTAGAAAACTCTGATTTCTTCATTGAGAAGACGGATGAAATTTCTAACCGTTTCCATTCAATTCATGAAAAAATGGTGCAACATGCGCGCATGGTAGGCGAAGTTTCCGCACAAGCGCAAACCCATTGTGTGCAAATGGATGATAAATTGCGTGGGCAGGTAACTGGCTTGCAAAGCGCGATTAGTTCGCATAATAACGCGATTTCAAACGCTTTCAACCCTGCAATGGAACAGCTAACCACTGTTTCTGAATCAATTCAAGAACGCGCTGATAATTTCTACAATCTGTTTAATCATTCTATTGATAAGGTGGATGGCGTTAGCAATCATCTGGCTATCCGTGGCGAGAAAATTCTTAGCATCTTTACCCAAGCAGAAAGCTCTATCGATAAATCCGCTAATAAGCTTACCCATAATGCCGTTCAAATGGACGAGCTTGCTAAAAATGTTGAAAAGCAAAGCAATAAGTTTGAAAATTCTGTGCAATATCAAATCCGTGAGATTGAACAATGTGGGCAAGATTTTGAGAGTCGCATTCATAACCTGAATGGTGCATTAGGGCGTTACCTTAACTCTGTGCAACAGCAAGGCGATGAGTTTAACAGTAACTTTACCAAAACAAGTGATGACTTCCATAAAACTGCCAGTCACATTCAAACCACTTTCACATCTGCTATCACAGGCTTGAGTAAAAATAGTGGTGAGTTTGAAAATCACCTTGGACGTTTATTAAATAGCTTACAGAAAACTGGAACTTTGGTTCAAAATCATAGCAATCAAATTACCAGTAGTAATGACAAAATGAATGAGTTTAATTCTACATCGAATTCTTCGGTAGAAAAAGTAACCAAGAAATTAAGCAGTCTTAGCGATGCCTTTGATAAAATCACTGATAAAATGAACTCTAATATCAATAAATTAAGTGCTACGATTGCCGACAAACAATCGGGCATGTTATCGGTGACTGACCGCATGCAACATGTGCAAGAACAGCTTGCCAAGCAATGTCGCGAGGCAATCAACATCACGCATGAGGCTTCTGATACTTTCAAATCCTTACCGAATAATGTTGTTGAACCCGCTAAAACAAAGGCGATAGAACCAACTCAAACCAGCGCGAATACCCCCGCTCCTATCGTTGTTACCCCTACTCCTACTGAGGGTGCTTTGCCACCACGTACGCCACAACAAGATAGTATCACCAATAAAATCAAACCCGTAGATGATGCGAAATACCGTAATTTCATGAATTCAGCGCGCAATCTAATTGGGGAATTGCACAAAACCAGTCAAGAGCTTTCTAAGAATCTGCTTGAAAAGTCTGAGATGAAGAAGATTGATGGTGATTACAAAACAGGCAAACAAAATGCCTTTACGCTTCATCTGTTAAACAAAAATAACGATGTTTTCAGCAAACATATCGCACAACAAAACCTAAAAAGTTTCCAAACCAAACGCTTGCTAGAAACCTATCAGAATAAATTTGAAAGCCTTATGAACAGTGCCAAAGAATTTTCACCTGATAATAGCTTAGCCACTGATTTCAGCGTTTCGGATATTGGTAAATTATATATGATGCTTGCCAAAATTTCAGGAAGAACGCCCGTAAGCTTTGACAAATTGAATTAATATATGTTATTTCCAAAGGTGAATAGCCCTTAATTTAGGAATGAAGCCTGTATGAGAGAAGTTGCAACACACAGAGAGTTTACCAATTTATTTGCGAATATGCCCGCCTTTAACAAAGGCGAGGTATGGCTTGCTGGTGCAGGACCCGGGCGCATAGGCATGATAACGCTAGAATGTATCTATGCCATTCAACATGCCGATTGCATTATTTATGATGCTTTGATTAATAATGAAATTCTTAACTGGGCGCAAGCCGATACCGAACTTATTTTCGCAGGCAAACGTGGCGGTAAAAAATCTGCCAAGCAAGATGATATTACCGAACAAATCATTGCCCACGCACATGCAGGTAAAAAATTACTACGCCTTAAAGGAGGCGACCCCTTTACATTTGCGCGCGGTGGTGAAGAAGCCCTTAAACTTGTCGAAGCGAAAATCCCCTTCCGTGTTATCCCCGGCATCACTGCGGGCATTGGTGGATTATCATCGGTTGGTATTCCGCTTACCCAGCGCGAAAGCAATTCAAATGTGATGTTCCTAACAGGGCATGCCCTTACTGGCGATGTGCCCGATACATTTGATTGGGCTGCCATTGCCAAAGCCGCCGATGTTATGGTTTGGTATATGGCTGTAAAACATTTTCATATCATCGCAGAAAACCTCATCAAAGCCGGGCGCGCGCCTGATGATGCTGTCGCGTTTATCTCTAACGCCTCACGCCCTGAACAACAGCTTCATATCTGCCAATTACAAAATGCTACAGAAATGGCTCAAAAAATAAAACCCCCTGCCATTATTGCCATTGGTGGAATCGTGAATTTATATCCAGTTTTATCGCAATATTTTCTAAGCTGGTAATCATGTTACATTCTTTATCAAAATGGGTAAGCTTGCTATTTATTATCATTTTGCTTAACAGCCATCTTGCCCAAGCCATAACACCCATAACATTAAGCTATAAAGCAAAAAAAAATATCATCACCATTGGGCAAATGCACATGCAATTAACGCGTCCTCAATCAGAGCATTATCAGTTAGAAATGATGATACGCGCATTTGGCAAACAGAAAAATTTTATCAGCGAAGGCACCCTATCAGCCAAAGATATTCTTACCCCCCTTACCTATCATGATGATAAATACCAGCTAGATAACAAAACATTAAATGCAACCACGCTTGACCCTCTTACCTCACTCTGGCAAATCATGCCCCTATTGGCAAATAATAATCAGCAATGTGATAATATTACCATCCACTATTTTAGTGGCAAATCATATTACCTTCTTGCATTTTCTGATAGGCAAGAAATCTCGCTTCATAAAAAACATCGCCACTTTAACGCAAGCCATGTGTTTTCTTGTCAAATGGTACGCAGTAAGAAAAATGAAACCAAACAGCAAATCAGTAAAATGATTTTCATCACCATTCCCAACCAATCGCAGCCTGTTATCTATCAATTTTCTGATAAAAATAACATTATATTTACCTTAAATCATATTAAGAATTAGCCATTGCATTATTATCGTTTTGCCCCCTCACCCACTCATTTTATACATGAAGGCAATGCGGTTTCAGCCTGTTTGAATTTTTTATTGGCTGAACGCAATCATGGCAGTTTCACCTTACGCATAGAAGATATTGATACAACCCGTTGCCATCAGCATTATGTGCAGGCGATTTACGAAGATTTACACTGGCTAGGAATCACATGGCAAGAAAATGTGCGTCTGCAATCAGAATATATGGCTGATTATGCCCCCGCAATTACGACGCTCGCAGAACAAGGCGTTTTATATGGTTGCACATGTAGCCGAAAGCAATATCATCATTTATCTGCTTATCCGCAAACCTGCCGTGCGCGTGTTATCAATGATAGTTTTCCGCTTCATGATGCGATTAAAGCCGGGGATTCTATTCGTATCAATGCAGATATCGCCACCAAACACACGAAAATGACGTTCGCAAGCACCATCAAAGATGACATTATCCGTAGGCGTGATATTGGCACATCTTACCATATTGCCGTTGTAATAGATGATGCCTTGCAACAGATTAGCCATGTGGTGCGTGGTGCTGATTTATATGATTCTACTGCCTTGCATATCTTATTACAAAGATTATTAGGGTTACCCCACCCTACCTATTGGCATCATCCATTGATTGAAATACAAGCAGGGCGCAAGCTTTCCAAAGCTGATAAAATGGAGCAACGCATTGATGCAAAACCTAAGCAACATTACTGGAATATCGCCAATCATTGGCTCAGCATCATGCTATCATCCTTAAACTAGTTTATTAGTTAGTTCTTCTATAATTCTGCGAATGGTGCCTGCCAGGTTTATTCACAAAGCCTTGACCCGGTTTCTCAGGTATATTCACTTGCATATATGACTGATTCATAGGAACCAAAATAGTAAAATCATCGTCATTATCAGTAATAAGAATAGTTCTGTACTCCCATGGACCCCAATTACTATAAGCACTATTGCGTTGCCGAACCCTATAGGTAAAGTTGATGTCTTTAAATATACTGCGGTCAGTAAAAAATTTTATATTAGGACCAGTATAATTATTACTATCTCGGAGACCAAGACCATTATGCTCAAATCTCACTTCATAACCATAATTCCTATATTTTGTAGAATCATCTGTGCTATGATTGACAAGATTCAATCCTGAGCCTGACTGTAACCTGTATCTAACTTCATAATTATGCAAATTTTCCGCTCTCTCTTTTCCATATCCCGTTATGCTATTCGTACCATATCCATATCCCGTTATGCTATTCGCACTAAAAAGTACATGCACAGTTTTATTAGCTGGCACAACTGCGCCTGATACACTACCTTTATAAACATAACTCTTTGTAACTGGCACCGATACCCTAAAAGGAAAAGCTTGTGATAAGCTCATACGCAGATCAATAAATGCATTGATGCTTTTATCACCACGATCAGAGAATGAAAAGCGGGCTGTGCGCTGTGTTGATATAGCTGATGTAGGAATAATATCATATCTCACTCTAGAATGGCCTCCATCAATGCGATGAAAAGCATGTGTTTGAGAAGCAGAAGGTACCTTAATGTCGAACTCCACTACAACTCCACCAGTACTCGATGAAGGCACTGTATGATTAAAAGTAAAGCCACCAGTCTGGGTGTTTCCTGCTCCCGGACCAGAGATACTTAAATCTTGCCAATTAGAAAAATTACCACCATCAATTTCTGTTCTGTACCTTAAGGCACCTGTTCCTACTACATTCGTCAGAAGATCGGTATCTGTAAACATTTTCACTGCAAAGGTTTGACCCGCATTTTTTACTACCGTCTTTCTATCAGTTTCAAAACGTAAGCCATAGCTCGTAACAGTGTATCTGCTATAGCTTTGCGTGCTATGGTTATTCAAATTCAAGGGTGCGCCTGCATGTAAAGCGAAATTCACACGATGGTCAGGCAAATAAACTGCCTTTTCAGTGTAAGTTGCCGTCGTGCTATTTGCTGCAAATGTGACATATAAAATTTTAGCAGGTGGTCCTGCTACCCCTGAAACAGTGCCTACATAAGTATGGCTCCTTCTAAGTGATACCACTGCATCAAAAGGATAGGCTTGTGATAAGGTGAGAGGCACGCTAACAGATTGATTAACTTTTCTGGTAAAGCTTTGAGTATTAAACCTAAGTGTGCGTGCTGTTGCAATAGCAGTTGAAAGCTTAGTTACATTATAATTGGCCGTAGGAGCTGCTGGGTTACCAGCATAAAATCCTGTGCTCTTCTCTCGCACAATTCTGACCTGCATATGTAATTCATTCGCAAATGAAGGCAATGTGTAATCAAAGGTGAAACCATCAGTTGCTGTGTCACCTGCAGGAACATCAACATAAAAATCTTGCCAACCGCTACCCCAGCTACTCCACGTGGAACCAGTCAGAGTTCTTATTCTGCGTTGCAATGGCACTTTTACATTAGTTGTCACATCAGTATCTGTAAACATTTTTATTGTAGCAGTATCACCCGGATTATGCCCTGTGTTTATAGCTACATCCTCAAACCGTAAATCATAGCCCGTAATAGTGTATGTGCTATAGGTTTTCGCGCTATTAACAACCAAATTCAGGTTTGTGACTTCCTGAAAAGTGAAATTCATACGATAATCATCCAAATAATCTGCCTTTTCAGTGTAAGTTGCCGTCGTGCTATTTGCTGCAAATGTGACATACACAGTTTTAGGAAGTGGAGTTACTCCCGGATTCAGACTTGAAGAACCTACATAAGAATAGCTCTTTCTAAGTAGTATTGTTATATCAAAAGGATAGGCTTGTGATAAGGTGAGAGGTATATTAACAGTTTGACCAATTTTTCTATTAGCAAGAGTTTGCGTATCAAAAGTAAGTGTACGGTCTGTTCCTAGCTGTGATGAAAGCTTAGTTACGTTATAATTGGCCGTACGAGGCAATCCTGTAGTAGAATAAAATCCTGTGCTCTTCTCTCGCACAATTCTGACCTGCATATGTAATTCATCCGCAAATGAAGGCAATGTGTAATCAAAGGTGAAACCATCAGTTGCTGTGTCACCTGCAGGAACATCAACATAAAAATCTTGCCAACCGCTACCCCAGCTACTCCACGTGGAACCAGTCAGAGTTCTTATTCTGCGTTGCAATGGCACTTTTACATTAGTTACCGCATCAGTATCTGTAAACATTTTTATTGTAACAGTATCACCCGGATTATGCCCTGTGTTTATAGCTACATCCTCAAACCGTAAATCATAGCCCCTAACAGTGTATCTGCTATAGCTTTTCGCGATATTGACAACCAAATTCAGGTTTGTGGCTTCCTGAAAAGTGAACTCCACACGATAATCATCCAAATAATCTGCATTTTCAGTGTAAGTTGCCGTCGTGCTATCTTTCTGGAATCTTACATATAGAGTTTCATCCGTAAACGTCATCGCAGTCAGACTTGAAGAACCTACATAAGAATAGCTCTTTTTAAGTGGTACCATTACATCAAAAGGATAGGCTTGTGATAAGGTAAGAGGCACGTTAACAGTTTGACCAATTTTTCTATTAGCAAAAGTTTGCGTATCAAAAGTGATTGTGCGTTCTGTTGTAATAACAGGTGAAAGATTATTCACTTTATATCCTACTGCATGTCCAGTAGCTGTACCTACAAAGCCTTTGGTTGCATCATTCGAAAATCTGAACTGAATATGTGCGAAGTCTCCGAATGTTGGTATTGTGTAATAAAAGGTGAAGCCATCGGTTGCTGTGTTGCCTGCAGGAACATCAACATAAAAATCTTGCCAGGCCGTCCAAGAAGCATCTTTATCTCTTATTCTACGCTGTATAGGCACTCTCACATCAACTAATACATCATCACCTGTAAACATTTTCACCGCGATGTTACCACCTGGAGATTTTGCAACTTCAATATGTCCATCAGCATTCAGATTCTCTTCTTCAAAATGCATATTATAGCCTTGTGCCGTATATGTTGCTGTATTTGCGGAACCAACTATAATGCCTGATTCTGATGTTGGCGCAAGGGTTAGCCTAATATCATGATTATGCAAATATGGTGAGGTATAACTCACATAACCATATGCAATTGCTGCACTAGCAGGGAATATAGCCGAAATTGTTTCATATTCAGTATAGGCACTATCAGGCGCACCAACAGCTTTTACCTCTATTTTAACTGGCATCGAATATTCAGATGTTGATAACAAGCGACTTGCAAGGATATCAAAAGTGGCAGTTTCCCCAATTTTTTTATCAGAAAGCGTTGTTGTGGTAAAAGCTACAGAAGCTGAAAGAGGTCTAATGACAGAGGTGAGTTGATTGTTAGGATTAGCAACCACAACACCACCAGTCTCAGAAGATAATAACTCCACTATTAACGTATAACTTGATGTGAATGCAGGCAATTCATGCGGAATAACAAAACCGTTTTCTGTGTCGCCGCCTGCCTCAATAGTTACCGTTCTTTCTTCCCAATCGGCATCTGTTGCATTAGAATCACGGAAGCGGTATGAAACAACCAATTCACCATATGATGGCAAATCTGTTTTCGCTAAAAAATTAATCGTGCTTTCCGGAATATGTCTACCAGAAGTCCATGTGCCTGGGAAACTAATTGTATTCGCATATACGTTGAATTGTGAATATGTTTTACTATCATGTTCTAGAAAATTAGTGGTTCTATCTGTATCAAGCTCTAATGTTACCTGATGATTATGCAACCTTGGTGCAGTGAAAGCGAGTGTGCCGGTTGTATTACCAGCGGCAAACGGCACATCGAATTCTTCTGTTTGGGTAATAATTGTTGAACCAATTGGGCGATAGGTTGCTTTAATAGGCACAGTTATTACAGCACCGAAAACTGTCACATCGGTACCTAAAGTGATGTCAATATCCACCGTCTCACTCATCCGTTTATCAGCAATATCCTGCGTATCAAATGATACAACTGAACTATTGATAATTTTTTCAGTAGCAGAGAACACATAAGTATTGGTATTGGTAATATCATAACCTAATTGATCTTTTATCTTAAATTCAACATCCAGAGTATTTTCAAATTCTGGAAGTGTATAAACGGTGGTGAAATTTAGGGAAATACTACTAGGTAACACACGACCAGTCCATTCTTCCCAAGCACTCCATGAAGTAGCACCATTATTTTTGAAACGAATGTCATATAGCACATCAAATTCTTCTGTAACAGCGAAACCTGTGCCTAAGAATATCGCAGTAAATTCTCCCGGATCAACTATGTCTGAATCAGTGCTATGAATGAATTGAACCTGATACGATTCAACATTAAACAAGGCAAAGTTCTTAGCTGCTTCTATCGTCATGCCCAAAAAAGCAGGCGTATCGGCCGTAACAAACATTCTTGTAGCACCACCATACACTAGTGGCACTGTAAATTCTAGGTTACCAACAGTAACATTAGCAGGAATAGTAAAACTAACTCTCTCTTCATGAACAGTAGAATGATTCTTAATATGGCTAACCTCAAAGGACATTGGCACAGGGTTTGAAAGTGCGCGGGTTAATGCAAAAGGAATATTAACCGTATCTTGGTTGTGATACATAGTGCTAGAGTTAATTGTGCTACCAGCTGTAAGGCTGAATTGAGTTGCAACTGCTGCAGATATGCTAATCTGATGGTCATAATCTACCTGCGTGCCTATTGTATTACTATCACCTTCTATCAATTTCAACTCAATAGAACCATCTAAGGTAATCGGATCTGTTTCATAAATAAACTGATACGTTCCATCAGTATTTTTGGTTAATGTCTCAGTAATATCTGTCCATTCGCCAAGAGTTGCGCCCTGCGTAACTCTTTCCTGTAATGCAATTTCTACAGTTGCGCCATCAAACAATGTAACATTACTCGGCAACGTTACAGGGATAATAATTTCTCTGGTATCCGTAGCACTTGGTAGAAATTCACTACTGCCTGTTGCATTAACGAACTGCACATCCGGCAATTTCGTTGCTGTTAGGCTAACAGTATTACTACTGCTAGCACGTTTCACAACAGCATCACCTAAATCAGCAGGTAATTCAAAGCGGACTGCTCCAGTCATACTGGCAGGCACATTGTAATCAAATGTAGCTTCTTTCGTATCTTTCTTAATAAGAACCGTAATATTCTCGGTTGATTGGGTCACGCCACCTTCTTGCAACATTGCAATTACAGGCACTTCAACATCATATGGCAGATTATTACTGGCTTGTAATTTCAATGTTTCAGTTAAATTTGTTCCAATAACACCCGTATAAGCCGCCGTTTGCGAGAAGAAAACATCGCGACTAACCACCACACGCTGTTTGCTCACATCCCCTAAACCAATATTTGATGGTAAATTAACCAATTCAAGAATAACTTCACCGCCCGGTATTACAGTAGGAACAGTTAATGTGCCACTATTCGTGCCTGATGCATCATAATCATCAATATCAGCTGTGAAAGTAGATAGCGCATTGCCATTCAAATCCAGATAAGTCGTTTTCAGTTGCAACTTCTGACCACCATGGTTGGCAGGTAAATAAGCAGGTGAACTTGTCCAGCTATACGCAACATCATCACCTACATCTGCAACAGAAATAGCATCAGAGAATTCTACAGTGTTGTTAAGCACATTCACACGGTGGGCCGTAGTACCACTTAGGAGATATCCACTAATATCCGTGCCAGTAAGTATAAATGAGAATATAGCAGACCCACCATTAACAATATCACCATGAAGCGTTAATACAATATTTCCTTGCGTTGCACCCGCCGCAACCAGAATATTACCACTGGGGATTGACAGACCACCGCTTTCAAAAAATGGCGTTGACGTTGCGGTATTCTGTTGCAGAATCCTATAAGGGAAACTTGTTGTGATTATAGGCGCTTCACCAAGAGTGACTCCTACGGTATAAGTAGCACCTGTAGATTTTGATTGCGAGGCTAAATCAAATGTCACAACATTATTTGAAATGATAAATTTATAATCAAACGCTGTCCGTGTTGAAGGTGAAACTCCTGCAGCATCTCCGAGTCGATAAATAATTTCTGAACCTGCTTTAGTCACCGTTAGTATGCCAGTATCAACAATTTTACTTGTCTCACCAGCATTGAATACAAAATTTTCAGTGCGCACAGTTACCGTGCCATCCGAGGCAGCCTCTGTTACTTGCAATGGTACCGTTAGCGTACTTGTGCGGGAATTGTTCAACCTAAGCGTAAAGTTCTTACCACCCGATGAACCAATATCAACATATTCAGTAAAGCTAGAGTCACCAACGAAGCTAACGGCACTATCTTTTACTGTTGCCGTATAAATATTCTGCGTGCCTTCAGTGATTGTACTTGGATATGTCTCAAGGCTAAATTCCAGCGCGGTATCCGCACCATTACCATCATCATCCGTATTATAGGAAATCGTCTGTTCACGGTCTCCAACGTTAAATGTAACAGTTTTTCTAGTTTCAGTAAGCGTACCATCATGCGTTCTCTTAATTTTTACCACCATACCAAAAGAAGAAGTTGCATCTTTATCTAATTTCACTTTTACAGGAATAGTGGTATTCGCAAACACATCACTCGCTGAAGAACCATCAAATTCTGCCACATAAGAGGTTGCCGCCCGCACTGTTAATGTTGATGTTGCATTCGTGCCAGCAATATAGCCTGCTGGCAATGTGCCAAAACTATATTTAACCGTATCATCTGTATCGTAACTTCTTGCATCATAAGGAACATTAGCACTCACCGCCCCTATTACAAACCCTGCCAGATGATTAATGGTGTTAGTTGTGCCAGCTGAGACATCCTCATAAATAATTGTAACTGGCACACTCAAGAGGCTAGTCGGTGCTTCAGCAAGCTTCAACTGTATATTGCCACTAACTTGGTCAATATTCACGGCAGAATTCGCAAATTGCACAGGCACAGCAAGCTGATTATTAGCCATTACAGTAACAATATGGTTTGCATTTGCACCCACAACATGACCGCTAGGCCAATCAGCATGGCTGGTATCAAATGAATATTTAACCGTACTATCCGCTGCCAAAGTGCTTGTATCAAGAGTAATGGTTCCAATCTCATTATTTGCTACAAAATTGACTGTTCCAGAGGTGGTTGTTGCAACATTACCCGGTACAGTGGTTTCTATGCTAATAGGATAATCTAACGCAACGGTTTTGTTACCCATCCGTGTTAAATTGATTGTGGCAGTTTCATCTTTTAATACCGTGCTGGCAGTTTCATTAAATGTAGCAGATGAATTACTCACCACATTTATAACACTTTCTGTGATATCTCTGAGTGCCACTGAGGGTGAAGTTGTTCTTAATAACCGTAATTGGTACTGACCAGGGGTGTTAACGGTACCCAATAGCACTCTCCTACCTTGATTAGGGGACAACACAACGGATTGCTCAAAATTGGCTGGGAAAACACCGCCTCTAATACTCCAAACTACTGTTACCGCCCCTACAATTCCGGGCGATGTTACCCGCCTCATCATAATACTTGGCTGTAAAGTATAAAGCACACCAATCACTTGTTCTATAGAAGCCCTATCAAATGTAATATAATCATAGGTAATATCAACACGCGTTTGAGTATTGGTGCCTACCCTAGAACCATTTGGCAATGTACCAAATTCATAAATCACGTAATTATGATTTGCAATCGACGTGCTATCAAAACTGACTGTTCCTTCTGTATTGTTTGAAGCAATAGTAACATTGCTATTTTCTAAATCAACAAGGTCGCCAGAAGCATTATAGATTTTCTTAACAACAGGAATTATCAAAGCATTGGCAGCGGCAGCGGCACGTTGCACAGTAACCGTAGCCGTATCACCTTTATCAATGGTAAGATTGGTTTCCTTAAAGCTAATAATTTCGTCACCAGCAACAGTAATCTTGATACTCTTATTCGTGCCTATTTTAAGTGAAGGGCTGGATACAGAGGTTGAGCAGTTTGAGGTAAGGCATAATTCAACAGATTGAATTGTGTAGGTGATATCAGCACCATCATCGGTATTTAAAGTTGAACTATCATAGCTAATTGTTTGAGTCGTTGCATTGGCAGGAATAATGTAATCAGTATTACTGGTAGAGGCTGTTCCACCATTAGGCGCAGTTGTTCTTTCAACAGTTACTTTATATGCGTTAGCTATCGGATTTGATATTTCTAAATCAAAATCAACAGTCTCTCCCTTTGCAATCGTTTTATCAAGTTCAGAAATCTGAATAAAATTACCAGACGCAGCTTTTAGGGTCATAATTTTACCAGAATATGTTCCTGTATACCCGATAGGCAATGGGTTAACAAAACTATTATTTATATGGAATCCAAATAAAGAATTTGCCGGATATGATTGCTTCAGAGTCGCATCATATGTTTTATGAATAACAGTTTTTTCAGTCTCACCAGCTGGAATAATGACGTCTATATTTTCAGAAAGATTTGTAGATGAAGCAATATCGTAGAATTGTACGGTATTAAGAGCATTCGCATTCGCACTATTAACGTCCGCCTTATATAGAACACGGATAGTGACATCAGTTTCAGATGCACGACCAAGTAGAAGTGTAAAACCAATATCATCGCCGTCGGTAATCTGCCCTGCGCTTTCTCCGAACCTAGCAGTAATCTCAGTTATATCTAGGAAGCTTGATGCGTAAGTTCCAGCAACAATCGTATTTGGCAATGTGCCGAATTCAACAACAACTGCCTTCCCATCATAACCCGAATGGGTATAAGTATATCCCTTACTGGTATCCCCTACGTTAAAAGTAACCGATTTTGATGTATCAACCGTTACAGCATTGCTATTTCCAGAAATTACTGTTCGTGTAACAACCAATGGAATTACATAGCTTTTATCAGCAGCATGATTCAAGTTGATTTTAAACGTAACCTGTCTTCCGGGCTGCGGCACATCAGAATGGTTCGGTTTAGCAAATGATACAGCCCTAGTAACGTTCGGGGCAACGGTAACAGTAAAGACATTGGTAGCATCTTGTTGCCAATCAGTTGGCAATGTACCAAAACTATATGTTGCAGTTTCACCATAAACAAAGTCAGGCAGACTATCTAAGACGGTTTTCGTTTGCTCACCAGCATCAAACGCAACATTTAGCGTATTCGTATCAACAGTGCCATCAAGATTGGTAATTTTTCTTATCAACTGAACAACGCTATCATAAGGCACTGGTGTCGAAAGATTAACTGTAATTGATACAGGATCGGCTACATCTATTATCTCAGTGCTATCGGAAGCAAAACTTACCTTAGGCAAACCTGTTACCTTAATACTGGTAAGAATTGTGCCGGTTGCAATCAATTCATCAGACAAAGAACCAAAACGATAGCTACCCACGTAACCAGCGGTTAAAGAGCTCGTGTTAATGGTAACCAATTTACTTTGCTCACCTATAGCAAAAGTTACCACTTGAGTGCTACCATTACTAACAATTGGCACATTATAAACAGCCCTGGCAACTGCAGAAAGATTTACTTCAATCTGAACAGATGTTTCACCTTCCAGAATTTCATATAATGCCTCAGCAAATTCAACCTGAGTCTGATTAAGTGATAAGGTGCTGCTTACATCTGTGCCTAGGGTTATAGATGCTGGCAAAGTACCAAATGTATATTTAACTGTAGAGCCGGGTGCAGTTTTATTTGTTGTGCCGGGTACATTTGCCGTACTATCAAAGGCAAACACTTTTTCATCTTCGCCATCAGCAAAGGTAACATCCTGCGTTGACGTAGTTACTGTACCATCAAGCTTGGTATCTGTTCTAACAATAGGAATAATGGTTTCGCCAATCGCTGGAGTGGCAAGTGTAACAGTTACATCTTGCGTATTGCCTAAATCAACTATTTTTGTGGCAGGCGCAATAGTAACCGAAGCATCTTTAATTGTTATAATATTTGATAATATTCCCGTTCCTTCAACCACGTCATCAGGCCAATCAAGCGTTGCATCATCGGTATCATCGGTATCAAATTCATATTTAACTATAACACCCAATGATGATGAAGGTGCTGTATAAGTAGCTGTTTTCGTTGTTTCAGTATCCGCAAATGTAACACTTGTATAGCTAATGGTATCTGTTCCACCAGTTCCAGTCGTCGTTACTTTTAACGGAACTTCTATGGTGCCAATTGATGGGGTTACCAGATTAACTTTCACATCTACAGTGCCACCCTCGCGAACATCATACGTAGCCACATCAAAATCAATGCCACTATTTTGAACTGTAACGGTGCTATCAGGTGCTGTTGTTCCTACACTTAAAGCAACAGGCCAATCAGCCGTTGCATCATCAGCGTCAACCGTATCAAACTCATATTTAATTGTAAAACCAGTATCACTCGCCGCCGCTGTGTAATCAAATGTTATGTTACTATCACCATTAGAAACCGTTGCTGTTATGTAGCTTGTTGTTACAGTGCCATCGGTTGCTGTTGTTGTTGCTTTTAATGGAACAATGATATCACCAATCGCAGCACTGGCTAAATTAACTTCAAGCGTTACTGTTCCACCCGCACGGACATTATAAGTACCCTCAGCAAAATCAATCTCACTATCTTGGACCGTAACTGTGGCTTTATCTACTGTTCCTTCACTTAATCCAGCAGGCCAATCACCATTCGATGCATCAATCGTATTATCTACATCAAATTCATATTCAACTTTAACACCAGGCGCAACCCCAGTAGCATCGTAAGAGATTATTCCTTCACTAGCGCCAAGGGCAATATCTACTTTTGTATAATCTGTCGTCGTCACCACATCATTGGCATCGTACGTTGTTACTTTCAATGGAACTTCAAGCAGAGTACCAGTCGCTGGAACTGGGGTCGCCAAAACAACTTTCACTGCTACTGTATCACCCGCGCCAACAGAATAAGCATCCGTAGCAAAATTAATCGCACTATCTTGAATTGTAATGGTGCTTGTATCCGTTGTTCCTGCACTGACACCATCAGGCAATGTGCCGAATGTATAAACAGCTTCGCCTGCAGTAGCTGGTGCCGTATAATCAAACGTTACTTCACTAGCACCATCAGGAATAGTAACAGTTCTAGTACTTTGAGTTGCCACTCCACCGGTTGGTGTTATTGAAATGTTAAGCGGTATATCAGTATCACCAATCGCTGGGCTAGCTAAATTAAGCTTAATCGTTACAGGCGCATTCGCGCGAACAGCATAAGTCGCCGCATCAAAATCAATCGCACTATCTTCAACCGTAACTTTGGTTTCATCTGTTGTGGCTCCTGCACTCACCCCTGCTGGCAATGTGCCGAATGTATAAACAACTTCTGTGTCTTTACCATTTGCTAGTGACGTATAATCAAACGTTATTTCTCTACCACCATCAGGAATAGTAACAGAGCCAGTGGTTAGAGTTGCTGTGCCGCCTGATGGCGTTGTTGAAATGTTAAATGGTATAACAGTCTCACCAACCGCGTCATTTGTCAAAACAACTTTCACTGTTACGGTTGCACCCGCACGGACAGGATAAGCCGCCAACTCAAAATCAACCGCACTATCTAAAATCGTAACGATGGCTTCATCTAGTGAACCTACTTCTAATCCAGCAGGCCAATTAACTGCCGTAGCCGATGTATCATCTGCATCAACCGTATCAAATTCATACTTAACGCCAATACCAGCATCACTCGCGCCCGCTGTGTAATCAAATGTTCCGCTATTAGCAGTATCAGCAATTGTTACTGTTTCGTAGGTTACTACATCAGTGCCATTGGTGGTCGTTGTTAATTTCAACGGAACAATAAGCTCACCAACCGCAGCACTTACTAAGTTAACTTTAAGCGTTACTGTTGTATTCTCACGAACATCATAAGTCGCAGCATCAAAATTAATACCACTATCCTGAATTGTAATCGCACTTGCATCCGTTGTTGTTCCTAGACTTACCCCTGTTGGCAATGCGCCAAATGCATAAGTAACCGTTGTGCCTGAACCATCAGCTGGCGCAACATAATTAAATTCGGCTTCAGTGGCACCATCAAGAATAGTAACAGTAGCCGGAGTTACTGTGCCACCCGTGGGGTTTGTTGTAACAGTAAATGGTATAACAGTATCACCAACCGCCTTGTATGCCAAAACGACTTTCACCGCTACCGTACCACCTGCGCGAACACTATAAGTCGCCACATCAAAATCAATCGAACTATCGTGAATTGTAATGGTGCTAACAGGCTCTGTTGTTCCTACACTTAACCCAGCAGGCCAATTAACGGTTATATCGTCAGTATCAAGCGAATCAAATTCATATTTAACGGTAACGCCAGCATAACTAGAATCAGCTGCGTAATCTAATGTTGCATCACTAGCACCAGCAGTAATATCTATTGTTGTGTAGGTTACTACCGGAGCGCCACTAGTTGGAGTCCTTGTCACTTTCAATGGAACAGTGATAGCACTAACCACTTGACTTGCCAAAACAACTTTAACTGCTATTGTACCACCTGCGCGAACACTATAAGTCGCCTCATCAAAATCAATTGAACTATCTTGAATTGCAATGTCGCTATCAGGTTCCGTTGTTCCTACACTTACCCCTGTTGGCAATGTGCCAAATGCATAAGTAACCGTTGTGCCTGAACCATCAGCTGGTGCAACATAATTAAACTCGGCTTCAGTGGCGCCATCAAGAATAGTAACAGTAGCTGGAGTTACTGTGCCACCCGTGGGGTTTGTTGTAACAGTAAATGGTATAACAGTATCACCAACCGCCTTGTATGCCAAAACAACTTTCACTGCCACTGTATCACCTGCACGAACAGGATAAGTAGCCGCATCAAAATCAATTGAACTATCTTGAACCGTAACGATGGTCTCAGCTACTGCTGTTCCTGCATTTAATCCAACTGGCCAATTAACCGTTGTATCATCTGCATCAGTATCATCAAATTCATATTTAACGGTAACGCCATCAGCAATTCCACTAGCATCATAAGTGAATGTTCCATTATTAGCAGTATCAGCAATTGTTACTGTTTCGTAGGTTACTACATCAGTGCCATTGGTGGTCGTTGTTAATTTCAACGGAACAACAAGCGAACCAACCGCAGCACTTATTAAATTAACTTGAAGCGTTACTATTCTATCCTCACGAACATCATAAGCCACCACATCAAAATTGATTGAACTATCTTGAATTGCAATCTCGCTCTGAAGTTGCGTTGTTCCCGGACTTACCCCTGCTGGCAATGTGCCAAACGTATACAATACTCTTGTCCCTATGGTTGCAGTAGCTGGAGCAGCATAATCAAATGTTGCTTCAGTGGCACCATTAGGAATAGAAACACTATTTGGAGTTGTCAGAGCACCCGCTGGGTTTGACACAACATTAAATGGTATCACAGTATCAGCCCCATTAATACCAATAGCTGGGCTTGCCAAAACAACTTTGGCTGTTACTGTATCACCCGCGCGAACAGGATACTCCGCCCTATCAAAATCAATCGCACTATCTGTAACCGTAACGGTGCTTGTCGTCACTGTTCCTAAACTTACCTCTACTGGCAATGTACCGAACGTATAAGCAACTGTTGTATCTTTGCTACTAGCTGGCGCAGTGTAATCAAATGTTATTTCACTAGCACCATCAAGAATAGTAACACTATCAGTGCTTGAAACTGCCGTGCCACCCGATGGCGTTGTTGAAATAGCAAGCGGTATAACAGCATTACCAATCGCTGGGCTTGCCAAAATAACTTTGACCGTTACTGTTGCACCCTCGCGAACATTATATGCTGCGGCATCAAAATTAATCGCACTATCTTCAACCGTAACGGTGCTTGTCGTCACTGTTCCTGAGGTCACCCCTGCTGGCAATGCACCAAATGTGTAAACAACTGTTGTATCTTTGCTACTAGCTGGCGCAGTGTAATCAAACGTTATTTCACTGGCACCATCAGCAATAGTAACAGAGCCAGTGGTTGAAACTGCTGTGCCACCCGATGGCGTTGTTGAAATATTAAGCGGTATAACAGTATTGCCACTCGCCGGACCAGCCAAAACAACTTTCACTACCACTGTTGCACCCGCGCGAACACTATAAGTCGCCACATCAAAGTCAACAGCACTAGCTGTAACCGTAACGGTGCTTATAGGCGTTGTTGTTCCTACATTTAACCCAACAGGCCAATTAACTGTTGTATCATCGCTATCATCGCTATCAAATTCATATTTAACGGTAACGCCAGCATCACTTGCGCCTGCTGTGTAATCAAATGTTGCGCTACTGCTACCATCAGCAATTGTTACTGTTGTGTAGGTTTCTACCGCAGTGCCACCCGATGGAGTCGTTGTTACTTTCAACGGAACAACAAGCGCACCAACCGAAGCACTCAGCAAGTTAACCTGAACGCTTACTGTTAGACCCTCACGAACATTATAAGTCGTCTCATCAAAATCAATCGTACTCTCCTGAATTGTAATATTACTTTCAGGCACACTTCCTCCGCTCACCCCTACTGGCAATGTACCAAACGTATAATTAACGACTGTCCCTATGTTTGCAGCAGCTGGAGCCGCATAAACAAACGTTGCTTCAGTTGCACCATTAGGAATAGTAACAGTATTTGGAACTATTGGAGCACCCGCTGGGTTTGTCACAACATTAAACGGTATAACAGTATCACCAATAGCTGGGCTTACCAAAACAACTTTCACTGTTACTGTTCCACCCGCGCGGATAGCATAACCCGCTTTATCAAAATTAATCGCACTATCTGTAACCGTTACTGTGCTTGCCGTTACTGTTGTGCCCGGGCTTAACCCTACTGGCCAATTAGCCGTTGTGTCATCGGCATCAACTGTATCAAATTCATATTTAACAGTAACACCAACATCAGTCGTGCCGGGGTCACTGGTGCCAGAAACATAATTTAATGTTCCACTACTAGCATTATTGGCAATAGTTATTGTTTTGTAAGTGACTACCTCAGTGCTATCGGTTGCGGTCGTTGTTACTTTTAATGGAACAACAAGCTCACCAATTGCTGGGCTACCCAAATTAATTTGAACTGCTACTGTTGCACCCTCACGAACATTATATGTTGCGACATCAAAATCAATCGCACTATCTGTAACCGTAACGGTGCTTGTTGACGGCGCTGTTCCTGCAACTACCCCTGCTGGCAATGTGCCAAATGCGTAAGTAACTGTTGTATCTTTGCCATTAGCTGGCGCAGTGTAATCAAACGTTATTTCACTAGCACCGCCAGAAATAGTAACACTATCAGTGCTTGAAGCTACCGTGCCACCCGATGGTGTTGTTGAAATAGCAAGCGGTATGAGAGTATTGCCAATTGCCGGAGAGGTTAAAACAATTTTGACCGTTACCGTTGCGCCCGCACGGACATTATATGTTGCGACATCAAATTTAATAGCACTATCTGTAACCGTAACTGTGGCGTCAGGCGTTGTTGTTCCTACCGTTAACCCAGCAGGCCAATTAACTGTTGTATCATCGGTATCAACTGCGTCAAATTCATACTTAACTGTGACACCATCAGCACTTGCACCTGCTGTGTAATCAAATGTAGCGTTACTGTTACCATCAGCAACTGTTACTGTTGTGTAGGTTTCTACCGCAGTGCCACTCGATGGAGTCGTTGTCACTTTTAATGGTACAACAAGCGCACCAACCGCTGGACTACCCAAATTAAGTTGAACCGTTACGGTTGCGCCCTCACGAACAGGATAATCCGCCTCAGCGAAATTAATTGAACTATCCAGAACACTAATGACGCTTTCACGTTTTGTTGCTCCATACCACACCCCTGCTGGCAATGTGCCAAACGTATAACGAATTCTTGCGCCTGCACTGGTAGCTGGTGCAACATAATCAAATGTTGCTTCAGTGGCGCCATTAGGAATAGTAACGCTATTTGGAACTATTGGAGCGCCCACTGCGCCTATGGTAACAGTAAATGGTATAAGAGTATCACCAATCGCTGGGCTTGCCAAAACAACTTTAACCGTTACTGTATCACCCGCGCGAACATTATAAGCCACCTCATCAAAATAAATCTCTCTCTCTTGAACCGTAACGGTGCTTATAGGCACTGTTGTACCTTCACTTAATCCAACAGGCCAAGAACTAGTCAAATCATCAGCAAACTCATATTTAACCGTGTAACCAGCATAATTGTCCGGAGCTGTATAATCAAATGTTGCACTGCTATCACCATCTGGAATTGTCACTGTCTTAAAAGTTGTTAACGCAGTGTTATCGGTTGCGGTCGTTATTATTCTCAATGGAACAGCAATATCACCAATCGCTGGACTAGCCAAATTAAGCTGAACGGCTAATGTTGCACCTTCGCGAACATTATATGTTGCGGCATCAAAATCAATCGCAGCATTTTGAACTGTAATTGTGCTTGTAGGTGTTGTTGTGCCTGCGCTTACCCCTGTTGGTAATGTACCAAAGCTGTACACAACTGTTATATTTTGGCTATTCGTCGGTGAAACATAATCAATTTTTCCTGTCGTGTCACCATCATCAATAACAATCTGTTTACTAGTGTCCGGAGTTGATGTGCCACTCGTTAAGATACTAAGCGGTATAACAGTCCTACCAATCGCTGGACTAGCCAAAACAACTTTCACTTCTACCGTCGCGCCTGAACGAACATTATCAGTCGCCTTCACAAAATCAATCACACTATCTTCAACCGTAACTGTGGCGTCAGGCGTTGTTGTTCCTACCGTTAACCCAGCAGGCCAATTAACTGTTGTATCATCGGTATCAACTGCGTCAAATTCATACTTAACTGTGACACCATCAGCACTTGCACCTGCTGTGTAATCAAATGTAGCGTTACTGTTACCATCAGCAACTGTTACTGTTGTGTAGGTTTCTACCGCAGTGCCACTCGATGGAGTCGTTGTCACTTTTAATGGTACAACAAGCGCACCAATTGCTGGGCTACCCAAATTAAGTTGAACCGTTACGGTTGCGCCCTCACGAACAGGATAATCCGCCTTAGCGAAATTAATTGAACTATCCTGAATTGTAATTTCGGTCTGAAGTTGTGTCGTTCCTGGACTTACCCCTGCTGGTAATGTGCCAAACGTATAACGAACCACTGTATTTGCTACACTGGTAGCTGGCGGGGCATAATCAAACGTTGCTTCAGTGGCACCATTAGGAATAGTAACAGTATTTGGAACTGCTAGAGCACCCGCTGGGTTTGTTGTAACAGTAAATGGTATAACAGTAGAACCAATCGCTGGGCTTGCCAAAATAACTTTGACCGTTACTGCATCACCCGCGCGAACATTGTCAGTCGCTTTCTCAAAATTAATCGCACTATCTTGAACCGTAACCGTGGTTATATGCGCTGTTGTTCCTTCACTTAATCCAACAGGCCAATTAGTCACAGTATCATCAAGTTCATATCCAACTCTAACACCCGCAGCATCCGCACCCGCTGTATAATCAAATGCTAGGCTACTATCTCCATCCGGAATTGTTACTGTCTCGGAAGTTATGACCGCAGTATTATCGGTTGCAGTCGTTGTTACTTTCAACGGAACAGGAAGATCGCCAATCGCTGGGCTACCTAAATTAAGCTTAACAGCCACGGTTGCACTCTCACGAACATTATATGTTGTGGCATCAAAATCAATCGCAGCATTTTGAACTGTAACTGTACTTGTAGGCGTTGTTGTGCCTGCGCTTACCCCTGTTGGCAATGTACCAAAGCTGTACACAACTGTTATATTTTGGCTATTCGCCGGTGAAACATAATTAAATGTTGCTTCAATAGCGCCATCAAGAATAGTAACATCTCGGCTAGTGTCTGGAAGTGACGCACCACCACTCAATGTCGTTGTTATGAAACTAAGCGGTATAACAGTAGAACCATTCGCTGGGCTAGCCAAAACAACTTTGACTGCTACTGTTGCGCCTGAACGAACATTGTAAGTCGCCTCATCAAAATCAATCGAGCTATCTGTAACCGTAATGATGCTTTCATCTACCGTCCCTAGATTTAATCCAACAGGCCAATCAGCTGTTGCATTCTCTGTATTATCTGTATCAAATTCATATGTAACTGTAGCATCGTTAGCAATTGTTGTGTGATTTACCGTTCCTTCACTAGCACCAGCTAAGATTGTTACTATTGGGTAGATTGTTCCCGCATTACCATTTTTTGCAACCTGCGTCACTTTGAACGGAATAGTGAGATTAACAGCTGTTGAATTACCCAAAACAACTTTGACCGCTACTGTTTCACCTCCACGAACACTATAAGTCGCCTCATCAAAATTAATCGCACTCTCTAGAACCGTAATTGTGGTTTCATCTATTGTTCCTGCGATTGCCCCTGCTGGTAATGTGCCAAAGCTGTAAACAATTTCTGTGCCTGAACTGGTAGCTGGCGCAGTATAATCAAATGTTACTTCATCAGCACCATCAGGAATAGTAACACTATCAGTGCTTGAAACTGCTGTGCCACCCGACGGTGTTGTTGAAATATCAAGCGGTATAACCGTATTACCAATTGCTGGGCTTGCCAAAACAATTTTAACTGTCACTGTACCGCTCACGCCCACATCATAAGTTGCCGAATCAAATTCAATTCCGCCATCCACAACATCAACAACCGCATCGCTACCCGCTGTTACCAAACTAGGCCAAGCGCTGTTAGTATCAGCAAAAGCATAAGTTATCGCATCACCACCACTATTACTTGAGGCATCATGCGTAATCGTTTTATCCGTATCACCAGGAGCAAAAACAAGAACATATGAAGCATCACTCGCACCATTAACCGTATAAGGAACCGTTATTGTTCTTGTAGTATCACGCGATGCCAAATCAACAGTTATATCAACTGTTGCACCCACGCGAACATCATAAGTGGCTGAATCAAAATCGATGGAACTATCTAGAATCAGAATAATAGTTTCATTTTCTGTTGCGTGCGCGCTTACGCCAGCAGGTAAATTACCAGTATCGAAAGTATATACCACTAGTGCGCCAGCAGCTTTAGAAGTCGTGTCATAATCAAGCTCAACTTCTGTGTCACCATCAGAAAAATGAACCGGTGGTACGTTGGAGACGAAAGTGCCACCCTCATTAATACGAATCGGCACATAAATATCACCGATAGCAGCACTATCTAACTTGACTTTAACTTTAGCCGTGCCACCCTGACGAATAGATATATTGGCGTCCTCAAAACTTACTTCAAAGCCTCTAATATTAACTTCCGATGTTCCCTTATTAACCTCTACAGCAACTCCCGTTGCCAATGTAGATGCATCAATTGTATAAGTAAATTTCTTACCAGCATCACCTGCGGCAGTTGTTGAAATGGCTATTGTTCTATGCGTATCTAATGACCCAAAGGTTAGTGGAGTAGCAGTTGGCGCACCTACTGTACCATCTGCGGCTGTTTCTGTAACAGTAACATTCACAACAGTATCAACTGACCTTGTGCCAGTGATATTAATTCTAACGGTGCCAGCATTACCTTCAAAAATATCATAAGAAACCTTATCAAATCCAACAAACACATTTCCAACAATCACAACCGAACTGATGACGCCACCAGCAGTAACACCAGTAGGCAAAGTTCCGAAAGTATAAGTAACCCTTGTACCTGACACAATTCCTGACGCGTCATAAGTAATTGTTGCTTCCGTGGCTCCATCTGCAAAAACAATAGGTGTACCAGCAACACCGTCAACATTTATCGGAATAGTCGTTAGACCAATAGCAGGAGATGCTAATTTTACAAGCACACCAACATTGCCATCAACCGCTACAGAATAAGCATCCGCATCAAATTGAATTGAACTATCTTGAATGGTAAGAACCGCTTCATCAATTGAACCCTCGGTTACACCAACAGGCAATGTTCCAAAGCCAAATGTAATTGTAGCCCCTGCTGTATCAGTTGCTGAAGAAAAATAATTAATTGTTTTACTTTGCTCACCTGTCGCAAAGTCAAGAACAAATGACGGATTAGTCGCACCATTAATTGTATAAGGGATTGGCAACGCTCCTGTTGCAGGCGTCTCCAATTCAACCGTAATGACAACATCCGTTCCTTGACGAACATCATAAGTGGCAGCAACAAAGTTAATCGCACTGCTCGCAACTGTTATAGTGGAAGTTGGCGTACCAGAAGTATCAACCGTTAAACCATTAGGCAAAGAACTACCAAAAGAAAACTCAATTTCCGTGCCTTCTGCTACATTCGTTACCGCCGTATCATAAACATAAACCCATTCAAGACTATTCGCAGGTATTGTAATGGTTTTACTGCTATCAGTTACAGTTGCTCCGCCCGATGGTGTTGTTTTGATTACAATAGGAACAACCATTGCAGTAGTTTCTGGCGCCCCAAGCACAACCCTAACAGCTACATCACCACCACTTCTGACGGTATCAGTAGCTTTGGCAAAATTAATATTGCTATCTCCAACCGTAATTATCAATGTATCGGGAGACCCTAGACCTACACCAACAGGTAAATCCGCTACTGAAAAACGATACTCAACCTGTGTACCTGCTGTAGCCAAGCTTGCATTATACGCTAAAGTAACTGATGTATCGCCAGCCAAAACCGTTGCAACTTGCTCAGTAGACGTGCCATTTACAGTCTCAATAATTTTGACATTTACGTCCGCTGACGTACTGTAAACTTTTGCAAACTCCACATCAAAGTCAACACTACTACCCACATTGACACTGGCTGCATTCGTAGAAAAGTTAATTGTATTACTATGAACAATATTAATCGTAACTTCATCTGGTGTACCTTTGGCAAGCCCTATCCCATTAACGTTACCAAGTTTTACTTTTACAACATCGCCACCACTGAATTGACTTGTATCCAACCGATAAGTCCCTGTGGTGCCACCTGCAAAATTAATCCTATCAGTCTCATCAGGATTACCTGCAACAGTGATGATTAACGGAATGTTTACAGCAGTTCCAATTGTCGACTCAAGAGGAATATCAACAAAGTCCCCAGGCTCAACATCATTATAAGTGCTCTGCCCTGTAAATTTGACGCTATCAGCACGCAACTGCAGAGTATGCTTACCAGCTCCCGTAGTCGCCACAATACCAGCAGGCAGAGGCGTTTCAAAGGTGAATTCAAAATAGTTGCCGGGGGTTTCACCAGCTGTATCAAATGAAAAACTCTTCAAGCTTTCGCCCAACCTAAACGGCACAACAATGCTTGTTCTCCGCGCAACAGAAGTGCCACCAGCAGTAAATTCTTCAGGAATTATTGTAATATCAAAATCTCTTGCAGCAGACACAGCAAGCGCAATTTCCACATTAGCAACGCCACCAACATTAATTGCCTCCACATCCTTAACAAAGGCGATACCACCTGAAACCACTTTCACAACGGTCGTATTTGGTGTTCCCGCAACAATATCAACACCAGATGTCGCCGAAATAGTATCCGCAAACCTATATTCTCTATCACCCTGCCCACTAACATAATTAATGAATGCCGATGGCGCCGTCTGCCCAGTCGAATCAACAGAAAATCTAATTGGCTGAGGGTACGCAAGCCATGTTCCGCCAGCCGGCACTATTAAGGGGCGATACTCAACATTAACAAGAATCTCTTGCCTTAATGGTAAGTTGCTTGCCAAGTTCACCTCAGCAGTCGCAGAACCACTATAAATAACATATTCAGCCGCGCCAAAATTAGCGCGAATCCCTGGCGTAGTCGTATCAGCAGTAACATTAACAACTGTTCCGGGAGTGTCCCCAATTGCCAAATTACCCGGAAGAGGAGTCTCAAAACTATAACTTACATACCCATCTCCAGCACTTGAAGGAGGCGTATAACTTATGACTGCCCTATCAGAGCCCGCCAGGAATTCAGCATTCTCAACCCGCGTTCTCACAGGCAAACCAGACACATTCTCAAAAACAATTATTGGGACTGTTATCGGATTAAGAGCAGAAAACGAGAGGCTAACCTCAATATCAACCGAATTGCCTGCAACTACAGAATAATTGTCATCTACAAAACTAAGCCTATTTGCATCAACAGTGATATAGGTTACACGAGGGTTGCCTCGCCCATATTCGCCAGCTTCATCTGTCTGCCCTATTTCATACCGAACAGCATCACCATTAGCACGACCAGACGCATCATAAGTATAAGTTACTGTAGTCGCACCAGCGGCCATTGACACCCGTGGGCGCGCACCCGGAATATCATTAATAAATTCTTCTAAAATAATTGTTGTGTCACCCGCAGCCGGCTTAGAAAGCACCACTTCTATATCAATCGTAGCATCAGGCTCAACGCTATAACTCTCGCTAGCAAAAGTAAACCTTCCATTCTCAAATTCAGGCTGCTCAATAATAACTTCATCACTCGGAGGAGTTCCGCCGCCGCCGCCGCCAGCACCAGCACCATCGCCAGCATTATCGGCAGCGCCACCACCACCGCCACCGCCGCAGGAATATAACAGCCCAACAATAGCAAACAGCAGAACACCTCTTGCAAGCTTTTGGAAGAGGGGCATTATTTGACGTAGCAAAAAATTATGGTTAAAAATACTGGTCATGAAATGTAAGCCATCACCCTATCATCATGCCGAATACACTTAAATAAAGTACGCGGGGAACTGGCATTAAAAGCACGCAACACATGATGTAGTGTGTGATATATGGATATGCTATGCGCTTGAAATGATAGGTAATGCGTGTAATTGCTAATATTTTGGTTAGAAACGTCAATAAAACGCGCAAAACAAAAAGCACGCTCTCTAACTTCAATCAGAAGATTAGAATGTTTCTCTGAAACCCTTACACCGCATTCCGGATTTGGTGTTAAATTCTGGTCCAAAATATTATCCTCAAAAAAAACAACTATATAACAGTGACACCCTTTTAAGAGTAACCACATTATATTATCACTTGCGTCGAGAGAAAATTCACAACACTACATTTATAACTCTACCATCATTGTAATATAAAAAGCAACCCCAATTATTACTTTTTTATTACTTTAGTTAAAATGTTAGCATTATTTATGCCATAAAGCATTATATTGCGGCATCGTAACGGTTGAAAACTGATAAGATGTTATAAAAAACAGTCAAATCATTAAACAACTCGTTAAATTAGTATTTTTTTAATGAATTTATTGCTACTCACTCTTAAAACAAGTTTTAAGACAAAAAACAACCGAATCACCTCAAATAAAGAGACAATAAACACTTGCGGAAACCATAGCCATGCGATATAAAACGGTCATAAAATTTTATGAGGACACATAAATCATGCAACTTGTTGAAATTGATGCTATTCACAAGGCGAAAGCTCTGCTGAATGGTAAAATCGTTCAAACCCCTATCATTAATCCCGTTGCACTTTCTGCCTTTTTGGGCGCAGATGTTTTTCTTAAATTAGAGACCATGCAACGAACAGGTTCTTTCAAGGATAGGGGCGCCTATATCAAATTACAGTCCCTCAATGAAACACAGCGTAAAAATGGGGTAATAGCAATCTCTGCTGGTAATCACGCGCAAGGGGTTGCCTATCATGCAAAAAATATGGGGATTCGCGCGACGATTATCATGCCAACCACAACACCGCTGACAAAAATTATGAAAACTGAAAATTATGACGCGGAAGTGATTTTACAAGGTTTAAACTTAAATGAATGCGAACCATTGGCTTTTGAATTGGCTAAAAAACATGATTACACCTTTATCTCCCCTTATGATGACCCGCACATTATTGCAGGGCAAGGCACTATCGGATTAGAAATGATGGATGCTGTGCCTGATTTAGATGCGATTATTGTGCCTATTGGTGGTGGTGGCTTAATTTCAGGCGTTGCATTAGCGGCAAAAAGCATCAACCCCAAAGTTGAAATCATTGGCGTTGAGGCAGAATTATATCCTTCAATGCATCAGCTTATTAATAATTTACAGCCCCAAATGGGTGGCAATACAGTTGCCGAAGGTATTGCTGTTAAAACGCCGGGGCTTATCAATCAAGAAATGACCAAAAAATATGTTGATGATATTTTGCTTGTAAAAGAACATCATTTAGAACAAGCGGTTTTTAATTTAGTTGAATATGCGCGTATTATTTCAGAAGGTGCAGGTGCGGCAGGAATTGCAGCCCTGACGCAATATGCTGAAAAATTTGAAAACAAGAAAGTTGGCGTTGTTATTTGTGGTGCAAATATTGATAGCCGGGTTTTGTCATCAATCATGATTCGTGGCATGAAACGCACCAATCGCTACGTAAATATTACCGTAGAAACTTTAGATGCGCCCGGCACATTGGCATTATTAGCGCAAACCATCGCTGATAAGGGAGGCAATATCGTTAAGGTCAGCTATAACCGCATGATAAGTGATTTACCTGTTAAAGAAACCGTGATGAATCTCGCGATTGAATGCCGCAACAAAACTCATGCTGATGATATATGTGATGCTATTGAAGAAGCCAAAATGCCTGTAACGCGCCATTATAAATAACGGCTAAACAATATCGCCTAAATCTTTACCGCCTAGCACATGCACATGATAATGTGCCACTTCTTGATTGGCATGCGCGCCTGTATTGGCTATCAACCGATACCCTGTTTCTGCTACCCCAAGATAATCCACTATTTTATTGAGAGAACGCTGAAAACCAACAATTTCATCATCACTGGCATGTTGGGCAAAATCACTAGCATCTTTATAGTCACCTTTAGGAATAATCAACGCATGAACAGGTGCTTTAGGCTTAATATCCTGAAACGCCATCGCATAACGGTCTTCAAAAAACTTATCGCAAGAAACTTCACCGCGCAAAAGCCGTGCAAAAATATTATCTTTATCATATTCCATAATAACTATCCCCTTATTATGATTTATTTCAGTCGCTGATGACGCTCTGCAATTTCCGCATAAATATCATCAATCGTGACCCCATTTGATTTAAGCAATAACAACCAATGAAATAGCATATCAACACTTTCACCAATCAAAAGCTCTTTATCACATTTATCGCCTTTCATTCCTTCAATCAAGGTTTCTACAGCTTCTTCACCAAATTTTTTTGCAATACGTGCCTGCCCCTCGCGCCATAGGCTGACACTATAAGAATTATCATTATTTTCAGTCAACCGCGTGGCAATGATTTTTTCTAATTCACTTAAATCCATTGATGTTTCCTTATATTCTACCTTATATCCTAACAGAGATACCGCATTGCTTCATATGAAGCTTCGCTTGTGCAATCGTAAATTTACCAAAATGAAAAACAGAGGCGGCTAGCACCGCATCTGCATTCCCTTTGATAACACCATCCGAGAAATGTTGCAACTCGCCCACGCCACCCGATGCAATCAATGGCACTTTCACCCTTTGCGCCAAACATGCCATAAATTCATTATCAAATCCTTCGCCTGTGCCATCGCGGTCCATCGATGTTACCAATAATTCCCCTGCGCCATATTCTGCCATTCTTTCCGCCCAATCTAAGGCATCAAGCCCCGTAGCACATGTGCCTCCGTGAGTGAAAATTTGCCATTCTAACTTTGCCCCTTTTGCATTTACTCGCTTGGCATCAATCGCCACAACAATACATTGCGTGCCACAATTTTCTGCCGCCTCGCGTACGAAATCAGGGTTTTTAACAGCCGCGCTATTGATAGAAACCTTATCAGCCCCCACCAACAATAGCTTGCGAATATCATCAACCTTACGCACTCCTCCGCCTACCGTAAGGGGGATAAAAACCTGTTGCGCGGTTTTACGAACAACATCAAAAATTGTATCGCGCTGTTCTTGTGATGCCGTAATATCAAGAAAAGTAATCTCATCCGCGCCCTCTTCACTATAAAGTGCCGCTTGTTGCACCGGGTCGCCAGCATCTCGTAATTGCTTGAAATTGATGCCCTTCACAACCCTGCCATCGCGGACATCTAAACAAGGGATAATTCGTTTTTTAAGCATTTTCTATCGCCTGTAACGCTTGTGCGATTGTGAAACGCCCATCATAAAGCGCGCGCCCGCTAATCATTCCTTCAAGTTCAGTAATTTGCGATAAAGCGGTAATATCTTCAAGAGTGCTCACCCCACCAGAAGCAATAATCGGCAAAGATGATTTTTCAATCATTTTCTTTATCATCGGCAAATTAACTCCCTGCAACGCACCATCACGGGCAATATCCGTATAGATAATGGCAGTTGCACCTGCATCTGCATAAGCCACCACCAAATCAAAAATATTCGCATCACTTTGTTCTACCCAGCCTTCTAGCGCAACATTCTCGCCACGCGCATCAATGCCTAGCACAATTTGTGAGGGGAAATTCCGACATGCTTCACGCGCAAATTCAGGGTTCTTAACCGCCGCTGTGCCAAGAATGATACGTGTGACGCCTAGATTTAGCCAATGTTCCACATGTTGCATCGTGCGGATACCTCCGCCTAATTGCACAGGAATATCAATATTTTTTACAATTTCAGTAATCGCATCACTATTATCGCTTTTATCGCCTAAAATTGCGCCATTCAAATCCACCATATGAAGATATTGCGCACCGTTTGCAACAAACTTTTGTGCTTGGATTAACGGGTGCGGTTCATAACGGGTAACACGCTCCATATCGCCATGAATTAGCCGAACACATTCGCCATCTTTCACATCAATCGCAGGAAAAAATATCATGGTTGCCACCTTAAAAAATTTTCAATTAATCTTAAACCAGTATGATGGCTTTTTTCAGCATGAAACTGCATGCCTACAAAATTATCACGCCCAATAATAGCGGCTATTTTTCCGCCATAGTCGCTTACTGCTAATAAATTGGCTGCCAATAAGCTTTCTGAAATATCATCATTGATTAATAGCCCATAAGAATGGACAAAATAAGCATCCTCTTCATTTTCAATCCCATTAAAAATCGGGTGTTCTGTACAAAATTCAAGATTATTCCAGCCCATTTGAGGTATTTTCAATCCTGCTTCCGCTCTGCCATCATCCAGCTTCTTGGCAATGCCTTGCACCCAATCTAGCCCTAAAAAATAACCCTGCTGATTATCGGGGGGGCAATGTTCCACACTTCCGGTCAGCATCACCTGCATTCCCACGCAAATTCCTAATAAAGGACAAGCTTGTTGGATGATTTTCTTTTCAAGCACGTCTATCCAACCATCCGCACGCATGGCATTCATAAATTTTTTAAATTCACCCTGCCCGGGTAAAATCACATAATCAGCATCATGCAACGCATCGGCTTCATTAATAATGGTTACCTCCATATTGGCAGGTGCCATTTTAACAAGCGCATTATAAGCAGAAGAAATATTCCCACCGCCACAATCAATTAATTTTGCACGCAACATTTTTTCTATTTTCAATAATTAAAGAATAATGGAATGTAACAATAACATTGTTTAGGCATGATTAAAACCGAGATTATCGGAATTATTGCATTCCCTTGACGCCTGATAACGTGCCTTTGGTAGAAGGTATTGCCATATTTTTACGGTCATCTATTTCTATTGCCATTCTTAATGCCATTGCCAATGCCTTAAATATGCCCTCAATCTTATGATGATTATTCGCACCATAAAGTGATTCAATATGCAACGAAACCCCTAAGCCTTGCGATAAGGCTTGAAAAAATTCAGCAAATAATTCTGTATCTAAATCACCAATTTTTTCAACATCTAGCCCCGTTTTAATAACCAAACACGGACGCCCTGAAAAATCAATCACCACACGTGCCAAAGATTCATCCATAGGCGCGTAAGCATAGCCATAACGGGCAATTCCCTTGCGCATACCAAGTGCTTTTGAAATGGCTTCCCCAAGCGCGTAACCGCTATCTTCAATCATATGATGAAAATCAATATCTTCATCACCGCGTGCTTTTAAGCGAATATCCATCAAACTATGGCAGGTTAATTGTTCTAGCATATGGTTGAAAAAAGCAGATTTTGTATCAATTTCCGCTTCACCAGTGCCATCTAAAGCCACCGCAACTTCAATGATAGTTTCATTTGTATTTCTACTAATTTCTGCAACACGCATAGATGTTTCCTCTATTTCCTATATTATTGTCTGCCCAGCGCATCAAGTGATGAGTTTATGTTGTTACTTTGTTGAGTTTCTGCCTGTTGCGTCTGCCTGCCTGAAAGTACCTCAGTAATCTCTTTGGCTTTATTAGGCAACATATAGCCTATAATTTGTGCAGATTTCCTAGGTGACATTTGGTTAATCAGCCCCACAATAATATCCGTATCTAAATTATTAAAAATAAGAGCCGCTCTTTTGGGGTCAAGACTAGAATAAATTCCTACCAAATGCCCACGCTCACCCTCTTTTGTCTCATTATAATCATCAAGCAAGCCTTTTATTTCATCGCGTGTATCTACCAATGCTTTTTGTCGTTCTGCTAATTTTTCTTCTGTAACACGCAACATTGCTTCAAAAGTCTTTAATTGTTGCTCACGTTCAGATAATTGCTGGACTTTTCCTTTAATATTCTCTTTTAAGATGTTGCCAATATCGCTTTGACTTTCTTCGCGTTGGTCCAACGGGGTATTTGCCGCCTCTTGCAAAGCGAGTGCTTCTTGACTTAACCCTTCTTTTGCTTTACGTGTGCCACCAAAAAGCGCTGCTTCAGTTGAACTGGGGGTTTCTGCCGCTTGCGCAAGACTGTTCGGAATGGTTGGTTCAAGATTTCTATCAATTAAATTATCTAAATTACTAATCAACTGAGCGTCTCTCACATAATCAAATGCCATTGTAACTAATTTCAAGACTAATAAGGATGCCACAAAACCTGCAATCAGGAATGCATAAGTTTTTTTACGCTTCAACTTACCCATTCTATCCGCATTGATTTCATTTTGTTCTTGCCTATCAATTTCATCAAGCCATGAATCACCACCTGCTATTTGTGGCTCTGGCACATCAACGCCTCGCTCCTTGCCCACACGGGAGAAAATTTGTTGAAGTTCGTGGGGCGATGTTTTCATTACCATTACCGTAATCCTCTTAAGTCACTCATCATTTTTGGTTTCACCTTTTTTTGACTGATTTTTTTCTCACCTGATTGCACTTTTTTACTGCCCTGATGCGATAATGTTTCTAACCTATCGGCTATATCTTCACCACGATGCATCAAAAACTCTAAATCATCATGCAAATTTAATGCCTTTTTACCCGATTGTTGTAATTCACTCACTTGTTGTTTACCAGCTTGTTTTAATTCATTCAATGCTTTTTCTGCGCGGTTAATATCAAACGCAAATTGTGCCATCAATTGCTTTAACTCACCACGCGATTCATGCACCACTGAAATTGCGCGCCGCAACCGATACATATAAAAAAGCCCGCCACACACGGATAAAATCAACAAAATATCAATCAAAATCATTAATCATCACCGATCTTACTTTCAGTGCGGCGCAATAATTTAATCGCCACATGTCCGTTCTTTTCACCCATCACCCCCTTATAAACCTGCACCCTACCGCTACGAATCGTCACAAGCTGGTCAGCAGGCACATCAAAATCAATCACCGAACCAATATCCCAAGTCATAATTTCATCCATCGAGAAACTACGCTCATGCAATACCGCTTCGATTTCAATATTGGAATGTTTCAATACATTGGTAAAGTGGCGCGACCAATTTGTATCATCGCCAAAATTCTCACCCATAAATAACTGGCTTAATTGCTGACGAATAGGCTCTAAAGTAGAATAAGGTAAAACAATTTCAAAACTACCCGTTCTATCTTCAATATCCACATTAAAACGTGCAACGGTTGTGGCATTAGTCGGCAAAGCAACCGATGCAAAACGTGGGTTGGTTTCCATTCTTTCATAATGAAAATTTACTGCCGAAAATGGTCCGAATGCAATGGCTAAATTTTCTAAAATAATTGAAATTAGTCTTTCAATGATATTAATCTCAATCACTGAATAAGCACGCCCTTCAACCCGCACTTGTGTCGAGCGTCTGCCCCCTAGCAACACATCCATCACTGAATAAATAAGCTGACTGGAAACATTAATAAGCCCAAAACCTTCCCATTCTTCCGCCTTAAAAATCGCCACCATCGCTGGCAAGGCAACTGAGTTGAGGTAATCACCAAAACGTGTTGGCACAAGATGGTCAAAATTAATTTCTACATTCTCGGCAGAAAAGTGGCGCAACGAACTAGATGCCAAGCGTACAAACCGTTCATAAGTTGCTTCAAGTCCGGGCAGGCGTTGGAAGCCAACCTTGCTACTTTCTAGTAACAGATGCAACCCAGATTTTTGCTCGCCTTGTGATTTTTGCAAACCTAAGATAGAATCAATTTCACCTTGTTCTAAGAAACTTACATCACCTTCATTTAAGTCTTCATTGCCACCCATGTATCTTCCTATCTCACTTGATTAAAATTCATTGCGATTTTCATTGTTCCACCCCTATTGCAACGAGAATTCTTTAAATAACACATCATTAATAACAACTGGTGCAATGATACGATTAATTCTAAAAACCAATTCTTCACGAACACGATAAATTCCTTGTGTACCCGCAAGCTCATCCGGACGAATACTTCGCAAATAAGATTGAATAGAATCAACAATAATCGGCACTACTTTTTGAATCTGGTCTCTATCGTCATCTAACTGTAATTCCAATGAAAGCCGAATAGATAAAAACACAGAGCGTTCTTGCTCATCATATAAGGTTGCATTAATAACATCCTCTATATTCATATAACGACGATTTTTAATCACACGATTAACGGATTCTTTCCGCAATCTGATACTTTCTTCCACTTGTGCCGTTGGGTTTAACAATCTATCCAATCCAATGGTGTTTTCCAAGAAAATCAGCAAACCAGTCGCTAAAAGAATAAAAATAACCAAAAACAAAATCACATAATGTTTTTTAGTATGTGTTTTGGGTGCCTTTTTCTGTTGCGTTGCTTCAGCCATTAAAATTACTCCTTAACGCATGTTACTGCGATTCACAAAAGTATTGCACCATAATCATGATGCATATTCGTTATTTCCTGCCCGAAAGATACGACCATTCGCCGCTATATGTATAATGATAAAATACAAAACACCCCTCATCATACATTAGCACCTGCATCATCACCTCATTCGGTGGCATAGGTACTATCTCATGCAATCAATCATTATGCAGTATCAGCTTCGTATATTAAACCACTGATATTGCTAACAAAATTCTGCAGACGCAAAACCTAAAATCGATATACTCTACCAGATATAATATGATTATCTTGTTTTGGCAAGCCTTTTATCAAAAAATTCACAACAAGCCTCAACAAAAAATACAAAAAGTTACGGAAGTGGAATTATGGCATAATTATTGCATCGTGCATCGTAACCATTAACAAGCAAACAATACAGGGAGCGCTTGCTATGGAGAATACACTCTATGTGGGTTTGGTTCATCAAATTGGATTGCGCCAACTCTTAAATGTAACAGCAAATAATATTGCTAATATTAATACTGACGGATTTCGTGCCGACCGTGTTTCTTTCTTTGAATTGGTTGAAACACCAGAAAACACAAGACCAGTTTCATTTTCTGAACCTATTAACATCACCCCCGATCCTGAAGAAGGTATTTTGAAACAAACAGGCAACCCGCTTGATTTTGGTATCCAAGGTGGTGGTTATTTTGCGATTGATACACCAGCAGGAGTTCAATATACGCGTGCGGGCAGATTTACATTGAATTTGAACAATGAATTAATTAGCAACCATGGCTATCCAGTTTTAGATACCAACGAACAATCGCTTACACTTCCTGCCACCTATGAACGGATTGATATTACCGCTGAAGGTTTGGTGGTTGCCGATGGTTTGGCAGTTGGTTCAATCGGCGTGTTTGAATTTGAGCATCCCGGTTCCCTTAGTAAGGTGGGTGATACATTATTTACTGCCCATGACCCTGCAATTTTACGTGCAGATACAATTTTGAAACAAGGCTATGTAGAAGGTTCTAATGTGCGTTCTATCAGCGAACTTGTGAAAATGATTCAGGTAGAGCGCGATAATGCGCGCATTGGTAAAGTGATTGAGAGAGAAAACGAATTAAGCAAACAAGCCATTGATGTGTTCACAAAAACATCGTAATGGCAAATGATGGATGACAAAACTTAGAACAATTAATTTAATGAATTTAATCTTATGAAAGAGAGTTAAAAAAATGCGTGCATTACATATTGGTGCTACAGGAATGTTAGCACAACAGTTTCTAGTTGAGGCAACCGCCAACAACGTGGCAAACTTAAACACAACAGCCTTTAAGAAAAGCCGCGCGGTTTTTCAAGATTTATTCTATCAGAATATCCGCCAAGTGGGTTCCATTTCATCAGATGATGGTACAACGGTTCCTGTGGGTGTGCAAGCTGGTTTGGGCGTTAGAACATCGGGTGTGTATCGTATTCATACCACAGGTAACTTGCTACCAACCGATAACTCGCTTGACCTTGCCATTAATGGTCGTGGTTATTTTCAGGTTCAGCACCCTAATGGTGAAACCGTTTATACCCGTGCAGGTTCGTTTCAAATCAACCAAGATGGGCAGTTGGTGACAGTGGATGGTTATCTTATTCAGCCGCAGGTAGATATTCCCGAAAATGCAACTGAAATCACCATCAACCAAAGTGGTGAGGTTTATGTTAGCACCGATGGCGATGTTATCCCGCAACAAGTGGGGCAGTTAGAATTAGCCGTATTTGCGAATGATGCAGGTTTAGAAGCATTGGGTGATAATCTTTACCGCCAAACCAACGCATCTGGTATTCCAAACATTAACCAACCGGGTACGCAAGGCTACGGACTTGTATTACAAGGCTTTTTAGAATCTTCAAATGTGGAAGCAGTGGAAGAAATCACAACCATGATTTCTGCCCAACGCGCCTATGAGATGAATTCTAAAGTGATTGAAACTGCTGACCAAATCTCGGCAGCGGCAACAAATATCCGCTAATACATTTAATAGGTTTATGATAATGTTAAAATATTTTACCACATTATATATTGCCTTTATTGGGTTGGGCATGGTTATGCCTTACCCAATAAGCCTTTCTTTCATACAAGAAGCGCAAGCGATAGATAATGCCAAGCAAACAAAAAGCCGCAATGTGCTTGTGGATGATGATTATCTGATGTTACGAGATATTTTTCCGCATGCACAAGAACATAATGTTATTATCAGGCGCGCGCCTGATTTAGGCAAAACTTATTTTATGAACAAAGCCAATTTAACAAAGATTGCGTTAGAGCATAATGTTTATTGGCCTGCAAAAGATAAGCCAAATGGCATTCATGTCACCCGTATTGGTCGAAATGTTGATAGGCAAGAAATGGAAGAGCTTATCAAACGGCGTGTCATTGAAACAAAAACCAAATCATATGATTCGATTGATGTAAAGGTTCGTCTTTCACAGCAAGAAATTCTCTTGCCCAAAAAAGGTACCATTACTTATGAAATAGAACGCTTCAATTACAAAGAAAATACAAGAAATTTTCAAGGCGAAATACGAATTTTGGTCAATCGCAACGCTGTGAATAGTGGCTTAAAATTTAGCGGTGTTGCAAACTTAAAGAAAAAATTACCAACCTTACTTAATTCTATGCCACGTGGGTCCGTCGTCAGAGAGCGTGATATTATCTATCGTATGGAAAATATCAACAATTTGCATGATGGCATCATCAGCGTACCCGAAGATTTATTAGGAATGGAAACAACCCGCCATGTCCGCGCAAATTCTAATCTGCATTTTCGTGATTTTCGTCTGCCGATTTTGGTGAAAAAGAAACAGAAAGTAACCATGATTTTGCGAAGCAATACGATTAAAATGAGCACGATAGGCGTGGCATTAAGTGATGGCGCAATGGGTGATATTATCAGCATCCGCAATGAAAAAAGTGGCATTGTGATTGATGGTAAAATCATTGCACCAGAAACTGTGCAAATCAGTGTGGTGGGCGCTAGCCAAAAAAACCGAACCTCTTATCGCAACGATAATCAACAAACTACTCAAGTAAATTAAGGTGAAATGATATGTTATTTTCTTATACAAAATCTTGTCATATGGTAAATCAAAAGAAAAAACTCCTTGCCACAACGGCTTTATGCATCATGCTTAGCGGGTGCGGGGTTAGCGATTTAGCAGGTGTTGGTGATGTTCCCGAATTAAACCCTATTACCAATCCGGGTGATGAATTTTCAGGCAAAATAACCATGCCTATGCCTAGCCCTGCAAATTATCGCCCGCGCGATAATTCATTATGGCAACCGGGCTCACGCGGGTTCTTCAAAGATTTACGTGCTTCCCAAATAGGTGATATTGTCACGGTCATGGTCAATGTGCAAGATAGCGCACAGCTGACTAACGAGACTCAACATCGCCGTGAAACCGATAGTGATTTAGATATTGGTGCATTGGCTGGCTTTGATAATACGTTAGGCAAAATTCTACCGGGCAATCCACAATTAAATAATTTATTGGATACCCAAAGCGATTCACAACATCGTGGTGCGGGTTCTATTTCACGCGATGAACGTATTCAAATGCAGGTGGCTGCTGTGGTAACCCAGATGTTACCCAATGGCAATATGGTGATTTACGGACGCCAAGAGATGCGTGTGAATAGCGAAGTGAGAGAATTACATGTTGCAGGCATTATTCGTCCGCAAGATATTACCAGTGGCAACAGCATCACATATGAGAAAATAGCTGAAGCACGTGTTGCCTACGGAGGAAAAGGGCAACTTACTCGAGTGCAACAACCCCGTTATGGCACGCAAATTGCGGATATACTTTTACCTTTCTAAAAAATATTATAACAGAATCTCTCTGTAGCAACTTCTCCCTTTCCTGCTTTCGTAGGAAAGGGATTTCTTTTTTGTGACCATTGCATTATGGTTGCTTTATGAATAAAAAACCTCCGCATAATTTACTGCAAGAATGAAGACTCCAAACCCACGCGCACTTGTTGCATATTCGCTTCATGCATTAATGAAAAACCAACCTTTCAATCATGCACAATGGAAAAAATTACCCGCACGCGACCATCATTTTGCCCTCTTGCTTTATAAAGGCATCTTGCGCCATTATTACCCGTTACATGCTATCTTAAAGGGATTATCAAAGCGCGCGCCTAAAGATAAAATTTTTCAATATATCTTATTAGGCGGGCTTTATGAAATTCTGATTCTGCAAAAAGAAGATTTTGCTGTGGTGAATAACTATGTTGAGATAGGTAAAAAATATGGTTCCGCAAGCTTTGCCAATGCTGTGTTGCGCGAGGCAATTAGAAAACGTGCTGATTTACAAAAAAAAATTAATGAGATATCCCCCCTCCCTCATTGGCTCAACAAAAGATGGCAGAAAAATTTTACAGCCGATTATGATGCCTTAATCCAAAGCTTAAAGCAAACCCCGCAATTAGGAATTACTGTTAAAAGCAACGCAGAACAATGGCAAAAAACCTTTACAGATGCAGGGTATCAGGTCACACAACTTTATGGCGATACATTACAGCTTAAATTTTCAGGGAAAATATCCGAACTGCCGGGCTATGAGGAAGGCGAATGGTGGGTGCAAAATATCGCTTCTTATTTAGCCAGTTACCTTCTGTTAGCCAACAATTCTCAATCGCAAACAATCTTAGATTTATGTGCTGCCCCTGGAGGGAAAGCGGCTTACCTTGCCAATAAAAATACAGATTTGACTGTCATGGATATTTCTGAAAAGCGCATGGCAATTTTGCAAGATAATTTCACACGTTTGCAATTACAGGCAACCAACATTGTTGCAGATATTTTAGGCTATGAAACAGATGAAACATATGATGCCATTTTGTTAGATGCCCCTTGCACCGCACTTGGCACCATTCGCCATAATCCAGATATTTTACTAAAACGGCAGGAAGCGGATATTACCGAATGCGCACGCACGCAAATGGCAATGTTGAAAAAAGCGTGGCAATGGTTGAAACCCAATGGTAAACTGCTTTATGCCGTTTGTTCGCTTGAGCCTGAAGAGGGCATCGATATCATAACAGAATTTTTGCAAACCCAAACAGATGCTGAAATTTCTTTCATCGGAAAAAATGAATTGCCTGATTTTATCCCAAACCCGAATAAACAGCAAAAGGGAACCATCTTGCTAATGCCCCATCATCACGATAATATGGATGGGTTTTTCATTGCACGGCTTTATAAAACCAAGACGGATAATTTATAGATTGCACACAGATTGCATTGACAAATCACAGAATTTTAGCGTAACACATAATACATTATGGCTTTTTCATTACCCGTTTCATTCCCCAAACGCGAAGGCATTATGCTGGTGATTTCTTCCCCATCAGGGGCAGGCAAAACAACCCTTAGCCGTGCGTTATTGCAACGCCATCCCAATCTTAAATTATCGGTTTCGGTTACCACCCGTGCGCCACGCGAGAACGAAACCAATGGCGTTGATTATTATTTCGTCAGTGATGCAGAATTTCAAAAGATGATTGATAATGATAATTTCTTAGAATATGCCACCGTTTTTAAGCATCGCTATGGCACGCGGCGCAAAGTGGTAGAAGAATCATTGCAAAATGGGCAAGATGTGATGTTCGATATTGATTGGAATGGCACGCAACAATTGAAGGAAAATTCTCAGCATCCGCCAGTAACCGTTTTTATTTTACCCCCTAACGGCGATATATTAAATGATAGATTAAAAACCCGCGCCCTTGATAGTGACGAAGATATTGCTTACCGTATGCGCCAAGCCCCTGCGGAAATTAGCCATTATCAAGAATATGATTATGTCATTATTAATGATGACCTCAATCGCGCCATTGCCCAGTTAGAATCCATTTTAATTGCGGAACGCACCAAACGAATTCGCTATAAACAACTGGCATCTTTTGTAAAAACCATTTGCACACCCTTTGAACATGAAAAATAGAAAGATAATCTAATGGCATTAAATTGTGGAATTGTTGGCTTGCCCAATGTTGGAAAATCAACGCTTTATAATGCGTTATCGCAACAAGCACATGCGGAATCAGCCAATTACCCTTTCTGCACGATTGAACCGAATATAGGGCGTGTGCCTGTGCCTGATGAACGGCTTCATAAAATTGCGGCGACTGCACAATCGGCAGAGATTATCCCCGCAGTTTTAGAAATTGTAGATATTGCAGGCTTGGTACGTGGGGCATCGCAAGGGGAAGGATTGGGCAATCAATTTCTATCTCATATCCGCGAAGTAGATGCGATTTTGCATGTTTTACGCTGTTTCGATGATAGCAATATCACCCATGTGGAAGGCGATGCGAACCCTCTTCGTGATGCTGAAATCATTGCTACCGAGCTGATGCTCGCTGATTTAGCCAGTTTAGAACAACAAAAACAAAAATTGGTAAAAACATCGCGTAGTGGCGATAAAGAAGCACGCGCAAGGTTGGATTTTGTAGAAAAAATCATTCCCCTATTAGAAGAAGGCATCATGTTAAAAGATGCTGATTTTGCGAAAGATGAGCTTATCATGCTGAAATCATTTCATATGCTTAGCCATAAGCCTGTGCTTTATATCGCAAATGTAGATGAAGATTCTTTGCAATCGGGCAATCACCATTCACAAAAATTAGTAGAAAAAGCCAAAGCAGAAGGCAGTCAAGTGCTTTTGGTATCCGCCGCTATTGAAGCGGAGTTGGTTAATCTGCCAGAAGATGAACAACAGGATTTTTTAGAAACATTGGGCTTAAAAGAAACATCACTCAACCGCATCATTCAAAGTGCCGCTGAATTATTACAGCTGATCACCTATTTCACTGCCGGACCAAAAGAAGCGCGCGCATGGCATATCACAAAAAGCACCCTTGCCCCTGATGCCGCTGGGGTTATTCATACCGATTTTGCACGTGGATTTATCAGTGCAGAAATTATCAGCTATGATGATTATCTGGAGGGGGGCGAAAAACACGCCAAAGAAAATGGTAAATTACGAATTGAAGGGCGCGACTACATCATGAAAGATGGCGATGTTACGCATTTCCGTTTTAATATATAATTAAACCGTCGCTTCTAAATTTTCATCAATCCATTGCTTTAATTGCGCTTTAGGCTGTGAGCCTGTTGAGCTTGCAATCATATTACCATCACGAAAAAGTAATAGGCTTGGCAAAGCACGAATTTGATATTGCGATGCCAAATCATTCTGTTCTTCTACATTTAATTTTGCAATCACTACTTTATCGCCAAACTCATTGGCTATTTCTTCTAAAATAGGAGACAAAGCTTTGCACGGACCGCACCATTCTGCCCAAAAATCTACCAATACCAACGTATTGGCTTGCAAAACCATCTCATTAAAATTTTCAGCCGTCGCTTCTACCGCACCCATTCCTTGCTCCTTTAAAAAAGTTTTAAAACATAAATATTTTGATGAATCTTTATCAGGCTAGATTCGCTTTCAGCTGTCAAGTCATCACAATATTATAGGTATTTTTTTAACGTATTTTTTTCTCATGAAATATCAACCTATCATCAACCTATTATCAACCTATTATTAATTTGTCAAAAATTAACTCATCCACCCATAATAACGCTGTGTTGATTTTTTTCTCAGGATAGCAAGGCGTTAATAATTCCACATAAATATTCATAATCTCCGTATAATTTTGCAACTTCTTATCGGTGCGTTTGCCCGTTTTATAATCTAAAATTAGCAATTCATTCTCACCAATAATCAGCCTATCAATCACGCCATAAAAGGCGCGTGTTTCATCTTCATAACGCGCTTGCCCTACAATCGGCACTTCACTACGCATATTTTGCCCTGCCTGAAAAAACTCTGGATATTTCATCACAAGCGTGATGATTTGCTGGCAATCATCTTTTGCCTGCTTTTCTTCAAGCCCACCATCCATCAAAAACTTTGTTATCACCGTGATTGTCGCATCATTGGTAAGGTTACTTTTATTCTGCATCAATGATATTTTTTCTAGCAATTTATGAATCAAACTGCCACGCAATGCCGCATATTGCATCACACGATTATGACTTGCCAACTCTACATTATCCGCAACATTATCGCTTGATTTTTTAGTGATATGCGAGGGTGCAAAAACCAATTTATTATCCTCAATTTCTGGTACAGCTTTATTCGCCCATTCGGGTAAAAACGATATTTCCTGCTGGCGAGAATCAGTTGCATCAACATCATCACGCATCGCACCCTTGCTATCGCCCCAGAAATAAATCTTATCTTGCATCGCTGCGCCATGCGTTAGAATATCGCCATCATCAAACTTCTTTGTTTGCGGCTTAATTGCCTCTGCAATTCCTGTATCAATCCATTGATACCAACTTTCATCTTTTGTCTCATCTTTTACATTTTGCTGAACACCCATCAAATAAAGCTGGTCGCGCGCACGGGTGAGTGCCACATATAGCAAACGCGCTTCTTCCTGCTTTTGCATGTTTTTTTGTGTCTCTTTGCTTTGATTAAATAATGCCGTTCGCATGGAAGCATAAGGCACCCATAACGGATAGGCATTTTCTAAATTATTCTGATTTTTAATCACATCCGCGCCATAAATTGTTTCTCTATCCGTATGGTGCGTTTTGCCTAAATAAGGCACAAAAACAATGGGTGCTTCCAAGCCTTTTGCACCATGAATAGTTTGTAATTTTACCTGATTGATTTGTGCAAAATCGCGCTTAATCTCGGCCTTATTTTCGTAAAGCCAATGCGTGAAACCATAAAAAGAGACCGTTTCTTCACCTGCATATTGATGTGCTAAATTCAACAATTGTTCTAAAATATCCAACGCTTCATCTGCCATACGCGCATGGTATTTTTGCATCAATGTTATTTTTGGCTCACATGGCAGCCGCAAATGATAGATATAATGCAGAAAATCGGCAGGGGAAAGCATATCGCCACGCGCCAGAATCTGTTTAAGCCATTCTATAATTTTCTGCCATCTAGCATCAGATGACGCACGGTGCTGTAATTCATCATAAAGATGTGGTTTCTCGCGTTTATGAGCAAGGTCAAATAATTCTTCCTCTGAAAAATTAATAAAGGGCGTTTTCAACAAAGTTGCAAAATTCAAATCATTTTGAGGAAGATTAATAAATTCTAACAAAGCCATCATATCCTGATAAACAATATGCGCCGATAAGGCATATTTATCTAAACCAGTCACTGGCACCTGCGCTTCACGCAAGCTATTGGCAATAAATGCCGATAGCGAATCACGTTTACGCAACAAAATCATAATATCGCCCGGTTGAACTTTTTTACCTGTTGTTGGTAAAATCGTATCACTCGCTAATAAATCTTTAATTCTCTTCGCAATCAGCTTGGCATATTCTCGGCTCGCTTGGTCTTTCTTGCCCTTTTCATAAGTGATGAGGGGCCATAATTCTACATAGCCTTTATCGGTTTGCTCCGCACGATAGGCGCTATGGGTTGGGAATTCATCTTGAAGCCCTAAAATTTTCGGTTGCGGGGTAAACACCTGATTGACAAAATCCATAATCTCAGCACAAGAACGCCGATTTATTTGCAAAATTTCAGTCTCTAACTTTGCTCCTTCATGTCCTAAATTTTCAGTTGCTTGTTTGAAATAAGAATATGAATCTTGAAACGCGATAACATCTGCGCCTTGAAAGCTATAAATGGATTGCTTTTTATCGCCAACCACAAACAAACTGCCTTTTTCAAAAAGCTGTTCGGTGAGATTCTTGATAATTTCCCATTGCAATAAATTGGTATCCTGCGCCTCATCAAGCAAAATATGCGAAAAACCACCATCACATTTATAAAGCACCCATGATGCATAATCACCACCAAGTAAGCTTGTCATTTTCACAATCAAATCATCATATTCCACAACGCCATAATGGTTTTTTAACTGATGATAAATGCCCTGATAGGCAATTAATAAATGAAGCAACATTGCGCTGGCATCCGCAATCGCAATATATTTTTGTTGCTGATAAAATTCATCATATTCTGTTGCCATTTGCGTTAAAAAACTTTGGACATAGCTTGGAATAGTATTTGTGCAAAATTTTGCACGCAATTCGCCACTGGCTATAAAGAAATAGCTCTCTAATGCCGATAAATCATTCCCCTCAAGATACGCATTTATTTTTATCGCCCATTTTGCATCGCTTGATTTTCCTGATTGACTTAAAGCCTGTTCTGCATCACGCCATTGATTTTCATATTTGCTAAATATTGCTTGATATGTTTCTTGCAACATAGGTTGCGTTATCGCTCTATCAAGCCCAAAATACTCTCTTAACGAATCTGCAAAATCAACGGCTTGCTTCGGATATTGACCTTTATGCCAATATTGAATTTTCAACAAATTTGTTAATAAATCACGCAACTCCCAAAAATCCTTATAAGGCATCATTCCTTTTAACAATTCATAAAGTTGTGAATTTTGCCCGCCTCTATCCAGTAGAAAATCTAAAGCCTCGTCTGTAATAATCTGCTTTTGATTTTCTGAAATAATTTTTGTACCCGGAAACATTCTGGCTTCAAGCGGAAAGCGCGCCAATATCGATTGGCAATAAGCATGAATTGTTTGAATCGCAAGCCCTTCAGGAGCATCAAGCAAATGTAACAATAAATTTCTAGCATCATCGCATTTTTTATCAGATAAATCAGCAGGGGCGCAATCATGATAGGCAGCGATTTTCTCACGCAATTTTGCATCATCTAAATGCGTGATTTCAGTTAAATTACTGATAATTCGATGACGCATTTCTGCCGCCGCCGCATTGGTATAGGTCAGGCATAAAATTTTATCAGCCGGCACATCTGCAAATAACAATGCCGTAAAGCGTTCTACCAGCCGATAGGTTTTGCCACTTCCAGCTGAGGCATCCATCCAAATATTGGCATGAGGTTGGTGTGTTTTGATTTGCGCCATTACCGCCCCCACCATTCTTTTTGGCGCGCCAAATGTTCATAATCATTATATTTTAATGTGATTTCTTTATCGATTTCTTCATCATCAGCAACCACCATCTTAAATGCCCGTGTGCCTTGCTGATAATCATCCCATAAAGCCGTTATTTTTTCGCGATAATCCTGAATCAACTGCTTCACATCATCTTTATCATTTGCCATCTGTGTGATTTTATTCTCTTTCTTTCTGGTCTTTACCTGCCAATAATCAAGTGAAACTGCATCTAGCCCCTGCGACATATCCTTAAATTCACCTGTTTGTAAAATCAGCCCTAGCAACGGTAATTGTGGTGCTAATAAATCTTCTATCCGTTCTGTTTTGCTTGGCACCCCACCAGTTTTATAATCGACAATATGGTATTTGCCACCATGATAAGATTGAATCGAATCAGCCTTACCCGTGATAAGAAATTCATTGCCTGCTTGTGTGATAATTTTTACCTCGCCAGAACATTCATGATGGTTTTTTTGCAAATCCTGCGTCTGCTCTGCTACAAATTCTAAAATATTTTCAACCCGCACGCGTACCAATTTTTGCTTAATCACCCCCTCTATCTCATCAGCAATAATTTTATCGGCACGTTGTGATAATGTTGCCATACTCATATCATCATTATCCAAAATTCTATGTACCAAATTGCCCCATATCATCGCCTTTGCATCATCATGAAAATGTGGCAAGGCACGCAAGCGTAAAATATGTTTGGCATAAAACCCATAGGGATTTTTCAGTAATATTTCTAATTGCGTCACAGAAACTTTATCAGGCATCACATTCGATTTTTTAATATGAGGCGGAGTGGTTAAGGGTGATGAATGTTGACTATGATAAATTTTATCTGCCCATTCACGCCACTGCATCGCGTCATTTCCTTGCTCGACTTTTTGTTGCTCTGCCCATTTAGGAAATGCTAATTTCAACCGTGTGATAAAACGTGATTCATTCACCAACAACCCATTTACCTTTTGCGGCAGGGTGATAAATAATTTGGGTGCCGATAATAATTGTAAAAAATCATGCGCTGATTGCCCTATCGTAATTTGCCGCGGAGGCAATCCTAATGTTTCTAGCATTGCACGGTTAAACCATAAATCCTGCTGTGGTGCTCTGGGCCATGCGCCTTCACGCATACCGCCTAAAATAACGGATGCACCATGTTGCATTCTACTTTCCAATGTGCCTAAAATAGCAATCTCTGGATAAAATTCACGTTGCGGGCGGTAAATTTCAACTTCCAAAAAGAACCGTAATAATTGATAAAAATTCTCAGCATCTAAAGGGGGATATTCATCAGCACCCACACGTAATTTTTCTAGCAAACGCAAGCAAGCAATGCCATCCTCATGCTGAAAAGCTCTTATCTCTTCGGTTGCGATATTTATCTGCTTATCGGCATCTTTGCTACAATTTGCTAGCAATTCGATTAAACCATCTAACCATTTTCGCAACGGCATTCGATGCTTTGCTTCCATCGGTTTTATATCCAGCAACAGCATAAATTCTTCACGGAGCTTCATATATGCGATATTATCGCCTATTTTTTTTCTTGCTTTATATTGCATCAAACGTAATTTTTGTAACGCATCAATTCGTGCAATGCCAAAACAGCTAAAGGGATGTTGCCATAACGGCAAAAGGCTTTCTGGCTTTTTAAAATTTTCTTGCCATGCGCGCGTTAACATTAATAGATAACGCCCAGAAACAGAATTCACCAAAGGCAAACCCTGTGTAAATTCCAAATCGATATCGTAACGATTTTTCATCAGTGAAACCACAAGCCGCGCCAAATCATCATCGGCGGTTACCAATAACGTTTTTTCTTTTTGCTCAATCCCTTGCCGTATCATCAATGCAATAATATTGGCTTCTTGCCATGTGCTTTCTGCCTCAATCAGTTTAATCTGCTCAGGGATATAATTTGCCATTTTCTTGCGACTTTGTTCAGGCAATAACATTTTAGATGTGCGGAAAATTTCTTGCAAATAAGGCAGTTTCACCTCTTGATATTGTGTCGTCTCACCCCATAAAGGTAGCTCAGGATTCGCCCCCCATGCTTTGATATTCTGATATAAAATATATTGGGGGTGCATGGCATCTTTCAGCACAGCTTCCATCTCGGCATCATTTTGTGGCGCAATGTAACCCGGCAAAACAACTTCGCCATTGGTTGATTGCATTATTGTTGCCAAAAATTCAGCCACTGCCGGACGCGAGGCGGTAGAGCCCACCGCTAAATACCAACGCTGAGGCATTTGCGAATTCCTTCCAAGCTCTATTTTTTCACCCTCTAAATGCAACATGCGATTATTATGCTCCACCACATCGCATTTATTCGTTTCTTTCAGATAATCACGCCATTGCTTGCGTAAAACCCCTTTCAAGAAGGTCGCATTTTTTTGCCAATGGGTGGCGTAATCGCCCTCAAGTTGAATCTTATCTAAATCATCAATTTCTTTGCCAGCAATTTGCAATTTATCTAACAAACGCGCCAATGATTGCGCCATATGCAACGCCTGCCCGTGATTGCCTTCAAAATTTGGCATCGTCAAAATAATTTTCGCAAGCATCAATAAACGCAGATGGGTTTGAATAGGGTCCGCCATTTCAAAAATATTTTGCTGATTTTCAGGCTGATTTTGGTGCGTCATCATCAAACCTTCTTCTAACGCATCCATTGCCACATCACCCAAAGCAATCATGGTAGGCAATATAAAATTTTGCTTTTGCGCGCCTGAATGCGACAATGCCAAAAATGATTGCCGTAACCCATTGACGGCACGGCGCGTGGGCAAATAAATCACCCCCTCACCCAACATGGCTAAATTATCTTGATAGCGTTGCAAAAGCTGTTCAGCCACATAATCCACTAGTGAAACACCAAAGGGCGCGCGATATAATGCCAATAAAGATGCTTTATGAGATACTTTAGGTTTTGTCATGCGCTATCTTTCACCCTCATCCTATTAGGCAATATCATATGATAGTCACGCTTATTGTCATCAACCCCATCATCAATATTTATCTGCCATAATTTATCTTCTGCTTCATAATGTGATGGAATAAGCCCGCGCTCTGCCCATTCTAAAATGATGATGGCTTGTTTATCAGCAAATATATCAAGCATATCGCTTTCTTCAGGAACGGCAAGGCGGTAAAAATCACCATGTAATAAAGGAACAGATTGGTGCCATTGTTGGGTTTTGTAATATTGCACCAACGCAAAACTAGGGCTAGGGATAATTTCCTCACCGCTTAACTTGCATATCAAGCAACGCGCCAATGCTGTTTTGCCAACACCTAACGCACCTTGTAACAACAATAAATCACCTGCTTGCAACTGTGATATAATGGCAGATGCCAATTCTTCAAGCTGTTTCTCAGCCAATGATAGTGACATAATTGATTTTTTTTGGGTTGGTTTTTGTTGCGATTGCACCGAATGATTTTCCTATCCCGATTTTGTAATCTTATGATAAGCTAGCCAAAGCTTTTCACCAACGACCCTATCACCAATGCCCAGCCATCAACCAAAACAAAGAAAATCAGCTTAAATGGCAGTGAAATAATCACTGGTGGTAGCATCATCATGCCCATCGACATTAAGATAGAGGCAATCAACATATCAATCAATATAAAAGGTACAAATAACAAAAACCCTATCTCGAAAGCGCGTTTTAATTCTGAAATCATAAAAGCAGGAATTAGCACACGCAAAGGCACATCTTCGGGACCTTCCACAATGCCGATATTGCCTAATTCCATAAATAATTCTAAATCAGCCGGACGCACCAAATCTTGCATAAACACCCGCACAGGTGCAACCGAACGAGCAAAGGCTTCTTGTTCTGTAATTTCTTCTGCCAATAAGGGTTGCAAGCCCTCGCGATACATTTGTTCAAAAATTGGCTGCATAATAAATAAGGTCATAAACAACGCTAACGAGACAAGCACATTATTCGGTGGCGCGCCTTGTGTGCCAAGTGCAGTCCGTAACAGCGACATCACCACCACAATCCGCGTGAATGAAGTTACCATCATCAATAAAGATGGTGCTAGAGAAATAATGGTGATTAAAAGAATCAACTGAATCACACGTGCCGAAAGCGTGCCACCCTGCCCTAAATCAATATTAACCGATTGCGCGTAAACAGGCGCCGCTAGCAACATGATGAACAAGCCAGCCATTAGCAATGGCAAAGTGCCACGCCAGAATTTAGCCTGTTTATTTTTTCTAAAGCCCAAAATTTTGCTTTGAGACTTATTTTCAGCTTTGTTTTGTTTTACACCAGACAACATCAAAAGAACCGCCAAAATCTAACAAATTGACTGATGACCTCACGCCATCATTTTCTTTTTCCTGACCTTTAAGATTAAATGATTGCCTTATCATTATTCCTAATTTTCACCCTATTTTTCATTAGGTTTTCATTAAGTTTACAGATGCTTTGTTGCACAATTTAGACAACATTCACATAAATTATGACAATCTTAGCGATGAATGTAACCTATCTTACCAGAAGATGCACTATTTTTATGCTTTATTCACAATTTTATACATTAATTGTTATAAATTCGCCATTCTCAATTAAATTGATTCGGGTTACTTTCGGGTTAATTTTTCTTTTTGAGATGATTTTCTTACTCTGGAATGTGTTCGATTGATTAAGCTAACGTCACCTTTATCTTTATCATTTTGCGAAACATGTTGCGAGCCTTGCATTTCATCATTATTTTCATCACGGTTTTGCGCCCTTTTATCAAGCAACATATCACCATTATTTGTAAGCATCAGTAAATAATCAAAACCACCATCAGAAAGCACAACAAGCCTTCTTCTTGTATCTAAAATACGGCTTTCCCTAATTTCTATCCGTTGTTTTTGCGCTTGACCACGCTTATTGCTTAATAAAAACGTGCCGCTTAATAACGAACCCGACATCAGCAATTTGCGAAATAACGCGCCTAATAATAAAATAAGCCCTAAAACAATCATTAATGCCAATACAAAACGCAGATAATCCATTAAACTTTTCCTTCGTCACACATCAAAAAACGGCAATTCTTGCCCGCTACTATCGTAAATATAGCGGATAATCTGTGCCACGGCTACAAAAGCTTCAGGGGGAATTTCCGTACCCACATCTAATGCAGAAAGCATCTCAACCATATCGGCATCTTGAATCACTGGCACATCTTTTTCTAATGCCAATGCAATAATTCTTTGCGCCACATAGCCCTGCCCCTTTGCCTTTACAACAGGCGCATCATAGCTGGTTTTTGGCTTATATTCTAACGCAACCGCTTTTTTATCAGGATTATTCTCAAGTTCACCCTGATTGCGGTTGGTTTTTTTAGCATTTGCATCACGCAAATCTTTCATTTTGCTTACCTTACTCTTTGGCTTCTCACTTGGCTTTAATAAAAAATAGTTCCGCTTCCGATACTTTTGGCATCATAATTGCTTATCTATAAAGCAAGATAAATTACCCTTATCTTAAAGCATTATAGCAGGGAGTCTCCTTGCTCGCAATCAGATAGGGCTTAACTTTATACAGAGAGATGAATTATGTTTGATGATATTCCTTTATTATCAAGTGCCCAGACCCGCATGAGTTTTTTAACCACGCGGCAACAGGTGCTTTCAGAAAATTTAGCCAATGTAGATACGCCTAATTACAAGGCGCGTGACCTTGACCAAGACCGATTTAACCGTATTTTAGAAAGTGGTATTAACCCACGCATCAACCTTGCCCGCACAAGTGCAAACCATGTGCAAGCAGAATATGGTGCTTCTTCTTTATTCCCTACAAAGACTGATGATTTTTATGAAGCCACACTTTCAGGCAATACAGTCAACACCGAAGAAACACTTACAAAAATGAACCAAAACGCAGCCGACTATTCCCTTGCAACAACAATTTATACCAAGATGCATAGTTTTATAGGGCTTGCCGTTGGTAGACGATAATTTCATGAATAGCTACAGGAGTATATAATGGATTCATTAAAAGCATCTTTAGGTGTATTAAGCTCGGGTATGCGTGCGCAATCTGAACGCTTAAAAGTTATTTCACAAAACCTTGCCAATAAAGATACGGCGGCACTAACGCCCAATGAAGACCCGTATCGCAGGCAATTGGTGCATTTTGAAAATTATTTTGATAAGAAAGCTGGCGCTAATAAAGTGCGTGTCAGCCATGTAAGCGAAGACCAAACCAATTTTGAATTGCGTTTTGAACCCAATCATCCCGGCTCAAGCGATACAGGCTATGTGAAATATTCTAATGTTACTGGATTGATTGAAATTGCTGATTTACAACAAGCAAGCCGTTCCTATCAAGCACAGCTTAATTCATTCCGCCTCACAAGGCAATTACAACAACAAACCATCAATATGCTACGTTAAAACTTGAATTGGAATCAATTTATTGAAATAAGCTCTTGATTCTTAGATATAAAGTACGTAAAACAGAAAGACCATTTACACAAGGAGAGATATAATGGAACTACAGACTCAAAGTACACTCTTACAAAGCGCCCTCAGCAAGCAATTGCAATCGGTGGGCGATAACCCAGCTTTAAAGCAAGCCATTGGGCAAAGTTTTGGCACACAGCAAAGCGGTAGCCCTAGCACATTTAATGCTATTTTGAAAAACGCCTTTAGCGAGGTGACAGAATCGCAACAAAAGGCTGAAGATTTAAGCCGTAAAGCATTGGTTGGCGAGGCTAGCCTTACCGAATTGGTGCCAGCTGTATTAAATGCTGAAAGCACTTTACGTACGGTTACCACCTTACGCGACCGTGTAACGGAAGCTTATCGTGAAATCTTGCGGACACCTATCTGATTTTTTAATCAATCGAATCGAACATAAATGATAAAGAATAAAGGGTGATATTATATCGCCCTTATATTTTGTTCACTCGTTTATTTTGTTCACTCGTTTTTTTAAACCCTCATTTCACCTTAATTTTGCAACCTTTATATCATAAAGAATTTGCTATTATGGCGATTTAAAGATATAATAATTTGATTGTGTGCAAACATTGTTCGTATCATAATGTTATTGGCATGATTTTAGCCTAACAAACAAGGTGAAATAGTAGAGAAGCAGATAGCTTTGCTTTTTATGGATTGAAGGAGATAAAAAGTTGAATATCAATATTAGTTATTGGAAATATATTTTCAGTGCACCTTTGTTGTTTGCACTTGTTGCCATTACGCTTTCTTTCTCTAGTGTTGTCGAAAACTATTCACTTACCACTGCCAAAGATATTGGCACAAAAAATATTGATCAACTTCGTGCCATTCGTAATTATTACGCCAATCACATTCTTACCGAAGCCCTTAATGCAAATTTAGCAACTGATACAAACCACCGTGATAGTAAAGGCACTGTGCCAGCACCTGCCACTTTCCTACATGATATGAGCGAAGTTATCACAGAATCAGGCACTGAGAGCAATCTTTACAGCCCCTACCCTTGGCCAAACCGTGCGGGTCGTGTTTTAGATGAACGCCAACAAAAAGCATGGGATTTGCTTTCAACAAATCCTGATGCCGTTTATACTGAATTTTCAGTCAGTGATGCTGGTGAACGTATTGTTTATGTTGGCTATGCAGATACATTAAATAGTGAGCTTTGTGTAGATTGCCATAACAACCACCCTGATACACCCATTGCAGGTTGGAGCCTAAACGATACACGTGGCGTACTAGAAGTAACCGTTAATGTGGAAAGCCTAATGCAACGCGGTGAAACGATTGGTTATATTTTTTCTGGTGTTATTGGTGGCTTAGTCTTATTGAGCTTACTTATGGGTTTTGGTATTGACCGTACAATCGGACGCCCGTTAGTGGTTATCTCTAAATCTGCCCTAAAAATGCTTGATGGCGTAAAATTGGATACAATTCCATATGGTAACAGAAAAGATGAGATGGGTATTTTATCACGTGCCCTTGAAAGATTAACCAGATATATTGATGAACATGAACGTGTTTTGATGCTTGAAGCACAAGAAGCAAAGGCGCAAGCAACTCGCACCATGAAGTTGGAAAGCTTACTTAAAAAGTTTGATAAAGAAATTAATAAAACATCTAATGATATTAATGATTCTATTAAAATCATTTACGATATTGCAAGAAATTTAACAAATAATTCACTTGAAACTTCTGACCAAATCACTTCAATATCCAGCTCAACCGATGAAATGAACCGCAATATTAGAAGTGTTTCAGAATCTGGTCAGCAACTTTCTGAAACCATTAGTACGGTGTTTGAACAAGTAACAAAATCACGTAATATAGCCGAATCTGCTAGCACACAAGCAGATGATGCCAATTTGAAAATTAAAGGTTTAGCAGATGCAGCTCAAAGAATTGGTGAAGTGGTTGACCTGATTAATGATATTGCCAATCAAACCAATCTATTGGCACTGAATGCTACCATTGAGGCGGCACGTGCAGGTGAAGCAGGTAAAGGCTTTGCGGTTGTTGCAGGGGAAGTGAAAAACCTTGCAAATCAAACAGCCAAAGCAACTGAAGAAATTTCTTCACAGATTCACAATATCCAAAGTGAAACCAATTATGCCGTGGAAGCCATCGCTGAGGTAACAGGAGTTGTTAGCACTATCAATACACTTGCAGGTGATATTGCCAATGCGATTAATACGCAAACTGATGCCGTGCGTGAAATTTCTAATAATGCTGAGCAAACTGCAACTGGTACATTGCAAGTGTTAGAAGGCTTGAATAGCGTTGCCAATGCGGCTACTGGTACAGGTGATATGGCAAAAGTTCTGCTTGAGGATACTGAAAAACTCAACGAGCTTTCAGGTTGTCTGGCTGATGAAATTAAGTTGTTTCATCATGGCGTCATTGAGATTGAAACGATGAGCAAGCAAGCTAGAAGTGCTGAAGCTGAAGCATTGAAAGAAGAAATCAATCATATTGATAATATGGAAGAAGTAGAAGAAAAAATTCATCAACCTACTACTATTGAGGGAGAAGAGAAGTACAATAGCAATCATGGCATCTCCGATATAGATGTCAATGCAGGAGCCAAAGATATTGATGCGGAAGTCAAAGATGCTGATGCGGAAGTCAAAGATGCTGATGCGGAAGTCAAAGATGCTACTAATGAAGATGCAAATAAAGGATAATCGGAGACAAGAAAAAGCCAGAAAGAAACAAAGAGTTAATTCTCTATTACCCCTATTTTTCTAAGCCCCCCTATATTCTAAAGCTTCACTCTTTAAGCCTTCAAATAAAGTTGCCTTCAATCGAGGCGCGATACATCAACATCGCAAATCAATCTGTTGGCTTTAGCCAATGATTGCAGGGGATTGCAGGGGATTGCAGGGGATTGCAGGGGATATTGCAGGGACAAATTATTGCGGATTGTTGCTGGTAGCCTCTTGGGTTGGTTGAGGTGCAACATTTTCTTCACTTGGAACATCAAGCGGTTCAACATCTCCACCAGTGGTAACTTCGCCCTCTAACATTGCATCTGACAAAATACCAGCATTCTGTAATACTTTCTTCTCAATCTCGCCCGCAATGTTAGGGTTTTCTTCTAAGAACACTTTTACATTTTCGCGCCCTTGCCCAATACGTTGTTCGCCATATGAATACCATGCACCAGCCTTATCAACCAAATTCGCATTCACGGCTAAATCAAGAATTTCACCTATCTTAGAGATACCCTTGCCATACATAATATCAAATTCCACCTGCCTAAATGGTGGTGCAACCTTATTCTTGACCACTTTCGCGCGGGTTGCATTGCCAACAGTAAGGTCTTTATCTTTGATTTGTCCAATACGCCGAATATCAATCCGTACGGACGCATAAAATTTTAAGGCATTACCACCTGTTGTTGTTTCAGGCGAACCATAGCTCATAGCACCAATTTTCATACGGATTTGATTGATAAAAATAACCATACAGTTTGAACGTGCGATAGATGAGGTTAATTTCCGTAAAGCTTGGCTCATCAAACGGGCATGAAGCCCCATATGGCTATCTCCCATATCGCCTTCTAATTCTGCTTTAGGCACCAAAGCGGCAACCGAATCGATTACCAACACATCAAGCGCACCCGAACGAACTAGCGTATCAACAATTTCTAGCGATTGTTCGCCTGTATCAGGTTGCGAAACAAGCAATTCATCAATCTTAACACCTAATTTGCGTGCATAGCCGGGGTCAAGCGCATGTTCTGCATCAATAAAAGCTGCTTTGCCCCCTGTTTTTTGAGCCTCAGCAATCACATGTAACGCCAAAGTCGTTTTGCCCGAACTTTCAGGTCCGTAAATTTCAACCACGCGTCCACGTGGCAAACCACCAATACCAAGCGCAATATCAAGCCCTAATGAACCCGTGGAGACGCTATTCACATCAAGTGGCTGACTATTCGCTAAATTCATGATTGTGCCTTTGCCAAAATTTTTTTCAATCTGACCTAATGCTGCTTCTAATGCTTTATCTTTATCCATTTTCCTTGCACCTTTTTCCTTGCATTTTAAAATATATTGCATCTTGATGACGCCTAAACTATTAAAAAAATAATAGCTCTAATTAACCCGTTTTTATCAAAAAATGCAATGCTACTTTGCTGTGTTTACACTAAAAATATGGTTAAACATAGGAAAATTGATAATAACTTACATAATTATGAAGATATATGCATAAAATATTTGAAATTGATTGTCTTTTCTGGCATTTTATTTAAATCAAAGTGAAATAATGCATCCAGACTGATCTGGTGGTTGGAAACTAAATAAGTAACTTTCACGCTAATGAGATGCGATTAGCATAATTTTCTAGTGTTGTGATGAAATTACCAACCGATGATGCACATGAAAAAGCCGTTGAAGTAAAAGGACCGGGCGCAAGCTCGTTACAAGAATCACGTATTGTAAGCAAATCAGCGACTGCAAAAAAAGTGATTATGCCTGAATTCGATGCGAATAAACATCAATATGAAGATATTTTTGATGGCGCATTCCGTATTGATTATTCGCAACATTTGCCTGTTTTTTCTACTGAATTTTCTTATGCCTATCGGGTCACCAAAGTTATTGATCACGAAGATGATTATTTTGTCACCATTTCATCATCAAACAACCCACCTCGGTTAAGTCAAATCAGTGAATTTCAAAATATGAAAGCACAAAATGTGATGCTACCATTAGGGTGGGATTTAGTCCATGATATAAATGGCATCCAATTTCCAGCAATTTTATACAATCTTCCTCATGGTGACCCATTAATTCCTGATATTTATGCACAATTTCAACCACAGCCCGTAAGTGCCTGTGTGCAAAGATTCATGCAACCCATGTTGCCTTGCATCAATGAAATGCACTCACAGGGAATTACGTATCGTGCATTTTCTCCGACCAATCTTTTCATTGATGTGGGTGGCACAAGACGCGATTATTTATTAGGGCAATGTTTATCTGACCCCCCCGGCACAATGCAGCATACTGTATTTGAAACAGCAACCGCTGGTATGGCTGATAAAGAGTATCGTGGCAGAGAAGTTTCTGGCAACGATGTTTATGCACTCGGGATTATGATGATTTGTTTAATGCGCGGTTCTGTACCTATGGTACATATGAGTGATTATGAAATCATTCGTCGTAAATTAAACCTAGGCAGCTATTATGCAATCACAGAAGGCATGAATATTCCCCCTGCTGTGGCCGAACCATTACGGGGGTTGCTTGCCGATAATCCCAATGAACGTTGGAATTTAGAACAAATTTATTCATGGTTAAATGGCAGGCAAAGCGATAAAAAAGCACGGATGCTTAAATCACGTTCCAAAATCAACTTCCATTATCACCATCATAGTTTTGATTCAGCTTCTGAATTAGCCGCCGTTTTTGCCCATGAATGGGATGATGCTGTAGAACAAACAGTTAATCCTGATATTCCTGTATGGATGCGCCATGGCGTTTCTGATGAGGTGACCGGTAGCCTGATTCGTGATTTACAAAATCATGTCAATGCCTCAGGTGGTGTTGCCAGTAAATATGACTTTAATTTACATGTTGCTTTTGCAAAAATGTTGTTTTTAATGAATCCTTATTCTCCGATGATATTTCAAAATTTACGTTTTACCATCACAGGTTTTGGGCATTTATATGCGCGCCACTTCAACAATCCTAACTCACCGGAAATGACCCTGATACGCGCGATTATCAGCGTTGAGTTGATACAATATTGGTACACCCATCAAAAACACCGTTCTTCTATTTATAATTCAACCATTCAAGAAATTGCTTTGGCACGTCAAGCGATTACATTGGAAAGACTTGAATTTGGTTTTGAACGCTTGCTTTATGTGCTTTACCCTGATTTGCCTTGCCTATCCCCAATGTTTGATAAGGAATTTGTCTTTGATTTAACCACTTTACTTGATGTGCTTGATAAGAAACTTGCTGAACAAAATCCAGATGAGTATAAATTCATCTTAGATAGACACATTGTTAGCTATATCGGCACGCGTTTTAAGCGTAATGTCAGTAATGTTCTACGTGCCTCTATTGAAATGCGCTCACCTGCCGATGCAGGTAAGGCGCAAGTGTTTCTGCTTTCCTTATTGCAAGAAGAATTTAGCCAACGCCCTTTCCCTATGTTATGTCGCCATGCCTGTAATTTATTAGAACCTGCTGTATTAGCCTATAATAATGTGAAGCTACAAAACCGGTTACGACAACGTTTGCAAAACACAGCAAAAATTGGTTGGTTATCACAATTGCTAGATGTGATTGAAGACCAAAAATTACTGAGAAGTGACAATTCTAACTATGCTGACGCACAAGCCGAATATAGTCGTAATGTATTTTTATTAACTGAACTCGCCCGCACCAAAGAACATATCAATACTGATATTGAATCGCGTGCCAAGCGTTATTCTTTATTCGTTTGTTTAACCATTGCCAGTTTTGGTATTCTCACATTATTTTTATAGGCAACATAAATGGCACTTTCACAAAAACAAAGCTCAATATTTTCACTGACCATTTGCGTGGTGCTTGTGAGTATTATCTATTTACCCTCTTTGTTATTTTTCAGCTTCATGCTACTCCCTTCGGTGTTTTTAATCTATTATGATACGGATATTGAGCGCATCAAAGCAAAAGCAGTCGGTAGTCTTAATGTGGTGGGTATTATTCATGCTGTTATTTATTCATTAAGTAAATATGGTTCACTCAATGAGCTACGTACCCTGCTTGCCGACCCTGTTAATTGGTTTCTACCTTTAGGGCTATCATTTATAGGCTTTTTGATTTACCGCACTTTACCAAGTATTATTCGTGGCTGGACAGAATTCTGGCTTGAACGCAAAGAAACGCTGTTAAAAGAACGTCAATCATATCTTATTGAAGAATGGGGCAGTAAGGTAAAAGGAACGGTAGGTTCGGATACTGACCATGATTATAGCTTTATTAGAAAGTAAACTTATTACTTACGTTAAAAATAACGTATGATTATCGTGATTATCTTCTTCAGTATCTAACAGGATTGCTTTTTTAAAATTCTTCATTGCCTGATTTTCTAACTGCCTGATACGCTCACGCGAAATGCCATAAATTTTTCCTAAATGCTCTAATGTCGGTGGCTTTTCTTGTAATTTACGCGCTTGTAAAATTTCTCTTTCACGCTGTGGTAACGTTTGCAAGGCACGTTGAATTAATTCTTTCTGATAATCATGCTGTTTCAGCGCAATTAAAGAATCTTCTTGATTGCCACGCTCATCGGGCAAAACACTTAACCACTCATTATTATCACCATCTGTATTATTTTTGCCCATAGGGGCATTCAGCGATTGATCAGAACTCACCATTCGCACTTCCATTTGCTTCACATCTTTCACTGAAACATCAAGCTCACTAGAAATTTGCTTTGCCTCATCATCAGTGAGATAATATGTATCATCATGTTGTTTGATTTTATTTCTCAAACGGCGCAAATTAAAAAACAATTTCTTTTGCGCGCCACTTGTGCCAATTTTTACCAACGACCAGCTTTTTAATACATAATCATTGATTGAGGCTTTAATCCACCACATGGCATACGTTGCCAAGCGATTACCGCGTTCAGGGTCAAAATTCTTAACGGCTTGTAACAAGCCAATATTACCTTCAGAAACCAAATCAGCCACTGGCAAACCATAGCCACGATAACCAAACGCAATTTTTGCCACAAGGCGCAAATGGCTCGTCACAAGCTTATGAGCGGCTTGTAAATCTTGTTTATCACGCAATTCTATCGCCAATTGCTTTTCTTCTTCGACCGCTAACATCGGATATTGCGAGACACTGTGTAAATATTGCGCCAAATTACCTGTTGCACTCGTAATATCAGGCAAATTATGCGTTGTTGTGGCGGGAAGATTCGCAGTTACTTCAGGCGCAATTACCTGATGACGCATCTCATCAAGTGCCTTATCCATCGTAAGCAACTTATCATCGCCAAGAGATTCATCATTTAGCAATTCACTTTCCAAAACCATCGCATCATCATATGAATGCCCCTGCATAATGGCGACAGCTTGTGCTTTTCCAGAAGTTGCTATTTCTTGAATATTTTCAATACTCATTGTTATATTTCACTTTTTTTTACGATTATCTTTTAAAGATAAATACCTATACCCTATATGTAGTGTATGGCGTTTAAAAAATCAAGGTTTTGTAGCAATTTATTGATATAAAAAAGGCAAAATTGTGTGGTGGAAAGATAAAATATATCGCCATGACTTATGGCAAAATATACCGCGCTATGCTATAGCTACATCTTCATGATTATTTTTTATTTGAGTATCGGTAATGGCAGGCAATAATTACGCACTGATTTCGGCAAGCGATAAAACTGGGCTTGTAGATTTTGTAGCAGAGTTACGTAGCTACGGCTTTAAGTTTATGGCAACATCAAGAGGGGCTGAATTATTACGCACCTCTCATATCCCCGTGCAAGAAGTTTCAGAAATTACAAAATTCCCTGAAATGTTAGGGGGGCGCGTGAAAACACTGCACCCTATCCTACATGGCGGTATTTTACATAGACGCGATAATGAAGATGATATGGCACAGGTTGAAGAACATGATATTCCAACCATTGATATGGTGATTGTTAATCTATACCCTTTTATCTCGGTAATTCAACAAAAGGCTGATTTTAAGACTGCGATTGAAAATATTGATGTCGGTGGTCCTTGCCTGTTACGTGCAGCGGCAAAAAACTTTGAACATGTTATTGTGATTTCTGACCCCCAAGATTATCCAATGATTACCAAAGAATTAAGAGAGAATAAGGGCGTCCTTTCTTATGAAACCCGATTGGAATTGGCACAAAAAGCATTCTCGATGGTATCATGGTATGATTCCGCAATTAGCAATTATTTATTTGAACAAATACAAAATCAAAAGCAAAAAAAATTAACAGAAGCAGAACCGACTGATATGCCACAATCTTCAAAAATTCTTTTCCCTGAATATGGAAATTTGAGTGGCTTGAAACATGCTGATTTGCGTTATGGCGAAAACAAACATCAACATGCGGCTGTTTTTCAAGGCACTGAAAAATATGGTATTTGCCACGCCAAACAAATTCATGGCATTCAAATGGGCTATAATAATTATTTAGATGCTGATTGCGCGCTTTCTATTATCAGCACTTTTGATAATCCCGCTTGCGCTATCGTAAAACATGCAAACCCTTGCGGTGTCGCCGAAGCCTTTGCGAATGACCAAGTGTGGCGTCGCGCCTTCAATTGCGACCCACAATCGGCTTTCGGAGGAATCGCCGCCTTTAATCGCACAATGGGCGAAGATTTAGCAGAGCAAATTAAAGACGTGTTTTTAGAAGTATTGATTGCGCCGGGCTTCACCGATGATGCCATCAAAATCTTTAATAACAAAGCAAAATTAAGAATGTTGGTAACCCCGCCGATTAACTTTAAGCAAGATAGATTGAAACTACGTTCGCTTTCAGGCGGGTTTTTAATGCAAACCGAAGATGCTGAAGAATTGAACCCGCAAGATATGAGCATCGTTAGCAAACGCGAACCTTCCGAACAAGAATTAACAGATTTGATTTTTAGCTGGCATATTGTGAAATATGTTAAATCTAACGCGATTGTTATCGCCCGTGATAAAGTAACTGTAGGCATTGGTGCCGGACAAATGAGCCGTGTAGATTCTGCCAGAGTTGCCATTGAAAAAGCAAAGCATTTTCAAGGAGCCAATGAATCAGTTGCCGCATCCGATGCTTTTATCCCATTCCCTGATACAGTGGAAATGTTAGCCGATGCAGGCATTACCGCAATCATTCAAACCGGTGGTTCTATGCGTGATGAAGAAGTTATTGCGATGGCAGATAAATATAATGTTGCCATGATTTTTACACATATGCGCCACTTCAATCATTAAGTGCCAATAAAGATAAAAGCAAAGATAAGCCTTACTTAAACTTTTGCTTCTTCAAAATTTTGTTTGCTGTAAGTTTCAGGTATATTTTCTACGATGCGCCTGATATAAACACGGTCTTCTGCTTCATGAAAATCATCGCGCAGAATTTTCTCACTCACATCTATCGCACATCGTACAATCGTCTGATGAACAATAAATTTTGTTTCCGCTTCTAAACGGATAATTTTATCATCCATTCTTTGGCGTTGTATTGCCAAAGTGCGATTTAATGTCTGTCTTGCTTCGTCTTCAATATTGCGAATTTTTTCTTCTGTTTCATTCTCCATATCACGGACACGTGTTTCAGCAAGCTGTTCTTTATATTTGGCATCAGCCAAAACGCCCAAAGCTTCCTCACGTAATTGTTGAGAATTTTCCATTTCCTTAACAATATCACTGATTTTACCATCAAGCATTGTTCGTACAGTGCGATGCCCTTTAATAATCGCAATAATCACGAAAGTAAAAAACGCTACCTGCACCCAAAATTTAGGGTCCGAGAAATAATGGTCAAACATCACGATTCCTTAAAATACTCATGCTTAATTACCTAGCTGTCCTGAATAAGTCCGCACATGTGCTGTTAGGCGCACGTTTGATGTCCGCACAAGCCCATCAGAACTTTTATCCAAAACTTCTGCAATTAAAGGCTGAACAGCAGTTTCCAAATCCAATAACGCTTTATCACGTATTTGATGAATCTCCGCTTCAACAACAGCAAATTTGCCATCTAGCTCAGTTTGCAGTTTCTGACTTTCTTCCTTAATCATCAAGGCATGTTTATCAAATGCTTCACGCACACGCGTTTCATTATCGCGCTGCGCAGTGCTCATCACCCTTTCATAGGCGGAGAGCACCTCAACCGCATCTTGACGCGCCGTAGAAGCACGTTCTAAATCCGATGCAATTTGATTAGCACGCGCATCCAAAATATTCCGCAAGCGCGGAATAAGCACATAACGTATCAACAAATAAAGTAGCGAGAAATTCGCAATCAGCCAAAATATTTGTGATAAATAAGTATCAGTTTGCTCTAATTGTGGCATTGTTGACGATTAGAATAAGAATAGAATCATCAGGCCAATCAATAATGCAAATAAGGCAATCGCCTCAGTTACAGCAAAACCAACCCAAATTGACGCGCCAATTTCTTTTTTAGCGGCAGGGTTCCGTGCAATTGCTTGATAATAGCTTGCCCAGATATTACCCACTCCGATACCCGAACCAATCATTCCTACAGCGGCCAATCCGGCGCCAATTAATTTTGCAGCTTCAGCTTCCATGATAATCTCCTCAAATAAAAGCTTCTTAATAATTAATGCAGATGCAACGCATCATGCAAATAAATACATGTTAAAATTGCAAACACATATGCTTGAATAAAGGCAACCAAAAATTCAAGCGCCGTAATTGCAATCAAACCCAAAAATGGCACAACGCCAAATACACCCATAATCACCACAAAACCGGCGATTACTTTTAACAACACATGCCCCACAACCATATTGGCGAAAAGCCTTACTGAAAGCGATATCGGGCGTGACAAATAAGATAATAATTCTATCGGAATAAGCACAGGCGCTAAAAATATAGGCGTTCCTTCAGGCAAAAAAATGCGTAAAAAATTTGCCTTATGTTTTGCAATGCCAATGACGGTTACTGTCAAAAAAATCAGTGCTGAAATAAAGAAATTAACGATAATATGGCTGGTGAACGTAAATGAATGAGGCAATAACCCTAATAAATTTCCAAATAGAATGAACATAAATAACGATAAAATGAAAGGGAAGTAAGTTTTGCCCTCACTGCCAACATTATCACGCACCATCGCAACAATGGTATTAAATATCATTTCACCAATTAACTGAAAATATCCCGGTATCATTGCCGCTTTACGGCTAGAGAGCAAGAAAAACAATGTGATTGAAACAACACTAATCAACATCCAAAGTGCAGAATTGGTAAAAGAAAGATTCACGCCAAAAACATCAATCGGCACGATTTCTTCAATCCTAAACTGGTCCAAAGGGGAGTGCGCGCCATCATCGTGCGCCGCATCTGCTCCTGCGTCATATGCATCTGTTGCCATTTAATTACCTGTTAATAAAAACAAAGCCCGCACGAAAGCATGCGCGACCTGATTGTGATATTATTCATGAAACTTGAAGCACTTATAACCCAAATCAATCGTTTTTGCAAGAAAATTGATTGAGAAACCACATAAAAATTCCTCAACTAAGCATATTGAGAGAATTATGAAGCATTTGATAACAATCATGATTTTTTACCTGTACCAGCTTTCATAGCCTCTTGTTTGGCTTGCTCTTTCTCAAGCGCAATTTTCTTCTCAAAATTTTGCGCCACTCTGATGATATTCCAAAACCCCGTAACAATGCCTAAAAAGAACAGTATTAACAAGAATAATGGACTGCTATCCAGCCATTTATCAAGCTGATGCCCTAGGAAAACCCCAACAAATACCGATGCCATCATCTCAACCGCCATACGGAAGCCCATTCCTATACCAGCACTATCGGAAAGCGCACCACTTCTGGGTTTTGGCTGATGACGTGCCTGTGCAACAGCAATTTTTTCACCTAACGCGTCAATAACCTTAGTACTATCTTCTTCATCTTCCGATGAAATAACCTGTTTCTGTTGCTTATCATCAATATCGTGAATCACAATGAAACCTCAAATACGTATTATCTATCACTAGGTTTTATATTTTTTACGCATCTGCCACTGGTGCTTTTCCACGCTCATTAAACTGCAACGATGCTGAATTAATACAATAACGTGTGCCTTTTGGCAACGGACCATCAGGAAACACATGCCCTAAATGCCCACTACAACGCGCACATGAAATCTCCGTACGGCTCATCAAAAAACTATGGTCTTCGCGTGCATCAACATAATCATGTACAATGGGTTTTGTATAGCTTGGCCAGCCTGTTCCTGAATCAAATTTATCTTCAGAATCAAACAAAGGCATATCGCAACTAGCACAACTATAAATGCCATCTATCTTTAAGTCGTGGAACAAACCTGTAAAAGCAGGCTCGGTGCCTTCTTCACGCATAATATGATATACATCATCAGCAAGAATTTTCTTCCATTCGTCTTTACTTTTTTCAATCTTTTCCATTATTTCCTCCGTTTGAACAATTCTTATCTATTAAATCGATTCGAATATATTATTTATAAGCAACAGTGGCAATCTCATATTCACGTTTACCTCTTGGGGTTTGCACTTCCACCATTTCGCCTTCTTCTTTACCAATCAACGCGCGTGCAATTGGCGATGTTACCGAAACCTGACCATTGTTAATATCCGCTTCATATTCGCCGATAATTTGCCATGTCACTTCACTATCATCTTCAGCATCAACAAGGGTTACATGCGCCCCAAACATAACAGAAGCACCGCTTAATGTTGCCAAATCAATCACTTCTGCACGGCTAATTCTATCTTCTAATAAAGAAATACGCCCTTCAATCATACTCTGTTTTTCACGTGCCGCATGATATTCAGCATTTTCTGATAAATCGCCATGTTCGCGTGCCTCAGCAATTGCCTTAATCACACTGGGGCGTTCGTCAGCCTTTAACTGCCTCAATTCTTCTTGCATGTTCACAAAACCTTGTGCGGTGATTGGAAACTTATCATTCATACGTGTAACTACCTCATTAAAATAAAGAACTATGCCCCATTATAATTTTTTAGCACAATTCTTTAGCATCATTCTTTAATATTCTTACGCGTAAATATAACTGAAACCATAGCAAAAATCAAGTTTTTCGAGGCTAATTTTAAGCCTTTGCCAATGGTTCAACTGTGAATTTCTTCTGCTGGCACATGGATTCTAAAGCGATAATCATAGCCTTTGCGCCAGCGCGAGTGGTGAAATAAGGAATCCCACGCATCAGGGCAGTCTGCCTTAAACCACGAGAATCTTCTATCGCTTGCAACCCATCTGTTGTATTAATCACCAAAGCAATTTCACCATTAATCATGGCATCTACAATATGAGGCGACCCTTCAAGCACTTTATTGATAGGCTTAATACCATCCACTCCCTGCTCTACCAAATAGCGTTGCGTACCCCCAGTTGCACAAATCGTAAAGCCTATTTCTTGTAGCTTCTGTGCCAATTCCACAAAGAATGGTTTATCATAATGTTTAACCGAGATAAACACGTTGCCACTTTCAGGCATATGCGTGCCTGCGCCAATTTGCGCTTTTGCAAAAGCACTTGGAAAATCTTCCGCCCAGCCCATCACTTCGCCCGTGGAACGCATTTCAGGACCTAACAACACATCGGCACCGGGCAAGCGTGAAAATGGAAACACGGATTCCTTGACATAGAATTTATCTAAATTATCTCTGCCATTCTTAGGCAAATCAAATGTATCCAATGTTTCGCCCATGGCAATACGTGCCGCATATTTTGCAATCGGCACACCGGTTGCCTTCGCAATAAAAGGCACAGTTCTACTCGCGCGTGGATTCACCTCTAGCAAATAAACATCATCATCTTTAATTGCAAATTGAATGTTGATAAGCCCACTCACCCGAAGTGCTAAGGCTAATATTTCAGTCTGACGTTCCATTTCAGCCACAATTTCAGGCTTCAGCGAATGCACAGGTAAAGAACAAGCCGAATCGCCTGAATGAATCCCCGCTTCTTCAATATGCTCCATCACCCCAGCGATATAAACCTGCTTGCCATCGCACAAAGCATCCACATCCACTTCAATCGCATCTTGCAGATAATAGTCAATCAACACAGGATTCTTGCCCGAAACCTTTACTGCCGTTTTGATATAACGCTTCAAATGCTCTGTATCATTCACAATCTCCATTGCCCTACCGCCAAGCACATAAGATGGGCGAATAACCACAGGGAAGCCAATTTTTTTCGCAATCGCAACCGCCTTACGCGCGCTTTTTGCAATGCCATTGGCTGGTTGACGCAATTCATGCTTTTTCAATAATTTTTGAAACCGTTCTCTATCTTCCGCCAAATCAATCGCATCAGGCGCGGTACCAATGATTGGCACCTGATGGTCGCTCAAAAATTGTGCTAATTTTAAGGGTGTTTGTCCGCCAAACTGCACCACAACCCCTTTTAATGTGCCGTTTTTCTGCTCAGACCGAATAATATCCAACACATTTTCATCACTCAAAGGTTCAAAATAAAGCCTATCAGATGTATCATAATCGGTTGAAATGGTTTCAGGATTGCAATTAATCATAATGGTTTCATAGCCCGCTTCACGCAAAGCCATACACGCATGCACACAGCAATAATCAAACTCAATCCCCTGCCCGATACGGTTTGGTCCACCACCTAGAATAATCACTTTTTCACGGTCGGTCGGCTCGCTTTCACACATGCCTTGATGATGATACGTACTATACATATAAGATGTATCGGTTGGAAATTCTGCCGCACAGCTATCAATCCGCTTAAAGACTGGTTCAATCCGCATACGCTTTCTTACCTTACGAATATGTTGCGATTTTTTACCGCTTAACAACGCAATCCGTTCATCAGAAAAACCCATTCTTTTCAAATAATGCATCTGTTGTACGGAAATAACATCATTGGCAATCAGTTGTTTTTCTGCCTCTACAATCTCGGCAATATGGCGCAAAAACCACATATCAATATGAGTGACATGGGCAATCTCCTCGCACGATAAGCCATGACGCATCGCCTCAGCAATACGACGCAATCTTGCTGGCTCTGCCTTTGCCAAAGCTGCTTTAATGGCATCCTTATCAGGCGCGCCCTCAATCGCGGCATTATCAAGCCCTGAAAATCCATTTTCCAAAGAACGATACGCTTTTTGCAAAGCTTCAGGGAATGTCCGCCCAATCGACATCACCTCGCCTACTGATTTCATCGCAGTTGTTAATTCCTTATCCACGCCTTTAAATTTTTCAAAGGTAAAGCGCGGGATTTTAACCACAACATAATCAATGGTGGGTTCAAAACTAGCGGGCGTTGTTTTGGTAATGGCGTTATCTAATTCGTCCAATCGATAGCCAATCGCTAATTTCGTGGCAACTTTTGCAATCGGGAAACCAGTTGCCTTCGATGCCAAAGCTGACGAACGTGATACCCGTGGGTTCATTTCAATCACCAGCATGCGCCCATCTTTAGGATTGACAGCAAACTGCACATTAGAGCCACCTGTATCAACACCAATTTCACGCAATACGGCGATGGAGGCATCGCGCATACGCTGATATTCTTTATCGGTTAAAGTTAGTGCTGGCGCAACGGTCATAGAATCACCCGTATGCACCCCCATCGGGTCAATATTTTCAATGGAGCAAATAATGATGCAATTATCAGCATTATCGCGCACCACTTCCATTTCAAATTCTTTCCAACCCAGCACCGATTCTTCTACCAAAACAGCACTTACAGGCGATGCCCGTAAACCTTTATCCACAATCTGACGGTAATCTTCACGATTATAAGCAATGCCACCCCCAACACCGCCCATTGTAAAAGCAGGGCGGATAATCACTGGCAAACCAACTTTTTCTAATGCCTCATCGGCTTGGTCAATATGCGTAATCTGCGTGGCACGTGGGGTTTCTAGCCCAATTTTATCCATTGCATCACGAAATTTTTGTCTATCTTCTGCTTTATCAATTGATTCCGCCGTTGCGCCAATCATCGTGACACCGTATTTTTCTAAAACACCCCGATTTTGTAATTCAAGCGCAGTATTCAAAGCAGTTTGCCCACCCATTGTTGGCAATAACGCATCGGGGCGTTCTTTTTCTATAATCAGTTCGGCAAATTCAGGCGTAATCGGCTCTATATAAGTGGCATCGGCTATTTCAGGGTCGGTCATGATGGTCGCAGGATTAGAATTCATCAGCACCACGCGAAGCCCCTCTTCTTTAAGGGCTCTACATGCTTGTGTGCCTGAATAATCGAATTCACATGCCTGCCCAATCACAATCGGACCTGCACCAATAATCATCACAGATTTTATATCGTCACGTTTGGGCATTAACTAAAGTTTGATTCATTGAATTGATATTTGCAATGCTATTACTCATAAAGATGATTCTCATTTTATGCAAGGCTATTGCATCAATTTTTAGCATTTTACATCTGCCCCCTTGACGCCTTATCCGCATCAGGCTATTTTGAAACATCTGAAAAACCACTCCATTATATTTATGCCAGATTACAAAAACCCTCCCGATTTCCAATCCATGATTGCCCTGCTACAAAATTACTGGGCAGAGCATGGCTGTGTTATTTTGCAACCGCTTGATATACAAGTAGGTGCAGGCACATTTCACCCTGCCACAACCTTGCGGGCTTTGGGAAGCAAACCATGGAAAGCTGCCTATGTGCAAGGGTGCCGCCGCCCTGCCGATGGACGCTATGGCGACCACCCCAATCGGTTACAGCATTATTACCAATTTCAAGCCTTGTTAAAGCCTAGCCCTGAAAATAGTCAGGCATTATATTTAGACTCACTGAAAGCTATCGGCATTGATTGCCTGATGCATGATATTCGCTTTGTGGAAGATGATTGGGAAAGCCCAACTTTAGGCGCGTCGGGACTTGGCTGGGAAGTGTGGTGCGATGGTATGGAAGTTAGCCAATTCACTTATTTTCAGCAAATAGGTGGGTTAGAATGCGTGTTGCCTAGCACCGAGCTTACTTATGGGTTAGAACGGCTTGCCATGTTTACGCAAGGCATAGATGATGTTTATCAACTGCGCTATAATGCGGGTGGCGTGTTATATGGCGATATTTTCAAACAAAGTGAACAGGAATATTCGCGCTATAATTTTGAGCTTGCCGATACGCAAATGTTGCAACGCTATTTTGAAGATGCTGAAACAGAATGTCATCGGATGATTGAAGCGAATATTGTGCTACCCGCTTATGAATTTTGTCTTCATGCCAGTCATTATTTTAATCTGCTTGATGCGCGTGGAGCTGTTTCAGCTACCGACCGCCCTAAAATGATTGCCCGTGTGCGCGCTTTGGCGCAAATCTGTGCAAAAGCATGGGTGGAAAGTGAAGCATAATGGCTGAATTGCTTTTAGAATTAACCGTTGAAGAAATGCCATCAGCGCATCAACAAATGCTTGCAGATGCGCTTGGCAATGCCATCGGTAATCTTATGCAAAAGGCTTCTATTGCCATCAAAGATGATGCCCTTATTTGCCATGCCACACCACGCCGTTTGATTGTTGCCATCAAGGATTTGCCTCAAGAAACACAAGCCAGCACCCAAGAAAGTAAGGGTCCCAAAGAAGACGCGCCTCAGCAAGCGATTGATGGTTTTTTACATGCCAACAATATCACCCTTGATGAATGTGTGCTAAAAGCAACCCCCACGCCAAAAGATGCGGATGCGAAAACCTATTTCTTTGTAAAAAATATCCCTGCCCAGCCATTAGAAAAGCTTTTGCCTGAATGGATTAACGATGCCATTATCGCACTACCTCACCCTAAATCAATGCGCTTTGCTGATAATAGATTCCGTTTCATTCGCCCCTTGCGAAATATTATGGCGTATTTTGATAACAAGCCACTTAAAGGTGAATTGAATCATCAGGGTTTAGTCATTAATTATAGCGATAACACGCAGGGTAATTATATGAGTAAGCCTGCCAGTCTCATTCGTCCGAAAAATTATGATGATTATAGCGCGCAACTACAAAAAGAAGATGTGATTTTAGAAAAAGAAAAACGCATAACCATGATTACAGAAAGTCTGCCAAAAAACAATGATGGTAATATTAAACTGATTAATGAAGTTGCGGGATTATGTGAATATCCGCTTGCCTTGATGGGTGAATTTGACCAAAAATTTCTTGAACTTCCAGATTTCTTATTAGAGAGTGTTCTAAATTATCATCAGAAACATTTTTTATTACGCGATGCAGGTGGTAACATCCGTAATGAATTTCTGTTTATCGTTAATGGTAATCGTAGTGATGAAGCCAATAATCTTATTATCAAAGGCAATGAACGGGTTTTACATGCAAGGCTTGCGGATGCTGAATTTTTTATCACGCAAGATATTAAACAATCGGTTGAAGCACGAAATGATATGCTCGGCAATCTGGTATTTTATCAAAAATTAGGCACAATGGCGCAAAGGGTGAAGCATATTCAACAATTAGGGCATCATATCGGGAATGATTATTTTACAGATATTGATAGCAAGCAAATTGTCCGTGCATCATTACTGGCAAAAAATGATTTGGTAAGCCTAACCGTGCGCGAATTTCCTGAATTGCAAGGCAAGATGGGTGGTTTTTATGCCAAACAAGCAGGCGAAAATGAAGATGTGGCAATGGCTGTTGCCCAGCATTATCTACCTGTCCATGATGGCGATAATTTGCCAACAAATGATTTAGGGCTGATTATTTCATTGGCTGATAAGCTTGATATTCTAAGCGGTTTTTTTGTTATCAATGAATTGCCAACGGGTTCTAAAGACCCTTTTGCGCTCAGGCGTACTGCCATTGCGATGACCAATATTTTAGAAGCAGAAAAAATGAAAAATGTTCGGCTTTATCCTTTGCTGATGAAAGCTGTAAATCAATGGCTGGAGGATTTGCAAACAGAAGCTGATGCCAAACAAATTTCAATCGCCATGCTTGATTTTATTAATGAACGGCAAATCACCAAAATGAAAAAAATGGGCATGCGTTACGATGTTACCAATGCGATTTGCGCGCGCCAGAATGATGATTCTATTCCCCCTGATGGTATTTTTGAGTTGAAACTTTATACCAAAATTTTACAAGAATTTTGTGAGCTTGAAGATGGCAAAGCGATGCTTTCTGCTGTTAAACGCGCAAATGGCATTATCAAAAAACAACAAGAAAATAGGGTGGTTGATGAAAAACTACTCGCACAAACAGAAGAAATAAGCCTTTATAATGCCATTAAAAACTTAAATCTTAATCAGAGTTTCAGCGGTCAATTAGAACAAGTCGCCACATTACGCCCTTCTATAAATGCGTTTTTTGATAATGTTACCGTCATGGCAGAAGATGAGGCACTCAAACAAAACCGTCTTAATTTACTTTGTCTTTTCCGTGATAAAGTCAGCTATGTGGCAGATTTTGAAAAAATTCAGTCATAGATATTAAAAGCGACGTTTCAAATATTATATTGAAACTTTATTGATTTTCTTAACAGCTGTAAAAAATAAAGAATATATTACAGATATTATGTAATGGAATTATATTTTAAGAAAAAGCAAATTGTCATCTAAGTTACCAACGATTGGCAAGAATATATGATAAGACTCATAGAACTTATCTACATCCCAAAGATACAAAAATTGACGATGAAACATTCAATCAAATTATTACTAAAGTAAAAACATTATTTTGAAAACTTGTTTATTGTGCAATAATATTATACATATAATAACATAATATCATCAATTTATCTCAGACACTAATTTATACCATTCACGGCTGATAACCGTGTTTTGTAGCGTATCATCAAGGGAGTAGAGTGATTATGAGCAATTGGATTTACCATTTCAGTAAAAAGAAAAGTGATGGCGATGAAACCATGCGCAACCTTTTGGGTGGCAAGGGTGCAAATCTAGCGCAAATGTGTAAAATTGGTTTGCCTGTGCCACCGGGTTTTACCCTCACCACTGATTTGTGCAATTATTTTTATGAAAATAATGAGCAATATCCTGATGATTTGCGCGTACAATTAGATGACGCTATCAAGCATCTTGAAGGGGAATTAGGACTTATTCTTGGCAATTCTGAAAAACCCTTACTTGTTTCAGTCCGTTCGGGTGCAAGGGTTTCCATGCCCGGCATGATGGATACCGTGCTGAATTTGGGCTTAAATGATGAAACCACAAAAGGGCTTGCCAAGCTAAGCGGTGATGCGCGTTTTGCCCATGATAGCTATCGGCGATTCATTCAAATGTATGGCAATGTTGTGCTAGGGGTAGAGCACCATTTATTTGAAGATATTCTAGAAAAACATAAAAATGATGCGGGCGCATTAGAAGATACCGAGCTTGAAACCGAGCATTTACAAGCTGTTATTAATGATTATAAAAGTTTGGTACGCAACCAAACCAATCAAGATTTTCCTGACGACCCTAAAAAACAATTATGGCAAGCCATTGGCGCCGTTTTCAAAAGCTGGATGAGCGCGCGCGCCATTACCTATCGCAAGCTTAATAATATTTCTTCACAATGGGGCACCGCGGTAAGTGTGCAAACGATGGTATTTGGTAATATGGGTGATGATTGTGCGACCGGCGTTGCTTTCACGCGCAACCCTTCCACTGGCGAGAATATGTTTTATGGCGAATATTTGATTAACGCGCAAGGTGAGGATGTTGTTGCAGGCATTAGAACCCCACAACCTCTTACCATTCAAGCCAAAGAAGAACAAAGCACTGATTTACCCGCCATGGAAGAAACCATGCCCAAAGCCTTTGCTGAATTATGCGATATTCGTAATATCCTAGAAAAGCATTATCGAGATATGCAAGATATTGAATTCACCATTCAGCGCGATACTTTATATATGCTACAAACGCGTGCTGGCAAAAGAAGCGCGCGGGCGGCTTTGAAAATAGCCGTTGATTTGGTGAATGAGAAAATCTCTGATAAAAAAACGGCAATCATGAATATTGCGCCTCAATCGCTTGACCAACTTCTGCACCCAACCTTAGACCACACATTAGAAAAATCGGTTTTAGCCGTGGGGTTGCCTGCATCACCGGGGGCGGCTTGCGGACAAGCTATTTTTAATGCAGAACATGCAGAAGCCATGGCGCAAAATGGTATGGATGTGATTTTGATTCGCACCGAAACCTCGCCTGAAGATATTCATGGCATGCATGCCGCAAAAGGCATTTTGACTGCGCGCGGTGGTATGACGAGCCATGCCGCAGTGGTTGCGCGTGGTATGGGGCGCCCTTGTGTGGCAGGTGCATCATCGGTTGTTATCAATCATGAAACACAATCTTGCCTGATTAGTTCTGTGCCAGTGAAAGAGGGTGATTGGATTACCATTGATGGCAGTTCAGGAGAAGTAATTCAAGGTAAGGTTGGTATGGTTTTGCCCAATCTTTCTGAAGATTTTACCACCATCATGCAATGGGCAGACGAATTTAAGCGTCTGACAATTCGCACCAATGCCGAAACGCCTACCGATGCCAAAGTGGCGCGCGAATTTGGCGCGCAAGGTATTGGGCTATGCCGTACCGAACATATGTTTTTTGAAGGCGAGCGCATCACTGCGATGCGCCATATGATTCTTGCCAATAATGAGGAAGAAAGACGCAAAGCACTGACCATAATTCAGCCCATGCAATCCGACGATTTTTATGAAATTTTCAAAGTGATGAAGGGTTTGCCTGTTACCATTCGCTTGCTTGACCCCCCCTTGCATGAATTTTTACCCCATTCAAAAGAAGAATTAGATGCGGTGGCGCAAGTGGCTGATATTGATGTTAGCTTTGTGATAGAGCGCGCAAAATTATTGGAAGAATCAAATCCTATGTTGGGACATCGGGGGTGCAGATTGCTTGTGTCCTATCCTGAAATTTGCGAGATGCAAGCGCGTGCTATTTTTATCGCCGCCGCCAAAGCGCATCAGGAAACTGGTGAAGCGGTGGAATGCGAAATTATGATTCCACTGGCCGCCACAAAGCAAGAATTGGCATTGCTGAAAGATGTTATCGACCGCGTGGCAAAAGAAGTGAGTGAAGAATATGGCAAGGAAATTCCTTATATAGTTGGCACCATGATTGAATTGCCGCGTGCTGTTTTAATGGCGCATGAGCTTGCCGAACATGCTGAATTTTTTAGCTTTGGCACCAATGATTTAACGCAAACCGTTTGGGGTTTAAGCCGTGATGATGCGGGTAAATTTTTGGCTGAATATGAAAATAAAGGCATTATTGATAGCGACCCCTTCACATCGATTGATATAGATGGTGTTGGCAAAATGGTTGAAATGGGTGTGAAAGGCGGCAAAGCCACGCGCCCTGATATTAAGTTAGGCATTTGCGGAGAACATGGCGGCGACCCTTATTCGGTACATTTCTTCCATAAGGTTGGGCTTGATTATGTCTCATGCTCGCCTTATCGTGTGCCGATTGCATGCCTTGCGGCAGCACAGGCTGGGATTAAAGACAGCTTACCTTCGTGAAATATTAATAACATGCAAGAAAATATTAACAATAGAACTATTTTTTGTCATGATAATCTTGAGATTATGCAGGGAATGAATAGCGAATCCATTGATTTAATTTATCTTGACCCGCCTTTTAATAAGAATAAAGAATTTACTGCGCCGATTGGCACATCGGCAGAAGGTGCTCATTTTAAAGATTATTTCCGTGAAGAAGATGTGAAGCAAGAATGGTTGCAAACCATCAAAGAAGATAACAGCGAACTATACAATTTTCTTAATGGCATTAAAGCCATTAGTAGCAACGCATATTATCTTTATAATTTTTGCTATCTTACTTATATGGCAATCCGCCTGATTGAAATGAAGCGTATCTTAAAACCAGAGGGAAGTATCTATCTGCATTGCGATGCAACAATGGTACATTATCTAAAGCTATTAATGGATATTATTTTTACAGAAAAGAACTTTAAAAACAATCTGGTATGGCGCAGAGCAACCGCACATAACGATAATAAAAAATATGGTAACATTACAGATTTTATTTTATTTTATAGCAAAACAGAAAAATTTTTCTGGAACGGTAAAGAAATTGCCACACCAAAATCATTAGAGGATTTACAAAAAAGCTATCGCCTAAAAGATGAAAGAGGAAATTACCGTAGTGAAAATCTTACAGGTACTCTACATACCACCTCAAAAGAAGCGCCTAGCACACAACCATGGAAAAATTATGACGTCTATGCAATGGGCAGATGCTGGAGCGTACCAACAACAGGTGACTATGCCCGCTATATTGACACATATTTGTTGCAAGGCTATGCACAAATTGATGGCATTCATCATCGTTTAGATGCATTAGATAAAGCAGGTCTGATTATTCATCCTAAAAAGGGCAAATGGCCCGGCTTAAAACGTTATGCCCAAGCAGACCAAGGAGTCTTACCACAAAATTTAATATTACAGCCAACCGGATTTACTAATTTCACAACTGGTAAAGAATATGTCGGTTACCCAACACAAAAACCTTTGGCATTATTAGAAAAAATCATGCAAGCATCAAGCAACGAAGGAAACGTGATATTAGACCCATTCTGCGGTTGTGCCACAACATGTGTGGCGGCTGAAAAGTTAAATCGGCAATGGATTGGTATTGATATATCAGTGAAAGCCTATGAACTTGTGCAAAGCCGTTTGGCAACGAAAATTGAACAAGAAGGTACATTATTTCATGAGGAATTAGTGACCTTTCAAACAGCACCACCAAAAAGAACTGATAAAGATGCCAACTGGCAAGAAAAGAAATATGTTTATATTATTTCTCATCAACAATATCAAAACGAATATAAAGTAGGCATAGCATCAAATGTTCAACAACGTTTGAATAATTATCAGACAGGTGACCCCAACCGTGATTATCAGTTAGAATATTCTTTTCATACCCCCTATTTTCGTGAAATAGAGAAACACATTCACAACAAATACCCTAACAAGCATGAATGGGTAGCAGGAAATTTACAAGACATCAAAATGGATATTGAAAACTACAAGGTTAGTGATGCAACGCGTTAACTTCCAAATAAAACTCTTTACGAAAGTTTTTTTATTTTTATGCGTAATAATATAAGGAGCAAGATTATGGTAAAATATTTACTCATCAGTTTTTTGATAATATCGTACATGGCAACTGCCCATGCCGTTGAAGATTTAAGCCAATTAGACTTAAATCAGGCAGAACAGACTGCTTTATTGCAACGCTATCACCCTGCTATCTATATTGCCTATGGTTCGGCGCGCCCTGTGGATTTTGAGAATTTTTATCTCAAAAATTCTGCTTTGAAAAAAGGGCGTAAAATCATAAAGCCTGCCCCCATCGTAGCAGATGATATTAAAGCGGTAGAAAATGACCGTGATTATCATTCTGATTATTTAGGCTTGCATCAGCTGATGGATGAGAATGCCCCGATTGATGCCTCGCTTTATGGACGTATCTATGAGGATAATTTGCCTGCCTATGCTCCCTTAAATCTACCTGCTAAAGATGTGTTGGTGCTGAAATATAGCATCGTTTTTACCTCAAGCGGTTTGCCAATGGGGTTAAGCGCAATGCAGAAATTCTTTGCAAGCCTTGCTGGCGACCTTACCATTTGGCACGAGCTAGATATTCATGGCTCGGTGCAAATCATCGCCGATAAAGAAACATTACAGCCGATGATTTTGGTGCTTTCTCAACATAATTATTTTAGAAGCTATATCATTGGGCATGATGTGCTTTTGCCTGATGATGGGCATATGCCTATCTGTTATGCCGCCCGTTCTAACGAACCTTATATCTGCCCAGCTGAAACAACACGTTACCCAACGGTTGGCAACCCTACCGAATTAAATTTTGTACTTAATAATAAAGACAAACCCTTATTTGATGGCGGTTATGATGCTGTTTCTAGCGCTGATGAATCACAAAAAATGCAGGTGCGATTAAAGCAACTTCCCCATGAGCATCCTTTTTATACATCGCGGATTCCAATGGGCGATATTCGCAAATTATTCGGCATCATTCCAACATGGTTTCGGCGTGGTGCGCCGGGTGCTGATTTATATGCGCCCAAAAATTTACGAGATTATAGCAATTTAGCAAGGGTGTTTTATTTAGAAAATGGCGATGAAGAAATTGCTGGTATCATCAAAGCAGGTTTCAAATCATGGGAAAATGTTGATATTGAACCGGCGATTGAACATAACGCGCCACGCTTTTGGGGTAATTTACAACGCCATTATTGATAAACAATTATTGCAGAATTTTAAGAACTGTTTTAATAGATTTTTTATGCCCAAAGCGTTCAGGCAAAAAGTAAAATGGGGGTGTATAAATATCATCAATATCTTTAGGCGTTTCTGGGAAAAGCTTCATGGATTCTTTTTTCACAAAAAACGCATTGGCACCCGTTGCGGCATTACAACAAATAAGCTGATAACTAAATTCTGCAAATAATTTGACAAAAGAAAGAAGAGATGCGCCCATATAATCATCATGTTGCCACTGATGCTGTGCATCATAATCTATAGAAAATTCAATATTAGGCAAAATTTTTGCATTATATTCCACAATAAATAATTTTGGTTTTACGCCCTTGCTAAGCAACTCGTCTGTAAGGTAAAGGTCGTTACCATCCAAATCCAAAGAAACCACATCTGGATTTTTATCGCCTTGAAAATATTTTTTATAAATATCAAAAATATTTTCTTTTGTTATCCATTGCCTATCGAATTGAAGCCGTGACTCTTCTGGAATCGCAAATGCAAGCTTCTCACCACCTACCCAAAAACCTTTCCAGCCAAGTGCTAATAAAATAAGCGTATTATTTTCCATACCATTGCCAACCCCAAATTCACAAAACACACCCTTTTGAATATCTAACCTTTTAATAATTTCTGATGTAATACCATCTTCATCAGTTTGCGAAAAACCGAACCCCCCATAGCGACATAATTTATTAGGATGTTCCATTTGCCGCGTTCTATAAGCGTTTTGCAACATTATGTCTCTAATATCAGAATTTGCACGTATGCCACGCGTTAGCTCTCTTATTCTTCTAAATAGTTTTGCTATCATCACAATTCCCTCTTGTTACTCATAAATTTATACTTACCTTACAAAAAACGCGTTAGCTTTTGCAAGTAACGCGCTTTTATTAGATTATTATCTGTTTTTTAAGAAGAATAATACATTTCATATTCTAACGGATGGGTGGCAAGGTCTAACCGTTCCACCTCTTCCATTCTTAGCGCAATATAAGAATCAATGAAATCATCATTCATCACATCGCCTTGTTTTAAGAAATCACGGTCAATATTTAAATGCTCCAATGCTTCACGCAAATTACGCGCAACCGTAGGAATATCTTTCAATTCTTCTGGTGGCAAATCATATAAATCTTTATCCATCGCTTCACCCGGATGAATTTTATTACGAATGCCATCAAGCCCTGCCATTAACAAAACTGAATAACATAAATACGGATTTGCAACAGCATCAGGATATCTAACCTCAACCCTTTTGCCATGTGGGCTAGAGCTATAAGGTATCCTGCAAGAAGCCGAACGATTGCGTGCCGAATAAGCCAATAACACAGGTGCTTCATAACCGGGCACCAATCTTTTATAACTATTGGTAGAAGGATTGCTAAACGCATTAATCGCGCGTGAATGTTTCAAAATACCGCCAATATAATGCAAGCAAGTTTCCGATAAATCCGCATAAAGCGAACCTGCAAAAGTATTTTTGCCATCTTTCCAAATGGATTGATGCACATGCATGCCCGAACCATTATCACCTACCACTGGTTTTGGCATAAAGGTTGCCGTTTTACCATAGCTATGCGCTACCATATGCACCACATATTTATAAAGTTGCATTTTATCAGCAATATCAATCAGGGTTGAAAATTTCATACCCAATTCATGTTGCGAAGGGGCAACCTCGTGATGATGCTTTTCCATTTTAACGCCCATATCACTAAGCACGGTAACCATCTCAGCGCGCAAATCCTGTTCAGAATCCACAGGTGCTACCGGAAAATAGCCACCTTTAACGCCGGGGCGATGCCCATAATTACCACCATCCATCTCGTCACCGCTGGCATAAGGGCCTTCTTGCGAACGGATTTCATACATGCAATGATTCATATCATTTTTGATACGCACATCATCAAAAACAAAAAATTCTGCTTCAGGTCCAAAAAATGCTGTATCACCCACATTGCATTCACCCATATAATTAATGGCTTTTTTTGCAATCGAGCGCGGGTCACGATTATAAGGTTGACGTGTAGAAGGTTCTAAAACATCACACATCAGCACCATCAAAGGTTGTGCTGCGAATGGGTCAATATACACACTTGTAGGGTCGGGCATCAATAACATATCCGATTCATTAATCGCCTTCCAACCTGCAATAGATGAGCCATCAAACATCACCCCATCTTCAAAAATATCTTCATCAATCGTAGAAATGTGTTGTGCAGTATGTTGCCACTTGCCCCTAATATCTGTAAACCGAAAATCAACATATTGAATTTCTTTTTCTTTTATCATCTCAAGCACTTTTTTTACATCTGACATGCTCTCATCTCACTTTCTTTAAGTTTAACATTATTAAAATAATTAACATATTACCGAATGGCATCATCGCCACGTTCGCCTGTTCTAATCCGAATAGCATCTAATATTTCAGTAATGAAAATTTTGCCATCACCAATCCGCCCTGTTTGTGCATATTCTTGAATAACACTCACAACACGTTCTAACATATGGTCTTCAATCACGATTTCAATTTTTGATTTTGGTAGAAAATCAATCACATATTCAGAACCACGATAAAGTTCGGTATGCCCTTTTTGCCTGCCGAAACCTTTCGCTTCAATAACTGTAATGCCTTGAACCCCTATTTCGTGCAACGCTTCCTTAACTTCATCTAACTTAAAAGGCTTTAAGACAGCTTCAACTTTTTTCATTTTACAACCATTCCGTTGGCATATTGCACCCGTTGGCATACTGCACTTTAAGGGCAATAAATCAATAATTCGCTTAAGTCTTGACCTTAAGCACTATCAAATGTCCCTTATCTCTGCATCATAACACACGTTATTTACCCTGCAAAAGCTAGGTGAAAACGCTATCAGTGTCAAGTAAAAATTCAAGTTTCTTATTAAAAAAACTTGCCTCTTTTCATCATATAATGGTAATGATAATCACTGTTTTAACAATTAAGATAAGAACATATCATAAAATGTATTTACTGGTTATTGCTGTTATTTTGTTATTGCTTTATTTGCTGTTAGGTGGCTTCAGCAATATTGAAAGCAAACGCGTTGTTGGTTTTGTAAAAAATGTCCGTTGGTATGTGTTTAGCGCGCTTTGCCTGTTGCTAGGATTATGGTTTACCTTTAGCGGTAAAACCTATCTATCATGGGTAATGTTTGTTGGTTTACTGCCTGCATTGAAAAGGCTTTTATTAGGGGTACTTTATTTTTGGGGTGCGAATAAAGTTCGTAAATTGATTACAGGCGCAACATCAACAAGCCCACCACCAGTTCCTATGAATCTAACGCGTGCCGAGCAATTATTAAAAGTGAGTGCTGATATGCCAGAAAGCAAAATTATTGATGCTTATCTTGCCCGTAAAAAAGACTGCGCCAAAAATTATCAAGACGACCCAGAGCTGAAAGCACAAAAAATACGAGAATTAGAAGTCGCACGCGATTATTTGCTTCGTAAGAAATAAAAGGCACAGGTGAATATTTCACCATCGAGAATGTGTGGTAAAGTGGGGGTTGTTAAGGCAATTTCCACTGCAATTATGAGCGCGGGGGTTTAAGGGGGCAATCCCCACATTTATTAATCAAAGGGGGCGCGGTATCGCTTAACAATGGCGAGGGCAAGCCCGCCATCTTGCGATAGCCCCCTTTGAAACGCTTTGCGCTAGCGACTCCTGGATTCCCGCCTACGCGGGAATGACGGGAGTTTTAGGTTACAGCGGGGGGTTTGGGGGTCTTCGCGAAAAGCGAAGTCGCGCCCCCAATTAACGCAATGCGGGCTTTTGCTCGCATAAGTGATTAATGCCCTGATATACCCCAGCTTTTAGTACCTTCTCATCATAAGGCGTGCGGTTAAATACCTCGCTCACCATTGGGCGAAAGAAATCAATAGTCTCTGATTGATAATCAGGGTCAAAACTATTTTGGTCCCATTGCTCGCAAAAATCAATACAGGCTTGATAGCCCGGATGGTCTTTATATTTATCGCGTTCTAAAGGGTCACCACCAAAATGATGGATATAATAAATTTTCTGGAAAATGCCATGATATTCCACAACCCAGCTACATTCTTCACGCACAAAGGGGCGTAAAATTGCCGCCGCCACCACATCATGCGTGCAAGGCGCAACAATATCGCTAATATCATGCAATAACGCGCTCACCACCCAATCAATATCAGCACCAGCACGATAGGCACGAGTGCCCGTTTGCAAGCAATGCTCTTTACGATTTACGCGATACCCTTCTAATGTGCTTGAACCCATTGCCTCAAGCATATCCAATAAGCGATTGCCTGTATCACGCACAAATTCTTCTTCTAAACCATGCAGAAGTTGATATTCTTCCTTCGTGCCATCTTTCATTTGTGTAAACGCTACTTGTTCCATCTGTGCAATCCTTTTCTGAAAATGCCTTATGTTTTTGTTTTAGTTTTTGTCTTAAACCCGTGAATGGTTTTGATTTCCATATAATCCTGAATACCCCATATACCGCCTTCACGCCCAATGCCCGATTGCTTATAGCCTCCAAACGGACTGCTATAATCATAGGCGCCACCATTGATATGCACCCCACCTACTCTTAATGCTTTTGCAACTCTTTTTGCACATTCCATATCAGTGGTTTGTATATAGCCACCAAGCCCATAATTGGTATCATTTGCCATATGAATGGCATCTTCTTCAGTTTTAAATGGCGTTATTGTTAGCACAGGTCCAAATACTTCTTCTTTATAGATGGTCATCTGTTCGGTAACATCAGCAAAAATGGTTGGTCTCACATAATAACCTTTTTGAAAACCATCAGGCTTGCCAATACCACCACATAATAATTTTGCGCCCTCATCAATGGCTGTTTGTATGTAATGCCCTATTTTTTGATGCTGAACAGCATTCACCACAGGTCCTAAATGGTCACCTTTTTCACGCGGGTCGCCTAATTTTACATTCTCGCCTGTTTTTTGAGCAATTTTAACAACCTCATCATAAATAGATTCTTCTACCAGTAACCGCACAGGTGCATCGCATGATTGCCCGCTATTGAAAAAACATTCATGCACCGATGCGCTGATACGCTTTTTAGCAGCATCCGCAAAAATGATATTGGCAGAATTGCCCCCCAATTCCAATGTTACTTTTTTAACAGTATCAGCTGAATCTTTCAAAACAGCGGTGCCACCACGATAAGAACCGGTAAATGACATCATATCTATATCTTTATGGCGCGAAAGCGCAGCCCCTACAACAGGCCCTTCCCCATTGACCATATTATAAACGCCAGCAGGAAAGCCCGCATCATGGATAATTTCTGCGTAAATAACAGCCGATAACGGAGTTAATTCACTTGGCTTCACAACCATTGTGCAACCAGCGGCAAGGGCAGGAATTACCTTCATCACAATTTGATTGATAGGCCAATTCCATGGCGTAATTAAGCCACAAACCCCAATAGCTTCACGCCAAATTACATCGCCCGAAGGTAATGTTTCCTGCAATTTCAATTTCTTCAAATCCTCAATCGCAGACGTCACCACGCCAACACCAGTTTCTGCCTGCACTTCTTTTGAAGCCGTTATCGGCACGCCAAGTTCAACCATCATCGCTTCGGCAACTTCATCATAGCGTTTATTATATTCAACAATTAAATTTTGTAGTAATTCCACGCGCTCTTCAAGGCTGGTTTGTGAATAGCTTTCAAAGGCTTTTCTACCAGCTTGCACTGCTTTATTTGCATCCGCTTCAGAGCCAAGCGAAATTTGTGCGACTACCTCTTCAGTGGCAGGATTAATAACATCAAAATCATTTGCCTGCTCGGGCGCAATCCACTGCCCACCAATATAAAAATTCTTAAAATTTGCATTATCAAGCATTGCCATAATGTATCCTCTTTATATGACCCCCTCTAACGATTCTATATGAAATTATTCAGTAAGATGCAAGAAAATAACGCATCTATTCAAAGCATCAATGCAGAATCTCCGCAAAGTCTCCATAGGCAATAAAGCCATCATCATTCGCATAATCTTTTTTACCATATAAAAATTCACTGCCATCAATATGGGTAAGCACACCACCTGCTTTATGCAAAATCGCATGACCTGCGGCAATATCCCATTCCATTGTACGCCCAAAACGCGGATATAAATCCGCTTGCCCTTCTGCTAACAAACAAATTTTCAATGATGAGCCGGTAGCGATTATTTGCATATCGGGAAATTTTTGTAAAAATATTTCTGTTTTCTTATCCATATGCGAACGGCTTATCACGGCTTTTATCCGCGCCCTATCGGCTGTTCTTGATTGAATTAATTTTGCAGGTTCGCCGCCAATTTTCAGATAAGCTTCGTTGCCTTTTGTAAAATATAATTTTTGCTGGGCAGGTACATAAATCGCGCCATGAATTGGTTTGCCATTTTCAATCAGCGCAATATTCACCGTAAATTCACCATTGCGATTGATAAATTCCTTTGTGCCATCTAATGGGTCAACCAAAAAAAACATACCAGATATTTTTTCAGGGACTTCTGATGAAATATCGCCTTCTTCAGAAATAATCGGAATATCCGGAAATGCTGTTTGCAATGTTTTAACAATCACAGCATTGGCTGCCAAATCTGCATTCGTTAAAGGAGACCCATCGCCCTTTTGTTGAATTTGAACATCATCGGCACGGCTATAAATATCCATGATTTCCACGCCACCGGCTAACACAGCATCGCATAATATCTGCGTCAATAAATCTTGCTCAATTTTCATATCAACTATCCAAATAATGATGCCAAGTAATCATAAGTGCGCAAATAATCAATCACTTGTTCCGCTAATTTATCTGCATCAAATTCTGTTGTCGACACTATAATTTCAGGATTTATCGGCGGTTCATAAGGGGAATCAATACCTGTAAAATTACTTAAATTGCCCAGACGCGCTTTCTTATACAAGCCTTTCGGGTCGCGGTTTTCACACACAGATAGTGGCGTATCCACAAAAATTTCAATAAATTCATCTTTTTCTACTAATCCCCGTGCCAATTCGCGCTCTCCCCTAAAAGGCGAGATAAAAGAAACCAACGTCACAAGCCCTGCATCTACCATCAATTTACTCACCTCCGCCACACGGCGAATATTCTCAATTCTATCCTCATCTGTAAAGCCTAAATCTTGATTGAGCCCATGACGGATATTATCACCATCAAGCAGATAAGTATGGCGATTCAACCGCTGTAATTTCTGTTCCACTTTGTCGGCAATGGTAGATTTTCCCGAACCAGAAAATCCAGTAAACCACAACACACAAGGCTTTTGCTGTTTTTGTTGCCCACGTATATCCTTATTGATTTTCATATCGTGCCAGATGATATTCTCACCACGCCTAAGCGCAAAATCAATCAGCCCCGCACCCAAAGTTGCATGGCTTAATTTATCAATCAATAAAAAGCTGCCCAACATATGATTTTGCTGATATTCAGTAAATAAAATCGGGTTATCGGTCTTAAACTGACAAACGGCAATATCATTCATTTCCAAATTTTTAACCGCCATATGTTCCAAATTATTGACATTAACCATATAGCGAATATTGGTGATATGGGCATCAACCAACTGATTAGATGTGCGTAACAAATAGCTACGCCCGGCATGAATGACGCCATCATCCATGGCAATAAAATGGGCTGAAAATTGTTCGCTATGGTTAAGCGTGCTATCAAGGCTTGTGATAAAATCACCGCGCGAAATATCAATCTTATCTGCAATCGTTAATGTAATCGCTTGCGAACAAAAGGCTTCATCAACCTCACCTTTGGGCGTTCGTAACGAGGTAATCTTGCTTTTTTGCATAGAAGGCTGAACCATAATGTCATCATCAACTTTAATACTGCCCTTCGCAATTTGCCCGCTAAACCCACGAAAATCAGAATGCGGGCGATTGACCCATTGCACAGGTAAAATAAATCCTTCTTCATGGCTTTGTGTAAAATTAATCGTCTCTAAAAAATTTAAGAGGCTCTTACCCTGATACCAACCAAAATTTTCTGTATCGCGTGCCAAGATATTTTGCCCATAAAGCGCGGAAATGGGAATGGCATCAAACGATATTTCTTGCCCAATCGTCTCAATCAATTTTTCGTTAAATTGCTGATAAGCATTGCTAATCTCGGTAAAACTCTCTTGTGCGTAATCCACCATATCCATCTTATTAACAGCTAGCAAAATATGCTTAACCCCCATCAACGCACAAATATAACTATGACGAAAAGTTTGCTCTAACAAGCCATGGCGCGCATCCACCAATAAAATTGCCAAATCTGCCATAGAGGCGGCTGTTGCCATATTGCGTGTATATTGAATATGCCCGGGCGTATCGGTTGCAATGAATTGCCTTTTTTCAGTTTCAAAATAACGATAAGCAACATCAATGGTGATGCCTTGCTCACGTTCTGCCTGCAAGCCATCAATCAATAATGCCATATCTAACTTACCGCCTTGCGTGCCATATTTACTGCTTTCATATTCGGCTGTTGCCAGCTGGTCGGTTAATACCGCTTTACAATCATAAAGCATTCTGCCAAGCAAGGTAGATTTACCATCATCTACCGAACCGCAAATGATAAAATTTAAGCTATCTTTTTCAGTTAACATATCCACTTAAAAATAACCTTCTCGCTTTTTCTTTTCCATCGCACCAATCTGATCATTATCAATCAACCGCCCCTGCCGTTCCGATGCAACATTGACTATAATTTCAGCAATCACCTGTTCAACCGTTTCAGCTTCTGATTCCATTGCGGCGGTAAGTGGGTAACAACCCAATGTACGAAACCGCACGTTTTTATGCATAATCGTTTCATCAGGCTGGACATCTAACCTATCATCATCTACCATAATTAACATGCCATCACGCTCAATCACGGGGCGTTTTTTAGCAAAATAAAGCGAGGGGAGCGGAATATTTTCACGCAAAATATAATGCCAAATATCGCGCTCCGTCCAATTAGATAATGGAAAAGCCCGAACAGATTCACCTTTGGCAATTTGCGTATTAAACAAATTCCAAGGTTCAGGGCGTTGCTTTTTAGGGTCCCATTGATGGTTTTTAGAACGAAACGATAAAATACGTTCTTTGGCGCGCGATTTTTCCTCATCACGCCTAGCACCACCAAAGGCAACATCAAATTGATATTGTTCTAGTGCCTGCTTTAGCGCAACTGTTTTCATCACATCCGTATGGACTTTAGAACCATGCGTCACCGGACCAACGCCTTGCGCCACCCCATCTTTATTGGTATGGACTAATATATCGCAATTCAGTCTTTTTGCTTCGGCATCACGAAACGCTATCATCTCTTGAAACTTCCAGCCTGTATCCACATGTAACAACGGAAAAGGCAATTTACCCGGCGCAAAAGCAAGCATTGCCAAATGAAGCATCACAGCGGAATCCTTGCCAATAGAATAAAGCATCACTGGTTTATCAAAATTGGCTATCACCTCACGCATGATGGTGATGCTCTCATTCTCCAGCCTATCTATATGCGATAACTTGGCTATATGCGATAACTTGGCTATATGCGATAACTTGGCTATATGTGATAACTTGCCACCCATATTATTTTTGCAACCTAAATTGATACATATATTCATAATGAGGCATCACAAGTTCATAAATCAATTTCACCCGTTCAGGCGCATCTTCAATATTAATATATTGCCGTTTTTGAGGCTTCAAACCATCTGACCCACGCAAATTATCGTGCCACGAACCCCCATCATACCAGCTAAATCGCTCATCAGCCGGGTCCCAAGAAAGGGCTTCTTTCATAAATGGAATCTCCATTGCTTCACAATAACGCTGTACAATGGCTTCAGGATTCTCTAGCAAATCATCAGAATCAATCACCGGAGGAATTGTACCATAATAAGCGCGAAATTTATCAAATAGCAAACGCAGCTCAGCAAAGGCAGTTTCTACCAAATAAAAATCAGGCCAATGTTTATACATGGATGTCAGCACTTTTGCAGGGTCGCGTATCAAAAAACTATGGCGAAAATGGTCAAGTTCAAATTTATCAGCCTGCCAGAAATGTTCCACATAATGCGGAAATTCCTTACTAAATACTTGTTTTTTTTCAGCATCAGTTTTTAATTCCTGCCACACAGATTCAAATGTTAAGCCTTTTATACGCAAACTATCCTTAGTTGCGCGTGGCCAACGGGGTTCTTCACCCTGATACCATGCCTCGCCAAAAGGTTCGTGCCAACACGATAAATCACCACGTTGACGCATCATCCATTCAAATGCCGTTGAGGTAGAACGTGGCACTGCCCATAAAATTAAAATTTTATTCATCTGAAACCTCTTATGAGTTTAATGTTGAAAGTAGTAAACCGTAGCCATGACTCGCGGGTAATTTTAACGCTTTTAACATCGCCCAATAAAGCGCGAAATCCGATGCAATCACTGGTTTTTTTGTTGCACCTTCTATGGCATCTACCACCTGCATCATACGAAAACCTGCGCCAGTTTGCACAATCGCATCAGCTTCAGGCGCGCGTTTAATGGCATCAATCGCTGATTCAATCATGATATGGTCGGGGTAATCCCAATAGGTTGTTTTTTCAATCGCCAGTTTTTCCTCATTGTTTTTTACAATATCTTGCGCGATAAGGTCGCCTGCCCATAATATTTTGAAACCTGCTTGTTCTAAATAACGATTGATGCCGGCACTCCAATCATCGCGATAATAGCCGTTCATAATCGTAATGGTTTTGGCACCAATTTCTTTAAGTCCATCTACCAAACATTGCCCCGCCATAAAAAACGGCACGCCAATATTATCGGAAATATCACCACAAATACGGCGAATATCATCAGGGCTTGTGCCATTGCAATGCACCCAATTGGTACCCACTTGCCCAACCACTTGGCAATAGGATTGCGCCAAACAAAGAGCAGATTCTTCCAAAAGGGAAAAATGGTCTGAGCGTTCTTTCAATTCATATCCATAATTGCTGATATGATTTACCCGTTGTAAAATGCCTGTGCGCGGGGGTGCAATTTGCAAAAATTGTTGCGGGGAATCATCAAAATAACGCGGTGTTGTTACAAAGCCTGCATGGGCAATATAGCGCGAATGAATCTCTATTGTCATTATGTACCTCATTTCAATATCTATGTAAGGATAACCATAGCAGAGAGATAAAAAAAAATACATTTTCATTTTTATATATTTGTAATATCAAATTTGATATGGTAAATATATAAAATGCCTACTAGCCGTCACCATATCCCAACGATTGCCAGCTTAAATGCTTTTGCAACAGCTGCAAAATACGGTAATTTTACGATTGCGGCACAAAAATTAAATACATCGCAATCCGCCATTAGCCGTTATATCACAATGTTAGAACAACAGCTAAATACTGCCTTATTCACCCGCAAACATAACCGTGTCTACCTTACCCAAAAGGGTGCTTTCTTTTACCAAAATATCCAACAGCAATTAGATAATCTTGCAGAATTAATCGCTATATTACGCGAAGAAACGCAACAACCTTATAGTCTTACCATCGCCTGTAGTCATGATATTTCGCATCTTTATATGATACCACGCCTAAAAATGTTACAGCAAAATTTAGGCAATGATGTTGAGATTCATATCAACACAATGGAATATGAGCAGATGCCGCATCATGGTCATGAGAGTGATATTGAGCTTGTTTATTGCCAAAATAATCATATTGATGAAAGCCATCATTTGATTTTGCCAGAGCGGATTACCCCTGTTTGCACGAAAGAATTTTATCAGCAACATCGTAAAATTATGGATAATTTATCCAGTGATTGGTTTGATTTACCGTTATTTTTTCTAGACAAAAATAGCAACCATACCAATAACAAACATACTCGCATCACACAATGGACGAGCTGGTCAGATTATTTCAGCCATTATCACATTAAAATCAATGATAAAAAATCAATGAAGCAAACGCGCAATTTTAATAATTATGCCTATTTGCTAGAAGCCGTCTGTTTGGGTAAAGGTATCGGTTTGGGTTGGCAAGGGTTGATTGAAAGGCATGTGCAACAGAATTTGCTGATAACACCTATCGCGCAAACGGCGACTATGCAAGGCAATCATGGTTTATATGCGCGAATTTTATCGCATCAAACAAACAGCAAATCATCACTAATTACCAATGCGCTTGATTCGCTAACTTCTGCATAAGCATTATTGTTTCTTCAACCATGTTACAACGAGTGATTTATTCTCGGATAATTGCGCCATTTGTAAGATAATCACAGGCAAGCTAAGCAACAATCCAATTATCAGACTTTGCAAACCCGGTGCGATAAAGATTAAGGCAACAATTCCTAACCACCAACGCTGATATTTCTTCATGGGCACCACAATATAGCCAGTGAACGCAGCTCCTAAAGTGGCAATACCTGCCATTGCACCGATTAATGCGATGCTAAACGCGCTCCATGTAAAGCCATCAAGCACCAATAAAAATGATGGTGAATAAACAAAAACAAATGGTACCAACGCCTTGGCAATTCCTAAACGAAACGCAGTATTGCCAGTCTTGAATGGATTTGCGCCAGCAATCCCTGCCCCAGCATAGGCCGCCAATGCCACAGGCGGGGTAATATCCGCAAGCACTCCGTAGTAAAATACAAAGAAATGGGCAACCAATGGATTGATGCCTAAAATCACCAATGCAGGCGCCGCCACAGATACCAAAATAATGTAGGTTGCAGTGGTTGGAATACCTGCGCCCATAATGATACAGGCAAAAGCGGTGAAAATCAGAGTGAACAACAATGTTAATCCTTGAACGGATGTGAAATAGCCTAAATATGTTGAGCTTAAGAAAATGGCAATACTCGCGGAACCATCTGTAATCATCGCGCTTAATCTAAAGCCTGTGCCAGTAAGGGTAACAACCCCTACAATGATACCAACAGCCGCCGCAGCAACCCCTACAGCAAGCGCATATTTTGCACCCAGCGCCATTGCATCACCTAACTGTTTCAGAGTCATTCGATCATGTGGCTTACAGAAACCAACAGCAATGGTTGCCACAATCCCCCAAAAAGCTGCAAAATCAGGTGTTCTGCCAATGATAATCATATAAATCAAAAGAAATAGTGGCAATATTGTTAGCCAGCTCTTTTTCAACACTTGTAGAATCTGAGGCAATTCATCTTTCCGTAAACCACGCAAACCCAATTTTTTTGCTTCCAAATGAACCATCGTTAAAATACCAAAATAATGCATTAAGGCAGGAAATAAGGCTGCTAGTACAATTTGACGATACGGAATCTGCAAAAACTCTACCATGATGAAAGCGGCGGCTCCCATAATCGGTGGTGTAATTTGTCCGCCTGTAGATGCTGTTGCTTCAACAGCCCCTGAAAAATGTGCAGGATAACCAATTTTTTTCATGGCAGGAATCGTTAGCGAACCCGTTGTAACTGTATTGGCAATGGAAGAACCCGAAATTGTACCCATCATTGCGGACGAGAAAATGGCAACTTTCGCAGGACCCCCTGCATATTTACCCGCAACGGCCTGCGCCATATCGATAAATAACTGCCCCAAACCAATGCGCGTCGCCAGCACACCAAACAGCACAAATAAAAATACATATTGCGCCACAACACCAATAGCAATGCCATAAATGCCCTGATTGGTCAAATAAAGATGGTTAATCAAACCAAGCCAACTTGTGCCAGTATGTTTTAATAATCCCGGTGCCGACTGCCCCCATATTGCATAAGCAATAAAGACCAAACAAATCACCATCAAGCCAACGCCAACCGCACGGCGCGTTGCCTCAAGCACAACAAATAATAAAATCGTACCCATAAACACATCGGTTGTATTCGGATTGCCAACACGTTTTGCTAATTCGGCCGTTGAAATGCTTGGCAGATAATTAACAGAGACCACAGCTAGCACCACCAAAACAAAATCCCAAATCGGCACACCATCAAAATAATACCAACCTGTTTTCTGCATACCAGCATTATCAGTTTTCTTGCTACCAAATACTAAAAAAACCAAGCCCAAAACAAAAGAAAGATGCACACTGCGATGCACCAATTCACGTAAAAGTCCGAAACCTGAGGCATAAAGATGATAGGCAGACATGGCTATCAGCGCACCAAACACGAATAAAGCAACTCTTTTTCCAAGACTTCTAAAAGTTACGGAGGGGTCGTAACTTTCATTTTCTGTTATTTCTTCACTTGCCGATACCATGTTCTTTCCCTATCCCACTTCTTTATTCTTCACAAAATAAAAAAGGTGGTAATCGTTATATTACCACCTTTTTTTTAATGCTATAGAGCGAAGCTTCTAATTTTAGTTTATTTTAGAACTCCGATTTCTTTATAGTATTTTTTGGCACCCTCATGAAGTGGAATACCAATACCATCAAGCGCGCTTTCTTTGGTAATCACTTTACCTTTGGCATGCCCTTTATCAAACAAGATACGTGAGTTTTTATTCCATAACGCTTTTGTAATGTTATAAATTAAATCTTCACTTTCTTTTGCGCTTGTTAGCCATTGCGCGCCTACAGCAACCGTTTGAACTGCGCCAATACCCTCATACGTGCCTGAAGGAATCGTATCTTGCGAGAAGAAACTATATTTACTGATTAATTTATCAGCACCTCTGCCTGTAATTGGCACCAAAATAATATCAGAGCTTGATGCTAATTCTACAATCGCGCCAGCAGGGTAACCTGCAACAACGAAAAGCGCATCAATCTTGCCATTACGAAGGGCATCCGTAGCGGCTTTACCTTTTAGATATTCCGCTTTTACTTTCTTTTCAGAAAGACCATTTGCTTCTAAAATAAGGTTGGCATCTACATAAGTGCCTGAACCAGCTTCATCTAAAGAAACACGCTTGCCTTTTAAGTCTTTCACTGATTTAATTTTCGCATCTTTGCGAGCCACCAAATGAATATGTTCAGGATAAAGCGCGGCAATCGCACGTAATTCTTTCAGTGCTTTTTCATCTTTTCTGATGCCTGTACCACTATAAGCCCAGTAAGCCACATCTGCTTGTGCAAAACCTGAATTACGCAATCCTGAAGCAATCGCATTCACATTTGCAACCGAACCACGTGAAGAAACTGCCGATGCAATCAAACCTTCTACACCACAGCTACCACCTTCATCACACGAACGAGACCCCGGAGGACGCGAAATTGAATTGGCAATCATGCCACCCACTGGATAATAGGTATAGGCGGTACCGCCTGTTCCTATTGTAAAGAATTTTATATCTTGCGCAAATGAAAGCTGCATAGCACTCACTAGCAACGCACCCGATAAAATCGCTATTTTGAATATTTTACTCATTAAATTTGTCTCTCTATTTACAGTTTATTACACAACACATTATTACTTATATAATGTATATAAATTGTTATAAAGTAACCAATAGGTTTTTGCAACCAAGTAATATACAAATTACATGGTAATAATTTTATAGACATCATGCCGAATTATGCTAGAGTAAAAACAATCGACAGTCAGTATATGAATATTTAAGGGGGTTCTTATGCAATTACCACAGCAAGATAACAGCCATCAAATTTTTGATAATAGCAAACAAGCTTTTCATCAAGAACGTGTGGATTTAGCCGCAAGTTTGCGTTGGACAGTACGATTGGATATGCATGAAGCCGTTGGCAATCATTTTTCATTTGCCGTTAGTGATGATGGTAAAATGTTTTTGATGAATCCTAATCAACGCCATTTTTCAAATGTAACCGCAAGCGATATTTTGCTATTGAATGCGAATGATAAAGAAACATTAAATATGCCAGATGCCCCTGATTTAAGCGCGTGGGGATTGCATGGCTCGGTGCATCGGCACTGCCCACATGTGCGTTGCATGATGCATGTTCATTCTAAACATGCCACAGTGTTGGCATCGCTTGCCGATAGCACTCTTCCCCCCATTGACCAAAACGCCGCCATTTTCTTTAACCGTTATGTGGTTGATAATCATTTTGGTGGCATGGCATTTGATGATGAAGGCACACGATGCGCGCAAATGTTGCAAGACCCTAAAATCCAAGTGATGATTATGGGCAATCATGGCATTTTGGTACTAGGCAACACGATTGCGGAGACATTCAGTCGGCTTTATTACTTTGAACGGGCGGCAGAAAATTATATCAAGGCGTTATGGACGGGGCAAAAATTACGGGTTTTATCTGATGAAATTGCTGAAAAAGTAGCCCATGAATTAGAAACTGAATATGCCGAACAAGGCGAACGCCATTTCAGTGAATTAAAGAAAATTTTGGACCGAGAAGAGCCAGATTACAAAGGTTAAAAGGCACTCAATCACGAAAAACTTGCTTTTTGATACAAAAAAAACTATCATCAATGTAATATTAACAATAATTTAGTGATGGTAACATAAATTAGGATAATTGAAGGTGGAAATTACGGCAGAATCGCCATAAAACCACACCGTTATTTTATATTCACTATCAAGAGAGACAAAACATGCAGAAAGCATTGTTTCATCGCTTCCATGATTCATTATTTCACTCTGACCATGTCAGGGGTATTGTTGGTGATACTCTAAATCTTGAAGATGCCTATATGGTAGGCAAAATTTTAGGTACCATTGCCCTTCATGAAAATATAGATAAAGCCATTATTGGCTATGATGGGCGTCCATCATCGATGGTGATAGAAAAAGAACTGGCGCGCGGGTTGGTTACAGCTGGCATTAAAGTGATGAATATCAGCATTGCCAGTGCTGCCATGTTATGGTTTCTTGATGATGAGATGCAACCGGGGCTTTCCATCATGATAGGTGCTGGCGCGTACCCTACCCAATATAATGGCTTTAGAATCAAATTACAGGGCAAGCCTTTTCATGGCGAGATGCTGAAACGTATCCCAAAAATCGGACTAACCGGAAATTGGCGCACATCTGAAGGGGGTAGCTATATTTCTGGTCATGCCGATATGGCTTATGCAAAAAAAATACTAGCCAATTTGAATGATGTCTCTTCTGATATAAAGGCTATTTGGTGTTCTAGTGCAGAACTTGCTGATAAAATTTGGCCGCAATTCGCTTCCTCTTTAACGGGCAGCCATCAAAAAATTATGCCTAGCAGTGATGCGACGATTGACGCAACGCTGAAGAAAAATGTTTTAGATGAAAGTGCAAATATCGGCTTTGGCATTGATAATCAATGTGAATGGTTGCATATGGTAGATGATAAAGGGCGAATGATTGACCCTGACCGGGCTTTACCCATTATCCTAGAATATCTTAGCTATGGGGCGATTGCAGGCAAGAAAATCTTGCTAGACCCTATGGTATCACGAACTATCTGCGATTACCTTAAACAACAAAATGTTATCATTGAATTTTATGCTGAAGGGCTGATGCAGTTTCATGGCAAAATGCTAGATGGTGATTATTTTATGGGCATCCATATGAAAGGGCATTTTTTCTTTGGTACAGAAATATATTACGGCATAGATGATGTGTTTTTAATGGCACTTAAAATGCTTGAAATTTCTAGCAAATTCCACCCGATTAGTGAAAAAATTGATACCATGCCCTATTCGGTTATCTCCCCGATTGAAACAATCACGGTGCAACAGAAAAAGCCATCCGAATATCTTGCCACGCTGAATGGCTTGCTAGAAGCAGGCGGCGATAGCATAGAAACCACCGATAAATATTTATTCGTGCAGAAAGAAAATGGCTGGTATATCATTTTTGCTAACCAAGATGATGGCACAATTCTGATTCGTGCCGAAGCAAATAATCATGATATATTTAATAAGATACGCGATGAGATGCTTGCTTTGTTACAAAAGGCAAATATTTTGGAAGTGCTACCCGTTGCTGAAAAATAAATTACAAAATTTCAATAGCTTCTAATATGATTGTATATTTATGATATGAAAATCTTAATCGCAAAATCTCACCGGATAGAGTGATTGGGCGAATATAATATGACCCATCATTCCCTAACATCTCTTCACTATCATGTTGAATATTCGGCATATTTTTATCGAATTCAAAATCAATAAATTCAATTAACTTAACAACAAATTCGTCACTAAATTGAACAGCTAAATTCATGATTTGCTCATCAAATTTGTTACTGAGGCTTACAGTGTATTATCTTGTTTTCCCATCAGTAATGCTCTAGAAATATTTAAATGCGGGTTATTTCAGCATCATCACCAATAAGAATAGACGTTGGAATTCGTTCGTTATTATCGAACAATTCCCATAAATAGCCATGCGATAATTCACTAATCTCATCAGCGGTATAACGCTTTATAATAGCCTCAGAAAAATCATCCATTACCTGCAACTGTTCTGCAGGAATATCCTTATAATCTGGCTTTTCACTGCATTGATAAAGATGTTGCCTGAAAACACCATCAGCAATATGTTGGCTAATTCTACCTTCTTTTTCCAACTCATCAATTAACTCATAAAAGTTAGGTAGCATCGGACCACGCTGCCTGCGAATATAATAAGGCAATGTGGTAATGGTTTCACCATGCTCTTGCATCCAGTGTTTATCAGCAAACCAAAAAATTTTATTTAATTTAACGGAACCAAGTCCTTGATTGGTAGAAAAATTAAAACATATATGATGAATAAGTGTTTTTAGCTTTTCTTTATCAAATTCTTTGGCAGGAGCTTTGGCACGATACACATCAAGAAGGCGTTTAAGCCTATTTTGTTGATTTTTTTGTCCCATAACAATCCATTCTCTAAACTAACTGTTTCAGGCTAACATAAAAACAACTCATTAGCAATAACTTCATAAACCCATCTAACCTAACTGGCTTGCAAATAATGCTAAACATTGCGTTATCTCATCAGCATCTGTGTTACGCCCCACACATAACCGCATATAGCCGTAATTGGTTTTATCAATATGGGTTTCACTTTTTGCCTCATCTAACGCTTGCACAATGTTGCTTGTTACTTTATCAGCCGAACTGCAAGCCGAGCCTGATGAAAATTGAATCTCTGGCAAGGCATCGCGTAATTTCTCATGACTAAACATAGGAAAAGTAAGATGTAAATTACCACTTAACCGATGCTCCATATTGCCATTCACCTGCATATCAGGGAATAGATTTTGCAACCCTGAACATAATTCATCGCGTAATTTTTTCACCCGCAACATTTCATCAGGTAATAATTCCTCCGCCAATAAAGCAGCTTTGCCAAACCCAACCGCCAAAAATACTGGCACTGTGCCTGAGCGTAATTGTTTTTCTTGCCCGCCACCATGATAAATCGGTTGCAATATCTTGGTATTTTTGCAATAAAGCGCGCCAATTCCCATCGGTCCATATAATTTATGCGCTGAAAAACACGCCATATCAACAGCCATATCGCGTAAATTAAGAGGGATTTTCCCCAAGGATTGCGTCATATCCGAGAAAACCAAAATATCTTTTTCATGAGCGAGACGGCAAATTTCCTTCACATCTTGAATCACGCCAATCTCGTTATGGCTATGCATGATTGCCACCAAACCCACATTAGCATCTTCCATCAGCTTTTGAAGTGCCGATATAATCACACGCCCATCACTCTCAATCGGGGCATAGATGATTTCAGCTTTACTTTTATCAGCCAAAGCCTGTAACACATTGGCAACTGCAGGATGCTCACCTTTAACCGTGATAATTTTGGTTCGCTTTTTTTGCTTCAGATGATTCATCACACCTAGCAACGCCATATTTGCAGCCTCCGTCGCGCCTGATGTAAAAATCAGCGCATGGCGCGAGCAGTTTAAGGTTTTTGCAAGCTCGCCACGCGCGCATTCCAACGCATCCGATGCTTTATGCCCAAATTGATGCATCGCATGGGCATTGCCAAATTGGCTCTCCCCCATCCATTCTAACATGGCATCACGCACTTTATCGGCTATCGGCGTCGTGGCATGGTAATCTAAATAAATCTGCTTCATAACCGCAAATTCTTCCATGTTTCAATCACATAAACAACCGCATTTTCATCTATATTTTGATGAAACGAAAACCGTATTGCATTGCGTGCGCTTTCTTGCTTTATGCCCATGGCTAACAATGTTTGATTTAACGATATTTTGCCTGATGAACATGCCGAGCCACCCGATGCAAACACACCTGCTAAATCCAACTGCATCAAAATTTGCTGGGCTTCAAGCGATGGGTGAATAGCGAATAATGTGTTATATAAACGTGGCGCATCTTGTGCCACAATTTCAGCACCTTGTATGCTTAAACCATCTGATAATTTTTCACGCAATGCCAGCATATTTTCTAATATTTGCGCATCAGGTAGATTTTTTAACGCTTCGGCAAAACAAGCGATTGCCATAAAATTTTCGGTACCCGCGCGATGCCTATTTTCTTGTGTTCCGCCCAATAATTGCGCTTTTACCGATTGATTTTTTGCACATAATAAAGCACCTGCACCCATCATTCCGCCAATTTTATGGGCAGAAAGTGTGATATAATCAAGCCCTTGATAATCAATTGGCGCGAACGGATATTTACCCAATAATTGCACCATATCGCAATGGATAATGGCATCATAATTTTTGGCAAGCGCGATAATCTCATTCATATTTTGCACAACGCCCGTTTCCGAATGCGCTGCTTGAACAGTTAAAAAAATTGGTTTCTTCAGTTGCTGTGCCTCATGCAAAGCCGTACCTAAAGTCTCAATATCAATGCACCCATCTGGCATGATAGGCAATAAGATAAGCTCACCCCCTTGCGCGCGCCACTGGTAAATCGGCTCTAAAATCGAAGGATGCTCAATCACTGCCATCAGCACCACCGCATCATCAGGGATTTGCCTTGCCCATAAATTATTGGCTTCGGTTGCACCTGATGTAAAAATTACCTGATAATCAGAATCAAAAAAATCTGCCACCTCATCACGTGCCTTTTCAATGATAGCACGCAATTTTTGTCCATAAATATGAGTGGCACTCGCATTGCCATATCGCATCATTAATTCCGCTAATAATTTTTGCACAGGGGCTGATAAAGGCATATTGGCATTGGCATCAAAATAATAACCATCTTGATGTGAATGACTAAGCAATGGGCGTTTTATCTTTCTTTTTTTCTGATAAAACCGTAATTTGCGTTTGCAAATCATCAATCTCAGCCTGTAATTCATTCAGCATTCGTACCGTAAAATCAGGCAATTCATCGGGCATACCATAGGCTGTAAATTCTTTTGAACATTTTTTACGTAAAATTCGCCCCGGGTTGCCAACCACCGTAACATTTGCAGGAATATCTTTTGTGATGATACTGCCACTGCCAACGCGTACATTTTCGCCAATCATAAGCGCGCCTAAAATTTGCGCGCCCGCACCTACAATCACCCCATCGCATAAGGTTGGATGGCGTTTTACCGAACGCTGACTATCGGTATTAATCGCAGGCGAGACACCGCCTAACGTTACCCCATGATACAGCGTTACATTATTGCCAATTTCAGCCGTCTCCCCAATCACCACGCCCATGCCGTGGTCAATAAAAAAGCCCCTGCCAATTTTTGCGGCTGGATGAATCTCGATACCTGTGGCACCACGCCCTAATTGTGATATAAAACGCGCCAATAATTTCAACCGTAACCGCCACAACATATGTGAAATTCTATGAAAAATCATCACATGAAACGAAGGGTACAGCAACATAACCTCTAACACATTGCGTGCTGCAGGGTCTCGTGAAATAATCGTGCGAAGCTGTGTTAACATTTTTTCTTATACGCCCACTTATAAATAATTATAAAACTTTTAGTTACAATATTATCGCTTAATTACGCATCAATTTCAATCATTAAACGCGGGGGCATAAAAAAATTATAGGTTAGGGCAAGACTCTTCTTGAATTTTTTCAAAAAAAGGCTATAATGCAAACATAATGAAATTAACGACCTGCTCATTTATCATATATAATTACTCTGCATATTCACAAACCCATTAAAAATTTTGTGTTGGCTTTTTATTGCCAACTTTTGGGGTTAAAAGTAACGCGTGCAGATAGATAAAGCTGGTTTTCAGGGTGGCGGAGAATTTCATTCAAACATATAAAAAGAAGAGAGATTCATGCCAGAAATTACTTTAAGTGGTTCGGCTGGGCGTATTGAAGCCCGTTACTTTGCCGGAAATCAAAATCAAATTGCTGTTCTTTTAATGCACCCACACCCCTTAATGGGCGGAACAATGAGCAATAAACTTATCTACACACTCTATAACAGCTTTGTTAAAATGGATATTTCCTGTATGCGTTTTAATTTTCGTGGGGTTGGGCGTTCTGAAGGTGAATTCGATAGTGGCGATGGCGAATTATCTGATACAGCCGTTGCCCTTAATTGGTTGCAATCTAAAAATCCCGGACAACCTATTTGGGTCTGTGGCTATTCATTCGGGGCATGGATTGCCATGCAATTATTAATGCGTCGTCCGGAAATACAGCGTTTTATCGCCATATCGCCCCCTTGCAACATGCATGATTTTAATTTTCTTGCGCCTTGCCCTAAATCCGGACAAGTGATTCATGGCGACCAAGATGTGATTGTACCCATTGATGATACAACGAATATGGTAACAAAACTTAACACGCAGAAAAATATTAAAGTGGATTATAAAATCATTCAAAATGCTGACCATTTCTATAAAAGCCATATCAATGAAGTGCGTCAACATGTTTGCCAATATATTCATGAAGTTTTATACCCTGCTTTGCCTTAATTTTTGCCTATAAATTGTATCGCACAGAGAAACCGGATAGAGAAATATAGAGAAACATAGAGAAACCGCATAGGAAGGTGATACATATACAGATGAAACATATTTTAGAACAGCTTGTTGCAGGGCAAGATTTATCGCATGATGATGCAACCGATGCCTTTACACTTTTATTATCTGGCGATGTGCCTGAACCCACGATTGGTGGTTTTTTGGCAATGTTGGCACAAAAAGGCGAAACAGTTACCGAAATCAATGCTGGCATGAAAGTGCTTCATAGTAAAGCCAATAAATTAACTGCCCCCAAAGGTGCGATGGATGTGGTTGGCACAGGCGGTGATGGCTTAAATAGCTATAATATTTCTACCAATACCAGTCTGATTTTAGCAGGGGCTGATGTGCCTATTGCCAAACATGGTAGCAGTTCGGTGAGTTCTAAATCGGGTGCCTCGGATGTGCTAAATGCGCTAGGCATTAATATCAGAGCTGATTTTGCAACCATGCAAAAATCACTTGATGATTATGGTATCGCTTTTATGCTTGCCCCGCTTTATCACCCTGCAGTTGGCAATGTTATGCCTGCACGTAAAGCTTTATCTATCCGCACCATTTTTAATTTCTTAGGACCCATTTGCAATCCTGCTTCTGTGAAGCGTTTATTGTTAGGCACATCAGAGAAAAGATTATTACAGCCTTATGCTGAAATTCTAAAAAATAATGGTTGCGAGCGTTTTATTGTTGCCCATGGCGAAAATCGTATGGATGAATTAAGCCTATCATGCCCAACTTTCACAATGATTTATGATGGCAAAAATATCACTGAGCAAACCATGACCCCTGATGATTTTGGCTTAGATTATTGCGACCAAACAGAGTTAACGGGTAGCACCCCTGAACGCAATGCTGAAATGATTCATTCTATTTTACGGGGCGAGCCTAGCAAATGTATGGATTTAGTGCTGATGAATAGTGCGGCGGCTTTATGGATTGCTGAAAAAGTAGATAACATGAAAGATGGCGTTGCCCTTGCCCGCGATGTGATTGCATCAGGCAAACCAGCAGAAAAGCTGAAACAATTTATTCAAATTACCAATTAGCACATTATCATGCTTCATCAATTAACAAATTCTGTGCTTGATAAAATTATCACCGATACTGCGCTCACTGTAAAAGAGCAAAAAAATCAACTGCCCCTTGCTGATATAAAAGCACAAATCAACGATAACCCCCAAGAGAAACGAGGGTTTAAGCTTGCTTTACAAAATCATACCCAGCCTGCGATTATTGCGGAAATCAAAAAAGCATCGCCATCAAGCGGGCTTATCCGTGCAGATTTTAATCCTACCGCGATTGCACAAGCCTATCATCAAGGGGGGGCAAGCTGCCTTTCCGTACTGACGGATAAAAAATATTTTCAAGGCGATGATGCTTATTTACAACAAGTGCGCGCGACTGTACCGCTTCCGATTTTACGCAAAGATTTCATAATTGACCCTTATCAAATTTATCATAGCTCTTTGTTAGGTGCTGATTGTATTTTGCTGATTATGGCGGCACTCACTTCATCGCAAGCACAAGAATTTTATGAATTAGCAAAATCTCTAGGCATGGATGTGCTGGTTGAGGTGCATAATGAACAAGAATTACATTCTGCACTAGCATTTTCCCCTGATATGATTGGCATCAATAACCGTAACTTAAAAACATTAGAGGTGGATTTAGCTGTTACGGAAACATTGGCTTCTTTGATTCCTGATACCATTTCTAAAAATTGTTTGCTTGTGGCAGAAAGTGGTTTACATAAAGGTATAGATTTGCATCGCATGGCAAAAGCAGGTGCAGGTGCGTTTCTGATTGGCGAATCATTCATGAGGCAAGCGGATATTACCCAAGCCATCAGCCAATTATGCGCTGATTTTAAGGCACTAAACTAATGGCAAAAGAAAATCATACAAAAGGAAACAATACCAAAGAGAAAAACAAGGGTCATTTTGATGCTGAGGGGCGCGCCATCATGGTAGATGTTTCTGACAAAAAAATCACAAACAGAAATGCGATTGCCAGTGGCACCCTATATTGTAATGATGAGGCGTTTCAACATGCCAAGCAAGGCACTGCAAAAAAAGGCAATGTTATCCAAATCGCTGAAATTGCTGGCATTATGGGCGCGAAGCAAACCAGTGCCTTGATTCCATTATGCCATAATTTGCCCTTGCAATCGGTGAAAATCCGTATTGATTGCGAAGCCATGCCAACAGGCGGTGCGCTATATGTGAAGGGGGAAGCACGCACCAATGCTGAAACCGGTGTTGAGATGGAAGCCTTAAGTGCCGTCTCCATCGCTTGTCTTACTCTTTATGATATGCTGAAAGCCTACGATAAATCTATGCGTATCACCGATATTCAACTGGAAGAAAAAACAGGCGGAAAATCAGGCGATTACAAACGAAACAATCGCAATGCAACATCATGAATGAGCCATCATGAATAAGACTGCAAAAAAAATGCAACCGTTGGATTATGAAACCGCGCTTGCAAAAATTTTTAGCCATTGCCCAACTTTACCCATCACATGCCTTGCCATCGAAAACCCTGATTTAATGAATCGAATTTTGGCAGAAGATTTGCACGCCCCCCATTCTATGCCGAAAGCCCCTATCTCTGCGATGGATGGTTATGCACTTATGATGGCGGAATCTTCTGCGCGCGCTGATTATCGCATCATCGGTGAGAGTGCGGCAGGGAATCCTTTTAAGGGTGCGATTCAAAAAGAGCAAGCTGTTAAAATTTTTACAGGCGCGCTTATTCCTGAAGGTGCAGATAGTGTTATCATTAAAGAAGAAACGAAAATTGATGGCGATATGCTGACCTATCAAGGTGACAAACCCTTGCAAAAAGGCGGTTATATCAGAGAGAAAGGGCTTGATTTTAAAAAACACGCGCTATGTTTGCAAAAATATACGATTCTAAATCCGCGCCATCTTGCTTTGATGGCATCTATGAATATTGCCGAATGCGCTGTATTTCAACGCCCGAAAATTGCCATCATCTCTACAGGTGATGAATTGCGTAAGGTTGGCACCCAACAAGAAACATGGCAAATTGCCTCGTCAAACGATATTGCCTTACGGCATTTGCTGCCCCTCTATGGCGGTATTGTGGCGGAAACAAGCCTGATAAATGATGATAAAAATGCTTTAAGCACGTATTTGCAAATCGCCATCAAACATTATGATATTGTGGTGTTAAGCGGAGGGGTTTCCATAGGTGATTATGATTTGGTCGCGCAAAGCTTGGCAGAAATCGATGATTTTACCGCGATTTTTCATGGCGTTACCTTGCGCCCCGGCAAGCCTAGCCTATTTGGCAAAGTAAAAGATTGCTTGATTTTTGGATTGCCGGGTAACCCTGTTTCCGCCATTTTAGGCGCGATGTTATTTATTGTACCCGCCATACAAAAAATGCAGGGACTACAAGCAAAGCTTCCTGTGCAACAAGCTATTCTAGCAGATGATTTACCCGCTGAAGGCAAACGCACTCATTATAGACGCGCGCGTTTTTATCATAAAAGTGCGACCCTTTATGCTGAAGCCCTGCCCAATCAAGATTCCGCGCAATTATCTATGTTGGCACAAGCAGATGGGCTTATCATCTGCCCTGCCAATTCCCCTGCCAAAAACAAAGGTGAATTGATTGAAGTTATCCCTTTTCCTGCGCCAATCACACAGCAAATTCTTGACAAAGTTTGAGACACTTCTTAATCTGCCAATTTCGTCTGCCAATAATTTTTAACAATAGATAGAAGCCCCAATATGCCCCAATCTGATTTTTTACATATTCTTACCGAACGCGGTTTTATCCATCAACTCACCCATGAAGACGAGATGGATAAATTATTCGCCACAGAAAAAAATGTCCCAAGCTATATTGGCTTCGATGCCACAGCTGATTCCCTGCATGTTGGTTCGTTATTGCAAATCATGATGCTACGCTGGTTGCAAAAAACCGGGCATAAACCAATCATATTAATGGGCGGTGGTACATCAATGATTGGCGACCCATCAGGAAAAGATACGCAGAGACAAATGCTAACCGAGGCGGATATCGCCAATAATATTGTTGGCATAAAACAGATTTTTAGCAATTATATCGATTTTTCTAATGACCGCGCTATCATGGCGAATAATGCCGATTGGCTGATGGGCTTGGGCTATATTCCATTGTTGCGCGATGTAGGGGCGCATTTTAGTATCAACCGTATGCTCAGTTTTGATTCTGTGCGCCTGCGCCTTGACCGCGAACAACCTTTGAGTTTCCTAGAATTTAACTATATGATTCTGCAAGCCTATGATTTTATGGTGCTAGCCCGCGATTATGGGTGCCGTTTGCAAATAGGTGGTTCTGACCAATGGGGCAATATCGTCAATGGTATTGAACTGACAAGGCGGTTGCTATCCATAGATGTATTCGGTGCAACCACACCTTTATTAACAACCGCATCGGGCGCGAAAATGGGTAAAACAGCAGGCGGTGCTGTTTGGCTGAATGAAGAAAAATTATCCTGTTATGATTTTTGGCAATATTGGCGCAATATAGAAGATGCCGATGTGGGTAAGTTTTTACGCTTATTCACAGAATTGCCCATTGATGAAATTAAACGCTTAGAACAATTACAAGATGCTGAAATCAATGATGCAAAAATTATTCTTGCAACTGAGGTAACAACTTTATGTCATGGTAAAGAAAAGGCTCAGCAAGCGGCAAAAACAGCTGAAAAACTATTCACATCCGATGAAGCGATTGCTGAAAATATGCCAGAATTTATGGTATCATCAGCCTTGTTAGGGGATGGCATCATGCTGGCAAAATTGCTTCATGAAAGCGGGTTATGCCTATCAAACTCTGATGCCAGAAGGCAGATTAAAGGTGGTGCAATTCGTATCAATGATGGTAAAATTGATAATGAGAATATGATTCTAACCATGAATATTTTTACCGAACAAGCGATTGATGGCACGAAAAACGCGCTGAAACTTTCATATGGTAAAAAGAAGCATCTGCTCGTAAAGATTAATTAAACCTTATTCTTCTGCTTTTTCTGCATTATCCAATAATGCTTGTTCTTCAGGCGAGGTGATAAATGTATCGCGAATATTTCTAACAAATCCCGGCAAAAGTGCCTCTAACGGATTAACGCGTACTTTAATATCTTCAAATTCTCCGGTCGCCCAATAGCGCACCCCGAACAAACCATCTTTTTCATCTCCAATTAATAACGGACCCAAAATAGGCGTTTTGCCCAAAATCACACTTAATGTATAAAGCGGAATCACACTGCCTTGCATATCAATCTCTGATTTACCCAAATCAATCACCCCGCTACCGGTAACGCCTTGTGCCAGTGAATAAAGGCGCATATTTCTAACAATCACACGCTGTTCATCATCATAGTTGAAATCCATGAAAAAACCCTGCGTTTGATACCCTTTTTGCAACACCGAAACATTCAAGGTAACAAGGGAAATCGTTTCTAAAATCGTGCCTAAAATCGGGCTACCATAGATGGTCAAAGCACCTGTTTCTAATCTTCCCGAATAATAAGGTTCTTCCTTGTTTCGCTGACTTGTTAATTTTAATCTGCCACCTGCAAAATCCTGCGTGTTGCTTATAAGCTTATCCAACTCTTCAAGCGAGCTTACATCCATGCGTAAATTTCCAGTCTTATCACGAATATCATTCGCAAAAGCAATGCTTAATTTATCGCTTTCAGCATAAGGCATATCCCAAGAAAGGTCGCTTGTATATTGGTCAAGAAAGATATTATAACGGGCATTTTCCGCATAAACATCATCTGTTTCTTGAAAATAAACAGTTTCATAACCTCCCTCAAGGGCGATAATCCCCGGTGAAGGGTCACTACCATCACTTTCCAAACGGGTGAGCAACCAATCGCTGCCGCCATCTTCCAACAAACCTGATAGGTCAAATGACTTACCTTCCATCACCAAAAACGTATCGCCATTTTCTTCAACAACCCCATCCAAGAACATCTGCGAACGCCCCCACGATAAATCAGGCAACACAATAAAAACCCTGCCCTCAGTATCAAAATCAATATTGCCTGTGGAGGTTAAGCCCGCAAAATCAATCTCTACATCGTTAAAACTCACCTCACCCGTTGGCTCCGTAATGCCTTTTAATGAAATTTTTCCTTCCTGCCCTTTACGTTTGCTAATATAAAGAGGCTCCATTGCAATGGCGGCTTGCGTCATATCAGCTAGAATTTCAATCGTTCCTTGCTTGCCATAATCTTCAATATATTCACCTTTCACTGGAATATCACCGGTAAAATCAACAGCAAGCTGTGTGTAAATATCCACCATCAACTGGTTGGCGCTTAAATTCCCATCTAAGGTAATCAAGCGGTCTTTATAAAATGTTTCCTGCCAATCAAGCAAAAGTTCCGATGAACCATGCAACATCGCTAATTTGATATCAAGGTCATCACCTGTTAGCCGAATATCACCATTGCCACCATTCAAACTAAAGCCCGGAATATCAAAATCAATATTATTCACATCACCTGCAATCAATAAATCAAATTGGTCATTATCAGAATCATCCAGCGATATTTGCAAGCGCAGGCTAAGTGCGGCATCTCCACTCAACCCAGCTAGCTGTTCTTCATAATCAACCAAACTAGGCTCATATAATTTTGCTAAATCCAACACAGTTCCTAAATCGCTTGTTAAATCCAAACTGGTTTGCAAAATAATATCATTCGGAATTTTACGAATTTTCAATTTTATTGTTTCTGGTGCAATCGTAATTTCCGGATGCGATACTTGCGTGATAGCTATATCAATATCCGTATCGGTAAATGTAACTTCACCGGCGATATCGTGAAACACAGGCAAATCCTCTTCAGGACGCAAACGCACTTCATCAACCAATAACTTACCTGTCAATTTTTCACGCGTGAAGTTACCATCTCCATCAAGCACATAATCAATTTCACCATTTACTTCGGTGATTTTTAATTGCTGGACATTATCTGTAAACCATTTGCGGGTAGCAGGCACATAATCGGTTGGCCAATAATGTAACAAGCTTTCAAAGAACACAGGTTCCACTTCATAATCTATGCGGAAATGCCTATTTCTTTTTGCATCTGTATCAAATATAAGGTCACTCTTAATCTTCACATCACGCAACGGTTCATGATAATTTATCATATAACTATTTGTGCCGAAAATTCTTTTGATATATTCAGCATCCAATTGCCATTTTTGCAAATCAAAAACACTCTTAAAAAAAGGAGTTTTTAACGCCCCCTCTGTGCCTTCAAATGCCACCTGAAAATTCTTAACACGTTTATTATCAACCACTAACTCAAAATTGCCTGAAACATTCATATCCGCCCAATAGGATTGTTGTAGCGATACATTAAGGGGAATATAAAAATTTAATAAATTCCATTGCTTAAATTCACCTTCGATAGTCACATCATCCCCTACCAACAAACTATCAATGCGCGGATGAATCATATCAAGGTTGATGCCCCCCACCCAATCTAATTGCATTTGCGAACGGTAACTGCCAGCTTCTGCACGCATTGTTAAATTTATATCTAATGGCTCGCGCAACTTTTGATTAAGATTCTCTGCCCGCAACCCATAATTCTTAATAATTTCAGGAAACGCAATCTGCAACATTTTGGCATTTGCCTTCTTACTATATAAATGTAACTGTAATTGGAAATCCTGTGATATTTGTTCATCTAGCGTTACATCAGCATGTTGCCAATCCACATTTAAAAAAATCGGCAATTGATTAATATTAATGCCTTTCTCATCATGCTTGTAACTTATTTCAGTCTGTGCATTAATCTTCAAATCAGGCGTTCCCTGACTGATTGTCAACATCCCCTTTTCAACATTAATATGATTGCTATCTGATTTATTTTTTGTTGTTCGCCATGAGAAATTATCCACGCGATAACCCGATGCAATTTTCGTATTTTGTGCAATAAAATCATAGCTGTTGTGAAATTCTGAAATAATAGCAATCAGCGCACCTTCTTTTAAGAATTGCTTTGCATTAATTTCTGCACCTGTGTTAAATGCACCCAATGCTGATATTTCTGAAATATGTAAATAGCGTGGATAGATTTCACCACGAATAAAATCTTCTAAATAAAAACGGCCTTCAAAATCCTTTATCTCAACAACATCTTTCGCTGATACAGGGTTTTCAATATTGTAATAAAAAGATAGGCTGGCAATCTTAATATCCATCTTGCCATTCACTTGTTCTATTCGCATCTGTTCAATATTAAGTGATTGATGGGGAAATAACCGAGAATGCACATATTCAAGAGCCGCATCATCAACAACCCATAATTGCCTATCGTTTGCTATTACCTGCCAACAAATAAGCCCAAGCAACAATGTTACAAACGTAATCAGCCATGCGATATACCGCACAAAAATTGCCAAAACACCCAATAAAATATTGGCTTGACCGGGCAGGTGCATTTTGCCTAAATTAAGTGATTTTTCCCAACCACTGCCAAGCGCATTTTTTAATGTTTTGGCAACCTTATTTGTTCGTTTTTGTTTTTTTACCATCTATCATATTAACTAGAAAAAATGACTTGTCACGGCAACATGAATGAAGCATGATGTTTGGCATCATTTACTCAATCCGCAACTCCCATGAAAACTATACAGTTAAATCCCCCTAATAGCAATCTTATCGTATCATTAGATAGCAAAAACACGCGTAATCTTACCCCTGAAATAAGTGCTATTTTCGCTGGCAGTGATTTTTTAAGAAACTTGCATCATCAACATCCTGAATGGCATTATGAATGGTTGGAATTATGGCAAGATAAGCAATTTTCATGTGATGAACTTCTAAAAAAAATTGATGCTCTGAATCACATCAATGATGAAACCCGTTTTATGAAGCAAAGCCGTTTGCTAAAAAATCAGATGATATTTTTTATTGCGCTCAATGATTTATTAGGCAAATGGAATTTTCAGCAAACATCCGATGCCCTTACGCAAATGGCAGAACAGCTTACCAAACAATGCTTTTCTTTCACGCTAAAACAGATGGCAAGTGCGTTCAACCTTGAAAAAGATGCTTTGGCAGAACATGGTGAAAATTGTGGTTTTACTGTGATTGCATTGGGTAAATTAGGGGCTGGTGAGTTAAATTATTCATCTGATATTGATTTATTACTGCTTTATGATGCCGAGAAATTTATTCCAAATAATAAAAATAGAGCAGAGCAAATCATTCAACGCTTCGCGCATTATTTTATTAGCCTGATTGAAACACGCAATCATGATGGCTATCTATTCCGCACCGATTTACGATTGCGACCGAATCCTTCTTCCACCCCCCCTGCCATGAAAATGGAAACCGCGCTGATTTATTACGAAAGCATTGCCCGTAATTGGGAAAGAATGGTGATGATTCGTGCCAATCCGATTGCAGGCGATACAACATTGGGGCAAGAATTTTTACAAAATATTTTGCCTTTCGTGTGGCGACGCTCGCTTGATTACAGCACCATAGAGGATATCCATACCCTACAACAGCAGCTTATCAGCAAAAATGAAGATTGTGGTCCGCCTTCATTTCATGGCTATAATGTTAAAACTGGCAAAGGGGGCATTAGAAGTTGCGAATTTTACGTGCAGATGTTGCAATTATTATGGGGTGGGAAATATCGCAATTTACGAAACCGCAATATGCTGGAAGCCATTGATATTCTGCACCAAGAAAATTATATCAATGATGAAATCAAAAACCATCTGATGATTGCCTACCCTTATTTACGTGGCTTGGAAAATAGATTGCAAATGCAAAATGATTTGCAAATTCAAACATTGCCTAAGAATGATGCTGATATGACTCAATTCGCGCAATTTTCTGGCTATCCAAACAAAGAAAATTTTTTGCAACAACTCAACCATGTTACCAGTGAATGCAATAAATATTATCATTTATTTTTGAAAGATATAATCGCCTCACAAAACTCTGAACAAAATAATTTACACGAAACATCACATCAGCCCAACCAAGATATTCATCAACTCATCAAGGCACTGCCTTTTCATTCAAAAGAAACCATCAGCGATAGAATTGAAGCATGGCAAGCAGGCAAATCACGCGCCACCTCTAGCGAACGCGCCCAAGATTTACTGACCTTATTACTGCCTGATATTCTCAATAATTTGGCAAAAACACTCAACCCTGACCAAGCCTTTTTAGCCTTTGATAAGTTTCTAACCGCACTGCCTGCGGGCGTGCAACTTTTTGCATTATTTAAAGCGCACCCCACTCTTGTAAAAATCATTGCTGATATTATGGGCAATGCCCCGCAATTAGCCACCATGCTAAGTCTTAATCCTGAATTGCTAGAAATTTTCCTAGAAGATGTAGAAATTCCGCATGATACGCAAAGTGCCATCAAAGCGATGCAAGCACGCCTGCCCGTGGATAAGAATTATGAAGATATTCTTTCCAATATCCGCATTTTTACACGTGAACAGCAATTTATTATCGGTTGCCATATGTTAGATGGGCATGTAAAAATTACGCAAAGCGCGCAATATTTAACCGCACTTGCCGAAGCCAGTATCCATATGTTGATTGATGCCACCGCACAGAATTTCATACAGCAATATGGCGAATGTGGTGAGTTTGCCGTGATTGCGATGGGTAAATTCGGCTCACGCTTATTGTTACCGCATTCTGATTTAGATTTGGTTTTCCTCTATCGCGCAACCCAAGAATATTCCGATGGCAAAAAAAGCCTGTTTGTCTCTACCTATTATCAAAAATTTGTCCAGCGACTAACCAGCGCGCTCACTGTTGCCACCCCTAGTGGCGACCTCTATCAGATTGATTTACGTTTGCGTCCATGGGGAAATGATGGCGCGATTGCGAATAATCTTTCCACCTATCAAAGCTATTATCGCGAAGATGCCTTTGCCTTTGAGAAAATTGCACTCAGCCGTGCGCGGGTTATTTATGCCAACGCCCCTTTTCGTCAAGAAATTGAGAAAACCATGCATGAAATTTTGGCAAAACCTCCCAATCAGCCACAAGAATTTATTCATGAAATTGCGGATATGCGCCTAAAAGTTTCTGCCACTCATTCGGCAAAAGGGCTGTTTAATATTAAGCATAAACGCGGTGGATTGCTTGAATTAGAATTTATTCTACAGGTGCTTTATTTGGAAGCTTTAACCAAAGGCGATATTCCCTATTTGAACGATTACCCTGCTATCATCAAACATTTAGCAGACAAGAAATATCTTGAAATATCGGAAGGCGAATGCTTAACCGATGCGTTAGAATTTTATATTGCCTTGCAAGCAGGGTTACGGCTGACCAATTTAAACCATAAAAAACTAGACCCACTCATCAGCGATGATAACACAAAATTCGATGATGAAAAATCACTTTTAGGGCGTGCTGATATTTTAGCACAAATCGCCAATATGCAAAATTTTAACGATTGCATCAAAAAATGTAATGATTTGCAAAAAAAAATCACTACAATATATCATCATTATATTGGGCAATATCATAAAAATGCCGACCATATAAAGTTATGGTAAAATTATAGAAAAGGAAACACAAAATGCCATCGATAACATTAAACCAACAAGCCCCTGATTTCTCTTGTATTAGCGATGCTAACACAACAATATCCTTATCGGATTACAAAGGAAAATATCTCGTCATTTTCTTCTATCCCAAAGATGATACACCCGGTTGCACAATAGAATCATGTGAATTTCGCGACTTAAAAGCAGATTTTGAATCATGCAATGCTGCCATTATTGGCATATCGCCCGATGATGTCACGTCTCATCAAAGTTTTGTGAGCAAATTTTCGCTTAACTACCCCTTACTTGCCGATATTGATAAAGCAATCCAAACAGCTTACGATGTGCAAGTGCAAGAAAACGGTTACCTTGAACGCGCCACTTTTTTGGTTGCCCCCGATGGAACTTTAGCTAAAATCTGGCGACAAGTTGTTGTGCAAGGGCATGTTGATGATGTGATGCAGAGCATTAAAACCCATCAAGCATCGTAGGGCAAGCGGATAACCCCTAACAAGTAAATAACTAAGCGCGTAACAAAAAATCACTAACCCCGTCGTCTTTTCCGTTGCGAGATACGTTTTTCAATCCGTGCCACTGATTCATTGTTAGGCGCGCCTGCCGCACCAAATTTTGCCTCAATCGCATCGCGGGTAAGCGGTACATCTTGCTTATCGTTAGTTGCAAGGGCATCACGCATTTGCGCCACATGTTCTGCCGCCGAACCACAGCAACCACCAATCAATGTTGCGCCACCATTGCGCGCCATTACCGCATAATCGCGCATCAATTCAGGCGTGCCATCAAAATGAATTTTATCTTCCTTAAAAGAAGGCAACCCACAATTTGATTTCGCAATCAACGGAATATCTTGCGCACCTTTTGCAAGCCCCGCAAGCGTAAGCAATGAATCGCTAAAACCTAACCCGCAATTAAAGCCAATCGCCACGGGCTTCATAGGCAAGGCATGTGCATAATCACAAAATTGCTGTTCTGTAACGCCCATCATGGTTTTGCCATGCATATCGAATGAAAGCGTAATTGCCGCAGGAATTTCCGCACGTAATGCCGCTTGATAGGCAGCATCCGCTTCATCTAATAGCGACATGGTTTCAATCCAAATCAAATCTGCACCACCTGATTTTAAGCCTAAAATCTGCTGATAAAATAATTCTTCAGCCTCTGCTTTTGTCAAGCTACCCATCGGTTCTAACAATTCACCCGATGGTCCCACCGAACCTGCAATCAGCTTCATTTCATCTTTTGTAAAATCACCATTTTTATAAAATTCTTCACGCACATCACACGCCAATTTTGCCGCAGCTTCATTCAATTCAAAGACTCTGTTTTCTAATTGATGCAATTTTAGCCTTGCGGTTGTGCCACCAAAACTATTGGTCAAAATAATATCTGAACCGCTTTTGAAATAGTCTCGATAGATATTTTGCACCCTATCTGTCTCAACCACATTCCATAATTCCGGCGAATCGCCACTTTGTAACCCTTGCTGAAACAAAGATGTACCCATTGCGCCATCAAGCATCACCGTTTCATTACTGGCATTTTTTGAAGCGATAAAATCACGAATTTTTTGATGCTGTTGTTGAATATTGCTCATAAGATATAACTGTCCTAAATTTATTATGTTGAGAATTTCCGCTATCCTAACAGCATTCGATGAAACCGTAAAGGGTGCATTTTTTCAGCCATCGGCATAATTTCACCCTGCATCATTGCACCCAACATCATCGCAAGTAAGGGGGAGGAAGTCCAGCCACGCGCGCCAAGCCCAACCATCATATAAAGCCGATGCTTCGTATCGTAATCACGTAACAAAAGCCCCGCTTTTTTCTGATGCAGTGCCGATAAATTATCATGAGAAAACCCACCCAACAAAGGCAAATAATCGCGCATTCGCAACCGATAACTTGCCCGATTACCACTAACAAAGGCATGTTTTATTGCATCATCATTCGGCAAAAGTGATAGAATTGCATCTCTTATTTTCGCATCAACCTTGCTTGTAGCTTCGGGGGGTAAACAGGCTTGCTGATAGCTGATATCCTCAAAATCCGAACCCGCAAACGCGATATTATTTGCCAATAAAGGCGTGATGAAATGCGAATGGCTATCGGTGGTTTCAGGGAAACATGATTCATCGCCCTGCATCTCAATAATTTGCCCTTTCGTCATTAAAAATGGCAATTCATTCAGCAATTTTTCAGGCAGTAATTCTTGCACGGCAATGGCATTGGCAAACAAAATTTTATCAAAAATGGTTGGAATTTTACCATCTGCAACAGTCAATAAAACACCATCATCTTGCAACTGATAACCTGTCACCTTCTGCCCTTCAAAGAGGTTGCCATGTTCAGAAATTTGCGTGGCAAGCCATGATAAAATAACAGGCGCGTTAATCACCAACGCATCATCACATATCACACCATCACCATCTTGCCGCCAAATATCAGGAAAATCATGCAATAATTGTGTAAATCTTTCGGCATCACCTGCACGAACGGGCTGTTTTTTGATACCCTGTGCCAGAATTGCTGGCACATTTTGATTTTGTAAATCAGTATAAAATTTTCGCGCTTCTTGAAAAGCTTGTTTATAAATTTGCGTATCAGGGTGATGCGCCGAGCCAACATGGGGTTCCACCAAAGCCACCTGATTCCCCGAAGCCCCTGCACCAATTTTTTTGGCTTCTATCAAAGAAATAATTGCGCCATGTTGTTGCAAATGAAACCCTGCCATCAAGCCTGCGATACCTCCGCCTATCACCGCAATTTTCTGTCCTGTTAGTGTTGGTTTTTCATCATGATAATAATGATTTTTTGATAACCGCCGATGCCGTGAATAAGAAACCGATGGATGATAGCGCGCCTGAAAATAATCTTTTGCGTTAGTAGAATTTTCTTTCTTATCAGGAAAAAACCTATGATTGGCGAGATTTTTTGCTATATCCGCTGTTGCTGTAGAGCTTACCACTATCGCGCCATCACGGCTTTTTTGTGCCATCAAACTAAATAATTCCTCTGCATCAGGATTTTTATCGGAATTTTTATCGGAATTTTTACCATAATTTTTACCATAATTTTTATAAGGGGCAAAATCATCTAAAAACCAACCATTCAAACCTGTTGGCAATAAGGGCAACATTTCTGCCACATCGCCAATCAGTAAGCTTAGGGCGATATTGTTATCAGGGAAAGATAAATGTGTTAATCCTGAAGGTAGTGTTTTTGGTAATGCCTGTTGCAACCATGCAAAATCTGATTGTATTTCTGCTTGTATTTCTGCTTGTATTTCTGCTTGTATTTCTGATTGTATCTTTGGCATTGTTTCATAAAATTCTTGCAACTCATCACATTTTAACGGATGTTTTGTAATCGCATAATAATGTAACTTTCCTGATTGTTTTCGATGCGCGCATTCTGCTTGAAATGCTTGCACACTCAATAAAAAATTTAAGCCTGTGCCAAAGCCAAGCTCGGCAATCCGCAAATAAGGCATAAAATTATCAGAGGCAAACAACCCCGAACCAAATAAATCTTTTGCGGTATCTACTTGTTTCATAAGTCTTTGTCTCATAAGTCTTTGTCTCATAACTGGCTATCTATATTGAGCAATAACGTTAATATTAATTGCAAAATTATTATAACTGCTATATTTTCGCATCCATGCAACATTCTTCTCCAAAACACCCTTTTAATGGCTGGCTTAATATCGATAAAGAAGTTGATTATAGCTCTGGTCAGGTGGTTTATCAATTACGCAAAATTTTAGGCATGAAAAAAATCGGGCATGGTGGCACGCTTGACCCATTCGCCACAGGTATTTTGCCGATTGCCTTAGGGGAAGCCACAAAAACAGTGGATTATCTGCATACCAGTGCAAAAACTTATCTGCTGACTATTCGCTTTGGCACTGCCACAAATACCGATGATTGCACAGGTGAGGTGATACATCATTCGGATAAAACCCCCTCTTTGAATGAGGTTGAGGCTATTCTGCCCGATTTTCAAGGCGATATTGCGCAAATTCCATCAGCCTTTAGTGCCATTAAAATTGATGGCAAACGTGCTTATAAAATGGCGCGGGCAGGCGAAACCGTAACCATGCCCTCACGAATAGTGCATATTTATAATTTACAGCTGAAAGGCATCAATGCCGATGGCGATATGATGCTGGAGGTTGTTTCGGGCAAAGGGGCGTATATGCGAAGTATTGCCCGTGATATTGCCGAAAAACTGGGGTCGCGCGCGCATTTGCATGCCTTGAGACGCACTGCCTACGGCACTTTAACAGAAAAAAACAGTTTTTCTTTAGAAAACGTAGAAAAAATGATGCATAAAGATAAAATAGACGCTATACTGCAACCGATTCATAAAGCACTGGACGGTATCTTGGTGCTTAATGTGAATCAGGAACAAGCCCTACGCCTTAAATCAGGTAATGCTGTTCAGGTTAATGAGTGTGCTTTTCTTCACGAAAATTCACCTATCAATAAGCAGAATAAACAACTGCTTCTTGCGGTGATGAAACAGACAAGCGAAACTATACCCATTGCCATAGCAGAACTGGTTGAAGATGTTCTTGTTCCGAAACGCGTTTTTAATTTTTAAAACAACGATACCGAATTTAATAAGAGGTCATTTTATGATTACAAAGGACAAAAAACAGACATTAATTAAAAGTTATGCAAGAGACACAAAGGATACAGGCTCGGTTGAGGTGCAAGTCGCAATTTTGAGTACACGAATCCTAGAACTAACCGAACATTTGAAAACTCACAAGAAAGATTATCATTCACGTCGTGGGTTACTGCAAATGGTCGGAAAAAGAAGAAAATTGTTGAATTATCTAAACAGAAAAGACTCCTCACGCTATCAAGCATTGATTAAGAGCCTTGGGTTACGCCGTTAATTCTAAACTTTAACCATTTATCAATATTTAATAACATTATCAAGGAATAGTCATTTACATGTTTAACATTACGACAGAAAAAGCAGACCATTATGGTCGCGAACTTACTCTAGAAACCGGACTTATTGCCCGTCAAGCTGATGGCTCGGTAAGAGTGCGCTATGGTGGCACCGAAGTTTTATGTAACGCGGTTAGCTCGAAAACACCAAAACCGGGAATTGATTTCTTCCCACTTACGATTCACTATCAAGAAAAAACTTTCGCCGCAGGTAAAATCCCCGGTGGTTTTTTCAAGCGTGAAGGACGCCCTAGTGAAAAAGAAATTTTAACATCGCGTCTGATTGATAGACCGATACGCCCTTTATTTCCCAAAGGTTTTTCTAATGAAACACAAATTATCTGCACCGTATTGGCGCATGATATGGAAAATAACCCTGATATTCCAGCATTGATTGGTGCATCTGCGGCGCTTGCGATTGGTGGTTCACCATTCTTAGGGCCTATTGGTGCAGCACGTGTTGGCTATATTGATAATAAATTTGTGATTAACCCTACCACTCAACAAATGCAAGAAAGTCGTTTAGATTTGATTGTTGCTGGCACCGTAGAAGGTGTTTTGATGGTAGAATCAGAGGTTCAAGAATTATCTGAAGAAACCATGCTTGAAGCGGTAATGCTAGGGCATAAAGCTTGTTGTGAAAGCATTGAGCTGATTAACAAAGTTGTGAAACAGGCTGGTAAAGAAAAATGGGATATGCCCGCAGAAAATCCAGAAATTGCAGGTTGGCGTAAAACCCTTACTGGCTCGTTGGCTGATAAATTGCGCGATGCTTACAAAGTAACCGATAAGCAAGAACGCTCTACTTTATTGGCTGAATTGCGCGAAAATGCAGGCAGTTTGATTGCAGATTTGCCTGAAGGTTCCGAAAATAAAATTTCTATGCTTGTGAAAGATTTAGAAAAAGATATTGTCCGTGGCGATATTATCAAAAACTCTGTGCGGATTGATACTCGTAAAACTGATGAAGTGCGCCAGATTGATACAAGAACTGGCATTTTAGAACGCTCTCATGGTTCAGCTTTATTCACGCGCGGTGAAACGCAAGCGTTGGTAGTGGCTACTTTGGGAAGCGGGCAAGACCAACAAATGGTGGATGCGCTTGATGGCGAATATAAAGAAGCCTTCATGTTGCATTATAACTTCCCGCCTTATTCTGTGGGTGAAGCCTCGCCAATGCGTCCTCCGGGTCGTCGTGAAATCGGACATGGTAAGCTTGCATGGCGTGCTATTCGTCCGCTTTTACCTGCCAAAGAAGATTTTGGCTATACGATAAGGGTGGTTTCTGAAATTACCGAATCTAATGGTTCATCATCTATGGCGACTGTTTGTGGCACTTCTATGGCATTAATGGATGCAGGTGTGCCGTTGAAACGCGCTTGTGCTGGTATCGCGATGGGATTGATTAAAGAAGGCAAAGATTTTGCGGTTCTTTCTGATATTTTAGGCGATGAAGACCATCTTGGCGATATGGATTTTAAGGTGGCTGGCACTGAAAACGGTATCACTGCTTTACAAATGGATATTAAGATTACTTCCATTACGCGTGAAATTATGGAAATTGCGCTTGCACAAGCCAATAAAGGTAGAATGCATATTTTAGGTGAAATGGCGAAAACACTTTCATCTGAACGCACTGAGCTTTCTAAATTTGCGCCTAGTCTAACGACATTGCAAATTGATAAAGAAAAAATTCGTGATGTGATTGGCACAGGTGGTAAGGTTATCCGTGAGATTTGTGAAACAACTGGTGCTAAAATTGATATTGAAGATACTGGTATGGTAACGATTTCAGCCCCTGATGGTGAATCAGCTGCTAGAACTCTTGAATGGGTAAAAGGCATTGTTTCCGAGCCAAAGGTTGGTGAAATTTATCAAGGTAAAGTCAATAAAATCGTTGATTTTGGTGCTTTTGTCAGCTTCCAATTTAACAGTGAAGGGCTTGTTCATATTTCTGAAATTATATCAGAACGGGTGAATGTTGTTGAAGATTATCTGCAAGAAGGTCAGGCAGTTTATATCAAATGTATTGGTATAGATGACCGTGGCAAAGTCAGGCTTTCTATGCGCGTGGTTGACCAAAAATCTGGTGAAGATATTGAAGATACCTTGCCTAAACGTAGCCCTCCTCCTCCAAGGGGTGGTCGTGATGACCGGCGCGGTGGCGGTGATCGACGCGGCGGTGATGATAGACGTGGTGGCGGCGATCGTCGTGGCGGTGATGATAGACGTGGCGGTGATGATAGACGTGGCGGTGATGATAGACGTGGCGGTGATGACCGACGCGGTGGTTTCGGTTTCGGTAGACGCTAAAACAAACTAGCTATTCTTATGATAGCAATAAAACTTAAAACAGGGCTAAGAAGCATTTTTTTCTTAGCCCTGTTTGTTTTCGAAGCTTCCATCTATACGCCTGCATTTGCCAATGAAACTTTTCAATTCGCAACCATTGAGCATGTTCGTAAGAATGGGCATATTATTTTAAGCGATAACACAGAAATTTATTTACAGGGCATTATATTATTGCCATCAGGGCGCAGGCATTTACATAAATTGCTACCAAAAGGGCAAACATTGCGCGTGAAATTGATAACAACATCACTATCACAGCAAGATATTTTACCTGCTGAAATTGAGTTGTTGCCTCATTTTTTCTTGCGTGACCAGTTGATTATTGCTGGGCATGCCTTAATGTTTCCGCATTATCTTACCCGTGCTGAAGCGATGCGGTTACGCGATTTAGAAAAAATTGCACAACAGAATCATACCAGTATTTGGCGTAAAATTAAGCATCCGCCAATTATTAGCCCTGATATGGCAGATAAATATATAGGGCAATATAAAATTGTGCGGGGTAAAATTATCAAGCATGATTGGCAAGAAAAAGTGGTTTATCTGAATTTTGCAAATGATTGGCGGACTGATTTTACAGTGCGCGCGCCAAAAAATACCTTTCAAGAAATCCAACAAAAATTAGGGTGGCGTGATAATCTTGCTGGCAAAATTATTGAATGCCGTGGCATGTTACATAAATATTATGGTGCCGCCATTGATTTAAGCCATGAAGGGCAATGTTTCCTTGAACAGAATATTGAACAGAATATTGAGTAGGCTAGATAAGCCCCTTGCCCAATATATTATGATAATCTCTATAAAAATATTTTCTATATCTTTTCTTATCATTGATTTTCATTAAAATGCCTTTATTTTCAAATCGCGTCACTAAATTATTTGCCGTTTTATTTGTAATCTGCAATTCTTTTGCTACTTCTTTAATCGTAATCGTTGGAACATTAAATAGATAATCCAACAATTTATATTCATTATCACTTTTAATCTTTGCAGTGTCTTCTTCCTGTAATTTTCTAATCAGGCGCGTTGTTTCCATCACATCTTTTGAGACCAGACTTATGCCTTGCAAAAAGAATTTTATCCATTGTTCATAGTTACCATTTTGTCTGACTTGTGTTAAATAATCATAATAACGCATTTGATTTTTTTTAAGGTATAGGCTGATATATAAGGTTGATGATTGCAAAATACCTCTATCTATTAAATATAAAATAATCAATAATCTTCCTATCCTGCCATTACCATCTAAGAAAGGATGAATGGTTTCAAATTGATAATGAATCAAAGCAACTTTAATCAAATTAGGCAATTTACTTTCATGGATATATTTCTCTAACGCGCCCATTAAATCAACAACTTCATGCTGTACGGGTGGTACAAAAAAAGCGTTTGCAGGTTGATTCCCTCCTATAAAATTTTGTGACTTTCTGAATTCACCGGGCGTATTCTCACTTTCACCACCCCTTACATCCAGCATTAAAATCTGATGGCATTTTTTAAGCAAACGATTGCAAATAGGTAATTCACCTTGTTCAATAGTTTTAACTCCGTAATCTAATGCTTTAAGGTAATTCAACACTTCAAGAATATCATGCGTCGCTGGCTCATCATATTCCTTATATGCCATCACCTCGCTCAATGTAGATTGTGTGCCTTCAATCTGTGATGATAATAATGCTTCCTTTATTGCGTAATTATTGGTTAATAATTGTGCATTTGGTAATAAATCATCTAACCCACGCAATTCACCAATTGCAATATTGGCTTCTTCAAGCGCATTATGGAGTTGCGTCATATCAAGCCTATCTTCAATATCTTGAAGATGTATGGGCTGGAATGCTTTATAACCAAGCCCTGTATCAATAAAATGCCCACTTTTTGCCATGTTAAAACAATGCTTTCTTATATCTAATTGTATTTAATACCATTTAGATAACATTATAACGTTATAATTGTAATAAATCGATATAAATTATAATTAACTTATCTTTATTTACTTTAATACGCGTTTATTACAATTAAAATAAAATTCTTTAGCCGGGGCATTTTAGCCGGGGCATTTTAGGCGGGCATTTTAGGCGGGCATTTTAGGCGGGGCGTTATCGCGTGATGACTTCAATCCCATGCGATGACCGAAAAGCTTTTAATAATCCCGGCGATAAATGATAATTTTCCTCTAATCCCATTGTGAGAATTTTATCTTCAACTGGGAATTTTAAGATGATTTTACCTGTGCCTTTCTGCCCGTGATGCTCTAAAATATTATGGATAATCTTCAGCCATTTTTCTTCATCAAACGATAATTCTAACTGATGTATTTTCTCACTAATTTTCGTATCAAGCAGTTCCATTTCCATAAAGCGCAAACGTAGTTTTTCTTGCCCTTGCTGGTCAGTCTGATAATTAATAGACGCCTTTATCAATAAAGGCACTTGCCCTTCTAATAATCCCTGATAATCATTCAGCTGCTCTTCAAATAAGGCAATTTCAAACTGCCCACTCATATCAGAGAATGTGACAAAGCCCATTCTTTTGCCTGTTCTGGTGCGAATTTTACGGATTTGATTTGCAATACCACATAGATTTATCTTTCCCTTATGCGATTCAATATCCTTTGCTTCTACAACTTGAAGCCCTTTCATCGCCTCTTTATAAGGCGAAAGGGGATGGTCGGTAATATAAAACCCAACGGCTTCCAATTCATAATTCAGCATATCATGATGCGCCCATATTTCCACCTCAGGCAATTCAGGCGCAGGCGGGTTAGAATTTTGAGCATCAAAAAATAAATTATTCTGCGTAGAATCCTGTTGCGCCAAACAGGCATTGCTATGGGCAACCATCAATGAAATCGCCTCAAAACTTTGCGCGCGATGCTCAACCAAACTATCAAACACCCCTGCCTTGCACATGGTTTCTAATGCCCTGCGTCCAATTTTTAACTTACAATTTCGTTCGGCAAAATCAATCAAACTTTTATACGCTCCATTCTCATTGCGCTCCGCAACAATCGCTATCATCACATCTTCGCCGGCATTTTTCAGTGCCGCTAACGCATAGCATAATGCGTTATTTTCAATATCTGCCTTAAACCCAACATCAGATTGGTTAATATCAGGTGGCAAAAACGTAATGTTTTGCTGTTCAATTAAAACTTTATAATTTGCTATTTTACTAGTATTTTGCATTTCATAAGTGAGCATAGCGGCATAATATTCTAGCGGATAAAATACTTTCAACCATGCTGTTTGATAGGCGACTAACGCATAAGCCGCCGCATGCGATTTATTAAATCCATAACCTGCGAATGCTTCCATCTCACTAAAAATTAGCTCTGCTTGTTTTTGAGGAATTTGATGATGCTCTTCTGCCCCTTTAATAAAATTCTCACGTTCTGCCGCCATTTCTTTTAGGTCTTTTTTACCCATGGCGCGGCGCAATTTATCAGCTGTTCCTAAAGTATAGCCTGCTAAAACTTCTGCCATCTGCATCACCTGTTCTTGATAAACAGGGATTCCGTAAGTTTCACCCAAAACTTTTTCCAGCAGAGGATGCAAATAAACAACCTTCTCTTTGCCATTTTTACGGGCATTATAAGCAGGGATATTTTCCATAGGACCGGGTCGATAAAGTGCAACTGCGGCAATCAAATCTTCAAACCTATCAGGTTGCATATTGCGAAGCACATCGCGCATCCCACTTGATTCCAACTGAAACACTCCCATACTATCGCCGGTTGCCAGCATTGCATAGGCTTTCTTTTCATCTAATTTAATGGTCGATATATCAATCTTCACATCGTGATTTTGCTGCACCATCGCAACGGCTTTATGGATAACGGTTAGGGTGCGCAATCCCAAAAAATCAAACTTAACAAGCCCCGTGCTTTCCACATATTTCATACTAAATTGCGTGGCGGGCAAACTATCACCCGAACCATCATGATAGAGTGGTACAATCTCTACCAATGGGCGGTTGGCAATCACCACACCAGCGGCATGGGTTGATGCATGACGATACAAACCTTCCAATTGTTTGGTGAAATTGAGCAATGTTTTAATTTGATTATCTTGCTGATACGATTCCCGCAATGCGGCAACGCCTTGCTTGCCATCGCTAAGCAAGGGCGCAATTTCAGAAGTGAAATCAGGAATCAATTTAGAAATTCTATCGGCAACACTATAAGGCAAGCCCATCACCCTGCCTACATCACGCACACAAGCGCGCGGTTTCAATGTGCCGAACGTAATAATCTGCCCCACACAATCCGCGCCATAAATATCGCGCACATAATTAATAACTTCGCCGCGCCTATCTTGACAAAAATCAACATCAAAATCAGGCATCGATACCCGTTCAGGATTCAAGAATCTTTCAAATAAAAGCGCCCAACGAATAGGGTCTAAATCGGTAATTTCAAGCACCCATGCCACAAGCGAACCCGCGCCTGACCCACGCCCCGGACCTACCGGAATATCATTCTGCTTTGCCCAACGAATAAAATCATCTACAATCAGAAAGTAACTTGCAAAACCTCTGCTAAGGATAATCTCTAATTCAAACGAAAGCCTTTGCTGATATTGCGTGCGTATGGCATCATGTTCTCTTTTATCAAACCTAGGAAACACATGCTTCTTGAGCCTATTTTCAAAACCTTTTTGACTTAACCGCGTCAATAATTCCTCTTCCGTTTCATCACCCAAATCATGATATTTTGGCAATAAAATTGGCTGTGTCTGTAATAAGAAACTGCATCTTTGCGCCAAATGAACTGTGTTCTCAATCGCTTCAGGCAAATCTTCAAACAGTGCCTTCATCTCATCAGGGCTTTTGAGATAATGTTCGCCATATTCTGTTGCGCCATCGCTATGATAATTTTCGCCTGTGCCAATGCCACGCAAAATTTGCCAACCAGCATGATGATTTTTATTCGGATAATAGCAATGATTTGTGGCAATCAAAGGCAACTTAAACTGCCCTGCAATATCTAATAATTTTGCTTCTATTTTCTTTTCAAGCGGGTCGCTATGGCGCGTTAATTCTATATAAAATCTATCATTAAAAACCGATTTTAATGTTTCTACTGCTTGCAATGCTTTATCTGCATCATATTGCAACTGGTTATTTAAGAAACCATTCTGCCCACCGCTTAACACAATCAACCCTTCATGCGCATCGCATAATTCATCAAGCGTGATAGGCTTATGCCCGTTTAAGTAATAATGTGTACTCAACCGACTTAACTGCCGATACCCCTTCTCATCTTTGGCAAATAAACATAATGGCGCGAAATGATTGCCTTCAGCATTAAGGGCAATATCTAGGGTTAATCCCGCAATGGGTTGCACGGCTTTTTTGATACAGGATTGGCTAAATTCTGCCATCGCGAACATATTATTATGGTCGCATAATGCCATCGCCGGCACATGATGATGCTGGCAATATTCCACCATATCAGAAACTTTAAGCGCGCTTTCTAGCATAGAACAAGAACTAAATCCGCGCAAATGAATGAAATCAGCCAAAATCAATCATTCGCGCATATAGCCATATTCAAGCGCGGCCTGTAACAACCATTCTTGAAAAGAAACCGCAAATGAACGGTAAAAATACACATCGAAGCCATCATGATGGGCATCAATGATTAACGATATGCCATGCAAACTGGTTTGGGCAACAAAATTATCCCCATCGAGGGGAACCGTAATGCCTTTTTGTAACACATATTGGGCATATTCACCGCTTAAACGAACGCCCATTCTGCCATCAGATTGTTCCGATACCAATGCTAATTGAGACGAAATATTAATCTTCAATGGCTTAGGTGATACAATGAAAGCCTTACAAGGCGCAAGCCACATGGCACGAACCTTACCATTTTCAATCGTTTGAGCCGGCTTTGTAGGAATCGTGACGCCAATTTGTTTTTTAAGGGCAGTGTTAACTTTTGATAACGTATCAGAAAAAGCATGAATTTCAAATTTATATAAATTATCAGTCTTTTTGATACGCGCACCATAATTGCCATCGATACCTTTAATCTGCTGTGGGAAAAGCCGTTTAACCATGAAGCCGCTTCCCTTCTTTATCATAGAAAATTGGGTCGCAAATCTCGCCTTCTGATTTAATACCGCGCATGGCATCTTTTAACCATACCGATTCACCATGAAGCTCTCTGCCGTTACGCACCAAAGCCAGTGCAATATTTCGCTTAAGAATATTTGAATAGCAATAGGATGTAATTCTGCCAATCGCAGCTTCTGTTTGTGATAATTCCTTATCTTTCAGAAAAACCATTGCCCCTCCACGCACCGCACGCTTATTTTTATGCATTTTAATACCAACAAGCTGTTCACGCGAATCTGTATCCAATAAAGAGCGGAAACTCATCATTTTGCCAATATAATCCTTATCCTTACCCGCCATGCCCTGCAAGCCAACATCACGCAACGTGGTATGCCCCGTTATTTCCGCGCCAGCAATATGCCCTTTTTCAATCCTTAGCGAGGTCAATGCCTCAGTGCCATACGGAATCACTTTCTTGCCACCGGTTGTTAAAAGCATCTTCCATAATGCCAAGCCAAAATGCGCCTGTGTATGCAACTCGTAAGCAAGCTCGCCCGAAAAACTAATCCGCAACACACGCACCGGAATATCTTTACAGCGAATTTCACGCACTCCCATGAAAGGCAATGCTTCATCACTAATATCATTATTGGTGATTTTTGATAAAATATTTCGTGCCAAAGGTCCGCTTAATGCCACTGCCGCCCATTGGTCTGTGATAGAGCTTAACCTTACTTTCAATTCAGGCCATAAAACCGATAGGCAATATTCCAAATGATGCATCACTGGTGCGGCTTGTGCCGTTGTTGTCGTCATGTAAAAACGATTTTCATCAATCCGCGCACATGTGCCATCATCCATAATGATACCATCTTCACGCAACATAAGCCCATAACGTGCCTTGCCGACAGGCAATTTCATAAATTTATTCACATAAACACGATTCAAAAATTCTGCCGCATCAGGGCCTGCAATATCAATCTTGCCCAATGTAGAAACATCGCATATGCCAACAAAATTCCGCACACGGTGCATTTCATGAATATAGGCTTCCGTAATATTTCTGCCATGCTGACGGTAATAACGCGGACGCATCCACAACCCCGCTTCAACCATCACCCCACCATTATCTTGATGCCATGAATCCATCGGGGTTTTACGTGTAGGGCGTAAATGTGTGCCACGCGAAGATGCCACAAAAGCCCCAATACTAACAGGCGTAAAAGGCGGACGCCATGTTGTTAAACCAACATCATTCAAATTTTCCCCGCGCGCTTTGGCAAGAATACCGGCAATATTCATCGCAGAAATTTTGCCTTGATCTGTTGCCATTGTTGCCGTGCTATAACGCTTTGCATGTTCCGCATCGCGATAACCTTCTTGCACAGCCTGATGCAAATCTTTTGCAGTAACATCATGTTGCAAATCAACAAATTTTTTCACATTGCCAAAAGCAGGCACTTCCCATAAAGGCAAGGCAGGTGAATAAGGGTCGTTTTCCTCGATAGATGGTAATTTTTGCAATGATATTTTTTGCCAATCTAAATCTTTGAATGCCTGTTCTACTGCCTTTTGCGCTGATTGCAACACAGCCTTTATGCCATGAGCACCTGAGGCACTACCTGCCACAATCGCCGGAAGAATTGCCGGTGAATCTTTTGGCATCACAAGCGTATCATCTTGCATTTTCACCTTGGCGCCTAAATGGCACAACAAATGAATTGCCGGGGTGAAACCACCTGAAACCGCAAGTAAATCAGCCCGCACCCGATGGCTATGCTTCTTGGTAATCTTGCCTGTTTCAGCATCATAATGATGCACGGATACTTTTTTGACCCGTTTTCTGCCCTTCGCAAGCGTAACAACCGCACCACTATGCACCGTTATGCCAAGCCCTCTGGCTTTATCAATCCATTTTTTGATACGTTCATCTTGCGGACGCGCATCCACAATCACCGTTTGCACGCCATGTTTTTTCAAGCTAAAAGCAGTCCGATAAGCATAATCATTATTGGTAAACACAACCGCATGTTTTCTAGCAGGTAGTACCGCATATTCACTAATATAGCGTTCTACTGAAGCTGAAAGCATGATGCCGGGCAAATCATTATTGCCGAAAACCATATGCCGTTCAATCGTGCCCGATGCTAAAATCGCTTGCTTATAATAAATTTTCCAACGTCTTTCATAAGCAATACCATAATTCATATTATCAGGAATATGTTCGCCATCCGCAAGCAAAGCATTCGAGCGCGCCATGCTACTATGATGCCCTACTTTTTCAACCAAACCTGCAATATTACCATCATAAATGCCAAAAACTGTGCTAGAAGGAAGCAATGTGACATTATCCATATGTTCCAATTTATTCAAAATCATTTGCCCCCATTCATGCAGAGAGGCATCTTCTATCTTATCCTCACCACCAAATAATTGACTGCCAATCCAAAAATTCTGGTCGGCTAGAATCACCTTTGCACCCTGCAAGCCTGCTTGATACGCGCTCCAAATACCCGCAACACCGCCACCAACAACCAATAAATCAGTATAAGCGTGATAATGTTCGAAATAAGCCTTATCATCTATGGTTGCCGCACGCCCTAACCCAGCCGCGCGACGGATAAATTTTTCACAAAACATCCAGAATTTTGTATTATGAGCATTGCCCATAAATGTTTTATAATAGAATCCAGCACCCAAGAAACGCGAAAATAAATTATTAACCGCGCCAAAATCATAGCGCACCGATGGAAACGCATTCTGCCCGCAAGCATACATATCTTCATACAAAATTTGCGTCGTCATTCGGCAATTCGGCACACGATATTTTGTTTCGCCAATTTCAACCAATGCCGAAGGTTCTTCATTGCCTGCTGAAACAATGCCACGGGGGCGATGATACTTAAACGAACGCGCGACTAATTTAACATTATTGGCAAGCAAAGCAGACGCAAGCGTATCCCCCGGATAGCCTTTGTAAGATTTACCATCAAAATAAAATTTTATTTGACGCGTTCTATCAACCAACCCGCCTTGTGCCAACCGACGTTTCATCAGCTATTTTCCTTATTTTTTTTTGATTTTGACTTAGCCAAAGCATTATCGTACAATTTTTCTGAAGAAATCTTATGTGTTTTTGTATCACGCACCACTTCAAAGAACTGCTTGCACCCTGCGCTATGTTGCCAAATTTCATGATGATTGCCACAAGGATTTTCACGCAAATACACATAATCAACCCATGCTACCAAATCTTTGCCAGATGGTTTTTGCTTGGCAACATCCATACTGCCATTCATCGGACGCCTTGCCGCTTGCTTGGCATCACCATCATAAGTGAATTCTTCTAAATCTCGTAAGCCACATAATGGACAATTTATTCGCATCTTATCATTCTCTCATCACTTCTTTAATGCGCCTTAGGATAAGGACCAACACCCTTTTCATCCAACACTGCGCCAGTGGCAAAACGTTCTAACGACATAGCTTTATTCAATTCATGCGGTTTATCATTGGCTATCGTATGGGCAAACACATATCCCGAGCCGGGTATCGCCTTAAAACCACCATAGCACCAGCCACAATTTAAGTACAAACCATCATAAGGAGTTAACCCGATAATCGGCGTGCCATCCATAGACATATCCGTAAGACCGCCCCAACTTCTAAGCATACGCAATTTGGCAAATTGTGGGAATAATGCAAGACATTCAGAAAGAACCTCATCGACCACTGGCAAATTACCGCGTTGGGCATAGCTGTTATACGCATCTAAATTGCCGCCAAATACCAATGAGCCTTTATCTGATTGGCTGACATAAAAATGCCCTGCGCCAAAGGTAACCACCGTATCTAAAACAGGTTTGATTGATTCAGTCACAAATGCTTGCAATACAAAACTTTCAAGCGGTAATCGCATCTTTAATTTATTGGCAAGCAAGCTTGTGCTACCCGCAACAGTCATGCCAACTTTATCGGCTAATACGCGCCCTTGCGTTGTATCAACACCAACTATTTTATTGCCTTGCTTCAAAAAATTTAACACTTCGCAATGTTGGATAACATCAACCCCCAATTCCATTGCGGCTCTTGCATATCCCCACGCCACCGCATCATGGCGCGCTGTGCCTGCTCGTGGCTGTTGTAAGCCACCATAAATCGGGAAACGTACCCCTTCAGTAGAAAGCTGTGGTACAAATTCTTGCACCTCTTTTGCATTTAATAATTTGGCATCAATCCCTTGTAAATGCATCGCATTGCCTCTGCGTACAAAAGCATCCATCTGTGCATCAGAATGGGCAAGATTGATAACACCGCGCTGAGAAAACATCACATTATAATTTAGCTCTTGTGACAAACCTTCCCATAATTTCATTGATTTTTCATAGAAGCGATTATTTTCAGGAAGTAAATAATTAGACCGAATAATCGTGGTATTACGCCCAACATTGCCCATACCAATGGGTCCTTTTTCAATGACCGCAACATTCCTGAAACCGTGATTTTTCATCAGATAATAAGCCGTGGCTAAGCCATGACCGCCGCCGCCAATAATCACAACATCGTAACGTTTTTTTAATTCAGGATAGGTAAAAGCCGGTTGCCATTTTTTTCCGAACAATCCCCTATATAGTAGCTGCCAAGCCGAATAACGCACTTAATTTCTCTCCATATTCACTTATTTATTGGTAAAGCTTAAGCAAAAAAACCATAAATGGTTTTGATTGATTCTGCAATGGATTTTACAAAAAAATACGTTTAATACAGCATTCATTTATTAATGATTTTAAGTGCCTGCTGATGCAATGTTTTATCGGCTGATGCCAAAATTTTCTGAGAAGATTTTAGAGAAGCTTTTGCCATAATCTCACCGCCCTGCCAATCGGTGACCATGCACCCTGCCCCTTGTAAAATTGGCACAAGTGGAAGAATATCATAAGGTTGCAACCCATCTTCCATCACAAAATCAGCCAAGCCTAATGCCAACAACATATAATTATAGCAATCGCCACCATAGGCTGTGAAAGCGCATTCTTTGGCAAGTTTTCTAAAAATAGGTTGGGTCTGTGTGCTGAATAAATCGGGGCTGGTGCTGAGTAATTTCGCCTGTTTCAACGGAACAACAGCATCGCGCGCTGTGATTGGCATTGGCTCTGCCTGCCCTTTAATATAATAGCTTTGCTTGCCATCACCATAATAAAGTTCGTCTAAAGCGGGAATGAAAATGGCTGATAATAATGGTTTGCCATCTTGTATCACCCCTACCATATTGCCAAATAAAGGATTGCCAACCGCAAAGCTTTTGGTGCCATCTATCGGGTCAATCACCCATTGCCTGCTTTTATCGCTTAATTCCCCGCCTAATTCTTCGCCAAAAACCGTATCATCAGGGAAATCTTTGGCAATCACTGCACGCGCGACAAGTTCAGCCGCTTTATCGGCAAGGGTTACCGGAGAATTATCAGCCTTATAATCCACAGCTAAAGCCGACTGACGAAACAAAGGCAATACCGCTTCGCCTGCCACACGCGCGGCATCAATGGCGGTTTGAAGAAGCAAATCAACCATAATATCTTGCTCCTATGATGCTTGATGAATCGGTAAAGTCGTTTTACGCACCACTGTTTTTAAGGTGAATAACGATTGAATACGCGCCACATGCGGTAAAGCCGTTAAAGTTTCAATATGAAACCGTTCATAATCTTCAATGCCACCAACAATCACGCGCAACAAATAATCACTTTCACCAGCAAGCAGATAACATTCCATAATTTGTGGCACTTCTAGCACCGCATCTTCAAAAGCACGCAAAGATTCCTTAGATTGACTGGTTAAACTAACATGCACGAAAATATTACCCTTATAGCCAAGTTTTTGCGGATTAAGCCGTGCCGTATAATTAACAATCATATCGCGTTCTTCCAATAATTGCACACGTCGCAACATGGCTGATGGCGATAAACCAACCCGTTCAGCAAGTTCAGCATTGGTTATTTTGCTTGATTTCTGTAGATTATCCAAAATCGCATAATCGGTTTTATCCGTAATTAATCCCGGCTCGCTATCATTGGTTAGTTTTTTCATCCATCACTCTTTTCATTTGTTAAAATATTATTATTGTTAGAAACCGAATAATATTCAATATATCTTCATTGTATCAAAGAACAAATGAATTTAATAGCATGTAATTATTATAATTTGATTTTTTATTGCAAAATAAAACTGATAGCAGAATTTACGTGCGGATAGCAGCATTTACGTGCGACAGAATTACTTGGTTAGGCTTTACGAACTTCTTCTAGGAATTCATTGACTGCATTTGAAAGCGTTGAGGATTGTTCAGCAAGCGCCGCAACCGCCGTATCAACCTGTTCAGCCGCTTGACTGGCTGATTTTGCATTTTCCTGCACCACAGAAATATCCTCACCAATAGATTCTACTGATGTTGCTGTTGACCGCATCGTATCACTAATTTGTGCACTGGTAACAGATTGTTCCTGCGATGATTCTGCGATTTGTATCGAATGGGTTTTCACATCTGTAATTGCATCTTTAAGCCCGTGTAGAATATCAAGCACCTCAGTGGTAATAACCTGCACATCTTGAATGAGACTATCAATTTTATCGGTTGATTGCGATGTTTGCGTTGCCAAATTCTTCACTTCGCCCGCAACAACTGCAAAACCTTTACCAGCATCACCGGCACGTGCCGCCTCAATAGTGGCATTAAGTGCAAGTAAATTGATTTGCTCGGCAATATCCTTAATAATACCTAACACATCACTAATTTGTGTTGTCGCCTCTTCTAATGAATTCGCCACTTCATCAACACGTTCAGCGCGTTCTGCGGAACGATGCGTAACATCAGCAGAAAGCTTAAATTGTTCTGTAATCCCTTTAGCCATATCAGCTAATCTTGTGACTGATACCACCATATCACGCACATCAGCAGTGGTTTGGCAAGATTTTTCTACGGCGGCATTTGCGGTATCTGACGTACCTGCAACTGATTTATTCATCACTTCAGCCGTATCGCGTAACTGCGATGACGACGCATCAATTGTGCGTAATACTTGTGCAACCGTACTATCAAAATCAGTAATAACGCTTGCCATTTTTTCTGCACGCTCTTGCCTTCTTTTGGTTTCTTCTTGCTGTTCATGGTTTAACTTTTCGCGCTCAACAGCATTTTCTTTCAAAATACCCAAAGCACGAAACATTTCACCAACCTCATTATTGCTAGGCGGTGGCACAACAACATCTAACTTACCTTGCGTTAGATTATTCATAATAAATGAAATTTTACGAAATGCGATAATCAGATAACGGGTGGTACGGAAAATAGAGCTAAACACAGAAATTAAAATAATCGCAACCACAATGCTATTCAAATTACGTGAAAATAATGCTTCTTGATAGACTTTTTGACCTACCGCATCAATTTTAAGAGCTGTATTTTTTTTATAAAAATCATTAATAATATCTAGTCTTCCTTGTGATTCTTTTAGCCACATTTCTTTATCTGGAACTTCGTAAGTGCCACTATAAAGTATTTGTTGCAATATTCTGTTAAATGGATGTTGCCCTAATACTCTTGCCACGTCTCTTTCAAATATCTCTATTTCTTCCGTATCGGTTAACAAATAATAATTTTTTTCTGTTAAAGCTTTTTCCACTAGAATATTATTTACCTCAAGAGCAAATTCATCATCGTAAATTTCATCACTACCTTGTGCATAAATATAAATATGTTCGCGATTGACAGCATTGTAATAAGCTATAAATGCATCCAGTGATAACAAAGAACGGTTCACTTCTTCAACATTAGAATAAATATAAAATACAGATAATAATTTTTGTAATATTTCAATCAACTGATTATACAAATCGTAATTATCAATAAAACCATAATCTTCAGGGTCTTGCTCATAAATTGTAAGCGCTCCTAATTTTTCTTCCATCTCTTGAATGGCTACGGTTAAATCTTGACTATATTCTAATGAAATCGTTTCACTTCCAATGATTTTGTAGTAATCAATCAATAATGCATCCACGATATCTTGGCGGTTGTCACGAATATTACTCAACTGCGTATCTGATACCGACTTAGGCTCTAAAATATCAGCGATAACAAGATTACGTTCTTCCATCAATGCTAATTGTAATTTTGTAACTCTATTGATTAATACATAGCTTTCAATAAATTGTTCGATTTCAGTAAAGCGCGATACCCTATCATAAATGATTTGTGACCCCCAAAAAGTTGCCGCTACCAATGGCGTCACCGATGATATGAGAATAATTGTGCTTAATTTAACACGATTGAAAATCCAATTATAAAAATTAGCGAGCAGAAGAAAATTGATAATACTTTTAAGAGTACCCGTTTTTTCTTCTTGCACCGTCCGTTCCACATGCGCTTGTGTATCAGCACGCATGGCAACATCAGTTATGTTTCCTGTATTATCAGAAATGTTATTTTGCAAAATAGCCCCCTTTAGAAACCATACCACAGACATAATAGTTGGTAAATATAACTCATAAAGCTCATACTATAATAGCCTATTTAATAAATATAATCTATACAAAAATTGCCTATACAAAATTGCAAGAATAATGCCAAATTGATATTTGTTTTCATCTTAAAAATAATAAAGAATTAAAAAATAAACTACTTTACAAAACCGCCTATATATCATAAAAATGGAATTGATTACTTACTTTATTACTTATTTTTGGGAGTGAATTTTTATGTTTAAAAATATTAAAGTTATTATTTTAATTACCCTTACATTTTTCTTAGTAACCACAGCGCATGCTTTGACGGGGCGTGAAGTCATGAAAATGGTGCAAGAACAAGGGCGAATCCATAAAACGCAAAGCAGTGAGGTAGAATTGCTGATTGTGGATGCTGAGGAGCGAGAAAGAAAAAGATTCTTCAAAACCAAGCAACTGATTGATGCAAAAACTACAACCCATACTTTGGTAAATTTTTACAAGCCTGCTTCGGTGAAAGGCACTGGCTTATTGACTGAAAAAGGCGACCAAGCCACCAAAGCAAACCAATGGCTGTATCTGCCTGCTTTTCGTTCTGTGAAACAATTACGCAGTGATGAACAAGATGATTCTTTTATGGGTTCTGATTTTTCATTTTCTGATGTGGCAGGGCGCACTTTAGAGCAAGATACACATAAGCTTGTGAAAGAAGATGAAAAATATTATTATGTGCAATCTATCCCTACTGATAAAGAGGAAGCCTATAGTCGTTTAGATTTAGTCATCTCTAAAAAATTCCTTGTGCCGTTGCAAATTATCTTTTTTAACCAAAAGAACGAGAAATTTAAGACACTCGCCAATAAAGGCATTCAAGAAATCAAAGGCATGTATGTTGTGCAAAAGGCATTGATGACCAATCACGCAACTGATGGCAAAAGCACCATGAATAGAAGCAACACAAAAGTTGGCATTAAGGTTCATCCGAATGATGTTAGTATTAAATCATTGAAAAAGAGTTAATTGCTGAAATAGCATAAATCAAGGAAGATAAATCATGACTTACAAAAATAATAAATCACGCTTTTCTTCATCTTTGCTGGGTGCATTGATGCTATCTACATCCGCGCTAATATCTACGCAGGCATTCGCGCAAAGTTTTGATGAGGGTGACTTACTTGTTTCAGAGGAAGATACGGGTAGTAACTTAAATTTAACCGATTACATTGTTGGTGAATTTGGACTTGTGCGCGCCAATAATGGTGCGGTATCGCGGGCAACAACCATCTATAATGTTGGGGTGGATGTGCCGTGGGATTGGGGCAGGTTTTATGCCACCTATGGCGGGGCTGAGTTTCAATTAGATGTGACGCAAAAATTACGTCAACCTGAATATAATCCTGATAATTTGCCAGCAAAACGCACCGTCACCACAAAAACAGATGATACTGATTTGCGAGAAGCCTTTGTGCAAGCGAATCTAGGTTCTTATGTAACGGTATCAGCAGGGCGGCAAAGAAATGCTTGGGGGCAGTTTGAACTTTTATCACCTGCCACAATTATGCTGCCTCTTAATGCTAATTTCACATCACTTGTTCCCAATAAATTAGATTTATTACAAGCGCAAGACCAAGTGAAAATAAGCATTTTCCCTACCAGCAAGATAGAAATTTCACTTTATGCAATGAGCAACCTACGCACTGATAATTCAGTCGATGAAAGTGCCAAAACTTGGCTAACTCCCTTTAATGAAATTAACAGTGATGGGAGATTAGCACCAATTGAGCGAGATGATCAAAATGAGATAGATTTGCAATATGAAGACACAAGTGATATTGAACAGACTGCTGTAAGAGTGTTATTTTACCCTAATTGGGGAACCATTGGCTTCACGCATCATGATGGTATTAATGCTTTTATCCCCTTGCTTCATGCAAATGTAAGCTCGGGTGATACAACTTTATTCAACAATGGTCGCGAAGAAACCACTTATTTCACCTCCGTTGGTTCTGGCTATGAAAAAGACGAGACTTATCTCTATTATCCTGAAGGCACACTGACTGCTTTTGAGGCGGCTATCCCTGTTGGTGCTTGGACATGGAAAGTTGAATTTGCCCAAATAGAAGCATATACTGGTTTAGATAGTGTGGGTGGTGGTTCCATCCATTTATCAAATGAGAGTGGTTTCGACCGCACGAACGTTGCTAATTTTGTAAATGCTATCTATGCAAACACACGTGATGAAAAAGTACGAGGCAACGCTGTTTATAAAGGTACCCGGACTACCTCTGGTATTGGCTTTCAATATCAAGGTCCCACATGGAATATAAATGTGACAGCACTTTCTTTGGGTGAATTTGAACCAGTGACTGAAGCAGATAAAAAAATTGTGGAAGCCTATGAAACATTAGAAGCGGAAACCGATACCCCTAATGATGGTAGTGATTTTGGCACAATTCCATTGATAAACGCATTCCGCACAAGAGGTGATGAAGACCAACACCGTTACGGTTTCTCGTTAGGTGCTGTTGGTATTGGTTTTGGTATTGGTGGCTTATATAGTTATAATTTTACCGAAACACTTAGCCTTGGTATGGGTTTGGGTTTTGTACAACTTGATACAAATCAAGGTTCATCTGACGATTATAAAACCGAAACCGAAGGTTTTACCACTCAAACCAGTCTGGCATGGCGTTTCTAAAAAAAACCATTAAAATATAACATGCGCTTTTCATTTTTTATAAGCTTGATGGGGCTTCTTGCCCTGCCTGCCTATGCACAAATAGATGGCGCACAAATAGATAGCGCACAAACAGATAGTTTTAGCGAGTTTGATTTAACCGATGATGTGTTAATTGATGATGTAGATGTGCAGAATCAATCTAAATTTTCTGAATATCTCAGCGGAGAAATTGGGTTTGTTGGCGCATATGGGGGCTTTGCCCGCAGAAACAATCAGTTTTTAGATGTTGATATGGATGCGCCGTGGAGTTGGGGAAGATTTTACGCAAGCTATGGTGGCGTGCGTTACGAATATACGGTTATCCAAGAATTAGATGAAGAATTTGTTGCCACCGCAGACCGCCCACGCGAAAAATTCTTAAAAGTAGACGCAGAAACCACAGATTGGCGCGAAACTTTTGTGCAATTAAATTTAGGGCGCGCCATCACGCTTTCTGCTGGCAGACAGCGTAACGCATGGGGGCAGTTTGAACTTTTTTCACCCGCAGCTTTGATGCAACCTTTAACCTCTAATATTATTTCGTTCATTCCGAATAAGGTTGATTTATTACATGCTCAAGACCAAGTGAAACTTTCTATGTTTCCTTCAAGCAAATCAGAAATTCAATTTTATGATATAGAAAATATTCGCACGGATGAGGCAGGCGATGAAGCAACAGCCTTGCTTCTAACGCCGCGTTTGTTGACGACAAAAACCAATATATTGCCCCATGGCGATGAGCAGAAAAAATATACAGAACAAAAAGCAGTACGCCTGTTATTTTACCCTAGTTGGGGCGTACTTGGCTTCACGCGCCATGAAGGCGTGAATGGGTTAAACCCTTTGTTACGTGCGCCTGTTGGCAACAACGATGATAATGATTTAGTCGCATCAACCTACCCTAATGATGATGAAACCTATTTATTCTATCCAAAAGGTAAATTATCCGCCATAGAAATTGCTGTTACTTCCAACCGTTATACATGGCGTTTGGAACATGCAAAAATAGAAACTTACGATGCCCCCGGCATATTGGGTAATATTACCCTATTTACCGAAGAAGGCAGCGCATTCACAGCCCCTAAAATTGATGCGTTTAATGAGGCTGTCAAGGATACTAGCCGTGGCAACCCATTTGTTGGCACGCCAATTTTTCCTGCCACGCGTACCTTAAGCGGTATCGGCGTTAAGTATGACGGTCCTGTTTGGACAATCAGTGTGGATGCTTTTGCCATCAGCAGTTACAAGCCCGATACCCATGCAGGCAGGCGCATTGAAGATACCTATGCCGCATTAGAAGATGAAGCAGAGCAACCTGATGAGATTGATTTTGGTGAATTTCCACTTATTTCAGCCTATCGTTCTGCAGGTGATGAAAATCAACATTATTATGGCTATGCCTTAGGGCTTGTAGGGGTTGGCTTTGGCATAGGCGGGGTTTATAGTTATAAGATTACCGATGATTTATCAGTTGCAGGCTCGCTTGGTTTTGTAGATGTTTCTGGATTTGAAGCTGAAGAAGGCTATCGCACCAAAGATTCTGATATTCCTACCCTGCAAATTAGCGTCAGATGGCAGTTTTAACAAATCATGGCTGGGACTAACATAAATAAATAAGCAAGTAATTTTGGTTGATAAAAACTGAAAAATAATTATAATGATAGCATAATTATAATGTAAAATTTGTATCCAATAAAAGAATTATTATTAACAAATAAGGAAAAAAATGTCTTATTATAAAAATATCACTGATATAACAATGTTCGGGTTAAGAGTTTCCTTAATCTTTTTCTTATGGGCTTTTCAAAGCAACGCACAAGATTCCGATGATAGTTTTTCATTCGATGAAGATAGTGTTTTACTGGGTGAGGATGCTGCTCAAACGAAAAGCAGTTCTAATCTAGCGCAATATTTCATCGGCGAGCTTGGCTATAATACCGCTTCAAACCCCTCATCAGAACGCACAGGGCGTGTATTTAATGTTGGTTTAGATGTGCCTACTAATTGGGGGCGCGTTTATCTAAGCTATGGTGCCACCCAATCACAACTAACCTTGCGACAAAAGTTAAATGATGGGTTAGAAGGCGACCCGAACCTTGAGTTAGACGAAACAAGAACCATTGAAATTGAAACCGATGAAAGTGATTTCAAAGATGCTTTTGTTCAAACAAATTTAGGCAATATTGCCAGTATTTCAGCGGGCAGGCAACGCAATGCATGGGGGCAGTTTGAATTATTTTCGCCTAGTGCAACCATGTTACCCAAAAATAGTACGATTACCTCTTTAGTTCCTAGTAAGTTAGATTTTCTCTATCCGCAAGACCAAACTGTTCTTTCTATATTTCCTACCTCTAAAATGGAAATGCAGTTTTTTACAATGTCTGATGTTCGCACCGACCCAACCCTTGATGAAGCTTATGAGACTTGGTTAGCGCCAAGCAATAATTCTGACAAAGATTTTATCAATAGTGATTTTAATAGTGAAAATTTATTTGATGAAAATGGCAATAAATCACAACAATCCCAAATGCAAACTGCTTTTAGAATGTTGCTTTATCCTAATTGGGGTACTTTCGGCATCACCTATCATAAGGGTATCAATGCGGATGCCCCCGTATTGCACGCGCCAGTTAGATACATAAAGCCACCCGTAATCGCAAACCAAGTACCCCTGCCCCAAACCATTGGCTCTGATTATAGAGATGAAGAAGAAACTTTTATCTTTTATCCTGAAGGTGGATTGGTGAGTTTTGAATTATCGATTCCTGTAGGCGCGTGGGTTTGGCGTTATGAATATGCACAAATAGATTCAATCGCAGGGTTAGGCTTTAATGGAAACATTAACCTTAGCTCAAGCACAGGGAGACCTGCCGATGGGAATCTTCTGGGTGGCAACAACAGGAATGGTTTTGCTAATGGCGATGCTTTCATAGATGCACTCAATGATGAAGACCGCGACCCACTCTTGCGTGGCACATCTTTGTATCATGCCACAACCGATGTGCAAACCATTGGCTTTCTTTATGAAGGGCGCAAATGGACGACCAATGTGATGCTACTTTCCAAACAATCGCCTAAACCAAAAAATGCGGCTGACCAAGAAATTGTCCGACTTTATGAAGCGTTAGAGCAAGAACAAGAAGGTCCGCCGAATGATACCGAGACCGAAGCACCCATTATTTCCACCTTCCGAACAGCAGGTGATGAAGACCAACATCGTTTTGGTTTCAATGTAGGCGTGGTTGGTAGCGGCACTGGCTATTCCTTTATTTACCGCTATAATATCACGGAGAGTATTAATGTTGCTCTTTCTGTTGGTGAAGTTGATTTAAGCAATGGGCAAAGTAGCGACCGCTATTACCAAGCCGCAGAAGAAGGTGGCATCACCACGCAATTCACCTTCGGTTGGTATTTTTAACATTCATATATAAGAATAAATGAAGCGCATCATGAACAGATTATTGAAATTACTTTTACCGTTATTATGGGGTGGATTGGCATTCTTGCTTGTAACAACAGTTGGACAACTTACCTATAATAACGACCATTGGCTTCCCGATGAAAATCCAAACCAGCAAGCACGCGATTTGCTTTCCAAAGAGTTTGAACAAAGTGCCGAACAATTATTAATTACCATCACATTAAATGATGATTTTTTCACTGAAAAAACCATCAATCGGTTTAATGAACTCTCTGATGATTTGCTTGATATTGAACATATCAAAGAAATTAATTCACCCCTTGAAGCAACCGTTATCCTAGAAGATAATGAAACTTTGCAAATTCAAAGCTATCGGCGGGCATTAGAAAAAAACACGCTAAAAAACTATCAAGAATTTAAGCAACGCCTTACCGAAAGTCCTTATTATGGTTTGCTAATCTCTAAAGATTATTCTATCGCGGCGATTTCCGTGATGGTAGATAGTTTCAAAAAATCTGATATTCGTGAAAAAGCATTGAGTGATATTTACCAATTATTAGCAGAATATTCCGATTTAGGTGCGATTGCCGTAGCAGGTGATGTTCGCCTGAAAGCCCAATTAAATAGCAGTACAAAAACAGAGTTAGCGCGCTTATTAGCCATTGCCGCGCTTGTTCTTTCCGCTTTCTTACTTTTAATTTTCGGGCAGTTTTGGCGAATAGGATTGCTATTTGGCACGGCTGGATTATGTGTGTTAAGTGCATTAAGTATTGTGGTGCTATTCGGGCATCATTTAACCATTATCTCGCTGACTTTGCCTGTGATGATTGTGGTGATTGCCCTTGCCGATTGCTTGCATATTATGGGTTATTGGGACGATATGCGACGCAAAGAAGATTTTGCAACCGCTGGCGCATTGCTGAAAAAGGTCATGGGCTATAGTTGGCGTCCGTGCCTGAACACATCCATCACCACCGCCATTGGTTTTGGTTCGTTCGCTTTGAGTGATATTCTGCCCCTGCAGGAATTTGGACGCGATGCCGCGATTGCCGTGATGGTTGCCTATTTCATCATGTTGTTAAGTATGGCAAGTGGGCTATGGTATGTTTCATGGCGCAAACCTTCCTCATCTTTAGAAACCAAAAACGATTTAATCATTACCAATATTCTCAATCATGTGCTTTTTATTGTCAAAAAACGCACCAAAACCATTATTGCCATCAGCCTATTATTCTTAGGGGTAACTGGCACAGCCTTAGGATGGGCGCGCACTGAAACCAATCTGCTAGATGTGTTCTTCAAACCACAAAGCGAAATTTATCGCGCCTTCACATTGGTAGATGAAAAACTTGGCGGTTCCGGTTCGGTAGATGTTATTTTTACCAAACGTGAGGAAGAATTTTTCCGCACCTATCAACCTTTTTCTGAAGCGGTAAAATTAGAAAAAATCTTGCTTGCCGATTTTCCGTTGGTGCAAGGCGTGCAATCTTATATTGACCCTATTCGCGAAGTGCATGTTTATTTTTCAGAAGATGAAAGTGCAGAACCTGATAGTGATGAAGAATTAAATCAAGAGCTTTTATTTTTAGATTTTTCACGCTCGGCTGATAAGCAAGATGTGCTTGCACCCTATCTGGATTTTAATGCCGAACGTATCCGTATCAAATTGCAATTACCCAATTTAGATTCCACACGGTTGGGTGCTATCATTGCACAATTAGAAGAAACATTAACCGATATTGATTTGCCAGAACCTATCATCACGGGGCATAGTGCGTTTTTCCAAACATTAAGCACCTATGTTGTCAATACACAATTAAGCTCCATCTCGCTAACTTTTATGCTGATTTTTATTGTGCTGATGGTGCAGTTTGGTTCCTTGGTTGCTGGCATTGGTATTTTGGCAACCACCCTGCCCGTTGTGATGACCCTTGGTACGGTAAGTTTGCTTGGGCTACCATTTGATTTTGCTACTGTTATTATCGCCGCTGTTGCCATGGGGATTAGCGTAGATGATAATATTCATATCATTCATTGCTATGTAACCACATTCAAACGCACCGGCAATCATGAAAAAGCGATTGAGGCTGCCATGATGATACCGGGCAAACCTGTGTTAAAAACATCGCTTTTATTTATGCTAGGCATTGGATTATTTATCACTTCTGATTTGGTTATTCTTACCCGCTTTGGTATTTTTGCAACTGAAGCTATGTTCTTGGCATGGTTCTCTGCCACTATGTTCTTGCCCGCTTTGCTGAATTTATTTCGTAAAACGCTTACAAAAAAATATCAAACAAAAGTCGCAACATAAATATTGCTCTTACAAATTTCATGCGAATTTCATGTGTACAAGAATGGAATATATTGAAAATAACCATCAATGATGCTACTAGTAATTCATGGGTAAGTGGGGTAATTTTCTATGAAATCAAACGCGGATATCGTTATTATCGGAGGTGGCATTGCAGGCTGTTCATTGCTATTTGGCTGTGCCGCATTGGATGCTGATACGGTTTTATTAGAAGCAGGAAAAATAGGTTCAGGGCTTTCATCTACCCCGCCGCGTGCGTTACAACTGCCTTCAAGAAGGCATCATAATGTAGATATATCGCAAGCGCAAACATTGCAAACTCTATTCCTACAAGAAATTGAACGGCTTTCAGGGGAAAAATTTTTTTACAAGCATGACCGTAAGGTGCAAAGTGACCATGGCTTGATTGTTCATGCCTATGAGGATAGGCTTCTACATTTGCAACAGCTTAACTATGACTATCATGCTGTCAATGGCGTTATTCCTATGTTACCCTATTATGTAGAGCATAAAAATTTTGATAACCATGAAATTCCACTCATCAAAAACAGCCAAGATAGCTATTTTTGGCAATTAATATTAGAATCTTTTACCTTAAAACCTGAACTTACTATACAGGCATTGGCAGAATCGGCAAAAGTTACCAATGGACAATATTATGAAGAAACAAAGGTAACAAAAATACAAAAGAATTCAGATGGCACATGGCAAATAACAACCAATAAAGGGGAAATAACGGCTAACAAAATTATCAATGCAGCTGGTAATGCAGCTTGCGATATCGCCTACATGACTGGGCATCAGCTTCCCTTACGTGCTGTTAAACATTATTGTTTTTTCTTAACAGGTTCGGAAGATTTTTTTGATAATCATAAACACCCGCCTAACTATATCGGCATGAATGATGATTTTTATTTATATGCCCATCACCCTTATCTTATCTTGAATCTATTCGCAAAAAATCGTGAGCTTATGGATATGGATACCCCCCTCACCCATCAAGGTAAAAAAATTGAATTGGGCGCACAAGTGCCATGTTCACAAGATGATTTTCCTGAATTAAAAGAAGATTTTGACCGTATCTTCGCGATTATGCCAGAATTGAATAATAGAATAAGCCATTACATACCAACGAATATGCTTACTTCTGCTGATGGCAACCCGCTTATCGGTGAATTGGACGATAATTTGTGGGTGGCTTGTGGCATGACAGAAGGTTTTTCACAAGAGATTTTCTTGAGGGTAGGGCTTGCATCAAAAGTAACTGGTAATAACGCCCATGATACGATTGACATCAGTGATTTTTTACCAAACCGTTTTGCCAATGATGTTGATAATGAATGGATAGAAGAAAATATTCGCAAGAATCCTTTTTACACGCATGATGATGGTGCTTTTCCTGATAAGCATAAAACAGTGTCGCACCCCCTAGAAAAAAACTATCTTGAAGCAAATGCGTGTCTCATCGCAAAGGGGCAAACTTCAACCCCAGCATTCTTTAATAAAAGTGATTCTGCCCACCCGTCTGCTCAGCCGAAAGATAATATCGAACGCATTAATGAAGAGCAAATAAATATGCGTGAAATTGGTGGTTTTTATGATGTTGGGCACCATGCTAAATTTGAAATCACTGGCAAGGATGCCGAAAAATTTGCTAATTTCATCAGTGCTGGTAAAGTGCCTGAAAAAGGTGAAATGAAGGTTGCGCCGATTATCAATGAAGAAGGCAAGCCCCATGCTATTTTCACATTAGGTCATTTGGATAAAAACCATTATTGGCTGATTGGAAGCAGTGATAAATATCAGATAAATCTTGATTATATCTATAAATTACAAAAAATATGCAAGGCAGATGTTACCATTACGAATTTAACGCATCAATTAGGTGGTATTGCGATTGCCGGCAAAGAAGCACAAAAATTATTTGCACAATTTTCTGATAAAAAGATTCCTTTTCTAGGCATTGAAAAATTAAAAATTGATACGATTGATACGATTATTGTTAGATTTTCAATCACTGGAGAACAAGGTTACGAAATTTATGCCCCCTATCAAGATATGGAAAAGCTCTATCAAACCATTCAGCAAAATGCAGTTTCTTATCAGATGAAACCAATTGGCTATTATGCATTAAATGCTTTAAGGATAGAAGCAGGTTTCCCTATCTGGCACGAGATACAAGGCGTCAGCTCACTTTACGGGCTTGGTATGCAAAAGCATATTGATTTTGACAAACAAGATTTTTGGCAAAAAGAGCATCTACTCAAGCAACGTTATACAAGACAGTACCCTCTATTTTTTCGCACAAAATTAACGCAATTATGTAATATTGAGGATATGGCTCTTATCAATTCGGGGGATAAAATATGGGTCAATATTGAAGAGCAAGATTTTTGCGACATCAGCACATTATATTATCAAAGACCTTTATTAAATCACTCATTTGCCTATGCCGCACATAGCAATAATGTTTATGGCTTTAATTGGATTGCAACGAAACAATTACAAGCATATGCACATAATACGCCTCTTCTGAAAGAAAAACCCACGCGCGCAATTCATGCATTAACGCACAAAGTTGACATGAAATTTCAATCTGAATTCACAATGCTAGAAAGATTAGGTAAGTTATAATGCAGACTATTAAGCTTTTTTCCACCAAAGCTTTTCTGACCATTTTTTTCTATTGGAGCTTTTCTATTGCCCCATATCGTTCAAATCCCAAACATAATTATAGCGAATCTTTGGTTTCTTTAATTGCAATAATTTCGTGCTTGCGCTTTCATTCAAATGACCGGAAATCTTCATGAATAATTCTTCTGTTGAATTGCCAAAATCTTCTTTATACCACTTAAATACGGTGCTTAAAGAAACTGTGTTGTCACTGATTCTAAAAACATCCGGACGCTGTAACCATTCTTTTGCAATATCATCAAGCTCTTTTTCTATATTATAGCCATAAGCTTTTGCTGGTATTCTTCCTGAAGAAACAGTTGCCACATTGAGGGCGGCATGAATTCGCCAATCCTTATAAAGTGGACGAATAATATTATGTTCAATGTCATCCAAACTTAACTCTTGGCTTTGAATTTTAACTCGCTTTGCTTTCCATATATCACTCACATCACGAATTGAAGAAATTGGATAATTTTCTAGCACAGCATCAAGCACAATAATATTATACAAATTCAACCAATAACCCAGTTGCGTATCCCTATCATAATTTGTAACTCTTACGTTCTCCATAACAGACATTTGCTTTTTAATTAAATCATGACCAGTGCTAGGAATGTTTTTATAATCAAATCGGGACATACCCCCCTTCGCTGACTTTATATATTTTCCTAAAAATTCTTCATAAGCACTATAATCAATTTTCTCTTTCTCAAAGCCATTCCTGCTAAAGAAATTCATTGCATTTTGTGCCTGCACTGCAGAGCTCATCAATAAAAACCCTAAAACAACACTCATTAATCTTAACCGCATCTCTTACTCCTTCTACGTATAATATCTTCTTAAAATTATCATGCTATGATATTTGATTCAAGCGCCAATCATAAAAATACTCAATTTCTAATGTATCATCAAATTCTTGCCATAAATCCTCAGGCAAATATTTCTGTAACAAATCATTTAATGTCATGCCAACATCTAAGAAATCTTGTTCGTACCATTTCAAAATAGCAATCAAACGTAAAATCTTTTCATTATTATCGTCATTATCAATGATACTTGCTGATAATGGACGGGTGAATAAATATTTGGTGCGTTCCTCAAGCTGAATATCAACCGCATCACCTGTAAAGGGTTGTTCTTGCCACGAACCAGAAGAAAATGTTGCAATGTTCAAAGCATTTAAGATGCGCCAATCAGAAAATTTCTTGCGTAAAATATCATGCTGAATATTATCCAAACTTAATTGCCGCCCCATCATTGTAACGCGTTTCATTTTCCACACTTCTTCATTAGATTGCACTTTAATATCAGGAAACGAATTAATCGGATAAAAATCTAAAATCATATCCAACACAATTACATTGTAAAGATTCATCCAAAAGGCAAGTTGTGTATCATCATTATAGTCTGTAATCGGCACATCTTGCATTTTCAACAGATGCTGCTTTAACAAAGCTTTATCATCGGCAGTAATGTTTTGATAATCAAACCCTTTTACGTCTCCGACTTTTTCATTGTCCACGTTAATAATGCGCAAATTATTATCAAGAAACTGCTGGTAATCCGTATAATCAATTTGCACAATGCTATCAAGATTAGATGCAAAAAATTCGCTATAATCGTCATTCTTGGCTGATAGATTTTGTATATTGAAAAAAATCAATAAAGTTAATAATGTTATCTTGTGCCGCATAATATTTCTGCTCTTAAAATTTGTTCTGCCAAAAGAGTGTAACGACCATCTGCCTGATGCATCACCAACCCTGATTGCAATGTTGTTTTTGTTTTACTGCCATATTGCGTAGCAATCAATATCCGTTTAGCCGCCTGCCCTGCATAGCTATGAATCGGATACAGGATAATACCGCCAAATTTCTGCTGTAAGATGGCAATAATTTCATGCAACCTTTCGGCTTGATGCACCATAAAAAGCCAACCATGATGCGTCAATAACTTACCTGCAATTCTTAGCCAATCATGAAGTGAAACCTCACCTTCATAAAGCGCACGGCTTCGCATATCAGAACGCTTCATGCCCGCATGTTCAGAAAATGGCAAAAAAGGCGGATTCATCACCACCGCATCATAGCAACCACGCCTTTCAATATCGCGAATATCTGTTTCGTGAAGATTCGCATCCATCTTATTGAGCGATAATGATTGCTTTGCCAAAGAAAGAAAATGACCATTACAATCATAACCATCATAGCATGGCATTTCCTGCTTGTGATATTGCGCGATATAATGCAACAAACACAGCATCACACCACCTGTACCAACGCCTAATTCAGCAATTTTCTGAGGCATATTATTTTGCTGAGACGCTTGCATATAAGGCGATTGCCCACCATAATAATGACTCGCAACAAAATTTGCTAACAACACAGAATCAACCGCCACACGGTAATCATCTGCTTGTACAATTTCCACCTGCCCAGCAAGCAATTTATCTATAACAGGGTAACTTACATCTGCCATTACATCATAATTAATTCTTTGCTTTATCAACCAACTTATTCTTACCAATCCAAGGCATCATGCCACGCAATTCTGCACCCACAGATTCAATATCATGTTCGGCATCTAATTTGCGCTTGCTCTTGAAATGCGATTGATGTGCTGCATTTTCCAGCATCCAATCACGCGTAAATTTACCTGTTTGAATATCATCAAGCACTTTTTTCATCTCAGCCTTGCTATTTTCATTGATAATTCTAGACCCTGTTTTATAGGCACCATATTCTGCCGTATTAGAAATAGAATAAAACATGTTAGAAATGCCACCTTCATAGATTAAATCTACAATCAATTTCACTTCATGCAAACATTCAAAATATGCCATTTCAGGGGCGTAACCTGCTTCAATCAATGTTTCAAAGCCATTTCTAATCAGCTCAATTAACCCACCACATAACACAACCTGTTCACCGAATAAATCAGTTTCACATTCTTCACGGAAATTAGTTTCAATAATACCCGAACGTCCACCACCAATCGCGGAACAATAAGCAAGCCCTATTTCCATCGCTTTGCCACTGTAATCCTTATGGATTGCTACTAAGCAAGGCACACCGCCACCTTTTGCATATTCTGCACGCACAGTATGCCCGGGTCCTTTGGGTGCCATCATCACCACATCAATATCATTACGTGGTTCAATCAAACTAAAATGAATTGCCAACCCATGCGAAAACGCCAAAGCCGCACCGGGTTTCATATTCTCATGCAGTTCTTCATAATACATACCGCGTTGCAATTCATCAGGGATAAGCACCATCACAATATCTGCCCAAGCTGCTGCTTCAGTAGGCGTCATCACCTTAAAGCCTGCTTCTTCTGCTTTTGCACGACTCGCTGATGTTTTTTTCAACCCAATCGCTAGATTTTTAATGCCGCTATCTTTTAAGTTTAACGCCTGAGCATGCCCCTGCGACCCATAACCAATGACTGCAATATTTTTTTCTTTAATCAGATTAATATCTGCGTCACTATCATAATAGACTTTCATTGATACTTCCCTTTCTTAGCATGACAATGAATATTCCCCCCTAACCACCTGCTGATGATTATGATGGAATATAATTTTAATTATTGTAATAATCTAGATATGCTCCCGTTCGATTCAGCGATACCACTCCCGAACGTGCAACTTCTACATCTCCAATTTCTTCCATCAATTCGATAAACGCGCTCACTTTTTCAGGCGAACCACTTAACGAAAACACGAAGGCGCCATGAGTTGTATCCGCAACTGTCGCCTTAAAAATATCTGCAATTCTTAAACCTTCACGCCTTTGAGGCCCCGTTGCTGCAAACCGAACAAGTGCCACTTCCTTCTCAACCGCTTCCCCTACTTCCGTTACATTCGTTACCGATTGCACCGGCACTAATTTATCTAATTGCGCCTTGATTTGTTCAATCACCATTTTTGTACCATAGCTAACAATGGTAATGCGCGAACGGTCTCTTTCTTTGTTAATTGTGCAAACAGTCAAACTTTCAATATTATAGCCACGCCCAGCAAATAAGCCAATCACCCGTGCAAGCACACCGGGTTCATTATCAACAATCACCGAAAAACAATTACGACTAATCACATCAACAACATGCGTCATACCAGAATCCTGCCCTGCTTGCTAATCGGTTTTGCCTCTGACTTATCGGTAAGCAACATTTCATTATGCGCCGCACCTGATGGAATCATCGGATAGCAATTTTCTTGCTTTTCCACTCTCACATCAATCAACATAGGTTTTTTGATGGTCAGCATCTCGCCAATCACATCATCTAATTCACCCACATTATTCGCACGCAACCCAACAGCCTGAAAAGATTCAGCCAGTTTAACAAAATCAGGCAATGATTCACTATAAGAATGCGCGTAACGCCCGCCATGCAATAATTCCTGCCATTGACGCACCATACCCATATATTGATTGTTGAGAATAAATATTTTCACAGGCAATTCATATTGCACAGCCGTATTCAGCTCTTGGATATTCATTAAAATGGAAGCTTCGCCGGCAATATCAATCACCAACGCATCGGGATGTGCCATCTGCACGCCAATCGCCGCCGGCAACCCATAACCCATCGTGCCAAGTCCGCCAGAAGTCATCCAATGAAATGGCTTATTAATCGGATAATATTGCGCCGCCCACATCTGATGCTGTCCAACTTCAGTCGTAATATAAGTATCATAATCTTTTGTGAGCTGATGCAAGCGTGAAATCGCATATTGCGGTCTAATCACCGCTGATTTACTGCCATCTTGCACACATTTCAAACAATCAACCGCACGCCATTCGCCAATTTTTTGCCACCAAGCTTTTAATTTACTTTTGCTAGGCAATTTATCTTTCCGCTTTTCAAGCGCATTCAATAATTGTTCTAACACAATGTTGCAATCGCCAATCGCGGCATGTTCTACTCTTATCACCTTATTGATAGATGATGGGTCAATATCAATATGAATTTTTTTAGAGTTTGGCGAAAATTTAGCCGGTGTGCCTGTAATTCTATCATCAAACCGCGCACCCACATTTAACATGACATCACAATCATGCATTGCCAAATTTGCTTCATACGTGCCATGCATTCCTAACATGCCCAAAAATTCTGGTTTGCCTGTAGGCACCGCCCCTAAACCCATCAAGGTAAGAGTGAACGGAAAGCCAGTCAAATCAATTAATTTTTGCAATTTTTCACATGCGCCAATACCCGAATTAATCACCCCACCGCCTGCATAAATAATTGGCTTTTCTGCAGTGCAAAGCAAATCTGCAATCTCATCAATCACATGATGCGATGCTTCCACCTTTGGCTGATAGGTATGGTGCTTGATATTTTCATGACCAACATAAGTACCTTTTGCAAATTGGACATCTTTGGGCAAATCAATCAATACCGGACCCGGACGCCCACTGCGTGCAATGTAAAATGCTTCATGAATGATGCGCGCTAAATCATCAACATCTCGCACCAAATAATTATGTTTTGTGCAGGCACGGGTAATGCCTGTAGTATCGCATTCCTGAAAAGCATCTGTGCCAATCAAATGGCTAGGCACTTGCCCCGAAAAACAAACAATCGGTACAGAATCCAACAAAGCATCCGTCAAGCCTGTTACCGTATTTGTAACCCCCGGTCCTGATGTTACCAGTAGCACCCCAACTTTGCCAGTAGAACGAGCATAGCCTTCTGCCGCATGAATAGCACCTTGTTCGTGACGCACCAACACATGGTCTAAGCTATCAATTTGATACAAAGCATCATAAAGCGGTAACACTGCTCCGCCGGGATAACCAAAAATCGTATCCACATTTTGGTCTTCCAAAGCGCGTAATACAATTTGCGCACCTGTTAATATCTCACCCTTATTCGCCATTTCACCTATATGCCTCTTTCAAAAAATCCCGATAATTCTAGCATGAAACACGTATTTTCAGCAAGCATTTTCATGATAAATTCGTCTCAAACCATTTTGCAACCATCTGCTCATCAGCATTATCTAACATAATATCCGCATGATAATGATTATTTAGCCAGCTATATTGTCGTTTTGCATAATTGCGTGTTTGCTGTTGGGCAAGGGCTAACGCCTCATCATAAGTGATATTGCCACGTAAATAAGATTTAAACGGCTTCACACCAATGGCTTGGCAAATCGGCAATCCATCATCTTCATCTAAAATTGCTTCCACTTCTGCAAGCACGCCTTCCGCCATCATTGTTTCCAACCGCTGATTGCATCTTTGATAAAGTACTTGCCTATCAGGCAATAACGCGATTTTTTTTACATTCATATGTTGCAAAAATTCTGTTGGCTTGTGATGATTGTGATGAAACCATGCCAGCGAATGCCCCGTTTCTTGATACACACAATAGCTTCTAATAATACGGTGCGTATCATTCACATGCAATCTTTGCCTATCCTCATCTGCCAATAAATCATAAAGCACCTGATGCCCCGATTGTGCTATCATCGCTTCGGCTTGTTGTTTCAGCCTATCAGGAATATCGGGAATATCAACCAAGCCATTAAGCAACCTATCAAGATACATGTTGCTTCCCCCAACAATCACGGGCAAAAGATTTTCTTGGCTAATCTCAATAATCGCCTGTTGCAGAATTTCTAACCAATCTGCAACCGTCCAAGTTTCTTGAGTTTTTGCAATTCCATAAAGCAGATGCCGTATCTGCTTTTGCTCTTCTGAAGTTGGCTGTGCCGTTAAAATTGGTAAAGCATCGTAAAGTTGCATCGCATCGCCATTGATAATGGTCAACGGATATTTTTTTGCCAATTCAAAGGCTAAACGGCTTTTACCACTTGCAGTCGGCCCTGCAATAATCAGCAAATGATTTGCTGACATGGTTTGCCTCCGAATAGCTTAATTTAATACATTTGGCCAATTTGCATCAGCCTTCGCAATATTCTGCTCTTTTTTACGCCCCCAAACGCCTTTGATAACAGCATTATAATTGAGATATAATTTATCATCAACAACAGTCCATTGTGTAGGGCTGCCTTTGGCAGTAGAATCATTTGAAACTGCCCAAGCACAATAACCGCCATATTGTGGCGCATATTTTTCAGGATTGGCATTAAATTTATCACGGTTTTCTGCTGATGAGAATAACCATTGCGCGCCCTGCCATTCCGCTTGATAATCAGCCTTGCCTTTAACAGCTTTGCTCTGCGTAAAATAGCTGGTAACATCATAACCACCTGCGCCATAATTATTTTTGCCTGAAGTATAAATAGGGGCTAACTCTGCTTGTGCCATGTTACTCACCATCATTGCAATCACCATAAAGCTAATATAAAACCCTATGCGATTCATTTGTTGAAATTTTTTCTGCATTTTCGTGTATCCTCTGATAATATTTTTGATTAACCGTTACCCAACAATCCAGGCCAATTTTGATTTCCTCTTACAATGTTGTTACGTGCATTGCGTTGCCAGTTTAACTTAACGGCACCATTATAATTGAGATATAATTTCCCATCAACAACACTCCAATGGCGGGGGCTTCCCCGTGCTGTGTAATTTTGCGAAACAGCCCAAGCGCAATAACCACCATATTGTGGGGCATATTTTGCGGGATTTGCCTTGAATTTATCGCGATTGCCTGCTGATGAGAACAACCATTGTGCGCCCTGCCATTCTACTTTATAGTCTGCATTGCCTTGCACTGCGGCATCTTGTGTGAAATAGCTGACGACATCGTAACCACCTGCGCCTTGGCTAGAACCACTTTTATAGATAGGGTCTAAGGCATGTGCCAAAGGTGCTATCAACATAGCCATCAATAAAAACAATATGCTGAAAAATTTCATTTTTAGCTCCTATAATCTAACAATAACTTAGCCTTTATTGTAACCTTAAAATTGATAATAAGCAAGACTATTGATAATCTGATTGCATTCTAACGCCATTTTGCCATATCCCCATACGGTACAGCAAATCTGTGATTTTTGGGGTGATAACACGCCCTAAAAACATGCCTAGCATATCAGGAATACCAAGATTTTCTCTTTCAGGGATTAAAACCACTCTATCTTCTAATGTTTCTTCAAAAAAGGCAATCGCATCATTCAAACCACCAACGCCATCAATCAAGCCATTTTGCAAAGCCGCATTGCCAGAAAATACTCTGCCGCGTGCCAATTCATCCATATATTCAATATCACGCGATAAACCCACCTTATCTGTAAAATCATCATATAAAGCATCGATAAATTTATTCATCTGCGCGCGATATTCAGGCGGATATTCATCAAGAAACGCACTAAAATTAGAATCATCTGTACTGATGAAATAAGGGTCAATATTCAGAATATCTGTGATAAAACCACGCATGGCAAAATGCCCTGAAAAAATACCAATCGAGCCTGTGATGCTATGCGGGTAAGAAAATATCTTATCAGCCCCTGCCGCAATAAAATACCCGCCTGATGCCGCCACATTGCCCATCAGCACCGCAACTGGCTTTTCTGATGCGTAAAGCGCGTGCCAAATCCGTTCCGACATCGCATAATCGCCACCGGGCGAATCAACATAAACCAACAATCCCGCAATATCATCATCATCTTCGGCACGTTGAATTTGTGTTAAAATATCAACCCCGCGCGACCTTTGCCCCGAAACCTCAGGCGCAATCACCCCATTCATATTAATGATTTGCACATTTTGATGTGGGAATAAATGACCATCATAAGATTTATAACAATCTAAAGACAACCATTCTGCATTCCGATGAATCACACTATTGCTTTGCAATGTATTTAATAAATCATCGCGATAGACAATGCCATCAACCAGATTCTTCGCCAAACTTTCCGATGCTGAAAAAATACCCGTTTCATCACTGTCAATTCTTGGTTGCAACATATCACGATAAATTTTTTCAATATCGCCCAATAATGTAAGCCCATTATCCAATTCCGCTTGCGATGGTGCTGTTTCGGTATAGCGCGAAGGCGCAGATTTATATTGATGACGGCGGATAAATTCTGGCTTAATTTTCAATTCATCAAACAATCTTTTTAAGTAAAATTGCTCGCCACCCAAATGCCTTAAACTGCTATAGCCCGATGGTGCAAGGTAAATTTTATCGGCAATATCATGCAAGCCATAATCAGCCACACCATGATATGTGCCTAATGATTGTGCAAAAATATAAACCGGCTTACCAGATTTTTGCTGATAATCCTGCAACATCAAACGCAACTGGGCAACACCAGTGCGCCCTGATTGCAAGCCGTTATAATCAATCAACACGGCATTGATGCGCTTATCTTCACTTGCCGCTTGCAATTTTCTTTGCAAATCCAACCAATCAATCGGGGGTGCTCTATTATCAAAATTCAGTGGTATGATTTCTTTTTTTGCCAGCAACGGTGCTAATGAAAAACTATCAATGCGTAGAATATTGTGACGACCCATATCGCATGTATTTTTTGCCACTTGCTCAATTTGGAAGAAGCTTTTATCCACCGCAGAAAACTTATTTTCTACAAACCAGCTAATTCCTGCAATCACCACCGCAACACCAATCACCCATGACATGATTGTTAAAATCAACCATCGTATAAAAAAAAGCGCGCTTTTCGCCAAATATCGAAGGATACGTGCAGGCAGTTTGAGCAAAAATTGCAACGCATTTTTAACTGCGTTCTTCAACCATACAAGCAAAATGCGTGGTGATTTTTTCACCTGCAAAGCCAAAGCCTTGATGGCTTTGATGCGTTTCTGAACATAATTCAGTATATTTTTAATCTGAAAATAATTCAGTACGTTCTTAAAAGGATTTTTTTTCATATTAATACACCGTTATTAATTCTACAATTCATTGGCATGGCATTGCCCGTAATGGCGCAAATAATGGTCTGCCAGCACCAATGCCATCATGGCTTCACCCACAGGCACAGCGCGGATACCAACACAAGGGTCGTGCCTACCTTTGGTTAAAATTTCTCTATCCTGCCCATCCTTATCGATGGTTCTTTTCGGAATTAAAATCGAGCTTGTTGGCTTAATGGCGAAACGAACGATAATTTCATTGCCATTGCTAATGCCTCCTAAAATACCCCCTGCATGATTGCTTAAAAATTCAGCTTTGCCATCATCTGTCATTCGCATTTCATCGGCATTTTCTGAACCTTGCAGTGATGCAACCGATAACCCATCGCCTATTTCCACCGCTTTCACCGCATTGATGCTCATCATCGCGGAGGCTAAATCGGCATCTAACTTGCCATAGATTGGTGCACCCCAGCCTTTTGGCACATAGCGCGCGCGTATTTCTACTAACGCCCCTACAGAATCACCTTTTTTACGAATATCATCTAAATAATCCTGCCACTCATTAATAATGGCTTCATCTTTTGTTGGCATAAATAACGGATTATCCGCCACCGCTTGCCAATCATAACCACCTGATATTCTTTTTGCACCCATCGCAATCATACCGCCAGTAATTTCAATGGGTTGATGGTTGGGGACATTCTGTAAAATCTTGCGGGCAATCGCACCTGCCGCCACACGCATGGCTGTTTCACGTGCCGATGACCGCCCGCCTCCGCGTGGGTCGCGTGTGCCGTACTTTGCATCATAGGTGTAATCAGCGTGTCCGGGGCGATATGCTTTTTCTATATCGCTGTAATCCTTGCTTCTTTGGTCTTGATTTTCAATCACAAAACCAATCGGGGTGCCTTGCGTTTTGCCCTGATAAATGCCTGAAAGAATTTTGATTTTATCTGGTTCTTGCCGTTGCGTGGTAAAGCGCGATTGCCCCGGACGTCTTGCATCTAAAAAGGGCTGTATATCTTCTGCTGATAATTCGATATTGGGTGGCACGCCATCAAGCACGCCGCCAATCGCCTCGCCATGGCTTTCACCAAAACTGGTGAATCTTAATAAATGCCCAAAAGAATTAAAGCTCATTCATCGTCAACGATTATTTCTTCATCGCCTGTAACACATCAATTGCCGCATCAATATCATCCAACGCCATCATACCATTGATATTATAGCCCTTATCAACATGTTGAATTTCACCAGTAATCCCAGCACCTAAATCGGAAATCAAACCTAAAGATGCCAAACCAACCTCATCAGTCGTTACATTCTCACGCATGGGCGCATTTAATGCATTCCAACGCAACATATTGCGAAAATCACCAATGCCTGATGCCGCTAATGTGCGGATAGGTCCTGCGGAAATTGCATTCACCCTGATTTTATCGGGTCCCAAATCAGATGCTAAATAACGCACCGATGCTTCTAAGGCTGCTTTTGCAACACCCATCACATTATAATGTGGGATAACTTTTTCTGCGCCAAAATAAGTGAGTGTTAAAAGTGAACCACCATTTTCAACCATTAACGAACGGGCATAACGCGCCACCGCTGTAAAGGAATAGCAGGAAATATCCAGACTCAATTTGAAATTATCACGCGAAGTATCATAATAAGCACCGCGCAATTCATCTTTATCAGCAAAGGCAATCGCATGAACAACAAAATCCAAACTGCCCCATTCTTTTTTCAATAGCTCAAAAGCTGATTCAATAGATGAATCTTCACCAACATCGCACGGTATCATATGTTTTACACCTAATTGCTCTGCCAAAGGGCGCACACGTTTTTCCAACACTTCACCCTGATAACTAAAGGCTAATTCTGCCCCCGCATCCGATGCTGCTTTTGCAATGCCATACGCAATGGATTTATCATTGGCAACGCCCATGATTAAACCTTTTTTGCCCTTCATTAAATCCTTCATACCATTCAACCTCTATGTTATTTGATTTTTACTTTATATTTACTTCGTAATTCAGTCAAATGTTTTTGCAATTTTGCATCTGCAACTGCTTGACGTAATTTGCCTTTAAGCTCTTCTAATGGTGGCACATCAGCCTGCCTTTTATCTTCTAGCTTAATCACATGCCAACCGAAATTAGTTTGCACAGGTTTTTTGGTATATTTGCCTGTATCCAATAATTTAACAGCATTTTCAAACGGCTTTACCATTTGCCCTTCACGGAAATAGCCTAAATCACCGCCACGTGGTGCCGAAGGCCCTGTAGAATAAGTTTTTGCCAATTCTGTAAAATCATTGCCCTTATCTAATTTACTGACCAAATCATTGCCTTCTGCCTCGGTCTTCACCAAAATATGGCGCGCACGATATTCTGCGCCTTGTGAATAATTGGCGGCATAAGCATCATATTCGCGCTGAATATCTGCATCAGTTACATTTTTGATGGCAAAGCTTTGAATAAATGCCTGATGTAAAATCGTATTTTCGGTACGCTTCACAGCTTCTTGCACTTGTTTTTCTTTATCAATGCCCAATGACCGTGCTTCAATCGCAAATAATCTTTCAAGCACCAACTGCTCAAGCAACTGTTTACGCACATCCGCAAATTTATTTTTTTGCTTCACTTGCGCGGGCAATGTTTGGTAACGAAAAATCACATCAGCTTCTGTAATTTTTTCACGACCAACTTCTGCCAAAACCGTATCAGTTTTTTGTGCATGTACAGCAAATGGTACAAGCAACATAATGACCAGCATCATTTTTATCAAAGAGAAAACAAATTTCATAACAAACCTTTATTTAAGGAACAACATCAACATGAGAGGCAATTAAATACCTGCCTTGCATAGTAGCATTATCACTTGATAATGACAAGGGGCACGACAAATGCACGGAAATAAAATTGAGAGGCGAGATGATTATAACCGGGGCAATAATTCTGCAAAATTGCAAGGGCGGTGCCGAATATCAAGCTGATATTGCAAAATATCATCCCATGCATCTTGGCACGCACCTTTTGAGCCGGGCAAGGCAAAAATCAAACTTCTACCCGCAACCGCACCAATAGCGCGTGATTGAATGGTAGATGTGCCAATTTTCTGATAGCTGAGCATTCTAAATAATTCACCAAAACCGGGAATTTCCTTATCCATGACTGCCAACACCGCATCGGGGGTTAAGTCGCGCGCTGTAATGCCCGTGCCGCCTGTGGTGATGATAATATCAACGCCATCATCCGCAATCCAATCTTGTAATTTTTGACAAATTTCTGCAAAATTTTCTTGTATCAGCGTTCGCATCACCAAATGATGCCCTGTTTCACTGATGCGTTGCGCTAGCAAATCACCTGATTTATCTTCTGCCTGCGTTCTGCTATCCGAAAGGGTTAGAAGTGCAATGTTTAAGGGAAAAAAATCGCGTTTAATGTCAATAGGCATCTTGTTTAAATGCGTAGGATTCACGTATTTGCGAGGTATCAAAACTCTTATAAATAGGCCAATTGCCCTGCGCCATTTGCTGACGCGTCTCGTTATCCCTGCCCAAACGGTCGCCATAAATCCAATAATTCAACATCACCGCACTGGCAAAATGACGGCTTTCATACGATGGAATGGTTTCCATAAATAAAAGCGGGTCATCACGATAATCCATTTTCTTACGCCATTTCAATAAATTTCCCGGTCCGCCATTATAAGCAACCGTCGTAAATAAAAGATTACGTTTGATATAGCGTTCTTTCATAAGGCTTTGAATATAGCGTTGCCCTAATAACATATTATATTCAGGTTCAAATAATTTACTCTGGCGCAATTTCTTACGCGAGATAAAACGTGCCGTTGCAGGCATTAATTGCATCAAACCGCTTGCACCATCTACGCTTAAAGCATTAGGCTTAAAGGTGCTTTCTTGCCGAATAAATCCAAAAATCAGTGCAGGGTCTAACTTAAACCCATCTTGAGGTTGCCATTGTGGCACAGGGTAAAGTGCTGAATTCACACGCACCCCTTGCTTATGCAATTTTCTACCCACAGCAAAAGCCACGGATGCTAAATCACTATCATCCATATATTTGATATAATGCACGGCAATATTGCTGGGTAATTGTCGAACAATCGCGCGGAATTCCTGACTAGAACGCCCAACATCACCTAATTGATAAAGTGCCAAAGCGCGCTGTGCTGATTTATAACCAAAGAAATGGTCATATTCTTCTTGTGTATGCGTTTGGTTAACGCCCTTATTCCAATGATAATCAATTTCATAACCCAAAACTTCCGAAGCAAGTTGACCATAAAAATTAAAGCCATAACCTGATGCATGTTCTAGCATTTCTAGGCTTTCATCCATGAACCCTTTTCGGGTATAAGCACGTGATGCCCAAAATGCAGCACTTGAAGCAACATCATCTGAAACATTCTTATCAAGGGTTGCCAATAGTTTGAAATGATGCGCGGCTTTTAAGTAATTGCCTTCGCGCCATTCTGCAAGCCCTAGCCACCAATGCAATTCTGGTGCATCGTTGTTTTTATCCACAGCAATTCCCATTTCAGCAGTTTTGATGACATGCTTATCCAAACCACCATATAAGAAATAGCCTTTGCTAATTTGATTCAGGCTTAACGCTTGTGCGCGCCCACTCATTTTTTTACGATTTTGTTTCACCAATTTCAACGCATGAGACGGACGTTCGCGCCTGATATGATGGTACACCGAACGATAAACACGATATTCAGTTGTGCGCCAACGTGCTTTCTTTTTAGCGGGTGTTGATACCACAAAACGATTATCTAGCGTATTTTCTTTTAACAAAGATTCTGGAACTTTAGGTGATTGAGGACGCACCAAATTGCGTTTAACTCCGCGCCTACTTCCCATTTTATAGATATTACGCGCACCGGGATGGTCGGCATAATGGCGCAACCATTTTTTCAATTCTGCATAGGAACTGCGGTAAGCCGTAGGGTGCATATAGCGTTGATAGGTAACGTGCCCCATCAATAATTTATTCTTTACCTGTTTAATTTTGACATTGGCAGATTTCATTTTGCCTTGTTCTTGCAAGATAAAAATATCGCGATAAAGTTGCTTATCCGCCTCAGAAAGGATTTCTGGCGCGTCATTATGATGAACCAAACTTGTTAATGGTGCAGGTGAAAAGCGACGTGAATCATTTGCTTCATCAGAAAAACGTTGTTGTGTAATCTCAAATGGGCTTTCTGCAAAACTCACCAACGGGTAAAGCAACAACACAGAATATGTCGCTATTTTACGTAAATACATCCCTAAATACATTTCTATTTATTCCCCTAAATACACTGCAAAAACCACAGCCAGAAAATTACACCATTATACAGTAATATTGTAAAAAGAGCAAGAAAACCCTTTATTAAGTTTTATCAAAAAATATTAAAAAAGTCTTGACAAACTTGCTGGACATTACTAGAACGGTACATGATGATATCTTATATTTGTTCTTGTGACATCTGTAAAATACCAACATATTATATTGTAATAGATAATGTGCAAAAACAGTGCCATCATCTGTTTTATAAAAAGGAACATTCAAATGCTTACTGAAAAACAACGAAAATTGCTCGTTTATTTAGAGGAATATCAAAATGCCAATGGCATCTCACCTTCATTTGATGAAATGAGTGTGGCACTCTCTCTTAAATCAAAGTCTGGTATTCACCAATTACTCAATTCATTGGAAGAGCGTGGTTTTGTGAAAAGACTTAAAAATCGCGCGCGCGCTATCGAAGTTATCCGCACCAATTTGCAACCGGGTAATTTTGCACGCACCCAAGAAAAAGGTACACAAGTAGAAGTGCCGTTAATGGGTAGAATTGCCGCTGGCACTCCGATTGAGGCAATTGCTGATGAAAGTAATTATATTGATGTGCCACAAAATTTTATCAGCCGTGGCAATTATTACGCGCTAGAAGTTTCAGGCGATTCAATGATTTATGCTGGCATTATGGATGGTGATACCGTGATTATCAAGCGCGTTACCTATGCGGATAAAGGTGATATTGTGGTTGCTCTTGTGAATCAAGAAGAAGCGACATTAAAATATTTTCATCCTGAAAGTAATCAAATCACCCTGCGTGCGGCAAATCCGCGTTATGCTGACCAGCATTATGGTCCTGATAATGTGGAAATTCAAGGCAAGCTTCATGCCCTATTAAGGCAATATTGATAAAATATTACAGATAAATATTACAGATAAATATTAAAGGGGGTGATGCCAAACGCGCCGATGATTAAAAAATAATGAGAGCAAAGGAATGGTGTTATGTTGCAATGGTTTTTGACCATAGAAATAACGGATGAAGGGAGAGCCAAATAATCCCTTAAAAATAAACAACCCTGGAGAACCTTGCGGGAATTGCCGAGATTGACGAAATTGAGAGGGAAAAATCATCAAGGAATTTTTGTTTTTTCTATCATTGCATAATTGAGGAACATCATAAAGACTGATAAAGACATGCGCCTGTTGCCGACACATCACAAGCACTCCTTCGGCTTTATGCGCCAGTAAAATTTTTAAGCCCTGACTATTGATAACGCACAATATTGTATCACAATAATTATTATTATCGGCAATGTTGCTCTTTTTCAAGTAATCAATAGGGGCATCGCCTAAATGGGTTAAAATTTCTTTACGTTTATTGCCCCGCGGTAAATTTTGTGAGAATATATAATGTGTCTCGTTATTTTGCTGATGGGAAAATCCATAATTCCAACCCGTTAGTATCAAAGCAGGTTGAGGAGTCATCATCACAAAAAGCAACCCTGCCAATAACGAACCGCATGCAACAATCACGCAAATACGATGCCGCCATGCGATAGATATGATTAATACTCCCAAGAACAAACATATAATCGCCAATGCACTTGGTGGCGTAATATGGCTAACACTGCCGGGTAATGCGGCAACATATTTTGCAATCACACCCATTTTATGAATGCCTGCATACATCAATTGCATCGGAATATCATGCAGTTGAAACGGCATCAATAATAAAGTCAGCACTGCCCAAGGCATCACCCAAAATGCCATCATTGGCAAAACAGGTAAATTCGCTACCAACCCATAATTAGAAAAATAATGAAAATATAATAAAGTGAAAGGCGCAACTGCAATAGATGCAACAATACTTGTGAGCGCCATTCCGAAAATAAAGCGGAGTATTTTGGGCAAGCGATAATAAGCTGAATCACGCAAATAATCAAATAAAGCAATCAGAGCCAGCACCGCCATAAACGACATTTGAAAACCAACCTGCAAAATAATATAAGGCTTCAAACTCAATAATATGATAAAGGCGACCGCAAGCAAATTCTGACTAAAAGCGCGCATATCACGCATGACTGCCAAGCAAACAAATCCGACCATAATAAAAGCACGCTCGGCAGAAATAGCCCCGCCTGAAAGAAGTAAATAGCAAAACCCAGAAAAAATTGCCACAAAAGCTGCGATTTTCTTGATATGATACCGCTCGGCAATCGTGGGAAATCCTGCTAAAATAAAGCGCACTAAAGCGAAAACACCAAATGCAAAAATACCAAAATGCAATCCAGAAATGGCTAATATATGCCCTAACCCTGCATGGCGCATCGCCTCTAAAACATCTTTTTCTATAGTGCCTTTCATGCCAACCAATAATGCCCGTGCCACCCCTGCATATTGCGGATAGGTTTTGCTTTCTAACATGCGGGCAATATTCAGGCGCAATCGTGCAATTTTTACAGCAAGATTGCCTTCAGCATATCGGACAATATCATAAGATGAAAGCGCAATGGCATAGCCATGAATATTGTTAAAAAAACGATAATATTGAAAAAACTCTTGTTGATTGCTAAGCGGTTTTGCCCATAAGGTAATCACTGTACCCGGCAAGGGTGCTTGTTTTTCTTGCAAACGCAACCGCCAAAACCGCCCTTCACTATTTTTAATGACAACATTGCTGTAGCGCAATCCATCATTTGCCTGATGGACAATACCTTCAATTTGCAAACTTTTCGTTGAAAGATAATGCTGAAAACTCTGCCCCTGCCAATGGCTATGAAGATAAGCGCATAGAAATCCTAATGAAAATATCACCACAGGGAAAAGAATAATTTTTAACTTTTTGTAAAATAGAAATAATGCCAAGCCCAACAATGCCCACCATATCAACAGGCTCAACAGATTCAATTCAAACGGCAACGTAAAATAGATAAAAATCGCCGCACCATAAAATATACCTACCCATAGCAATGTAAATCTTGGTTGTTGCCAATTAATCGTAGTAATAAAATATTTTTCTAAAATTTTTGTAATAAAGTGGCTTGTTAACAGCTGTTTAACGACCATCTGCCAAATGTTCCAGCAAGGTGAATAGCCGCTTTAACGGATGGTCAGGAATATTCAAAAAGGCACGCAATTTTTCTTGCCAATTAGCCGAAACTTCAAACAAACATTGCGGATGACGTATTTTTTGATTTTCTTGATTTTTAATGTAATTCATCAATTCTTCTGCTTTTAATTGATGAGGATTATTGACATGCTGTGGGCTGAAATAAATTTGTTCGGCATAAAGAGTGAATATTTGCAACATCGCATTGCCCAATATTTCTAAGCGTGATGGATAATGAAAGCCAAATTGCATATGGTCAAACAAAATCACACGGCGTTCTGTCTCAAGAAAAATGCCAATTTCAGGCTCTTCAATTTCAGGCAAATTAAAGGTAAAAAAAATAATCCGCTTGATTTTCAACAAACTATCAGGATTAAAATAGCGAATAAGCTGTTCTTGTGTCACAAGCGCATCATAGCTACCGGGGCGTCCAAATTTACTAAAATAAAAAGATTGCGTGGCCGTTCCTTCTTCAAAACTAAGCCCAGCATCTAAAAAAGTTCGTGTTAAAATTTGTAATGTGCTTGCCCGTGGTTTTGCAATATTGCGTTCAATATTGTTAAGGCTTGCCACTGAAATACCAGCCGCAGTTGCTAATGCTTGTTGCGTGGCGCCCAATAATGCGCGCCCTGCTCTAATTTGATAAGAATCTAGCACAATTTTATCCCTTGCATCATCACCATCAATTCCTATATATAATAAGGCAAAGGCGATGAAAACATAACCTATTTATTGCAAAACTCACATAAAATAAAAGATACGGAATTTGACTAGCTATAACTTAAAATGTGATAACCATCATGAATTTGAAGCATGGTTCAAAAATGCAGCAAGTTTTCAAAGCCAGTGCGAGAATAATTTTGTAGAATGCCCGATATGTAATTCGCATCATATTACCAAATTACCTTCAGCGCCCAATATTGCAACAAAGTCTAATACGCACTTACCTGCTTTACCCGCCAACAAAGATAATATACCAACCCCAGAAGAAATGAACGTGCTTCATACTGAATCACGTAAGATGGTGGCATATATTCAAGAAAATTTTGATAATGTGGGCGATAAATTTCCTGAAGAAATAAGAAAAATCCATTATGAGGAAACAGATAAGCGTAATATTTATGGCAAAGCGGATATGGAAGAATTAAGCAAGCTACATGAAGAAGGTATTGATTGCCAAATTATGCCTGATTTTGATAAAAACAATTAATCCCAAGCAAGAAAAAATCCCAAGCAATTTATTTCCAAAAAAAAGGACAAGCCTTGCGACTTGCCCTTTAAGTATAATAAGTAAAATATTTTTATTTTCCTGAAAATCCAGAAAAATAAATCATAAATTAACGAATCAGTTGTAAGAGTGATTGCACCCGTTGACCCGACACACCAAGTGATTGCACACCAATTTGGTATTGCGTGCCTGTCGCAGTCAAGTTTGCAGCTTCTTCGTTCAAATCAGCATTAATAATCTTATCTGCACCAGTAATATGACCAGAAACAAGATTATCTGTGTAATCAAGACGTGTTCTTAAAATCGCAACATTGTTACCCAAAACACCTGCCCGTGTTTCAAGACGGTCCTGTGCTTCAGATAAACGTGTATCCAATACATTCAAAGCTTCCAGACTAGCCGCCAAGCTTAAGGTTGAAAAGCCAAGACTTAAGCCAGTAGTTGTATAGCCAGTTGTAATATTTCTGATTGTAGAAATAAATTCATTCGCACCAAAAATACCACCTTCTGAAGCTGCAGATGCCAAAATATTCACACCTGCAATCGCAAGCTCTGAATCTGTACTTTCTGAAAAGTTAACCGTTAGGCTTGCGGTTGTGCTGTTCAACAAATTCAAACCTTGGTAACTTGTATCACCAAGCAAATTTTCAAATTGATCAACAACCGAAGTATAAGATGTTGTTGTTTCCGCTCTTTCAACATCGGTTTGAGAGCGCGCTTGACGTGCCAAACCACGCAATTGACCAAGTAATTCATCAAGTGCATCAATACCATCTAATGCAGTTTGAATTGTTGAAATTCCTTGGTTGATTTCTTCCCGACGACCCTGAAGAATTTCTGCACGTGTTTGTAAAGTACGTGCGGCGAAAAAGTCTTCTGCGCCATCAGTCACATTGTTAATCTTACGACCAGTTGCGAGGCGAACCTGCGTCCTGTCCGAAAGATTACTTGTGTTTTGTAGTGATAAAAGTGTTCTGCGTTGAGCAGAACTTAAAGTGATGTCATTTGCCATCGTATGTCTCCATTCTAGAACATATATTTATATTACACATAAAACAATCCAGTAATATTCTATTACCAAAAACTGTTCTTACATTTCCTATTTGCGGAAATGCCACCATTTTTTTTAGCGACTATGTGCATCACCCACTATTTCAATGAGTGATAATTTATCATAACAGATTCGTTACGAGAGTCAAACAAAACTGATACCTGTTTCGCAACAATCATTGAACCATTAGATAATTGTTTGATTTTATAGGAAAAAAGGGCAAGCCTTACAACCTGCCCTTTTAAGTAAAATATGTTTATTTTCCTGAAAATCCAGAAAAATAAGTCATAAATTAACGAATCAGTTGTAAGAGTGATTGCACCCGTTGACCCGACACACCAAGTGATTGCACACCAATTTGGTATTGCGTGCCTGTCGCAGTCAAGTTTGCAGCTTCTTCGTTCAAATCAGCGTTAATAATCTTATCTGCACCAGTAATATGACCAGAAACAAGATTATCTGTGTAATCAAGACGTGTTCTTAAAATCGCAACATTATTACCAAGAACACCTGCCCGTGTTTCAAGACGGTCCTGTGCTTCAGATAAACGTGTATCCAATTCATTCAAAGATTCCAAACTAGTCGCCAAGCTTAAGGTTGAAAAGCCAAGACTTAAGCCAGTAGTTGTATAGCCAGTTGTAATATTTCTGATTGTAGAAATAAATTCATTCGCACCAAAAATACCACCTTCTGAAGCTGCAGATGCCAAAATATTCACACCCTCAATCTCAAGTTGAGAATCAGATAATTCTGAAAAGTTAATCGTTAGACTTGCGGTTGTGCTATTCAACAAGTTCAAACCTTGATAACTTGTATCACCAAGCAAATTTTCGAATTGCTCAATAACTGAAGTAAAAGAGTTTGTTGTTTCTGCTCTTTCAACATCAGTTTGAGAACGTGCTTGGCGTGCCAAACCACGTAATTGACCAAGCAATTCATCAAGTGCATCAATACCATCTAATGCAGTTTGAATTGTTGAAATCCCTTGGTTAACTTCTTCCCGACGACCCTGAAGAATTTCTGCACGTGTCTGTAAAGTACGTGCGGCGAAAAAGTCTTCTGCGCCATCAGTCACATTGTTAATCTTACGACCAGTTGCGAGGCGAACCTGCGTCCTATCCGAAAGATTACTTGTGTTTTGCAATGATAAAAGCGTTCTGCGCTGAGCAGAACTTAAAGTAATGTCATTTGCCATTGTTTATGTCTCCATTCTAGAACATATGTTAAACTTAACACACAAAAAGGAATTAATAATATTTTATTATCAAAAATTGCCCTCAATCATTCTCTATTGTCGAAAATGTCACTAATTTTTTAGTGATTATGTGTTCCGATTACTAATTTTTAGTAATCAGATATTTATACTAATATAGTTCTTGTAGGAGTCAAACAAAATCATACCGCTTCTGCAATAAAAATTTTGCAAATGTAAGGAGAAGCAGGCTTTGCAACCTGCTTCCCTTTCAATGAATATTTTTATTTTCCTGAAAATCCAGAAAAATAAATCATAAATTAACGAATCAGTTGTAACAGTGATTGCACCCGTTGACCAGACACACCAAGTGATTGCACACCAATTTGGTATTGCGTGCCTGTCGCAGTTAAGTTTGCAGCTTCTTCGTTCAAATCAGCGTTAATAATCTTATCTGCACCAGTAATATGACCAGAAACAATATCATCTGTGTAATCAAGACGTGTTCTTAAAATCGCAACATTGTTACCCAAAACACCTGCCCGTGTTTCAAGACGGTCCTGTGCTTCAGATAAACGTGTATCCAATACATTCAAAGCTTCCAGACTACCCGCCAAGCTTAAGGTTGAAAAGCCAGCACTTAAGCCACCAGCTGCATAGCCAGTGGTAATGTTTCTAATTGTAGAAATAAATTCATTCGCACCAAAAATACCACCTTCTGAAGCTGCAGATGCCAAAATATTCACACCTGCAATGTTCAATTCTGATTCTGTATTTTCTGAAAAGTTAACTGTTAGACTTGAAGTTGTGCTATTCAACAAATTCAAACCTTGGTAACTTGAATCTTCAAGCAAGAATTCAAATTGGTCAACAACCGAAGTATAAGATGTCGTTGTTTCCGCTCTTTCAACATCGGTTTGAGAGCGCGCTTGACGTGTTAAACCACGTAATTGACCAAGTAATTCATCAAGTGCATCAATACCATCTAATGCAGTTTGAATTGTTGAAATTCCTTGGTTGATTTCTTCCCGACGACCCTGAAGAATTTCTGCACGTGTTTGTAAAGTACGTGCGGCGAAAAAGTCTTCTGCGCCATCAGTCACATTGTTAATCCTACGACCAGTCGCAAGGCGAATCTGCGTCCTGTCCGAAAGATTACTTGTGTTTTGTAGTGATAAAAGTGTTCTGCGTTGAGCAGAACTCAAAGTAATATCGCTTGCCATTGTTATATCTCCATTCTAGATAACACTTCAATTCTTGAAGTAATTTTAGCTTCTGCGTATGAAGAAAAGCTTTGCTTATCTCCAACATTTGTATTGTAGCCTAATGGAATGTCATAAAGCAAGCATTATTTTCATTCCTGTGGGAAAAAATGAATAAATTTCATAAGTGACTGAAAAACAATAAAAAAAGGCGTGTTAAAAAAACACGCCTTAGTCAATAATAATAAAAATATAAGTATATTTATAAAATTATCCTGCTCTTTTTATCACTAGCTCATGCTCGCCAATGGGTGTTTTCTGCTTGGCAGCCAGTTTCCTTGCCTGTGCAAATTGCACTTCAAGCATAGGCTCCTTATAGCCTTCAGCATAATTTGCTTGATAAGAAGCATCGTTAGACACTTCAAAGCTACCACTCATTGAACGAATCGATTCGGTGATTTTTGCATTGCTTGCCAATCCATGATGATCAATCATCATATCATCGTGTATTCTCATACCCGCCATCTCTTGCAATAAATCGTCCAAAGCTATTCTTGCATCTTCCACTGACTTATTACTCTGCTCTGTTTCTCGCCAGTTAAGCAATTCATCCCGGCAATTCTGAAGTTGATTTTTCAATAAAATTGCCTCCTTAGAACATATTGCTTGTTTGGCATGAACCGATTCAAGAATTTCATCTGTTGTTTCAGCAGCTGTTCCTCTTGATTGCAGACTTAATAAGACGCGCTTATTTTTATCCTTCATATCCATATTATTTGTTAAACCATGTTTTGTCATTTTCTTTCCTCCGTAAAGGGTCATCCAACTGAGCGTTTACACATACTCATTTATATTTCACACATGCCACTTTATTCACAAAAGCTATTTGCTTCATGTCACGTGACTTTTCATCTCAATATCATAGGCAATTATTTTTGTTGTTATTGCATATGAGTTACTGATGATAAATTACCGAATAATTTGTAATAGAGATTGCAAACGCTGAGCTGATGTTGCTAATGCTTGAACACCGATTTGATATTGCGTTCCAATCGCAGTCAAATTAGCAGCTTCCACATTCAAATCGGCAGACGTAATCTTATCAGCGCCATCAATCAACCCTGTTGTGATGGATTGGTTAAAATTCAACCTTGTTTGCAAAATGGCTACATTGTTACCTAATGAATTCGCACGGGTCTCAAGATTTATTTGGCTTTGCGATAATCTTTCGTCTATTTCATCAATAGCAAGCAAACTATTCGCATTGCTTAAGGTTGAAAAGCCTGCGCTTAAACCGCCTGTTGTATAACCAGTGGTAATATTTCTGATTGTAGAAATAAATTCATTCGCACCGAAAATACCACCCAATGAAGCTGCAGAAGCCAAAATATTCACACCCTGCACGGTTAAATCTGAATCTGCACGTTCTGAAAATTCAACAGTTAAACTTGTATTGGTATTATTCAATAGGTTGATACCTTGATAATTGGTATCTTCAAGCACCAATTCAAATTGTTCAATAACTGAATTGTAAGACCTTGTTGTTTCTTCGCGTTCAATGGCAGTTTGTGAACGCGCTTGGCGTGCCAAACCACGTAATTGACCGAGTAATTCATCAAGCGCATCAATACCATCTAATGCGGCTTGTAAGGTTGAAAGACCTTGTTCAATATTGCCACGACGGTCAGCCAAAATTTCTGCGCGATTATCAAGAGACCGCGCTGCAAAGAATGACTCAGCACCATCAGTAACAGTGTTAATTTGATTACCAGTCGCTAGCCGAACCTGCGTTCTATCAGATAATCTGCTGGACCTTTGTAAAGATATAAGGGTTAATCTCTGAGCCGAGCTCAAAGTAATATCACTAGACATAGTGTATTTCCTCCGTTCTAGAGTGATTAAACTTGCATTCTGCAAGTTAAGGGAGCACATTCTGTGCGATTTAACGTCAAGATGCTTCTGCATCAAGAACAGGCTCATTATAGCAATAAATCGCCATCGAATGCAAGGGATTTTTCATATGAGCAAAAGAAATATATAAAATTCGATATAAGATATTGAAATATAATGATTTTATATATCGCAGAATCATAAAAAAATAGCCATTAGCGACGAAAAATTATAATAAAACACGAAAAAAACGCCATTAAAGACGTTATTAAAAGAATATGCAACAATGGCATCATTCACAATCAACACACATTATATATGTGTAAGGGGTGTAAACCCAATATATTCGGAAGAAGGGTGAGGCTTGTTAAGTTAAGAATATCGCCATCATTGCTAATATTCCACCGCATAGAATGATTGTTGCCACACAAATTTTTATGAATAATTTCCATGTATCTACATGGCTTTTTGGTGCTTTTTGAAAATCAACTTTATGCATCTGAACCTCAATATCAAATTAATGCGTAAACAATAACCAAATTTTTTATATAAATCAAGCACTCACATATATAATATATGTGTTCATCAAGAACTAATCATTTGCTAGCACTAAAATAGCTTATTATTAGCGGAAAAACTGCAATATTTCTTCTTGACTGTTTTCCAACGAACCACCACCAATATTTTCTAACTGCTGACGGGTTTGTAACGCAACCAAATTGGCCCGCTCTTCATTAATCACAGTTGGGTTCTCACCAGTTTCTTGAATAACTTGCGCTGTACGTAACAGTTGTTGCAAATCATTTAAGTTCTGCCCTAAAGTTTCACGCAATTCACCAAGATTATTCTGTGCCACTGTTAGCAAAGATTGTAATGATGCTAACACATTATCAGGCAATTCCGCTAGCTCAACAGGGTTAGATGTGCCAATCGCTTGCGCCAATTGTTCCACATCTAATTCACCTCTATTAGAAAAAACACGTGTATCAAACACACCGCCTTCTTCAGCTGCTGCCAAAATATTCACGCCTTCAATCACGTAAGGGGCTTCTTGATTGGGCACTTCCACCTGTAAACGGCTAATATCAGAAGTTAAAAGATTATTACCTAACCTACCACCATCCTGTAAAACATTTGTGAAATTACCAAGCGTTTGATAAAATTCTTGCTCTAATTCAGTTGCAGCACCTTTTTCACTGGCACTTAAAGCGGCACGCAAATCTTCAACAATTTCGCCAGCTTCATCTAAAAAACCTTCCAGTAAAATACTGGTATCCACAGCACCTGAAAGGCTTTGCACACGTGGGTCACTATCCGCATTAACATTTCTTTCATGTGCCTGTTGAACAGTCGCACGATTACTAACCAAAACTTGGTCTGTAATCTGCTGATTTCTTCGTAAGCCTGATTCACCTTGCTTGGCACGAAGCGTTTGACGCGCATCGTTGCGAATTTCTTGTTGCGGGTGAATCTGCCCTAAAGCACTTCCAATTTCATTTGCCATTTGCTATCTCCTTCTACAGCCGTTCTAAATTCACCATTTACAGAATTTAGAGAGGCAATCACATAAGATTTCTATATGATTCAACGTATAAATACAGCCCTTATTTCTAGCCATCAAAACCTCATTAAATTCTACGAGGCAAGATGCAAGCCTTTCTAGGCATCGTATCCCATACTTTATCTATTCAGATTTTATTCTGAAACATAAAATATTCCTTATTCGTAACAATAATAAAGAAACTGATTTGATTCAAGTAATAAATACTAGAATTGTCGTTAAAAGCCAATTTATGTCGCTATTGTTCGTTTTTCTTATGATTCCAAATATTATTTTAAATGAATCCCATACATTATAAGCAAAAAACAAACCATTTATGAAAGCGATTCGCTACAAAGCCGTAAAACCATTAAAACGCATCCTCATCAAACTAGGCATGACCGTTGATATTGTCAATACAATAAAATCGTCAATCAAACTATCCGTAAAACTCTTGATAAAACTGTCGGTAAAACTTGCTTGCATGTGTTCTGAAAATCACTTACAACATCTGCGGAAGGCAACGTCAACAGAAGTCATATCTGTGTGCTTTTTTGATGCCGTGGTAGCTCAGGGGCAGAGCGCGTCCTTGGTAAGGACGAGGTCGGTGGTTCAATTCCACTTCACGGCACCATAATTTAAGTTATATTTCAATAACTTAATCGTTTATCAATTTTCAGCCACAATAGCAAAAAACGCTGGGGGGGACAATAGGAACCATGCACCCCAACCGCTATGGTGATTTTATATTGCTAGTCTAACAGATTACGCTGGGGGGGACAATAGGAACTGGGTATGATGCTAGGTTTGTGTTCCTAGCATCATAATTATAATTTTATTCAAAATAATTTTCAATATAGTCTTACCTTTAACTTTAATTGATGTAATAAAACAATTTTTTTCATTAAAAGTATAAATATAAAATCCATTAATTTGACTAAAGTTTTCTATAATAATTGCAGATTTGGTTTTTTTATCATTATTGGCTAAAACATCAATTTTATTAATAATGTATGGTGAGACAAGTATTTTTGCATTAAAAATTTCAAATGCACTACCAATTTCATTAAAACTCATGCCTTTTTGACATTCTGCCGCTGATGCTGTTCCTATGAACAGTAAGCTAATAATTGTTATTGTTTTAAGTAGATTTTTCATTGTTTTTTTCCTTTCAATGAAATGTTAAGATTCTTGATATAAATCGATCCAATTTATATCATTTTTTTGGTTTGTTTCCAAATTGATAATATGGGTTGTGCCTGATTCAAAGGCGCGTAAAAATTTTCCTAATGGGCGTAAATTTAAATCTACAATAACCGAATTATCATTTTCATTTTTAACAGATTACGCTGGGGGGGAAAATAGGAACGAATTAACAGTTGCAACCTTACCAGTGCCACGCATGAGCATCTCATAAAGTTGCGAAAGCATCATTATTTAAGGGGGGTGCGACATTCCATTAATTATAAAGGGGGTGCGGTATGGCTTATCGATGGTGAGGACAAGCCCACCATCTTGCCATAACCCCCTTTTAATCCCCCGCATCATTATTTTGGGGGTGCGGTATGGCTTATCGATGGTGAGGACAAGCACACCCTCGATTTTGCTACGCAAAATAGTGGGAACCCAGTGCAAGCCCACGACATAAAAATGCCCCCCTTAACAACCCCCCGCACTACTTAACATTATCATAGCAAATGGGGTGCGACATTTAATAGCGAATGGTGGCTTTGCCAGCATTCTAGCGGATAAATAGCGGGGGTCAAGGGGTTCCTGCCGATAAGGCAGGTCGCAACCCCTTGCTAGCGAATGGTGGCTTTGCCAGCATTCTAGCGGATAAATAGCGGGGGTCAAGGGGTTCCTGCCGATAAGGCAGGTCGCAACCCCTTGCTAGCGAATGATGGCTTTGCCAGCATTCTAGCGGATAATTGAACGCCAAATCTATGATTACTCAATTTACTTAACGGATATATTTTGCATGAAATTCTAAATGGTCATTGATGAAGCTTTGAATAAAGAAATAACCATGATCGTAATCTTCATGCTGACGCAAGATGAGTTCCTGCCCCACCGCATCACAGGCTTTGGCAAATAATTCTGGCTGTAATTGTTCTTGCAAGAAATTATCCGCCAAGCCTTGGTCCATCAATATGGGTGCGTTTTGTTGTGCATCGCTTACGTTGCGCACCAAACAGCTGGCATCATGTTTTTTCCATTCCTCCTGATTATCACCTAGATAATTGCTGAAAACCTTCTTGCCCCACGGCACTTGCGACGGCGCAACAATCGGCGCGAATACCGAACAGGCTCTAAAAAGATTGGGATATTTATAATATAATGTCAGCGCGCCATGCCCACCCATAGAATGCCCTGCAATGGTTTTACAACTTGCATCTAAGTTAAAATGCGTTTCGCATTGTGGCAATAATTCTTTGATGAGATAGCTTTCCATCCGAAAATGCTTTGCCCATGGTGCTTGTGTGGCATCTAAATAAAATCCAGCACCTTGCCCTAAATCATAATCATCATGGTTTGCAACGTCATCTCCGCGCGGCGATGTATCGGGTGCCAAAATCGTCAAACCAAGCGTGGCGGCTTTTTGATAGGCGCAGGCTTTGGTAGCGAAAGTTTCTTCGGTGCAAGTTAACCCTGATAGAAAAATCATGTAGCCAGCTTGTGCTTTATTCTGCGCGGGTTGAAACAGGCTGAAGCGCATCGTGGTAGATGTTTCAACACTCTCATGCCGATAATACCCTAACACACCGCCAAAACAAAAATGGCTTTTTTCGCAAATAATGTTACCCATATCAGCCTCCTTGAAGGGTATAGTCAATAACACTGCGGATGCTTTTCCCCTCATGCATCAAATCAAAGGCAGTATTGATATCTTTCAGCGGCATTTTATGAGTAATCAAATCATCAATATTAATCTTGCCTTCCATATACCAATCAACAATTTTAGGAACATCGGTGCGTCCGCGCGCGCCACCAAAGGCTGTGCCACGCCAAACGCGTCCGGTCACCAACTGAAAAGGACGGGTTGAAATTTCTTGCCCTGCTCCTGCAACCCCAATGATAATGCTTTCGCCCCAGCCCTTATGGCAACATTCTAACGCTTGGCGCATGGTGTTGACATTGCCGATACATTCAAACGAATAATCCGCGCCACCATTGGTGATATCCAAAATCGCCTCAACAATATTATCGGTTTTTTTAGGGTTGATAAAATCCGTCATGCCGAATTTTTTTGCCAATGCGGTTTTGTTTTCATTGATATCAATACCGATAATTTTGCTAGCACCTACCATCTTAGCCCCTTGAATCACATTCAACCCAATGCCACCCAAACCAAAGATGACAACATTGGAACCCGGCTCAACTTTGGCATCAAAGGCAACCGCGCCAACCCCCGTTGTTACCCCGCAACCGATATAGCAAATCTTATCAAAGGGGGCATCTTTACGGACTTTGGCAAGCGCAATTTCTGGCATGACAGTGAAATTAGCAAAAGTAGAACAGCCCATATAATGCAATATCGGCTTACCATTAAACGAAAAACGCGACGTGCCATCCGGCATTAAGCCTTGCCCCTGCGTGCCACGAATTTTTTGGCATAGATTGGTTTTAGGATGCAGGCAATAATCGCATTCACGACATTCTGGCGTATAGAGTGGGATAACATGGTCACCAACTGCAACCGAGCTGACATCTTTGCCAATCTCGCGGACAATCCCTGCGCCCTCATGCCCTAAAATGGCAGGGAACGCGCCTTCGGGGTCATCGCCTGACAGGGTGAACGCATCGGTATGGCATACACCCGTTGCCATAATCTCTACCAACACTTCGCCCGCTTGCGGACCCTCTAACTGCAAGGTTTCAATTTCAAGCTTTGCACCCGCTTTGACGGCAATCGCTGCTTTTATATCCATAATCACGTCTCCCCACATCTAATGAATCCCACAATCTCATCATATACCATGTTTCAAATGACTTCAAACCCTATTTCTCGGTGATAGCTTTGTTAATTTAATCTTACGGGGGATTTAATATTGCGGGGGATTATAAGGGGTTCCTATATGTTCACGGGGCGGGGGGCATCACGAAGCTGATGACTTCCTATTTTCAAAGATGGCAATCTCATAGATGGTTGCAATATCTTGTTAATCAACACAGCTTTGCTCTGTTATTACTCATCGTATATTTTCTTATCAGATTGCCCTATCTCACCATTCCTGTTTTTCAATTTGACAACGTTGGTGCCATTACGCTACTTGAAAATTATAACCTTAAAGATGGTGCGCCACATGGTTATGATAGTCTTTACTGGCTTATTTCTTCTTTTATATTCCACTTGCATTGCTCAAAGAGCAGAATGATAATAATCAACAATTCTATCAAAAAATATTTGCACCCTTTCTGATTTTTATCACATTATGTAATCTATTCAGTACCATCCCATTATATCACATCCATAATAAATCAGCTCGCATCATCAAAGAAAATTTTAACAATCATGAGGCAATTACGCAATGCGTTATTGATAGGCTTAAACAAACAGATTTCAGCAATGTTAGCGCGTTTTATAATAATCAAGAATGGCTCAAAGATATTGACAACGACCGCACATTAATCTCTGGACAAACACTCAAAACAGAATTGACGATATTAAACAATCAAAACATTCTTTTTTTTAATTCCCGTTTTCTCTGGGACAACCCTCAAGAATTAGCAAGTAATCTTATCAAAGGCGATATTATCTATCTACAAACCACAAGAGAGCGATTACATTTTGAGCTACCCTATGAACATATTTATGAATGGATACGAAAAATTAATCTTGAACGTGAGGAAAAAACATTACCCGCATTGCCGATTCATATTCAAAAAATAGCAATCTGCGAGCCAGTTGAAATTTTACGCTTGAAGGGCTTATAATTATTTTTGCAACGCGCCTGTTAATGCCGATTCAATAAGCTTGCAAGATTTTTCATGCCCATAAATCATAAAGAACGAACCCATTCTTGGTCCTTGTGTTTGCCCCAATAGGCTTTGATATAAAAACTTAAACCAATCGCGCAGGGGCTCGTATTCATATTCCTTACCAACCGCGAACACAATATTTTGCAAACTATTCGCATCCACCAAATCTGTGTCACGTAACTTTTGCAACAAGCTTTCTAGCGCGTCTCTATCCTTCCCCTCTGGGGTGATATAATTTTTATACGGTTTCACAAAATCCTGATAATATTGTATCGCATAACCAATCAACCTATCCAAATAAGGCATGGTTTCAGGGTTTGCATCTGACGCGTAATTAGAAATAAAACCCCAAATGACAGATTTATCTTCGCTGTTACAAACAGAGGTCAAATTCTGCAACATTGCAAAACTTAACCCTTCAGGCATCATCGGATGTTCGTTTGTTTTCATCACCCCCATATGCCATAAAGGGCTATCAAATCGAGCATCTTCTTCAAGTGCCTCATATTTAACACAAGCATCTAAATATTCATCTACCTGTTTGGGGATAACATCAAAATAGAGGCGTTTGGCAGTTTTTGGCTTGTGATACATAAACCACGCCAAACTTTCTTCAGGCGCGTAATTCAGCCATTCTTCCATAGAAAGCCCATTGCCTTTTGATTTTGAGATTTTCTCACCCTTATCATCTAAAAACAACTCATAAGAAAAACCAACTGGCGGTTCTGCCCCCATAATGCGCGTGATGCGTGACGATAATTTAACCGATTCCGATAAATCCTTACCCGCCATTTCATAATCAATTCCTAAAACATGCCAACGCATTGCCCAATCAGGCTTCCATTGTAATTTGCACTTGCCCCCGGTGACTAATGTTTCACATTCCTTGCCTTGTTCGTTGATATAGATAATCGTACCATTCTTGGCATCAACCGATACAACTTTCGCCTGTAGCACCTTGCCTGTATCAGGACAAATCGGCAAGAATGGGCTATAAGTTTGCTGGCGTTCATCACCCAAACTTTTTAACATCACTTGTAAAACTTCATCATAATGATTCAGCACATTCAATAAACCATCATCAAACCGCCCTGCTTGATAACATTCTGTGGCACTCGTGAATTCATAATCAAAACCGAACCTATCCAAGAAACCTTGCAACATTTTATTATTATGCGCGGCAAAGCTTTTTTCAGTACCATCTGTAAACGGATTTGGCACAGCAGTAAGCGGTTTATTCAAATGCAATTGTAACATATCACGGTTTGGCACATTATCAGGCACTTTACGCATGCCATCCATATCATCAGAAAAGGCTATCAAACGGGTTTGCCGTCCACTAATTACTTCAAACGCTTGGCGCACCATGCTTGTGCGTAACACTTCAGCAAATGTACCAATATGGGGCAGACCAGATGGACCGTAACCTGTTTCAAAAACCACAGTTTCACTCTCAGCCTTGCCGATTTTCTCTAGCCTCTTTAATAAATCCTGCGCTTCCATGAAAGCCCATGATTTAACCGATGCAAGATTTTTTATTTGAAAAGTTGCGTTGTTAGTCATTTCTATGATAAATTGCGATAAGTTAATGATAATGAATGTGTAATCAGTCTGATGTAACTGAATGCTCTCAAAAAGTCAATTCTCAAAGGGCAATCCTTTACCATGCGCTCATCCCCATTACTTGTGATTCTGTTGTTATCCATGTTGGTTATGCCTCTTCATGCATCTGGGCAAAGTACAGAAAAATTTATCCCCTATTATGCGTCATTGCGTTATCATAAAACTTTTGTTCGTTCTGGACCGGGGCGGAATTACCCCGTTTTATGGGTATTTAACCAACAAAACCTACCCCTTGAAGTTATCAATAAATTAGATGATTGGTTGCAAATCCGTGATTGGTCAGGTGACCAAGGCTGGATTTTACGCACACAATCACGCACCCGCCAACGCTATGGTATTGTGGTGCTAGAAGAAATATCTATGTATCAGAATCCTGATAAATCAAGCCGTAAAATTGCAAGGTTGGCTTACGAAATTGTTGGTAAAATCAAGCAATGTGATTTACAATGGTGTAAGATTGATGTTGAAGATAAAAAAGGCTGGGCACGGCGCGCTGGTTTATGGGGGCTTTACCCGAATGAAATTATCGAGTAAAATATAATTATGAATAAATTACTTTCGAATCAGGACACACAAAAGAAGCGCTATTTTGGTACGGATGGCATGCGTGGGCGCGTGAACACGCACCCCATGACGCCACAAATGATGCTACGGCTTGCCATGGCGGTGGGGCATTATTTTAAGAGTAAAAATAAAACGCATACCAAAAGGGTGATTATTGGTAAAGATACAAGGCTTTCAGGCTATATGTTAGAGCCTGCTTTAACCTCTGGTTTTATTTCGCTTGGCTATGATGTGTTGCTATTAGGTCCTGTGCCGACCCCGGGCGTTTCTATGCTCACCCGTTCCTTACGTGCCGATATTGGCGTGATGTTATCAGCATCGCATAATCCTTTTGCTGATAATGGTATCAAAATTTTTGATGTCCATGGCTGTAAGTTAAACGATGCCACCGAACTTGAAATTGAACAATTCATGGATGAGGAAATCCCGCTAGAAAAAGCCACCAAAATAGGGCGTGCAAAACGCTTAGAAGATGTTCCGGGACGTTATATAGAATTCTTAAAAGCGCAATTACCACGTGGCATGCGGTTAGATGGTATGCGTATTGTGATAGATGCTGCCCATGGCGCCGCCTATAAAATTGCCCCCGCTATTTTCTGGGAATTAGGCGCAGATGTTATCACAACAGGCGTCAACCCTAACGGCACAAATATCAACGATAAATGTGGTGCCACTTACCCTGAACATATCGCGCAAATCGTTGAGAAAAATAACGCCGATTTAGGCATTGCCTTAGATGGCGATGCGGATAGAATTCAGCTTATCGATAAGAATGGCAATGCGTATGCTGGCGATGATATTTTGGCAATTATCGCGCATTTTTGGCAACAGCATAGCCGCTTGATTGGTCATGCCGTGGTTTCTACCATCATGGCAAATATGGGGCTAGAAAATTATTTGAAAACATTAGGGATAGGGTTATGGCGCACCCCTGTGGGCGACCGTTATGTTTCCGAAAAAATGATTGCCGAAGGGTGCAATTTAGGCGGTGAATCTTCAGGACATATTATTATGAGCGATTTCACCAATACAGGCGATGGCGTGATGAGCGCGCTACAGGTACTGGCTTGCTTGCGTGAAACAGGCAAAGATTTAAGCGATTTTGCCAATCTTTATGAAAAAATGCCAAACCATACTCGTAACTTCACTTTTGAAATTGCACCAAACGGCACATCGATTGATTTTTTAGCAAAAGAAAAAATGCAAACTGCTATTATGGCGCAAAAACAAAGATTAGAAGAAAAAAATGCCCGTTTAATTATTCGTAAATCTGGCACCGAACCCATCATTAGAATTATGGCAGAAGGTGATGATAAAACCCTATTGCAAGATAGCGTTGATAGCCTTTATCATATATTGGAGCAAGAAGCCTTATCCTAAGTGCCATAATTTGCATCATCAATGCCAACACGCCTTATTCATATCACAACTGAAACGCAACCCTCAGAATTGCAAGATTACCAAGACGGTACCCTGATTATCGGTAATTTTGATGGGGTGCATCGTGGGCATAGTGCACTCATCAAACATATGGCTGAGAACGAGGATTTATTCCCGCGCCCCCATCTGGTTTTTAGCTTTCAACCTCACCCGATGGCATTTTTCAAACCTGAACAACCGCAGTTCCAACTCACCTCGCCTGAACAAAAATTAGCTATTTTATCAGGGCTTGATATCGATGGTCTGATTTTGATGACATTTAATCAAGAATGCGCCTCTTTAACCCCTGAAGAATTTATCAAAACCATCACGTGCGATATGTTCCGTACCAAAGCCATCATCACAGGTGATGATTTTCATTTTGGCAAAGGGCGTGCAGGAAATTGCGAGACATTGCAAAAAGCAAGCATGGAATATGGTTTTTACTATCATAGGATGCAAGAACAAAGCGACCCAAAAGGGCAACGCTTTACCTCAACTATGGTTCGAGATGCGATTAAACAAGGCGATATGGCGCGCGCTTGCGACTTAATGGGACGCCCCTATCAAATCACAGGTGAGGTGATAAAAGGCGAACAATTAGGGCGACAATTAAACATGCCTACCGCTAATATTCTGCCTGAATCCTATTGCCGCCCTGCCTATGGTATCTATGTTGTGACGGCACAATTTGCCGATAAATACTATCAAGCAATTGCTAATTTCGGCACACGCCCCGCAGTAGGAGGTACATATCCCTTGCTAGAAGTGCATCTATTTGATTTTGACGATGATTTATATGGTCAAAATCTATCTATTAATTTTTGGCATTTGTTACGCGCTGAATGTGATTTTCCATCATTAGAGGCATTAAAAACACAAATGCATCAAGATTGCGCGGATGCCAAGCAATATTTTCAGTCTCGTAAAGGAAGCTTATCATGAATATTACCATCGCAGGCGTCGCAGGGCGTATGGGGCAAATGTTAGCCAAAGCGGTGCTAGCGCATCCTGATGCCAACCTTTTCGGTGCCACATTATGCCAAGACGACCCAAACTGTAACCTTGATGTTGCCAGTTTAATCGGTGGTAAAGAAACAGGCATTATCATGAATGATAACCCCTTAAAAACGATTCCCGGTAGCGATGTGGTGATTGATTTTACGACACCTGACGCATCGTTAGACCATACCCGTATCTGCGCCAATAGCCAGATTGCCTATGTTTGTGGCACAACGGGTTTTTCTGAAGCGCAATCACGCGAGCTTGATATGTGCCAACATCATATTCCTTTCTTGCGTTCGGCTAATTTTTCTTTAGGAGTAAATCTGTTGCTAAACCTTGTTGAGAAGGCTGCCAATGCCCTGCCCGATGATTATGATATTGAAGTTTTAGAAATGCACCACAATCAAAAGATAGATGCCCCATCAGGTACTGCCCTTGCCTTAGGGAAAGCCTGCGCCAAAGGCAAGGGTAAAAATCATGATGAGATAATGGCACCGCCTTATTTTGAATCTCAACAAAAACGCGAAGCAGGCAAAATCGGCTATGCGGTGCTACGCGGTGGCACAGTGATTGGTGAGCATCAGGTGATTTTTGCAGGCACGGATGAACGCATCATTTTTGACCATCGCGCGCAATCAAAAGAACTTTTTGCCAAAGGGGCAGTGCATGGCGCATTATGGTTATGCCAACAAAAAGCTGGGCTATATTCTATGCAAGATGTGTTGGATTTATCAAATTTATAATTGACGAAACCATGATTTCACGGCACAATACATAACTATAAAATGCGTGACTATAAATAACAACCTCAAGGATATGATATGAAAAATTTCTTTCAAGATTTTGACCGCGATAAAGCAAGTGCCAAACTAGGCGATATTTTGCATGGTGCCAATGATGGCGAAATTTTCTTAGAGCATCTTTCCACAGAAAGCCTGTTATTATCTGACCGCATTATCAAAAATGCAAATTACGATATTTCTATGGGATTCGGATTGCGTAGCGTCAAAGAAGATGCCGCTTCTTATGCCAGCTCATCGAATGTTACCCTAGAACAGCTTGATATTGCTGGCAAAGTTGTACGGAATATCCTGCCTCATCAAGGCACAGCCAATTTAGATAAGAGCGTTCTTGCCAAAAATCCAACGCGCTATTACGGGGAAGAATCTCCGATTGAACAAGCAGATTTCTCTACAAAATCGGAACTTTTATTGCAATTAGACCGTGAAATTCGCGCCAAAGATAACCGTATTCGCCAAGTGAGTATGAGCTTGAGCAATCAATTTCAATATGTGGAAATTATCCGCCCTGATGGCGAAATTGCCTATGATTATCGTCCGCTTACCCGTATTTCAGTCACTGTAATGGTAGAAGTATCAGGACGTATGGAACAAGGAAGCTATGGTTTTGGCGGTCGTGAAAATTTATATGATTATATCAATCATGATGCCTGCAAATTCGCATGTGATAAAGCATTAGAACAAGCCCTTATCAATTTAGAATCAGTGCCTGCACCTGCGGGTGAATTGCCTGTTGTGTTAGGTCCGGGTTGGTGCGGTGTCTTATTGCATGAAGCGGTAGGGCATGGTTTAGAAGGCGATTTCAACCGCAAGAAAACTTCTGTTTTTTCAGGGCAAATCGGGCAGAAAGTGGCATCTAAAGGCGTTACAGTGATTGATGATGGCACAATGGAAGGCAGGCGTGGCTCTATTTCAATTGATGATGAAGGCACGCAATCAGCGCGCAATACATTGATTGAAGATGGTATTCTCACTGGTTATCTGCAAGATAAAATGAATGCAAGGCTGATGAATGTTGCACCCACAGGCAATGGCAGGCGCGAATCATTCCAGCATTTGCCGATGCCCCGCATGACCAATACATTCATGACCAATGGCAATCACACTTGTGATGAGATGATTGCATCGGTAGATAAAGGTATTTATGCGGTTAATTTTGGTGGTGGGCAGGTTGATATTACCTCAGGGCAGTTTGTTTTCAGCTGTACCGAAGCCTATAAAATTGAAAATGGCAAAATCACAGCACCCGTTAAAGGTGCAACATTGATTGGTAGTGGCATTGATGTCATGAATAAAATTTCAATGATTGGCAATGATATGGAACTTGATACAGGCGTTGGTACATGCGGTAAAGATGGGCAAAGTGTGCCTGTAGGGGTTGGGCAACCATCCATGAAAATTGATAAATTAGCCATTGGTGGTACAGAATTGGCGGCGTAACTTTTCTTTATCACTCTAAAAAAAATGGCGAAAAATTGTAAAAAAAGTGAATAAAAGTAAATAAATCGTTGCTATTTACTTGTTTTTTTGCATTATTTTTGCTATAAAAACAGTGACTTTCTATGTTTGATAATAGAATGCTTGTATAATATTGTTATTACGGTATAATATTGTTATTACGGCAAGTAAAACATCTTAAGAAGTCTCTGAATATTGGGGTAAATACCTTAAAAGTGAAGTATCTTAATGTATTTTACTATTTAAAAAACAAATGGAGTAAGCGATGCGTTTATTTTTAACAGTCTTGATAATGATTTCTACCTTTATAGGTGGTGCTTTTGCACAACAAGTTATTACTGGCACAGAATCGCCAGCATTATTATCACAATACCTGAACCGAGCGGTGCGTAATGGCAATTTGGAAGCCGTTACTGATTTAATTGCAAAAGGTGCTGATATTGATGTTCTTGATGCAAAAACAGGACGGAACCCACTTCATGAGGCTGCCGCGAACGCGCATCTTGGATTGATTGAGATTTTACTGGCTAACGATTCGACTATTATTGATGACCTTGATGAAAGTGGTTATAGCGCTCTGCATTTAGCCGTTGATAACCGTCATTTGGGCGCACTTAATCTGCTGGTAGTCCGTGGCGCAGATATCAATACCACCTTACCCAATCAACAAACTCCTTTGCATACGGCCTTAACAAAGAATTATATTCCTATCACGCGCTATTTGATAAAGCAAGGTGCCTTCATTGCAGCTGATGATAAAGGATTAACACCACTGCATTATGCTGTGGCAGGTGGCTATATTGATATTGCCGGAGAATTAATCGAACAAGGTGCTGCTGTGGAAGACATCGATAATATTGGTAACACGCCTTTACATTATTCAGCCACATCTGGTCAATTAGATATGACTGCATTTTTATTAAATCAAGGTGCTCTTTCTGATGTGCTAAATAATGCAGGGCAAACCCCTTTTGTTCTTGCTGGTAGCAGTGGTTTTCCACGTGTATCATCGTTGCTTCGGGTTTATCAAAATGACCCCTCTATACGTAGAGTTGTATTCCGTAGTAATATTCCACCTGATTCAAGTGGCTGGCGTGATTTATTACCTGCTAGAAGTTCTGATGGTGCCAATCAAGATGCTTTACCACAAATTGAAGCAATGGTTACAGGTATTTCTGAACGTTATCTTTCATTGATAGATGTGAGTATTCCTGAATTGCTCCCACGTCCACAACTTCCTAACCCGCTTGATGTCCGTCAAGGATTGTTTGAATCAGATTTTGAATTTGGTTTTCGTGCTGTTCGTGAAGTGGGTGAATATCGCACAACATTCTATCGCATTCAAAGAGGTTTTGAACAAGATGTAGAATCACGCAATGCCCGTATCGCATCATTACGCGAAAGAGTTGAATTAAGACGTAATCAACTTGAAGTTATGTTACCTTTATTTAAGCGTGATGCCATATATGAAGTTTTACGCGATTTCCGTTTGGAAGACCCTGTATTTAACCCTAGAAATGGTGGCTTATCATTTGCATTAACCTCAACTGGTGCGCTTTATCAACAGCGCGTTGCCATTCGCCCACTTGACCAAAAGATTGTGGAAGAGTTATATAATGCCCCACAACGTGCCTCTGTATCTGTTTCTATCATGATTGAAGAAGAACATGTTGTGTTGGAAGATGTTTTCATTGAATATGATGATGAAAATATTTACAAAGCCCAGATTATTCGCGTAGATGCATTAGGAAATCCTATTAGCCGTGGTCGTGAATTATCCGTTAATGGTGATGAAATCGGGAATGATGTAGAACAAAATCTTTCAGACGATGCCGTATTCCGTCAACAAAATACTGACCTTGTTCTTGATTCTACCGTTGCGAATGTGCGTTATTCTAATAATCGCGGTGTGCCAATCATCTATAGCGATAATGCTGCTTCTATCTTAGAAGATTTTGTTGAAAATAATTTTGGCGCTTCATTACAGCTAAATGATAGCGATATTTTTGACCCGAATGATGAGATTTTACAGAATGAAGTGCTTGCCTCTGCCGCCTCACGTTAAAACATTATTCTCTTTATTAATTATTTATAAAAGCCTTTTTCATCTGAAAGAGGCTTTTATTTTTGCATTTCTTGCGCGCGAATCACAAATGCTTCTGCCATATTATCGATGGTATTTTTCATCATCAATTTAAGCATGTGGTTATAAAGTTTTATCTTCATGTTAAAATCAATATAAAATTGTACATTGGTTTGCGGATGCTCTTGTGTACCCACCGAATTTAATTGCCAATAAGCATATAATTCTTTCACAGCATTGGCATATTGTTGATGATGCTGATAGGCTTTAACAACAGGCACACGCATTTCCACGCGCATTTTTTCTGCATCAACACGCACTTCCGAAACTAATTTTTCTTTGAAATGTTGAAACCCTATCAATAAAGCACCAAGATGATGATTGGGTGCAATGGTTTCTATCATCTTAGAGCCCTGACACCATGGTAAGAAATAATGGTAATCATTCACATTTGAAATAATTGTAAAAATTTGCTCTGCTGGCAAATTTACATTTTTTTCTGCACGATATTCCATCGTTTAATTCGCGCTCTTTGCAGCCCTTGCCTGTTGTAATTTTCTAAAATCATCACCCGCATGATGCGATGACCGTGTCAAAGGCGAACAAGAAACCATCAAAAACCCTTTGCCATAAGCTATCTTTTCTAATTTTGAAAATTCATCAGGGGGGACAAATCGTTCAATGGGCGCATGTTTCGGGGTTGGCTGTAGATACTGCCCTACAGTGATGAAATCAACATCTGCGGCACGCAAATCATCCATTAATTGCATAATTTCCTGATGCTTCTCACCCAACCCAACCATGATACCTGATTTTGTAAAGATGCTATCATCTATTTTTTTGACCCGATGCAATAATTCTAACGATGTGAAATAGCGTGCGCCGGGGCGAATAGTTGGGTAAAGACTTGGCACTGTTTCTAAATTATGATTGAACACATCAGGACCGGCGGCAACAACCGCTTCAATCGCACCTTGCTTATCCCGAAAATCTGGCGTTAAAATTTCAATCGTGGTCTCTTTGCATTTCTTGCGTATGGCTTCAATCACTTGCACAAAAGCTGCTGCCCCACCATCATCTAAATCATCTCTATCAACCGATGTAATGACGGAATGTTCTAACCCCATTTGATACACAGAATCCGCCACACGATAGCCTTCAAATGGGTCAGGTGCGAAAGGTTTGCCCGTTGCCACATTACAAAAAGCGCATGCCCTTGTGCAAATACTGCCCAGAATCATAAAAGTTGCATGTTTTTTTGCCCAGCATTCGCCAATATTAGGGCAAGCCGCCTCTTCACAAACTGTGACAAGATTTTGCTCTTTCACGATTTTTTTTGTTTCAAAAAAGGCAGGATGATTGCCCGCCCGCACACGAATCCAATCAGGCTTTTTACCTGAATGATTATCGGGATTTTTTTGCTTTTCTGGATGACGTTCTGCACCCGTACGAATTGTTGCTTCTTGTACCATACCGCAATTATAAGGCGATAGGTCTAAAATTACCAGTTGATTTTTCTGCCCCAATTAATTTAATTGATTAATTAGCTTGGCGACGTAAAAATGCAGGAATATCCAAATCTTTACGACTTAGCATTTTTCCACCATTCACAGCTTCTGCCACAACTTCTTCTTCGGATACAACTTCATCAAAGGGAAGTGAGAAACTTTCAGGATTTGCTTCATTGCTAAATTCTTGCCTTTTCTTAGGCTTGCTATTATTTTCCTCTGATGCATCCATTGCAGATATGGGTCTGATTTTCATTTTCTTCTTATTAGGTAATTTTGCTAAATTAACGTCTGCTTCATCATGCGAGCGTTTAATGTTCAGCTTTACAATAGGTTTTTCCGTACGAATTTCTTCTTCCTGCTCATCAAACTCAACATTATCTAACTCTTCATCATCCATATTAATATCTATGGCTTCATGATTCATTTTTTCATCAGCGAGTGCTTCATTGCCCATCTCTTCATCATCATGCGTATCACTATAATCTTCATCAATCATATCATTGGTATTGGCATTGGCATCTGCATTGGCATCTGCTTCTTGCATCTGTGGTTCAGCTCCGCCATTGATTTGTTGAATATGTTGCACCATTCCACCACCCGCATGGGTGTTATTGGCTGGCTGTTGCACCTGCGCGCTGATATCTTCAAGCTGTGCCTGCACTTCTGCAAGTTTTTGCGCCTGATGATTATCAATTTGGCTTTGTGGTTCCACATGATTGGCAAAATGAATTTTTGCACGCAACTGTTCTACTTTTAAGTTCGCATCATGCTTTTGCGTATTGATATTATCGCCCTGAATTGCCTGACCTTGAATTGCATGACTTTGTCCATTTTGTAAAGCCGTCGGCACATGGATAGGGTCATCATTAATCATCATTTCATGGATGGGGGGTAACGGATTGCCATTATTAAAATAAACACCATTCCCATTTACCACCTGACCGTTAGGCGGTTGTCCGACCTGACCATTAGATTGCTGTACATTTTGCTGTGTCTGTTGCACCGCCATCTGATGCGCCATTTGATTTGCATTATGGGCATGTTCAGAAATTTGTTGATTCAACTGTGCATAAGGTGAATGCGTTGCAACCGCTTGCTGTGGTATTTGTTGAGGCTGTGCCATCTGAGGCTGTTGCATTGTTGGTTGCGTTTGTGCTTGCGCTTGGGGGGCTTGTTGCGTTTGCATTTGTGCTTGGGGAATATTTTGCTGTTGCACTTGTTGAGGTGCTTGCTGTTGCTGTGTTGGTTGTTGCACCGATTGCGTTTCTTGAGGCTGTTGCTGTGTTGGCTGTTGCACCGATTGCTGTTGCTGTGTTGGCTGTGCTGATTCTGCTTGTTGCGGTTCTGCTTGTTGCGGTTCTGCTACCTGTTCTTGCCCTACTTCTTGTTCAGGCGTTCTTTCTTGCCCCGTTTTTTCTTGTGATGTCTCTTTATGAGGTGCTTGCGCTAAACCAGAAGGTTGTACCAAAGAGGGTCGTTTATTTTCTTCTGTTTGCAGCTCGCTTTCTTCTTCATCATCATCCGCAATTTCAGAATTTTGCATAGGCGCGATGCCAGTTGCCAAAATAGTGATTCGAATCCTGCCTTGCAATTTTTGACTAGAAGACGCACCAAAAATCAATTGTGCATTCTCAGCGGCAGCTTCTTTAATCATATTGACTGCCCTATCCACTTCTAACAATCCTAAATCATCACCACCTGTTACATTCACCAAAACGCCTGTGGCTTGTTCTAATGCCACATCATCTAACAATTGGTTATTCAACGCGCGCTCTGCGGCTTTAATGGCTCTATCTTCGCCTTCTTCTTCGGCTGTGCCAATCAACGCTTTGCCACGTTCACTCATAATTGTGGTAATATCAGAAAAATCTAAATTGATAATGCCGGGCATCGTCATTAAATCCGTGATACCCTTAATGCCTGATGCGACTACTTCATTCGTCATATGAAACGCATCATTAAACGTCGTACTCTCATCAGCAATTTCAAATAGATTTTGATTATTAATTACAATCAGCGTATCAACATACTGCCCTAATTTTCGAATACCCGTTTGCGCGGCTTTCAAGCGTCTTTCGCCTTCAAAAGCGAAAGGCTTGGTGACGACGGCTACCGTTAAAATCCCCATATCACGTGCCATTTCTGCAATAATCGGAATTGCCCCTGTGCCAGTGCCACCGCCCATGCCAGCGGTTAAGAATAATAATTGTGTGTTGGCAAGAATTTCTTGAATTTCTTCTAACGCCTCTTTCGCCGCTTGCGCGCCCTTTTTAGGATTAGAACCTGTGCCAAACCCTTGAGTGGTTTGCGCGCCTAATTGGATTTTTGTTTCTGCAAGGCTGTTTTCTAGCGTTTGTTGGTCGGTATTACAGGCAACAAAATCAACGCCTTCCATATTCGCGCGTATCATGCTATCTACCGCATTGCTGCCGGCACCACCAATACCAATAACTTTAATTTTTGTTCGAATGCTCTTGTTTTTTTGTGTCTGCTGATTTTTATTTTCAGCCAGAGAAATATTAAGCGCCATAATTTTTTCAAACCTCTTCGGTTAAATGAACCTACCGAGCCTATGCTCAGAACCCATTTTCCTCCGCTGTTTGATTATAATTTGCATCTGATAGACACAAGAATAATGCGTTTAATAACGTATTACCATACCACTTTTAGCAAAAACCATACCTCTATTGAGGCATTTTGATTATTTTGCTATTTTTTAGGACAGAATCCTAACAATTTAATATGATTCTTGACGATTTTTTACAATTTTGTCAAGCCTTGTTCTCAATTTTTGTGATATTTTTTAAGAATATGGCTCAACATCTAATTCTTTATCAGCAATATTCATGAAATGCATCATTCCCAAACCTGTAATCACGTCTGATTGCATTTCTGTATCCGCCATATCGCCCATAAATCTTTCAGAATATTCATCTAAGGCATGTTTTGCCAATTGATAAGGTGCCAATAGCACTCTTCTTTGCAAATAATTGCGTGCCACAGAAACAATGCCGGGCAATTGTGTGCCTGCCCCTACCAATACAATTAGCGATGATTTCGGCAAGTCGTTAACAAGATTGCGCGTGCATTCAAAAATTTCTTCAACCCTTGGGGTGATAATACGTGGCAACAAAGCGGTCATATCCGCGCCCATATTCTTACCTTCAACAATCTTTTTGGTATATTGCGAAGGGCTTCGTACTTTTACAAGCATATTTTCTTCGGAAACCAACACAAAACCTTTTTCACATTTTAATTCTTCAGCCTTTTGCCAATCAATCGCAAAAGCTTCCATCACATCTTTGGTAACATCATTGCTACCTAATTGTGTGGTTCGAATATGTTGCAACATGCCATCTTCAAAATAGCTGGCAGTTACGCGGTTTGCACCAATATGGCACAGCACCAATTCTTTATCTAACACCATCATTTCTTTTAATGAAAGAAAATCTGCATAAGGGCTCGCAACAATTTTTTTAAGCTTAACATCAACCAATTGAAATAAATTATGCAAATTATCAGCAACATGTTTTTTCATTTGCACCATATTCAGCGTTACGCTTAACTGACGCCCATGATGGTAATGATGCGGTGGCAATGATGAAAAATCATCGCATTTTTTTCTATCAATATAAACGGCTTGTGGCAAAGCATGCAGTAAAAACTTACCACTTATTTGTGCGTCTTTACCAGAAGAATTTTGTTGTTTTGCATCGGGTTTCAACCCCTGACACGCTAAAGTATGATTAATCCACACCTTATTCAGCCATTCCCATATCGCCTGCTTATTCATGCCATTAGAAGGTAAAGAGCATTGAAACGTAATGGTTTCTAACTGCAAATAAATTCCCGAGAATGATAAAACCACCTCTTCAATCGGTTTCATAATTTGGCTTTCTAGCTTGCCTAATAATTCTTGAATCGCATGACTTAATTGATTGAAATGTGGAAAGTTTTCACCATAAGCACCTTCACTTTTTACCTGCGCCCATGCCTTAATCGCATAAGGTTTGCTATCAGAAACCAAACCAGTGATATTAATGGCGCCAATATCAATCATCGCAACTGGCTTAATATCAGTTGTTAATTCATCAAATGAATGATTTTCCCAATCTTTCGCTTCAGCATTACCAGCTTGCGCTTCGGCATAATTAGCGATTATCGAATGTTCCATTTTCCCTTCCCTTTTCTTATCAGACTATGATGATGAGGCGTTTACGCCCTGTTTTAAAGCCACTGCAGGCACATTATTACCGATGATTGCCCTATCTTGCGTCCGCAAATCAATCACCGAAGTCTTAAAAGACAAAACTTGAAATTCCTTATCTAACCAACGCAATCGACTAAAAGCTTCATCAATATTTTGTGCTGGCAAATGAACCAATGTGCCATTATCCAGATAAATACTCCAACGCGATGCCCGTGAAATTTTTGCACCCCGCAATGATTGTTGTAATTCAGGGTAAGATTCTAAAATGGTTTGCAATAAATAAAATGATTCAGGCGCGCGCTCACCCGTAATAACAGGTAAATCCTCGTAATTAGTGAATTTTTCTATGCCACCAATCGGACTACCATCATGAGCAACCAAAATCTTTTGACCCTGATTTTGCCAAATTGCCGTTGGGCGATGTTCGGTTACATAAATATGCAAACTGCCCGGAAGCACGCGGACAATATGGCTTTGCTCTACCCATGGCAAATCATCAATCAGTTTTTTCGTTGCCTGCAAATTCACAGCAAAAATCGATTCCCCTAATTGTAAATCAATCGTGGCTAATAATTCATCACGGTTGGTTTTTGCTAAATTGTAAAGCTGAACATCTTGAAGCCCCAAACCAGTATATTTCGTGATTGTAAAAAAACCACTGCCCCAAAAAATCCAACCTGTTACCAAGCAACCAATCATCCATACCAAAAGCTTCTTGAAAAATTGCCAGCGTGGCTGAGTAGCTCTATTCATCGAATGATTGAGAGGCGTATTGGGGGTATTCATATTAGGGGTATTCGCATTTTTATGAGGCGTGCTAGGAATCGAATCATTACTATCAGATTCATCACCATCAGATGCCATTGGCACATGCTCTAACTCATCACCTTGCGTATCTTCATAATCCTCACGGGCATCCTCACGGGCATCGTAATCCTCACGGGCAATCTTAATCATGCTGCCCTCCTATCTGCTAACGCGCCTATCACTAGAAAATCGCATAAATCATGAAACTCAATATCATGCAATTTAGCCTGTTCTGGCACTAAAGAAAGCGCAGTCATCCCCGGATGGGTATTAATTTCTAAAAAGTAAAGCGCATCATTCGCTTCATCATACCGAAAATCAGAGCGGCTTATCTGCTCACAACCTAATATTTGATGGGCAATTTCCGCTTGCTTTAAACATTTTTCTTTTAATTCAGATGAAATATTCGCAGGGCAAATATGAGTGGTAACCCCATCATTATATTTTGCGTGATAATCATAAAATCCTTGATTGGGTACAAGCTCGGTCACCCCTAATGCACCATGTCCATCAAGTACAGCAACAGTAAGCTCTTTACCATCAATATAGCGTTCTGCCATATAGCTTTTACACATAATTTTTTCCTCCGCCATATCAGGGACTGTGTGCACCCCGATGATGTGAATGCCTCTGCTAGAACCTTCCCGAATGGGCTTAAGCACATAAGGCGGTTCTATAGGACATTTTTTCTTGAGTTCTGATAATTTATTAGAATACTCAATGATAGCATAACTTTCAGCAAATTGTATGCCAAGCGGAGAAAGAATTTGTTTGGTAAGCATCTTATCCATTGCCATTGCACTGGCAGCAATGCCCGAATGGGTATAAGCGATATTCATCATATTAAGCAGACCCGGAATCGCGCCATCTTCGCCATAAGTACCATGCAAGGCATTAAAAACCAAATCAGGTTTTGTCTTTTCTAAATGAGTGATAAATTCAGGCAATGTACCACTTAAATCATAAAATTCAGTATCCCAACCAGTTTTTATCAGCGCATCAGCACAGTTGCGCCCTGAAACTAGAGAAACCTCTCTTTCAGAAGACCAACCACCTGAAAGCACAAGAATTTTGATACCACCCCTATCTTGTCTGTCCATTGTTTTAATCCCGCCTATTTCTGCTGCCCCAATCTTTTAATTTCCCATTCCAGCGTAATCCCTGCATGGTTGAAAACTTTCTCGCGGATATATTCGCCCAAATTTTCTAAATCTGCACCGCTTGCCTTGCCTTGATTAATCATAAAATTGCAATGTTTTTCTGACATCATCGCATCACCCACATGATACCCCCGCAAACCTGCCCCGTCAATCAATCGCCATGCACTATTATTCTCAGGATTCTTAAAAGTAGAACCGCCTGTGCGCACCCCCACCGGCTGGGTATCACGCCTCTTACGTTGAATATCAAGAATGTTCGCTTTGGCAATCTCCATATCACCTTTTTTTACTTTAAACCGTGCCGTTACCACGATACTATTGCTAGGCAGTTCCGAATGCCGATAAGAATAATTTAACGCATCGGCTGATAATGTCTGCAATGTGCCATCTTCGTGGACAATATCCACCTCTTGCAAATGTTCCGATGTATCCGAACCATGCGCCCCTGCATTCATGATAATTGCACCGCCTACAGTGCCGGGAATTCCTGCATAAAATGCCATTCCCTCACATGATTGTTCTGCAGAAAATTTTGCCAAATGTACATCAGGCACGCCAGCCCCCGCACTGATAAAGCCATCATTATCGCTATAATCAAGTTGAGTGAATTTCCTGCTCATGCAAATCACCGCCCCCCGAATACCGCCATCACGTACCAATAAATTAGACCCAATGCCAATCACCGTTAATGGCATTTCAGCAGGCTTTTTACTCAAGAATGATTGTAAATCAGTTATATCTTCAGGCATGAAAAATAAATCAGCGGCACCACCAGCACCAAACCAAACATGTTTCGCCATAGGTTCATCAGCGCGCACCACACCACGCAAATCATTCAGCGCATCTTTGGGATAATGCCACTCACTCATAGCAATTTTTTCAATTCATCAGGCAGTTGATACGCCCATTGCGTGCTTGAGCCTGCACCTAATAGCACGACCATATGTTGCGCTTCATCATTTTCCAAATCTTCTTCTACCAGCAAATCTGCCACAATTTTTGCCAAATCATCAGGTGATGATAATGGCAATGCTTGCTTATGCCCTGCTTGTGTGGCAGCTTCTGCCAAAGTATTTTTATCAGCACCTTCAATCGGCTGTTCCCCTGCGGCATAAACATCAGCAATCAAAACAACATCAGCATCATGGAATGCCGTTTGAAAATCATTAAACAAATCATGCAAACGCGAATAACGGTGCGGTTGCACAATTGCAATCAATGTGCCGTTACAAATTTGCCTTGCCGTTTTAAGCACGGCACGAATTTCCACTGGGTGATGCCCATAATCATCAATAATTTTTATATTCTTGACTGTGCCTGTATGGGTGAAACGACGGCGGACACCACTAAAGTTACGCAATGTTTCTGCAATCGCCTGATGCGAAAACCCGCATTCTAGCCCTATGGCAATCGCCGCTAACGCGTTACTGACGTTATACTCACCATGCACAGGCAAAAATAATTCTTTCAAAATAATCGCTTGCTTATGATTGGGGTTTGCGGGCGAATTTAAGCTCGCTTCAACATCAAACCACATGCCTTCAGTTTCGGTTCGCACATTCGTGCCACGCACCATCGATTGAGGCGAAAAACCATAAGTAATCATACGTCTATCGGTAATCTGCGCCATCACGCTTAACACATCTTTATGGTCGGCACATAACACGGCAAAACCATAAAAAGGCACATTATGAATAAACTGACGAAACGCCTTTTTCAAATTATCAAAATTGCCATAATATTCCATATGCTCAGGGTCAATATTGGTAACCACCACAATACTGGCAGGTAATTGCGTAAAACTGCCATCGCTTTCATCAGCCTCTGCAATCAGCCATTCGCCTTCCCCTGTGCGCGTATTGGTGCCATAGCGATTGATAATACCGCCATTAATCACGGTCGGGTCGCACCCTGCCATCTCAAACATTGCCCCCACAATAGAGGTTGTTGTGGTTTTGCCGTGCGTGCCACCAATGGCAACAGATTTTTTTAATCGCATCAATTCAGCCAGCATTTCCGCGCGCTTAATCACGGGAATATGATGCGAACGCGCCGCAATAATTTCAGAATTATCAGCCTGCACAGCCGAAGAAATCACCAACACCCCAGCCCCTTTAACATTCGACGCATCATGACCAATCATCACCTTGATACCCGCCTTACGCAACCGTTCTACATTGGCATTTTCAGCAATATCCGAACCTTGAATTTTACAACCCAGATGGTGCATTAATTCAGCAATACCCGACATGCCGATACCGCCAATACCCACCAAATGAATCACCATAGATTGATTAGGAAAATCAAGCATCTTATCTCCTTTATTCGCTTTTCACTTTAGTTGCTAAATATTCTTGCACCAGATGAACCATACTTTCTGCCGCTTGAACATTCCCCAATTTTACCGCACATTCAGCTGCCACTTTCAGGCGATAAGGGTTGTTTAATAAATCATTCAAAATTCTTAACAGACTTTCACTATTTAAGTCACTTTGCGGGATAATCCAGCCACCCCCTGCATCAGAAATACGCTCTGCATTCGTGCTTTGATGGTCATCAGCCGCAAAAGGGTAAGGAATAAAAATCGCGGGTCTGCCAATAGTGGTAATTTCTGCCAAAGTTGCCGCACCCGAACGGCAAATAATTAGATGCGCTTTTACCATTAAACTTGCCACATCTTGAAAGAAAGTTTCAATATGGGCGTCAATTTTATTGCGTTTGTAAAATTTCTTTACCTTATCAATTTGTTCCGCGCGCACCTGATGATAAACAACCAAACGGTTTTTTAATTCATCGGGCAGAATTGCCAAACCAGCAGGAATTTTTTCACCCAACGCCAACGCACCTTGCGAACCACCAAGAATAACAATCGTAATTTTACCTTTTTTCGTCAAAGCAGGGTACGGGCTATTCGCACAAGCAATAATTTCGGCACGCACCGGATTGCCTGTCCAATTCACCTGCCCACGCGATGATTCAGGAATGGCATCTGTGACCTCAAAAGCAGTCGCAATATAATTCATTCCCGGTGCTAGCAAACGATTTGTCCGCCCTAATTGTGCATTTTGCTCGTGAATCATCGTCGGATATTTAAGTAAATTAGCCGCAAACATACTTGGTAGCGATGAATAACCGCCAAAACCAATCACCATATCAGGGCGCACTTTATGCAACAATCTTAATGATTGTAACAAGCCAGCCAATAACTTAAAACCCGCCACCATCATTTGCCGAGGGTTCCGCCCCACAATACCTGCGGCATGAATATGATAAATATCAGGCGATGGCACATCATCAATGCCCATCTTAAAATCGCCACGCTTATCCGTCACCACTGATAATTTGATTTCAGGCGATGATTGTTGCAACAAGCGCGCCAATGCAACCGCCGGAAACACATGCCCTGCTGTGCCGCCTGTTGCCAACATCACCGATGCTTTATATTTCTTTTCTTTTGCCATGCTTACTTCACTAACCTTCTGCCGTAATCCGTATCATCTGAGATGGCGGTTCAATATCAATATCATCTTTGGTTTTTTCAGTTGTAACCACAACCGCATCTTTAGGCAACCTTCCCAAAGATAACACCACTCCCATTGCAAAACTTATCGCCAACATTGCCGTACCGCCCGATGAAATAAACGGTAATGTTGTGCCTTTCGGGGGGATAATTCCTACCACCGAGCCAACATTCACCCATACCTGCCCCGCAAATTGAATCACCAAGCCTGCCAATGCTAGCACCACGAACAAATCATGATGCCCCAATGTTCGCAATATACTGCGTAACGCAATAAAAGCATAGCATATCAGCACCAGAATACAGGCAAGAATGCCTAATTCTTCACCCAATACCGCAAAAACAAAATCGCTTTGTGCATCAAATAAATAGCTTTTTAAGTTACCACCACCCAAGCCTTCGCCCAAGAAACCGCCTTCTTGAAAGGCTTTTAGCGATAAATTCACTTGTGAATATTGGTCACTGCCAGAAAAAAATCCTTGAATTCTATCGGTGACATGCGGAAAAATCAAATAAGCCGTTACCAAACCAAACAATACAACACTCACCCATAATAGCAAATAGATAATCGGCATGCCGGCAACAAACCATTGCACCAGAAAAATCATGGTTAGAAAAATACTTTGCCCCACATCAGGTTGCAACATCAACAGCCCAATAAATACAATATAAATAAACCAAATGATGCTGATGCCGGGGATAGGCTCGCCCTTACTTTGCATAGCAAGCAACCATGCAGAAACAATCGCAAAAGAAGGTTTTACAAATTCTGAGGGTTGAATGGTTAGCCCAAGAAACCGCAACCAACGATGCGAGCCGTTAAAACTTTCCCCCCAAAAATTGACAATTATCAGCATCAAAAAACTAGCAAGCAACATATAAACTGCGATACGTTTAATCATTCTACTGTTACAAAATGAAATAAACAGCAACACACATAAACTTAAACTCGCAAAAACCAGATGCTTGATTGCTAAATAATAAGGCGGTATTTTTAACCGCACCGCCACTTCAGGCGAGACTGAAAAGCTCATAACCACGCCCATCACAATCAGCATAAACAGCATCATCAAGCTCCAACGGTCTAATTCTATAAACCAATCGCGCAAGGGTTCAGGCACTTTCATTTTTATCACCTCTCTCTTTGGCTCTCTCTTTGGCTTTCATTTGGGCTTTCTCTGACGCCAACGCCAACGCATCATGTAATTTTTCCACCTGTTCAATAAAGCAATCACCCCGATGCTCAAAACTCTTAAATTGGTCAAATGAAGCCGCCGCCGGAGCCAACAAAATGGTTGCAAGCATATCTGGCGATGCCTCGCAATCAATTTGCGCCTGTTGAAATGCCAAAGCTAAAGCTTGTTCCAATGTTTCACATTTTTGCGAAGGACATACCGATGAAAAAATCTTGTGAAATTTTTCTGCCCCTTGACCATAAAAAAAACCTGCTTTGATATTACCGATATATTCTAATAATTGTCGATGAGGCTCATCTTTAATTTGCCCCCCTGCCAACCAGTAAATATTAGGATAAAGCGAAAGCGCCATTTGCGTTGCCTCTATATTGGTTGCCTTGCTATCATTCACAAAATGGATATTGCCGATATGCCCGATATATTCTTGCCGATGTTTCAACCCTGTAAAATCGGCAAGGGCAGAAATAATTTTCTCATCAGCGATACCTTCTGCATTGCAAACAGCCCATGCGGCGGCAATATTTTCAGCATTATGCCTGCCACTGAAATGCGGATAATCACGCAAATTTAATATTTTCTCAGCCGTGCCGGGAAGCTCCTCACCTGTTTCTGAAATGATTTCTTCAACCCGCCATAGCGCATCCACTTCCCAGAAAATTCCATTGGAAACCCGCATCAAGCCAGAAAATAATTGTAATTGTTGGTAATTATAATCATAAAGCGCACCTGCCACCGCATGCCCTGCTTCGGTGCTAATACCAACAATTGCCATATCTTCTTTTTCTTGCCATGCAAAAATCTTAAACTTTGAATTGATATAATCTTGCATGGTGCCATGATACGCCAAATGGTCGGGCGAAATATTTAATAAAACCGCGGCATGAAATCGGCTATTTTTCATATGATGAAGTTGGTAAGATGAAAGCTCTAATACATAATAATCATCCTTGCCCAGCATGGGAAGCCCCAATGCCGCATCTCCAATATTGCCCCCTGCAACCGCTTTGCGCCCTGCATGATTTAAAATATGATTAATCAACGCTGTTGTTGTAGATTTGCCATTTGTGCCAGTGATGCCAATAAACCGACACCCCTTATGCAACACGGCTTGCTGTAATAAATCAATATCACTGATGATTTGACAATCGGCAAGATTGGCACGTGAAAAAAGCAAATGATTGGGTTTGATACCAGGGGCGGGCAAACACGCATCAAGCTGATGCCATTGTGCCACAACATAAATATCAAGCATCTGCACCGCATAATGGCGTGATACTTCTTGCATTAATTCTTGATTATCGTCCCAAACGCTAACTTTGGCACCACTTGTTAGCAAGGCTTCCACTGCCGCACAGCCACTTATGCCTAGCCCTGCAACCAGCACTCTTTTGCCCCCCCATGAAGGCAAATCTATCGTCACAATAACTCCTTAGCTTAGCGTAACTTCAATGTTGCAAGCCCAATAAAGCCCATAATCACGGCAATAATCCAAAACCTTACCACAATGGTAGATTCATGCCAGCCTTTTTTCTCAAAATGATGATGCAAAGGTGCCATCGCAAACACTCTTTTGCCAATCAACTTAAAGGAAATCACCTGAATAATCACCGAAACAGTTTCTAGCACAAACAAGCCACCAATAATCATCAGCACAATTTCGTGCTTGCTTAGCACCGCAAGCCCACCCAATGCACTGCCAATGGAAAGCGAGCCTGTATCCCCCATAAAGATTTTGGCAGGGGGTGCGTTAAACCATAAAAACCCTAACGAACCACCCATCAATGCAGCGCAAAATACCGCCAATTCACCCGTGCCTAAAATAAACGGAACGCCTAAATATACCGCATATACACTATGCCCTACCAAATAAACAATAATTCCAAAGCAAGCAGTCGCAATGATGGCAGGTCCGATGGCAAGCCCATCAAGCCCATCGGTTAAATTAACCGCATTCGCTGTACCCACAATCACAAAACCTGCAAAAATAACGTAAAACCAACTCAAATCAAATAATATATTTTTCAAGAAAGGCAGTGCAAGATGATTTGCAAGCCCCGGGCTAGACATATGCGCAAGCCAGATACATACTGCCATCGCCAGTAAAAATTCTACCTGCAATCTGATGCGACCCGACACGCCCTTGCGATTGCCTTTAATTTTCATGACATCATCCACAAAACCAATCAACCCAAAACCTGCTGTTAACACCAAAATCATCCAGATATAATGATTGCTTAAATCCGCCCATAATAATGTGCTAACAAGCAATGAAATTAAAATCATCAACCCGCCCATCGTGGGGGTGCCAATTTTCTTGAAATGTTGTTCAGGCACATCTTCGCGCACATTATTCACGCCATGTTGCTTCTTTTTCAGCCATTCAATCAGCGGACCGCCAATGATGAAACAAAGCACCAAAGCGGTGATAAAAGCACCACCACTTCTAAAAGTAATGTAACGAAATAAATTAAAGAAAATCGTTAATTCTGAATATTGACTAAGATATGCGAACATCTGCTAAACCCTTCATGCACCTGTTAATAAGGCGACAATTTCTTTCATATTCATGCTGGCGGAGCCCTTCACCATCACAGTATCATTTTTATTTATCATAGGCAGTAAAGCCTCTGCAAGCCCCCTCGCATCCTTTGCACAAATACCCTGTTTTTGCGGAGGCAATAAATCATATAATTCTTTCATACACGTGCCTACCACATGCACCTTATCTAGCTTTATACACGCATCAAATAGTTGCTGATGATAGGAAATCTCATCTTTGCCTAATTCCAACATATCCCCGATGATGGCTATTTTCCTTGTGCTTTTTAATTGTGACGCGCCTAAATTTCCCCATGTGCTTAGATTTTCCCATGTGCTTAAATTCTCAAGTGCTGCCTGCATTGCCACCGGACTTGCATTATAGGTTTCATCTATCACATGCACTGATAATTTTTCACCCCATAACAGATTGCCCCTGCCAGCTGATGGATGCATGCCCCATAAGGGTAACAATAAATCTTCAAGAGACGTAGCATCTTTCATTTTATCACGCACCGCTAATGTTACCGCCATCATTGCCGATAATAACTGCCCCCATTGCACACCATCTACAAAGCCCTCAATGGCATATTCCTTGCCATCATAAGCGAACTTCCAACGGATAGTTGGTATATCCGTACCTGATAAAAATTCTTTGCCCAAGATACGAATATCCGAATCTGGATGCGCTCCAAATGTAAGAATTTGCAAACCAGAAGCACAGCCACAAAGCAAATCGTAAAACTCGCTATCACGTGGCAAAATAGCATAATTATTTTGCTGTTTTTTATCAGAACGCCCCTCCAAAAGCATCGATTCAAAAATCTCTGCTTTGGCATAAGCCACCTTTTCTAAACTTTCAAAATGCGCCAAATGCACAGGCGCAATGGCGGTAATCACGGCAATATCGGGGCATAAAATATCTGTTAATGCGGCAATTTCACCCGTGTGATTCATACCCATTTCAAACACGCCAATTTCTGTATCTTCTGCCATGATTGCCAAAGATAGAGGCAAGCCAATATGATTGTTGAAACTGCCTTGCGCGCCATGACATTTGAAATGCGCTGAAAATAAACGCGACAAACCATTTTTAATACTGGTTTTGCCAACCGACCCTGTAATCCCAATATAAATGGCATTACTTTTTTCGCGCTGGTAACGCGCCATTTTTTCAAGAGTTTGCAAACTATCTTTCACCACAAAATCAGCAGGCGCGCGCGTGCCTAAACTTGCAACCGCACCATTTTCTTTGGCTGATGCAATAAAATCATGCCCATCACGCGCATCTTTTAAGGCTAAAAACAAATCACCATCGCGGGTTTTTCGGCTATCAATCGCAATATCATAAATCGCCAGATTGTTCATATCATCATTGTTCATATCAGCGGCAATTTTCAAATCGCTCTCAACCATCTGTAATTTTTTACAATCCCATAATGATAAATATGGCGCTCTATTTTTTGCATATTTGATTGCCATTTGCGTATCATCAAAGGGCTGTTTTTCATCACCATAAATTTGATAATTTTCATGACCCTTGCCAGCAATCAGCAAAACATCACCTGCTTTCAGCATTCTTATCGCGCTGATTATCGCTAATTCACGGTTCGGAATATGCCAGCCATCGCACCCAGCAAGCACATCCATCCGAATAGCAAGCGGTGATTCATGACGTGGATTATCATCGGTCACAATCACCTTATCGGCGCGTTTCATGGCACTTTGCGCCATCTGATAACGCTTGCCTTTATCGCGATTGCCCCCGCAACCAAATAAACAAATAAGCTGGTTTTGCCCCTTGCCGATATAGGTGATATGTTCTTGCAAAACAGCAAGCGCGTTATCTAAGGCTTCGGGCGTATGGGCATAATCTACGAAAATCTCCGCGCCATTTTCAAGCTGTGCCACTTTATCCAACCTGCCTTGCACGGGCTTGATAGTGGCACATGCCTGCTGAATCTCATCTGCTTTCATGCCTGTTAAATAGGCTGATGCCATGGCGGCAAGGGCGTTTTCCCACTGAAATTTGCCTGCCAAACCAATCATAACTGGTACTTTCTCATCGCATAATTTTGCATCGGCATGAAGCATGCCATCTTGATAATGATAATTTAGCAATGCAAAATCATGAGATTCATCAAAGCCATAAGAATAAAATTTTGCTTGTTTTTCTTCGGCAATCTTGCGTAAATCATCAGCCCTATCGTAATATTCACACACCAAGAATGCGCCATCTTTTTTGATATTTTCTTGAAACAACCGATATTTCGCTTGCCGATAATCTTCAAAATCCTTGTGATAATCCATATGGTCGCGCGATAAATTGGTCATAATGGCAATATCTACTTGAAACCCTGCCAAACGTGATTGATGCAAACCATGGCTTGAGGCTTCTAAGGCTAAATGCTGATAGCCATCATTCGCCAAACCGCCCGCATATTGCGCCAATATCCCCGCATCAGGAGTGGTTAAAGGCAGATTTTCTTGCAATGCCAAATCACGATACACCCCATGCGTGCCAATGCTTGCGCCCTTAATGCCAGCATGCGCCCATAAATAACGCATCATCCAGACGATGGAACTTTTGCCATTCGTGCCAGTAACCGCAATGATTTTTTCAGGCAAAGCACCGTAAAAATCAGCCGCTAGCAAGGCATAATCGCGCCTTACATCATGGCTAAGAATGAACGGCAAATCATTCGCGTGGGCTTCTTCACGAACATCTTCTTCGCCCAAAACATAATGCGCGCCTTTTTCTTTTGCCTGCGCGATATAATTTTTTCCATGACTATTAGTGTTCTCATCAGCAGTTTTCAGAGCCGCAAAAAGATAACCCTCACGCACCTTGCGACTATCAGAGGTCAAGCCTGTTATATCCCCCATAATATTATTTGGCAGTTTCTGCACCATCTGCTAATTACCTATCTGCAAAGGTTGCCCTTTTTTATCCAAACCTAACCCCTTTAATATATCAGGCGCGCTTTCACTATAAGAAGGGACTGCCACCAATGGCGCCATTTTTTGTATCACCTCTTTCACAACAGGCGCAACAATCGCACCGCCAAACACATTCGCACCTTTGGGTTCGTCTACCACAACATAAATCAGATAGCGCGGTTGATGCATGGGGAATGCCGCCAGAAATGAAGAAAGCACCGAATCCGAGCTATATTGTAACCCGAACGAAGTTTCTACCAATTTTTCTGCGGTGCCTGTTTTGCCACCCACCACATAATTAGGTAAACGCGCCGCACGCCCTGTACCCTCGCGCACTACCAAATACATCAGCTGTCTTAACGCGCTAGAAACTTCAGAACTCACCACCCGAACGCCCGGCGCAAGCGCGCGTTGCACTTCAGGAATATAAAGCAGAGTTGGTTTCCGATACACCCCATCGCTGATAATCGTGCTAACCGCACTTGCCAGATGCAACGGACTTACCGCAATAGAATGCCCAAAACCAATCGTCATGGTGGTTAAATCATCTTGTTTAGATGCAATCAAAGGCACGCCTTTGCCTTCAAGCTCAATCGGCGAAACACTCAACAATCCAAGCCGTTCTAAAAATTCACGTTGACGCACAGCCCCGACATCACGGGCAATTAATGCCGTGCCGATATTCGATGAATAGGTAATCACCTGACGAAAATTATAACGGAATTTACTAAGCCGAATATCAGAAATCACCCTGCCATCTTGCCGAATAGGGCGCGTGGTATCATAAATTGTTTCCAATGTTGCCGTGCCCATCTCTAACCCCATGGCGGCAGTAATCAGCTTCATGGTAGAGCCAAGCTCATACACCGATTGCGTGGCACAATTAAAATATTTATCCTGCGTGATGCTTCCAACATGATGCGGATCAAACGTAGGAAAAGATGCCATGCCCAATATTTCAGAAGAATCGACCGACATAATCACCCCACACGCTGATTTTGCATCTTGCGCCTCAAAAACACGCCTCAACGCCTCAACCAAAATATATTGCATACGGACATCTATCGAAAGCGCAAAAGGGGCTTCCCCACGACCTAGTAACGAATTAAACCGTAACTCTACACCACTCTGCCCGTTATTATCATTATCAACAAAACCAACCACATGCCCCATCATCTCGCCATACGGATAAATTCTGCCTTCTTGACGCAAGGTATAAATGCCGGGAATTCCTAATTGACGCACCTGCCATGCTTGTTCAGGAGTCATACGGTGCAAGATTGGAAAATGCGATGAACGCCCAAATTTATCAACCAATTCATCTTTATCAAGATTGGGCAAAAGAATAGATAATTGCTCAGCCGCTTGGGTAAAATCAACATTGGCACGGCGCATCAAAGGCACATCAGCATTCAGGCTTTTTACAATCGCAGAGCTTGCCAAAATATTGTTATTCCTATCCACAATATCGGCACGCAAAGCAGGCGCGTAATTACCACTTTGCGTATTATTGGTGAGCGAACGCACTTCGGTAAATGGCAATGAAACCGTGCGTAATGTTAACGCCAAAAATGCAAGCCCCATCAACCCCCATACCAGCAAAATTCGCGCACGGCAAATCTCTAACATTTTATAATAATAAGCACCACTGCCACGCCTTGGCTGTGTGGTAACGGTGTGAAACAACCTGCTTAATTGATTGCTATCCTCATTATTATTCCCTTCGATAGTTTCTTGCCCAGAATTATCATCATTCGTGTCGCTATAAAAACGGCGCAAAATTTTAATATCAAGACGCGAAACAGAGACACTGATTTTTTTCCAATGTGCCGATATTTGATGTGCAATATGATTATCTTTATTCATCTTGCACCTGTTCTTTCAATTCTTTTTCAAAATCAGTAAAAAGCTTGATCGATGGAATTTTCTTACCATCATTCTGCCAAACAATTCCGCCACCTGTGTTTTCAGGAACGTAAAGCGCATTCACATTGGTTTCTGCTAACTCTGGCAAATATTCCTTTGCAAAACGGGCAATGCGTTCAGGGTGCGATAGATGGACAATTTCGGTACGCAAATTATGAATCTTTTCTTCCTCGCGAGTTATTTCGACCTCGTAACGAGCAATCTGCGATTGTAGCTGATTCACCGCGCGATTATTGGTAAGCACAACAAGCAATAAACCAACGCCCAAACACATCAGGCAAATCATGAAAAAATAATTCAGGCGATTTAGCATTTTTCTGCCACCCGCATCCGTGCCGAACGCGCCCTTGAATTGCGTTGCATTTCTGCCTCATCAGGGATAATCGCCTTTTTGGTGAGAACCTTATATTTTTGCTGTTCCTCTGATTCAGGCAAATAGCGCGATGTTCCTTGATATTGCCGTAAATAGCGCATCATAATTTTATCTTCTAATGAATGGAAACTCACCACAATCAATCTGCCCCCTTCACGCAACAAACTATCAGATGCCAATAACGCTTTTTCTAACTCTGCAAATTCTTGATTAACCTCAATCCTGATGGCTTGAAACGCCAATGTTGCCGGGTGAATGCCACGCTTTTGCATATGATTGGGGATAACATTGCTGATAAGTTCTGCCAACGGTTTTGTGCGGTCAATCGGTGTTTTTTCACGCGTTTTAATAATTGCCTTGCCAATCGCGCGGGCGAATTTCTGCTCGCCACCACGCTTAAACATGCGGCTAAGCTGTTGCAAATCGTAGCTGTTGATAATATCAGCCGCACTTGAACCTGTTTTCGCCATCCGCATATCAAGCGCGCCATCATGCCGAAACGAAAAGCCCCTTTCGCCATCATCTAATTGACGCGAAGAAACGCCTAAATCAAAAATCATCGCATCTAATTGATGAATATCACGCGAGCGTAATTCTGCTTGGCAATCACCAAAATCAGCATGGATAAAATGCAATTTCTCTAATTTATCACGCTGTTTTAACGCCTCTCCCTTCGCGATTGCCTCGGGGTCTTTATCAAAAGCAAAAACATTCGCGCCCTTATTCAGCAAGGCATTGCTATAATGCCCATCGCCATAAGTGCCATCCATGACAGCAATATTATTGCCAGCAGGTAAAAAATCTAACATTTGCGCAAGCAAAACCGGCACATGTGGGAATTCATTAACTGCTACAGAATTTTCAGAAGATGTATTGCGTTCATTCATGAGGTTCTAAGGATATAATCATTTATATTCCTACCCAAATTTGCACATTTAAACACGCATAATTTCTTTACAATAAAGGATTTTTCAACAATGTGCAATTCTTAAAAAATCTTATCGTCTCATTCTTTTGTTCTGTTTAATCATGAAAAGCCCCTCTTGCCAAACATGATGGCACTATGGTAGTAATAGCGCATCAATAATATTCATAAAATGGTGAGGAAAAAATGGTTCAAGCACGTCCCTTTACACCCGATAAATTACAAAATATTGTAGAGCGAGTTGAAAGGCTAGAAGAAGAACGGCAGGCAATTTCAGAAGATATTCGCACTGTTTATTCCGAAGCCCGTGGCATGGGGTTTGAGGTGAAAATCATTCGCCAGATTATTAAATTACGGAAAATGGATAAAGGTGATTTAGCCGTAACCGATGAAATCATCGCACTTTATCGCGAAGCACTTGGGCTATAATATACCCAATCCACAATGCCTGAATTACCAGAAGTTGAAACCATTCGCGTTGGCTTAAAAGCGTTTTTAGGCAAAAATCCCAAAATTATTTCTGCCCGCAATACGCGGAAAGATTTGCGTTTCGCCTTCCCTGAAAATTTTAGCCAGCGTATTCAGAATTGCCATATTCAACGCTATCATCGGCGTGGCAAATATTTGCTATTATTTCTTAATGATACCACTGATAATAAGGCTTGGGTGTGGCTGATTCATTTTGGCATGTCGGGCAGACTTATTCTTGCAAAAACCGATAATGATTTCCCAGAAAAACACAGCCATCTATTGGTGACGTTTGAAAATGACAAAGGACAGCATCTTTACTTATGCTATCACGATCCGCGCCGTTTCGGCTTTATGGATTTATTCCCGGCAGATTCCACACAAGAAGATAATCGTTTCTTGAAAAAATTAGGCCGCGACCCCATCACAGAAACACTTGATAGTGATTACTTAATGGCACATGCCAAAAACCGCGCAATCAGCATCAAAGCATTTTTAATGGACCAAAGCATCATTGCCGGCATGGGCAATATATATTGTAGCGAAGCGTTATGGCTTGCCAAAATTCACCCCGAAGCCATCGCGCGCGATTTAAGCAAAAAAAAATGGCAAGATTTAAGCGATGCCATGCAGAAAATTTTGCAACAGGCCATTAAAGTGGGCGGGTCTAGCTTTTCTGATTTTTCACATCCTGATGGTGAATTAGGATATTTTCAGCATCAATGGCAGGCCTATGGGCGCGATAATCAAACCTGCGCACGATGCCATAAAGGTATGATTACCAAAATTTCACAACAAAAACGTGCCAGCTTTTTCTGCAACCATTGTCAAAAAATATAATCTAAAAACATATCGATTTTATATGTTGATTTTACATCTTGATTTTAAAGCATAATGATTCTATCATTTATGCTAAAATGATATATAGGAAATTTTATGAATCTGGTACAAATTAAACTCATCAAAATATTGGCAGAAAATGGTGGTAATATATCGTTGGCAGCTGAAGAATTGCATGTTGCACAATCTGCCTTGAGCCGACGCTTGCAACAAATTGAAGCGGAATTAAAGCAAAAAATCTTTCACCGCAATGGCAAAAGGCTAGATGGGATTACCCCTTTTGGCGCGCATATTTTACAAGAAATGAATGTTATTTTATTGGCAGAAAATAATATCAACGCCTTAGCCGCCGATTACCATGCTACGGATAGTGGCACGTTAAATATTGCCACAACCCATGCCCAAGCGCGTTATTTTTTGCCCAAGCCTATGCAGGCATTTAGCGCGCAATTTTCGAAAGTGCGCTTGAATTTTTCGCAAGCACAACCGGGCACCTTAATCAATATGCTTCATAGGGGGGATGTGGATTTTATTATCTGCACAGAAAGTATGAGCGACGACCCATTGATTGAGCATGTCAGCCTCTATCATTGGAATCATATTTTGGGCTTGCCGCACGACCACCCCCTCAACCAATGCGCGCCCGATGATATTACGTTGGAAAAACTTGTGAAATATCCGTTGCTTAGCTACATTGAAGGGATTACAGGGCGCAAAACATTAGAAAATTTCTTTACACAGCATCATCTTAGCCTAGAGCCGATTTTTTCAGCCGCTGATTCTGATGTGCTGATTGAATATATCAAAGCAGGTTTTGGGGTTGGCATTTTATGCGGAATGGCACGGGCTGATTTAGAAATAAGGGGCTTAAATGCAATTTCCATGCGGGCAAATTTTCCTCATTTTCAAACACGAATGGGCTGGTTAAAGAATCGTAAATTACGAAAATTTGAAAAGAAACTTACCCATATGCTCATCGATTATGCTAGTCAATTAAATTGGCGGTAATGATGAAATCTATCGAATTCTTAACGCAAAATGATTTTAAGCATCGCTACAAAAAAAGCACCGATTGCATCTATCATGGCAATGCCCAAACCGATTTTGGCTTGGTTGTTTATCTGCTGTTAGATGATAAAATCTGCGCGCTAGGGTTTGGTTTTGATAAATCAGGAAACAAGCAAAATGCCGATATGTTGTTACAAAAAATGCAAAATTCTTATTGGGTGCTGAAGCGTTTGCCCCTAAAAAAAATGAAACAACCACGTAATATTCAGCAAGATATAGAACAGTTTTTTGCAAGCAAAGGCAAAATAACGCCACCTATTTTAGCCATTGGTACAGAAAAGCAAATACTAGGTTGGAAAAACATGCTTTGCGTTCCTTATGGCACAAATGATTGGACTTATGGCGATTTGGCTGAAAAAGTGAATAGCCATGCAAGGCAAGTGGCAACCAATGTGGTTGCGAAAAATCCGATTGCATTATTTTTGCCATGCCATCGCATCATCGGCAAAAATGGCTCGCAAAAATATGCCTATGGCACGGATTGCAAAATCAAATTACAGCAGGCTGAATTAAATGAAATGCAAACTTATTGATATTTTATTGTTTATTGTAATTTTCAATCGCAGTGATAATCGCATCTAAATCGCCTTTCACCCACTCATATTCATTATCAAAACTATGATGAATATGCCTTTCAATTTCTTTGAAATCAGGCGTTTGGAGAGAATATTTTAATTCATAACCCCTTCTAGGGTCAGATGTTTGATAGCTGTTTAATCGGTTCTGAACATTTTTTGCAATGCCTACTTTATACTCACCCTGCCATGCTTTGTTGGCAATCACATACACAAAACCTTGCTCTTGAATATCGTCCGCGCCCCTTTCAGGTGGGGTTGTTAAAAAATTTGGTTCGTCGCGAAACAAATCTGATGGCACTTCTTTTTCTAGGCGTTGCTTAACCAATTCGTAAGCCTTAACCGATATATCAACGCCTACCCATTTTCTGCCTAATTTTTCAGCGGCGATACAGGTAGTTGCACAACCACAAAATGGGTCTAGCACAACATCGCCTTTATTGCTTGATGCAGTGATGATACGCTCTAACAAAGCGAGCGGTTTTTGTGTGGGATAACCTGTCGCTTCTTCTTCTCCGCCTGTTACTCTTGCTATATCTCCCCAGCTATTATCTATTGGTTTTCCTTTGTAATCATCAATATATTTTCTTCTTTCAAGTTTACCAGTCTTTGTAATGACGATATTGCCTTTTTGATATTCTTCTTCTAATCTTTCTTTTTCAAATCTCCAACCATAAGGGTTTGGATTCTCAAACCCTCTCCATTCATAACAAAGTTTGGGTCTAAGCCCCATACTTTTAGAACGAAATAAAGGAGTACCTGTATGATACTTTCTACCTTTCTCATCTATTTTATTAAATTGAGTTAACTCTTCTTCAATAATTGGTAAATTTATATTCAAGAGGTAATTATTAGATTTGGTGTAAAAAAGTATTGTATCGGTATTTGCGCCCCACTTTTTACTATCATGCTGACTTCCTTTCCCTCTGCCATCATTTCGTTGCCAAATAATCTCATTCCTAAAATTCTTTTCTCCAAAAACACAATCCAAAACAATCTTTAAGTAATGGCTCATGGTAGAGTCGCAATGTAAATAAAAGCTTCCTGTTGGTTTTAATATCCGCTGGCATTCAATCAAACGAATTGTCATATAAACAAGGTAACAATAATTGTAAGAATTACTAAATTCCTTAACCCCTGTTAAATAGCTATATAATTCCTGATTTTCATATTCAATGGTTAAAACCCATTCATCCTTAATATCTTCTTCGCGGAATATATCTGAAAACTCAGCACCTTCGGCACTGCTACCAATGGTTGCGGTAAAAACTTTATTCTTGTTAAAAGGCGGGTCAAGATAAATCAAATCAATGGATTCGCTATTAATGCCTTCTAATATTTGCAAATTATCATGACAAAAAATTGTTCTTGAATTTACGTTTAATGCGTTCATCTGCCCAGCTCTATGATGATTGACTCATTTATAATTTATATGAATTTAAGATGAAAATATCAAATTTTATATGTCTATCATAAGAGAATTCCCTATTTATTTTACGCGTCCATTAAAACAATACCATATAAAATAATACTTGCTTTTATAGTTAAGAATAATCATTAATTGCATCAGATATTGTGAATTCTTAAAAAGGAAAATTAATTCATGCCCAATAAAACAATGATGAAGCCTATCACCGCACTCACCGTTTTTCTGTCCGTTTTTCTATGTGTTTTATTATCGCCTCTGCATGTAACATATGCGGCGGATGAGGTGAATGTTTATTCTTATCGGCAAAGCTTTCTGATGGAGCCGATTTTTGCCAAATTTACAGAAAAAACTGGCATCAAAGTGAATCTTATCAGTGCGTCGAAGGGTTTGGTGGAACGGATTAAAGCAGAAAACAAAGGCAGTTCTGCCGATTTACTGCTCACAAGCAATTATAGTCGGCTTGCCGATGCGGTCGATGCCAATATCACGCAAGATATTCCTAACAATATATTAGATGTATTGCCCCCAAATTTACGTGATGATAACAAGCAATGGATAGCCCTTACGCAACGCGCGCGGTTGTTATATGTTTCAAAAACGCGTGTTTCAAAAACTGATGTGCAAAATTATGAAGATTTAGCAGAGCCAAAATGGCGCGGTAAAATTTGCACACGCAGTGGCACGCATGATTATAATTTAGGCTTATTTGGCTCTTTCATTCATCATTGGGGGGAACAAAAAACTGAAGAATGGTTAAGGGCTGTTAAAATAAACCTTGCCCGCACCCCGCAAGGTAACGACCGCGCACAGGTAAGTGCCATCCATAATGGCATTTGCGATATTGCGATTGGCAATAGCTATTATTATGGCTTGATGCTTCAGAACGATAAACAACGTGCTTGGGCAGAATCAGTGAATCTGGTTTTTCCGAATCAAAAAACAGGTGGCACACATATGAATATAAGCGGCACGGCATTGCTTAAATATGCGCCTAATGCCGATAATGCCATAAAATTAATGCATTTTATGCTTAGCGATTCCATTCAGCAAAAATATGCAGAAGAAAATTTTGAATATCCTGCTCTTTTTGATGCAAAATGGAGTGCAGAGATTACCCAATGGGGAACATTTGAAACTGATAAAGCACCCTTATCGGCAATTTACGCAAACCGCAGGAAAGCATTTTTACTGGTCAATAAAGTGGATTTTAACAGCAAAAAATAGCTTAAATTTTATAGGCTAAATCTTATACTAAATCTTGGGCAATGTAACGCCACGTTGCCCTTGATATTTACCTGCGCGGTCGGCATAAGAAATATCGCAATTACCTTCGCCCTTCAAAAACAAAAATTGACACGCCCCTTCATTGGCATAAATTTTTGCAGGCAATGGCGTTGTGTTAGAAAATTCTAAGGTTACATGCCCTTCCCATTCAGGCTCAAGCGGGGTAACATTCACAATAATGCCACATCGGGCATAGGTGGATTTGCCTAAACAAATCACCAACACATCGCGCGGAATTCTAAAATATTCCACCGTTCTGGCAAGCACAAAAGAATTAGGCGGAATCACACACACATCTTGCTCGCGTTTTACAAACGCTTCATCCTTAAAATCTTTGGGGTCAACAATCGCAGAATCCACATTGGTGAAAATCCGAAATTCCCGTGCCACCCGCGCATCATAACCATAAGATGATAACCCATACGAAATCACCCCTTCGCGTTTCTGCCCTTCAACAAAAGGTTCAATCAAACCGTTTTTTTGCGCTTGTTCTTTAATCCAATTATCTGGTAAAATTCCCATTTTCTTCCCATTCTTTTATTATTGGTCATCCATCATCGGCACGGGCGCGTTTTTGATGCTTACGCCGTGCAATGTTCCGTTGCAATGCCGATGCTTTCGCAGTTTTCCCTTGCGATTTACCATCAGCTTTTTTTGTTACTTTTGCATTACCCAAATTATGGACATCATTCAAGCGCGCTTCAGGTTTTTCCCCTAAATTTTCCCCTAAATTTTCCCCTAAATTTTCTTTGGGCATTTTGACAATCCTTTATTCCATTAAAATAATTATTGCTAAATATGATTAATATGCCTATTTTTACGCAATATTGCAATCACCTCTAAACATTATGACCATCAAAAACTTAAAAATTGACCATTTGAAAATCGGCACGCGGGCATCGCCTCTTGCGCTTAGACAAACAGAAATTTTCTGCAACTTTCTAACACAGCATTTTGCCGATATCGCCTATGAAATTATCCCTATCACCACAGATGGCGATAAAATTCTGGATAAACCACTTTACGAAATTGGTGGCAAAGGCTTATTCATCAAGGAATTAGACCAAGCACTCATCAGAGGTGAGATTGATATTGCCATTCATTCTGCCAAAGATTTAGAAAGTGAGTTGCACGATAATATCAAACTTGCTTGCATTTTGCCGCGTGATGATAGGCGTGATTGCCTGATAGGGCGGCAACAAAATTTTAGTGATTTACAACAATTACCCGCCAATGCCACCATCGGCACATGCTCGCCACGGCGCAAGGCACAGCTTTTAACGATTCGCCCTGATTTAGAAATTATCCCCCTACGTGGACGCATTGAAACAAGATTAGAAAAAATGCATGACTTAAAATTAGATGCCATTATGTTAGCTATGGCAGGCTTAGCGCGCATGAATATAGCACAAGGCACACCGATTCCAGCCGATATTATGTTGCCATCAGCCGGGCAAGGCATTATTGTTGCCACCTGCCATGCTGAAAATCAACACTTACATCAAGCACTTTATCCTTTATGTCATCCTTTAACCTTAGATGAATTATCAGCAGAACGCGCCTTATTACGTAGGTTAGGTGGTTCGTGCCATACGCCAGTTGGTGTCTATAGCCAATTTATCAAACGCAGTCCGAACGATGAAAAACGCGCCATGCCCCCAAGCAATCAACTTACCGCGCAATTAAGTGCAACTGATGGTTCGGAACATTTTATCATCAGCAAAAAAGCATCTGATTCTGTTTTCAAAACTCCTACTGAAATGGGTGATACGCTTGGGAAAATATTAAAAGCCCAAGCCCCGCATCTATTACCTTCTTCATGAATAAATGTTGCACCATAACCGAATCATGAAGGGTAATATTCTTATCACGCGCCCTATAGATGATGCGGAAACTCTGGCAGAAAAATTACGCAAGGAATCATTCAACCCTATCATTGTGCCCATGATGCGCGTAGAGTTTTTGTCCAATATTAATGATGGTATCGATGACGATACTATGTTGCCCGATAATACAAGAAACGGGCTTATTTTCACCTCTGCCAATGGGGTGCGCGCTTTCATGTATCAGCTGAATAAAAACCCCCATCATCGTGCCGATATATTATCGCTTCCTGTTTATGCGGTGGGTGAAAAAACAACCATGATTGCCAAAGATTCTGGCTTTTCCACAATTCACACAGCAGGGGGCAATAGCGATAAATTATACACGCTTATTTGCCAGAAAGCGCCTAAAGATATGCGTTTTTATCATGGTTCTGCCGATAATCATCCCCATCATTTGGCAGAAAGATTACAGACCAGTGGTTTTGATGCTATCCGCAAAAGCCTGTATCGTACGATTGCAGAACAACAGATTCCTGACAATTTTTTGCATTATTTTTCAGACCTTACCGCCATTATGTTATTTTCACCACGCACCGCTGAAATTTTTCTTGCAAATTTTTGCAATCATGCTTTGCAAAAAGAGCGAAAATATAATATAAACTTTGTATGTTTAAGTAAGGCTGTTTGTCAGACTACCTATCCCTATGTTCAGCAATGGGCTGAGGCGGGTATAGATGTTACGATAAATATGCAAATTGCGGATAAAACTTCTGATGAGGCTATGTTACAAGGCTTAAAAAAATTGTTAGATGAGATAAGAGAAGAAGGTAAGTAGTTCATGGCAGAACCTTTTGATATTGTTGGCGAACATTATGTGTCGGCAATCTTAGATAGCTTTGGCGGGCTTCGTCCGATGGCAAAACAAATCGGGCTTGGGGTTAGTACTGTGCAAGGTTGGAAACAACGTGGGAAAATTCCTGCCAATCGTTTGGAAATGATTGCTGAATCCGCAAATAAAAATGGTGTTATATTGCCAACAACATTCTACCAAACGTTAGAGGGTGACCCTGCAATGGACCCTAATAACCTAGAGACAGATGATATTTCAGTAGCAACCGAATATGCCGATGGTGGTCCTGCTGATATTGCGCCAATAGATGTTGATGCCAATTCAGAACCAACTATAGCCGAGCCAACTAGCCGAGCCAACTATGAATGAACCAACCATAGCCGAGCCAACCATAGCCGAAGAACCAATCGTAGATGACGGTGATGGCGCGTTTCGTGACCGTAGTAAAGCGAAACAAACGCCTCCTTCGGGTGATTCTGGCGATGGACATGACGGACATGGTGCTAAAGCAGAGGATTTGCCGAAATCAACTGCTGCCCATTGGGCATTGTTGCTTTCTTTTATCGCGATTATTGGTGTGGTTACGCGTCCTCTTTGGTCTGATGGAATCGATAAAAAATTACAATCAAAAATTGGCGGACATGGTGATGAACATGGCGAAGAAGGATATGATGACCATGGAGAAGGCGATTCTGCCAACATAGAAACAGGTGCAGTGCTTGATAGGCTTGCCGAATTAGAAGAACGCCTTAGCACGGTAGAACAAGCCAGTTCTAGCCTTGCTTTGCTTAGTTTTAACCTTCAACAAAAAGAAGGCAGTGGCGTTTTTGGAGAAGCACAAGGTGTTTCTGCTGAAGAATTACAAAAGCTAGAAGATGCGCGTATGGGTGTAGAGCTTCTGAAAAAAGAAAGTGTTAGCAACCAAGTGCAGTTTGATTCTTTGCAATCTCTTTTGAACCAATTAGAAGAAAACACACGTTTACTCTCGCGCCGTTTAGAAAGCGTAGAGTTAGAATCAGGGCAATTATTTGAACGCAATTTCAGCCGTTCCATCGGTTTATTCTACGCTTTGGAAGTGCTAGATGCCCGTATTCGTGATGGTTTGGCATTTGGCGAACAATTAGAAAATTTTGATGATTTAACCAAAAACACTCCTTATCGCGATGATGTTAGCACTCATATTAATCTGTTAAGGCTGTATGAAGAACAGCCGATTCTCGCATTGCCAATTTTAGCACAACAATATAGCGATTTTCTGTATCCTGTATTGGTGAAAAAAACCGATAGTGAGGCGGAAGATTGGCAAGAACAAGTTGTTGTGCGTGTGCGTTCGTTGGTGCATTTCAAAAAGCAAGAAGATGATACCGATATTAATGATTTATTACGCGCTGAATATTTCTTAGGTCAGGGCAATCTTTCAGATGGTATTCGATATGCCTCGCCTGATATTATTCGTTATGGGCAAGGAACGCAATTAGAAGAATGGCTTGATAAAGCCAGAGCACGCCAGAATGTCTTAAATGCGATTGATGAAATTCGCAGAAGAATTGGCAATGATATTATCGATTCTATTCAAGATTTACGCGAATTACCTCAAAGTGACGCCGTTAATGACGATGCGGCTAATCAATAAAAACGTATCAGGAATTTAGGTATATAATATGGTAAAAGCAATCAGTTGGGGCATTAAAATTGGCTTGTTGGTGTGGCTGTCAGTATGGCTGGCAAACCGCCCGGGGCATGTTCATATTGTATGGTCGGAATGGAATATTGATACCACCATTGGCTTTGCGGTTGCGTTGGTTATTATTTTATGCGTGCTTTCTGTGATTATCACCAATTCGTGGCATAAAATAAATACGCTTCCCAGCATTATTCAAAAATATTGGAGCAAACGCCAACAAGAACGTGGTTACGATGTATTAACCCATGCGTTGGTTGCCATTGCATCGGGCGACCAAAAAGCTGCAAAAAGAATGACGAGCAAGGCACATGAGCTTTTAGAAAATGATACTGTTTCTACTTTATTTGCGGCACAAGCCTCGCAATTAGCGGGCGACCATGAAGCCGCTGTTGAATATTTCCAAAAATTATTAGATAAGCCGAACACGGCATTTTTAGGCTTGCTTGGTTTAATGCGCCATGCAAAAGAGCAAAGATTATTTGATGAAGCACTTGCTTATGCAAAACGCGCACTTATTTTACAACCCGCATCAACCGTGCTTTTGAAGGAAATTTTTTCACTTCAGTTGAATTTACGTACCTTTGAAGATGGTTTGGAAACCTTGCAACAATTGAAAAACTTACATGCTATCGATAAGGATGAGGCTGGGCAAAGGGGTGCAGAGATGCATTGGGCATTATCCGAGGCAGCCTTGAAAGAAGAAAATCTTTCTAAAGCAGAAAAACATGGTTCTGCCGCTTACACTGCCATGCCTGAAACTGGTGTACATCTTTATGTTCGTGTGTTAGAGCAACAAAAGAAAGGGCGCAAGGCGATGTCGTTAATTGAGAAGCATTGGCACGAAATTGCCAATGTTGATATGGCGGCGGCTTATGTAAGAATGTCAGGTGCGAAAAGCAATCTGGAAAAAGCCCGCGCTATGGAAACATTATGCGCGCGTGATATGGACAATCCTGTGACAATTTTATTATTGGCAGAAGCCTTGATTGATGCTGAAATTTGGGGCAAAGCACGCCAAAATATGGAGCTTTACAAGGAAAAAGTCGGTACAGAGAATCGTCATTTTTACCGCACGATGGCACGTTTAGAACGTGAAGAAAATCAAGATGAAGAAGCGGCGCAAAAATGGTTGGAAAAAATGGCTGAAAGCGAAACCAAATATACGGTGCGCAAGGTTTAGCAAAACCCCATGATTGATGCTTGGTTATCATTGATGCTTGGTTATTCTTGCAGATGCTTGGTTATTCTTTCAAAGGCGCAATATGATGATGCGCGATTTCATATAAATCAGGTGATAAATTTTCAATATCTAGCAATTTTTGTAGCATATCAGCAAGCCCTGCACGGTGCTTGCTTGTTAATTGCCGTCCATTCATCAAGCCTAACCCTAACAATCTTGCCCCCACTTGCGGATTCAACCTATCCAATTTCTGGCAAATCTCACCAAAGAATTCATAGCCTGCTTCGGTATGATAAGCAGGGCTCATCACCGCACTCATTTGCCCAATCAAGGCATAAACATTATTGGGATTTTTAATCTTGAAATAATGTTCCTTACTCACAATCTGCTTGATGGTCTCCAGCTGATTCACATTCATAATACTGCCTTGCACCCCTAGCCATTTATTCATCACAAGAGAATCATTCTGCCATTTATCCGCAAATTGCTTCAGCATATCCACGCGCAAAGTTTCAAAGGCTGGCACATCGCGCCGTGCCATTCGCAAAGCGGCAAAACTTTCGGTCATATTACGCGAATTTTCATAATGCTTTTTTAGCAAGGTCGATTCTTTAAGCGATAAATAATATAATGCGCCATGAGCATATTGCCTTGCGCTACGCCCCTGCCGATAATCTTTGCCACAATCGGGATAATGCTTCTGATACATTTTTAGGAAATCATCATAAAGTTTTTCTGCCAGAAACGCTTCTGCTTCTGCTCTTAATTCATAAAATTTCTGCGGGTCAAAATCCTGCATGGTCAACGCACAGCTACTAATATCTGGCAACTGCCACAAAGAAGGCGCGGTATCGGTGGCCTTTAACAAATTTTCAAACAAATCCTGACAATCATTGGCAATATCCGAGAATGTTTTTTCACCCCGTAAAATCGCACAAAAGCCATCAATCAAAAACTGCTCTTTGGCATTCCAGCGGTTAAAACCATCTGTATCTAACCTTGCCAATGTAAGATAATCAAAATCACCTTTCATATGGACAGGCGCGCTAAAGCCCCGATTGATTGATAGAATGGCATTCTCTGGCACATTTTGAAATGTGAAATTTTGCGTCTCATTTTGTAAAACCAGCATCTCATCGCTATTTATATCAGCACAATGATTCTCAAGCTGATTGCCATCATTATCAAGCCACGCCATTCTTAAAGGAATCATATGGGGTTGTTTTGGCATTTCAGCATTTAATTGCTGAATTTTTTGGGTTAGCTGTAATTGCATGTTTCCCCTATCATTGCCTTTGCCATCAGCATCACTTGCTTGCCATGTTTTTTCAACGGTAATCTCTGGTGTGCCCGCTTGCTGATACCAACACATAAATTGCGATAAATCCTGTTCGGTTACCGATTGCATGGCGGCGAAAAAATCATCGCAAGTGGCAGCAGTGCCATCATGGCGTTGCCGATAAGTTTCAATGGCTTGATAATATTTTTCTGCACCCAATATTTGATAAAACATTCTGATAAGCTCTGAACCTTTTTCATAGATGGTGGTTGTGTAAAAATTATTAATCTCTAAATATTTTTCCGGACGCACCGGATGCGCGGTAGGACCTGCATCTTCAGCAAATTGGCGGTTGCGTAACATGCTCACATCGGCAATTCTCTGTTCTAATTCTGAAAGATTATCGGCGCAATATTGCTGTTCGCGAAACACAGTCAAACCTTCTTTTAAGGAAAGCTGAAACCAATCACGGCAGGTGATGCGATTGCCTGTCCAATTATGAAAATATTCATGGGCAATCACCGCATCAATCAAATCATAATCAGTATCGGTGGCTGTATCAGGGCTTGCCAATACCAAGCGCGCATTAAAAACATTCAACCCCTTATTTTCCATCGCGCCCATATTAAAATCATTCGCCGCCACAATATGATAATCATCTAAATCATAACAAAATTGATAGGTTTGCTCGTCCCATTGCATGGCATGTTTCAACGCCTGCATGGCAAATTCGCTTTTATCTAAATTGCCTTTATCAACATGAACAGTCAATTTTACCTGCCGCCCTTCAGTGGTTGTCCATTCATCACTGCGTGAATCAAAATCACCTGCAACCAGTGCAAATAAATAACTTGGCTTAGGGTGCGGGTCGTAAAATACTGCCCTATGTCTGCCATCTGGCAAATCTTTCTGTTCTACTAAATTACCCCCTGCAAGCAAGGTTGGGAATGCTTTTTTATCAGCAGATAAGCTAACATGAAACGGTGCCAGCACATCGGGGCGGTCGGGATAATAAAGAATCCGCCTAAAACCTTCAGCCTCACATTGCGTCATCAAATGCCCCGACGAACAATAAAGCCCTTCTAAGCGTGTATTTTCTTGAGGCACAATATGCACAATTTGATGCAAGGTAAAATCGCCTGTTTGCTTTTTAAGCACCAGTTTTTTATCGTCTTTTTCATAAGAGGATTCTGATATTTCTTGCCCATCAATCGCCAAATAATCCAAGCGCACATCTTCGCCATAAAGCGTTAAATCACCTGTCTGATTTTTGACTTTCAACCATGCTTCAACCTTTGTGCCATCAGAAGATAAATCAAATTGCAACTGCACAGATTCTATAGAAAAATTAGGCTTTTGATAATCTTTCAAATAGGTATATTCACGGGTTTCTTGAGGCTTCTCAATTTTCATTTTTTATCCTTTTTTCTATATCGCAATTTTTGTAACGGCCGCCATAATGAAAAATATTGTGACTGATTTTTATTCTTAACTGTCTCAGGCTCAGTGCCTTGTATAATCCGTCTTATATTGCCTAAATGTTTTATGAAAAGTAAACTTGTCATCATTAAAGCTGCCAATAAAACAGTTTTATCTTCTATAAAAAACAAGGCGATTACAGACATAAAACCAAAGCCTAATAATGCCGATACTGATGAGGTGCGAAATAGGGCTAATATCATGAGCCAAACAAGGTAGCCCATCAATGCCAATTGCCAGTTAAGTACGAACATCAATGCAAGCGAGCTTGCCACCCCCTTGCCACCTTTAAACCCCAAGAAACAGGGGAAATTATGCCCGATAATCGCGCAAAACCCTACCATCAATGCAATGGCTTTACCAAAAAATAGCAAGGCAATCAAACTGATAAAGGCAGTTTTACCGCTATCACATACAAAGGTAATGAATGCCAATTTTATACCGCTTACACGATACACATTGGTTGCGCCAATATTGCCCGAACCTTCTTTACGTAAATCCTTGCCCGTTTTAAGATAATATAACAACAAACCAAAAGGCACAGAGCCCAAGAAATAGGCGAATATCATCATATAGATTATCGTGCTATCTAACATTTTTAATCTTCAGAACCATTCATAACGCGCCCATCAATCCAACATTTCAGAACTTTTCCCTGCACGGGCATTTTATCAAAACTGGTATTCTTAGATTTACTCACCAAATCTTCTTCTTTAATCTGCCATGCCACATTTTTATCAAATAACACCAAATCAGCAGCTTCCCCTACAGCGAGTTTAGAACTTGGTAAACGCAAAATTTTTGCTGGATTCACTGTAATTTTCCTTAATAAATCGCATAGGCTTAAATGCTCCTCTGCCACCAATTTCAAACAAAGTGGTAATAAAGTTTCTACCCCCACCATGCCAAATTCTGCCAATTCAAAAGGTTGCCTCTTATTATCTTGGTCTTGTGGCACATGGTCAGAAGCGATACAATCAATGGTGCCATCTTGCAAGCCTTCAATAATTGCCAGCCTATCTTTTTCTGAACGCAAAGGCGGATTTACTTTTGCAAAAGTACGGTAATCATGGACAGAAAGTTCGTTAAGTAAAAAATATTGTGGTGCCGTATCGCAAGTGATATTAAGCCCCCGCTCTTTGGCTTTTCGGATAACATCCACTGTTTCTCTGGTTGAAATATGCGCCACATGATAACGCCCACCTGTTTCTTCAAGCAACCGAATATCGCGTTCCACCATCATCACTTCAGCAAAATTTGGCATTCCTTTTAAGCCAAACAATGTTGCAAGCGCACCCTGATTCATTTGCCCACCTTCGGTCAATGCACTCATTTCAGGATGTTGAATAATCAGCGCATCAACGCCTTTCGCATAGGTCAATGCACGATACATCATCAATGGATTTCCAACAGCAAATTCACCATCGGTGAAACCCAATGCACCAGCATGGCTTAACAAACCCATTTCCGTTAATTCTTCGCCCTGCAAACCACGGGTAAGTGCGGCATAACAATATAATTTTGTTCCCTTAATCTCGCGCCCACGCCGTGCCACAAATTCAATGCCTGCCACATCGTCAATCATTGCATCATGGCATGGAATCGTCACCATGCTGGTAACCCCGCCTTTTAATGCCGCCTTGATACCGCTTTCAATGCTTTCCTTATGTTCGGCACCGGGCGAACAAAGCTTCACACGCATATCTACCAAACCGGGTATCAAATAATGCCCACCACCATCGGTGACTTTTAGCTGACAATCCGGGTTGCTCTCAGGCATGGGAATATCAGCCCCCAAAGCTTCAATTTTACCTTTATTCAATAAAATCGCACCAAGCTCTTTTTTGTTGGTCTCTAAATTACACAAAATCACATTATGAATATAATGTCTATGCATCTGCTCTCCTGATATTTTTGCCTATCATTGCCAAACCTGCCATTCTTACCGCAACTCCCATTTCTACCTGCTCTTGAATCAGCGAACGATGAATATCATCAGCCAATTCCGAATCAATCTCAACACCGCGATTCATTGGTCCGGGGTGCATAATCAGTGCATCTTTTTTTGCATTTGCAAGCTTTTCACGGGTTAAACCATAAAAATGATAATATTCACGCACCGAAGGCACATAATTGCCTCGCATCCGTTCCGTTTGCAAACGAAGCATCATCACAATATCGCAATCTTTAAGCCCCTCATCCATATTATGATAAACTTTAGGACCAAATTGTTCTATCCCCGGTGGCATCAAAGTAGGGGGGCCAACAAGACGCACCCGCGCACCCATTGTCTGCAATAAAAACATATTGGAACGCGCCACTCTGCTATGCATAATATCACCACAAATGGCAACTTCTAACCCTTGCAAACTGCCTTTATGCCTGCGGATAGTAAGGGCATCAAGCAAGGCTTGCGTTGGATGCTCATGCGAACCATCACCGGCATTCACCACCGAACAGCCAACTTTTTCAGATAATAATTTCACCGCACCCGAACATTGATGACGCACCACCAAAATATCGGTATGCATGGCGCGCAACGTAAGGGCTGTATCTATTAGTGTTTCGCCCTTTTTAATCGATGAGCTAACCACCGACATATTGGTAACCGCCGCGCCTAATTTTTTACCTGCCAGTTCAAATGATGTCCGCGTTCTGGTGGAATTTTCAAAGAATAAATTAATCATGCTCAACCCATCTAATGCTGGCTCAATTTTCTGACGCCCACGCACCTTACTCGCATAATCATCTGCTAAATCCAGCAATGCCTCAATTTCAGGGGGTTGCATTCCTTCAATTCCTAACAGATGATTCAAACTATTCATAGATTGTGTTATCATGATTGCCACCCCATCAATAAAGCCTTTGCAATGAAAATTCTACCGTCTCATGCAAAGCGGTCATAATAATATCAATCTGCTGTCTATCAGCAACAGGCGATTTTTGCTCTGCCAATGATTGAAGGCACGCATGCAACTTACTGCCATGTTGCATCACAACCGCACGCGCACGCGCTATAATATCGTAATGTTGCATGAGGTTTTGAATTTCTACCAAATCATTATCTTGCGCAGATTTATCTTTTATCAGATTATCTATCCATTGTGTTTGTTCAAGGTTTGTGGATTCGCGTAATAAAATCAACGGCAATGTTACCTTGCCTTCACGCAAATCATCGCCAGATATTTTGCCCATTTGCGCCTTAGTGGCATGGTAATCCATCACATCATCAACCAGCTGAAACACCATGCCAAACTCATGACCAAATTGCCTTAAATTCTGCTGTAATATTTTATCTTCTGTGCTAAGCAATGCGCCTGCATGGCACGATGCGCGAAATAAAGATGCTGTTTTAGCGTTAATAATTTGCTCATAAATTTCGTAGGGTAAGGTTGAATCGCCTTCATGCTGTAATTGTAACACCTCACCTTCAGCAAGCTCGGCAGAAGTGGCTGATAGCATTTCAAGCACGTTAAGTGATTCTGAGCGCACCATCAGCATAAAGGAACAAGAAAATAAATAATCACCCACTAATATAGGCAATTTATTATCCCATATCGTGTTTGCCGTGGGTTTGTTGCGCCTTAACGAAGAATTATCCACGACATCATCATGCAATAAAGTTGCCGTGTGAATCATTTCAACCGCTGCCGATAATGCCAGAATTTTCTGTGTTTGATAGGGGTTTCCACTCAATTTGCTTGCTAAATCAGCACTTGCCAGCAATAATAATGAACGAATACGCTTGCCACCAGCATCTAATAAATGATGTGCAATTTTTGGAATCATCAAAACAGTGGAATCCGCGACCTCACCGATGAGTTGATTGGTTTTAACCAAACCATCCCCATAAATTTTTAGCAACGGTTCCAGTGAAGCATTCGCAGATAAGGTTTCATCTGCTTTTTGTGAACATGCAACAGTGCTGGATAACATAGACGCATATTAAGCAATTCCAACATAAAGGGCAATATATTCTTTTAAGAATACGCATCTATTTAAACATGCCTATAAATGGCGTAGTTAAACTTCTTTATGGCGGAGAACGATAACTTTTTTTAATATTAATCTCTTATAGTCAGCAAATATTCCTAAAATAATCATAGATGGACACACATGATGGCGCAGATGCAAATTGTTTATTGGCGTGATATTCCCGCGCAAGTGATTGTTAAAAAATCACGGCGTGAGCAAGTGAAATGTATTTTAGATGAACGCTTTGAAAAAGCTATCGATCGCGCTGCGATGAAAGCCGGTGCAGATGGCACCGATGATTATTTGAGCGAGTGGCGTAAATCAGACCCAGCCGAATGTTCTGATGATTTGGAACAAGAAGCGCAAAAGCAAAAAGCCTTATTAGAAGCCGAATGGACGGTTGAGAAATTAAGTAATACCGTCAAGAATGACGGCTACCAAACCTAAACCCAAAACCTAAACATTGTCAGATAGGGATACACATGACACATACCATTGTTAGTTCTAAAACACGCGAGCATATTATCGGCTTTGATAAGCCTTTTACCATTATTGGCGAACGGATTAACCCGACAGGGCGTAAGAAATTAGCCGCTGAAATGAAAGCAGGCAATTACGAAACTGTAAAATCTGATACGATTGCACAGGTGGAAGCAGGCGCGCATATGTTAGATGTGAATGCAGGGATTCCCCTTGCTGATGAACCGGCAATTTTGGCAGAAACCATTAGATTGGTGCAATCATTAACTGATTTACCTCTATCCATTGATAGTTCTATTGTGGCGGCACTTGAAAGCGGTTTACAAGCCTATCAAGGGCGCGCTTTGTTAAATTCTGTGACGGGCGAAGAAGAACGGTTAGAGCAAGTTTTACCATTGGTGAAAAAATATGATTGTGCGGTTATTGCTATTTCTAATGATGAAACAGGTATTTCTGAAGACCCTGATGTCCGTTTTGATGTTGCCAAGAAAATCGTTGAACATGCCGCTGATTATGGCATTAAAGCATGCGATATTGTGGTTGACCCACTTGTGATGCCCATTGGCGCGTTGGGCGATGCTGGGCGTGCTGTGATGCAACTTATTCGCCGTTTACGTGAAGAATTGAAGGTGAATACCTCGTGCGGTGCTTCCAATATTAGTTTTGGTTTGCCCAATCGCCACGCTATTAATGCAACATTTTTAAGTACTGCCTATGGCGCAGGCATGACCTCTGCCATTATGAACCCGTTGCATCAACCCGAAAAAGATGCCATTATGGCAAGTAATGTTGTGATGGGTAACGACCGTGATTGCGCGAAATGGATTAAAACATTTCGTGAGCCTAGCCCAGAAGGCGATGCTGGCGGCGGCAGACGTGGCACTAGCAGACGCCGTCGCGACTAATTAACACACATTAAAGAATATGGGTTTTTATGGCCGAAGAAGAAGACACAACACCTGAAACAGAAGATACCGTAGAGATAGACGCACAATATACCCATAAAGATGCTGAAGATGATGTGGGCGATATGGCGTTTGTTGCCTTTATGCCATCGGGGCAAAGGGGCTATGTGGAAAAAGGCATATCCGTTTTGGATGCTGCCCGCGCTTTAGAGGTTGATTTAGATAGTGTGTGCGGTGGCAATGCCCGTTGCGGACGCTGTCAGGTAGAATTTTCTTTCAGCAAATTTCAAAAATTAAACCTCATCTCACGCGAAGAAAATGTTTCTAAGTTTACGAGCAGTGAAGAGCGTTATAACAAGCGTGTTGGCTTGCGGAAAAATCGTCGTTTGGGCTGTTGCAGTATCATCAAGGGTGATTTGGTGATTGATGTGCCGCCTGAAAGTCAAGCGCATGAACAGATAATTACCAAAGAAACCGATACTGATTATTCTGAAAATATGCAGCCGGTCATAGAGCTTTATGATGTAACAGTTCCTGAAGCCACACTTCACGACCAAACCGGTGATGCCGAAAGATTATCAACAGCAATCCTAAAACAGCATCAGATAGAAATTACCCGCATCAAGCCAGTTTTATTGATAGGATTACAAAAATTATTGCGGAAAAATAAATGGAAAATCAGCATTGCCATCAAGGAAAATGAAGTGATTGGCATTTGGCCTCCGGGCAAATCAAGCCTATATGGCATTGCTTTTGATTTAGGTTCTACCACCATTTCAGGCATGTTGGCAGATTTGGTATCAGGGCAGTTGATAGAAACAACAGGGCAGATGAATCCGCAGATTCGCTTTGGTGAAGATTTGATGAGCCGTGTTTCTTACGCCATGCTGAATGATGATGGCACGGCGCAAATGTGTCAATCTGTTAGGCAAACACTTGCTGAATTGGTAGAAAACCTATGTGGGCAAGCCGAGATTCTATCCAATGAAATTATGGAATTAACCATTGTATGCAACCCTATCATGCATCATATTTTGCTGGGTATCTCGCCGATAGAATTAGGCAATGCGCCTTTTGCATTGGCAACCAGTAACGCACTCACACTGCCCGCACATTATTTAGAAATACCCGCGCACCCATGTGCTGAAATTTATTTATTGCCATGTATTGCTGGGCATGTGGGCGCAGATGCCGCCGCCGTTATGCTTGCGGAACAGCCTTGGGATGCAACCGATGATGTGCTGATTGTAGATGTTGGCACAAATGCCGAAATCACATTGGGGCATAAAGGCGAAAGAGTGCTTTCTTGTTCTTCTCCTACAGGTCCTGCTTTAGAAGGCGCGCAAATTTCATCGGGGCAACGGGCTGCCAATGGCGCCATTGAACATGTACGGATTGACCCTGAAACATTAGAACCACGTTTTCAGGCGATTGGTATTGAAGGTTGGTCAGATGAAAAAGCCTTTGAAGATTCTGACATTACCGTCACAGGAATTTGTGGCTCGGGCATTATTGAAGTGATTGCTGAGCTTTATCTGGCAGGCGTTATTACCGATTCCGGCATGATTGATGGCACAGTGGCAAGCAGAACATCGCGTATCGTACCACGCGACCGCACTTTTGATTATCTATTATATGAAGGCGACAGATACACGATTTATATCACGCAAAACGATGTGCGTGCCATTCAACTTGCCAAAGGGGCGCTTTATGCAGGCGCGCGGTTATTGATGGATAAAGTCGGTATCACAAGTTTAGATAGGGTCGTGCTTGCGGGTGCATTTGGCTCGCATATTGACCCAAAATACGCGCTGATTCTTGGCATGTTGCCCGATTGCTATGTTGAAAATATCTCATCATCTGGTAATGCCGCTGGCACAGGTGCGCTGAAAGCCCTTACCAGTACGCCGGCAAGGATAGAAATTGAAGAAAAAATTAAGATAGTAGAAAAAATCGAAACCGCGATTGACCCGAATTTTCAACGCTACTTTGTAAGCGCAATGGCGATTCCTAATAGTGAAGACCCTTATAAGAAATTATCAAAAACCGTGACATTGCCAGTTCCTAAACAGCAACAAGCCGATGGCAAAACACGGACAGGCAGACGCAGCCGAAACACAGCTTCCACATAGAAAGACCAAAACATGACAGATTTTACAAAAACCGCCATTGATTTGGTGGCAACGGCATCCATTGAAACAACCCCTACAGGGGCGGCAAAAGTGGGTGATTTTAGAGAGATATTGCCCGAAGGCACAAAAATTTTTATTACATTTTTACCCGGCAGTGATTTTAACGCAACCCTTAATACTGCGGTTACGCTTAAAGAGCAGAATATGGTGCCTATTCCCCATATGGCAGCGCGTTCTTTGCCATCAAAACAAGCTTTTGAAGAGGCTTTGCAAAAATTACAACAGCTTAATATTAATGAAGCCTTGCTGATTGGTGGCGGTGTGCCTGAACCAGTGGGTCCTTTTTCAGCATCAATTAATGTATTGGAAACAGGCTTATTTGAAAAATATGGCTTTCGTAAAATTGGTATTGCCGGGCATCCTGAGGGTAGTCCTGATATTTCTGATGCGCTTACCAGTGAAGCGTTGCAGCTGAAATCAATTTATGGCAAAGCAAATAATATTGAGATGTATATTGCTACACAATTTTGCTTTGAAGCAGAGCCGCTGATTACATGGCAACAAAAATTACAAAATGATGGCATCGATTTATCTGTTAAAATTGGTGTGCCGGGAGTGGCAACCATCAAAACATTGTTAAAATATGCGATTGAATGCGGTATTGGTAATTCTATGCAAATTATTTCTAAACGCGCCAAAGATATTACAAAATTAATGTTGCCTTTCCCTCCAGATACATTGGTGCAGGATTTGGCAAACCATATTGAAGAGGATAAAAATACCTTAATTAAGGCAATCCATCTTTATCCGCTTGGTGGTGTTAAGAAAACAGCTGAATGGATGGCTGAAACGCGCAATTAATCCGCGATAAAAGCCTATTTATCATCTAGATTCATGAAAGCTGGCTTATCGCCATTGAATGGGTCGGTATCGGCATCAGAATCAGAGGCTGGCATATCATTTTCAGGCGAATCTGTATTTTGCGTCCGTTGTTGCCTATTATCTCTATTGGTATCTCTATTGGCATCTCTATTGGTATCTCTATTATTATCTCTGTTCGCACCCCTATTATCGCCCCTATCATCACCATTCATTTCCCATCTTCTACGGCGTGTGCGCGTTGTATTTGCTTGTCCGGCATAAAGCCCATCATTATTTTCTTGAGAAGAATCACCATCAGCCATCTCATTAGGCTCACCATCAGCCCCTTGTGCATTCTGTGCCGCTTGGTTTTGCGCGGCCTCAAGTGGCTCATAAATGCGATAATAATGCTCAGCATGCTGTAAATAATTTTCACGCAATACATAATCACCATTGGCACCGGCATCACGGGCATGTTGCTGATATTTTTCTGCCAATTGTTGCGCTGTGCCACGCAACCTCACATTCGGACCATTCGATTCAAAACTGGTATTACGGTTATATTGCCTGCCAGAATTGTTATTACGGTTATTGCCTGAATGGCGACCACGCTGGTAGCGTTTTTGGTTTGGTGAACGCATATATTGCCTCATTTCATGATTTAGTTTCATCGCCACATAAGAAACGGATTTGATGCTTATGCTTTGAAAACCATCTATCGATTAATATTATTCCTAATTACATTAATGTTAATCGATAATATCTAACACTATCATTGCAACGGTTTGTTTCTCTTTGTTCAATAAATTCTGTCAGATTACTTAAAGCGAAAAAATAAAGTAACTAAGTTACCAATTTATATTTTGAAATCAACACTTCCATTAAGCATCATTCCTAATCGCTATATAATGAATCTATAGAATTATCGTCTTCTTGCCAAGTGTTTTTTTTATATTCTCACATTTTTTTTATTTTTTTATCGATTCTTACGATTTACACGCCATTATCATCATTTTTACTGTATTTCAGCTTTGGATTCATTCATGACTTTATAACTATTAGGGGCTAGCTAAAAAAATCTTGTTATTCACATTTTTTATTTCTATAACTTTCTGAAAAATAACGATTTATAAAATAAAAGCACTAATTTGTTAAAAATATATTAAAAAATATTATTTTAATATTGACACAGAAGCCTGCCGCCTTTATATATTAACTTATTATTAAGAAGTTAATAATATCTTAACACTTGAAAAGGACTTACATCATGGCTTTACAACTTGCAGAAACCAACTATGGCAAAACATTATTTTTTGGCGTTGGCTCTGGTCAACTTATGGACAAAGCAGAAAATGTTCGCAATGTGCATTTTCATTCACATGTCACCAAAGAACATGTTCGTTTTTATCGAGCGCCGGAGAACCCCCGTAATTTAATTGTGCGCGTAGGCGTTGCTGGTGACGAAATTTATCTTAAAAACTTTTTTAGCAAAGATGGGCGACACGCCATTGCTTACGCGCCGACATTCCATCTTGCCAATGGGAGCATTTTACGCATCCCTTACTGATTTCATCTACCTCCCTAAATGATAAACTTGGTCTATATGTTTCATATAGACCTTTTTTTTATCCTGTTATTTTATGTGACTAAATTTCAAACACATAAAACACATCTTTATATCTCCAATTTCATAAATGCCCGAATCTTATCTTTTGATACATTATATATTGTATCAATTCAAATCCGCTTCGTTCATAAAAAATACAAAATATAAACAGCTTCCATAATCAATCATCTAAGTATCAAAAATTTCAGTATCGAAAATTTCAGTATCGAAAATCAACGAATCAGCAGTCAATGATTCGCTGATTCTGATATGTCTTTTTATCCCTGTCACTATCATTTTTTCTTTTTTTAAGTGATTTTATCCCCAGAAGGGCCTTGAAAACTGTAAATTATTAAAAAAATGTTAATAAATACATAAAATATTAAATAAATACTAATTTATGCTTGCGTAACCCTCTCCCTTATGTTAATAATTTATTAATAGATTGCTAAAACATTAACTCACAGGAGACAGGCAATGGCACCTTCTTATTCAACTCCCTCTGCTAGCCCAGAGCTAAAATTCCGCAAAATCATAAGATTCGGCATTGGTTCTGGCTACCTAACTGAAGATATTGATAGTGTTAAACGTGTTAATTTTGATAGAAGTGTCTATGCGCTTAACTTACATTTCAAACGTTCTAACGGAGGCACGACAACTCTTGTTATTACCTTTGGCACTGGCACAAGTTGCAATGTGCTTTATATTACTAATTATTTTAATGAAGATGGCAGTGTGCAGAGAAAAGCACCTAAATTCTATTTTTACAATGGTATGCCTATCAACTTACACGCTACTATGCCCAAAAATGCCCAACAAGAACAAATTTACGCATGAATATACTCTCCCTTAATAGCCAACCCGATTCATGATGCAAACCACAAATTTGCATCAACAGAACCACAAGGCTAAACTAGACCTGCATTGAGTCACTCCGATGCGGGTCATTTTTTTGGATAGCTCCATTTTAATGTATCAAAAATATTTGATAAATTGTAGCAAAAAATTATTTTTTCTTAAAAACCAATCCACGTAAAATTTGACCTAAATCCTCTTGCCCACGAATAAAAGTAAAATTCTTCATGGATGAAATAACATCATCCCCTTGATTTGCGCCAATTTCTACGATAAGTCTGCCGTTTTTATCCATAAAATCAGGAAGCTGTTGATTTATCGCGCGATAACAATCAAGCCCATCAAACCCACCATCTAATGCCAAATGCGGTTCGTAATCACGGACATTCTTATCAAGCCCTTGAATCGCATCACGCGCAATATAAGGCGGGTTCACCAACACACAATTAAAGCAAGAGGTAGGAATATCCTCCAACCAATCACTTTTGATAATTTTCACCCGTTCCGATAATTTTAAAGAATCAGTATTTTCTTGCATCAGCAAACAGGCATCATCACTGATATCGCCTAAAATAAGTGTGGCATTTTCATAAATCTTTGCCATGCTTAGCCCAAGCGCACCACTGCCCCCTGCCAATTCTAAAATGCTGATAGGCTCATCTCTTTTCTGCCATTCTGCTTGTATTATATCTAGCAAAATCTCTGTATCAGGGCGCGGAATCAACACCCCTTGCTTTATCAAAAATTCTGTTCCGTAAAATTCTACGCGCCCACAAATATAGGCAAGTGGCATATCAGCGCATCTTTTTTGTAACCACTCATCAAGCTCCGCTAACATCAGGGCATCTAGCACATCATCTTCATGGGTGAATAAATAAGCACGGTCAACTTTTAGATAACGGCACAGCAAATAATGCGCGTCTCTTTCGGGCAAATCAACCTGTTGCAGTGCATCTTTTGCTTTATGAAGCCACTGCTTTAACTGCATATTATACCACTTCTTGGACTGACAATAATTTCAACTGATGCTCACTCACCAACCCATCAATCATCTCATCTAATTCTTCACCTGCTAAAATCTTTTCTAGCTTATAAAGCGTTAAACCGATTCTATGGTCGGTTACCCGCCCTTGCGGAAAATTATAGGTGCGAATCCGTTCCGACCTATCGCCTGAACCCACCTGCGATTTGCGCGCATCCGCACGTTCATCAATTTGCTGTTGCCTTTCATGGTCATAAAGGCGTGCCTTCAAAACTTTCATCGCACGGTCGCGGTTTTTATGTTGCGATTTTTCATCTTGGCATTGTACAACCACGCCACTTGGAAGATGGGTAATCCGTACTGCGCTATCGGTGGTATTCACATGTTGCCCGCCTGCCCCTTGTGCACGATACGTATCCACGCGTAAATCTTCATTCCGCACAACAATATCCACCTCACTCGCTTCAGGCAAAATCGCCACTGTGGCAGCCGAGGTATGAATGCGCCCACTGCTTTCAGTCTGTGGCACCCGTTGCACCCGATGCACGCCAGATTCAAATTTCAATCTGGAAAAAACATCTTTGCCTGTTACACTTGCAATAATTTCCTTATAGCCACCAATACCGGTCTCGTTACTTTGCATTAGCTCCACACGCCAACGATGCAATTCGGCATAGCGCGAATACATGCGGAACAAATCACCGGCAAATAATGCCGCTTCATCTCCGCCTGTGCCAGCACGAATTTCTACAATCACATTGCGCTCATCTGCCTCATCTTTTGGCAATAATTCAAACCGTATTTCTTGAGTCAATGCCTCAATCTTTTTTTCGCATTCTTGCTTTTCTTCTACTGCCAAAGCGCGCATCTGCTCATCAATATCTTTATCTTCCAGCAGGCTATTGGCATCTTCTAGCTGATGGCTGTATTTTTCAAAACCATCAATCATGCCTATCAGCGGTTCTAATTTTGATAAAGTTCGTCCCAAATCCGCCAATTCTTCGGGCTTCAAATTGCCCCCATTCAGCTTTGCAGATATATCCTGATAGCGTTTTTTTGCCTGTATTAAATTTTCTTCAAACATCTTATTTTCCAAATTTCTTTATCAAAGCATCTATGCTGATATAGCTTTCTTCGCCATTTTGCATGTTCTTCATCTTTAATTTTTGTTGTGCGATTTCATCATCACCACAAATGAAAACCATATTGAGTTTCATCTGATTGGCACGGGTGAATTTCTGTTTCAGACTGCCATTGGGAATCAGATTAACAGCGATTCCTGCATCGCGCAATGTTTCGGCATAGTGCAACGCATCGGTAAGGTTGCCATCAGCAGCAGGGATAAATCCGAACTGTTCATCATGTTTCAAATCCAACTGCGCCAATAATATCAAGCGTTCCACACCCGATGCCCAACCAACCGATGGCATCTGTTTAGGACCACCAATCATAGCAGAAAGCCCATCATAACGCCCGCCTGCCAGCACCGTGCCTTGCGCGCCTATCTCGTCAGAAATAAATTCAAAAGCCGTATCATTGTAATAATCAAGCCCGCGCACCAACACAGGATTTTCTATAAATTCAATCTTCGCTTCCTGCAAATAATGCTTTACTCTATCGTAAAATTCTTGCTCGTCATTCGTGATAAATTCAGCGAACATAGGCGCGTTTTGATTGATGTCTCTATCATTTTCATCTTTGCTATCCAAAATTCTTAAAGGATTTCGGGCAATGCGTTCACGGCTAATTTCCGATAATTTATCCTGATAAGCAGTAAAATAATCACGCAAGGCAGTGCGCCACGCTTCGCGCGATTCCATTCTGCCCAATGAATTGATTTCCAACCGCGCTTTAATGCCTAATTTCTGTAAAATTTTTGCCCCGCAAATAATCACCTCAGCATCAGCAAAAGGCGATGCTGTGCCAATATATTCTACCGCACATTGGTGAAACTGGCGCAACCGCCCTTTTTGCGGACGCTCGCGGCGAAACATAGGCCCTGAATAGAAAAATTTTTGAGGCAAATTTTGTGTGAGTCCACCAGAAATAACCGCACGCACAACCGATGCCGTGCCTTCGGGGCGTAAAGCTAAATCTTCATCGCCTTGGTCGGTAAAACGATACATTTCCTTCATCACCACATCACTACTTTCACCCGCAGTGCGATAAAATAATTCCGCTTTTTCTAAAATAGGCGTTGCCATAGGCGTATAGCCATATAAAGATGCCTGATGGCGCGCGGTTTCAATCACATATTGCAGATGGTCAAATTCAGCACCCACATAATCATGCATTCCCCGCACTTTATTAATGGGTTGTGGCATTTTAATAATTCCTTAAATTTAACCTTAATCGTAAGGCACTCTTATCCAAGTAACAACCTACCCGCATATTCATGAATAAGGCTCTGAAAAAATTGCAAACCCAAAATCAGCACAAGTGGGCTAATATCTATTGTGCCAAGCATAGGGATAAAACGGCGCAAAGGGCGTAAAGCAGGCTCTATTAACTGCCCTAAAAAATTATAAACCCGATTGGCAATTTCACTATGGCGATTAATAATTTGAAAACTATAAAGCAAGCTTAAAACTGTGTAACCGATAATGCACCATATATAAAGCCCGATAACTGTATTAATCAATCCAATAAGTGATTGCATTTTTCATCCTCCTTTTTAATTTACAATGCCCCTTTTCATATCGTAAAATCAACATTGTGACAACATAAAAGGTGACTTATATTTAATTTTTATGTTTTGTATTCCTAAATGAAACTTTAATTACATTTATGTTAATTTACCTAATTCTAAGGTGCTACCACTTTGTTTAATAGTACTTTATTACATTGGCTATATATATCAGCAAAAAACACACTTCTCTTGAATAGCACTATCATGATTACTGGCATTGATAATAATGTCAGTAAAGGAGAACGGATTAACAGCATATAAAATGTAATACGACCTATATTTCTCATCACCTTATGAGATTCATCAATTTGTAATTCATTGTAATTTTTTAAGTTTATTTCAGATTGTTTCACCGATTTGAATTTCAATACAAACAATATGAGATACTCACCTAGCCCTATGCAATTATACATAGCAAGAGTTGTCATTGACCTAACACTCATATAAAGTTCGTCCGAAAGCTTAATTCCCCCTTGTGTAGCAAAAGAAAGCCAATCAGAACGTAAATCAATTAACCTCATTCGCATATAACCAGTCCAATAAGGAATAATAATAAGGTAATATATAATCGCGCCTAGAAAAAAATACCAATAATCAGCGGTAATTGTTAAGAGAACATTCATTATTTTTCACTTTCTGATACTAAATTGTCTATTTCTTCTTCTAGTTTATGTACAAGGTTTGCTAAACTTATTGCTCTTTTACGCTGATAAATAGAAGAAGCCACTAAAAGACATGTAACCAATAATACAATCGTAACAATAACCTTACTATCAGAAGTTATCGTCCATTCTTGGCATCCAATCCATTCAAATAACAGCTCTGCATTTTTCCCATGAAATGCACCATGGATAATCATAAGCACGCTAATCATCACACATAATGCAAAAGCTGATAAAATTCCACCTAAGCTACACAAACGTGCGATTAAATAAGCAAATGTATCAACATTTGTCTGTTTAGGTATGCTAATTTCCATTACCATCTCTTTGATAACATAACTATTCCTTTATCATAGCTGATTATTAAACATACTTCAACCTCGCAAATAATACAGGATTTTCTTGACTAGCGTATCCGCATCTAGTCCTGCTTTGTGATATTGTTTGTTTTGACTGGCATGTTCAATAAATTCATCGGGCAGATAAAGCGGACGGTAGATAATTTTTTCTGCCACATCATCACGGGCTAAAATATGGAAAATATGACTGGCAAAACCACCAATCGCGCCTTCTTCCATCGTGAATAGATAATCATGCTTTTTCACCAATTCATGCAGTAATTCTGCATCAATAGGCTTGGCAAAACGGGCATCGGCAATGGTTAAATCAATCCCATGCTCATGCAACATCTCATCGGCTTTTATCGCCTCATACAATCTTGGCCCTAATGTTAACACTGCCACGCGCTTGCCTTTTGCAGCCTTGCCTTGCTTGATAATTCTGCCCTTACCGATGGCAAGCTGTTCGGGTTTCTTGGGCAAATCCACCCCTATCGCCTCACCACGTGGGAAACGAAATGCAATCGGTCCATCATCATAATGATGCGCGGTATGCACCGAATGGATCAGCTCAGCCTCGTCCGCAGGTGCCATCACCACCATATTGGGCAAGCTTGCCAAATAGCCAATATCAAACGAACCGGCATGGGTTTGCCCATCAGCCCCCACCATGCCAGCCCTATCTAAGGCAAAGCGCACGGGTAAATTTTGAATTGCCACATCATGCACCACTTGATCATAAGCGCGTTGCAGGAATGTAGAATAAATGGCAACAAAAGGTTTGTAGCCTTCAGTGGCAAGCCCGGCGGCAAAAGTAACGGCATGTTGTTCGGCAATGCCCACATCAAAATAACGTTCGGGAAAAGCTTCTTGTAAAAATTTCAACCCTGTGCCATCGGGCATTGCGGCTGTAATCCCCACAATTTTATCATCATTTTTTGCCGCTTGCACCAACGCTTTGCCAAAGACTGACGTATAAGAAGGGGCATTGCTTTTGGGTTTAATTTGCGCGCCCGATACCACATCAAATTTACTAACACCATGATATTTATCGCTAGATTTTTCTGCCGGCGCGTAGCCTTTGCCTTTTTGCGTAACAGCATGAATCAGCACTGGGAAATTATTGTTCGGCATATCGCGGACATTCCGCAACACAGGCAACAGACTGTCAAAATCATGTCCATCAACGGGTCCTAAATAATACAGCCCCAATTCTTCAAATAAAGTGCCACTGCCTGAAAGGTAATAGCGGACAAATTCTTCGGTTTTCAAAACACGCGGTTGCATAAATTTTGGCAACAATCGATGCACTGCTTTATGGGAAAATTGCCTAAATTCAAGAAATGAGCGTGACGATAATAAACGTGCCAGATATTTACTCATCGCCCCCACTGGTGGCGCAATCGACATATCATTATCATTGAGAATAATAATCAGCCTGCTATGGGTAGCCGAAGCATTGTTAATCGCCTCGTAAACCATGCCCGCACTCATAGAACCATCACCAATCACGCAAATCACATGATTATCTTTTTGCTCTAATTTTGCGGCAGTTGCCATGCCTAACCCAGCAGAAATAGAGGTAGAGCTATGCGCCGCACCAAAGGGGTCATACTCACTTTCTTGACGCGAGGTAAAACCAGATAAGCCATCTTCTTGGCGCAAGGTGCGTATTTTATTACGCCTGCCCGTTAAAATTTTATGAGGGTAACATTGATGCCCAACATCAAATATCAGCCTATCATCAGGGGTATTAAACAGATAATGAATCGCTAAAGTTAGCTCTACTACACCTAAGCCTGCGCCCAAATGCCCACCTGTTACCGAAACAGCATCTACCATTTCAGCACGTAATTCTTTGGCAAGTTGAGGCATATCATTATCGGCAAATTGCTTCAAATCAGCCGGGATATTGACCTTATCAAGCAAGGGGGTTGCAGGTGGCGAGGCATTTTGCACATCATTCATCTGCGACTGACTGGTATGTTCTTTATTCATACGCTTGTTTTTTCCTTTGTGCTACCCTTGATGCTTTTGCAATCACTGTTGGCGATTAACGGTAAATTCTGCTAATTGCGCCAACATATTATTTTGTTGTCCCGTTAAAGCAATGCTTTGCGCTACCGCTTCATTGCGCAGAGCATACGCTTTTTCTTGCGCTTTTTCAACCGTGCTGACTGCCAAAAAAGAGGGCTTATTCAATCCCTTATCTTTGCCTGTTTGCTTGCCCATTTCTTCCGCATCCCCCATCACATCTAATAAATCATCATAGATTTGAAAAGCGAGACCAACTTTTTCTGCATAATTTTGCAAGCCATCAAGCATATCTTGCGGTGCATTGCCCAAAATAGCCCCCATCTGTGTGGCTGTGGTAAATAGGGCGCCCGTTTTTAAGGATTGCAAACGGATGATTTCTGCCTGCGTCGCATTTTTACCAACCAATTGCATATCCAAATATTGCCCACCTGCCATGCCATAATGCCCCGCCGCACGCGATAAAGCCTGCACCAATTTAATCCGAATTTCTGCTTCTTGATGGGTTTCAGACCGCGCTAAAATATCAAAAGCAAAGGTAAGCAAAGAATCACCTGCTAAAATTGCGGTGGCTTCATCAAACGCAAGATGCGCGCAAGGCTTGCCATGCCGCAATGTATCATTATCCATCGCGGGCAAATCATCATGAATTAATGAATAGCCATGCACCATTTCCAAAGCAGCCGCCACATGTAATGCATTATTTTCATCAGCCCCTGCAAGGTTTGCTGATTCCAACACCAAAAATGCGCGTAATCTTTTACCACCATCGCATGCACCATAACGCATGGCTTGTTCTAAACCTGAAATATCATTAGATGCGTTCGATAATAACGCAACCATCAATGTTTCAACTTGTGTTTTTCTTGTTTGAAGTAAATCGTGAAAATCAGCTTTCATCCGATGATGCGCCACCCACCTGCTCAAATTTTAATTCAGCTTGTGATAATAATTTTTCGCAATGTTTCTTCAACGCATCGCCACGTTCGTAAAACCCCATCGCTTCTTGCAATGGGCTATCGCCTTTTTCTAACTTTTCTGCGATTTCTTGTAATTCTTTCAGCGCATCTTCAAAGCTAAGTTCCGCTATGTTTTTTTGTTCACTCATTATGTATCACCACTTAAAATCAATATCCTCAAAATATGATTTTAATGTAAAGCCTAGCACGCAATGATGCAAGCCATTTACAAATAATTGCACTGATGGCAATCCTATGGCATAATCCATTTATGACAAACGAGCCATTATCCGACCAATTATTAACACGCTATTCGCGCCATATTTTACTGCCTGAAATTGATGAAGAAGGGCAGGGAAAATTGTTGAATGCACATATCGTATGCGTGGGGCTTGGCGGATTGGCAAGTGCCGCTTTGCCACTTTTGGCAGGGGCAGGTGTTCGTAAACTTAGCCTTATTGATGGCGATAGGGTGGATATTTCTAACCTTGCACGCCAGACTATTTATCATGAGCAAATGGTTGCAACCCCTAAAGCATTTGCCATGGCTGAACAATTAGAGATGCTGAATAGTACCGTGAGCCTAAACCCTATCAATCAGTTTTTAACAGCGGAAACGGCTGAAAATTTGTTACAAAATGCTGATATTATTATTGATGCTACCGATAATTTTCCTACCCGTTATCGTATCAACGATACTGCGATAAAATTGAAAATTCCTTTTATCTCCGCAAGCCTGATGCGTTTTGGCGGGCAGATAAGTCTGTTCATGCCTCATTTCCATGATGAACAAGGCACATTGCCTTGTTATCGATGTTTATATCCTGAAGCTCCGCCTAAAAATCTGCTCCCCCGTTGCGATGAATTGGGCATTTTCGCCCCTACAGCCAGTATTTTCGGGGTGATGCTAGCAGCTGAAACGCTGAAATATCTTATCGGGTTTGGCTCACCATTAACGCGCACTTTGATGATGCTAGAATTAGATGATTGGCAATGGCAAAAAATCCGCTATGATTATCGTGATGATTGCTCGCTAAAGTAAGTTACGGTTATAGTACTGAACTTAATATAGTACTGAACTTAATATAGTACTGAACTTAATAATAGCTATTTATATTTCTTTATGTTATTATCTTAAAACAGCATTTACTGTTAGGAATAAGTTAATGAACGCTAAACAGATTAAAAAAATTGAACAACAAGTCATTGAAAATAGTAATTTACTTGATAATGAGATAGATAAATACATTAAAACTCATAAAGGTCAGTATATTGTTTTTGATACTTATAAAGTGCATTTTTCTAATAATTTTGAAGAAGCTGTAGAATTAGGTCGTGAAAAATTTGGCGATGATAAAGGATTCGTTGTTAAAAAATTAACAGACCAATTACCTATCTTTTCTGCGTTGGTTAAGCTGTAGATAAGGCATTATTTTTTGATAATAAAACCTAACTCTATCGGTCTTTATGGGATTGATGTCCTTGTTTCTCACAAAACAAAAAGCAGTAAAATTAAGGGATTAATTGATACTGGTAGTACAGAATGCGTTTGCTCTTATCAAATTATAACAAGCTTAAAAATTAGAGCTGTCTCTTTTGATAAAATCAGCACCATTAATTCTGATGATACAGCCGCGCGTTGGCTATGTTATGAAGTGAAATTAGGCTTTAACAATAAAGATAGGGTCATTCCCTTATATCGCGTAAATGCTATGCCACAAGGAATCGCTTTAATATTAGGAATGTCATTTTTATCGCATTGCAAATTTGATTTTAATGGCAAAGATTTTAATATAGACTGGCTTACGTAAAGCTACTTTCTATCATCATTCAGAAGTTCTTGTAACAACTCGTGCGTACTGTTGCGCTCTGGATGCCACATGCCACGTTTCATCGCTTCATCAAAACGGTTTATCATATCTTGCAAGGCTTGCGGATTATATTCATCCATAAATTCACGCACCTTTTCATCCAGCACATAAGCATCAAACAGCCTATCAAACTGATGCGATTCAACCACTTTTGCCGTTGCCGAAAAAGCAAATAAATATTCCACAGTCGCGGCAATTTCAAACGCCCCTTTATAACCATGTTTCATGATGGCTTTAATCCATTTAGGGTTCGCCGCACGCGCATGAATAATCCGCGCAATCTCCTGCTTTAATGTGCCTATTTTGGGGCGGTCAGGATTAGAATGGTCATTATGATAAATCTCTGGTTGCTTGCCTGAAAAATGCCGAATGCTGGCGGCAAGTCCCCCTTCAAACTGATAATAATCATCAGAATCTAAAATATCATGTTCGCGATTATCTTGATTGTGAATCACGGCTTCGGCATGACGCAACCTTGTTTTGAATAATTCGGGCATGGCTTGCCCCTGAAACTGCGCGCCATTATAAGCAAAGCCACCCCAACGCAAGAAAATATCAGCGAAATCCGCGTCATTTTCCCAAGCACCACTGGCAATCAAATGTTGTAAACCTGCGCCATAACTGCCCGGCTCCGCACCAAAAATCCGCTGGCACGCATAATGTGATGCGGTTTCATCATCCATATCTTTGGCTAAAAATAATTCCTTATCGTGCCGATAATTTGCCGCAAGAAAATTATCTTCTGCCCCCTCATCAAGCTGTGCCACCGCCATAAAAATTTCAGATAATTGCTTAATCACATTGGGGAACGCATCGCGAAAAAATCCTGAAATCCTTATGGTTACATCTACACGCGGATGCTCGCACATGGTTAAGGGTAAAATTTCATAACCAATAACCCGGCTTTGCGCGCGCTTTGGCTGAACGCCCATCAACGCCATCGCTTGGGCAACATCTTCGCCACCAGTGCGCATTTGCGCTGTGCCCCACATAGAAAGCACCGCTTGTTTCAAAGGCGTGCCTTCCGATTGCAAATGAGTTTCCAGCAATAATTCTGCTGATTTTTTACCCAACTGCCATGCCGCATGGCTTGGAATATCGCGCATATCCACCGAATAAAAATTGCGCCCTGTTGGCAAAATTTCTAACCTGCCACGGCTAGGCGCGCCCGATGCACCCGGCGCAATAAATTTACCGTTAATGGCTTTCACAAATGACGCACGCTCGCCAATTTTTGATTGGTCAAGTAAATCACGAACATACGGCAATTCATGGTTAATAATGGCATGACTGATTGGCATTATATTTTCAGGTGTTTCAGGCAAAACTGCATCGCCTAATATTAAAGCAGTGGCATAATTTTGTAACGCATCAAGCGCAATTCTTTTGCTAACAACTAGGTGGTCACTCGGCAGATAGCTTTGCAAAATTGTAGGAAGATTTATCTCACCACTCAAATGATTGGTATCAAATGTATCTATATCAAGTGGCATCTCATCAGCTAGGCTTTGTAATAACGCTTGTTGTTGCGGGGCATCGCCTCGTTTCTGACGCAACAACCCTAAGATAAATTCTTCCTTATTTTCGGGCAATTCCCCATAACGATGCAAGCCCGCCCGTATCATCGTGAATTTAATATCGCATAAAAAATTTTCAATCGCGCTTAATTTCTCGTTTAATATTTTCTCATCAAGCGAAATTTCTAACTTCATCACTTGTGCCATTTTCACCATTTCTTGCGCTAAAAAATCACGCCTTTTAATATCAAGCCCTCTGGCATCGTAATATTCATCAAGCAGATTTTCCAATTCTGCCAACTCATCATAAAGCCCGCCTGTGGCAATCGGCGGGGGCAAATGGTCTAAAATCACGGCTTGCAAACGGCGTTTTGCCTGCGTGCCTTCGCCCGGATCGTTACAGATAAATGGATAAATCACCGGCATTGCACCCAGCACCGCATCGGGATAACATTGCGCGGATAAGGCTAACGATTTGCCGGGCAACCATTCTAATGTGCCATGTTTGCCAATATGCACCAAGCAATCCATGCCGAAATATTCGCGCAACCAGATATAAAAAGCGAAATAGCCATGAGGTGGTACTAATGATGGGTCGTGGCAAGCTTCATCAGGGTCTAAATCATAGCCACGGCTGGGCTGTAATCCTATCGCGACATTGCCTAAAAGCATGATAGGCAAATGAAATGCACCTTCTTGTATAAACGCATCTTGCTTGGCATCGCCCCATCTTTCATGAATGGCTTGCTGTAACTCCGATGGTAATTGCTTAAAATATTTATCATAATCTTGCAATGTTAAACGCGCTTCAGAGATTGCACGCTGTGGGTTTTGATTGGTTGGTCCTGCCTGCAAATCTTGCATCAAAGCATGATTATTTTCTGGTAACACGCCGCAATCGATACCATTTTTGCACGCCTCATCAAGCAAGCATAAAACCGCTTCAGGCGTATCAAGCCCAACGCCATTGGCAAGCCTGCCATCTGATGCCGGATAATTTCCCAAGACAAAGCCAAGTTTTTTATGCGATGGTGATATTTTCTGTAATGCAATATGGCGATGCGCCAAATCAGTCACAAAATTTATTCTATCGGGTAAAATATGATAACGCGCCAACGGGCATTCGGTTAATTCATCATTTTTCAAACTTTGCTTGCAAGCAATCATCCGCGTGAAAATGCGCCCATCAAGCTCGGTTAATGCGATATTCATAGCAATCTCACGCATGGGAAGTCCAAAATTATCCTCTCGCCATTGGTCAACATCAATGCTAGAAAGCGCGACTTGCAACAAAGGAATATCAAGCCCATCAAAAATAGCCGGCGCATCATTTGTTTTATTTTTTGCCAATGTAAAACCTGTGGCAAGAATGATTAAATCAGGTTGAAAATCTTGCAAATAAGATGTTAATTTTTCCGTGATTGCAACATCGCGAAAATTATTCACATAATAAGCCACCCCCTTATGCCCTTTATTTACAAGCGCATCGCATAAAGCATCAATCGGGGCAACATCACTGCTATCAAGCAAGGCGCGGTAAAATAACAGCACAATTTTACCCTTAATAGAATTTTCCGATGATTGTATTGCATCAAATTCACGCCAAATGCCGTCATCAGCAAGCGGTGAAGCTTTGCGTTGCTGAAAGCCTTGATAGCCTAAATAATCAGCTAAATTTTCCAACATGATGCAGAAATTATCTCTGCCCCCAGCACAAAAATAATCAAAGATATTTTCGGTTAATTTTCCATCGGCAAGGCTTAAATATTTCAATGGCTCGTCAAAATTTTTATCACCCGATAAAAACACCAAGCGGATATCATGCTCACCACAAAGCCGATGCAATTCATCGCAACCATATTCCCAGTAAGATTTACCGCCCAACAATCTAACAATCACAAGGCGCGCGCCCATAATGGTTTGTTCTAAATAAGCATCAATCGTAGCGGGATGCCCCAAAAAGCCTAAATTCATCAGCCGTAATGAGGGATGCGTTTGCTTTTTTTGCTGGCAATCGCGCATAAATATCGCATAAGCATCGTTAATGGCGGTTAATTCGCTCATCGCATGGCTCAAAATCACAATATCGCCCGCGCTTTGCTGAATATCATACGCCATGCCTTCTTCAAAATTGCCCGCTTCGCCCGCTAATAGATGCATGATGCTTATACCTTATAATTCCCTTTTATCATTGCGATAATTTTGCTATATACACTTATGTGAGATGATTAACAATCTTTTGAAGCGATTTTCATGCAACTGAAAAAAAATAAATTTTTACTCTGCTATTTATGGGGCTATTTATGGGTTATTGCGCCATTTCTTTTTCCATTTCCGACATTCGCGCAGAGCGTTGGGGAAATTGATGCGCCTTATATCATTTTTGTAGGTCATGCACGCGATTATAATAATAGCTGGGTTGTGTTTCGCAATGGATTGGTGGCGGGCATGAACCGTATGAATCTGAATATTGAATTACGTAATGCCCCTACTGGTAATTTAGATGATATTGAAAATCTTGTGAATAGTGCGATTGCCGCGAAACCCGATGGGCTGATTTTAACAGTGCCACGCGAAGATTTGGCGCGCAAATGGGTGAGTGATGCGCAGGCGCAAAATATTCCTGTGATTGTGGTGGGAAGCTCTGGCATTGCTAATTATGAAGATAAGGGAAAATTTCCACTGATTAGCATCGGGCAAAATCATTATCAGGCAGGCTTCTTAGCAGGGAAAAAATTACGCAAACAAAATATTGAAAAAGTGCTTTGCTTGGTACCACGCACCGATGTAAATGAACATTTAGAACGATGCCGTGGCGCAGGCGATGGCTTGAATCAATCAATTGATGTCTATTCATTGGATGTTGTCAACAACAATCTGCAACAGTTTTTTGAAGCTTATCTGGAAACCTATCCGGAGTTACAAACCATTATTTTAACGGAAATCACTATCTTAAAAAATGTCAGGGGCGTGTTAAATAGTTTTCCCAAAGGTAAGGATATTTCGCTGGTTTCATTTGGCTTAACGCGCAGTGCTGCTTATTTGATTCAAAGCAAAGAACAATTATTATTCTCTATTGATTCTCAACCTTTCTTGCAAGGCTATACAGCCGCAATGATTTACAATAATTATTTCAGACATGGCATTATTTGGGGTAGCAATCATGTTGCAACAGGTCCGGATATTATAGATTCTAGAAAAGTGCGGGATATTGCCTCGTTTGCTGGTACAATTCGCTGATGCATCTGATAAGTCTCAAATTATTGCTCTTAGTCGCATCTGGTAGCGCCATTGGTGGCACATTACGGTATCTATGTTATGGGCTGGTTTGGCAAGCTAGCAATCGGCTGTTTCACAATCAGCATCATACCGTATTTACCGGTATTTATGGCACGTTAATTGTGAATTTATTAGGCAGTTTTTTGATTGGAACTATCTTTGCCATCATGCCTGTTAAGTTTGGAAACCCTAGCCATGCTTTTTTATTTGCGGGTGTTTTAGGGGGCTTTACCACTTTTTCTACCTTTTCGCTAGAGATTTATCAACTGCTTATCAAGCAACAATTTTTACCTGCTTTTTACTATAGTTTTGCATCACTTTTATTCGCTATTTCAGGCGTGGCATTGGGTATAACATTCGGTAAAATTTTGGGTAGAATTTTCATCAGTTAAGCAGATGCATTATATTACCATTGATGCCGATAATGATGGGCAAAGGCTAGACCGTTTCTTAAAATCCCATAGCGAGATGAATTATATTTCTATTCAAAAATCGTTACGCACTGGGCGCATCAGGGTGAATAAGAAACGCAAAAACCATGATTATCGCTTGCAAGAAAACGATATTATTAGCCTGCCTGAATTTGCTATTGCCAAGCTTGAAACACAGAAACCCAAATATCAAACGCTTCCTGAAAATTTTATTATCACGCAAAATGATGATTTTCTTATCATTAACAAACCTGCCGGGCTTGCAAGCCAAGGGGGCAGTAAACTCAACTATCATTTAGATGGTTTGCTAGAACAATTTTGTAATGATGATGGCGTTAAGCCACGTTTGGTGCATCGGTTAGATAAGGAAACCAGCGGTGTGATGCTGACGGCGCGCAACCGTGATGCGGCAAGTTTGGCAGTGAACGCCTTCACGCAAAAACATATTACCAAATATTATCTTGCCATTGTGGCAGGAAAAATGCCTGCAAATCAGGGCGTGATTGATGCCCCTTTGTTACGCACCTCTCAAAAAGTTGTGGTGGATGAAAAAGGCGATAATGCGATAACCCATTATCATTTATTGAGTCAAAAAAATAATCTTGCTTTGTTGTTGCTGATGCCCATTACTGGGCGCACGCATCAGCTTCGCGTTCATCTTACCACTGTGAATGCCATGATTATCGGTGATACAAAATATCAAGCGGAGAAAAAAGTAAATATCCCAATCAAAACGGATAAGCATCTTTATCTACACGCTTACCAACTAAAATGGGATAAAATTGATGCTATCGCGCCCCTACCCGAATATTTTACCGATTTACTGGAGCGCGCAGAATTGAAAATGCCCTCGCAAGAAAAATTGAAAAAGTTGCAAAAATTGCAAACAAGTAAGTTTTAATTCAAACGAAAAAGAAATGAGTTATCAAGATGCAACCACGAATTAGCATGATTACCCTTGCCGTCAAAGATTTGACCCAAGCCATCAAATTTTATGAAAAAGGTTTAGGCTTTCCACGCCTAGATTTTGATGCCCCCCAAATGGCGTTTTTTGACCTGAATGGCACATGGCTAGGGCTTTATGGTGCGGAAGCTTTGGCAGAAGATGCCAATGTCCCCTTTACATTTTCGTCTGATGAAACGCCTTTCTATCATGCCGCATTGGCGCATAATGTGGCTTCTGAAAAGCAAGTAGATGCCGTGTTGAAACAGGCACAAGATGCAGGGGCTGAAATTACAAAGCCCGCGCAAAAAGTTTTTTGGGGTGGCTATTCAGGTTATTTTCGTGATTTAGATGGGCATTTATGGGAGATTGCCCATAACCCATTCATGTGGGTAGGTCCTAAAGATAAGGCTGCGGAATAATATAAAAAATTAGCTTCTGAAATCATGTTGCTTTGCCCGTGATAGGCTCTGCTGTAGAAAAACATCGTCATGATTTTGTTGATGGCTCCTCTCATGCGCCATATGTTGCTGAAATTGTTGCATCGCCTGCCCTATCTCGTCACGGACAATCTCGCCAATTTGCTGATAAGCGGTTTCAGCAAGCACTGCCTGTTTAGCCTCATCTCTAATCTCATCTTTGGCTTCATGCTTATGATAATGGTTATGAATATGCTTCGCGCTAATTTTTTCTAAATGATTTCTGATAGAATTGTGATATTTTTGCGTCAAAGAAGAATGGGATAGTTGATTTTTCTGCTTCTTGAGAGATGATGAATGCTGGTGAAAAATTTTGGTCAACAAAGGTGACGGAATCATAAAATTCGTTTTATCCTGATGACTATTCTGGCGATTATCTTGCTTGTCAATCGGGGCAGATGAATCATGCCTGTTTTGCCTTTTCTCGCTTATCCTATTTTTTTGGATATGATGAATTGTTGATGTATGATGATTGGAATCATGTTGATGCTTATGTTGGGAATTATATTGGGCATCATATTGGGATGGCATTAAAATCTGCGGTTTCACCTGTAACAAGGCATGATTCATGTCGAAACTGGGCAAATTTTTTGCTATCTTGCCATCTTTATGTTTACGCCCCAAACCATATAATTTCGGCAGGGGTAGTTTCGGCACCAATAATTTCGATATTGGTAGTTTTGGCAAACATAAATTCGGTAAATATAACCGCATCAACTGTGATTTTAAGATGCTGGCATATTGCGGTAAATTTAATCGACAGCTTTTCCTTAGCGCATTAATTCCTATCGCTAAAGGCAATTCGCCCTTCAATTTACCCTTCAATTCATTCTTTTGGGGCATTTTGCACCTCGTCGCTTACCATGCTCCATTTTTCAAATTCAATCAAAGGCATCTCTAAAATTTCATTCAGCCCCATATGCCATTCTTTTACTGCCCATAAAATATTCGCGCGCAACTGCCGTTCCATCTCATCCATTGGGTGCATCTAACTGATTTGCCGCTTCCACAATTTTGCTATAATCTTGTAAATTCAGCTTTTCAATCAGTAACAATCCCGGATGCTCAATGCCGCCAATACGCATCACTCGATTTGCCAAAATATGAACTGCACGCGTCTCCTCATCTACAATATTGGTTGCACTCAATAAATCTTTCACAATCATCTCGCGTAAAACAAGCGCGCGGTGGCACACATCATGCTCATCCACCAAACCGCGTTCCAATTCAACTTCTGTTGTTTTATACTGCATATTCTCGCTCCTTATATAATATATGTTCTTATTTACTATAGAACATATATTGTCTTTTTGATAGAAAAAAATGCGCGACCTTTAAATTTATTCGCTTTTTGCGTGTTTTTATATTATAGTGTCGTATTTTAAGGAGTCTTGCATATGGATTTATCTTTCTTACGTGACCAATTAGGCGATTATGCTGATGATGTGCGAATCAATCTTGATAATTTCTATGATGAAACGCTTGGCATTAGCGAAACGGACATAATTGCTTGCGCGCTTGCTTGTGCTTATGCCTCGAAATCTTTGCCACTGATTGATTTTTTTACTGAAATGGCAGAGAAAAATTGCACAGATGCACAGATAGAGGGTGCGAAATCAGCTGCGGTGATTATGGCGCAAAACAATGTTTATTATCGCACGATGGGGTTGTTAAAAGATGAAGAATATTTCAAACTTTCTGCGGGATTGAAAATGAATGTGGTGCAAAAACCACCTGTAGAAAAAGATATTTTTGAGTATTTTTGCATGGCAGTTTCTGCCGTTAATAGCTGTAAAGGGTGCTTGAATGCGCATCATCAGGGGCTTATGAAATTAGGTTGGAATCACCAACAAATTCAATCGGGCATTCGGATTGCGTCAATCATCGTGGCTTGCGCTCAAGCCCTCATGATTGGATGATTGGTTAATTGGCTGATTCATCAAAAAGCGAAAAACTGCCCCGATGATTTACAAAACCACTTAACCCCAACCCTATCAAACGGTAAGCATTTTTTAATTGTGTCTTAGGCTTTATATCACTTCCCTTCGCATGATAATGATGTTTGCCATGCGTGATATTTTTCAGCAAATAAAGCCCAGCTTCTGCAATTTTTTCCGCCTGCCAAATAGGTTCAATCAAAGTGATATTGCGATTGATGGTTTCAAACTTATCATTGCGTAATTTCAAAAATATTTTAATACATGCCTGCCCATTCAGTTTGCGTGCCAAGGAATGACTAAATTCGTGAATTGCTGATTCTAATTGGGCAATATTCACAACATTGCGCGCAAAGGTGTTTTCTAGCGAAATGCTTTTATGAGACTTTGTGATTTGCGGTGATTTGCCTTTGGCAAGGCTCATTGCTTTTAAGGAGGTGCCAAATTTGCCAAAATGTTGCACCAAATTCAGCTCATCAGCCGTTTGTAATTGCGAAATACGCGTGATGCCAATTTTCCGCAAACGTGCTTGTGTACTAGGACCAACGCCGGGCAATAAATTAACAGATTTATCTTTCATCCATTGTTTCATCTCTTCGGTAGTCATAGAGGTTAAACCGCTTGGCTTTTCAATATTACAGATGATTTTCGCCATTGTGTGGTTAGGTCCAAGCCCAAATGAAATGGTTAAGTTCAAATTTTTTCTAATTTTCTTTTGCAAATCGGCACAGAGCATCATTTTATCTTCTGTATAATGGCTGATATCCAGATAGCCTTCATCTAGCATATCATATTTTAATGGCAAGCCAGTGTGATGCAGAATTTCTTTAATCTGCTGTTGCGCTTGTTTATATTTGCTAAAATCATGTGGCACAATCACCAAATTGGGGCATATTTCTTTGGCTTTCATCATCGGCATGGCAGAACGCACCCCGTAAATGCGCGCAACATAACACGCCGCCGCCACTACCGAGCGCGGACCATCGCCCCCTACCGCCACTGGCTTATCATGTAAATCTATACGGTCACGCTTTTCTACAGCGGCAAAAAAACAATCGCAATCAAAATGTGCGATTTTCAAATCTGCTGATTTTTCCATCTATCTATCATCATTATTGAAACCATTCATCACGATAACGCATCGCATTTTCAGGCAAATAATATTCGGCAAGATATTGCTTTTCTAGTGCTTCTGCCTGTTTCAATTCCTCAGGGTTTAATGTTTCTTTTAACATATTCAATCCAAGCTTCGCTGAATGATAAAGTTTGGCGGAAACTGCCAACCAACCATAAGCAACAATTTTATCTTCTGGCACGCCCTTGCCGTGTAAATGAATAAAGCCCACCCATCGTTGTGCATGCATATGCCCTTTTTGCGCCGCTTCAATTAAGAATTCCAAACTTTTTTGATAATCGCGTGAGTAATGTTTGCCGTGATAATAAGCCATGCCAAGTTGATATTGCGCTTCAACATGCCCTTGCTTTGCGGCTTCTTGATAATATTCTAAAGCACGTTTTATATCTTTGGGTTGCAATTTACCTTGAAAATAAATTTTGCCAAGCAATGCCAAACCATTTTTATGATTTTTCTCTTCCAAATGTTGCAGATGAGACAAAATTTTCTTAACATTGGGCGTATCACCATAAAGCGATGTATAGGCTTTTTGGTATTTTTCTTCGGTAGTAGAACGCTCAACAGTAAAGAAAATAAATACAAATGCTATTATCAGCACAAGCACGCCTGCAATGATAATTTTTTTGTTTACTCTCGCAATAGTTGCAATGATATTTTTTTTATTAATGGTTGGCATGAAACTTCTCCTTATCTCTATTTTATACTTGAAAACTTATCATAAATCACGCATAAAATAGCAATCCGAGATATGGTGGCTGTAGCTCAGTCGGTTAGAGTGCCTGATTGTGGTTCAGGAGGTCGTGGGTTCAATTCCCATCAGCCACCCCATATCGTTTAATTTCTGCTTATTAATGTAACCTATATTCCTAAAGAATATTTGCTATCATGCCATAAGTTAGCTATAAAGGCATAGAATTATTTTGAGAAATTCATGCAAAACTTACTGATTTTTATCCTTGCCGCAGGCAAAGGCACACGCATGCAACGGCATATGCCTAAAACACTGCACCCCATAGCTGGTTTGCCTTTGGTGGGGCATGTGTTGCAGATGGCAAATGAATTAACACAACAATATCCGCACAGTAATCATCATATTGGCTTGGTGTTATCGCCTGAAAACCATGATGAAATTTCGCGTCATTTCCCTGATAGTGTCAGCCATATTCAAGCCAAGCAAAATGGCACAGGCGATGCTGTAAAATCCGCTCTTGATGATTATCAACAACAAAATAATGCAACACAGCAAGAAGGCGTTGTGTTGGTTTTATATGGTGATACGCCATTTATCACAGTGGCCATAGCGCAGCAATTAATTCAAGCTGTAGAACAATCAGATGCGCTTGCGGTGCTTGGGTTTCGCGCGCAAAACCCTGCAAGCTATGGCAGGCTTATCAGTGATGGCAAGCATGTGACGCAGATTATTGAAGCCAAAGATTTGCCCGCAGAGCATGATAACGTAGATTTGTGCAATGCCGGCGTGATGGCGATGAATGTAACAAAATTGCAAGATTGGTTGCAACGGCTAGATAATAACAACGCTTCGAGTGAATATTATCTAACTGATTTAGTGGGGTTTGCCCATGAAGATGGCGCGAAAATTCCATTGATTTTGGCTGATGAAAAAGCAGTGATGGGGGTTAATTCCTTAGCAGAATTGGCACAAGCAGAATATTATTGGCAACAGCAAAAAAGGCAAAATTTAATGGCGCAAGGTGTGATGATGCAAGCCCCTGAAACTGTATTTTTTAGCCATGATACACAGATTGCCAGCAACACATTGTTAGAACCAAATCTGTTTTTTGGCAAGAATGTTACGATTGATGAAGGCGCGCATATCAAGGCGTTTTGCCATATTGAAGGCGCGCATATTGGCAAAAATGCTTCTATAGGTCCGTTTGCGCGGTTGCGCCCCGGCAGTGATTTGGCTGAAAATGTGAGTATTGGCAATTTTGTAGAAATCAAGAATAGCAAGCTTGCCAAAGGCGTGAAAGCGGGACATCTCAGCTATTTGGGCGATGCAGAAATAGGCGCGAACAGCAATATTGGTGCAGGCACAATCACCTGTAATTATAATGGCTTCAGCAAGGCAAAAACCACTTTGGGTGAAAATGTATTTATTGGCTCTAACAGCGCATTGGTTGCGCCCATTAATATCGGCAATGATGCGTTAATTGGTGCTGGCAGTGTGTTAAGCAAAAATATTGGTGATGATGAAATGGCAACCTCTCGTACTCCGCAAAGAAATATAGCAGGCAGGGGCATGAAATCAAGAAAAGAAAATCAGTAAAGGGTTTAAGATATGTGTGGTATTATCGGCATTATTGGCAAGGGTGATGAAACCGTGAAGCATCTGGTTGAAGGGTTGCGTCGGTTAGAATATCGGGGTTACGATTCCACTGGCATTGCCACATTAAGCGGTGATAGCGATATGATTGACCCCATAATAGAACCCATGATTGAACGTAGGCGTGCGGAAGGTAAGCTAAAAAATTTAGAGGCACTTATCAAAAAAGACCCCATTAAAGGGCAGATTGGTATTGGGCATACGCGCTGGGCAACCCACGGCGCACCTACTGTTAATAATGCCCATCCGCATGGCAACAAGCAGGTGGCTTTGGTGCATAATGGCATCATTGAAAATTTCCACGAATTGCAAAAAAAATTAAAGGGCGTTAAGTTTGAGAGCGAGACGGATACCGAAATTGTTGTGCATCTTATCAGCCATTATCTGAATAAAGGGCTTGCACCCGAACAAGCCGTGCAAGAGGTTTTGAAACAATTAAAAGGTGCATTTGCGTTGGTGATTTTGTTCCGCGATTTTCCCGATATGATTATTGGTGCGCGCAAGGGAAGCCCCTTAGTGATTGGCTATGGCGATGGCGAACATTATTTTGGTTCTGATGCGCTGGCATTGGCAGGGTTGGCAGAACATATTTGCTATTTAGAAGATGGCGATTGGGCGGTGCTAACGCGCGAACAAGTTAGCATATTTGATGAGGCAGGTAATAAAGCAGACCGTGCTGTAGAAGTTTCTGCAATTTCGGGGGCACTCATCGGCAAGGGCAATCATAAGCATTATATGATGAAGGAAATTTACGAACAGCCTACTGTGCTTGGCACGGTGCTTGGGGCAATGCTTGATGCAGGGCGTAAATTGGTGACATTGCCTGATTTGCCGATTCCGCCCAAAGATATTGAGAAAATTACGATTGTGGCGTGTGGCACGGCATCTTATGCGGGCATGGTTGGCAAATATTGGATTGAACAATGGGCAGGGATTCCTGTTGAGGTGGATATTGCGTCAGAATTTCGCTACCGTAAGCCTGCTTTACCAAAGAAAAATGGGCTATGTATGATTATCAGCCAATCGGGCGAAACCATGGATACGCTAGAAGCCATGCGTTATGCCAAACAAAACGGACAAAAAATTCTGGCGATTGTGAATGTAGAAAAATCCACTATTGATAGAGAGGCAGACCAATCTATTTATACCCGCACAGGCCCTGAAATTAGCGTGGCATCTACCAAAGCCTTTACCAGTCAATTAATGGTGATTGCGATTTTGGCGCAATATCTTATGCAGGAACGTGGCAAAAATGATGCAAAGCTTATTCAAGCACTCTCGGAAATGCCCGGCAAATTGATTGATGGTTTGGCACATGAAAATAAGATTAAAAAGATTGCGCGTCATTTGCATGAAGCCCGCGATGTTATTTTCTTGGGGCGTGGGCGAATGTTTCCGATTGCGCTTGAAGGGGCATTAAAGCTGAAAGAAATTTCTTATATTCATGCCGAAGGTTATGCAGCTGGCGAATTAAAACACGGACCGATTGCCCTGATTGATGAATATATGCCAGTGGTGGCATTGGCACCTTATGATGAATTGTTTGAAAAAATGCTTTCTAATGTGCAAGAAGTTATCAGCCGTAATGGTAAGGTAATTTTTATCACCGATGCGAAGGGCATAGCAGTTGCCAAAGCGCAGATAGATATTAAGAATAATTTGCTTTCCTTAATTGAAGTGCCGGAATGCCATACTGATTTAACCCCTATCCTTTATTCTGTGCCTGTGCAGTTGCTTGCGTATCATACCGCTTTGATTAAAGGCGTGGATATTGACCAACCGCGCAATCTTGCAAAATCAGTCACGGTTGAATAGATGATGAGGAATGAGTGTGATAATTGAAAATAAAATTTTACGAAGATTTTATTGCAAAAAAGCATCATTTTATATAGAGTAAGAACAAGTGTAAATTTAAGAGACTTGTTTTATTAAGGTTAAAATCATGAAAAAAATAACTGCTTTTTTCTTTATAATATCGTTGCTTGCCAATGGTGTTTTTATAAATCATGCTTATGCTGATAGTATTAATTTTGATACATTAACCAATGATAAGGGCGTTTATTATCAAAATGGCACTCTTTTTACTGGCACGGTAACAGGTAACCATATCGGCATGTTGAAAAATGGCAAAAAAGAAGGCATATGGCAAAGCTATTTTGATGATGGTAGGTTGGCATCAAAAGGCGAATTCAAAAATGGTGAGCGCGATGGCGAGTGGGAATTTTACAAAGATGATTGCAATAAAAAAGAAACCGCTTATTTCAAAAATGGCAATTTAACGTAAATCATAAGATATTGATTGCTATATAAGAATTAGTTTAATTGTAGGCATGACACCTACAACTGGTATTAAAGAGGATGAACACAATAATTTTGTTGATATAATGAATAAAAGAATGAAAGGGGACATAAAATGTACTCTAACGCGCTTAAAAGATTGATAGAGTTTAAGCAGTCATTGGAATAATTAAGTAATTATTATTACCCTCTGTCATTTTAATCAAGCTAGCGAATGGCAAGGGTTAAACCGATGATAAAGAAGCGTAAAAAATAAAAGTTGCTAGTTAACCGCCATACCACCGCACCAATCAACCTTGCTGAAATAAATAACAGCGAGAAGCCAATAAATTCTGCACCAATATTTAAGGCAACCAATAACGAATAAGCAATAGCAGTGCTAACACCCGCTTATTCATAGATTTTACTATATTTATTTTTCATCAATTTAGACTCCATTTTCTGACTATGTTATAAATTGTGTAGAGTTGATTTTATGTTTTTTTCGTGACTAATGGTGTACACATTAGCAACCCAAGCACATACCATAGCATACGTTGATAGCTCATATCTTGCGCCATAGAGAAAGCACCCCACACAATCAAGCAATTTAATAGAATGAATTTCTCATCTGATAATTTGATGCCTTGCTTGAAGATAAAACGTAATAGAATAATGGGTAAAGGCAGAATAATCAACAAACCAATCAGCCCCATTTCTGCTAAAATCCATAGAGGCACATTATGCACAACTACCGTATTATAATAATGTAAAAATCCACCCAAGCCCGCGCCAAAGACTGGATAGTTTTGAAATAATTCCCACGCTTGCGCTAAATTAACTGAGCGAATAACATCTGATTCATTGCTACCTAAAACTTCTGAGGCATAAAAGTTTTTATCGGGAGCATAAGTTCCATAACGATAGGCTAAAACAGGGCGTGATGGAATATAGCCAGTGATATATGATAAAAATGGCAATATACCGCTTACCCATAAGCGCATGCCCGCCACTATAATTAAGAGTGATGGATAAATTTTTATTAAACTAAGATGCCCTGTTCCATAATAGAAAAGTAATAATAAAGGTAAAAGAATAATCACAACCCTTGATTGGGTAAGCAAAGATGCCACAAGCAAACAAGAGATAAGAATATTGCGCTTTGCAAACCAATGTGATGTTTCTTTTTGCCGAACCAGTAAAAAGCAAAGTAACAACATAGTCACAATAGCAAAGGCGTTACGATTGACCATAAAGCCTGATATATCATACCACCATTGCAACATGTATTTTACCCGGTAAGTCACCCAATAAGATAATGCCAGCTGTATGATAACAGTTATAATAAGCGCGATGGCAATCAATGTGATGCTATCATGAATGCCCTTTTTGCCCAAATATCTGCCAATGGCGACCCCACTCATCACATAGCCAAATAAGATGATGATGCCCGTGAGCCGGTTTACCCCTGCCCATTGGCTAGAACCAAAATTGATAAACCCAACAAGCCAGCCATAACAAATTAACCCGACTGCCAATATCAGAGCCACCCCAAAGCCCTTTTCTTGCCAAAGCGCAGTCCGCTTTTTATCAAGCAACCAAAACACAAAAAAGGTGAAACCCATTAAAAACGCAATCGGGTCTGCCATATTTAAGGTAACTTCATTCACCGAGGTAGGCAAGCGTAGCTGAAAGGGGAGCAACACGGAAAGCAAAAACATGCCGAGCATTAATAAAGCACGGTTATCAAAAATATTTTTTGTTTGTGGGGTATCAGATTTAAGTTTGTTAACCTTTGTGCGAGATGAAAGAAAAAACACAAGCCCAAAATGAATGAATAGAATACCAAAAACATAAAGCACCGTCAACACCCCTGAGAGTAGCAATGCGGTGGCTAGGCTTAACCCTAATTGACTGAAAACTGCCACAGCGGATAATTCGCGAATGCCTAGCCCTGAAAAACTAATCGGGATAGTTGTTGCCAAAATTACCAACGTTAATGATGATGCCAGCACAAATAATGACACATCGGGGAAAAAATAAACGCCCAATATTAAAAAAGCAATCAGGCTATTAAGGTGAATAATAATTGTGAGGCACGAGGTGTTAAGAAAACCTATTTTCTTAATCATCCGTAAGGCATTGATAATTTCTGACCGCTGTTCTATTGCCACAAAAAAATGAAACACAGTGGCGAGTGTAACTATCAACCCACCCCCAACAATGAATAGATAAATAAGCTGCGTTTTATCAATACTGATACTGCCCTGCCTGCCAAGACTTGTGAGAATCACGATTGCCAATAACACCGCCACTGAGATAATTTTCTCAAACAGCGTGATAGAAACATAAAGATGCCCTTGGTCGGTTTTATCTCTGCCATGGTTAATTCTACCAGCAATCTGCGCCAAAGAAGGAATCAAAAACATGCTATAAAGCAATGAATAAATATTGATTTTGTGATTTTCCCAGAAACTTAGATGAATTCCAAATTTCTTGCTAATATTATGAAAACGCCACGATGATAGAATAAGGTTGCTAAATAGAAACACAGAACTGCCTAAAATCGCTTTGATTCCCGCATCGGATGTGAATAAAGTTGATAGACTATTAATAAGTGAATCTGATAGCTTGCCAAAGAAAGCAAAAATCAGTAATATCCCCACTAATGAAAATGTAACAAACAGCCGTATCTGAAATGGCTTTACTGGAAATGACCTTATCGAAAATACCCATATCGAAAATACCCATATCGAAAATAAATGTCGCAAATCTTTAACTATCTTTCTTTTTGAGATTTTCTTGCACATATTTTACCGAAAGCATCAATCCTAAAATATACCATATAATGCGCTGATAGCTCATATCTTGCGCCATAGAAAAAGCACCCCACACAATCAGGCAATTTAATAAAATGAATTTCTCATCTGATAATTTGATGCCTTGCTTGAAGATAAAACGTAATAGAATAATGGGCAGAGGCAGAATAATCAGCAAACCAATCAGCCCCATTTCCGCTAAAATCCACAAAGGCACATTATGAATAACCAGTGCTTGATGATGATGTAAAAAACCACCTAAACCTGCACCAAAGAAAGGGTAAGTTTGAAATAATTCAAACCCATTTATTAAATTTTCTTTTCGTTCAAAGTTGGATAAAGTTGTCGCATGGTCACTAATAAAACGATATTTAATCGTAAAAATATCGTCTCTTTCAACTGCAGAGCTTGTTACAGAGCTTGTTATAGAATTTGTTATAAAATTTGTTATAAAATTTGTTATAAAAGGGAGTATGAAAAAGAGGCGTGCTATTATCACAGCTAATAATAATGATGGATAAAGCCTGACAACATTAAGATGCCCTGTTCCATAATAGAAAAGTAATAATAAAGGTAAAAGAATAATCACAACCCTTGATTGGGTAAGCAAAGATGCCACAAGCAAACAAGAGATAAGAATATTGCGCTTTGCAAACCAATATGATGTTGCTTTTTGCCGTGCCAGTAAAAAACACAATAACAACATAGCCACAATCGCGAAGGCATTGCGGTCAAGCATAAAGCCCTTAATATCATGATACCAATCCAAAATTTTTCGCACATCATAAGTCACCCAATAAGATACTGCCAGCTGTATGATAACAGTTATAATAAGCGCGATGGTAATTAATGTGATGCTATCATTAATGCCTTTCTTGCCCAAATATCTGCCAATGGCGACCCCACTCATCACATAGCCAAATAAGATGATGATGCCCGTGAGCCGGTTTACCCCTGCCCATTGGCTAGAACCAAAACTGATAAAACCAACCAACCAGCCATAACAAATTAACCCGACTGCCAATATCAGAGCCACCCCAAAGCCCTTTTCTTGCCAAAGCGCAGTCCGCTTTTTATCAAGCAACCAAAATACAAAAAAGGTGAAACCCATTAAAAACGCAATCGGGTCTGCCATATTTAAGGTAACTTCATTCACCGATGTGGGCAAGCGTAGCTGAAAGGGGAGCAACACGGAAAGCAAAAACATGCCGAGCATTAATAAAGCACGATTATCAAATATATTTTTTGTTTGTGGGGTATCAGATTTAAGTTTGTTAACCTTTGTGCGAGATGAAAGAAAAAACACAAGCCCAAAATGAATGAATAATACCAAAAACAAAAGCACCGTCAACACAGCTGAGAGTAGCAATGCCGTGGCTAGGCTTAACCCTAATTGACTGAAAACTGCTACAGCGGATAATTCACGAATGCCTAGCCCTGAAAAACTAATCGGGATAGTTGTTGCCAGAATTACCAACGTTAATGATGATGCTAGCACAAATAATGACACATCGGGGAAAAAATAAACGCCCAATATTAAAAAAGCAATCAGGCTATTAAGGTGAATAATAATTGTGAGGCACGAGGTGTTAAGAAAACCTATTTTCTTAATCATTTGCAAGGCGTTGATAATTTCCGAACGCTGTTCTATTGCCACAAAAAAATGAAAAACAGTGGCGAGTGTAACTATCAACCCACCCCCAACAATGAATAGATAAATAAGTTGCGTGTTATCAATACTGATACTGCCCTGCCTGCCAAGACTTGTGAGAATCACGATTGCCAATAACACCGCCACTGAGATAATTTTCTCAAACAGCGTGATTGAAACATAAAGATGCCCTTGGTCGGTTTTATCTCTGCCATGGTTAATTCTACCAGCAATCTGCGCCAAAGAAGGAATCAAAAACATGCTATAAAGCAATGAATAAATATTGATTTTGTGATTTTCCCAGAAACTTAGATGAATTCCAAATTTCTTGCTAATATTATGAAAACGCCACGATGATAGAATAAGGTTGCTAAATAGAAACACAGAACTGCCTAAAATCGCTTTGATTCCCGCATCGGATGTGAATAAAGTTGATAGACTATTAATAAGTGAATCTGATAGCTTGCCAAAGAAAGCAAAAATCAGTAATATCCCCACTAATGAAAATGTAACAAACAGCCGTATCTGAAAAGAATAGCGCAATTAATAACCTCTCTCTATTATAAAATATCTCATCATTACCAAATGTTTCACCCTATTGTTAAATTCACACATCAATCGCATCGGCTTGCCTTAAGGCAGGCTATTGAGACATTGCAACTTTATGCTGAACATAACAAAAAAATTAAGAAAAAACCAATCAGCATAATAGTCAGCGTGAAAAATATAGTCAAATATTTTTTCTTATCAATCCTTACCAAACGCCCTTGTGTACTTTATTATACAGGATTAGGCAGGCTTTATATGCTTAATGGCAAGATTGGTAAAATGATTGTTTTTCTTACCGCTTATATTCTTGACCGCTGGTGTGCCGTTGGTTTTATTGTAGAGAATCAGGAAAATAAAGAATATTTTGAAAAATTTGCAACCAACCCAGTCTATCTTGTCTCAGGCAGTGGCTTATATCCAGATTATTTTCAACGTATCACTTTGGCAGAAAAGCAAAAAAATATGGTTGCAGGAAAAGTAACATTAGGTTATTTGGCGCGTTTTGGCCCGTTAAAACATAGCGAACTTATTTTGGAATTAGCGATGACGATACCAGAGCATATTGAAATTGTGATTGCAGGGCGTGATGTTAAAGGGAGTTTTTACACAGAAAAATTTCAAAAATTAGCAGAAGAAAATTCAAACATCACATTTATTGGCCATTTAGATTCTCATGATAAGATAAGTGCCTTTTATAATCGAATTGATTGGTTGTTACACCCTTCTATGAGTGAAGGGTTGCCTTTGACGTTATTAGAAGCCGTTTGGCATCATGTGCCTTTTATGACAACACCTGTTTGTGGTTGTGAAAAAACAGGCAAAATTTTTAATTGCCCTATTATTCACGCTGAGAAATTTGTGGATTATGTGCGTTCAGATGATTATTGGCAAAAACCACCTGACCGCAAACAATGGGAGAAAAAACTGCAACCCTTTTATTATCAAAATGTACAAAAAGAATTTGAAGCCATTTTGCAAGATATCTTAAAAAATCAAAAGTGATATTGATAGGCACGTCTAAATAAGTCAGCTTCTTCGCGCCTTCTATTCACCAGCCCTTTTAAAATTTTACCGCCAGCTCTACGCCATAAATGAAATTGCTGTTCTGCCGCATCCCAGTCACCATCTGCCAGTAACCTACAAATTGTACTTGCTGCAAAACGCCCTGCACCAATATTATAAACCAAACTTGTCACAGCCCCTATTTGATAAGGATTCATGGCAATAAGTATGGTCGATCTTCTACGTGCCGTTTTCTTCAGATAATGTTGCATTAAAGCGCGATGATGATGAAAATCATCATCAAATAATGTGTCAGCTTCTGCTTGGGTGATTTTATCCATCATCGGTTTTGTTTTGCCATCTCCCATCAAATGTCCGTAACCTACAGTCCATAATCCGATAGGGTCTTGGTAGGGAACAAGCCTTAAACCCTCCCATCTTTTAATCAATGTTTTCGCATCACTGTAAGGGTCGTCATTATTTTCAATAATAGTTTGTTTTTTTGATTGCCTTACTTTATTTTCAATAATAGTTTGTTTTTTTGATTGCCTTACTTTCGTGATAAATTTTTTATTATGCGCTTTTAATTTTTCCTGTTGTTTTTTTTGAAATGTTCTCATCTATTTGCCCGGATAAATAAAATAAGCCGAAGCATTTGTTGCAGAAAATATCAGAAGCGAGAGCGCAATATCACTTAAAGCCAGATATTGGCTAAAACCAACGGCAATAAAACTACCGATGGCGATGAATGGTACAATCGCCGCACGTATATAAAAGACTATTCTTGCACCATAAAAACCAGTTCTTTTTTCAGACTCACGTGTTACCACCGCAAGTTTTAGAAGCGCATCATTGGTTTTTTGATAGCGTTCTTGGCTAACCGCGTAATTATTTGAGGCAATTTGTGCTTCTGCTTGTTGTAATTGATGTTCTGAAACAGCAATATCGCGTTTTGAATTCAAATCCGCAATATGCAATTTACCGTCAATTTCTATTTGCAGAATTTCTTTTTCTCTGGTATGGCGTTGTTTTTCAAGTTTTGCTTGCCATAAAGCTTTTGCTGTTTTGGCGAAAACGCCTCCTAATTGTGGAAGTATACGGGTAAGCAACCCACTTCCTGTTCCTAATAGCATTAAATCTAGCATAATTTTCTCCTGAAATGATGTACTTACTCTTACTATATAATAGATGGGTGTTTTACAATCAAATTGCAAGTGCTGAGGTAAAAATATTTGTATCACTATCATGGCTCATCATCATTTGCTTTTTATCCTTAAAAAGATTATATATATGGCAATTATTGATTAGTTTCAGAAAGCTATTTTCTTTGTTATGTTGAATCATTTTTCACGCCGTCAATTATTGAAAACCAGCCTTGCAAGCGGTGCAATGCTATCACTGAATCAGCAAATCAGTACGCTTGCTTATGCACAAAATAAAGTAGAAAAACCAGCTGAAACGCCTCTTCGTATCGGGCTTGCCATGCATAAAACCGGTGCCTATGTAAGCTATGGGTTATGGGGTGAATATATTGCCAACATTGCTGTTGATAGGATTAATCAGGCAGGCGGGGTGAATGGGCGGATGCTCACTCTCAAAATTGTGGATGATAAAAGCAGCCCTAAGCAAGCCAAAGCAATCATGCAGTTTTTGACGGAAAAAGAAAAATGCGATGTTATCATTGGTGGCTTTATCCCACATATTAGCAATGCTTATATTCCTCATGCGCAGGAATTAAAGATACCCTATCTTAGCTGTTCAGGTACATCGATGATTGCCGAAGGGAAGGCAAACCGTTATGTGTTTCAGCCCGGACTGGCTGATGAAAAAAGTCATATTATCCATTCTGCCCATTGGATAACGCAAAATCTTGGCAGAAAAGTAACGGTTATTACGGCTGATAATCAATCTAGCTATCAGCAAATAGAGATATTAAATCAAGCTTTGGCACAAAGAGGCGCGCAAATTTTAAAAGTTATTCCACTTACTTCTAAGGCAAAACCAAAGAAAAAAGATGAGGGGCAAGAGACACCGCAACGCTCGTTCATGGATTTATATCACCGTATCCCGATTGATACTGAAATCATTTATTACGCTGTTAGCAATGATGATGCGATTTTATTGTTACAGGAATTACAGCAATATTATCAGGAGAATAGAGATTTACGTATGCCAGAATTTTTTGGCATGATGAATGGCTGGTATGGGCTTGATGTGCAAAGTGAGGACGCGAATTTTTTAGAGAATAGTTATTTTGCCGAATTGCATCCGCGTTATTATGACCGCGAAGTTGGCAAAGTTGAAAAAAATTATCGTGCCATGATTGGGCTTGATGAATTGGCACAAAGAATTATTTTTGAAGAACCAGTCAAAAATACTGAGCAGGAAAACTTAGAGGAATCTTCAGAAAAACAAATAAAGAAAAAAGAAAAGAAAGAGATAACCATTCCTGATACGCCAATCATTCCTTATGGCAAGCTATCAGCCTTATGGGAAACATTGTTTTTTGTCCGTGATGGCTTCTATAATTCAGATTATCAAACCGTTCAACAGCGTCATAATTTGATTGAGACGATGGAAAATGTCAAAACAATTTCTTATTCATTAGAACATCCGCAAGGGGATAAAATTTTCAATGGGCGCATGCATCAGGTATTCACGCATCATTACATTAGCAGACGCCAAAAAAAGCGTGTTGAAATTATCCAGAAAACCGAGATAAAAAATTACTATCCCTATCGTAGCACAGATTATACGAAGGAAGAGCTTATATGACACTTTTAACATATCATTCTTTAGCAAATAATGCCTATTATTGTTGAAATTTCTGACTTAAAAAAACGAGCACAAAAATGCGTGCCGAAGTTTTTTTTTGATTATGCCGATTCTGGTTCGTGGAGTGAAAGCACTTACCGCGCGAATAGTGATGATTTCAAACAGATTTATCTACGCCAAAGAGTCGGGCGTTCCGTTGAAACAATTGATGTATCCGCAAAAATTTTAGGGCAAAATTATGCCATGCCTCTTGCGCTTGCGCCCATTGGGTTTTTAGGCATGCAATGGGCAGATGGCGAAATATTGGCTGCAAAAGCCGCAATGAAAATGGGCATTCCATTTACGCTTTCCACCATGAGTGTTTGTTCAATGGAAGCGGTGGCGCGGGCGACTAACCATCCTTTTCAGATGCAACTTTATATGATACGTGACCGAGACTTTGTTAAAAACTTCTTGAAACGTGCCAAGGCGGTAAATTGTTCAGCATTAATGGTAACGCTAGATTTACCTATTTTGGCACAAAGAAATAAAGATGTTCGTAATGGTTTGACGATGCCTCCACGTTTGACATTTCGCAATTTATGGCGTATCGCGAAACGACCTCGCTGGGCAATGGCGATGGCAGGTACAAAAAATCGTAATTTTGGTAATTTAGTGGGGCATGTTAAAGCCACTCAAGATATGGAAAATTTGGCATTATGGGCGCATCAGCAAATGGAAAAAAGCGCGACATGGGATAAACTGAAATGGTTGAAAGATGAATGGGCTGGTAAATTAATTGTGAAAGGCATTCTTGATGAAGAAGATGCCAAACATGCGGTGGATACGGGTGCTGATGCGATTGTGGTTTCTAATCATGGCGGTAGGCAATTAGATGGCGCACCTTCTACCATTAAGGCATTGCCTGCTATTGTAAAGGCGGTTGGCAAAAAAACAGAAGTGCAATTAGATGGCGGCATTACATGCGGGCAAGATGTGATGAAGGCTTTGTGTTTGGGCGCGCAAACATGCTATATTGGACGCTCTTATATTTATGGCTTGGGCGCAAACCAACAAAAGGGCGTGGAACAAGCTATTGAAATTATTAAAAATGAGCTTACCTCTACGCTTATGCTTTGTGGTGAAATTGATATTAATCATCTAGGAACACATAATTTATGGCAAGAAACGCATTTATAAATTCATTATCACTGATATTTTATAAATTGGTATTTTATAAATTAGAAAATCGCAACATACAATCCTTATGTGCGTTAGGTTGTGGGGTGCTTTATTTTATCAGCGCACTCGTCACGCCAAGATTTATACCCTTGTTAGAACCTGATAGTTACAGCTATTTAGAATTTTACCCTACGCGGACGTCATTTTATCCGATTTTTCTTGATATGATGCAATTTTTTGGGCTCTCTCTTGTGGGCATCACCTATTTACAGCTACTGATATTCACAATTTCATTGATAGTCATACTCCATCAATTTTTACGTGATAAATTACCTTTATTGTTAACCATCGGTTTCTACCTTGCGATGCTTGGCAATATTTACCTAACCAGTTATCATTTCTCTATCCTCGCAGAAAGTTTAAGTTTTAGCCTGATATTGCTTACAATTACTTTTTTATGGCGGTTTATCAAAAATAAAAATGTGATGGATTTCTTTTGGATGATTGTTTTTACCAGTATTGCCATCGGCATGAAGCCCGCATTGCTCTCTATTTGTATCGGGGTTATTGCAAGTAAAATACTTTTAAGGTTTCATATGGAAAGCTGGCAAAAAACCCTTAAAGTAATGTTGTTAGTAGGGTTTGCACCCATTATCATTATTTCTTTATTAGAAACGACGCTATATGCTACTCATCATGATGCACGCCAAAGCCTAACCCCTAATCATTTGTTTGGAAAAGCAGTGATGTTAACTTTATTTGACGGGTTCGGAAAACAGAATATTAAAGATGATGCAACGCGTGATTTGATTGGCACTATAGAACATACTTTTGCCCCTGCCAAAACCTATTTGATGAATATTGATAATTTCTGTTTACGTGCAAAGCTTTATACAGAATATGCAAATTACGGACAGCATCATTTGTTAAAAGAACAATTCCCTGCAATCGTTTCACAATATGGTGAGCAGTTGCAAAAATTTCAAACCCAATTTTCTCTATCCGTGATAATGCACAATCCTCTTAATTATATAAAACTAACTGGCATTAATTATTTGGCTTTCTTTTGTGCCGGTGCTTCAGATAAATTATCCAATCATAATAATTCACCCCCGATTATCAATAATGATGGCATACAAAATTCTGTTGCTTCACAAAGCCCACTTGCACTTTATTACATATTTTTGATATTAGGAATTATGTTTTTTGCTATATCTGTTTTTTACGCATTACGATTTTTATGGGTGATATTGTGCAAAATTAAAAAAACAGATTATTCTCAATTTACCAAACAAGAAATCTATGCAATGCATTTATTATTATGGGTGCATGGGTATCATTTATCCGTAGCATTAACCGGACCTGTGATAACACGTTATTTAATGATAAGCTACCCTCTTATCATCCTTAGCATTATTATCACAGGCTTTGCATGGTTGACAAAAGAATGTACACTCAAAAATTCTTAACAAAAATTTGTTGCCCATATGAAAGACAACAATATTTTCTATCCTGTGCTATAATTTTGAGTTTATTATATGGCTTGGTGGCATTCATATTTTTGCCTTTACCCGTTGCAATTGATAATAGTTATTTACAATTTAGTTCCATCCGCACAGCCGGCTATCCTATATTTCTAAAAATATTCTCAATATTAGGTTTTTCTATAACGCAGATTGCCTATGTGCAATTAATATTATTTTGCCTTACCTTCGCCTATTTGCTTTATCAATTATTACTCATGCGTATTGCCTTATTAATGATTGTCATATTTTTTATCAGCATGATTGCCAATATTTATATTTTCAAAATACATTCTTCCATTGCAACTGAAAGCCTCTCATTATCGTTGCTGATGTTGGTTATGGCGCAATGGTTGAGATTTATTGAATATCGTCAATCACGGTCATTGTTGATTGTTGCGATTGCCGTAGGGGTATTATTTACTTTTAAAAAAGCACTGATTACTTTTCCTGTAGGATTGTTTATTATGTATTGTGTATTAAACATCAAAAATTTTAATAAAAAAACCTTTAAGCAATGTGCTGTGGTTTTATTGTTACCAATTTCTTGTGTGATATTATTAGAAAATATAACTTTTTTTCAATATCATGAAGCACGTGATAGTTTATTAGCACGTCATAGTTTTGGTAAATCTGCCATGCTAAGTTTATTTGAAGGTTTTGATAGCAAACAATTACCCCAATCAATTCAACCAACTATCCACGAAATACAAATAAAATTGCAACCTGTTAAAAATTGGTTTCAGCAAGCACCTACTGATAATTTGCACCAGCTTTGCGTGAAAATGCGCCTTTATAGCACATTAGAAGATAATACTTATGGAAATCAACTTATTGGGAATAAATTTCTTAAATTAATGCAAAAATTAGATATCAACAATCCTAAAGCCAAGAAAATGATTAGCTCCTCTATTTTGCTTGCTTACCCAGATTTATGGATAAAAAATGCATTCATAAATTATTTTGGCACTTTTTGTGTGGGTGGCATCAATCATTTTATCACACAGTTTGATAGAGACGGTATAAAACCGCTTATCCCAGAATTAAACGCACCTTATTACCCAATTATACTGTATTATATATTTTTGATATTAGGAATTGTGTTTTTTGCTATATCCGCTTTTTACGCATTATGGCTGTTATGGGTAATATTTCGTTGCCTCAAAAAGCAACCTTATCCTCAATTTACCAAACAAGAAATCTATGCAATGCATTTGTTATTATGGGTGCATGGTTTTCATATGATTAATGCAATTGGTGCCGTTATCGCCACACGTTATTTAATGATAAGCTACCCTCTCATTATCATGGCGTTTTTAATGATTGGCTTTGCATGGTTGAAAAGATTACGAGATTATTCTCAAAAATATCAATAATTACCCATTTAATTTTTCGGGCGTGGGCATTAAACTACTTAAAGCAGCTTTTTGGTCATCACTCACACTTGCTTCTTCATGATATTCAGCATCTTCATTAACGCCCCAAATATCATAATTCTTACCATCTACTAAATTGGCAATCGTTAGCATTGCCGTCATCATGGCGTGGTCTTGGTTGTTATATTTATGCATGCCATTTCTGCCCACACAATGAATATTCTGATAATCACGCCCTAATGAGGCACGAATAGTTGTGACAGCCTGTTTATAATCGTAATCATAAACAGGATAGGCTTTTTCTTGCCGCACCACATAACCGCCTAATATTTTGGTTTTTTCTGAAACCAAGCCAATCTTATGTAATTCTGTTGTTGCCATAGCAATTAAGCTATCGTCATTTTGATGCCAAATATCATCGGTTTTGTTACAAAAATATTCTAAACCGAAGCAATCTTTTTCTGCATCGGGCACCATATAAGGCGACCATGATTTATAGTTTTGCACCCTACCCACAGTGACTGATGGGTCATGAATATAAATCCAATTATCCTCAAATTGCTCATTACCTTCTAAAAATAAAGCGACTGTTAAAAAATCACGATATTTTAAGCATTCCGCCGCTTTTTTTGCTGTTTCATCAATATCAGTGATGGCAATCAGCTCATTCATTGCCATAGAAGAAATAAGATGCTTACAGATAATTTCTTGTTTTTCGCCAGTGCCATCTTGTAACTGCACCTTATAATCATTGCCTGATTTGCCAATCATGATAGGTTGGCAATCCATAATAATCTCACAGCCTGCTTGCTTTACTTTATCAGCAACTGTTTCCCACATTTGCCCCGGTCCATATTTAGGATACAGAAAACTGGATAATAAGGTTTTGATTTTACCTGTATCATCGCCTTTAGTGCCGAGCGAATTTCTAACGGCATTCAAAATGGCTTGAAAAAGATTAAGCCCCTTAATACGTTGGGCAGCCCATTCTGCACTAATCTGATCGCAAGGAATTCCCCAAACTTTTTCAGTATAAGTTTTAAAGAAAATTTGAAATAACCGCCTGCCGAAATTATTAACCACCCAATCTTCAAACGAACGAACTTTGCGAATGGGGAAAATATATACTTTAAGATAAGCTAGCACACAACGAATAGATTCAAAGATTCCTAGATTGAATAAAGCTTCTGTGGCACGCAAGGGATAAGAATAAAATTTCTTATTATAAAAAATCTTCGAACTTCTTGGGCGCGTAATCATTTCATCTTTTAGAATATCTTGCCACCAAGTCATAATCTCTGATGATTTAGAAAAAAACCGATGCCCACCAATATCAAAACGGTAACCATTGGCTTGTTCGGTACGGCTAATACCTCCAACATATTGAGGACTTTTTTCAATAATTGTTGCTTTCTTACCTCTTTGAGTAAGCTCGTAAGCAGCCGTTAAGCCTGCTGGACCTGCCCCAATAATTAAGAAATCTACTTTGTTTGTTAGCATTGTTCAATCACAAAATTTAAACCATAAAAATTGCACCATCATTACGATATTATTATTGATAGTGCAAGCCTTACATATGATATTCAGATGATATTCAGATGATATTTTTCTTTTGGCATATCGGTTGTGCTACAAAAAACAGAAGATACGCAATAAATTATTCACGCGCTTGGTTTATTTTTCTCTCATAACATTGTATGATATGATGGCAGTCTAATTTATGAAAGCTTCCTTTTATGCTTGAATGTTTAAGAAACCCTTCGGTAATTATTTTGATTTTTTGTCAATCTTTGGGCATTGCCATTGCCACGATTGTGGTTTCCACAGGTGGCACAATCGGACTTGATTTAACAGGCAATCCACGTTGGTCAACCTTGCCGATTACATGTTATGTGTTGGGTACATTCTTAATGCTATTTCCTGCCTCAAAATTATGTGGCTTATTAGGAAGAAAACACGCTTTTCTGATAGGTAGTTTTGTTGGCGTTATTGGGGGCATCGTGTTTTATGGAGGCATTGCAAATAGCTCGCTCTTCTTTGTTTGTGTGGGCACATTAATCATTGGCTTTCAGCGTTCCTTTGTAGAATATTATCGGTTTGCTGTGGTAGAATTGGTATCCGACCAAGCCCGCGCCTTTGCCATGTCTCTGGTGATTAGTGGCGGGGTATTTGCCGCATTTTTAGGACCCAATTTAGCACGCTATAGCAAAGACTTCCAAAATGTATCAAGCTGGCTACAGAAAGATTTTTCAGCCACCGCCCTTGTAGTCACGCTGATTTGCCTGATACAATTTTCACTTTTTATGCTAATTTATCAGCAAAAAAAAGAAACAATTAACAAAAAAGATACAAAGGAAACTATCAAAATTCAGCAAAATATTAAGAATTTACGTGGTGGTGCGCGCAGTCAAGCCATGGGGCTGGAATTGTTAGGGGATTATCGCCATTACATTTTGATGGCAATCATGATTACAAGTGCAGGTTCTGCCTTGATGACATTTTTGATGAATGCCGCGCCCATTGCCATGCAACATGAATTTAGTTTAAGTTTTGACCAAGCGGCGCAAACAGTGCAGTGGCATGTATTTGCCATGTATTTCCCATCATTCTTTACAGGCTTTTTATTAAAAAGATGGCGTTGCCTGCCTTTGGCAATGGCTGGGTTATTTATTTTAGGTTTGGCAGCAATAGTTGGGTTTTTTGCTAACACGCATTTATTCTTTGTTTTATCGCTTGTGTTATTAGGAATTGGCTGGAATTTATGCTATTTCACCGGTTCGTATCTATTGGTGCAAGTTACCCCTCTAAGCAAGAAAAATCCACTGTGCAAGGCGTGAATGATACCAGCGTATTCGCGTTTAATTTTTCAGGCGCATTATTGGCAGGGGTCGCTTTGGGCTATTGGGGTTGGAGTTCTATCACGCAAATTTCGTTTGGGATTATTGTGGTTTTAAGCTTGATTGCACTTTTGAAAAATTTATATTTACAGCCTGAAAAAGAACTATCTGAACAAACAGCTTAAAAAATCATCTTAACGGTTTACGCATTACTGTATCAGGTGGCTTTAAGTAAAGCGGTTCGTGCTGATTTTTACCGATTTCTGGTTGGGCAAAATGAAAATTAAGCAAATCTTGAGCGGTGAATTCCATATGATGATGCAAGCAAGGCATCTGATAATCTGTTTGAAAACGATTAACGGCATTGCCTACTAATATCATATCAGCGTTATGATACATCTTATTATATTGCCCGATAATATCCCCACCCGAACAAACCATCGCATCATTAATTGCCTTGCCCTCATTATCATAACATTGCCAAAAAAAATCACGCCTTCTTGTTTCGGCAATCACGCCAATCATGGAAGCAGAAAGTTTTCTTTCCTGCATCAGTTTTTGACTCGCCAACCATGCAAATACAGCCATATTAGAAATGCCAAAATATTGAATCTTAGGCAATGCAAGCCGATACGCTTCAAGCACCGCAAGCCCTGAACGAATACCTGTATAGCTACCCGGTCCCAATGTAACAATTATTTTATCAATATCTTTCGGAGTTGCTTTTTTTTCTGCAAATAGTTCCCGCAAAGCATCGGGCAAAGAAAATTGACGGCTTTCTGCATGATATTGCATCACTGCTTCACCACCATCAGCATTGGCTAATGAAAGGCTTGCCCCCTGATTGGTAACATCGTAACATAAAATCATGAGGCATCATAAGGATAATTATGTGAATAAGCAATGATACAATATTGCATTATCAATGCCCTATGCTAGCATATAAGAATAAGTGAGATTTTTTAATGCCAAATACAGATTTAACGAATATAGAAACTTCTATTATTAGTGCTATCAAAACAACAAACCGTGATAGACTTTATCATGCCTTAGAGCAACATTACCAACATTACGGTGCTTGGGCAATTCACGAACTATATGCATCTATTTATTCTAATTTTTTCTTTGTCTCTTGTGCAGATTTTATTCAACAAACACCTTTTCCCCGCAAGCGAAAGATAGAATGGTTGAAAAAAACATTAGAAAATCATCCTTATAGTGTATCCATCATGGCGTTAGAAGGGGTTGTTGCCAGTTACGAATGCCGGCAAACAGAAGCCAAAAAACTCCACCGCCTTGTTTATGCCAACTGCTTAAAAATATACCAACAACCCAATATGACTATTACACCTATGAGCTTGCAATGGCCACTGATTGCCGCTCTTTTTTCTGAAGATGAAACATTATCAGGCGAGAAATTCAATTTTGAAACACTCATCATGCCTGAAACATTAATCCCCTACCCTGAATCAAACCTTACCTTATTCACAGCCTTTTCGAACCCAGCTTATTTATTACGCTATGGCTATAATTTGATTGCCAACATTCGCAAAACATTACCTGAAAACCCTATATTGATTGTAATTGGTGATTGTGACCAAGAAGCAGAGTACCATATAAAATATTTGCAAACAGAATTTCAGCATGTTCATTTTGCCTATGATGGTACCCCAGAAAAATTCAAAAACAATGCTTCTACCTTGATTGCTTATTATACAACAAGACGCTTTACTTATATGAATGATATTTTTGAACAATTAGGCGATATTGACCTCATCTCTTTTGATTTTGATTTTGTGCCCACAGAAAAAATCAAAGATTTGATTGATTACACCAAATCTGCTCCTTTTGCATTTTGTGCTTTAGAGCAAGATATTTTTGCACCTGAACAAGCCATTACAGCAAATATCATTAAATTTGATAATAGCCTTTTAGGAAAAAAAACCCGTCAATTGCTTGATGATTATTTACGTATTAAAATGCAACAAGGCGATACACGTTATTTTATTGACCAGCATGGTTTATGCTATGTTTTCCAATTGCTCAGCGATGATGAAAAAAAACAATGTTATAATCTCGTTCATGATATGGGTGATGTGGCTGGAAGTTTTATGATTAATCCAACCGCAGAAGAGGTAGAGTCTAAAAATAACGGACGTTTCTTTTTCAATCAATTGCCAACGAAAATCACTTTTGAACCCGATACCTTAAAACCAATTTTACATTATAACCACGAATGAATGAGATGTAATGCCAGACGAAAAAGACACAGATTTAATTGCAATAGAGCATTCTATTATCAATGCCATCAAAGCGACAAGCCGTGATAGGCTTTATCATGCTTTAGAACAACATTATCAACATTATGGTGCTTGGGCAATTCACGAGCTATATGCAACTATTTATTCTAATTTATTCTTTAGAACTTGTTCAAATTTTGTTGAAAGAGAGCCTTTCCCCCGCAAACGCAAAGTAGAATGGTTAAAGAAAACACTGGAAAATCATCCTTACAGCATATCCGTGATGGCATTAGAAGGGCTAATTGCTAGTTACGAAAATCGGCAAGCAGAAGCCAAAAAACTCCACCGCCTTGTTTATGCCAACTGCTTGAAAATATACCAACAACCCAATATGACTATCACAATGATGAGCTTGCAATGGCCTCTGATTTGCGCTCTTTTTTCTGAAGATGAACCATTATCAGGTGAAAAATTCAATTCTGATACACTCGTCATGCCTGAAACATTAATGCCCTATCCTGAATCAAACCTTACCTTATTAACAACCTTTGCGAACCCAGCTTATTTGTTACGCTATGGCGATAAATTTATCAGATATATCCGCAAAATATTACCTGAAAACCCTATATTGATTGTGATTGGTGATTGTGACCAAGAAGCAGAGGAGCATATAAAATATTTGCAAACAGAGTTTCAGCATGTTCATTTTACCTATGATGTTACCCCAGAAAAATTCAAGAATAATGATGCTATCTTGATTGGTTATTATGTAACAAGACGCTATACTTATATAAATGATATTTTTGAGCAATTAGGCGATATTCACGTGATAACTCTTGATTGTGATTTTGAACCCACAGAACAAATCAAAGATTTGGTTGATGATTGCACAAAGGCACCTTTTGCATTTTATGCTTCAGAAGAAAATATTTTCGCGCCTGAAGACGCTATTATAGGTGGCATCGTTAAATTTGATAATAGCCTTTTGGCCAAAAAAATCCGTCAATCCTTAGATGATTATTTGCGCCTTAAAATGCAACAAAATGATATACGCTATTGTGTTGACCAATATGGGTTACTTCATAGCTTTCAATTGCTCAGTGATGATGAAACAAAACAATGTTATAATATCGCTCATGATATAGGTGATTTGTCCAAAAACTTTCTCATTGAACGAACCACAGAAGAAAGAGACCATAAAAATGACGGGCGTTACTTTTTTAATCAATTGCCAACGAAAATCACTTTTGAACCCGATACCTTAAAACCAATTTTGCATTACGACCCTTAAAAAAAATATTTTCATTCCCCCCTTGCAATTTTAAAACCTACTTCCCATATGTTGTTTGAAACCGAAAGCTATGATTTCTTATAGTTTTTGGTTAATTGATAGACTTAAATTAAAAAGGAGAAGTCATTATGGCACTACGTCCGCTTCACGATCGCGTGCTTGTTCGCAGATTAGAACAAGAAGAAAAGACTAGCGGTGGTATTATCATTCCTGATTCAGCACAAGAAAAGCCTATGCAAGGCGAAGTAATTTCTGCAGGCTCGGGGCACAAAAGTGATGATGGCAAAGTAACACCGTTAGATGTTAAAAAAGGCGACACCATCGTGTTTGGCAAATGGTCAGGCAATGAAGTAAAAATTGATGGTGAAGAATTATTAATCATGCGCGAAAGCGATATCATGGGTATATTAGAATAGGAGTAGCGAGATGGCTGCAAAAGACATTAAATTTTCTACCTCAGCACGTGAAAGAATGCTTGCTGGCGTTGATAAACTAGCCGATGCTGTAAAAGTAACATTGGGTCCTAAAGGGCGTAATGTAATTATTGATAAATCTTTTGGTGCGCCTCGCATCACAAAAGATGGCGTTACGGTTGCAAAAGAAATTGAGTTTGCTGATAAATTTGAAAATATGGGCGCGCAAATGGTGCGTGAAGTTGCTTCAAAAACCAACGATTTGGCTGGCGATGGCACCACGACTGCAACTGTGCTTGCACAAGCGATTGTTCGTGAAGGCATAAAAGCTGTTACCGCTGGTATGAATCCAATGGACTTAAAACGCGGAATTAATTTGGCCGTAAATGCGGTTATTGCTGACATTGAATCACGTGCGCAAAAAATTGCTAATACTGCTGAAGTGGCGCAAGTAGGTACAATTTCTGCCAATGGTGAAGTTGAAATTGGCAAGAAAATCGCTGATGCGATGGAAAAAGTTGGCAATGAAGGCGTGATTACTGTGGAAGATGCCAAAGGCATTGAAACAGAAGTTGATGTGGTTGAAGGTATGCAATTTGACCGCGGTTACTTATCACCTTATTTCGCAACCAATGCTGAAAAAATGACATGTGAATTAGATAACCCGCTTATCTTATTGCATGAAAGCAAATTAACCAATTTACAACCTATGTTGCCTTTATTAGAGCAAGTTGTGCAAGCATCACGTCCGTTGTTGATTATTGCAGAAGATGTAGAAGGCGAAGCATTGGCGGCTTTAGTGGTGAATAAATTACGTGGTGGTATGAAAGTTTCTGCTGTGAAAGCACCCGGTTTTGGTGACCGCCGTAAAGCCATGTTGGAAGATATTGCTATTTTAACTGGTGGTGAATTGGTATCTGAAGATTTAGGCATTAAAATGGAAAATGTAACCATGGATATGCTTGGCAGTGCCAAACGCGTTAGCATCGATAAAGACAATACAGTTGTTGTTGATGGCAAAGGTGATGCCGAAGCCATTAAAGGACGTTGTGGGCAAATTAAAGCGCAACTTGAAGAGACTAGCTCTGATTATGACCGTGAAAAATTGCAAGAACGTTTGGCTAAATTATCAGGCGGTGTTGCGATTATCCGTGTAGGTGGCGCAACGGAAGTTGAAGTGAAAGAACGCAAAGACCGTGTGGAAGACGCGCTTAATGCAACACGCGCAGCTGTACAAGAAGGCATTGTTGCTGGTGGCGGTTCTGCATTGCTTTATGCTATCCCTGCATTAGATGCGTTAAAAACTGAAAATGAAGACCAAAAAGTTGGGCTTGATATTGTCCGTCGTTCACTCACAGCACCTGCGGCACAAATCGTCAGGAATGCTGGCGAAGAAGGCGCGGTTGTTGTTGGTAAAATGCTTGAAAGCACCGATAAAAATTGGGGCTTTGATGCACAAACTGGCGAATATAAAGATTTGGTGAAAGCCGGTATTATCGACCCTGTTAAGGTGGTACGTGCTGCATTGCAAGATGCTGCTTCTATCGCTGGCTTGTTGATTACTACTGAAGTGATGATTGCTGACCAACCCGAACCTAAAGGCGCCGGTGGCGGTGGCATGCCTGATATGGGCGGTATGGGTGGCATGGGCGGCATGGGCGGCTTCTAATCCGTTATAAAAGCAGGGGGTCGACATATAAAAGCGATGTTGGCAAAAGCCCATCACTTTTTGATGCCCCCTGCACTCCCGTGAACATACGAAACAATATGTAGAAAAAGAGCTTGAATGATAACATTCAGGCTCTTTTTTATTTTATACTGTCATTCCCAACTTGATTGGGAATCCAGAATTGCTAGCGCAAAGCGTGTCAAAAGAGATGCCTTTTCTGTTTGGGTTGCCTTGCAAACTGTGCCATACAGATTCATCCGTAGAGTTTTGGCATATTAATATAAAAGGGGGTGCGATATGGCTTATCGCGATTGAGGGCAAGCCCAATCGCTTGCCATAACCCCCTTTAATCCCCCGCATTACTCAAAATTAACATCGAGATGTTTGCAAACTGTGCCACACAGATTCATCCGTAGAGTTTTGGCATATTAATATAAAAGGGGGTGCGATATGGCTTATCGCGATTGAGGGCAAGCCCAATCGCTTGCCATAACCCCCTTTAATCCCCCGCATTACTCAAAATTAACATCGCGATGTTTTCGCACCGCTTTTCTACTGATTGCGCTCTAAAAACACACCCTTATCATAGCTTTGGTCATAGCCATAGCTTTGGTCATAGCCTTGAATGCTATCACCCTGCTTACAATTTTGCAGGCGTTTGACAGCCATTTGACAATAGCTTTCCTGCTGTTCTACACCACAAAAAACCCGTCCTAATTTTTTTGCAACAATGGCAGTTGTGCCACTGCCTAAAAAGGGGTCAAAAACCACATCATCTGGTTTTGAGCTTGCCAATATCAATTTTGCTATCAGCTTTTCAGGCTTTTGGGTGGGGTGGTCGGTATTTTCTGCCATCGACCAAAAAGGAATGGTAATATCACTCCATAGATTTGCGGGGTGAGTTAACCGAAAATTACCCGCATCGGTTTTTTGCCAATCTTTCGGTTTCCCCTCATCATCTTTATAAGGCGCAATCACCTGCTTTTTAAGTTTAACTGCATCCACATTGAAATAATAATCATTGCCCAATGTGCAGAACCAAATATCTTCAGCGCAATTTTTCCAATTATATTTAGCACCACGCCCTTTTTCGCGTTGCCATGTGATACGATTGCGGATGATAAAATATTCTTCTAGCACAGTTTGCATTGCGTTTGATGACTGCCAATCACCACACATATAAATAGAGGCATCGGGCGTTAAGCAACGGATAAGGGGAGAAAGCCATTGATGCAAAAATGTTTGATAATCAGTTTCTGAACTTTTCTTAAATTGCTGATTGCCAAATTGCTTGGTAAGGTTATAAGGCGGGTCAATGATGAGCAAATTGATAAATTGGCTGGGTAAATATGGCACAGCTTGTAAAAAATCTTGATGAATGATTTGGTTTTTTAAATCTTCGGCAGTGGCATTTTTATCAAGGCGAAGCGTTTGCGCCATTAAAGAAGCTTGTTCTTCAGGCTCTATTCTTAGCGTTTGGTTGCGGGGTGCTTTTTTAGGTTTTGATGGTGTGGGCATGATATTAGGTTTGATAAAGATATTTTTGTAGCCATTCATTTAGCTGTTCTTCCGATAAATCACCCGATGCTAAGCCTATCACCGTTGTAAATTTTTCCACTGGGTTCGCATTAATATCATAGCCATTTAATTTTAAGAATGTTTCAATACATGAATAGCCTGTGCGTTTATTGCCATCAGAAAATGGGTGAAATGTTATAATAGAATAACCATAACAGCTAGCAAGACGGGTAAGACTAGCCTCATCTGGTTTATAATGATAGAGGTTTTTTGGCCTATCGATGCAGGCAAGTAATTGCCGTTTATCTCTTACACCAGCTAATCCATGATAACGTGATAAAAGAATATCATGAATGTTAAGAATTAAGCGTTCACTAAGCCAAATTGGTTCTTGCGCCATTGAAACATATCCTTAATTTAGGCAAGGATTAACTATCGGCAAGTTGCTTTAGCAAGTCCTTATTATCTTCCATAACTTCCATAGCAACTTCCATTTGCTTCGCCAATTCAGGGTCGTAAGGGGTAAGTTCAATCCCGTTAGCTGTTTCAACAACATATAAAATATCACCCTTTTTAGCATTTAATTTGGCTAAAATTTCTTTTGATAACACCACGCCAGCAGAATTGCCAAGCGAATTAATTTTTAATTGCATATTCATTATACTAATCCCATATAAAGCGTTTAATTATCTTTAATATAACAAATGTTATAACAGAATGCAAGGTTATTTTCTCATTGATGGAATGTTTTGATTATGCTATGAAAAATTATGAGTTCATTATCACCAGCACATCTCAAATTTCCTCGTCCGCTTAATGAAACACAGCTAGATGAGGCGCGTTGCCTTATATTTTGGCAGCTCCCAAAGATAATGCACCTGTAGTAGGCTATGTTACCGCCCCGATTTTACGATGCGTTGCTTTACCAATCAGCTAGAGTTAAGCATTGCAAAAGGCGTGATTGGCGATAGATGGTTCGACCATGCATGGATAAAAAATAAGGATGGCTCTCCCGATAAACGGATACAGATTTCTATTTTGCCACAGCGTATTTTAGATTTGGTTTGGCGTGATGATGATGGTGACGAATCTATTCACCCCGGCGATACCATGATTGCCGATTTAGATATGAGCGAAGAAAATCTGCCGATAGGAAGTTACTTGAAAATAGGTACAGCAATTTTGCAAGTTTCTGATGAATATAATGGCGCGTGCAAAAAATGGATGGCGCGTTATGGCGATGTTTCATTTTACTGGTTTAACCGTTCTGATAATCGCCCGAAAAGATTGCGTGGAATTTTATGCGAAATTGTCCGCGATGGTATTGTAAATAATGGCGATGTACTGCAAAAAATATCTGAACAAAATATTTGAACAATAAATTTTATAAATAAGCTTGCAATTTTTCTGCACCTGCCTTACATAAATAGACAGTATGAAACAAACACAATCATATATCGATGTCAGTGGGCTTAGCCACCAATTTGGCAATAAGCAAGTTTTGAACGATATCAGCTTTTCAGTAGCACGTGGTGAGGTATTAGGTTTTTTAGGACCCAATGGCGCAGGCAAAACCACGACCATGCGAATGGTGAGCGGTTTTCTATTCCCTGATAAAGGTACCATCAAAATTCATGGGCAAGATTTGCGTGATGCTGACCATCAGATTCGCGCGTCAATTGGCTATCTGCCTGAAGGCGCGCCATTATGGGCTGATTTATATGTGGAAGATTATTTATTCATCATGGCAGGTTTGCGTGGCTTAAAAGGCAAAGAGCGCGAAACCGCTGTGCGCCGTGTGATTATGGATACGCAACTTTTTGATGTGTTAAACCAAACCATTCAAACGCTTTCTAAAGGCTATAAAAGGCGTGTTGGTTTGGCACAAGCATTTTTAAGCAATCCTGATATTATGATTTTAGACGAGCCAACCGATGGGCTTGACCCGAATCAAAAACATCAGATGCGCGAATTAATTAAGCGCGTGGCGGTGGATAAAGCCATTATTATTTCTACCCATATCCTAGAAGAGGTCGACGCTCTGTGTAGCAAAGTGTTGTTGCTTGCCGATGGGGGTGTTAAATTTAATGGCACACCAAAAGAATTTTATGCAGCCGCCCCTTCGGGCAGTAAAAATTCGATTGAAGCAGCATTCCGTGAATTAAGTCAGAGTAATATGAAGCAGAAGCCATCTGTAAAAAAAACTGAAGCAAAAACAAAAAAACCAAACAAAGCAAAAGGGAACAAAAAATAATGTTGGCATTACGCACCATGATTCGTCGTGAGCTTATGGGCTATTTCTACACCCCGATTGCCTATGTGTTTTTAATCGTATTTTTGTTATTTGCTGGCGTGTTACCATTGCAGATTGGACAATTTCTATCATCGGGGCAAGCCGAATTAACCATATTTTTTGGTTATCTGCCATGGCTGTTTGTGGTGATGATGCCGGCAGTTACCATGCGTTTATGGGCAGAAGAATATTCTAGTGGCACGATTGAGGTGCTGTTAACCTTGCCTGTGCCTTTATATCAGTTTGTGATTGCAAAATTCTTAGCGGCATGGATTTTCATCACGCTTGCAATTTTACTCACCTTTCCATTTTGGCTAACCGTTAATATTTTAGGCGACCCTGATAATGGCGTGATTTTCTTAGGGTATCTAACAACAATTTTGATTGCCGGCAGCTATATCGCCATTGGTTGCTTTGTTTCGGTGATGACCCGCTCGCAAATTATCGCCTTTATTTGTGGCACAACATTATCATTTTTCTTAACCGTGCTTGGCACGCAAATTGTACTTGATGCGGTAAAAGATATTTTAGGAAGTGGCGTTTATCTGTTTGTGGCACGGTTAGGTATTTTAGGGCATTTCCAATCAGGCATTCGCGGTATTATAGGTGCGGGTGATGTGATTTATATGTTATCAATGATTGCATTATTTTTAAGTTTGAGTGGATTATTCTTGAAACATAGGCGTTTATCATGAATAAGAAGGCAACTCAAACAACCATTGATATTGATGCGATTGGTAAAAAATTATCAGTAAGAGTGCTTTTGGTTTGTATGGCTTTCTTGATTGTGAATATCATTGGCGGTGGATTATCATCGGTTAAGTTAGATTTAACGGATGGCAAATTATATTCTCTAAGCCCTGTTACCAAAGAAATTATCACTGATTTAGAAAATGATATTGCCATTACATTTTATGTCTCGGATGAATTGTTAAAATTCGCACCTAATTATATTCCTTTTGCAGAACGCTTGACTGTTTTGTTAGAACAAATGGATGTTATCAGTGATAGCATCACGTTTGAATATGTAGGGGTTGAGGCTTTTTCTGAAAATGAAGACAAAGCATTGAGTGCTGGGGTAAGTGCTGTGCCTCTTAATAGTGACGGCGATAGGGTTTATTTTGGGTTGCATTTACGAGCAGGTACCAACGAACAAACAAAAAATCAAGCCATTCCATTTTTACAGCTAGAACGCGAAAATTTCTTAGAATATGATATTGTCAAAATTTTGACTGAATTGAACTATCAAACATTCCCGAAAATTGCTGTGCTTTCTGATGCTGACCCGCTTGGCTTTGGCTTTGCTGCAAGGCAACAAGCCACACAAAGCTGGGCAGTTATGCAACAGATTCAGGAATTTTATCAGTTAGAACAAGTATTTGAACCCCAAGATATTTTCAAGATTGCCCCTAATATGTTGCTGATTGCCCATGGTGCTAATTTAGACGACCCGATGTTATGGGCGATTGAACAATATTTAATGCGCGGTGGGCGTGCGTTAATTTACGCCGACCCATTCTTTGAAAGCTTCTCGCTAACAGCAGGACCTGATGCCAATCTTAATTCTACAAAACCATTGAATCGTATTTTTGCCCAATGGGGAATTAATATCACCGATGATAAAGTTGTGGCGGACCCAGAATTTGGTATCCCTGTTAATCTATCACGTAACAATGATGTTGTTCCGATTATTCATTCGGCATGGTTGCGTTATAATCGTGCGCATATGAGCGGTACTGATTTGATAACGAGCGATATTGATATGTTGAATATTATTTCCGCAGGCGAAATTCAGATAAAAGAACCCGGCAAAGTGCAGATTGATGCTTTGATTGAAAGTTCTGAAAATAGTCAATTGGTAGATGGCGCAAAAATTCTTGGTGCGACACCTGATTTAGAAGGCGTTTTGCGTGATTTTAACCCTAATAATGGTAAGAAGCGTTTATTAGCAGCCCGTGTAATTGGCAGTTTTGAAAGTATTTTCCCGAATGGTCGCCCTACATATGATGAGGTTACCGAAGAGGAAGCAGCATTCCCATGGCCTAAATCCTTAAAGCAATCAGAAAAACCTTTTGAGGTGGTGCTGGTAAGTGATGTAGATATGTTGCAAGATAGATTTTGGGTGCAGGTCAATCAAATCGCTGGGCAAAATTTACTGTTACCATTCTCTGGCAATGGTGCTATGCTTGAAAATGCCGTTGAAAATCTTTCAGGATTGCCAGCTTTAGGGCAGTTACGCTCGCGTGGCACAAGGTTACGCCCTTTCGTATTATTAGATGATATTCGTCAATATGCTGAACAAAATTACCGTGTGCGCGCCAATGAATTATCACGCAAATCGCAAGAATTACAAACCCATATTGATAATTTACAAAGCAACCCTGAAACCGACCTTGAAGAAGAGCAAGCCAATCAAATTGAATTGCAAGAAAAATTAAATGAGCTAGTACAAACACGCCAAGAATTGCGCGATGTTCAGCGCAACTTAAAAAGCGATTTAGAATTTGTTAATCAGATTATCACTATTCTTAATATTGCAGTGATGCCGATTATTGTTGTGTTGGTTGGAATTTTTGTATTCCGCAGACGCAGGAAAAAAAGATTAAGCTGAAATCTACGCGCATAATCTGCAACATATTCATTCTGAAATTAAAGTAATCACATGCTCGTTTTATTAAAATCTATTGCTATCGGGGTTTGGCTGGTGCTGATGTTTATGCTGGAAAATATCTCCCATATCAGAATGCGCCATGCGCCTTCCCTCATCAAAGCTTTTACCGTCAAAAGAATAGGGCGCAATCTTGGACTTTATGCCTTTAACAGCATCTGTTACCCGCTTATATTCGCGATTGTGGTGTATGTAACGCAATTTCAATTTTACAATCGCCCTGATTTCATGAGCGCGCCTTATTTCATCATCCTTGATATTATCTTGCTTGATTTGATGATTTATTGGTGGCATCGCTTCAATCATATCGTGCCATTTTTATGGCGTTTTCACGAGGTGCATCATTTAGATGAAGCGATGGATAGTAGCACCGCGTTGCGTTTCCATTTTGGTGAGGTGTTTCTATCAGCGCTCAATCGCAGTTTCTTTATTGTGCTTCTTGCGATTCCTGTTACCTCCGTCATCGTGGTGGAAACATTGTTATTATGCTGTGCGTTATTTCATCATGCCAACTTGAAACTACCCGATTGGCTAGATAAGATTATATCACCACTGATTGTTACCCCGCGCATTCATAACGCCCATCACCATGCCTTGCAAAAAGATACAGATTCCAATTATGGCAATATTTTTTCGTTCTGGGATAAAATTTTCGGCAGTTATAATGCCCGTAGATTTCCTGCTGATGCGAAAATTGGCGTGGAAGGCTATAAGGATGAAAATTTATTGCGTTTGTTCTTTCGTCCTTTTACAAAGAAAACAACCACTCGCCAACAATAATCCAAGTTAGCCTTTTAAACCAAGTAAATCGCAACAAGCATTGCCATGCCTAGCAAAGCAAGTGTTTCGGTAACGATAACCGCGATATGAGATTTTTCCACCCCTACCATCTGCCCAAGTGATGATTTAATCCCCAAGGCTGAAATTGCAACAATCAATAAGCCTTGCGAGATAACATTAATCACATTGGCAACCGCAACAGGCACCAAACCTACACTATTCAACAATGCCATGATGAAGAATAAAATAACAAACCATGGAATAGCCGTTAATTTTTGCCCTTCTTCTTTTGGGATACATAGCACGGCAATAAAAATGACCACAGGCAATAGCGCAACACGCAAAATTTTGACAAGCACAGCCAAATCGCCCACCTCGGTTGAAACCGAATAGCCTGCCCCAACCACTTGGGCAACATCATGAATCGTCGCGCCAATCAAAAAGCCTATCTGCGTTTCTGAAAAATTTAAGGTATTAAATAAAATCGGATAAGTTACCATCGCGATGGTGGAAAGAGTGGTAACGCCAATCACGGTAAAAAGCGTGTTGCGTTCTAAAAATTTATTTTGGGGAATGATGCTAGAAATCGCCAAAGCTGCCGATGCTCCGCAAATACCCACCGCACCAGCGGTTAATAAAGCAAAATGCCAACTGCGCTTGGTTAATTTGCCAATGATAAAGCCTACTAAAATCGTCAATATAATCAGTGCAGGAATGGCAAGTAAAATTTTCTCATTAATTTGTGCAATATCATTGGGCGCAATACGCACCCCTAGCAACCCTACCCCTAACCGCAATAATTGCGATGCCGTAAAGCCAATGCCCGGTTTACAATTTGGGGATTGCCCAATGAAACTAACAGCCATGCCAATCAATAATGCAAACAGCATAATCGGGGCATTATAATGCGTGCCTAACGAATAAGCCACAAGCCCTACCAAGCAGGCAATGCTGACGCCCGGATAATAATTTTTAACAGATTGGTGAAAATGTTTCATAATCTTTCCATTACAATATAAATGTTATGTGTAAATATATGTGTTAAAATCTGTCAGGCAGAAGTGCTGTAGATAATGCTGGCACCATTGCGGTGATAAACCATACCAATAGCAACGCGCCCAAATAAGGGAATATATAGCGAAGCAGTTTGAAATAAGGTACGCCTGTTACCCCTGATGCTACATATAAATTTAAGCCATAGGGTGGGGTAATAAATCCTATAGATGCGCCTACTAAGAAAACTACGGCAAATTGTACCGGTTCAATTCCAACCGAATGCGCGATGGGTGCCAAAATCGGTGCAAGAATAATGGTCACTGGCAAGCTTTCAAGCACCATACCTGAGATGAAAATAATCAGCATACATGTGAGTAAAACCATATAATAACCGCCACCTGTTGAAAGCACAAAAGCACTGATAACTTCTTGCGCGCCTAATAAGGAAAGAATTTGTTGCATCACCACCGATATCGCAATCAGTGGCGCAAGAATGCCTGTAATCTGTGCCGAACGCATGGTAATGGAAGGCAATTCTCTCAAGCCAAAACCTTTCACAATCAGCATCTCGCCATAGCTTGTATCGACAATTTCTTTTTCTTTTTGACTGCCCATTCTTTTATGCACAATGGCACTTATAAAACCAACAATCACACAAAACCCAACGGTAACACCCGCCGCCTCAGTTGGCGAAAACTTGCCTGTATAAATTCCCCAAAGCACCAAAACAATAGCAAAAAAGCCAAGCCACGCGCCTAAAGCTGTTTTTGTAATACGGCCAAAATCTAATTTAATCAGATGCCCCCATTCATTGCGAGTGCAGATAATAAACGCAACACCCATCATCGCCAGCACCATCAATCCGCCGGGAATAATCCCCGCAACAAAAAGGTCTGATATGGGTAAATTCAGCAAGAAACCATAAACAATAAAGATAATTGAAGGGGGAATGATAATCCCTACTGTGCCACCAGCGGCGGCAGTTGCGGCAGAGAAACGCTCATTATAGCCACCTTTTACCATTTCTGGATGTAGCATAGAACCAATAGTTGCCGTAGTTGCAGAATTTGAACCAGAAATTGCCGCAAATAATCCGCATGCCCCCAATGATGCCATCGCCAAACCACCACGCAACCACCCCAAACAGGCATAAGCGAAATCACTTAATCTGCGGGCAATTCCGGAACGATTAATCAAATCGCCTGTTAAAATAAATAATGGCATGGCAAGCAATGCAAAACCATCTGAAAAAATATCACCTAATGTCGCGCCGATATTATCAAATGATAACCCTAGTACCATTGACATACCAATCACCCAATAGCCAATCACCAAAAACACAGGCACACCAAGCATAAAGAAACCCGTAACACCCAAAGAGATAATCACTGTAAAGAATGTATCCGACATGTTAATCGCCTCCGATAACCGCCTGATGCAATAACTTTGCCCCAGACTTATAATTTTTAATATCGATAGAAAGATTTTCTAATATTCGGGCAACCAAACAAATAAACGCCAATGGCACCGACATTAAAAACCACCATTGCATAATATTATCTGTGCCGAGCATAATTTGAAAATTTGATGCCGAATTAATAACAACCCTTGTAGATGTGGTAACAACCACCCATGAAAAACCAATCCATAAGATAGCATCAAGCCAAAGTAAGGCATATTGTTGTTTGCGTGGCAAATTCGTACGGATTTCAGAAAAAGCAAGATGGGTACGAAGCTTCACATTATAACTACAGCCAAACCATGCCATGATTAAAAACAAAAATGGTGGCAAAGTTGTTGACCAAGGCACTTGCACACTAAATACAAACCGCCTAATCACTTCAACAAAAATAATCGCCCCTATGGATAGATAAGAGATAACCATAATATAGCGTTCTGCGTTATTTTCTATTTTTGGATATTTACGGTAAATTTTTTGCAATCCAAAGGATGCTAATAATAAAATAATCAGTGACAAAATCCAAAATGCGGCGCTATGCGATGCAGATTTTATTGCCCAAAGGTCTCCGGAAAATAATGCGCTGAAAAGTGTTGATACTTCTGTAAACAATTTCTTACTTGCTCCCTTATTAGCAACATATTAGCTCGATATTAATCTACAAACAATGAAATATTAATACGAGTCCAGTTTTATAAAAAATACTGGGCCAGTTGATAAAACCAGCCCAGCATGCAAAAATGTAAGGACAATTTATCCAATTACAATTTTATGTGCGCCACCAACGACGTGGCTCAACATTTTCAGGAAGCATATCTTTCGGAACTTCCCTAGCGATTCGATGGATTTCCTTATAAGTATCGCTGCCACCGGACCATTTGTTAAGACGTTCACGCCATTTTTCCCAAGGTTTAGGATTAAATTCAGGAGAACACATTTCCTCAGCCTTTTTAATCTCACTATCGGCTAAGAATGCACAACGCACATCATTCTTCACAAAGATTGTATTGGGCAATTGTGGGTCGCTAAAACCAACAGTTTTCACCAATGCAGCCTCGTTCGCAGCTTGCACATGGGTTTGCGCCCAATAAGATGATTCCAGAACGGCATCTTGTAAATCACCACTCAATTTATTAAACACTTTGGCTGACATTGACGTATGCTCGGTTCCGCAGAAGAATTTCAAATCTACAGATTGAGAAACCACAGGCGACATATTCGCATAAGCCACAGCTGATGCCCAAGTTTCAGCACCATCAATCAAGCCTTGCTTCAAGCCATCTAAGGTTTCTTCCCAAGCAACTGGTACCGGGTTCAAATTAAGAAGTTGCATAGCAATACGCCCAAGTTGCGTGCCTGTAACACGGTTTTTGGTGCCGAACAGCTCTTCTAATTTAGTCACCGTTTTCTTTTTCGCAAAAGACTGACCCAATTGAATACCGCGCAATTCACAATGCGAGAATAAGAATATTAAACCATGTTGTTTTTCAAGCGGATTACGCAATAATTTCATTGATTCAGGGCTGTAAAGAAAATGATATTGTGCTGCACGACCGGGGAACATATAAGCATAATCAAGCACATTAAGATAAGGTGCACCGCCTGCTGAATTTTGTGTAGATGCCGCATAAGCATCAATCACACCTAATTGTGTTTTTTCAACACAGCTAGTTTGACCGCAAATCTGGTTATCACCAATAAATTCTACACGGATTTCACCATCTGTACGTGCTTCTAAATCACGTGCAAAATCTAAAACACCCGCGCGTTCAATCAGAAGGTTGCGTGCGTTAAAACCCGCCGCCCCTAATTTGATTGTGTGCTTGGCTTTTTTACCAAATCGTTTTTTGTAAGTTGATTCAGCAGCCTGTGCTAAGGTAGGCAAAGTGACTGCGCCACTTACCATGCCTGCGCCAAACACTACCGAAGACAATCCATATTGACCCGTCAGTTTGAACAAATCTCTGCGAGAGATTTGACTTAGCTTATTTGAAACTTTCATTAACTTTCTCCTTAAAATTAATTATAAGTAATGATACTTCGGCAAAAATTAATTTTATGCTTGTTAAAGTATCAATAAATATTATAATTTTATTAATATATTTTGCAATGCAAAAAGATTCACGATGCAATGCAAAAAATGTATAAGAATAACTATTTTTTTGCTAAAGATACTAAAATGACGAATATAAGAGACTATATTGTTATCGGAGCAGGTTCCGCAGGCTGTGTGATTGCGAATCGCCTTTCTGAAAATCCAAACCATCATGTTACATTGCTAGAAGCAGGTGGTGCAGATTGGAATCCATGGATTCATATTCCGGTGGGATATTTTAAAACCATGCATAATCCATCGGTTGATTGGTGTTACCGCACAGAAAAAGATAAGGGAATCAATAACCGCCAGATTAATTGGCCACGCGGAAAAGTGCTAGGTGGTTCTTCATCGCTTAATGGCTTGCTTTATGTGCGTGGGCAATCTGAAGATTATGACCGTTGGCAACAGATGGGCAATAAGGGTTGGGGTTGGCCTGATGTTTTACCGCTTTTTAAGAAATCCGAAGCGCAAGAACGTGGCGCAGATGAATTCCACAATGATACAGGCGAATTGAAGGTTTCTAACACCCGTATTCAACGCCCTATTTGCGATGCATGGGTTGCCGCCGCACAGAATGAAGGCTATCCTTTCAATCTTGATTATAATGGCAAAACCCAAGAAGGGGTTGGTTATTTTCAACTAACCACCCATAAAGGCAGACGTTGTTCTTCGGCTGTTGCATTTCTAAACCCTGCGAAAAAACGTAAAAATTTACAGATTATCACCAAAGCGCATACCCAAAAAATCATCATTGAAAATGGCGTTGCCAAAGGCGTTATCTATCAAGATAAATCAGGCAAGTTACAAAAAATATTTGCGAGCAAAGAAGTTATTATCTCGGCAGGTTCGATTAATTCACCCCAATTATTAATGCTTTCTGGCATTGGTGCCGCGCAAGAATTAAAGGCACAAGGCATTGCAATTCTCAAAGATTTGCCCGGCGTTGGCAAAAACCTGCAAGACCATTTGCAAGCACGGCTGGTTTTCAAATGTAATGAAGCAACCTTAAATGATGAAGTGCGTTCCTCTTATAATAAAATGCGGATTGCCTTGAAATATGCGATGTTTCGCGCAGGCCCCATGACGATGGCAGCCAGCCTTGCCGTTGGTTTTGTGCGTACCCATCAACATGTTTTATCACCTGATGTGCAATTTCATATTCAGCCTTGGTCGGCAGAAAGCCCGGGGCAAGGGGTGCATCCTTTTTCTGCATTTACGGTATCGGTTTGCCAGTTGCGCCCTGAAAGCCGTGGACGTATTGAACTTGTTTCAAATCAGCCTGATATTTATCCAAAAATTCACCCCAATTATCTTGCCACTGAAACGGACCAACGCACACTTGTTGAAGGGGTAAGAATTGCCCGTAAAATTGCGCGCAACCAACCACTTGCATCAAAAATTTCAGAAGAATTCAAGCCTGATAAAACCATTGCGATTGATGATGATGCAGGCACTCTTGAATGGATAAAAAACAATACGGTATCTATCTATCACCCCACTGGCACTTGTAAAATGGGTTCTGACCCAATGGCTGTGGTTGATGAAAAGTTACGGGTGCATGGCGTTAAAAATTTGCGTGTTGCCGATTGTTCTATCATGCCGGAAATTGTCTCTGGCAATACCAACGCGCCGGCGATTATGATTGGCGAAAAGCTTTCTCAACTTGTGCTTGAGGAAGCATCTTAAATGCCCGATATAATAGATATTATGAAAAAATTGCAGCTATCTGCCATACACAACCCCATGCGGATTGTGCTTGCCGAAGGTGAGGATGAACGCGTGGTGAAAGCGGGCATGAAAGCCGCAAATGATGGGCTTGCCAAAATTGCTTTTATTGGCAAAACAGATGCTTTTCAGAAATTGGCGCAAGATAATGATATAGGCGCATCTTTCAACCATTACGACCCGAAAACTTCCGAACATATCACTGAATTTACCGAAACTTGCTATCAGCTACGCAAGCATAAAGGCATTACGCATGATCAGGCACGTACCATCGCGCAATCTAATTTAGGCTTTGCCGCTTTGATGGTGAAACATAATCTGGCTGATGCCACGATTGCCGGTGCGGTGGCAACAACGGCTGATACCGTGCGAATGGCATTGCAGATGATTGGCAAGGCAAAAACCAGTAAAATCGTTTCTAGTTTTTTTCTGATGCAACTGCCTGTACAACAACGCTATGTTGCCTTTGCCGATTGTGGTTTGGTGGTAGAACCTAGCCCAGAAGAGCTTGCCGATATTGCCATCAGCACAGCCAATTCTTACCAGAATTTAACAGGAAATATACCGAAAATCGCCATGCTATCTTTTTCTACTTTAGGCAGTGCCAACCATGAGCAGGCACAAAAAATTGCATCAGTGGTTGCCATTATTCGCAACACAAACCCCAACATTATCATTGATGGCGAGATGCAGTTTGATGCGGCTATCAGCCCTGATATTGCAAAGATAAAAATGCAAAATTCGCCTTTATCAGGTGATGCCAATGTGTTTATTTTTCCTAATCTTAGCGCGGGCAATATTGGCTATAAAATCGCGCAATATATCGGGGGAGCTACTGCGATAGGTCCTATCTTGCAAGGGCTTAACAAGCCTGCCAATGATTTATCGCGCGGCTGTTCGGCAGATGATATTTACCAAATGATTGCGGTAACAGCGGTGCAGGCTCAATAGATATAGCTCAAACTATGGCTCAACATATGGCATAAAATATACTATGAAACACTAAGTGATTCTCTATATATGAATATATGATTTGGCAAATAATTAAAAAATATTTTTTATTAACAATGGTTTAAGTTATGTTTTTTATATATTCCTTGTATTATTTTATTTTTAAGGTATAATTTAGTAGATTATAGGCAAAGAATTGTCAGTACATACAGATTATGTATAAAAAATTAGATGGGGATTGTGTACGCTTAATGAGAGTAATGTACACAATGTCCTTAACTTCTCTATTAACTAATTGTTACGGGGAATTAAAAAAAGGACAAAGAAAATGGCGTTAAATATATTAAAATCACCGATTATTATCATTATTCTTATGATTATGTTACTCACTGCTTGTGGGGGTTCCGCACCTGCTGCTGTTCAAAGTGGTTCTGGTAGTGGTGGTGGTGGTAGCTTTAGCAGTGGTGGTTATCCTAACGGTGAATGCGAAGATAATAACAATTATGCGGGGGAAACTCGCGTTAGTACTCTCCATAGAGACATTCAAAAAGATGTATATCAGAACTCACGAGGGTTAGCTCCCATCTGCGCCTCTTACGCCTATAAACGTGGCTATACAGGCGATGGGGAGATTATTTCAGTGCTAAGTGGACGCTTTGCAGGACAACATGAGGACATCGTTGGCACTGGCTCTGCCCGCGCTGCTACTAGTAGTCTTCCTGCTCATCCTGTTTTTAACAAATTTACTACTGATTCTTATAATGCTAGGACTAATACCGCAGGCAGGACTGCTATTGACTGTTTGCTTAGTTGCGAAGCAGCTGGTGATGGTCATGACGGCAGTTTTAGTGCTGGCATTATTGCTGCAGAAAAAACTGACTCTAGCACTCAGTATTCGGGTAGGATTCAAGGTGTTGCCTATAATGCCCATATTAAAGGCATTGTAATTCTTGATAATACTGATAATTTTGCCATCACTGCTGATTCTAGCGATAATAATACAACACTGAAACTTTCTGAATTCATTGCTGCCATTGAGGCAGGCAGTGGTCTTAGTGACCCTAATGATACTGATAGCCCGGTTATTGTTGCCATGCATAATGGCTGGGGAAGAACAGGCAGAGCATGTATTGCTTATGACCATAATGATGATGGCACTGATACTAACTTTTATTATGCCCGCCCGCACGGGCAGGCTTTCAATGCTGGATGTACTGTCGCCACCACAACCGATCACACCTTTTTATCTGGCGAAGAAGATGCATGGCTAGATGCCGTAGATGCTGGCACTATTGTGGTTTTTGCCAATGGCAACCAAGGGCTGAATAGTGAAACAGGTAGGGTACAACTTTATGCTAATGCGACGACAACAACTGGGTCTGTTACTGTGAATGCGAAGGATTTATTAGATAATGCCAATATCCCCAGTTTTGAAGGCAGTTTTCCTGAACTTTCCGAAGACTTAAAAGGTATAAACGGTAAAGGTAGATGGCTTAATGTTGTGGCTGTAAATAAACAGACCCGGACGTATAGCTCTTCTCAGAGAGCCACAGATAATACTAGCCAGGGTCAAATTGCTTCATTCAGCAATGCTTGTGGTGCGACAAAAGAATATTGCCTCTCAGCCCCCGGTGTTTATATTCGTTCCTCCACCACCCATGGTGCCCGTAGCACCTCAGAAAATCGGGCATACCGAAAAGGTACTGAGTATGCAGCAGCCCATGTTGCAGGCGCAATTGCCATTATGGCAGAAGCTTTCCCTAATCTGGACCCTGAAGATGTGGTAAACATACTACTTGAAACTGCCAGCGATTTGGGAGAAGAAGGCACGGATGAAATTTATGGACGCGGTATGTTGAACATTGATAATGCCACACGCCCGCTAGGTAAAAAGAATGCCGTTACCACGAATAACCAAACTTTTGGTGGTGGTGTGCTGATTGAAGATACATCGCTTGCTTTTGCAAACCATTTTGGTGGTGGTGTGCAGAATGTACAGCTTGGCATGAATGATGATTATGACCGGGCTTTTGTTGCTACGCCTATGCAAATCACCTATCAACCTGTTACCATCGGGCTTGATACTTATATGAGTGATTTCACAAAGCCAAAAGGGCAAACAACTGAATTAAGCCCGCAAGTGAATATGGTTATTAGCACTGAAGCGAATAAAAATTGGATGAATGGACAATATCAATCTGGTAAATCAATAACGTCTATTGCTTTCCATGATAGCTATCAGCCAAATCCATTTGCTGATTATAAAACGCTTACGCCTGATAATTTGCGTGCAAGCCATATCCGCCCTGCTAGCGAAGATATTGCACAAATGAATGCAACCCATCGTTTGAATACGAACCTTGTGCTAACCTCTTATGCGGGTCATGGTCGTTATGATACAGGGCATGATTTCACGGAATTGGGCAATGATATTTTCTATAATAAGGATTCTTATTTCATGAATTTAGGTGTCGGTCATTTACGTGAATATGAACAATTCTTAGGTGCGAATGGCACGGGTGCTTATGCCATGAAAAAACCTGCGCTCTCGCGCTTTACCGATGTATCTATGGGCAAAGCACTGAATGATAAATTTTCTATCTATGGCAATTACACCCATTACCAAACCGATGTAACCATGAGCTATGAAGAATTTGCCCGGATTGAAGGCTTAGAAGCGAATCAATATCAGGTTGGATTGAAGGGTACGAATATCCTGCAAACTGATGACGCGCTTAAAATTGTGCTTGCCACAAAATTAGGGGTAACCGATGGCGATATGGTGCAAAACACTGTGCTAGGCTATAAGAATAAAGACTATAATAATGTAACACAATATTATGATTTATCCACGCAGGAACGCCATCAGCAATTATCGCTAAGCTATCAAGGCAAATTGGCGCAGAATAACGAAAACAAACAATCATTATTCAGCAATAACAGATTTTTTACCACGCTTAACATAGATAGAAATATGCATCACCAAACAGGCTTGTCGCATACGGAAATTATTTCAGGCGTAACGGCAGAGTTTTAAGAAAACATTTTTTCTTTGCTTGTCCTTTCATCAGCTAAAATATTAGCGGTTAAAAGACAAGTAATTGAAGGAACAATCCATGAAACTGAACCTATTAAAATCACCTATTGTAATCATCATCGTTGCTATGTTCGTTACAGCCTGTTCCGCTAGTAACGCGATTGATTTCGGCAATGATAGTGGCGTTCTTGCTGGTGCCGAAACCGCCGCGTTACCCTATGGTGCTGATTGCGTAGTTAATACAGATTCTTCTGCCAGAACAGCTGAATATAAAAGATTAGGCGGATTAGATGCCATCTGCGCCTCTTACGCTTATGACCGTGGCTGGACAGGCGAAGGGCAAACGGTTGCGGTGCTAGATTCACCCTTTGCAACAACACATGCTGAATTCGGCACCACCCTAGCAGATAAATTTAATGGTTTTTATGATGCTTCTGAAGACTTAGATACCCACGCTTCTATTCGTTGTAATGTTGCCGCTTGCACTGCCACCCACGGAACCCATGTTGCAGGCATTATTGCCGCCAATAATGATGACAGCAACATGCATGGCGTTGCCTATGATGCCAAAATCAAAGCCGTTACAATCTTTAGCAATACAACTATATGGGATCTAAGCACCTCAGAATTACGTAATGCGATTGATGAAGGCAGTGGTTCTAACATTATTGCCATGAATAATAGCTGGGGTTCAAGTCTCAAATCATGCTACTTTCATAATGACGTGGCTCATTTTTATAATCGCCCTCCCGGAAAAGACTTTGATAAGGCAAATTGTTTGGGCGACACCATTGATCACACCCCTGCTGCTGCTGAAAGACGTGCTTGGAGGGATGCCGTAGGTGATGGCACTATTGTGGTTTTTGCCAATGGCAATCATGGTTTGAATAGTCTGACAGGGAAGGTGCAACTCTATACTGCATTTGATTTTACGAACTCAGATACACCTGATGCAACCGTAAGTGCGACGGATATATTTGGTAAAGATAAAGCCAATATTCCTAGCTTTAGAGGCACTTTTCCTCGCTATGACGCTGAGCTAGAGGGTAAATGGATTACCGTTATTGCTGTTGACCAAAATAATAATAATGAAATTGCCTCGTTCAGTAATGCCTGTGGTTCTGCAAAAAATTATTGTATCGCTGCCCCCGGTGTTGCTATTTATGGTCCCGCAAGGCATTATTCCGCCTCTCTTTGGGTAACTGGAAAAGGCACGTCTCAAGCGGCACCGCATGTTTCAGGCGCGCTTGCCGTGTTGAAACAGGCTTTCCCTAGCATGGATTCGGAACAATTGGTAAGTTTGGTGCTTGATACTGCCAGCGATTTGGGTAGAGAAGGCACCGATGAAGTTTATGGACGCGGTATGCTGAACCTTGATAATGCCTCACGCCCGCAAGGTGATACGAATGCCGTTATCACGAATAACCAAACTTTTGGTGGTGGTGTGCTGATTGAAGATACATCGCTTGCACTTGCCAACCATTTTGGTGGTGGGGTGCAGAATGTACAGCTTGGCATGCGTGATGATTATGAACGGACTTTTATTACGTCAGTTGCACAAGTAACCTATCAACCTGTTACCATCGGGCTTGATACTTATATGAGTGATTTCACAAAGCCAAAAGGGCAAACAACTGAATTAAGCCCGCAAGTGAATATGGTTATTAGCACTGAAGCGAATAAAAATTGGATGAATGGACAATATCAATCTGGTAAATCAATAACGTCTATTGCCTTTCATGATAGCTATCAGCCAAACCCATTTGCTGATAATTCTACCATCACACCTGATAATTTGCGTGCAAGCCATATCCGCCCTGCTAGCGAAGATATTGCACAAATGAATGCAACCCATCGTCTTGAATACCAACCTTGTGCTAACCTCTTATGCGGGTCATGGTCGCTATGATACAGGGCATGATTTCACGGAATTGGGTAACGATATTTTCTATAATAAGGATTCTTATTTCATGAATCTTGGCATTGGTCATTTACGTGAATATGAACAATTCTTAGGTGCGGATGGCACGGGTGCTTATGCCATGAAAAAACCTGCGCTCTCGCGCTTTACCGATGTATCTATGGGCAAAGCACTGAATGATAAATTTTCTATCTATGGCAATTACACCCATTACCAAACCGATGTAACCATGAGCTATGAAGAATTTGCCCGGATTGAAGGGTTAGAAGCCAATCAATATCAGATTGGATTGAAGGGCAAGAATATTCTGCAAAATGATGACGCGCTTAAAATTGTGCTTGCCACAAAATTAGGGGTAACCGATGGCGATATGGTGCAAAACACTGTGATAGGCTATAAGAATAAAGACTATAATAATGTCACGCAATATTATGATTTATCCACGCAGGAACGCCATCAGCAATTATCGCTAAGCTATCAAGGCAAATTGGCGCAGAATAACGAAAACAAACAATCATTATTCAGCAATAACAGATTTTTTACCACGCTTAACATAGATAGAAATATGCATCACCAAACAGGCTTGTCGCATACGGAAATTATTTCAGGCGTAACGGCAGAGTTTTAAGAAAAAACTCTGAAAGCAACAACTATTAAAATGTAAATTCGGGGTAGGCTTCCATGCCTAGCTCGGATTTATCTAGCCCGATACTCTCTTGTTCTAAACTGACCCGAATGCCTAGCACGGCATGTAAAATCCGCCAAATAAGATAAGACATGCCAAAGCAAAATATGCCGATAATCACAATACCGCTGAGTTGTGAAATAAAGTTGGCTTCAGGGTTGCTGAATAGTACCGCCATTGTACCCCAAATCCCGCATAATAAATGCACAGGAATTGCGCCCACCACATCATCAATTTTTAATTTATCAAGCAACGGCACAGTGAAGACCACAATCACGCCGCCAACTGCACCAATTAAAGTTGCACCACCCAAACTTGGCGTTAATGGCTCGGCAGTGATGGAAACCAACCCCGCAAGCGCACCATTTAGCAACATGGTTAAATCAATTTTTTTGTAAATCAACTGAGTTAATATCAACACGCTTATCACACCGCCAGCCGCCGCCGCATTGGTATTGGCAAAAATCCGTGCCACATCGGTGACTGCGCTTATCGTACCCATCGCCAGCTGTGAACCGCCATTAAAGCCAAACCAGCCTAGCCATAAAATGAATGTGCCCAATGTGGCTAACGGTAAATTTGCACCCAATATTGGCACCACACGCCCTTTGCTATATTTGCCTGTACGCGCGCCTAAAACTAACACGCCGGCTAATGCCGCCCAGCCACCTGCTGAATGAACGATGCTAGAACCGGCAAAATCTAAGAAGCCCAGCGATTCTAAAAAGCCCCCGCCCCATTTCCAACTTGCTTGCAAAGGATAAATAAAAGCAGTCAAAATAAATGTGAAAATCAGGAATGGCCATAATTTAATCCGTTCTGCAACTGCGCCCGAAACAATAGAGGCAGTGGTGGCACAAAACATCAGCTGAAAAAAGAAATCCGAAGCAGTGGCGGCATAAGTAATATCATCGGCATTTTCAGCAAGCATTGCCACTGGCTCTAACGATGTGGATGATAACACGCCAGATAACACGCCCTGAATTGCCCAATCACCACCGGGATACATTAAATGATAGCCGATAAGATAATAACTAACCGTGGCGATAGAGAAAAGCGCGATATTTTTTATCAGTTGCATGGTGGTGTTTTTTGCACGCACCAACCCGGCTTCTAACATACAAAACCCGCATGCCATGAACATCACCAAAAAACCACCCATTAAAAATAATAAGGAATTAAAAATAAAAACCCCATGAGTAGAAACTTCTTGTGCATGGGCGTTGGTTGAGGCAAAAATAATGAAAAAGAATGATGACAATCGAATAATAGGGCGGATAATCGGGAAAAGTTGCAACATATTGTTCTCGCTATAAAAGATAATTTTTAGGCAATGTGATATTATATATCATATCACAGTGCTATTGAATTATGCTATTTTCTCTTTAATGCGATGCGTTTTTTGCATCTTGCCTGTTACCTTGCCTGTTACCTTGCTTGGCACCTTGCTTGGCACCTTGCCGATTACCTTGCTTGGCACTGTATAATTATGCTAATATCATTACAAATATTCTTGATAAGGAAACATTATGAACCTTAGCAATCTTTTGCAAAAACGTTACTCCACCAAAAAATTTGATAGCAGTAAAACCATCAAAGATAATTTATGGCAACAGATGGAAGATGCGCTCATCTATGCCGCCTCAAGCACCAATGCCCAGCCTTGGCATTTTATCATTGCCTCGTCTGAACAGGGGAAACAACGTTTGATGAAAGGGACTGATGAAAATTTTGCTTTTAACAGCCATAAAATAAAAGATTCTTCGCATAGTGTGCTATTTTGCACCAAGACCCATTTAAGCGATATTTATTTAGCGGATTTGCTTGAAAAAGAAACACAAGATGGGCGTTTTACCAGTGATGCGCTCACGCCAGAGCAATATCATCAGGTGCGTACCCATTTTTATAATATCCATAAAGATGCAGGCGATGTCAGCCATTGGACAGAGAAGCAAACCTACTTAAATATTGGCAATGCCATGCTGGGCGCAATGATTTTGGGCATAGATTCTGTGCCGATGGAAGGCATTGATATTAACGCCCTGAATGATGAATTTGACTTGCCTGCGCAAGACTTAACAGCCTCAGTGATTGTGTGTTTTGGTTATCGAGCAGATGATGATTTCAATGCCAAACTGCCAAAATCACGATTAGAAGCAGGTAAGCTTATCACGCGGATATAAGATGATAGCCCCTACATGCCTTTTATGTTCACACCGGGGTTGCTGAAAACCTTATCGATGATTGTTGAGAATAATAGCGGGGGTTTGGGGGTTGTGCCGATAAGGCACGTCGCACCCCCAAAATATAATGACGCGGGGGGTTTGGAGGGCATTTTTATGTCGTGGGCTTGTCCTCACGATATATCAAATGTCGCACCCCCATTTGCTATGATAATGTTAAGTAGTGCGGGGGTTTGGAGGGCATTTTTATGTCGTGGGCTTGTCCTCACGATATATCAAATGTCGCACCGACCTTAAAAATAATGATGCTTTCGCAACTTTATGAGATGCTCATGCGTGGCACTGGTAAACGGAAGCTGAAAAACAAGGGGTGAAACTATCGTTACGGGTAACGGCATGGCGCATCCGTGATATTAAAGCCTACAAGTTTTGATAATGGGTAGAGATATATTCATTTGTATTAATCATATTTTGCTAGTAATATCCGCTTTATGAATTTATATGTATAGAATACCATAGGTTAGGAAGAAAATCATGCCAACATTAGATTTTAAGGGCAAACAATTTATTTACGCGCATCATCATAATGTGCCATTTCGCGAATTGGTGATTGATGCCGATAAATCATTATCTGAAACGCCTAACCTTGATGATAATTTAATTATTCATGGCGATAATTTGCACGGGCTTAAAGCGTTACTACCCCGTTATGCGGGCAAGGTGAAATGTATCTATATTGACCCGCCTTATAATACGGGCAATGAAGGCTGGTGTTATAATGATAATGTCAATAGCCCGCTGATGCGCGAATGGATTGCCCGTGAAGCCAACCCCGTTGATAAAGAAGATATGGAACGGCATGATAAATGGCTGTGCATGATGTGGCCACGCCTGAAATTATTACATGAATTGCTGGCTGATGATGGGGTGATATTTATCAGCATTGATGATAATGAGGTGCATCATCTGCGCGCGATTATGGATGAAATTTGGGGTGAGGAAAATTTTGTTGCAAACATTATATGGCATAGTAAATACACAGTATCTAATGATAGTCAGTACATATCAAATCAACATGAACATATTATTTTTTATTCTAAGACAAAAAATATTTTTAAAATGGGTGGTTTTGCAAGAACCGATAAACAAAACGCATGGAACCGTAACCCAGACGGGGATATTAAAGGAGTTTGGAAAGCAACCCCTCTACATGCAAAAAGCGGAAAAGAAGAAAATAATTATACTATAGGCAATCTAAACCAAAACCTATCAAAAATAAAGAAAATCATACATATACTATTATTTTATATGAAAAAAAACACGCAAAAATATAAATATAACAGATGGAGGCTTGATTGAGGGCTTCGTATTTTTTTACTTTTGCGGGTTCGAATCCTACCCAAACCGCGTGCAGACGGGGGTTTAATTGGGGGTTTTGCTGTTTTTGATTTATAGAATAAATTATATTTATCAATGTGTTAATATATACGTGTGAATCCCACCCCAGATTGCATGATGCGGTATTTCTAGTCACTTGCCATTACACTGCTAAAATGTTACCATATTATGATGGATATGAAAAAACATAACGCGCAAATCCATCCTTATGCGGGCAATGGCGACCATACTGCTAGCTATTATGCGGCATCGGCAAACACGCAAACATTACGCCCAAAGCTTATGGGTGATGTCAAAACCGATATTTGCGTGGTGGGTGCAGGCTTTTCAGGTTTGTCGACGGCGTTACATTTGGCAGAAAAAGGCTATAAGGTAACCATTCTTGAAGGCGCACGCATTGGCTGGGGCGCATCGGGACGCAATGGCGGGCAAATTGTTAATGGCTTGAATGCCAGCCTAGAGATGATTGGCAAAAGACACGGTGCGGATACCGCCACTTTTATTGCCAGCCTGTTGCAAGAGGGCGGCAATATTATTCGCGACCGTGTGAAAAGCTATAATATAAAATGTGATTTGAAGCCGAATAATATTTTTACGGGCTATACAGCAAAACATATGCACGAGCTTGAGGCACGCGCCAAGCTGTGGGAAACATTGGGCATCACAGGCTTTGAAATGCTTGGCAAGAATGAATTGCGCAACCATATCAATTCGGATGTTTATGCGGGCGGCATCATTGATTATATGGGCGGGCATATCCATCCGCTTAATCTTGCATTGGGGGAAGCGGACGCGGTCGAGAAAAATGGGAGTGTTATTTTTGAAATGTCGCCCGTTACCAATATTAAGCAAGATAATGGCAACAATATTGTGCAAACCCCAGATGGCAGCATCAGTTGCAAAACCGTTATATTATGTGGCAATGCGTATTTGGGGCGCGTTATGCCGCAGCTGACCAATCGCATCATGCCGGTATCGACACAAATTTTGGCAACCGAACCGCTTGGTGATGTGGCATCATCAATATTGCCCACCGATATTTGCGTTGAAGATATCCGTTATATTCTAGATTATTTTCGGTTATCAGCAGATGGGCGTTTGCTATTTGGCGGTGGCACGAATTATGGCGGCACAGACCCGAAAAATCTTGAAACAAAATTGCGTAAAAATATGCATAAAGTATTTCCGCAATTAGGCGATGTAAAAATTGATTATGTGTGGAGTGGCATTTTTGCCCTTTCATTCACGCGCATCCCGCAAATGGGACGGCTTGATGATAATATATATTTCGCGCATGGTTATAGCGGGCACGGCGTTACAGGCACACATACATTTGGGCGCATCCTAGCCGAGGCGATTGATGGCGATTTAAGCCGTTTCGATGTGTTTGCCAATTTGCCATGGATACCGTTTCCGGGGGGACGTAGCCTGTCTGTACCATATTCGGCAATAGGCTCATGGTGGTATGCGTTGCGCGATAGGCTGGGTGTTTAGCGGATGCAGATTGGCATCTTACAAACAGGTCATTCGCCCGATGAATTAATATCCCGCTATGGCGATTATGATGATTCTTTTGAAAATTTTCTTGCAGGAAAGGGATTCACATTCAAAGCCTATGCGGTTATTGATGGTGTTTTTCCAAACGCAATTGATGATGCGGATGGTTGGCTGATAACGGGCTCTAAATTTGGAACATATGAAGACCATGTATGGATTGCGCTATTGGAAGATTTTATCCGTGATGCTTTTCAACAAGCCATCCCGATGGTAGGGGTATGTTTTGGGCATCAGATTATCGCACAAGCGCTTGGCGGCACAGTAGAAAAATTTGCTGGCGGTTGGCATGTGGGCGTGTGTGATTACCAGATGACAGATGATACAACGGCAGGCACGGATACAAACACAGTCCAGCTTTTGGCATGGCATCAAGACCAGATAATAACATTGCCCGCAGGCGCAAATGTTATTGCCACATCAGAGAATTGCCAATATGCCATGCTTGAATATGGCAATACGGCATTGACCATGCAACCACATCCAGAGTTCAAACGCGATTTTTTTGATGCTTTGCTAGCGGCACGCAGCGATGGTTTGCCCGCTTATATTATACAAAAAGCCAAAACTATCACAGCGTTGAATAATGATGCACCAATTTTTGCAGATAAAATTGCAACATTTTTCAAACAGCAACGCGCATCATCTCAGCCATAATTTTAACCTGTAAAAAACTGCTTCAATAGAAACTAATCAAAGCTGAATTAAATAATATCTTTCACTTAGAAATAAAAACGTTACATTGTGACGAGAGGCATCATCAAGGTTAGAGGATAAATAAATGTCAGTTGAAAAAGTAGATGTGCTGATTGTTGGTGGCGGACAAGCGGGCTTAGCCATGAGCGAGCATTTGAGCAATAATGGGGTCGCGCATGTGATTTTAGAACGCGACAGAATCGCTGAACGTTGGCGTGATGCCAGATGGGATTCGCTGGTTGCCAATGGTCCTGCATGGCATGATAGCTTCCCCACCATGGATATTGGCGGTGTGGGGGCAGATGATTTTGCCTCCAAACATGACATGGTGCGTTATTTTGAAGAATTTGCTGAACAGATTAAAGCGCCCATTCGGTGCGGGGTAGCGGTAACAGAAGTTACCAAAACCGCCGATGGAGAATTTTTGGTAGATACGTCGGCAGGCATGTTTGCGGCAAAAAATATTGTGGTTGCCACGGGTCCATTTCAAACCCCGCTTATCCCGCCTGTCATTGTCGATAATCCTGAATTGTTGCAAATGCATTCTTGCAATTATTATAACCCACAGCAAATGCCCGAAGGCGCGGTGATGGTGGTTGGCGCAGGCTCGTCAGGCACGCAGATAGCAGAAGAATTATTGAAATCGGGACGTGATGTTTATCTGTCGGTTGGACCGCATGATAGACCGCCCAGACGCTATCGCGGCAAAGATTTTGTGTGGTGGCTAGGCGTGCTTGGCAAATGGGAAATCAAAACGCCCGACCCCAAAACAGCCCATGTTACCATCGCGGTTAGTGGGGCGTATGGTGGCAAAACAATCGATTTTAGACGACTGGCAAATGATGGCATGATGCTGGTTGGCATGACACAAAAATTTGAGAATGGGGTGCTAACATTCGCCGAAGATTTGGCAAATAATATTGCGCTTGGTGATAAAAATCATCTATCGTTACTGCGCGAGGCGGATGAATATATTGCCAAAAACAATCTTGATTTTCCTGCCGAACCCGACGCGCATAACATTATGGCTGACCCACTATGTGTGGCTGAACCGATATTAGAATTAAATCTTGCACGGGCTAATGTCACATCCATCATCTGGGCAACAGGCTATAGTTTGAATTTTAATTGGTTAAAGCTGGATATATTTGACGAGAGTGGCAAGCCGAGACATCATCGCGGTGTATCGGTTGAGGCAGGGATTTATTTTATTGGTTTGCCATGGTTATCGATGCGGGGCTCGGCATTTATCTGGGGCGCGTGGAAAGATGCAAAATATCTGGCAGAACATATTGTTGCCAAAAACCCATAGATGATAAGCGCTTGACCTATATGCGGTTTTATCTTATGCTGTTACGAACAAAGACGGGAAAGCAAAGAGGAGAAAAATATGTCTAATTATACGAGGAAAAAAATATGTCTAATTATACCCTAAATGATTGGCAAGCCGCCGCCGCGAAACTGACATTACGAAATCAAGCATTTATTGATGGTAAATTTGTCAATGCGGTATCAAACAAAACATTTCAATCCATCAATCCTGCAACAGGTGACGTGCTAGCCGATATTGCCGAATGCGATGCAAAAGATATTGATATTGCCGTAAAAGTCGCGCGTAAAGCGTTTGAAAAAGGCACATGGGCGACTATGCCACCGATGGTTAGAAAAAAAATTCTGTTAAAATTATCGGTGCTGATTCAAGATAATCTTGTTGAGTTGGCATTGCTTGACAGCCTTGATATGGGCAAACCTGTTCAAGATGCCGCCACTGTTGATGTGCCGGGTGCGACGATGTTTTTTCAATGGTATGCCGAGGCAATAGACAAGGTGTATGACGAGATTGCCCCAACAGGTGCGGGCGACCTTGCAATGATTATCCGCGAACCTTTGGGCGTTATTGGCGCGGTTGTGCCGTGGAATTTTCCGCTTGATATGGCAACATGGAAAGTGGCGGCGGCGCTGGCAACGGGTAATTCGGTGGTGTTAAAACCCGCCGAACAATCACCCTTATCCGCCTTGCGTTTGGCAGAACTGGCGATTGAAGCAGGCGTGCCAGAGGGTGTACTGAATGTTGTGACAGGTTATGGCGAGACGGCAGGCAAAGCGCTGGGGCTACATCCCGATGTTGATTGCCTTGCATTCACAGGCTCTACCGAGGTTGGCAAATTATTTCAGCAATATGCGGGGCAATCTAACATGAAGCAGGTATGGCTGGAAACGGGTGGCAAAAGCCCCAATCTGGTTTTTGCTGATTGTAAAGATTTAGATGCGGCGGCGGATATGACGGCGTTTGGCATATTCTTTAATCAGGGCGAAGTCTGTTCGGCAAATTCAAGATTGCTGATTGAACGCAATATTAAGGATGAATTTATTGAGAAATTAAAAACACGGGCGGCGGGCATGCAACCGGGGAACCCGCTAGACCCCGCATCAAAAATGGGCGCGATGGTCAGCGAAGAACAAACCAAGCGTGTGATGGATTATATCGGTAGTGGCAAGAATAACGCAACATTGGTAACAGGCGGTGAACGGGTTGCCATTGATGGCAAGGGCTGTTTTATCCAACCAACAATTTTTGATAATGTTGATGCGAAAAGTAAAATTGCCACAGAAGAAATTTTTGGCCCTGTATTGTCAGTGATTACTTTTGACAGTGAAGATGATGCCATCGCCATTGCCAATGACAGTGATTACGGCTTGGCGGCATCCTTATGGAGCGATGATTTATCGCGCGCATTACGGGTTTCTAAAAAATTACATGCGGGCACTGTGTCGGTTAATACGGTGGATGCGTTAAGTGCCATGACCCCGTTCGGTGGTATCAAGCAATCGGGCTATGGGCGTGATTTATCACTGCATTCATTCGATAAATATACGGCGTTAAAAACGGTTTGGATTAAGTATAAAGCTTAATTCTGGCGAGTTATAAAATGTCATTAAGATTTACATTAAGACAGCTAGAATATTTTAGAGCAGTGGGCGAGGAAGGCACAATTATGCGCGCGTCACAAAAAATCAACATATCATCACCGTCAATTTCAACTGCCATTAGTCAGCTAGAGGCTGAATTTGGTGTGCAGATTTTTGTGCGTCATCATGCCAAAGGATTATCGCTAACCCCTGGGGGGCAGAAATTATTTGCTGAAGCAAAATTAATTCTTGACCATGCCGCCGCCCTAAATGACATTGCAAACGATATTGGCACAAGCGTCAGAGGCCCGATTGCCATCGGTGTGCTTAGCACGGCTGCGCCATTGCTGAGCGCGACAATCCGCTGTTCGTTTGGCGAAGAATTTCCCGATGTGACTATCACCTTAAAAGAAGGCAATCAAATTGAATTGCTGCGGATGCTTGGCAATACCGATATTGATGTTGCGCTAACCTATGATTTGGAATTGCCGAAAGATATTGAGTTTGAACAATTTGCCTCATTGCCATTATATGTGATGCTAAGCGAACGGCATCGCTTGGCAAATCGGTCGGACATATCACTGCATGATTTGGCAGATGAGCCAATGATATTGCTTGATATTCCACTAAGCCGCGATTATTTTTTATCCTGTTTTCATCTTGCTGATATCCAGCCCAATATTGTTGAGCGCACCCCGCAGCTATCGGTGGTGCGTAGTTTGGTTGCCAACGAGATTGGGTTTAGCCTTATCAATATAAAACCGCAAACCAATATTGCGCCTGATGGAGAGCCGTTGGCATTCATTCCATTAAGCGATAATGTGCGTGCAATGATATTATGCGCGGTGACCAAACAGACCGAACATCGCTCAAAAATTGTTGAAGAATTTATTCAGCATGTCCATCGCCGTGTGGCGCTCAATAATTTGCCCGGCATTGTATAAAATGGGCGCGTTGCACATGACACAAAATTTGATTAGGATACAGCTAAGCAAGGATTTTGAAATGATTACTTGCGCTGATGCGGTGATTAGATGAAAAACATACTGGGCAATGGCGGTTTAATAATAAATAACGCAGGAGGGATACGCCTTGAGCAGAGATAGTCGATATGACATTCTATTTGAACCGATGGCAATCGGTCCTGTCACTGCTAAAAATCGCTTTTATCAGGTGCCACATTGTAATGGTGGCGGGTATCGCGACCCATCGGCGGCGGCGGCGATGCGCGGTATTAAAAGTCAGGGCGGTTGGGCAGTTATTTTCACCGAACAATGCGAGATACACCATACGTCGGAAATTACACCCTTTATCGAGCTACGGCTATGGGATGATAGCGACATACCGATGATTGCCAAAATGGCAGATAAAATGAAAGAATATGGCGCGCTTGCTGGCATTCAGCTGGTATATTCAGGCATTAATGGTCCTAATCTTTATACGCGCGAAGTGCCGCTTGCGCCATCAGCCTTGCCAATACGCACCTTTGCCAACGACCCCGTGCAGGCACGCGCATTGGACAAGCAAGATATTAAAAATTTACGCAGATGGTTTGTCAATGCCGCGCAAAGATGTAAAATTGCGGGCTTTGATTTAATCTGCCTGTATGGCGCACATGGCTTTGGCATTTTCCAGCATTTTTTATCCACCGCAACCAATCAACGCCATGATGAATATGGTGGCAGTTTAGAAAACAGGGCGCGTTTTGTGCGCGAGGTTGTGGAAGATGTGCGCGAGGCAGTTGGTGACACAATGGGCATTACGTTGCGCCTATCGTTGGACGAAATAATTGGCAACCATGGCTTTGCCAATTCTGAACTGCGTGATTTTATTGAAATGCACAAAGATTTGCCCGATTTATGGGATCTTGCGCATGGGGCGTGGGAAGATTGTTCGGGTCCATCGCGCTTTAAGGAAGAAGCAGCACAGTTTGACCTTGTTACAGGCATTAAAGCACTGACCAACAAACCCGTTGTTGGCGTGGGGCGTTTTACCAGCCCTGATGTAATGGTGAGGCAAATCAAATCGGGCACGCTTGATTTTATTGGCTGTGCCCGCCCATCAATCGCCGACCCATTTTTGCCGAAAAAAATTGAAGAAGGGCGCATCGAGGATATTAGGGAATGTATCGGTTGTAATATTTGCATTACGGGCGATTTTACCATGTCTATCAGCCGTTGCACGCAAAACCCAACCTTTATGGAGGAATGGCGCAAGGGCTGGCATCCAGAACAGATAGACGCAAAAGGCGCATCAGAAAATATCCTTGTCATCGGTGCAGGTCCCGCAGGGCTAGAAGCCGCACGCGCTTGTGCCGAACGGGGTTATGATGTGGCGTTGGCAGAGGCGGGCACAATATTAGGCGGGCGCGTTGCTAAAGAAAGATTATTGCCAGGGCTATCAGCATGGGGGCGGGTGGCTGATTACCGCGAATATCAATTGTCACAAAAACCCAATGTTGAACAATATTTTGCCTCGGCATTAGACGCGGAACAAATTTTGACATTTGGCTTTGAAAATATATGCATTGCCACGGGGTCTGCGTGGCGGGCTGATGGGGTGTCGCGCCAGCATGTTGTGCCAATGCCGATTGATACAGCCATGCCCTTATACACGCCCGATGATTTAATGGTGGAAAAATGCCCAACAGGCAATGTGGTTATTTATGATGATGACCATTATTATATGGGCGGGGTGTTGGCAGAATTGCTGGTTGAAAAAGGCTGTGTTGTCACATTCATCACGCCATCTGCCTATATTTCGGATTGGACAAATAACACTTTAGAACAGGCTGAAATTCACAAACGTTTGGCATTGATGGGGGTTGATATCAAACTGAATCGTGGGGTTGTAGCGATTAAAAAAGATGTGGTTGTCACCAACTGCACCTATACAGATACGCTGATGGAACAGCAAGCCGATGCGGTGATTATGGTTGCCTCCCGCATCGCCAATGATAACATTTATAATGATTTGCTTGCCCGTCAAAATGAGTGGCAGGATGCGGGGATAAAATCGGTGAAGATTATCGGCGATGCCAACGCCCCCGGACCCATCGCATGGGCAACTTATGCAGGGCATCGTTATGCGCGAGAATTAGATTGCAAAGATATTGGCGATATGCTATCGTTCCGCAGGGAAATAACAGAATTGGAGAAACCCATATGACAATCGCAATATCACTTGATTCAGTCTGTAAAAATTTTGGCGATTTTACCGCCATTAAAGATGTGTCATTTGATCTTGCGGATAATGAATTCTTCACATTACTGGGTCTCTCAGGCTGTGGCAGAGATATTGGCGATGTGCTACCATTCTGTAGAGAAATAACAGAATTGGAAAAACCCATATGACAATCGCAATATCACTTGATTCAGTCTGTAAAAATTTTGGCGATTTTATCGCCATTAAAGATGTGTCATTTGATATTGCGGATAATGAATTCTTCACATTACTGGGTCTCTCAGGCTGTGGCAGAGATATTGGCGATGTGCTACCATTCTGTAGAGAAATAACAGAATTGGAAAAACCCATATGACAATCGCAATATCACTTGATTCAGTCTGTAAAAATTTTGGCGATTTTACCGCCATTAAAGATGTGTCATTTGATATTGCGGATAATGAATTCTTCACATTACTGGGTCCCTCAGGCTGTGGCAAAACAACATTGCTCAGAATGATTGCAGGGTTTGAAAATATCTCATCAGGTAAAATTTTATTATATGATGAAGAAATTGAAGACCTACCCCCCAACAAACGTTCCGTCAATACGGTGTTTCAAAATTATGCATTATTTCCGCATATGAGCGTCACAGAAAATATTCGCTTTGGGCTGGAAATGCTGGGCTGGCAAAAGGTCGAGATCGACAAACGCGTTGCACAGATGATTGACACGGTACAGCTACAGGAATTCGCCCACAGAAAACCAAGCCAAATGTCGGGCGGGCAACAGCAGCGTGTGGCGCTGGCACGGGCAATGGCACCGCGCCCGAAAGTATTATTGCTGGATGAACCTTTGTCGGCATTGGATTTGAAATTGCGACAAGAAATGCGCTCGGAATTAAAGCGCATTCAAAAAGAAATCGGCATCACATTTATTTTTGTGACGCATGACCAAGAAGAAGCATTATCGATGTCCGACCGTATTGCGGTGATGTCGGCGGGCAATGTCCAGCAAATTGGCACGCCCACAGAAATTTATGAATATCCTGCCAATCGCTTTGTGGCGGATTTTATCGGCGATATAAATTTGCTGGCAGCTAAGGTTGAAAAATCTGATAAAAGCACCACCACATGGCAGCTTGATGGTGGCACAATGTTAACAATGCAGACAGATGAAAAACTGAGTGTTGGACAAAATGGCTATGTGTCAATACGACCAGAACATTTAACAATTTCGACCACAGAATTAAAAGCAAAAACAAAAGCAAATTGCCTTGAAGGCAGTTTTGCCGCATCCACCTATCTTGGTACGGATATCCAGATTGAAACCTATCTTAATGATAAATTATCATTATCATCCCGCATGCAAAATGGCACATTTACCAATGGTGCGCTTAAAAAAGGAGACCGTGTTATTATCAGCATTGCTGATAATGCTGTGCGGTTTTTGGTGGAATAATGGCGGCGGGTATTGGCAGTGGGCGCGTGGTGTCTAACACTTTTGCACCCATTCGGCTATGGCTATTATTGCCAAGCTGGTTAATCATTGGGTTTTTTCTTGCTGTGCCTGTGTTGCTGGTGCTGACCTATTCATTCCTCACTAAAGAATTTCGTGGCGGGGTTATTTGGCAACCGACCATGACGGCATATGATCAATTTATTTTTGACCGCGGGCTGTTTGGCGATGGCAAACCCAAAATTGAATGGGTCTATATAAATGTGTTCATCCGTTCCATTTCGCAAGCAACGGGCGCGACGCTGATGTGTTTACTGGTAGGTTTTCCAACGGCATTTTTTATTGCCACACGCTCGGCAAAAACGAAAATGATTTGGCTGTTTTTGGTCACCGTGCCCTATTGGGTTAATTTATTAATCCGCACCGTATCGATGAAATTTTTGATACGCGAGAATGGACCGCTGAATGAATTGCTGTTAAACATTGGTTTGATAGAGACGCCCTTGAAGCTTATCAATACCAATTTTGCGGTGCAGTTGGGTTTGTTTTATTCATATTTACCCTTTATGGTTTTGCCCATCTATGCGGCTGTGGAACGCTATAATTTCAACTTTTCTGAAGCGGCGTTAGATTTATATGCCTCAAAATGGACGGCGTTGCGCAAAATATTAATCCCGATTGTTAAGCCCGGCATTGTTGCGGGTTGCATCTTGGTGTTTGTGCCATCGCTGGGAGCGTTTCTTGCGCCAGATTTATTGGGCGGGGCAAAAACCTATATGATTGGCTCGCTGGTAGAAGAACAATTTAAGGGCAATGCAGGCAATTGGCCCTTTGGCGCGGCACTGTCAATGATATTATTAAGTATGGTCTTGCTGGTCTTAATTTTTTATGCGCGCGGGCAAGCAAAAGGCACGGCAAGATGAATAATCTATTTAATGTCAGGCAATATAACGGTTTTTATGCCATCACATGCATCTGCCTATTTATTTTGTATGCGCCGTTGCTGGTGGTGATGGTGTATAGCTTTAACGATAATTTATCGATTACAAAATGGAGCGGAATATCGGTACGCTGGTATATTGATATTTTTGTGGGGTTAGAGGCTGATAAATTTAAAGCGGCAGCGTGGAATTCGTTCAGCATCGCGCTGATGGCAGCGTTTGCGGCAACAATCGTGGCAATTTCCGCCTCTATTGGCATGATACGGTGTGGTAATTTTAGGGGCAAGCCAGTATCATTTGCGTTAATTTCATTGCCAATCATGGTGCCAGAAATTGTCAGCGCCGTTGCCATATTAATATTCTTTTCAACCATCGGCTTTAGGCTTGGCACATTATCCATTCTGATATCACATATTGTTTTTTGCATTCCTTTTGCCTATTTGCCGATTGCCGCTAGGCTAGAAGGGATTGATGCCAGCTTTGAAGAAGCCGCGCAAGATTTATATGCGGGGCGTTGGCAAAGCTTCAGATATGTGTTGATGCCGATTATGGGTCCGGGTATTATGTCGGGGTTTTTACTGGCATTTATTATTTCGCTTGATGATTTTATCATCACGAATTTTGTCAAAGGCGCGGGTGTGGAAACCTTGCCGACGGCAATCTTTGGATCAGTAAAACAGGGGATAAAGCCTAATATTATGGCGCTTTCTACTCTGATTTTATTGTTCTCAATCGCTCTCGTCACGCTATCATATTTTGTTGGCAGGCGTGGGCAAAATTTAAAAAATGAGTTATAATAATAGGAGATATATTATGAAACTTAAACTATTACTAGCCAGTATGGTGTTTGCATTTACCGCAAATGTTGCGATGGCAGCAGAAAAATTATCAGTGTATCACTGGTTTGAATATATACCAGACGAGCTTATCAAAAAGTTTGAAAAAGAAAGTGGCATTAAGGTAACCATAGATACGTATGACAGTAACGAAGGCATGCTTGCATCATTAAAAGCAGGCAAGTTAGGGTCGTATGATGTGGCAGTGCCGGGCGATTACATGGTGGAAATCATGATTGGCGAAGGTTTGCTAGACACGATTGGTAAAAAAGAGCTGAAAAATAAGAGCAACATTGAAAAGAAATGGCTTAATGTTTCTTTTGATAATGGGCGTGAACATTCTATTCCTTACCAATGGGGCTCAACCAGCTTCTCGGTAAATCGGGATGTTTATAAAGGTAATATTAATACCACAGCCATTCTTTTTGACCCACCTGCCGAACTTAGCGGTAAAATCAATATGTTGGATAGTCAAGGCGAGGTGATGGCATTGGCATCATTGCATCTTGGTATTCCACAATGTTCAACCGACCGTACACAGCTGAAAAACCTTGATAATTTGTTGAGTTCAGCTAAGAAACATTGGGCATCGTTTGGCTCTGATGTTGCCAAAGATGTGCTTGTTTCTGGTGATGCGGCTGCGGGCATGATTTATAATGGCTTTTCAACAAAAGCGCGTGCAGAAAATGCCAGCATTGAATATGCATATCCTGATGAAGGCTATGTGGTATGGATGGATAATGTGGTGTTGTTAAAAGATGCGCCGAACCGTAAAAATGCCATTAAATTTCTAGATTTTTTGCTTAAGCCAGAAAATGTTGCGGCGATAGCAAATTACACGCAATATAATGGTGGCGTTAAAAAATTGGGTAAATATCTTGACCCACAATTGGCGAAAAACCCTGAGAACAACCCCAGAAAAGGGGCGGGTGCAGGTGTATTTGTCGCTGTTTGTGAACAAACAACCCAAGAAGTTTATGACGAAATTTGGAAACGCCTACGCAGTTAGAATGCGCAGTTAGTACGCATATAATAACGTCTATCTCAAAATCTGCACCTGCTTAGAATATTTTGGTAGGTGCAGATGGCGAGAGATTAGATGCTTTGCAAAAACAGGAGAGATTAAACCAATGCCTTTGTTAAATTTAGCAGTCTCCCAAATGACCTGCGGTTGGAAGTTGGAAGAAAACATACGGAATGCCGAAAAAATTGTGCGCGATGCTGTTCGCGCAGGCGCAAATATTGTGCTATTGCAGGAACTATTTGAAACCCCTTATTTTTGTAGCGAGCAAAATTCAGAACACTTAAAGCTGGCAGCAGCGTTTGATAATAATAAATTGCTTCAGCATTTTAGTGCATTGGCAAAAGAATTAAAGGTGGTTTTGCCCATCAGTTTTTTTGAACGCACAGAACGACAATTTTTTAATTCTATCGCCATCATTGATGCCGATGGCACGATTATGGGCACATACCGCAAAACACATATTCCCGATGGCAATGGCTATCAAGAAAAATTTTATTTCACTCCCGGCAATACAGGTTTCAAAGTTTGGGATACTGAAGTGGGCAGAATTGGCGTGGGCATTTGTTGGGACCAATGGTTTCCAGAAACCAGCCGTGCCATGGCATTGATGGGCGCAGATTTATTGCTATTCCCCACCGCCATTGGTTCAGAGCCGCAAGACCCAACCCTGAATAGTAAAACCCATTGGCAACGCACCATGCAAGGACATGCGGCGGCAAATATGGCTATTTTAGGCGCAAGCAACCGCATTGGTACAGAAAAAGTGGGCGATGAAATCACCTTTTATGGCGGTAGTTTTATCGCCGATGATACAGGCGCGATGGCGGCAGAAATGGGTGACGAGGCAGGCTTTGCCATGGCGAGTTTTGACCTAGCAGAATTGCAACAACGCCGTGCCGCATGGGGAGTTTTCCGCGATAGGCGTCCCGAATATTACGATGTGATTAGCACCCCATAATGCAAACAATCTATAGCAAACAACATTTTTTACGCGATGCCAAATCGGAACTTTATGGCGGGCAATTGGTTGCGCCGTTTGAATCGCCGCGACGTGCGGAAACCATATTAAAGCATGTGCAAGCATCGGGTTTAGGCGGAATTATCGCCCCCGATGATTATCCAACCAAGCATATATTGCGCGTGCATTACGAAGATTATTTTATCTTCATGCAAAACTGCATGGATGAATGGCGCAAAGCGGGCTATAAGGGTGCCGAGGCAATTCCCACCGTATGGCCTTCGCGCAGGGCGTGGCAACAGCGTGTGCCGAACGAGATTGATGGCAAGCTTGGTTATTATTGTATGTCGGGTGAAACCGCCATTTCGGATGGCACATACAAGGCGGCGATTGCGGCAGTCAATGTTGCGCTGACGGGTGCGGATATTGTGGGCAAGAAAACCCAGAATGCTGCCTTTGCGCTATGCCGTCCCCCTGGGCATCATGCCAGTCGTGACCAATATGGCGGCTTTTGTTTTTTTAATAATGCGGCAGTTGCCACCCAAAAATTTCTTGATGATGGCGCAACGCGTGTTGCGGTGTTGGATGTGGATTTTCATCATGGCAATGGCACGCAAGATATTTTTTACGACCGTGACGATGTGCTGTTTATCTCTATCCATGGACAACCTGAAGATGCGTTCCCGCATTTTTTGGGCTATGCGGACGAGCATGGCACAGGCAAGGGCGAGGGGTTTAATATCAATTACGCCCTGCCCCCCAACACGGCATTCGCGGAATGGCAAAATTGCTTGCAGACGGCGCTTGATAAAATCAAAAATTGGGTGCCCGATGCGCTGGTTATTTCACTGGGGGTCGATACATTTAAGGACGATCCAATATCATTTTTCAAACTGGAATCGGGCGATTTCAAAACCTATGGAGGCATGATTGGTGCATTAAAAATCCCAACCTTATTTGTCATGGAAGGCGGCTATGCGGTTGATGAAATAGGCATTAATACGGTGAGTTGCCTAACTGGTTTTGAAGATTGCTAATTATTTAGCGCTGAATATTAGCCCTAAATATTAATTTAGTATTTTATCCAATAATGTGGCGAGCATTTTTTGACATTGCGCCATTTGGTCAATTGTCACAAATTCATCTGCCTTATGCCCCTGTTCCATAGAACCCGGACCCATGATAATCGCAGGACTTGCCAGCCTTTGGTAAAACAGCCCTGCCTCGGTACCAAAAGCAACTTTGATGGTGTGGTTGCTTTGAATGATATGGCTGAAGAAGGTTACAATGTCGCTATCCTTCGGCGTATCTAACCCCGGATATTGATTTAAAACATTCAGCTTAATTGCCGCATCAGGAAATTCTATTCGTACTTGCGCGGTTATTTTATCCGCATATTGTGTCAGCGCATCTAGCATTGTGTCTGGATTATCATCAGCCAAATAGCGATATTCAAAATCAATCGATGCATGATTGGGCACAATATTAAGCGCAGTGCCGCCATGAATTTTGCCGACATGCAAGGTGCTATACGGCACATCATAATCATCATCGTGCGGATGTTGGTTGATAATAGTTTGTTGCATCGCTTGTATTTCGCGCACAAAATCTGTTGCCATATAGATGGCATTTAAGGCAAAAGACGCAAGTGCCGAATGCCCTGCTGTGCCGTGGAAATCTGCATGCATGGCGCATTTGCCCTTATGCCCTGTGGCAATTTGCATGGATGTTGGTTCGCCTATCAGGCAAAAAAGCGGTTTGATATTTTTCTGCTCCAACCATTCCAATAAACCCCGCACCCCCACACAGCCTATTTCTTCATCATAGGATATTGCCAAATGCAAAGGATATTGCAATGTGCGCTGGCTGGCATCAATCATCGCTTCTATCGCACATGCCAAAAAGCCTTTCATGTCGGCAGTGCCGCGCCCATAATATTTACCGTTTTTTACTGTTAGGGTAAACGGGTCGTGCGTCCATGCTTGCCCGTCAACAGGAACCACATCACAATGCCCAGATAGCACAATGCCTGCTTTATCTTTTGGTCCAGTGGTTGCAAATAAATTTGCTTTGCTTTTTGTCTCATCATATAAAATTTCGCACTCAATTTGATGCTGTGTCAATAAATCTTGCACATATTCAATCAGCGTCAAATTAGAGGTCAGTGATAGCGTCGGGAAGGCAATTAGTTTTTCTAATATGTTGGCATGGCTTGTCGGTTGGTTATGCGTCACCTTACTATTCATCACCGGGCACACCATAGCTGGGCGATTCCGCAGGGTTCAGCGCACGCTTCACATAGGCATCCAGCTGGGGTTCATATACCGACCAGACCTGCCGTAAATTTTGAATTGGGCAATCATTCCCGCCTTCATTATCGCGCCAATCCACGCGCAAATCTGCGACCGACCATGCGACCTTATCAACAATTTTTATGCCCGCCGAATGGACGGGTCCAGCCTCGCCCCCCGCCGCTAATGCAGCATCTAAGGCGTTTAATAAACGCACGGCAATATGCGCGTCTGCATTTCTACTGTCATGAAACGCATCTACCATCGCCTGTGGAATCGATGCATTATCCAACATATTGCCCGCGCTTGCCGCGTTTTTTGTGGCATGTTCTGCCCACAGCCCCAAGGTATTTTTGCCCGATATAATATGCGTGTCACCATGTGCATCGATGGCAAGAAGTTGGCGGTAATCAATATATTCTTCTTGTTGTGCGGTCAGCTCTAACGCTTGCTTGGCGCTATGATTTTGTGCCATATAATCCAAACATATATCGCCCAATAAAGGATTGGTAATATTTTGCGTAGATACCGCCCCTACGCCCGCCCGCGCATAAGCACATCTTGCGGCAACAGCGGGTGATGATGACGAAACGGCAAGACCGAACATGCCAGTTTTTTCGCATTTTGCGATGATAGAAAATGTCATATGCTTTCTCCTAATTTAGCGTAAAGCCTATAATAAAACCACAAATTTTACAAGCATTTGCGCATCATTGCATCGGATTAAACAAATTGCTTTTCGCATGATTTATTTGATAATATGCACGGAATATATTAAGACCTCCACAAAGGATACGCATCATGAAACATAAACGGATTAGAACATTTAACACCAAAGAAACCTACCCCGAGCAAAATTTGAACAATGATTTATGCCAAGCGGTGGTGGCAAAAGGCACGATGGTATTTGTGCGCGGGCAAATCTCGCAAGATTTGGATAGTCGCGAAAGTTTGCATGTTGGGGATGCGGGCAAACAAACGGAAAAAGCCATGCAAAATATTAAAATGTTACTGGAAGAATCTGGTAGTGAGCTGGAAGATATTTGCCGTATTGTGGTGTATTTAACCGATATACGGTATCGGGAAGCCGTTTATACTGAAATCGGCAAATGGCTTAAAGGCGTGTATCCATGCTCCACAGGGATTGTGGTATCCATGCTTGCCCGTCCCGAATGGCTGGTAGAAATTGAGGTAACAGCGGTTATTCCATAGGGGCAAACCCGCCCGCCAACGGTAATAAGGGTTTGCTGAGCTACGCGCAAGGTGGCTAACCACCGAAGCGGTGAAGCACGACGTAAAAAACGTGATATGAAACAATGCGATTGCCCCTGTAAGCATTAGGATGCAAACGTTAAACTTAAAAACTATAGCGTAAACCGAGGCGAAACTCATTTGCGCTATAGCTTACTATCACTAGAATTTGCTTTTTATCCCTACTAATAAACCCGAAATATCAATGTTATTTTCAAATTCATCATCGCTTAAGCTATATTGATGATAACCGATACGAAGTGCTAATTTATCTGATATATCAAATTCCATTCCGCCCTGTAAAGAAAGCGCAGTTCCATCATAACTATCAGTCTCTTTTAACGGTGCTGTGCCCCCCGTATAGTCAATCACGTCTTCAAAATCCCATAACTCTAAACCGATGCGCCCGTAAAGTCGACGTTTTGGGGCAGATAATGGAATATAAGATAGGAACGCAAAACCATAAGAAGTATAATCAATAGTAATTTCTGTCGCTACTGGGTTACCGTTTGAATTCCAAAAAAGCCCTGTAGCATCATTGGTATGTGTGCCACTAAAACTATTATAAGAAATTTCAAACACAGCACTATCTGATATAGCTAAACCATAAAATAAATTTAGCGCATTGGTGGATGTTGGATAATAATCATTAGGTTCGATAATGACTGTTCCAGTGCTTATTTGTCTAGAATAAGACGACCCATAATTAATAGAGATAGGTGAAAATGCGCCTCCTATATAATCTTTAGCCTTAGAAGATGAACCTGTTTGCGTTTCTTGTGCTTGTATTGGTAAAGCAAGCGTGATGATTGATAAAACAACAAATAATATTCTCATGGTTGGAACTCCCTTAATATAGAAAAAAGCTACTAAGGCTTTCTTAGTAGCTGGGAATTAGCAACCGCGTCTTGGTTTTAAGGGTTACTAAGCCCCACGCTTGAGAAATAAAAACCCAAACGCAAGAAAACTATATAAGAAAAGTAATTCAGGGGCAAGGGGGTTTATTAAAGGAATAATTAGATAATAATAAAAACTTTGTTCTAAAGATTCTTTATTTCTTGTAATCTTATTTCACAACACTGCTCAATATTTTCATCATCAAATATTTTTTGTATTCGTTCTATTATCAAACTATCAAAGCATTCGGGAATAAAATCAGTTATAATTTTTAAAATACTTTTATTAAGATTTAATTTTTTTGATATTTCTTTTAACCTCTTTAACTCATAATTAGAATTCGTTTGATGCAGAAAAAAATAATTATCTTTTTCTATCCATTTTTGAATAATGTTACTTTCAATGAAAGTAACTTTTTTTTCAGATTTATTAATAAGTAAAAATAGTCTTTTTAGCCCACGAACAAATAAAATTTTTTCACATTCTTTAGGGAAATTAGTTAGCTGTTCATACATGTTTTGAATATCATAAGAAAAATCAATAGATAAATTCTTCTTTGTATAGGATGCAGTTGTTTGATAAAAAACTTTACTAATATTAATATTCAAATTTAGTTTTGCTAATCTTTTTGAAGCTAAAAAAACTATTTTCTTTAAATCTTTTGTGTTTTTACTGAAAAAAACTTGGTCATCTGCGTATCTTAGGTATGTTATATTATAGTTTTTACATTTTTCAAAAATATACTCGTCATATTCTTGCAAATAAAAATTAGCAAGCAGCCTTGATGCCTCTCCTCCCATATCAGTTGGTAATCCTACTAATCTAGGGCTATAAGAATATATATTTTTATCCCAATATTTAAGAAAATAAAGTAATAGTGAAAGAATATTTCCTTTACCAGAAATTTTATTTCTTAATTTTTCTTCTAACAAACCAAGGCTAATGTTATCATAAAAATTAGCAATATCTACTTTTGCAATATAATTATAATTACCAGAGATAATATTATCACGTATTTTTGTTTGAAACTCTCCGTAATATTTTTGAAATGCTACTCTATTTATAGTTTGATATTCACTATAAAAAAAATCAGATACTTCTAAACTTTTCTCTTCTTCTTGTTCTTTATGCTTTATGCTATTACCAGTAAAATGATAACCACCATACGTGCCTGTAACACGATTTTCAGCTATATCATCTTGTAATAACGATAAAAGATAATGATATATATAAAAATCTTTTAAATCAAACTCAATAAGCCTTCGCGTAACATTTTTTTTATAATCTTTTATAGCATAATGTTCTTTGTAAGGTGATACATGATAATTCTTTTTATCAATATCTGTTACTAACGATTCTATAATCGTATTAAAATTTTTCTTTGTAAAACTAGATAAACTAAATTCGTTTTTAACTGTTTTTCTAAATAAACTATTGTTAAAAGAATTTAAGTTATCATATGAAAAGGGATTATTATTCATTGCAATTTAAAATTCTATACCTTTAAATATTTCTTATTTATAAGATTATATTGTCTGTTTAGAATTGGTAATATATCTCTTGTTACTAAGAGCCGCTTCGTATAAACCATCATCTAAAAAACTTAAGAATTTTTTTATCTCTTGCATATCATCAGAAATTATAATTTGCTTTTCATCATCCGTTAATACTAAATTTAGTTGCACTGTATCTGCAGCAATTTTAATTTGTTTGGCATCATAATTAGCTAAAACACCACTGCGCATTATAGCATTTATTAATTTTTTAACGGTTGGTTGTGCATTTTTAGTAAATTGAACAATATCTTCATCTTGGATGCTAAAAATATCTAACCCTAAAAACTGTTCTGTTTCTTTTTTGGTAGCTTCTTTATAAAGTTCTTGTATATTAAAAATTATTCTTAAATTTCCTATACTATGAAACTTTATGCTATCATCTTCAATAAGGCATGTTAGAGAGCTTGCTAACGAAAAAGACGCATCAACAAGCTTTTTAAAAGAATTCCCATCTTGGAATAAAGTAAATCTATTTTTTAAAATTTGCGAAACTTTAAAACTTTGTATTAAAATTTTAATTTTTCCGTTTATATTTTCACCCATAAATAGTGCTTTAATATTTGCTTCTTGAAATTTGTTAATATCAATATCATCAACACTATCTGCATTCCTTATAATAGTTTCCTTAAATTGTTTTATTAAAGCTTCATCGTTAATAACAAGCAAATCATTATCATCAGGTTTCCATTTTTCATTAAATTGTATTTCTTCAACATATTTATTCCTGAAAGCTTTCTCTTGTTCTGTAAATAAATTAATAACTTGCGACTGTGTGCTTGCATCTAATTTTATACGCTTTATATTAAAATTATCTTTATCATCCCCACATGCTGCAAAAAGATTCATTATACTATCAATCATTTAATATCCAATCTTGTATATTTATTTAATTCTATAACAGTTAAGCTTTTATCTGTATTTTTTAATAATTTTTTTGTGACAAGCACATAAGAAATACCTTCATCATTTGTCACTTTGTAAAAATGAAATCGGAAAAGAAAAAAAAGTGGGTGATAGGGAAAATTAGGGATACATGCTAGTATAATAACAATTGTGAATATAAAAAATATAAATATCGTTATATTAATATCAACAATGCCTATATCTATAAGTGGAATAAAGCATAAAAGACCTATTTTAAGATTTTCTATATCAATATTTTCTGCAGAAATAAACTTAAAGTTAATCCGTTCACTCTTATTCTTCGCATAACAAAATAAAAAAATGAAAAATAGAATAGAAATAAAAAGTAATACAATGGCTATATATAAAATTATCTTATCTTCTTCTTTATAACCTACAAAAGCAAAAGCCAAATATGCTGGAAAAAAAATTGTTATATTATAAATAGCTCTACCAAAAAAATTAAGCATACCAAATCTTTCTCAATAATATCATTTGATTATTATCTCTTGCATATAAGGGCATTATACGAAAAATCAAAAATATTTGCATGCATTTAAGTGCAAATATCCACTGTTAATATAACTTATAGTGCCGTGGTATTTTTTAAAATTTATTAATCAATTCCACCGTTTTCAGTTTTGGTATTGTTACATAACAAAAATTGAAAGAAATCATACAAAGCTTTCAATCACAACATTTATCCACATTTATCTAAAAAGTAGCCCCAAGGTAGCCCCGAAATGTTTTGTTAATTTTGCATGAATTGCAGAGCAGTGCAAGCTATTGAATTATATAGCTAAAGTTGGTTGCGGGGGTAGGATTTGAACCTACGACCTTCAGGTTATGAGCCTGACGAGCTACCAGACTGCTCCACCCCGCGATAGATTACAGGCGATTACCCCATTTATACGGGACCCTGTCTAGTACGATGAGCATCATAACAGAAAAACAAACCATACTCAAGCGAAAAGCCATATGCTTATGTTATAATACTTCATTCATAAATTTTTATATAGGGCATTTTATATAGGGCATTTTGTATGGGGCATTTTTATTTATAGGGCTTGTTAAATCCTGTCAAATAAACTTCTTCCATATCAGCCGGGATAGATTTCTGCACGGAATCTAACGCCATTAAATTATCTATCCATGCGCGAATTTTATCAAGCCCATCAAATAAATTAGGCATGATATGTTTTTCTATCAGCAAGCAACGTTCTAATGATGGCAAGCAAGCTAAATCTACCAAATGATGCTGGTCGCCAGCGATGAATTTGCCCTGCAAATATTTCTGTAAATGCGTGAGCTGTTGTATTAATTGTGTCTGATATTTTTGCATATCTTCTTCATTTTTAGCCATTTTCAACTGAAATTGTGTGCCGAGAATTGCCGAATTAAACTCTATCAAAGCGCGATGCTGTGCCTTTATCAATATATCATTTGGGTGCAATGCAGGCGGATAAGCCTCGTCAAGATATTCGTTAATCACCGCTGATTCAAACAAAACCACCTCATCAATTTTTAGCACCGGCACTTTGCCTAATGGCGAGATTGCCAAAAACCAATCAGGCTTATTAAAAAGGTCAATATAGGTTAAATCAAACGGCACGCCTTTTTCATATAACGTAATCAAAGAACGCTGCACAAAAGGGCAATAACGAAAACTAATTAAATGTGGTTGAGGCATATTTTTCTCCTTTTATATAGGGTAACATGAAACTTGTGTTATCACAACTATACTATATAGTATGGTAATGAATAAGAATTTAATCGATGATTTAAGCGCGCAAGGTATGATGATTGTCAGCCACTTTCATCGCGATGATTGGCTTGCTTATCATGAGGAAAACAAACTTTCTGAACAACATCATTTGCCTGAGGGGCAGTCTTTTCTGGTTGTGGCATCTACAGGTACTTTATTCTGGCAAAAATTTAAGGCATCATTCTATGGTGCATCAAATTCCATATCGTATCAAGGCGAAAATCCGCTAGATGATTGGACAAAAGCCATCTTCTCACCCATTGCCCAAAAATATGATGCCGGTTATTACCACCCCTCCGATACGCCTTATCTGCCTTTTCAGCATTATTGCTTGGTTTATAATGAAGTGATAGGCAAGCCGATTTTTCATAAGTCTCCGTTAAATATTCTGTTTCATTATCATTATGGGCTATGGCATGGCTTGCGTGGTTTATTGGCATTTAAGCAAGAGGGCATGATTGATGCGGTTCACCCTGATGTAGAGCAAAATCAATGTGAAAATTGCGAAACTCAACCTTGCATTAAGGCTTGCCCATCAGAAGCTGTGCAAGAAAATGGCTTTATCGTAAAAAACTGTGAAAAATATATAGTATCTTCTGATAATAAATGTTATGAATCATGCATCGCGCGAATGGCATGTCCGTATGGTGTGGAAAATTTGTACCCATCGGAAAAATCAAGCTATTTAATGTTGAGGAGACGGCAGAATGCTGGAGTTTGATTGGCTAAATCAAATGCTAAAAATTTTACCTGATTATCACTATTGTGAGAACAATTTGATACAAGGTGCTGGCAAAGGACACTTTCAACCACTGAATTTTTTAACTAATTTGGTATTGTTTTTTTATGCGTGTTTTTACTATCTTAGAAGCCGTTTTGAAGGCGAAACTATGGGGAAATATCTTGTTGTTGCGATGATATTTTTATCGCTGAGCAGTTTTGCATGGCACGGATTTTATCACCCATTTTTCTTATTATGGGATATTGTAGGAGTTTTAATTGTCACCACCATCTTGATACAACAATTTGCAATGAGATGTTCAGAAAATCATAAGCCATTAACCTTGTGGCTTTGTTTTATTGTTTTATTTGTATTTGTGATTGGCAATCTATTAATCCCGCTTGAGATGCATGCCGGTGGATTTTTCTTAGTAGGAGTGGGTTTTCTTGGGCTTAGCTTGGTGCATTCGGTAAATCTGGCAATAGATAAAATGCATCATAGTTTTATATGGATTGGGAAACTGATTACATTTGCGGCAATTTTCCGTTCTGCTGATAGCAGTCTTTGCGAATTACTGCCATGGCCGATTGGCACACATTTCATCTGGCATATTGCGATTTTTACAGCCGTGATTGTTGCCGTTGAGCATATGCGTTATATCCCCCTTAAGAAACCTATTCAATAGGTTAAGGTTAAAAAAGGTTTGGAACGTTTCGCAATGCTATGGCAGATTTTAATAATAGGGTTGATTTTTCTTATCATCGCCTTGGCGATTGTTGGCTGGTGGCTGTTTAAGCCATTGCCTTCTTACACGCAAAAAGAACGCCTATCACAATTTCCGCAAGAAAACTTACCGCTGAATGGTGCAGTCAGTATTTATTGGGACGATTATCAAATCCCTTTCATTGAAAGCGATAATGATGATGATGCCGCTTTTGCATTAGGGCTTGTACATGCCCATCTACGCCTAACACAAATTGAAGCGTTGCGAATGATTTCACAAGGGCGATTAAGTGAAATGGTACCTCTTAAAATTCTATCAGATGTTGATGCGGGATTGCGTGCGTTAGGCTATGGCAGGGCAACCAAGAAAACTTATCAAAACATGCCTGATAGTACGAAACAATGGCTTAATAAATTTGTAGCAGGTTATAATCATTATAAAATGGGCTTGACGCGCAAACAGATTCCTCAAGATTTGAAGCTGTTAGGAATTGATTGGCGCAAAGAAATGACGGCAATTGATATTTTAACCATCGGCAAATTAACCGGCTCCTCGCCTAGCTGGTTTAGCTATTTTGCGAATTTACCTTTATATAATCAGCCAAATGGCAAAGAATTATTGAAAAAAATCAGAGCGTTGGGCAATGCTGGTATGGTGAGTCATATCCCTGCTGGTAGTTCGTTAGAATTGCATCCTTCGTTAAAAGAGCTCAATGAATTATTATTAGCGCAATCGCGTTCGGGTAGTAATTCTTTGGTGCTTGGCAAAGAAAAATCAGTAAATAACAGCGGGCTGATTGCCAATGACCCGCATCTAGGCATGGCAATTCCTAATTTTTGGGTGATTGTAGGTTTGAAAACCCCTTCTTATTATGGGGTGGGGATGATGATACCCGGTGTGCCTGCTTTTGGTTTTGGGCGCACGGCTGATATTGCATGGGGTGGCACGAATTTACATGGGCAAGATAGCGATATGGTTGATGTATCAGATTTGCTCGAAAGCGATTTTACGCTTGAAACCCATCGCATCAAAAGAAGATTTTTATTGGATAAAACCATTGATATACGTATCTCGCCTTATGGTCCGGTATTTTCTGATTTATCTTTCATGCCACAAATTGGTGTTGATTATGCAATGTCATGGGTGGGGCATCATGATAAAAGCGATGAATTAACCGCCTTATTAGATAGTATGAAAGCAAAGAATTTTAAGGAATTCAGACAAGCGATGGAAACTTTCGCAGCCCCGGGTCAGAATTTTCTTTATACAGATACATTAGGCAATATCGGGCAAATTGTTGCTGCGCATATTCCAAAACGCGATAAAGCCTATCGAGAGAAATTCTTTTTAACCTTAGAGGATTACCAAAAATATTGGCAGAATATTCAACATGCTGGCACATTACCCCATGCCTATAATCCTGATAATAATTTCTTGGCATCCGCCAATAACCGCCCTTATGCAGGCGAGCCAGAGATTGGTTACAGCTTTCCCGTTGGCTTTCGGGTAGCACGTATTGCTGAGCTGGCATTAAGTAAGAAACAATGGAATGTAAAAGATTTACAAAAATTGCAAAGTGATAGCTATAGTTGGGGTAGCCATAGCATTGCTAAAAAAATTACTGCCTTGTTGGAACAAGAAGATTTTACGGCATGGGATGAAAAAACAACCGCTTTAGCAGAAAAATTCTTACCCCTTATACAAAACTGGAATGGCTATTATGAAAAAGCTTCACAAGGTGCTGCCCATTATGAATTCTTTTACCCAACTTTTGCAGAAAGCCTAGTTGAAAAAACAGATATGAGCGAATTTTATCAGCTGATACGGCGGACTGCACGTCAACAATTATTATTCAAAGAAATTTTAGCGCGTGATGATTTGAAAAAAGCAGATATTACCACTTCATTACAAGCAGGTTTAACCGCATGGAACGGCTATCTAAAAGATATGGGTAAGCAAGATAAAAGCTTAAAATGGGGCGAATTACATTATGTCAATATCCAACATCCGCTTGGCAATGTACCAGTGGTTGGGCGAAAATATCGGTTTTTTCATTTGCCTGTTGCCGGCGCGAACAGCTCTATTTTCAAAACTGGATTTGATAAAAAAACCAAACCATCCGCGGCAAGCTATGGCACGCAATCACAGCATATTTCTGATATGGCAGATATAGATGAAAATTATTTTGTGCTATTGGGCGGGCAAGATGGCTATATTGGCAGTGAAAATTTCTATGACCAAGCCTTGCTTTGGCATCAACGCGAATTGATTAAATTACCACTTTCCGATTCAGGGGTGGAAGCGCATTTTACAAATAAAATGGTTTTACAATAAGGTTTTTTATTTTATAATGGCAAAAACGAATGATTATAAAAGAGAGAAAAAATGGCATATATTATTGGTGCAAACAGAAGTGCTATTGGCACATTGGCAGGTAGCCTAAGCAATCAACATATCGCACAAGTGGCGGCACAAGTGGCAACACAAGCTTTGGCGCGTGCAAAAATTTTACCAAACCAAATCAGTGAAGTGATTTTAGGCAATGTTCTGCCCCATGGGCAAGGCATGAATTTAGCACGGCAAACCGCTATCAATGCTGGCATTCCGTATGAGGCAACCGCGCTCACCATCAATCAAGTTTGTGCGTCTGGATTGCGTTCGGTGGCAATGGCGCATGATATGATTGATTCGAATATCATGGGCGAGAATGCTGTGATGATGGCAGGTGGACTGGAATCTATGACGAACGCGCCCCATATGCTGAATATACGGCAAGGTAAAAAATTAGGTGATGCCATATTAATAGATGCTATCAATCAAGATGGCTTAAATTGTGCGATTGAAAATTACGCGATGGGAATCACCGCAGAAAATTTAGCCGAGCGTTATTCTATCAGCCGTGACGCGCAAGATGAATTTGCCTATCAATCGCAAATGAAGGCGGATAAGGCGATTAAAGCAGGTTTGTTTCAAGATGAAATTATTCCTTATCATTACCAAAAACGTGGCAAGGAAATGACTTTTGATACAGATGAGCATCCTAGGCTTTCAGATGTTGCGACCTTATCAGGCTTAAAACCAGTTTTCAAAAAAGATGGTACCGTTACCGCCGGCAATGCCAGTGGCATCAATGATGGCGCGGCTATTGTGATTGTTGGCAACGAAACGCACGCAGAAAATACTTCTACTGATGCGCCAGTGGCAAAAATAATTGGTTGGGCAACTAGTGGCGTTAACCCTGCAATCATGGGGATTGGACCCGTAAGCGCGATTGACAAATTATTACAAAAAACAGGAGTTAGCATCAATGATATTGATGCGTTGGAAATCAACGAAGCCTTTGCGGCGCAAGCTTTAGCCGTAATGAAGGGTTTGCATGAAAAAAATATTATTATCCCGCCTGAAAAATTAAATCCCCGCGGTGGTGCGATTGCATTGGGGCACCCCTTAGGGGCATCGGGGGCAAGAATATTGGTTACTCTTTTGCATCATTTGAAACAAGAAAAATTGAAATATGGTATCGCATCCTTATGTGTGGGTGGCGGTATGGGAATGGCACTGATGGTAGAGATGCAGTGAGCCAATTATTATTCACTCCCCCTGCACCAGAAAAAAGTCAGATGCATCAATTTGGATTGCAACTGGCAGAAAAATATAATTTTCCCTACACAGATTATCAATCATTGCATGATTTTTCAGTGCGTGAGCCTGAAAGTTTTTGGCATGAATTTTTGAATTATGCTGATATTATCGCTGATATTCCTGAAAACTTAAATGTTAAAGCTGAAAATATTATCCATAAAAACGGCAATGGCGGTAATTTCTTTAACGATGTGACGCTGAATTTTGCCGAAAATTTATTACGTTACTCTGCTGATGAGGGCGAAAAGCCCGCGATTATTTTTAAGAGCAACAAAATTGAACAAACCATCAGCTGGCAAGAATTATCTGAAAATGTCTCACGCTTGCAACAGGCATTGCAGGCAACAGGCTTCAAGGCAGGTGATTTGGCGGCAGGCTTTGTACCCAACACGCCCTTTGCTGTGATTGCCATGTTGGCAACAACATCCTTAGGCGGTATATGGACGTCATGCTCGCCTGATTTTGGCTATGAGGGGGTGATGGATAGGTTTGGGCAAACCAAGCCAACCATTCTTTTTGCCACCGATGGTTATTATTATAATGGTAAAATGCACGATATTCGTGGCAAGATTGCTGAATTTAGCGCGCAAATCCCATCGATTGAACATATTATCATAGAGCCGATGCTTGCCAATGTCGGAGAAAAATTGCCAGATATTCATATCCCCAATAGTATGTTTCATCAGGCATTTATTGCTGATTATCCTTCGCAAACATTGCAATTTACCAAACAAAATTTCAATGCGCCTTTATTCATTATGTATTCATCAGGCACAACGGGCGTGCCAAAATGTATCATTCACGGCATCGGTGGCACATTATTAAATTTAATAAAAGAACAGCGTTTGCATTCGGATGTCAGGCGGGGTGATAAAATATTTTTCTACACCACATGTGGCTGGATGATGTGGAATTGGCTCATCAGTGGGCTTGCAACAGGTGCGTGCCTTATGCTTTATGATGAATCGCCTTTTTATCCCGAAAAAACCGCTTTGTTTGATTATGTTGCCAAATATAAAGTAAGGCTGATGGGGGTTTCTGCAAAATATATTGATGCGCTCGCCAATCATGGTATTGATATTCGCACAAGTCATGATTTATCAAATCTTGATTTTATCTTATCAACAGGCTCCGTACTCTCGCAAGAAGCGTTTCATTATATCAATCAATCACTCAAGCAACAGCTTTATATCGCATCTATATCAGGCGGGACTGATATTTTAGGGTGCTTCGTACTAGGTGTGCCAACCAAGCCAGTCTATGCAGGGCAAATTAGCGGGGCGGCGCTTGGGCTAGATATTCAGGTGCTCAATAGTGCAGGAGAACATTGCGCTATGGGTGAAAAAGGCGAATTGGTCTGCGCCAATTTGTTCCCGAATATGCCCGTTGGTTTTTTCGATGATGCGGATGGTGCAAAATATCATAAAGCCTATTTTGCCGAATATGCAGGAAAATGGCATCATGGTGATTTCATTGAACAAACGGCTGAACATGGCTTTATCATCTCGGGGCGTTCTGATGCAACCTTGAATCCCGGTGGTGTGCGTATTGGCACAGCAGAAATTTATCGTGCCGTTGAAAAATTACCTGAAATTATTGAGGCAATCGCGGTTGGGCAAAATTTTGCCGATGATGTGCGGATTGTTTTATTTGTGGTGCTACAAAAAAATATCACATTAGATGAAACATTACGTAAGAAAATATCTACTGAAATAAAAACGCGATGCACCCCGCGCCATGTGCCTGCTAAAATTATTGCCATGAATGATATTCCGCGCACCCGTTCAGGTAAAATAACAGAATTAGCCGTGCGTGATATTGTGAATGGTGCCATGCCTAAAAATATGAATGCGCTTGCCAATCCAGATATTTTACAGATATATCGCGATGCGACTGAAAAATATTTGCAAGATTAACGACTAAACATTAACGACTAAAACGCCCATTATCTAAAAAGAAAATAATCTGCTGGTGAATATCGGCTTGTTCAGTCAACTCATTATGCTGATAAGGCGCGATGATAAAATCATTCATGCCCCTAATCATGTTACTATTTACCGAAACACGTCCATCATCAACGCCGCGTAAAAACAACCCATATAATTTATCTTTCAAACTGATATGCCCCGTGCCTGCAATCACCCCTAAATGGTAACCTCTTGCATCAGGAAGTTTGCTAATAAAACTATCTTTGCCCGTATTTAAGTAAGCACCTGTTTCACCATAAACCCTATCATAATCATCGCCCATTGTGATTTTTGCTAAATTTGATAAATAACTGCCATGATTAGGCGTTCCTAACATGAGGATATAACCTAGCTCATCTATGTTGGCTTTGGTGAGATAATGCCTGATAATGATGCCACCAGTTGAATGCCCTATCAAATGAATCCTGCTAACATCATCAATCGCACGACATTTATTAAGTCCTTCAGCAAAGACATTATCGGTAATAGTTTCTAATTTGCCACCCGTGTACCAAAGGATATTCGCCACATGATAATTTTCCTTTATTAGCACTTCTTCAATCTTTACAACAAATCCAGTGGTAGCGGTAATGCCATGAATTAAAATGATACATTGTTGGTTTGCGGCACGTTTAAATAATATCTGATTGTTATGATTGCTTATATCAACTTGTCCATAAGCTATAGATGGTAACAACAAAAGACAAATGAATAGCAGACTACTTCTGATGAAATGAACAACCATGATTATTTATCGATTTTAAATTGACCATTTTGTAAAAAGAAAGCAATTTGCTCATGCACCTTATTTGAATAAATAATATCATGATGTGAAAAAGGCACGATAATATTATGCCCTACCCCCGGCAACCTTGTACTTGCCACACTAACAATGCCATCATCTAACCCTTTAATAAGTATAGAGAAAAAATAATCCTTAAGGGTTGATTTACCAGTGCCTGCAATAATTCCCATATTTTCTGTGCCTGTAACAGGGATTTGATTCACAAAATATTGTTTGCCTTGTCCTAATTGTACAAAAGGAATACCATATTTTTCCATGGCACGTTCCTTGTTGCTTCCAAAAATATTGACAATACGGCTACCTTTATTGGGGGGTGCAAGCAACACAATTTTATCAATATTGGAAACCGTACCAGTTGCTATATAATGACGCATAATAATGGCACCCAATGAATGTCCAACCAAATGAATGGTTGTTGCGCCATTATATTGGCATAAAGCAATGCCATCTTCTACGATTTCCGCATGCTTTTCAATGGGTTTTGATTCTGAATCATAAACCATATTTTGCACCTTAAACCCAGTTACTTTAAGATGATTGACGATATATTTCATACTATCAGCTTTTTGACCCAACCCATGAAGTAAGATGACACATTCCTCTTCTAACGTGCCAGTCCCAGCGATGCCCCCTTCATCAAATTCATCCTCATTGATACTATTTAAGAAATCATCTTGGTCAAAGGCACTATTATTACTATTGCCCTGAGCAAAAACAGGCGAGCTATTGAACGGAACGCTCACCAAAACTATTAAAAATATAATAATATTCTTCATTTTAAATAATCTTAAACCATTATTAATAAAATCATTATTCTTACTTGCAATTATTATGCTAAAATACAAATAAGGTCAATTATTACGATACATATAAAATAAAAAAAATAAACTATTATTAAGATATATTAATGCTTGATTTTAAGATTAAATTCATTTACTGCTAACCTATGGACGTTAAAACAGAAAATGTAGAATTCGAAGGCGCGCTTGGTTATCCAATTGCCGCCAAGATTGAAATGCCCGATTGCGAGCCAGTCGCTTACGCATTGTTTGCACCTTGCTTTACTTGCGGTAAAGATGTTGTGGCTGCAAAAAGAATATGCCAAAGATTGGCACTGCGCGGTGTGGCTGCCATGCGTATCGATTTTACGGGTATCGGTAAAAGTGGTGGTGGTTTTCATGAAACAACTTTTTCTACCAATGTTCAAGATATTGTAAAATCCGCCGAATATATGCAAAGCACCAATCGCACGCCTGAAATTTTGATAGGTCATTCATTAGGCGGTACGGCAACTCTGGCTGCAGCTGCTTCGATTGCTGAGAGTAGATGCGTTGTAACAATTGGTTCACCTTTTGACCCTGCCCATGTTATCCACCATTTTCATGATGAAATTCCATGTATTAAAGAGCAGAAAATTCGCGAAATTCAAATTATGGGACGCCCTTTTAAGGTAAGTTATGATTTTATTGAAGATATTCAGAATCAAGATATCGCCGATAAGATTGTTCATTTGCATAAGCCTTTACTGGTTATGCATTCGCCCATTGATGATTTTGTTGGCATTGAACATGCCGAAAAAATATTTATCAATGCCCATCACCCGCGTAGCTATGTTTCGCTTGACCATGCCGACCATTTGCTAATGAAGAATCATGATGATGCTTATTACGCCGCTGATATGATTGCGGATTGGTCAGAATATTATATCAAAGCAGGCGTTCGCGCTATTTCTTAATCATAGAATTATATGATTATTGGCGCGCACCAAATAATATTGTCCCCACACGAATATAAGTTGCCCCAAATTTAATGGCTGTTTCATAGTCGCTGCTCATGCCCATGCTTAAATGAGGCAATTGATGCTGTTTCGCAAGCTTATATAAATGTGCAAAATAAGGGCTAGGATTCTTATCAAATATAGGAATACACATCAACCCCATCAGCTTCATCTGATATGTATTTTTTACCAAATCAATGAAATCATCTAATTCTTCAACGGCAATACCCGATTTTTGCGCTTCATCAGAAATATTCACTTGAATGAAAACAGGCAAATCACGCTTTTGATTTACCATGGCATTTTTAAGTGGTTCTAATAATTGCGGGCGGTCAAGTGAATGAATCACATCAAATAATGCCACTGCCTGTTTCACCTTATTGCGCTGTAACGGACCAATCAAATGTAAGATACAATCAGGATAGGTTTCTTTAAGCCTCCCCCATTTGTCCAACGCTTCTTGCACACGGTTCTCACCAAAATTTTTAACCCCTGCAGTGATGAATGGGATAATCGCATCGGCATCATAGGTTTTACTCACGGCAATCATGGTGGTTTGCGCGGCGGCTAAATTAGGCTGTTCATTACATGCTTTTTCAATATTATGATACAGCATCTTTAATTTTTCGTGTGCGTCTAGCATTTTATTTCCGCATCTCATTCCCAAAGATAAAAACTTGATTATCATCATTAACAGGTATATTTTACCATATATATTACAAATAATGGTAAGTTTATAGACAAATTGTCAAGATAGATTTATAGTGCGCTCACATTATATAATGAAGTAAGGATTAAATAGTGGCAGAATTTCAAGGCGATATGGAATCACGTCGTGGTTTGTTAAAATTTGTGATGGGTTGCGTGTTAGGCGGTGGCTTAGGCGTTGGTGGCACTTTATTGGCAGGCGGTTTTGGTGGCAATGGTGTTGTTTCTGGGAATAATAGCCCACAACGTGTTTTGCGAATTTATGTGGATTGGCGTCCTAATTTTCCGGGAATTGGCGAAGAAATTGTAGCTTTGCAAAAACAACTGGCAGACGCAAGCGGCAATCAGCTTGTTATCAAATATATCCATCGTAAAGAGCTAACCGATAAAGAAATTATTGAAAATATCAATAATGGTAACGCTGATGGTATTTATTCATTGCCTGATTTTTGGCAAAAGCAAATTCCTGCGAATCTGCTTTATTCGGCACAACCGTTTGGTCCTACATTAGACGAATTTTACAAATGGCTGATTGGTGAAGATGGGCAAAAATTATGGCAAGATTTACACAAGCCTATTAATATCATGCCACTTGCGGTCAGCGCATCTGTTGGACAAATGGGTGGCTGGTTTGTTGATGAAATTTTATCATTGCGCGATTTAAGGAATAAGCCAATTGCTGCGCGTGGATTGCCTGCTATGCTTTATCGTGCCGCTGGTGCAAAAGTTTATGAATATCGTGATGCAGATATTTACAAAAAACTGCAAGATGGCTCGGTAGAAGGTGCCATTGTAAGCGACCCGCTTTATGAAGAAGCGTTAGGGCTTTATAAAATTGTCACCCGTTATTTTACGCCGGGTTTTCAAGCACCTGTGCAAATTTATCAACTATCCTTGAACTTAAAAAGATGGCAAGGGCTTTCTATCAGCGACCAAACATTAATCCATAATGTCGTCAATCGCCGATTATATGATTCTGTTGCGTTGCGTGAGATAGGCAATCAACAAGCAATTCGTCGGTTGGTGCGCGAGCAAAATGTGCTTGTGCGTAACTTTACGGATGATACGATTGAAGAGCTGGTTCAAACATGGCAAAGCTTAGTCAGGAAATTACGCAAAGATGATGAGAGTTTTGAAAAAATATATAAATCAATGCGTGCATCTGTTGTGCGCCAACGTAACTGGATTGATTTAGGCAATGGTGGCTATGAAACGTTGCGTCATCGCTTATTTTTTGATGAAAACGCCCTTTTCAAATATTGATTATTGTCAAAATAATCTTATACAGATTCGCAATGATACAAGCATCACATATAAGTGATTCTTATATTGATAAATTCGCCTATCATTTTATTTTTAGACAGATACAAAATCATAAATTTAATGACGATTTTTCTATTTTTTATAGATGAAAAATACTTCACAAATGATTCGCATCAAAATAATTTTTGTCAACATTATTCGCAAATCATAAAAAACATTAAAAATAATACAACTATAAAGAAAATCATCATTTATCAAAAAAATGATTCTATCTATTTTTCAAATAGATAACAAGGAATACATTATATTTCATTCTCATTCTTTCTATTAATAAAAATATAAAACACCTATTGATTTTAAGAAAAAACAATAAAAACAGATGCTTATATGGTTGTTATTTGTTTTGTAAAATATCAGTAAATTTTTTGACGATTTTTGTGTGTCAAGCTCTTTTCTTTAAAAGAAATAAAATAACTTACTTGCACTCACTTTTATTTTTTGACAACATGCTGATATTACATTTCGTTTGATAGTATTATTTCATCTTTGGGTGGAGGAAGTGCGCAATTCACCTGCGCAAATAATCTTCTATTGCCTAAAATAAATAATGAATTAAAAATGAATTAAATGAGAGAAAATATAAACCATTAGATTATATATAAGGATAAATGACTATTATGAGTTCACATCGTGTAGAGCAACAATGGACAAGAATTAGAGCAATTGTTCGTGGTGAAGTAGGTGAAACTGCTTTTAATCAATGGTTAAAAGTGTTGACTTTAGAAGGTAAGAATCAAAATGCGGTTTCATTAATTGCCCCAAACACAAAAATTGAACAATGGGTTAAGAAAAATTACCTCAATAGGATTCAACGTATTTGGTCTTCATTAAACCCTGCCATAGAACAAGTGGTGCTAAGTGCCGCCGAAGAAACAGAACGCCCCAAAGTACCTAAAATGGGCTATGCTGGCATTGTGCCGGGAAAAATCATGCAAAATGAGGTGAAGCAATTTTCTACGAATCTTAACAAGGATTTCAATTTTGATAGATTCGTAACCGGTGATCCAAATTCATTCGCGCGCGAGGTTGCTTGGAAATTTTCAGATTCATGGGAAAAATCACTCAATCAGCTTTTCATCTATGGCGGCGTTGGTATGGGCAAAACCCATCTGTTACACGCAATCGCACAACATACTTTGGTGCGTAACCCTGAATTTCATGTGGTTTTTCTATCGGTTGAAAAATTCATGCAACATTTTGTGCGTGCGGTGCGCGAAAAAGATACCACTACTTTTAAGGATTTTTATCATTCGGTTGATTTACTTTTGCTTGATGATATTCATTTTATTGCAGGGCGCGAAGGTACACAGCGTGAGTTGTTACAGATTTTCAATTTATTATTTGAAGAAGGCAAACGGATTGCAGTATCGGCCGACCGTCCACCTGCAGAAATTGAAGGCTTGAGTTATGCCTTGCAATCAAGGCTTTCAGGCGGGCTTGTGACGGGCATTGAACAAACTAATTTTGAGTTGCGTATGTCCATTCTAAGAGCAAAATTGATTGGTAAGGAACATCGTTTTTCTGAGGAGATATTGGAATTTTTGGCAGAAAAAATCACCAGCAATGTGCGTGAATTAGAAGGCGCGCTCAATCGACTCATTGTCCATTGCGATATTAGCAATAGCGAAGCAACCCTTGCCCGCACCAAAGAATTATTGCATGATTTGCTCAAAAGCAATAAACGTCGCATCACCATTGATGATATTCAAAAACAAGTTTCTGACCATTATGGCATTCAGACTTCTGAAATGTCTTCAGCACGCCGTTCGCGTGTGGTGGCACGCCCAAGACAAGTTGCGATGTATTTGGCAAAACAGCTTACCAACCGTTCTTTGCCCGAAATTGGCAGAAAATTTGGTGGGCGCGACCATACCACCGTCATGCATGCCACCAAGAAAATTGACCAATTATTGGCGACTGATTCTGCTTTAGAAAAAGATATTCAGCTTCTATTCAAATTGCTCAATAATTAACCTATTAGCATTTTATTTTTGCTGATTAAAAGATTTTTTGCAGACCAACAATCTCACGAATTTCTGTGATAATCGGGGTTGATATATTCATGGCTTTTTCTGCCCCCTGCTGTAAAATCCGTTCTACTTCAGTTTTATCATTTCCAAGAATCTTCATCTTTTCGCTAATCGGTGCAAGATGTGCGATTAAATTATCGGCCAAAATAGGCTTAAAATCAGAAAAATTCTTGCCGGCATATTCCGATAAAACATTCTGTAATGTCTGATTATTCAGTGCGGCATAAATCGATAACAAATTCTTTGCTTCGGCGCGCCCTTCAAGCTCATCAACCGTTTCAGGCAAAGCCAGCGGGTCCGTTTTTGCTTTTTTAATTTTTTGGGCAATCATATCCGCATCATCTTTTAACAAGATACGGGTCATATCTGATGGGTCAGATTTTGACATTTTGCTTGTGCCATCACGCAGAGACATCACTCTGGTTGCGACTGCTTGCAAGGTGGCTTCTGGCAAAGGAAAAAAATCTTCTTTTTGATAATCATGATTAAATTTTTGGGCAATATCGCGTGCCAATTCAAGATGCTGTAATTGGTCGTCACCCACAGGCACAAGATTCGCATGGTACAGCAAAATATCCGCTGCCATCAAAATAGGATACACATAAAGCCCTACCGAGGCATTCTCTTTATGCTTGCCTGCTTTTTCCTTAAATTGCGTCATGCGATTCAGCCAACCAATCCGCCCAACCGTAGAAAAAATCCAGTTTAATTCGCTATGGTGCGGATTTGCCGATTGCACAAGCAAAACCGATTTTTCAGGCGATATACCACAAGCCAACAATGCCGTTGCCATATCTAGCACATTGGCGCGTAATTGTTCAGGCGATTGCCATTGCGTGATTGCATGCAAATCTACCAAGCAATAAACGGTTTCAATGCCATCATCTTGCATTTTCGTCCAATTACGAATAGCCCCCAAATAATTGCCCAAATGCACATCGCCAGTTGGCTGGATGCCTGAGAAAATTCTATCCATTTCTTTTTCCTAACATAGTTCTTGTTGAATTTTTATGCCCAATGAAAAGATGTTTAATTTCTTTCATCGTAAAAACACGCAATAATAAAATCGCCATCATATAAATAATGCCACCTGAAAAAACCAATGCCAATAGCCAAACAAAGCGATTGGAAAAATCAGCATCTATTAAATAATTTTGTTGAGGCAACAACGCCCATAAAGTTCCTGCCATGATGATGCAAGCGATGATAATTTTGATAATATTTTTTATCATAATCATTTCAAATATATAAAGCCGCTTTTTCATTAAGATGATAATCAAGGCGATGGATTGCAGACTCAAGGATAGGGTGGAGGCAATCGCGACCCCTAGATACGAAAGATGCTTGATTAAAATAATCGCCAGCACCACATTAAAGATAGCCCCCACAACCGTTACGATAAAAGGCGTTTTGGTATCATGATGGGCAAATAAAATGGTTGTTTGAATTTTAATCAGCGCAATCGCAGGCAAACCCGGCGCAAGGCAAATCAATACATTGGCACTGATGCGTGCCGCCTCTACCCCGAAGGCACCATGCTGAAACAAGGTTAGCATAATGATAGGCGCCAGTACCATAAAAGCAATCATGGCAGGCATGGTCAATAACAACGCCGCCGTCATTGCATAATGTTGCGCGCTAATCCGTTCGCGCTCGTGATGATGCTGTAATTGATGGCTCAGATAAGGCAGTAACACAGTCGCAATCGCAATGATAAAAATCCCAATGGGCAGATGCATCATTCGTTCTGCATAATAAAAGGTAGAAAGTGCACCGGCGCCAGTGCCAATAATCAAAATTTGGTTAATCAAAAACGTGATTTGCACACTGCTTTTGCCAAGCATAACAGGAAGCATTTTCTTGAAAAACTGTCCTAATAACGGCATCATTGCAGGTTCGTAGGCAAAATTTAGGGTAAGTTTTGCGCGCATTGCCACCCCAATAATAAACAGCATTTGAAAAAACCCTGCGATAATCACCGCAACCGCCAACCATACAATTTTATCAACAGGGGCAAGCACCCATGGATGCGCTGGGTAAATTACAATCAGCAACATGCTTATGATTAAGCCAATGCTGATAAATAATGGCAAAGAAGCTGTGGCAATGAATTTTTTGTGCGATTGTAATAAATTCACGAAAACAGCGGAAATCAGCAAGAACGCGAAATAACAAAATAAAATCCGCGCCAATAAAACCAATAATTCGAATGAATTGCCACGTTCTTTGAAACCAGATGCCATCAGTCCCATCAATTCAGGCATGAAAATTAAAGCAGGGACTAACAAAACAACACATAAAATCAGCATTGCCACCAACACCGTAGCGGTGAAATGCTTGGCTTGTTTTTCGTCTAGCTTGATGTAAAGGGGGATAAATGCCGCCTGAAACCCTTCTTCAATCAGTAAGGTGCGTAACATAGCAGGGAACCGATAGGCGAATAAAAACGCATCCGCCGCCAATGAATTGCCGAACAAATTTGCCATTAGAATATCGCGCCCAAAGCCGAATATACGGCTTAAAATGGTGAGAATACTGATATTGCCAATATGGCGAAAAAATTGATACTTATTTTCCATCTGCCCAATTTAAACGATAAATATTAAGATGCAAGCAATATTTATCATTGTCCAAAAATCATAAAAATAAAAATTATAAGGTAATGATTGCATGGCAAGACAGCCCCTATTATAGTGATTGCATGTTTTTATCTTTATTTCTTATTTGGCAAGATTTCTTATATTATACGCGCCGTGGCGTGATTTATTTGCTATTTTTCTTACCCGGCTATGTGCGATTTTTCTTAAGCCGTGGCAAAATCTTTGAACTCACCCATTCGCCCCTTTGTTTAATCCGCGAAAATAAAACCATATCAGATGAATTAATGCGTGATATTTATAGCTTTCAGGGTGAAAGCATTGAATGGGTGAGAGAGAACCCATCAGAAAATTTATGGGAGCCCATTGCCACCTCGCATATTTTTGCAGAAGCCATGCATCGCTTTGTATGGTTGCCACATCTTGCCAATCATTCAGAAAAAGCACGTACCAAAATGTTGCGGTTGATTGCTCATTGGGTAGAAAATAATGCCTATTGGTCGCAACCGGCATGGCGTAGCGATATTGTTGCCGAACGGCTTTATTATATGATGAGTTTCTATAAGCAAATCAGTAAAAAAATGAGCAAAAACAGCATCACGCACTTAAATACGCAGCTTCACCAACATTACCGCCATTTGAAACTGACTGCGCATTGGGAAACACGGGGTGCCAAGAAATTAATTTCTCAAATTATTTTACTCATTTCTATGATTTGTAAATCCGAAACCAGCATCATTATTGAAAAACATATGTACCGTTTGGTACAAGAATTAAATCACCAAATCTCCCCTGATGGCGGGCATTGCGAACGCAACCCTGAAACTCATTTTGTTATTTTAAGATGGCTCTGCTTGCTATATGAATTATTTTTGCGCGACCAAAGGCAAATGCCAGAAGAAATTTCAGGAACCATCGATAGAATGATTCCCTATTTACGCATGATGCAACGGCAAGATGGAGAATTATTCATCTTTAATGGCGGCGGGATTAGAAGCGCGAAAGAAATAGATGATATGCTACCCTTAGCCGCCCGCGGTAGAATGCCCGGTGCCTTAAAATCAGCACCTTATAGCGGTTTTGAAACCATCAGCAATGAATTTGTGCAAGTGGCAATGGATGTTGGTAATTTTCCATTTTCACACCATGCCTATGACGCGCATGCCGAAGCATTAGCCATTGAGGTGATGATGGGGGATAAGCCCATTATCGTGAATTGTGGCACATTATATCATTTTGCCGACCCTTATTGGACTTCCGCACAACGTGGCAGTATGGCGCATTCTACGATAATTTTAGATAATTACAATACATCATCATTGCGCCGTTATTCTTTACGCCGTGCCAAATGCCAATCACAGCGCAAGGAAGAAGATGGTCATTTGTTGCTACAGGCATCGCATAATGGCTATATGCGCCCTTGCCACACCCATGTGGAGCGCAGTCTTTATCTTGCCAAAAAAGATAAAAAGCTAGTGGGTGAAGATAAATTATTGGCTGATGAAGGGCATTCATTCCATATCCGCTTTCACCTGCATCATCGGGTGATTGTTGAATTACAAGATGATAAAGTTTTTTTACGGGTGGATAATACATTCCTTTGCCAGTTTTTATATGAAGGGGCTGATTTGCGCGTAGAAGATTCTATCTATAGCCCTAATCATGATAGGCTTTATCAAAATAAACAGCTTGTTTTATATGGGCAAAATTATTCACAAAATACTGTGATACGCTGGTCAATTAAACATGTGACGGATTTAAGCAAATAATTTCCAGATAAAATCTTGCAGTTTCTAACATTTTCCGCTAGTAATGGGTTGCTGAATTTAAGGCATATTTTATTTTAGGCACGATGGCGGAGTGGTTACGCAGAGGACTGCAAATCCTTGCACGCCGGTTCGATTCCGGCTCGTGCCTCCAAATATTTCTTCATTCTGTTTCTGCTTTTTTCTGCGCTGGTTTGCGTGCTGGCGGTTTTTTATGATGAAGCAATAAATGTTTCTTATCAAGTGGGAATAACTGCCCATCTTTAATTTCAAAAAGCTGGTCAAGCGTATTGGCTAATTGATGATTATGGGTAACAATCAACGCCCCTCCGCCACGTTTGCGTAACGAGGTCAGCATATTTTCAAACACATATGCGCTAGTAACAGGGTCAAGATTGCCTGTAGGCTCATCTGCCAAAAACACCTCAGGATAGGTTACAATCGCACGCGCAATCGCCACCCTTTGTTGCTCACCCCCAGATAATTCCGAAGGCTTATGAAACAACCGTTCCCCTAATAGCATTTCGCCTAAAATCTCACTGGCACGGGTTTCTGCTTGCGCTTGTTTCATGCCACCAATCAATAAAGGAATCGTTACATTTTCTATGGCAGTGAATTCAGGCAATAGATGATGCTGTTGATACACATAGCCAATATGCTTGCATCTAATCGCGGTGCGTTTTTTATCGGATAGATTTTGCGCTTCCAAACCACCAACAAGCACTTCGCCTGTATCGGGCACATCCATCAGCCCTGCAATCTGTAGCAAGGTTGTTTTGCCCGCACCTGATGGCGAAATAATTCCCGCAATCACCCCGCGTGGCAATTCAAAATTGACATTTTCTAAAATGCTTAAACCACCCATTCTTGTGGTAAAGCGTTTGCAAACATGATTGAGTTTAAGAACAATATCATTATTCATAGCGTAAAATTTCTACAGGATTCAAGCGGGCAGCACGCCATGCAGGATAAAGGGCGGCTAAAAACGTAACACCTAATGCAATACCAATCGTGATAAAAGTTTGATGATAGCTTAGCAAAGCAGGCAATTTTTCTAAATGGTAAATCTCTTGATTAAACAGAGAAAACGATAAAAATTGTTCTGCCAATCGGCGCAAGAAATCAATATTTTTCACAACCGAAATACCAATCGTACTGCCCACCATTGTGCCAAGCACGCCAACAAACATGCCCGTTAATGCAAACACCGTTAAAATATGTCCGCGCCTTGCCCCCATAGAACGCAGGATTGCAATGGATTTCGCCTTTTCTTTCACCAGCATAATTTGCGCGCTGATAATATTAAGCGCGGCAATCAGAATAACTAAAGTTAGCACAATGAATGAAACGCGCCGTTCAATCTCGATGGCTTTGTAAAGAGAGCCGTTTGTTTCCAACCAATTCAGACTGTAAAGCCCTTGCGGCAAGGCTCTATTAATGTGCGGACTTAACGCGATTGCCTGATTAGGGTCTTGCGTATGCACCTCAATACGGGATACAGCTGTTTTTTTGTTAAATAATTTTTGCGCCTCACCCAAATCCATAAAGATAAAATTACGGTCATATTCATACATATCAAAGCCGAAAATCCCGCCTATCTTTACTTTTTGCACACGTGGCAATGTGCCAAAGGCTGTGGTAATCCCGAAAGGCGAATAAAGCGTGATGGTATCGCCGGGTACAAGCCCATATAAACCTGCCATTTGTTTGCCAATCAGCACCTGATTATTCGCAAAAATTTCTGCAACATCGCCTGAAAATGCGTTGGTTAAAAATTCACGTTTCATAAAATCTTGTGCTGAAATGCCTTTCACATAACCGCCATCAGATGTTTTATTGGCAGTGAATAAAATTTCAGATTGCACCACAGGGGTGGCATATTGCACCACATCATTTTCTTCAATCAATTCTTGCACATAGCTATAATTATTCACATTCTTACCCTGAAATGCAAAAACACTCACATGCCCATTCATGCCTAAAATTCTATCATATAAATCAGCGCGAAACCCATTCATCACCGATGTTACAATAATCAATGTTGCCACCCCTAGCATGATTCCTAAAAATGCCAACAGCCCAATGATGGAAATAAATTTTTCACTTTTACGGCTAGAAAGATAGCGGCGGGCGATGAAAAGGGAGAGTAATATTTGTTTCATGTTAATGTTTCACATTCTTTTTTCTTGTTTGATACGGTGCAGAAGCTCGGATAATTGTTCCAAAGGAATTTCTTCTATTACGCCTGTTTTTCGATTTTTCAATTCTGCCGTTTGTTTTTTCAGCGATTTTGTGCCAAGAATTAACTGATAAGGCAAGCCAAGCAAATCATGGTCGGCAAATTTACGCCCGGCACGCTCATCACGCTCATCATACAGAATTTCTACCCCTATTTCCGTACTTTGGGCAAATAATTTTTCACATACATCACTGATTTCTTTTGCATCATCATGGCTATCAGCCGCTGCCAAATTAATAAGCGATAAATCAAAAGGTGCCACGGATTGAGGCCAGATAATCCCTTTTTCATCGTGAAATGCTTCAATCAACGCGCCCACCATGCGCGAGACGCCAATGCCATATGAGCCCATTTTCACCATATCCGTCCCGCCATCAGCTGTGCTAAATTCTGCCTTAAAAGGAATGGAATATTTATCGCCAAAATAGAAAATATGTCCCACTTCAATGCCACGTGCTTCAATCTGTTTTTCCGTTGGCACTTCTGCCTTAAATTTACTATCCTCGTGCATGTCCTCAGTAGCGGCGTAAAAAGATGTCCAATCTTCAAAAATTTGCTTTTTATCATCATCTGCTGTGATATTTAGCGGGTCATAATTAAGCAAATCAGCATGACAATAAACGGTGCTTTCGCCTGTTTCAGCCAACACAATAAATTCATGCGATTTATCACCACCAATAGGTCCTGTTTCAGCACGCATGGGAATTGGTTTCAAGCCTAGCCGTGCAAAAATTCTTAAATAGCTTGCAAATATCCGATAATAGGTTTGTTCCGCAGAAGCTTCATCCTTATCGAAAGAATAGCCATCTTTCATCAAAAATTCGCGTCCGCGCATCACACCAAAACGGGGGCGAATTTCATCGCGAAACTTCCATTGAATCTGATACAACACCATTGGCAAATCTTTGTAACTTCCTACATTTTGCTTAAAAATATCGGTGATTGCTTCCTCATTGGTGGGTCCATATAATAAATCGCGTTCATGCCTATCTTGAATGCGTAACATTTCTTTGCCATAACTATCATAACGCCCTGATTGTTGCCATAATTCAGCAGGTTGAATGGTGGGCATCAAAATTTCATGAAAGCCCGCATCATCTTGTTCTTCACGCACAATTTGTTCAATCTTTTTTAACACTCTATAGCCAAGTGGCAACCAATTATAAATGCCGGCTGTGCTTTGCCTAATCAAACCAGCGCGCAACATATAACGGTGCGAAACAATCGTAGCTTCTGCAGGGTCTTCTTTTAAGGTAGGCAGAAAATATTGGCTCATTCGAACCGATGGTTTTTGCATGGTGAATCCTTATTTGCTAATCATCATAATTGGAAGTTAATCTAACGTAATTTTATGATAATGTCATGGATAAATTGATTTAATTGTTTGAATCAGGTAACCATGTTTGATGGTTATGGATAAACAAAAGGTGATTTTGGTAGATGGGTCGGGATATATTTTCCGAGCCTATTACGCTTTGCCCCCTATGGTAAACGCCGAAAATGTGCCTGTTAATGCGGTTTTTGGTTTCTTTAAGATGCTCTTAAAATTGCGCGAAGATTATGATGGGCATTCTGTAATTGTGGTTTTTGATTCGGCACGTAAAACTTTCCGCAATGATATTTTCCCCGAATATAAGGCAAATCGTGGCGCACCACCTGAGGATTTAATTCCGCAATTTGACCTTGTTCGTCAAGCTTCTGATGCATTATCTTTGCCACGTTTAGAGGTTAAAAATTACGAAGCCGATGATGTGATTGCCAGCCTTGCCAAACATGCTTGTGAAAAAAATCATGAGGTGGTGATTATTTCATCGGATAAGGATTTAATGCAATTGGTACGCGATGGGGTATCGCTTTACGACCCCATGAAAAATCGCCAATTAGGCGCAGATGCTGTGATGGAACGGTTTGGCGTTGCCCCTGATAAGGTGATTGAAGTGCAAGCCATTGCAGGCGATAGTGTGGATAATGTGCCCGGGGCGGTTGGTATTGGCGTTAAAACTGCCGCTTTGCTCATCAATGAATATGGCAGTCTTGATGAATTGTTACGCCGTGCTGAAGAAATCAAGCAACCTAAAAGACGCGAAAATCTGATTGCCTTCCGTGAGTTTGTCGATATTAGCCTGCAATTGGTGCGTTTATGCGATAATGTGGAAGAAACAAAAGAATTTGATTTTCATGCCATGCCTGAATTTAATCAGCAACAGGCATTGGAATTTGTCCAGAAACATGGCTTTAAAAGCCTGATACAACGTTTTACAAATAATAACCTACAAGCGGATAATCAAACGCAAACCCCTTCAAACCAAATAGAGATTAAATTAAATGTAATCATCATCAATAGTATGAATCACTTTCATGACATGTTAGAGAAAATTGCCATGCAAGGCTATGTTGCGCTTCACCCGCAATTATCACCTGAAAAATATGGCAATATCTGTGTGGGCATTGGCTTTGTGGTTGATTTGGAAACCGCTTATTATCTACCCCTTCATCATGAAATCATGGTTGAGGAAAATAGCTTGCAAGGCAGTTTATTGATTGATAAAACAGAATCAACAACGAACCAACAAACCATACGCCAAAGAAGTGAAACAATCCTTGCCTACGAAGCCGCACTTTCCATGCTGGCAAAATTATTACACGATGATGCCATTATTAAAATTGGTTATAATATCAAACAGCTTTGGCAAATTTTTCGTCAAGATAAATTAGAAACGATGCCAAGTGATGATGTGTTATTATTATCATTCTTGCTAGATGCAGGTAAAAAGAAACATGGTTTGCAAGATTTAAGCGATGAATTATTACAAACCGCAATCGGGCAGAAACTCCGCACATCGCAAGGAATATTAGCCAAGCAAGATATTATATTGCTTTCTCCATCAGACATAGCCGAAGATATTGCCTATCATGCCCTTGCCATTATGCAGATTTACAAACATCTATGGCAGAGACTTTGCAGTGAAGGCATGGTATCGCTTTACAGATTAATGGAAATGCGCCTGATGCCGATTTTGGCACGTATGGAATGGGCAGGTATTTTACTGGATAAAGCGCATTTACAGCAATTAAGCGATGAATTTGGCAACGAGATTAAAACACTTACACAAAATATTCACTTAATCGCAGGTGAGGAATTTAACATTGGGTCGCCCAAGCAATTAGGGGTTATTTTATTTGAGAAACTGGCTCTGCCCCATGGCCGCAAAACCAAAACTGGGCAATATAGTACGGATAATGATTTGCTGGATAAATTGATTGTAGATGGGCATTCGATTGCGCGCGATATTCAGCAATGGCGGCATTTAAGTAAATTGCGCTCAACCTATACGGAGAGCCTACCCCTGATGCAAGATGCCGATGACCGTGTGCGGACAAATTACAGTGTGGCAGGCGCGCAAACAGGCAGGCTTTCATCGATTGACCCGAATTTACAAAATATTCCTATTCGCGATGCAGAAGGTAAAAAAATCCGTGAGGCTTTCATTGTGCCTAAAGGTAAATTATTGTTGTCGCTTGATTATTCGCAAATTGAGTTGCGATTGATTGCGGATATTGCCAATTTAGATAGTCTTATCGATGCGTTTCATGCGGGGGCGGATATTCATCAATTTACCGCTTCTGAAGTGTTTAAGATTCCCCTTGATGAGGTGAGTGCCAGCCATAGACGTGATGCCAAAGCGGTTAATTTTGGCATTATTTATGGCATTTCTGCCTTTGGTTTGGCGCGTCAATTAATGATTAGCAGAACCCAAGCCAAAGACTATATCGATGCCTATCTTGCGCGTTATCAAGGGTTACAAAATTATATGGATGAAACGATTTTGATTGCAACCAAGCAGGGCTATGTGGAAACAATTTTCGGACGAAAAATTCATCTGCCCCATATTAACGATAAAAACCCGATGAAACGGCAATATGCCGGCAGACAAGCAATCAATGCGCCTATTCAAGGCAGTGCTGCCGATATTATCAAACAGGCAATGCTGATGATTGATGATGCCATTATTAAGCAAAATATACCAGCAAAAATGCTGTTACAAGTGCATGATGAATTATTATTTGAAGTAGAAGAATATGCGATTAACGATGTTGCCCAAACATTAACAAGCATCATGCAAGATGCTGGCAATGACGTGCCAAATTATCAATTAAAAGTGCCCTTGATTGTTGAAAGCGGTTATGGCAAAAATTGGGCTGAGGCGCATTAAATATCTTTTTATGTTAATTTACTTTGCTCTGTTAATTTGCTATAAGGCATTTATTGATTTCATGTTTAAATGATGGTTAAAGGCTAATGACAAATTTATCATATCATAATCTGTTGATTAACTATTTGGCTTCAGGCTTGCCAATATTGGTTGGCAAGGGTAACAATCATGACGGTGATTGTCATGGTGTTATCATCGCGCATCACCATCAATCAGATGAGGCACTTACAAATATTTTTTCCTGCTTGGGCATTGCTGAACCAATTTATTTTATTGAACAAAAGCATGGCGAGACTACCTTTCATGTAACACAAAATGGCAAAGCAATGGCATCAGATGAATTTTCTGATGAGTTGCAAGAATTATGGCACTATTTTTTTGGTTTTCTGCACCCTTTGCCAATCCCGAATATTCTTGTATTTAGCCCTTCTGCCCCTGCTCAAGATGCGATCATCAAACCAGCCTTTATCAACTTTGCCCAGCTACAAAGCATCACAATAAAAAACCGCTATCATCAAGCTTATAAAATTGCTGAAACCACATTGCCACTTAAAAGCGCCAATAAAAATAAACGGGTAAATCTACATCTTTATCAAGGTGAAGCAGGCTTTTCCCCTACTGCCATGATTGCAATAGGTGCCTTAGATAATAATCATGATAAGCCCTTATTATTGCGGTTACATTCAGAATGTTTTACAGGTGATGTTTTAAGCTCGCGCAAATGTGATTGCGGGCATCAGTTAAATCATGCGTTAGAGAAAATTTTCACAGCAGAAAATGGCATCATCTTATATCTGCCCCAAGAAGGGCGGGGCATTGGCTTGCCCTCAAAGTTAAAAGCCTATCACTTACAAGAAACAGAAAATTTAGATACTGTAGAGGCAAATCAAAAATTAGGGTTGGCAGTAGATAATCGTAATTTTTCTTTTGCCATTAATATTCTGAAACAGTGGAATATTCAACATGTGCGATTGCTTAGCAACAACCCCCATAAAAAAGATGTTTTAGAACAATCAGGCATCATGGTGCATGAAATGGTGCCTTTATTATCGGGCATCAATCAAGATAATAAAGATTATATGATAACCAAGAAAAATAAACTTCATCATATTATAGAATAATTACATCACGCTTGTGATATTGGCACGCCCTTTGCAAAATAAAAAACATATTGACGAGAAAGACAACTCGGTAATTTAATAAGAGACAATAATAAACGCGAATTAATCGCGAGTTTTTGATTGATTTAAAAAGGCTTTTCTATTGAAAATAAGTCAAAAAACGGATGGCAACAAGAGATACAGTGGTAACAGAATGCTGAGAAGCAATTCTGTTGCCTTGATACGAAAGCGTCCGGCAATGCACCCATATGCGATATCCGGGATACAGGTAAATGACGATTGATACGTTTTTACCTCCAATTGTAAGGCAAGCAATTGCTTCACAAAAGTCGGACAATAAAAATGTGTCCGGAGCGTATATACCACAAACGAATGACCCATCTGGGGAGGAACGTCGTGGGGAGAAGGGAAAACCTTCCCCCGCGGCACATTCGCAACCCCTTGCAACACCGCCTTTTGCGGAATATTTTGCCAACCAGAAAACACAATCGCACAAAACACAAAATCAACAAGGCAATCCTTATTATAATAAACAAGATGTGCCACCGGTTATCAGTGACTTCTTAAATGATATTTCCAAAAAATATGGAGTTGCGCCACCATCACCACAGCAAATACAATCGGCTTATCAAAGCTCGCAAACTTATCAGCCAAAGCCAATCGTGGTTGTGACAAACGAACCTGAAACGCACGAAAAACCTGCGCCTCAGCAAGAACAACCAAAAGAGCAAGCTGCCGTTCAACAACGAACGGCTCCTAGATTAACAAGCACAAAAAAACGTGCCATCGCATCGCATCGCATGATTGCAAACCCTATCGTTTTACACACAGCACCACAAAAAACGAAAGCTGCGCCAATACCCGTAATCATACAAACAGCTAGCGCAGAAAAAAGCGCGCCTAACTTTGATGAATTATCACCGGCTGTTCAGCAAAAAGCCTATGATTATGGGCGCATGTTAGAAGCCTTAAATCATTATCAAGTGCAGGTGAAGAAAAACGCCAATTAATTGATTGATGCATTTGGGGAAAGCATAAAATTACCCTTGATTTTATCCGCAATTTTCTGTAATCAAAGGATAGTTTCATAGCAGGGGGAAAAACCTTGTCAGATAAATCGGGCAAAGAAAAAAAACCAAAACTTAAATCATCCTTAAAGACTCTTCAGCCATCGCGCCGCAAGAAGGAAAAAAAACGTTTTAGCCGTGGGTTTTATAAGGTAGCGCGTGATAAAAATGCGGTGCTTGTTTTAGAAGATGGTCAGGTTTTTTATGGCATGGGCGCAGGGCATGAAGGTGTTGCCGTTGGCGAGTTATGTTTTAACACATCCATGACGGGGCATCAGGAAATTTTAAGCGACCCCTCTTACGCTGGGCAAATTATTAATTTCACCAGCCCCCATATTGGTAATGTGGGCAGTAATCTAGTTGATATGGAAAGCTTTCAACCTTTTGCATTGGGAATGGTTGTTACCGATTTACCAACAATGCAATCAAATTACCGTGCCGAACTTTCTTTTGATGAATGGCTTAAAAAGCATCAACTCATTGCGATTTCAGGGTTAGATACCCGCGCCCTTACTCATTATATTCGCAAGCAAGGTGCCCCCAAAGCCGTGATTTCTTATCGCCTTAATGGCAAAGCCCATAAAAAATCAGACATTCTAAAATTAAAACAAATGGCGCAAAATTGGCATGGGCTGAATGATATGGATTTAAGCAAAGATGTCACAACAAAAGAAGAAATCAAATGGCAAAAGCCACTCTATTCATTGACGGACAATAAGGATGATAATATTTCCCAAACCGATATGGCGCTTCCGCATATCATCGTTATTGATTATGGGGTGAAGCATAATATTTTACGTCATCTTGCCAATATGCAAGTAAGGGTAACGGTGGTATCTGCCAAATGTGAGGCGGATAAAATTATCGCTTCAAAGCCTGATGGTGTGTTGCTTTCTAACGGACCGGGCGACCCTGCCGCTACGGGTGAGTATGCTGTGCCGATTATTCAAAAATTGCTAACATGTGATTTTCCAATTTTTGGTATTTGCTTAGGTTATCAGTTGATGGCGCTGGCATTGGGCGCGCAAACCGCTAAAATGCAATGTGGGCATCGGGGGGGCAATCACCCCGTAAAAAATTTACTGAATAATGTGGTAGAAATTACCAGTCAAAATCATGGCTTTAAGGTATTACAAGAAACATTGCCTGCCCATGTTGAACCAACGCATATCTCGCTGTTTGACCAATCATTAGAAGGTATTCGCGTGAAAGATAAGCCAATTTTTGCGGTGCAATATCACCCTGAAGCATCACCGGGACCGCATGATAGCCATTATTTATTTACAAATTTCGATATAATGGTAAGAGAATATTATGCTCATTAAAAACATGCCCCTTCAAACAACAACGCTTATTTCCGATATAAAATCAATGACGGCATTTAGATGGCTCGCTATTTTATTAGGGCTTTCTATTCCGGGGTTTTATTTAGGGCAAGCAACAGGAATCTTGATTGTACTTATCTGCTTTGCTTTGCTGTTATCAGCTCCAACCTTACGATGCCACATTGCCGATACATTACGCCAATTATGGCAAAAACCTGAAAGCAAATGGTTGTTTGCTTTTTTAATATGTTTGGTACCATCTATTTTTGTTTCTGTTGTGCCACTTACATCTGTACGGACATGGGGTTTGGGCATTATAATCATCATGATTGTTACGTGCTTATGTGTTTTTATAAAAGCGTCTTTAAGTGATAAATTACTGGCAATCAAAATCATTATTATTGGTTTATTATTATGGCAAATCTTTACGTTATACGGATATTACTACCAACGTAGCTGGTTAATAGATGTTTGGAGCATCCGCACAAAATTAGGAATAGTTGATAAGATTTGGTCTTATTATGTTTTCAGCATACCTAAATTTTTGCTGAATGGCAATTTTGTACTGTTGCCTCTTATCATTTATTGTGGGGTTGTTCATCTCAAAAATAATTATTGGCGATTCCTTATTTTTCTCACGACTATTTCATTCATGTGGCTTGCATTGACTCTTAACAATCGTGCCGTTTTAGCAGGAAGTATAGCAGTTTTGTTCATTGCAAATATTGTCTTTTGGGTATCAAGCAAAACGCTTCATTGGATTAAATTTGCCGTAAGTGGTTTACTGATATTCGTGATAACGACCTTCATTATATTTCATTTTCTCCCCCGCGGTGGGTTTGATAGTCAGCCAATAGAAGTTGTTGATGAATTGGTTTTATCCTCCTCCTCCTCCTCCTCTCTTCTTCTTCTTCTTCACCCGCCCTGAGCAAATTACACTGCCAAAACCTTTCTTGCCTTATTCTATTATGCAAGCCCCAAGGCAAATATTTATTTATGAAGCCATTCAAGAATGGAAACGCAACCCATTATTGGGCATTGGTATTAATAGTACAAAAAATAATACATTATTGAAAAATAATGTAACACGCTATTTTGTAACGGATAGAGTTCTGGAATCTATGACCAATGTTCATAATAGATTTGCAGAAACATTACTTGAAGCAGGATTGTTAGGGTTTATTCCACTCATGGGATTTTTAATCATACTTACGTTTAGGCATTTACGGCTTTTTATGAAAGAGCATCGTAGCACTTCTTTAATTTTGGTTTTAACACATGCGGCTTTCTGGACGATGGGATTGTTCCAATTTTCTATTTGGGAAGCGTGGATATTTATGATATTTGCCGTAACATTAATATTAAACCATGCTTTTATGGTTGATGAAACTGCCTTATCGCGTGCAAGTACCTAAGGTACGATTAATGCCCTTATTACGAATTATCCTCATCTTACCTTTGTTGATGTCATTTTCTATGATTTTATCTGTTGCATATGCACGGCAAATTAATTTTAACCTGCAACAAAATCAGAATCATATTGAATTTGCATATCGTTATGAAACGGTTCAAGGAAACACGAGGAATTTATCATTCCAACTTGATGAACAATTATTGATTAAAAGCAATAACACTCTTTTAAGTTTTGAGAAAATTACAAAGATTGCTGGTTCTCAAGCCATTAATGGATTAAAAAAAGCCTCTGAAAAAAGCCGTATGAAGGTGCAAGCAGAATATGAAGCACTTTATCAACAAGCTCTGGTGAAAGTTGCTAATGCCAACCGTCAACTTGCCCCTTTTTATGATGTGGAGGTAAACCGTTCTGGCAGTAGTGATTTTGGTATCAAGCAAGATTCTAATCATTCAGCGGTGGTGCGTTACTTTTGGCAAACCCCATCATTAGAGATAAAAACAAATGCCATAAATGATATTCGTTCTGCATTAAGCAAAGCTGTTGCACAAAAAAATAAGGAACTTGCAGGGAAGGCAATTTTGAAATTACGTTTGCAAGGCGCGCGTGTTGGGCTTGAATTAAAAGTTACAAATGCCAACTATAATCAGATTGGGCGCAATGCTTTTAATGAGGTGCAGAATACAATGGATGGACTTATTCGCAAGCAGAATTTGGCAAGTAACCTTAGCAAACAGCATTTCAATCAAATCACTGGTTTTATCAAAAATGGCTTACGAAAGTTACAGATTTCTGCTGAAAAAGAAATGGATAGTTTTCAGCTAGAATATAGGCGTTTACGCAATGATGTTTTGAAAGATTATAATCTTGTGATGGTGAAAAATGGGCGTGATGATGTGATTAGGATTGATTATCAGAAAATTGTATCTGATTATCGCCTTGCCATGCGCCCGCCTATACAAGCGGCGGTTAATTCGCTTACCAACAATAATGATTTGCGAAGCCATATTGAAAATGCTCTTAATTTTGTGCAAACCATTCCCTATGATAGGCTGGAACAACGTAACTTTAAGGGGCTTGCAGGTTTTTTATTGCCACCAAGCATGATTCAACAAAATCGCGGTGATTGCGATACAAAATCAGTTGCCTTATTGGCAATGCTTGGGCATATCATGCCAGCATCGGCTGGTAACAACCCATTGATTATGGTTTTAATTCCCGGTCATGCCTTTATTGGTGCAAAAATTTCTCCTAAAAGCGATGATAAGGTTTACAGATACAACAATGTGCCGTATGTTCTTATGGAAGTTGCAGGACCTGCTTTATTTCCGATAGGCAAATTAAGCGATATGTCGGAACGCGCCTTGCGACAAAATAAGATTATAGAAATTATTCCAATAGGGGCATAAATCTAAATGAACCATATGCAATTAAATACACCACAAGAAGCGATTAATGCCATTAAAGTCGGTAAAATGGTTGTGATTGTTGATGATGAAAATCGTGAGAATGAAGGTGACCTTATCATGGCGGCAGAAAAAGCAACTGCAGAAGATATCGCTTTTATGGTGCGCTATACTACTGGTATTATTTGCACCCCCGTTACGGTTGAACGTGCGCAACAATTAGAATTAGTGCCAATGGTTCCGCGCAATGATGCCCCCCTTGAAACGGCTTTCACCATTACAGTTGATTATAAAGAAGGGCTAACCACTGGCATTTCTGCCACAGAACGCTGTGCAACAATTCGTGCTTTAGCGGCAAGAAAAACCATAGCCAATGATTTTGTTCGCCCCGGTCATGTATTTCCGTTAATTGCAAAAACAGGTGGCGTGCTTATGCGTTCAGGGCATACTGAAGCGGCTGTTGATTTGGCACAGCTGGCTGGGTTAGAACCTGTAGGGGTGATTGGCGAGTTGGTGAATGATGATGGCACAGTCAAAAAAGGACAAGAAATTTTAGATTTCGCCAAACAATATGATTTGGTTCTGGCATCTATTGAAGAGCTGATTGCCTATCGGCAAGCCCGTGAAAACTTAATGACGCGCGTGGCAACAAATAAAATTGAAACCCCTATCGGGGAAGCAACCAGTATCATTTATCGCAATCAATTTTCAGCCCATGAACATTTGGCAATTATTTTTGGTGATATTCAAGAAAATATGCCTGTGCGCTTGCAACGTGCAAATATTATTGAAGATGTGTTTAGCACGCAAAAAAATATCCATAAAATTATGAAACTTATTGAACAGGCTGGCAATGGTGCCATTATCTATTTACGTGATTACCATCTTGATGATAAGGAACGCCCTCATAGCCAAACAGAACAAAATCCTTCGCGTGAAATTGGCTTAGGCGCGCAAATTTTGCGTGACCTAGGCTTAACCCAAGTTTCCGTCATTTCTAGCCAAGAACGGCAATATATTGGCTTGCAAGGTTTTGGTATTGAGGTAAATGAAACAATTATTTTATAAGATAATTTAAGTGGCAATCAAAACATTTGTAATCAGCCTTGCTTATGCAAAAGACCGCCAAAAGGAAATAAAACGCCAATTAGCATCCGTGCCTTTTGAATTTTGGACCGCCACTGATGGTAAAAATCTTAATAATATTGAGAAAAAACTCTATCAAAAACTTTCAGCATCTAAACAATTCGATAAAAAAACACAACAATGGGTTGCTCTTTATCCATCGTTACATAAGGGTGAAATCGGTTGTTATCTCAGCCATTATCGTTTGTTACAGCATATTGTTGCAGAAAAAATCCCTATGGCAGTCATTCTGGAAGATGACATTATTTTTGAAAAAAATTGGCAGATTTTACCAGAAATGCTTGCAAAAACCTATCATGAATGGGACGTTGTCCGATTATGCGGATTAAGAAAACGCAAGTTCAACGTGATTGAAGCAGTTATATCAAATTATGATTTGGTTAAATTATCTAACACAGCTTGTGGTACACAAGCCTATATGGTGAGTTTGGCAGGTGCTAAAAAATTATTGAAATTATTGCGCGTAATGTTTTTACCCGTGGATATTACCATAGATAGCTATTGGCAACATGATATTGCGTTTTATGCAATTCAACCCTACCCAATTGCACCGCATCAAGTCTTTGAGAGCATGATTGATGAAACACCCGATGCACGAACGCAACATAAAAAATATAAAAATTTTATGCAACGATGCCAGAAATTTTGGCTGAAACACCATAATTCCTATCTTAAAAACAAAGCAATTCAACAGCATCAGCCTCGATTAAGAAAACAATCGTAAAAATAATGTGATTGAACATAAAAAAACCGCCTCACCTAATGATGAAGCGGTTTCTTTAAATAACTAATAATTTATTCGCTTGCAGCTGGTTCAGGATAACTTTCTTTAACTTCTGCTTTTAATTCATCAAAAGATTTTCCTGCTTGCAATTTCTGCCAATCAGCCCGCCCATTATTTGCTGAGCTAAAAGAGCGTGAAAGAATATTATTCAAAGCCTTGTCCAATGCTTCATCACCCATACCAACAAGCACAAATATTGAACCAGTTTCAGGATTCTTTGCTTGGCGATAAAGTTTAGAGCCTCGTAATGTTTGGCTGCTAACCTGTTTGCTTGTGTTTGATGCAACCCTATCCACCGTTTCGGTATCACCAAAGCCAGTTGTTTCAGCGAAACTCTTAACCATATTGGTTACATTCACTTGCATGGTTTGCGCAATTTGCGCACGTGCTGACGTCATGGCTTGCTGTTTCTGAAAATTTAAACCTGCCAATGTTTTTTCATAATTGCCAACAGCAGATAATTTAAGATTTTCTAAAGATTCTGTACAAACCCATAATGGTGCTTCAGTTGTACCATCATCAGGAAAGTTGCAATCTTTAATTTTTTCTTCCGCCACCTTATCAGATGAACCTGCACAGGCCGTTAATATAAATGCGACGACAAGCCCATATAAAAATTTCTTTTCCATAACTTACAATCCTTCCTTAAAGAATAATAGCTTAACAATTCAATACTTATCTAATATCATAAGATGAGAACAATATCAATACAGTAAATTTATATAACCAATTTGAATTTTATCATTATTCTATTGCAAATCATTAAAAAATCATGCAGAATCTTAACCATGCAATCATGATGAAAGGGGATAATATGGGCACGCAATATGATAATATCACATTAGAAAAAAACCTATCACGCGTTTTACAACCGATGCATCAAGCACGTGGGCTACCCAATGAATGCTATACAGATGATGGTTTTTATAAAAATGAGATGAAACAAATCTTTCATCACGGTTGGTTTGCCATTGGTTTTACAACCGAGGTTACCCGAAAAGGCGATGTTTGCCCAAAAAATATTGCAGGCTATCCTCTTTTCATGTCTCGTAATAGCAAGAATGAACTTAAAGTTTTTCATAATGTCTGTCGGCATCGTGGGCATGTTTTAGTCAAAGAGGCAAGCAATACGCCACTTATCCGTTGCCCCTATCATTCATGGTGCTATAACCATGATGGCGCGCTGAAGAAAACGCCACATATTGGCGGTGCAGGGCATGATACGCATCCTGATTTTCACCATGAAGAAAATAGCTTGTTTTCTGTGCGCCATGCGGAATGGATGGGCGTTGTATTTGTGAATCCAAGCGGTGATGCCGAAGATTTTGATGATTATATCGCACAAGCAAATCAATTATGGCACGAATTTAAAGATGTTAAACTTCACGCCAATATGGCAGATAGCCGTTTCGGTTTTAACTTAAACTGTAACTGGAAATTCGCGATTGAAAATTATTGTGAATCCTATCATTTGCCGTGGATACATCCGGGGCTGAATAGCTATTCAAAATTAGAAGACCATTATAATATTGAAAGCGATAATTATTCGGGGCAGGGCACAGTTGTATATCAACCGATGTTAGATGAAACAGGCAAACGCTTGACCGAGCTGAAACATTTAAGCGAAAAATGGGATACTGGCGGTGAGTATTTATCGATTTACCCTAATCTACTTTATGGCGTGCATAAAGACCATACATTCGGTTTGATTGTCAATCCCGATGGCGCAAATCAGGCTCATGAACAAGGCTTGCTGTTTTATTTTGATGAAGAATCCGTTGGCGATACCTATCAAACATTGCGCCGTAGAATGAATGAAAATTGGTATCAGGTTTTTAAGGAAGATGTGGATGTGGTAGAAGGCATGCAATCAGGGCGTTCCTCAATGGCTTATGATGGCGGTATTTTTTCGCCCGTTATGGATGGCCCTACCCATTGCTTCCACAAATGGGTTGCCAATAAAATGCAAAAAGAAAAGGAATAAATCCCCTATGAAGAAATTCTTGTCATGAATGGTAAAATTTACGAATTTAATGGCATTCGCCCTGTTATATCCGAAACAGCATGGTTGCATGAAACCGCTGTAATCATTGGCGATGTGGTGATTGAAGATGGCTGTTATATCGGGGCTTATGCTGTGCTACGTGGTGATTTTACCCGCATGACAGTCAAAAAAGGTAGCAATATTCAAGACCATTGCATGTTGCATTCTTACCCTGAATTTCCCGTAACGCTAGAAGAGGATTCTCATATAGGGCATGGCGTGATTCTGCATGGTTGCCATTTGAAACCAAACACGATGATTGGTATGAATGCCGTGATAATGGATGGTGCTGTGGTGGGTGATAATTCTATGGTTGGCGCGATGGCATTTGTGAAATCGGGCATGGAAATCCCTGAAAATGTTTTGGTATTTGGCAATCCGGCACGGATTATTCGCGACCTAAAAGAAAACGAGCGTAAAGATAAAATCTTTGGCACAAATTGCTATAAGCAATTGGCACAAGAAGGCTTGGCTGGCGCCATGAAACCATGCGAACCCTTGCGCGCCTTAGATGAAAACCGTCCTGCTCTTGATTGGTTGAAAAAAGTACCAAAGCCGTGAGTGCTGTTTTTGATATTCCCACAGGAACAGACCCTTTTGCATTATTTGATGAATGGCTTGCCTCTGCATCCACGCAAGAAATAAACGACCCCAACGCCATGGCTTTGGCAACCCTTGATGCCGATGGGCGCATTGCACAACGGATGGTGCTCTTAAAAAACCGCGATATGCAAGGCTTCCACTTTTACACCAATTTCAACTCACGCAAAGGGCGCGCTTTATCGCAAAACAAGCAGGCATCTTTGTTATTTCACTGGAAAACATTGCGCCGCCAAATAAGGATTGAAGGCACAGTCACACAGGTTACACAAATACAAGCCGATGATTATTTCGCATCACGTCCACGCGCGCGCCAGATAGGTGCATGGGCAAGCTTGCAATCACAAATACTGGCAAGCAAAGCCGTGTTGCAAAAGGCAGTCCAAGAGCTCACCCATAAATATGAAGGCGAAACTGTGCCACGCCCGCCGCATTGGTCGGGTTATGTGTTGCAACCCGATTACATGGAATTATGGTATGATGGCGCAGATAGATTGCATGATAGATTTGCCTTCACATTAATGACTGGCAAGAAGCCATCAGATGGTGGCACAGCATGGCAGATGGAGCGCCTTTATCCTTAATGAATGGTAAATTGCCATCATAAGTGATGACGTGATTTTATAATAAGCATCTCACTTTTATGGTTGATTTTATAAGATACACATGCTATAAGAAGCGCGCCTTTTGTGTTTTCTGCCTTTACGTTTTATAAGTGAGAAAGACTCGCAAATTTTATGGCAAATTTTTTGGGTGAAACCCATGCCTATTTTATGGGTGAAAACCCATGTCTATTTTATGGGTGAAAACCCATGCCTATTTTATGGGTGAAAACCCATGTCTATTTTATGGGTGAAAACCCATGCCTATTTTATGGGTGAAAACCCATGCCTTATGATAATAAGGGCCCGTAGCTCAGTTTGGTAGAGCACTTGACTTTTAATCAGGTTGTCACAGGTTCGAGCCCTGTCGGGCTCGCCATATCTCACCTTAAAAAACAATGGCTTATATGTTTTTTGTTTTCTGGCGATATTCACAAAACATTTTGGGGCTACCTTGGGGCTACCTTGTAAATTAAAATAAGTTTTTATGAGTTGACAAATGGTTACAACTCGTCTATAAATTAAAGTATCGCTGAGATAGGCGTCAGACAGTTTTGTAGGAGTAAAATCCTTTGTGCATAGCTAGCATTAAACAAGATTGTTTGCGGTTAGAGTTAGGTAGCTTGAACTCACTATTTTAGAACCTCCTTTCTTAGTTGATAATAAATACTGTGTGTTTTTTTGCACATGGTTTGTTATAGCTTTTTGCTTTTGCAAAGAGTTATCAATTATTTTTTTAAGGAAATATTATTATGCCTTTAAGAATTTTATTATTATTTATTATAATTATTATACATTACATTCTTACTAGAAGTTGCATTTACACAAGCAGGTTAGGTAAAAAAAGAAATTATTTGAAACTGAATATAAGGCAAAGCGTGCTCAATGGGAAGGGCAGGAAGTGTATCCATGCCCTTACGTTAAGGGTTACCATAATAGAACAATAAAGTAAAATAAGGCTGCCAATGCCTCATTATTACGGTGAGGCATTGGTTTTTATATTATTATGAATAGACCATTAACACATCAAATTTATTATCAAACAACCATTCCCTGCTTGCATCGTTTGCATGATGATACGCCTGTTATGGGTGGGCATCGCATTCAGCATCAACTTGGTATGAGTATCTCGCTCACCGATTTTAAGAAAAAATTGATTATGCTTGCCGAAGCATTAAAGCAACATAATCAAGCAAATAATATTCATAAAAAAGCCCTGATTAGTTTTGATGATGGTTATAAGGATAATTTACTGGCTGTGCCGATTTTACAAGGATTTCCTGAATTTCAGCCTGTGTTATTTATTACGGGTAAGCAAATACAAAATGATATATCACCGTTGCCTTTAACAATACTTTATGGCTGGTGCGATAGCAATAACATCAATCCAAACGATATGATGGCAGATTATGGATTTGATAGGCAGTCATTAAAACAACTGCCTGAAGATGAGCAATATCAATATTTACAAAAAATTGATACTGATATTACCGCCTCTCAACAAGAAATGCTAACAGCCAAAGATATGGAAACATTGCAAGAAAAGGGCTGGCTAATTGGCTATCATGGGCATGAGCATTATGATTTAAGATTGTGCGACCATCAGCTTTTACAGACAAAATTTGCGCGCGATATTGAGGTAGTTAGAAGCAAAGGATATGTAGATTGGCTGGCATGGCCTGAAGGGCGTTATAACAGCCAAATTTCTGATATTGCCCGCAAATGTGGCTTTACTCTGCAATTTAGCCTCACGCAAAAAGATGAGTGCATCAAAAAACACGATATTTTGGCGAGAGAGATTTGGCGATGACAGAAAAAATCTTGATAACAGGTAGTGTTGGCTTTTTGGGTAAATATGTTTGCGAAACTTTACGAAATCTCGGCTATGATTATCAAACATTTGATATTGCAGATGGGCAAGATATCACTAATCCTAAGCATATTGCGCAGGCTTTACAGAATTGCACCATTTGTATTCATTTGGCGGCTGAATCTGATTTATATAACGCGCTTAATAATCCTGAACAATGTAAGCAAACAAATATCACAGGAACAGAAATTATCAGCAATCTATGCACTGAATATAAGATTAGATTGCTTTATGCCTCAACCTGTTGCGTTTATGGCAATAATGGGCAAATGATTTCTAATGAACAATCATCTACCATGCCTACCGAAATTTATGCAGAAACTAAATTGCAAGGTGAAATGGTTGTTCAGCAATCGGGCTGTGATTATCATATTTTAAGGCTTGCAACTTTCTATGGTAAAGGTATGCGTCATTCACTTGCCATTCACCGCTTTGTTAAAAATAATTTGCTTGATAAACCTATTTATATTCATGGCAACGGCACACAAACCCGTGCCTATACACATGTGCAAGATATTGCTGATGCGATTGCTTTAATTGTAAAGAGCAATAATGCACCGCAATGTTTGAATATCGCCCATGCTGAGAGCCATACTGTTAATGATATTATTGCGCTGATTGAAAATATTACAGGCAAGAAAAGCATGATAGAATATGTAGCTGATAGGCAGGGGCAAATTTTTTCAAGTGCCATTGATAGCCGTAAAATGCAAGCACTTGGTTGGCAACCACAATGGAATTTACAGCAAGGGTTAGAGAATTATATTGCTATGTTAAAAGAACCGCATCATCATTAGGAATATAGCATGATAAAACCCCAAAAATTTATTATTACCGGTGGTTTTCGTGATGAAAATAGTGCTGAAGGATTTATTGGCTTATTAACATTATCAAGTGATGGTATGCAAACATCACTCGATTTTAAGCCCATCATTGTTACTGAACCACCGGATAAAGCATTATGTATCCCCAATAAGGGTTTTGCTGGTGGCACTATTTATAATCAGCAATTATGGGTTTGCAGTGCTAATCAATTATTGGCTTATTCGGTTGATAATTGGCAATTAACCCATGTGATTGATAATCCTTTATTCAATGATTTGCATCATGTGCTTGCAGATGAGAGTGGACTGCATATTGTAAATACTGGATTAGAAGCAATAGATTACCTTACCTTTGATGGCGAATTGATTGGTCGCACTCTACTAACTAGCGATGACCGCACTAATTTTCGTATCAAACAAACGGATGATTTCAGGCTCTATCATTCTGAACCACATTTCATGCATGCCAATCATTGTGCAAAAAATCAACATGGTGATTTGCTGATTACTCTTGCAAGACAAAGGAGAATTATTAATATGCAAGATTGGAGTTGGGCATCACCTGAATATGAAACGTCACCACATGATGGCATGATGGCAATTTATACACCGCATCAACAAAATTATTTATGGGCAAGTAATGTGCATGGTAAAATTATCGCCTATGACGACAGGTATAAGACTACCAAAATATGGAATTTATATGATTATGATATACCCCCCGGTTGGGCAAGAGGACTTGCTATATTACAAGATGGATTTTTAGTGGGAACAAGTAAACTAACTACAAGCAACCGCGGTTATTATATGGGTTGGAGTATTGAAGATTGCAAAAAAAGCCAAACAACCATCGCTTATATTCCATTTTCAGAACATGATAAAAGTAGTGTTGTAACAATTTTTCCTGAACGCAAAGCAGCAAAAATATTTTCAATTATAGCAGATAAGGATGGATAAAATGATTGATGATTTAACCATTTGGTGTGAATTGCCAACCCAATATGGCATTTTTCGTATGTATGATACAGGTGATGATAACATAAGAATTATCAGCTTTGGCGATATTCATGAATTAACTGGAGCAGTGCTGATACGAATTCATTCATCATGTGTGGCATCAGAAATATTTGGCGCACTAGATTGCGATTGCGATGACCAATTGCAACAAGCAATGGAATTAATAACCGAATATGAACAAGGAATTATCTTTCATCTTAACCAAGAGGGACGCGGGCATGGTTTATCGAAAAAAATTAAAGCCTGTTCCTTGATGCAAACGGAAAATATTACCACAGCGAAATCTTTTGATAGGATGGGGCTAGAACAAGATATACGCGATTATCAAGCAGTTATGCCATGGTTAAAATGGCTTAATATTACACAAATTAAACTTATTACCAATAACCCACGCAAATATAATGCGTTGGCAAAATATGTAACCATCATCGAAAAACTAACACTCACACCAAATATTCGCATCGAAAATTTAGATTATTTGAAATCCAAAAATGCAGAACTTAATCATTGCCTATGGCTAGATTCATTCATGGCAGAAGATGCTCCGATTTATTTTTATAGTGGTTGTGGCATCTATGAAGGTTTTTCTAATTTTTCTAATCATGCTATTTTTATTGATGATAAATTATGGCAAACATCTGAGCATTATTATCAAGCACAGAAATTTGATGATGATGAATTAAGACAAAAAATTCACCGCGCGCGTTCACCATTGCAGTCAAAAAATATTGCCGACGCCCATAAAACCCATATCAAAGCTGATTGGGATAGTCTCAAAAATGCTGTAATGCGAAACTCATTGCAGCATAAATTTGAACAGCATGAAGATTTGAAAGAGCTGTTGCAGGATACAGGCACAAGAGAAATTATTGAATATAACGAACAAGACCGTTATTGGGGCAATAATGGCAAAGGTGATAGTGAGGGCAATGGGCAAAATAATTTAGGGAAAACCATCATGCAGTTACGTGATGAAATGCGGACATGATTAAACAGCCACCAAACATTTACCCCTATCATTTAATTGTTGGTATTATTTGCGGTTCATTACAGCAGATAACCCCCTTATTGCAAGATATAAATTTGCTGAGGCGTTATAAATTCTTAACAAAGGTAAGCCTGCATCTTTTAGCAAATGGTGTCTCTGCTCAACAGCTTACAAGCCTTGTTATAGATACATGTCCTGATATCAAAGAGTCAGATATTCATATTCTTAAAACTGATGAGACAAAAAATTTGACCATCTGCAAGGCGCGTAATGTGTTGCAGAAATCTATTGGGCAGGCGATGGAATATCAACCCGAAGTAATCGCATGGTTGCTTGATGATGATATGCGTATTCCTGAAACGGCTAGAGACTATTTACCATGGTTGCCAAGCATCAAACAACAAGGGGTTGATACGATGATAGGCTGTATTGATGGCGGTTCGCCTAATCCACCAGCGCATGGCATGCGGGTGCAAATCAATGATTTATGGCATAATTTGAATTGGCTAGCGGGGCTTGATAATGATGCGTTATTGCCGGATAGGTCAAAAGAAAACGCTACTTTCAGAAAACAATATCCTGATTATTATTATGATTTATCACGCAAACATGATGAACATTTAACCAAACCCTATTGGCTGATAGGTGATAATCTAACAGTATCAGAAGCGCGGCAATATATCTTAAAAAATCTTGATAGGATTTTTACAGGTGAGCCGTTCTTGCGTCCGTTGATGAATGAACTTCCAGAAAATCCGCTTGAAGCGATACAGCCATCAGTAAATCGTGGTGGAAATTGTTTTATTCTTAATCATAAAACATTAACCGATACGCCTAATCTTACCACGCAAACTAATGGTATGGATGATAGGCGGTCAGATATGATTTGGGCATTAATCAATCGTTATTATTATGGGTTTAATATTATGGCGGTAAATTTTCCAACCTATCATCATCGTTTTGTAGGGAATGGAAAAGATTATAATCTGCAAAAGAATATTGCTGAGGTTAAAGGTGCTGCGCTTTATGCCTCTCTATCAAATTTCTTTATCAATAATCCTAATGCAGGTTGGAATTTCACCAATGAGCAATGCACCCATATTATCACACAATATCAGTATTATATTGAAAAACGGCTTGATGCCTATAAACAAAATTATCAGGCGATTGAAGAGCTGTTACAGCGATTATTAGCAGGTTTTAGCGCGCAATATTCTCAAATTGAACCTTTTATTGAACATGCAAAGAAATGGATAGATGAAGAAAACTTAACAGTGATACGCAATAACTGTGTTGAAAATGAAGATGCCTTAACAGAGTTCTTGAAAACATTAACAAAAGAAATAATGGATTATTAAATAATGGATATTGAAAATATACGCTTAGACTCAAAAGATATTCAGATATTTTTAAAGAAAATTGGTGTAGAAAAAAATACAAATCAACTATTGTTTCTTAACAAGATTATAAAAGGCATTTTGACAAATATACCTTATCACAATTTATATTTACTCAATGCAAGAGGAACACCTCTGACGATAGACAAAATCATCTCAGACATGATATCAGGCTATGGTGGTTTATGCGATTCACAAAATCCATTTCTTTTTATATTGCTAAAATCTCTTAATTTTGATGTTCACTTACTATCTGCAACGATGACGCAAGAAAACTGTCATATTTTTTTAAGAGTGACAATAGAAGATGAATATTACTGTGTTGATGTGGGGAATGGATACCCTTATTTTGAAGCAATGTCGCTTCAAAAATCAAGATTATTCAAGCATCCTTTTATGTCTCATAAAGTCGTTAAAAATGCTGAAAAATATAGTGTGTGTCATAAAAATAAGAGACAAAGATGGGCATCAGATTATGAATTTTACAATAAACCTGTTTCGTATATTTCTTTCAAGAATATGCTTAAAAAACAATATAATAATGTTGGTTGGGGACCGTTTCTCGATGGTTTGAGAGTAATAAAATGGACAAATAAAGGTGCTTTAATGATTAGAGATCAGTTGTTATGGTGCTCTGAAAAGAAACTTAGAATAAGAATAAATAATGCTTTAGAATTTAAGAAATATTTGCATGAATATTTTTTACTGAAACCTTTAACAAAAGAAATTGATATCGATTGTATTTGGAATATTTGGAGACAAAATAATGAAAAAAATTATTAATACAAAAAAATTTGATGTTGAAGACCCCGCATACATATCTTTTTATATAAAACATGGTTGGGTAATTCTGCGTTCTTTGCTATCTGAACATAGACAAAAAGCAATTATATTACAGCTAGAAAATATAAAAATTGATTATGCCAAAGAAATGAATATTCCAAAAAGCGAATATGAAAAAGAAATTAATCAGTGGCGAGATTTATGGTTAAAAGGTGGTGCATGTAAGGAACTGATTTATAATGAAAATATTTTACAATCCATCGTAAAGCAAGGCATGAAATCCGATGGAATTCAACTTTTACATGACCATATCATATCTAAACCTTTTAATAACAACGATAAAATTCCATGGCATCAAGATTCCATGTTTTGGCCAGTAGATTTAGTGGGGTGCTCAACTTGGACGCCTTTAGAAGATGTGCCAATCAACAATGGTTGTTTAGAGGTTATAGATGCAAGTCACTTAAAAGGGTGTGACACGCCAACTGATTTCATGTCAGCAGAAAAGACAAGTTTCTCTGAAAATGCTAAGCATGTACAACTTCCATGCAATGCTGGAGATACGATATTGTTAAGTAGCTTAACGTGGCATCGTTCAGCACCAAACACTGGAAACACAAATAGACCAGCGCATATTGCGCTTTGGATACATCCAGATTCTAAATGGCGACCAGACCTTGTTAAATGGCATCCCGTCAATGAGTTTATAGAAACACGCCCCAAAGAGCATATCCGCGGTGACCGATTTCCGATATTTGGTAAAAAATTTTCTACAAGTGGCAGTGTGAAGAATATCCATACAGGAACAGATGAAAAAGCCAGTGCGATAACAATGTTTAATTCAAGTGCAAAAATTAGTGAACAATTTTCTCGTATATTGCTTAAAGAAGGCAGTATATCCACTTTATTAGAAGAAGCGGAAAATAAAAAATGTATTGTAGAAGAAACTATAAATAATGGTTTCTGCAGTGAAAAAGATGAAATTACAAAGGTTTTACACAGATTATGGATATCAGACAAATCGTATAAAACAAATCAGTCGAGAAATATATTTAATAGCGCGTATCTTGATTGGTGGCAGTTAGCGGGTGAAAAATGGGATAAAAAATTAAACTTACCGCATGTTAAAAATACAAAAAATCTTACGGCATAAGCCTTGATTGTTTGTAACCGATAAGCCTTATCCCAACCCCAACATTGCATCGGTTGCTTTTTCCATTGAGGCTTTTACAGGGTCGTTATGTAACCGTGCATAAACCTGCGTTGATTGCATGGATTTATGCCCTAGCGACTTACCGATAATTTGCAAACTTGCTCCTGCCAATGCTTGATAACTTCCGAATGTTCTTCTTATATCATGAAGCCGAATATCCATTAAACCCGTAGGCAATTCTATCTCTTGTTTTTCTGCTTCTGTTTGAACGGTTGCGAACAGTTTAACAACCGTATAACCGTAATTATCAACCGTTGCTAAACGGTTCTGAACGGTTGCAATTAACCGTTCGATTTCTTGTGTTTGCTTCCATATTTCTATGGTTGCGGTTTTTCTAATACGGTTCCATGCCTTTTGTGGGTCTTTAAAAGGGGCATTATGCTGTTCACCACGATTATTATCACTGGGAAATACCCATAGGCTATTAGATTGCTTTTGACGGTTCTCTAACAGTTCATAGGCTTTTGCGGTAAGCGGTAAAACTAACGGCTCGCCGCTTTTGGTATCGGGAATCCGCCATGTTTTATTATACCAATCAATTTGCTCATAACGCATCTGTAATACATTGCTTTTGCGCGCGTTTTCAATAGACATATCAGGATAAAGCCCTAATGATATACGGATAGGTCGCCCTTGATGCTTGCGGTAAAGCTGAAATGTTTTTTGCCCGCTTGCGGTGATGCGGATAATAAGCCCGCGTTCTTTTTCATCTTTAAAGGTAAAACGCTTGCTTTGTTCTGGTAATGGGAGTGAATCCAATACCGCTTTTGTAAAATTTATTTTTGAGTTTGGGGCTAAGGGTGGGTTTGTGGCTAAGGGTGGGTTTGGGGCTACCTTTTAGCGTAAAAATGATGATATTAAAATACTGTTTATTAATGTAATATTTAAATAAAACATTGTCAATACAGTAACTTATATCATTTTATAAAAGGTGAATAACTTTAAGAAAAGGTAATATTTTGGTCTTTTAATCAGGTTGTCACAGGTTCGAGCCCTGTCGGGCTCGCCATAATTATTCGCTTGTGCTGGCAAAGCCAGACCCTGCGCTATATTAAAGGAGGCGCGACATCGCGATATGGCGGGTTTGCCTGCGATGCCAGCCCAAGCGATATTATTACAATAACTAGAATTTCCCTGATAAAAGATGCCCACAATCAGGCACTTTGGTCTCTAAATCAAGAGCTTTCATCATTTGCCAGCTTGTGCAAATTGATGCAGATGTAACGGGAATACCCACAGCATCTTCAATTTTTTGCACTGCTGCCAGTGATGGCATTTGAACACAGGCAGAAATCACCAAAGCATCTATCCCCGTAACATCAACCTTGCTATATAAATCTAGCAATGCAAGCGGGTCTCGCGCACCTACCTCAAGATTATCAGGAATTTCTAAGGCAAGATAATCTTTCACGTTGATATTTTCATTTTCAATATAATCAACGACCAACTGTGTTAAGGGTTTCATGTAAGGGCAGATGATAGAGATTTTTTTAGCGCCCAATGCATGTAACCCATCAACCAAAGCACCAGCACTTGTAACCACGGGGGCTGTTGCACCATTATCAACCGTGCATTGATATAATCTTTGTTGTGAAATGCGATGATAACCATGCCCCATCGACATAATTGCCACCAAGCAGGCATAGCCCATTACATCCATTCGCGCATCAGAGAGTTCTAATGCACAACGGTCGGAATCCTTATCCATCGCTTCAAGTTCTTCTTTGGTAACCTTTTTCATGCGCATACGGCTGGAATGGAAGGTAAAGCGTTCGACAAAATCCAATTCACGCGCCCGTAAAATCGCTGGAATTTCTGTTTCCATCGTGGTGTTAGAACTTGGCACAATCTGCCCGATACGGTAATTTATCTTCTTCATTTTTCCCTCACTTGTTTTTATGAAGCTTATGATTGTTCAGAAATATCAACGATAGGATTACGCAACGTGCCGATTTTTTCTACAGTTGCCTCTACCACATCACCCGGCACCATCCATTCTTGTGGCTCGCGCCCTGCACCCACGCCCGATGGCGTACCCGTAGCAATCACATCTCCCGGCTCTAAGGTGATGCCTTGCGATAAATCCCAAATCAGATGGTCAATTTTGAACAGCATATGTTTGGTGTTAGAATTTTGCTTTTCTACCCCATTCACTTTTAGCGATAGATTCAGATTATGTGGGTCGGTAATTTCGTCTGCCGTTACAATCATCGGACCAAATGGCGCAAAACTATCTTGCCCTTTCGAGAATATCCACTGCCCTGCACGGCGATTATCACGCGCACTAATATCGTTTATCACACTATAACCGAACACATGTTTCAAGGCATTCCCTTTATCAATTTTGGTGGCTTTGCGCCCGATAATCACTGCCAATTCCACTTCCCAATCCAATTGCTTCGTCATGTTTTTATTGTGTAAAATCGGCTCATTATTGGCGATAATCGCGGTCGGTGGCTTGGAAAATACCACAGGCTTTTCAGGCAATTCTTTTGATGTATCCAGCGTGCGGCTAGATTCCTCAACATGTTCAACATAGTTAAGCCCAATGCCAAACACATTTTTGCGTGGGCGCGGAATGGGGGCAAGGAAGGTGGTGTTCTCAACAAATACCGCAACGCCAAATGGGAAGCCATCAGCATCAGCGCGTTTTAACAAAGATTGCAATAATTGTAAAGCGGTTGGTCCTGCATCAATTAGCCCCAACATGGTATCGGGCAATAATTCGCCAAATCCATCTGCCAAACCTGCCACATCTACGACATAATCCTGATGCAATACACCTAAAATGCCCGCATCGTCCGATTCAATTCTATATGTTACCAATCTCATTAACCAATCCTTTATATTATATATTGTTATTATATTTGCTGATAGCCGTTATTTTCTTTGTAAGGCTGTTCAGCATAAAAACCTAATTTTTCCATGACGGGGAAATCATTGAACGAGAATAAACACGCATCCTCATTATCCGATTTATTCACATGCTCGTGCCACATCCATGTTGGCACACAGAAAATATCTTTTTCTTCCCAATCAAAACGCTGACCATTAATGATGGAATAGCCCGACCCTTTTGCCACATGATAAATCACATTACCCGTATGGCGGTGGGCTTTGGTATGTGTGACAGGACGCAATAATTGCATATTGGCGCTCATGGTTTGCATGGGATGCCCACCATCAATCGGGTTGCAATAGCGCATTATCACCCCATCATAAGGGTTGTCATCACTGACGCTTGCCAATTTTTGTAAGGCGCCATAGGTATCTATCCAGCGGTAAATCATCAAGGGTGAATATGCTTTATCCCATTCATATTGATGCGGAACCAAACCTTGCGCGCCAAAAGAATGCGGGGAATCATCAACCGAATGCGTAATTTTTTGCACCATATCAGGGTGGACTTCATAGAAATTTGCTTCTAACGCATTGGTTAACGGAATATCTAATCCATCTTGCCAGATAGAGGTTTCGCCCCCTGCTTCCACACCATGTTCGTGCCACGTGCCATTAGGGGTCAGCACAAAATCGCGGGCTTCCAGTGTAATTTTATGTCCATTCACAACGGTATAAGCGCCTTTGCCTTCCATGATGAAACGCAAAGCAGATGCCGCATGACGGTGCGCTGATGTTGCTTCACCCGCCCGCATTGCTTGAATGCCACTGAACAACCAACCACAGCACGCACTAACATCTTTACGTTTAGGGTTACGTAAATATACCACACGCCGCCCAGCTTTTTCAGGCGTTACCAAATCTAGTGACCGCAACACATGGGGGCGTAATTGTTTAAAATTCCATAAAGTAGGTGCAGATTTTGGCGTGGGCTCCCACGGCTCAATTTCATTGGCAACTGTCCATAATGCGCCTGTCTCAAATTTTGCCAAATCATCATAATAAGCTTCAAGTTCACTATTATCCTCAACAATGGCGCGACCGACTTGGTCGTCGCTTTGATTTTGAGTCTCGTCCATTTTATGTCTCCTTTAGCGTAGAATTTTTTGTAGAATCTTCCATAGCGTTATCGGCATGATTGCCTAATATTAGCGGGCTTTGTGGCGTGCGGTTGACATGCAAATGAAACACATCAAAGCGGTTATAATGCCCAATAATATCATGCATCTGCTTGGGTTGAATGGATTTACGCAAATCAATTTCGGCATAGGCAATGCCCTCATCATCGATTAAAGGCGTGCCAATCACGCGCCCATCGGGTCCAATAACACCCGAAAATGCGGATGATTTACGTTCCAATAATTGCCGTGCATCTTTGCGAACTTTTTCCATCTCGGTAATAATGCCTTCGCTAATGGTAGAAGTGGCGACCACTGTAAATAATTTACCCTCGAACGAATGCGACATGCTACGCAATTTAATTGCCTCAGCCATATCATATTCGGGCGGGGCAACGGGCAATGAAATATAGCTTGCGGTGTGAATCAGTTCGCCCTGCGCCATCAGGCTAAAACGTGCCAATGTATTGGTATTCTCGCCACATGCCAAGCCACCTAAGGGTCCCAATTCAGTGGGGTACACATTCAGCGAACTACCATCACCGCCTGCCCATACCAATTTTTCTGCCCAAGTCGGCACTAATTTGCGGTGCTTGCCAATCACCTGTCCATCGGGACCAATGAATAGCAACGTGTTGTACAACGCCCCAAGTGAGATAAGGCTGCGTTCATTAATGCCCATGACGACATAACTATTGGTTTGTTTTGCCGCTTCGCAAATCATGGCGATTTCCGCACCATCGGCGAATATAGAGGCGGTGACCAACCGTTCAAACCATGGGCTGCTTGTGATGGGGTCGGTTATCCAAACCCAATAGGGGTAACCGGGAATAAAAACTTCAGGAAAAACAATCAGCCTTGCGTCATTTTTTGCCGCTTCGTGAATAAGGTTGACGGCTTTCTCGGCAGTTTTTTGTGCATCAAGAAATACGGGCGATGCTTGTATCGCTGCCGCCTTGAATGGCTTTGCTGATGCAATGTCAAAACTATCTAACATGATGACTTACATTCACTCTCCGAAAATTTATCAAATCAATGACATTATCTATGAATAATTTTGGCAAAATAGTCAAGTATTCTTGCTGAAAAACTATATATTTGCTTGCCAAGATGGGTTTTTTCTTTAGAATAGAATTAACAAGAGGAGATGTTTTAATGAAAATCATTTGTTTGGGTGGTGGTCCCGCGGGGTTATATTTTGCGATTTCTATGAAATTGCGCGACCCTGATGCTGATATTACCGTGCTTGAGCGCAATAAATTTGATGATACCTTCGGTTGGGGCGTGGTGCTATCACAAGAAACCCTAGATAATTTACATGATAATGACCCGATTAGCGCAAAAAATATCCATGATAATTTTGCCTATTGGGATGATATTGCAACCCTATATCGCGATAGTAGAATCGTCACAGGCGGGCAAGCTTTTTCAGGCATTGGGCGCAAAAAACTGCTCATCATTTTGCAGGAACGTGCCGCGCAACTATCCGTGAAATTAAAATTTGAAAGCCATTTTGATAGCCCCGATGAATACCGCAAGCAATATGATGTTGTGATTGGTTGTGATGGGCTAAATTCAGTAACGCGCAATGCCTATTCCGACCATTTCAAGCCGAATATTATCAACCGCACCTGCAAATTTATGTGGCTTGGCACGACGCAAAAATTTAATGATGCCTTTACGTTTATCTTCAAGCAGACCGATAAGGGCTGGCTATGGGTACATGCCTATCAGTTTGATAAGGATATGGCGACCTTTATTGTAGAATGCGACCAGACAACATTTGATAATTATAATTTTGGTGACATTACACAACAAGAGACGTGCCGGTTATGCGAAGAAATTTTTGCTGATGAACTTGGTGGACATGAATTGGTGTCGAACGCCAATCATATTCGTGGGTCGTCATGGTTGAATTTCCCGCGTATTTTATGCGAGCAATGGACATACGAAAATGTAGCGCTGATGGGCGATGCGGTGGCAACGGCGCATTTTTCAATTGGGTCGGGTACAAAATTAGCACTAGAAAGTGCCATTGCGCTGGCAAAATATATTCAGCAGGAAGATGATTTGCAAACGGCATTTGGACGCTATCAAGATGAACGTCGCCTAACCGTGTTGCGCTTGCAATCGGCAGCGCATAATTCTACTAGCTGGTTTGAACAGATTCACCGCTATTTAGATTTTGACCCCGTGCAATTTAATTATGCTTTGCTAACACGCTCGCAACGCATTGGGCATGATAATTTACGTATGCGCGATGCAAAAATTCTACAACAGGCAGAAGAATTTTTTGCCACACAAGCGGGCTATGCCGACCGAAAAGACCCGCCATTGCTTATTCCGCTGAAGGTAAAAGATTTAGAAATAAGCAACCGTTTGGTGGTTGCGCCCATGTTGCAATTTAAGGCAGATGCCGATGGTAACATCAATGATTGGCACAGCAACCATTACAGCAAATTTCTCCAAAGTGGCGCGGGGCTAATAACCACCGAATTGTTGGCGGTGAATGCCGGTGGTAGAATGACGGATAAATGTGCAGGGTTGTATAATGATGCGCATGTGGCGCAGTGGCAGGGTATCAATGATACAATTCATCAAAGCAGTATCGCCATCATGTGTCAAATTGGGCATGCAGGCGCGCGGGGCGCAAGCAATGCCGATATGCTGGCAACACAGAATATCAATCAGCCACTGAGCGATGAAGCAGGGTGGGATATTATATCAGCCAGCGCGTTAGCGTTTAATGCAGATGCAAAAACTCCCAAAGCGATGGATAACCAGATGATGCAAAATATCATCGCTGATTTCAAACAAACGGCGCGTTTTGCTGAGCAAGCAGGTTTTGATATGTTGGAAATTTTTGCGTGTCATGGTGGTTTACTAGCCTCGTTTATTAGCCCATTAATCAATCAGCGCAAGTGTGAATATGGTGGAGATATTAACGCACGTATGCGCTTTCCACTAGAAGTGATTGCGGCGGTGCAGGAAGTATGGCAGAAACCTTTATCGGTAAGAATCTCTGCTAATGATTATGTCGCGGATGCAGGTATCACAGATGATGAAGTGATTGCGATTGGCAATATGTTACAACAGGCTAAGGTGGATTTTTGTAATGTCTCTAGTGGCGAGACGATGGGCAATTCTGCATTGCCACGCGGACGGATGTTTAACGTGCCGCTATGCGATGCCGTGCGTAACGAGGCTGGTATAAAAACCATTGTGGCGGGCAATATTAATGCCGACCAAGCCAATAGTGTGTTACTCGCCGGGCGGGCAGATTTGATTGCGATGGCGCGTCATTATTCCACTTGATGGTGATGGAGCATCTCTTATAAGCCTCCGCTACTACTTAACATCATCGCAATAGCCTTTTTGGCAAATCTCTAACTCTTTAGCCAATTCCTACCTGTTTCGGGCAGAGGAATCGCATCAATTAATTCTTGCGTATATTTTTGTTTTGGCTTTTTGAATAAATCCGCACTACTTTCATGCTCAATAATTTTGCCCTTATTCATCACAATTACCGTGTCACACAGCCTCCGCACAACCGATAGATTATGGCTGACAAACAGCATGGTAATGTCTAATTTTTGCACCAGCGTATTAATCAAATCCAGCACCATCGCTTGGGTAGAAACATCAAGCCCTGATGATATTTCGTCGGCAACAATAAAATCGGGATGCGTAATAATACCCCGCGCAATACCCACCCGTTGCTGTTGACCGCCCGATAATTGATGCGGGTAACGCTTGCGATAATCGGCGCTAAGCCCAACATTTTCCAATGCCTGTATCGTCAGCGCGTCGATGTCGCTTGTTATACCAAACGCTTCCAATGGTGCGGCAATCGTTTTGCCAACCGTCAGGCGCGGGTTTAGTGCGGAAAATGGATCTTGAAAAATGATGCTCATCTTTTTGCGATGTTCAAACATTTGTTCCTTATTCAAATTGGTAATATCAACCCCGTTAAATTTAAGACTGCCATGGCTAGTGGGCAACAATCCCATCAAGGCACGGCTTAGGGTAGTTTTGCCACACCCACTTTCGCCTACCACGCCCAGCACACTTTTGCGCGGAATGTTAAACGTAACATCAGATATTAGGGTGGTTTGTTGCGGTTTGGTAAATAATGTTTTACTGCTGGCATCAGGCACAGTGACGGCTATTTGGCTGATTTCATAAATAAAATCTTGCTTCGCACTTGTTTTTTTTGTTGCGGCTTTACTGATTTTTTTTATAGTCGCAGGTGCTTTTTTTGCAACAGATTTCTTTGCAGTTGTTTTCTTTGCAATTGGCTTTGATGGTTTTTTAGTTGGCGGCATCACGGTTCCATTTTTCATCAATTTTATCAATCTCAGCATCTAGCCGATGCAATAATTCATCACTGACGGGCGATAATGTATCTTTCGGGCGCGTATGGCAAGGGCTTGCCATCAGCAATGCGTTGCTATAATCATGTTCCTGTTTTTTGAAAAAATCTTTTACCTGACGATTTTCAAAAACATGCCCCCGATACAGCACCGTTACTTCTTCACACAAATTGGCAACCACGCCTAAATCATGCGTGACAAACATCAACGCCATGCCATCGCGTTTTTGAATTGAGAGTATCAGCTCCAATATTTGTTTTTGCACCCGTACATCTAAGGCGGTTGTAGGCTCGTCCGCAATCAATAATTTGGGTTTTGCCGCAAACGCCATGGCGATTAAAATCCGTTGGCGCATACCGCCCGACAATTCATGCGGATATAATTTCAGCACATGTTCAGGGTTTTGAATGCTAACTTTTTCTAGCAAATCAATCATTGCATCCTTGCTAGCTTGGTTGGGTGCAAGCGTACGTAATGTTTGCCCCAGCTGTTTATCGATACGTCGCGCAGGATTTAGCGATGACAAAGGGTCTTGCGGAATAAAGCTAACCCGTTGCAAACAATAATTGCGTCTTTCTTGTCTATCCATCTGCAATAAATCTTCGCCCTCAAGTAACACTCTGCCCGAAGCAATTTCAGCGAATGCAGGCAGGATATTCAACAAAATTTTGGCGATGGTACTTTTGCCTGCACCCGATTGCCCAACCACGCCATGGATTTGATTCATCTGAATTTGTAAATTCACATCACGCAACAAACGCTGGCTTTTATCGGCTTTCAGCACCACATTCAAATTTTCAACATGCAGATAGGGTAGTGGCATTACGACCTCAATACGGGGTCAAAGCGTTCTTTCAACCCTTCGCCAAATTGGCTGAATGACAGCACCGTTAAAAATAATGCAATCAATGGGAATACCAAAACCCACCATGCTTGATGAATATAGCTACGTCCTTCGGCAATCATACTGCCCCATGTTGGGTCGTCGGTAGAGATTGACAAATTCACGAACGATAAAATCGCCTCTACAATCACCGCAATGCCCATTTCCAGCGATAACAACAATAAGATGGTCGGCAAGCAGTTTGGTAAAATCTCGCGCCACACAATGCGCGGATGATGAAAGCCGTTCACATGGGCGCTGGTGATATAATCCATTTGCGATTGCTGCAAGGCATCGGTGCGTAGCACACGGCAAAAACGAGTCCAATCAATCACCGCAATGGCAATAATCACCGAATGAATGCCCGTGCCTAATACCGCTACCAATAAAATAGAAAATAATACCGGTGGAAACGACATCCAAATATCCACGATACGGCTAATCACCCAATCCACACGCCCACCATAATAGCCTGCTAAAATGCCTAGCGAACTGCCAATAAAACATGCCAGCCCTGCGGCACATATGGCAACAATTAGCGCGATACGAGCGGCATAACAAATACGCGCAAACACATCGCGCCCCAAATTATCTGTGCCTAGCAAAAAACCGGGCTCGCCACCATCCATCCAAATGGGGGGTAAACGCCCATACAGCAAATCCTGTTGCAACGGATTATGCAAGCCAAGCCATGGCGCAAAGATTGCCACAAAGAAAATAATAAACAGCCATGTCCCGCTAATCGCTAAACGCCATTCGGCAATAGATTTTGGCTTGAGGGTTTTCATATCAAAATTATTGACAAAGTTAATGATTTTCTTTTTCAGCCTGTCGCCTATCTGCATCATTTTATCAGCCATTACGTCTTCCTTCTTAATTTGGGATCAAAGACAAGATGCAAAATATCAATGATGATATTGATGATGATGAAGATGATGGCAAACTGTAAAATAATGCCTTGTATCAATGGGAAATCGCGGTTGATAAGCGCGTCAATGGCAAGATTGCCCAAGCCTTCATACGAAAATAACCGCTCAATAATCACGGTATTGCCAATCAAGAAACAAAACTGCACACCCGTTAAGGTCAGCGTGGATAAAATCGCATTCGGCATAGCCTCGCGAGTAATAATGCGTAAATCCGAATTGCCCCGTGCCACCGCCAATGTTGCGTAATCGCGTAGCATTTCTTCTTTTAAGGATTGCTTCAATAAATGATTAAACACTGCCGATAATGGTAGCGCCAATGCGATGGCGGGCATTAACATATGGCTTAATAAATCGCCAACAATATCAAACCGCAGACGCAGCAGAGCTTCTAGCAGATAAAAACCTGTGATGAAATCAAACTCTAAATGTGGGCTAATGCGTCCCGATATTGGGAACACGGCAAAAAACACGCCGAACAGTAAAATTAGCACCAAGCCCCATAGGAAATCGGGGATGGATAGGATGAAGCCTTTGATGATATCAATTATTACTTCCACTTTGCTGTTGCGATACAGCACGCCAATAATTGAAATACCACCGCCTAAAATCAGGGAAAATATCAATGCCAATAGGCTTAATTCTAAGGTGGCAGGCAGGCGCGATAAAACAATATCAGCCACATTCTGCCGTAGCGAGATTGAGATGCCTAAATCCCCTTGCACCACTTTACCCAACCAGATAAAAAATTGATGAATGATGCTTTTATCCAACCCGTATAATGCGCGTAAACTGGCAATATCCTCGTCGCTTGCCCCCGGACCAACCAGCAATGCAATTGGGTCGCCCGGCGCTAAGCGTAGCACCACAAACACAATCAATGCCACGCCAAACAGAGTAATCAGAATAGTGAATAATTTATTGACGATGATATAGGGTGAAAACATTCGGTTGATTTTCTCAAATCAAAAAAAACGACTGCCCATCATGATACAAATTTCACCATGATGAACAGCCGATATTCTTTTTACTTAAACAAGCTAGGACGAACAGCCCCAGACACAGGCGCGTCAAACTTCAATTCAGAAGCATAAACAACTGGCTGTGCATATTGCAATAAAGGAATAACATAACCTTCTTCGGCAATTAGCTTATCAACGGCTTGATAGCCTGCGATGCGTTTCTTCTCGTTCTTTTCGCCCCATAAAGGACCAATCGCATCAATCAAATCTTGACCATCCCACACGGAATGCGGGGTAGGACCAAACATGGCAAAACCAGTAGAACTTGATGGGTCACCCACCGCATTGCCCCAATTATAAAATGCCGCTGGTGCCAATTTATCGGCCGCGCGCAATTCATAATGTTTGGCAACTTCATAGATTTCAATTTTAGCTTTGATACCAACATTGCGCCACATACCAACAATCGCTTGAATCATCTCGTAATCTTTTGGTTTGAAACCGCGCGTTGTTTGAATGCTGAACGATACAGGATTATCTTTGCTATAGCCTGATTTAGCAAGATATTCCATAGCCTTTTCAGGGTCGTAACCGACTTTGATGTTTTTGTCGTAAGCCACATATTCAGGCGTTTGTAGCGTATCTATCGCCACGCCATAACCGTTTAACAAACGGTCAATCAATAATTGCTTATTAATGGCATGATGTGCTGCCAAACGAACATTGCGGTCGGTCATCACCTCGATATCATTTAAGAAAATCATCGCAATATCAGAAATAGGCGTTACTTTACCACTTAAATTGCTTTTCTTAACCAAGCGGTCATATTCTTCGTAAGGCACTTCCAATGTAACATGCGAACGCCCAGATTCAACTTCTGCAACACGGCTTGCGGCATCGGTGATGAATTTAATGGTTACTGTTTTGAAAGCTGGTTTTTTGCCCCAATAATTTGGATTGGCTTTTAACCGAATAAATGCGTTGCGTTCAAAGCGTTCCACCATATAAGGACCTGTGCCAATCGGCTTTTTCTCAAAACCTTCTGCACCAACTCTGGTATAATAATCTTTTGGCAATACATAGCCTGTCAAGAATGAAAACCATTTGAAAATGGTTGGGTCAAATCGTAAAACATCAGCCGTAATTTTATTACCTTTAATGCTGAAATTGCCAATTGTTGACCAAATAAATTGAATCGGATTGCCTGTTTTTTCATTACCAGCACGCTCTAACGACCACACAACATCTTCAGCCGTAAAGTCCGAACCATCATGCCATTTCACGCCTTTGCGTACAGTCATTTCAATTTTAGTTTTATCCGTATTCCAGCCCCATTTGGTGATAAGTCCCCCTGAAAAAGATAAATCAGTTTCTTGATAAATAAATTGGTCAAAAACTGATTGATAAACACCTTGAACAGTAGGGTTAACTGCGCCTAAGCCAACAGTTGGGTCCCAAGATGGTAAATTAACATTACTCGCAATCGCAAGGTTTTTAATTGCACCAAATGCACTTTGCGGCAAACCGCTTAATGCAGCAATACCTAAACCCGTTGCACCATATTGTAAAATATTTCTACGCGAATGAACCATAAGACTTAACTCCTTATATAATTCAATATTAACAAAATTTTCTTACATTCAACATGCAGAAAATAATAATGACCAGAAAACCATGCGCAAAACATGATCCATTATTTACCTACCAATTTTTGAGCCAACATATAGCCAGAACCACCCCCAACACCTGCACCGGGCCACGTGGCAGCGCCAATCATATAAAGATTTTTCACCGCTGTTTGCCAATTAGAAAATCCAACTGCTGGACGAAACATATAAAATTGCCACATATGATGACTGCCACAAATCTGATCGCCACCCACAATATTACAGTTTATCTGTTGCAAGTCAAGCGGTGAGTAAATAGATTGCCCTAGAACCTGTTGTCTTATGTCGGGTGCATGCTCAACCAGTATATCCATAATACGTGCGGCAAATTTATCCTTAACCTTGCCCCAATCAGTTTCCTTGATTTTACCTGCCGAATCGCCTTTAATATCCGCTGGCACAACCCGTGCCTGAATCCATAAAATATGCTTGCCTTTTGGCGCACGCGTGGGGTCAATGGCAGTTGGTTGCCCTACCACCAACACAGGTTTTTCAGGCAACAAACCCGCTTTTGCCTGCTGATAGCTGAGATTCATACAATCTAAATCAGGCGCAATATGAATATAGGCGTATTTTTGTAATTCCTTACTGGCTTTCCAATTTGGCAAATCAGAGAGTGCCAAATGCAACATGAATGTACCGGGGGCATGCTGGAATTGTTGCATCTTGCTATCAAAATCCTGATTGCCCGAGCCCTCTGGTAATAATTTGGCAAATTGATTGGGGGCGATATTCGCAATCACGCCTTTTTTTGCCATTATTTTCGTGCCATCTTTTAGCATCACCCCTTTGGCAACGCCTTGTTGCATGATAATCTCAATCACATCAGCATTGCAACGAATGTCCCCACTTTTATCGGCAATCAATGCTTCAAGTGCCTTAATCATTGTGTCCGCGCCATTTTTCCCAAGCACCATGCCAAAAGACTGATTTGCCATGCCTTCCAAATAGGGAAATAACGCACTGCCATTTTGGTCAGGTGGAAAATCTAAATGCATGCCCCACGCCGCCAGCAACGCATGAATTTTAGGCGATTGGTAGGTTTGCGTTAAATAAGCCCGTGCCGATAATGGTAATAGCCGTAATAGCTCCAGCATTTTCATCCCGCGTTTGCGCCATAATTTATATAGCAGTAATGCCATCTGTTTTAATGATGCAGGGCTGCCCAATAGACCGAATAAATATTCTGCATTGCTAGGAAATTCGGCAACATTATCGCGCCATGTTTGCGCGTCTTGTTTGGATTCTTTGGCGAATAATTTGCAGGTCGCCTCAAGGTCAGTGCCAACGCCTAAATAACTGCCATCATTAAATACGCTGGCAAAGCAATGTGATGCTGGGGCAAATTCTAGCCCATAGCCTGCCAATAATTTTGCATGTTTTTGATGAAATGCTGAGCCGGCAAACAGGCTAAGATTCATTGCGGCAACATCATGGCGAAAGCCTTTTTGGGTGAGTTCTTCAGTTTTAACCGCACCGCCTAATGTTGGCGCACGTTCGCAAATTAGTATTTTTTGGTTTTTTAAAAGCAAATGCGATGCACATACTAAGGAATTATGCCCACCACCAATAATGATATAATCTGCCATCTGCTCTGTCATGTCAGCGCCTCCACTATTATTGATAGTTACAATATTGTGATAGTAAAAGCAACGATAAAACAGATTTTATATTAATTTTATTGCGTCATGCCATGCTGATATGATAATGTGCGTATGGTTGTACTGATCTAAAATAATAAATTTTAAGGAGATGGAAATGACAGATGTATTAAACAATCTAGGGCAGTTATTGCTATCAGGTAAAGTTCAAGTAGTTGATTTGGCAGGGGTTTTGGGTCCTGATACGCCATTGTTAGAATTACCACCAGATTTTGTTGACACGCCAAAAATTGAAATTCACCAAATTTCGGAATATGACGATAATGGACCATTCTGGGCTTGGAATTGGCTGAAATTAGGTGAGCATTCAGGTACGCATTTTGATGCACCGCACCATTGGCTAACGGGCAAAGATTATGCTGATGGCTATACCGATAGCATCAACCCGCAAAATTTTATTGGTCCTGTGAATGTGATTGATTGTTCTAAACAAGCGGCGGCGGATGCTGATTTTTTATTGGATGCTGATGGCGTGCGTGCGTGGGAAAAAGAGCATGGCGAGATTAAAGAAAATGAATGGGTATTGCTACGCACGGATTGGTATAAGCGTAATGGTTCTGCCGAAACATTCTTAAACACGGATGCCGACGGCGCACATTATCCTGGACCTACTGTGGATTGCATGCAATATTTGACAGGCAAAAACATTATGGGCTGGGGCAGTGAATGTATTGGTACGGATGCAGGTTCGGCGTTTGGTATGGAAATTCCGTTGCCAGCGCATAATCTGTTGCATAAACATAACCGCTATGGTTTGGCAAGTCTGGCTAATTTGGATAAATTGCCTCCGAAGGGTGCAATTCTAATTGCCGCACCATTGAAAATCAAGAAGGGTACCGGAAGCCCTGTACGTGCATTGGCATTGGTAGTAAAATAATATCCTTACCTGTTGGGGGCTTGAAATAAGAGCCTCTTACAGGGGATTATTCTCACATTTCAAGGAAACAAATATGCCAGATAATTTTGATTACATCATCGTAGGCAGTGGTATTAATGGTTTGGTTTGTGCGAGTATATTGGGCAAAAAAGGACGTAAAGTGCTGTTGCTGGAACGCAATGACGAAATCGGTGGCTGTATGCGCACCGAAGCCATTACCGATGAGGGCTATATCCATGACGTGATGGCAACAACCTTTGTGCTGTTTATTACCTCGCCGGCTTATGCGGCATTGGCAGAGGATTTAGGCAAAAATGGGCTAGAATTTTGTCATGCAGATTTACCCGCAGGCGTGTTGCGCCCTAATGGTGATGCGGCGATTGTTACGATGGATCGAAAAAAAAATCAAAAAAACTTTGACATGCTGGAAAAAAATGCGGGCACACAGCATGTTACAGATGTGCAATCAATTGAACAAAATGCGGATATGATTTTCAGCCTATTGGGTGCGCAATTATGGTCGCGCAAAACACTAAAATTACTAGGAAAATTTGCATGGAAAAATGGTCTGCAAAGCCTATCGTCCTTTATGGGCGAGGCAATGCGTCCTGCACGCGCATGGTTAGAAAATTCTTATCCTAATGTAACCATGCAGGCATTATGGGTACCGTGGGTGTTGCATGTTGGGCTTGCGCCAGAAAGTAGCTATTCCGCGCAGATGGGCAAGGTGATTGCCTTCGCATTGGAAGCGGCGGGCGCACCGATTGTTAAAGGTGGGTCGCAAAATTTGTTGAATGCCTTTCGTGGTTTGATTGAAAGCAATGGTGGGACGATTATCACCAAAGCCGATATACAAAAAATCAATCTTGATGCGAATATGAAGGCACAATCTGTTGTCGCCAAAGATGGCACTGTATATACGGCAAAGCAAGGCGTGATTTGTTCCATGCCACCACAGCAATTATATCAATCGCTACTGAAAGATGTCACAGAAGCCCATATGCCTGATTTGCCAGAATATCAGCGTCATACGGAAAATTATCGCTATGGTAAAGGCAATTTTCAGCTACATTACGCGCTATCAGCACTGCCCGAATGGCAAAGCAACAGCAAAATCTTTGATGAAAAACAGTTGCAAAAGGTTGCGTTATTGCATTTGACTGATGGCATTGATGCTGTATCTAAAGCGAGTAATGAGTGTGAGCGTGGCATGTTGCCCGTTACCCCAACCATTTGTGTAGGTCAACCGCATGCGCTGGATGCCAGCCGTTGCCCCGCAGGCAAAGCGATTTTATGGATACAACTGCCCGAAGCCCCGCGCTTTATTAAAGGCGATGCTAAGGGTGAGATTAACGTACCGAAAAATGGACAATGGAATGATAAAATTCGCGAGGCATATGCCGACCGTGTAGAAGCAATTTTGAAGAAGCATATTAAGAATTTTGATAAAATTAAAGGCACAAGACGCGCTTATTCACCTGCGGATTTAGAAAAGATGAATTGCAATCTTGTTGGTGGCGACCCTTATGGTGGTTCATGTGCGCTAGATCAGTTTTTTGTGTGGCGTCCGTTTTCAATCAGTCAAAATCATCAAACGCCTATCAAAAATCTGTATCATATTGGCGCATCCACCCATCCGGGACCGGGGCTTGGCGGTGGTTCAGGTTTCTTGGTTGGCAGCCAATTAAAGTAATTAGGTAGGGTTTATTCATGGCAGAACGTTCATTCGCAAAAGAAGTTCAACAATTAAAAATCGGTGATGGCGAAATTTTTCGCGGTGAAGGAATCTTGGCAGTTACCAAAGCCATTTTGGAATCGGGTGTCAGCTATGTGGGCGGGTATCAGGGTGCACCGATATCGCATTTGATGGATGTGCTTGCCGATGCCAATGATATTTTAGAAGATTTAGGGGTTCATTTTGAATCCAGTGCCAGTGAAGCGGCGGCGGCGGCGATGTTGGCAACCTCCATGCATTACCCGTTGCGAGGGGTGGCGACGTGGAAATCAACGGTCGGCACGAATGTGGCATCGGATGCTTTGGCAAATTTGTCATCAGGCGGGGTAAAAGGCGGGGCATTGATTGTGATTGGCGAGGATTACGGCGAGGGGTCGTCTATCCTGCAAGAGCGTAGCCATGCCTTTGCCATGAAATCACAAATCTGGTTGCTAGACCCGCGCCCGAATTTGGAAAAAATCGTGCAAACTGTGCGCGATGGCTTTGAATTATCAGAAGCCAGCAACAGCCCCGTAATGCTAGAATTACGCATTCGTGCGTGTCATATATATGGGTCGTTCACTGCCAAAGATAATGTGCGCCCCGGTTTCACATTAAAAGATGCGCGTAATGCACCCAAGCGTGACACCAACCGTATTGTGTTACCACCTGCATCATTCCTACATGAGCATGAAAAAATTAACAAGCGCTGGCCTGCTGCCGTAGAATTTATCAAACAGCGCAAAATCAATGAATTTTTCACAGGCAGTGATGCCATGAAAAAACAGGGCATCATCACGCAAGGTGGCATGTATAATCATGTGATTACCGCCTTACGGCATTTGGGCTTGTCGGATATTTATGGCAAAAGCGATGTGCCAATTTATGTTCTGAACGCCACCTATCCGCTGATTGATGACGAGGTGATAGAATTCTGCACGGGCAAGGATGCGGTGCTAATGGTAGAAGAAGGTCAGCCCGAACATATTGAACAAATGTTGCATACCATCCTGCGCCGTAACGATATTAGCACCAAATTATATGGCAAGGATTGCCTAACCATGGCAGGCGAATATACCGCGAAAATACTACAGACGGGCATTCAAAAATATTTGGATAAAAGCAAGAGTAAAATTACCCCTCCCAAAGAAATTGTAATTGATAAAGCATTAACCGATAAATTAAATGATGTTGTTCCGCAACGTCCCGCAGGCTTTTGTACGGGTTGTCCCGAACGTCCAATTTTTTCTGCGCTCACATTGGCGCAACAACAGGATGGCGAACGGCATATATCGTGCGATATTGGCTGTCATTTATTTTCTATTTTACCGCCTTTCAATTTGGGCGCAAGTACCATGGGCTATGGCTTGGGTGCGGCATCATCGGCAGGCTTAAATATTGGGACAGGCAAACGCACCATCTCTATCATTGGCGATGGCGGCTTCTGGCATAATGGCTTGACCAGTGGCATTGGCGGGGCAGTGTTTAACAATAGCGATGATGTGATTATCATTGTTGATAATTTTTATTCGGCAGCGACGGGCGGGCAAGATATTTTATCGTCACGCGCCAATAACACCAACCGTTCTACGTTGCATCCGATTGAAGAAGCCGTTAAAGGCGTTGGCGTTACATGGGTGCGGCGTATTGATTACACTTATGATGTAGCAAAAATGCGCGATATTGTTAGCGAGGCATTGACCACGGAAGAAAAAGGTCCGAAGGTGATTGTTGCTTCTAGTGAATGTATGCTCAACCGTCAAAGGCGCGAAAAACCCATTAAGCGCAATGCGGTGAAAATGGGCAAAACGGTTGTTGAACAACGCTACGGGGTAGATGAAGATGTGTGCACGGGCGACCATGCTTGTATGCGGATTTCAGGTTGCCCGTCATTAACGCTGAAAAAACTGGATGACCCATTGCGTGACCACCCTGTGGCTCATGTGGATTCAAGCTGTGTGGCGTGCGGACATTGTGGCGAGGTTGCGGATGCCGCAATTTTATGCCCTTCATTTTACCGTACCGATATTGTACATAACCCCAGCATTACGCAAAAAACCAGCGCATGGCTTCATCGGCTATTGATTGGCGTTTTGCAACGACATTATGCAAGGCGGTATCTGTATGAGCATGAAAAGAGCACGGCATAATGGCTAAGATTGTTGATAAGAATATCGGCAAAAATGAACCCATCTGTATTGCGATTTTAGCGGTTGGTGGGCAAGGTGGTGGCGTGCTAAGCAATTGGCTAATAACAGTTGCCGAGTTAGAAGATTGGGTGGTGCAATCCACTAGCGTGCCGGGGGTTGCTCAACGCACAGGCGCAACAATTTACTATTTAGAAGTAATTCAAAAAAGCAAAAAAGCACCCATTTTAGGGTTAATGCCAAGCCCGGGGCATGTGGATTTGGTGGTAGCAACCGAATGGATGGAAGCAGGGCGCGCCATTCAACGCGGGCTTGTTAGCCCCGATAAAACCATATTATTGGCATCTAGCCATCGCAATTATGCCGTGGCAGAAAAAATTAATCCGGGCGATGGCATTGCTGATGCAGAGATTATTGATATGGTTGCCACCGCCACCGCGAAAGAATTTATCTATTTAGATTTGCAAAAAATCGCAGAAGATAATGGCAGTGTGATTTCTGCCTCTAGCCTAGGGGCGATTGCAGGGTCGGGCGCGTTGCCATTTGCTAAGAAATCTTTTCAAGAAGCGATTAAAAAATCGGGTGTCGGGGTTGCAAACAGTCTAAAATCTTTTGATGCGGCGTTCACGGCAACCCAGAATTACCAGCGACCAGATGTTAAACCTACCGAAGAAGCTTTGCCACTACAAAAGATGGCGGGTGGTAAAAAATCGGAACAAAGAAAATATCAGCAACTACAAAACGATATCAATAACAGTTTGCCCGCCGAGGTGCATTATATGGTGCATACGGGTTTGAACCGCGTGATTGATTTTCAGAACACGCGCTATGCGGAGCAATATCTGGATATCATGACACAGTTTTTTGCTTTAGATGAACAATATGGCACAGGTAAATCATGGAGCCTTACAGAAAATCTTGCCAAATATCTTGCCAACGCCATGAGTTATCAAGATGTTATTCGGGTGGCTGATTTTAAAATCCGCAAAAGCCGTTTTGCACGGGTCGATAAAAATTCAGGCAGGCAGGATAACAGTCCACTAAGCATTACCGAATTTATGCATCCGCGCGTGGAAGAAATGCAAGGGCTGATACCTCATCGCCTACGTTTTTTGGCGGATACAAGTATGATGCGTTTTGTCTTGCGCCAATTTGCGGGCAGTAAAAGATTACGCAGTGACAAAATCGGCGGTTTCTTGCTGTTATATATACTTGCCAATATGCGCAAACGGCGGTTGGGGACTATCCGTCATGCGCAAGAATGGGTGCGTATAGATGAATGGCTGAAGCTGATTGAAAAAACTGTCAAAAATGATTATGCGTTGGCGTTGGAAATCGTCCAAATGCAACAGCTGATTAAAGGCTATAGCGATACGCATGAGCGCACCACCAGTAAATATCACAAAGTGCTTAAGGCTTTGCCAATGCTGAAAAAACAAAAAGATGCGGCGGGTTGGGCAAGGCGTTTGCGTGAAGCAGCTTTGCGTGATGCGGAAGGCAAGGCATTAGATGATAGTATCAAAAGCATCAAACAATTATAGCATGTAATATAATGTGCAGATAGGATGGCGGTGTTTGACTAAACCTCGTCTAGTCTTTCAATAAATTGATTAACCGCATTTTCCAGATTGATAATTGTCTCGTTCGCATTATGGACTGTTTCTGACATTTGACTGGATTGATTAACGGTATTATTGTTATGCGCGACCACTTGCAACACATTTTCATTGGTTTCAGTGGTACGCACCGATGCGCTTGTGAGAGATTTTTCCATTTCATGAGTGGTGTCAACCTGTCGCACCAATGCGCTGACAACATTTGATACCATATCATTAATTTCTTGAATTTCGTCACGCACACTTGTCATCACATCTGCCGCCTGAGTAGAGATACCGCGGATTGAATCCACTTGCTCGCCAATTTCTTCGGTTGCACGGGTGGTTTCGGTGGCAAGATTTTTTACCTCGCTGGCAACAACGGCAAAGCCTTTTCCTGCCTCGCCTGCACGTGCGGCTTCGATGGTAGCATTCAGCGCCAACAAATTTGTCTGGCTGGCAATATCGCTAATAAGCAACACAATATCACCAATTTTATTGGACAAATCGGTCATATTATTGACAATCACATCGGTATTATCCAAACTTTTTTCAACCCGTTGCACAGTAAGAAGTGAATGTTCCATTCGTTGGGTAATCTCACCAAAAGAAGTCACCATTTCTGATGCCGAGGTCGTAACTGCTTGCACATCTTGTTTGGCTTCATCGGTAGAGGTGGCGATTTGTTCCGAGAAATTTTTTGATATTGTTGCCGCGTCAACCACTGATTTATTGGCATTTTCCATATTCTCAACCATTTCACTAACTTCTTTAATTAAGTTTGTGGTTTGGCTTTTGAATTGTTCTGTGATTTCATCGCGCAATAATGATTTTTGTTTTTCCACTTCGTCGCGTCGATTTTTTTCTACTTGCAACGCAGAGCTATCACCCATTTGCTTGCTAAATAAATTGATGGCATGGGCAATTTCACCAATTTCATCCTTCGTTTCAAGCGCTGTTAGGTCGATATCATACGCGCCTTCTTTTAACTGATTGATGGCATCAACTATTTTATGAATAGGCTTGGTCATTCTGGTTGTTAAAATCCTTAGCACAATGAACAGCAGTACCAAAATTATAACCGAGAGTGTCTGCACAAAACTTCTAATCTGCGCGCCTTGCTTATAAATGCGTTCATATTTCACATCAATAATAATCGCATTTTTCACGCCATAATCATCGACAATATGATAGGCACGTAATTTTTGTATATCATCTAATCCCTTAACGTTTTGTATAATATTCAGCGCTTTAATATTGAACCCCGTGCCATTATCTTTTGCCGCACTTGCTGTTGTATCGTCTTGGCTGAAAGATTGTTTCATCCGCGTGCCAAAATCAATATTCAAATCACCCAGCCCATTATTTTTTATACCAACGGCTGCAATCACCGCGCCTTGCTGATTGGTAAAAGCACCCTGTTCATTATTAATCAGCGTCTTGTTTAAGATGCTCGTCAATGTGCTGGAATCAATTCTAACAACCAACACACCGCGCATATCGCCAAATTCGTTACGCACCGCGCGTGCCATAAAAGCCGAAGGCAAAGGTTGCTGTAGATAATTATTAAAATTCACATAGACAATCTTATTTTGTGGGGCATCGCCTGCATCTTCAGCATTTTGTATCACTTGCCCAAAGGCACGTTGCAAGCCTGTACCTTGCCATGCGTCATCATTAACATTAACGGCATAATCCTTATATTTCATCACCGAATACAGCACATCACCACTGGTATTTAACAGTAAAATATCGCTGAAAGCATTTTGCGTAACCGTTTGATAAAACCATGATTGATAAATACTATGATTAGAGCTATATAGCGAACCATCATCTGCATTTAGATACATGCCACGATTGGCTTCGGGATTATCCGTTATATAAAGCTGTTGCAAATCAATTGTCGGGTCTTCAAAATCGAAGAATGACAGACTAAATTCATTCATCACGCGTGCCACCAAGGGGTTTTGTGCCGTTAAATCCAACGTGACGCTAATATTATCTAATCTTTCTTTATAAGCGTTACCAATCTGACCAACAGTAACATCATATTCTTTCGCAAAATTATTCAGATTATTATTGCTGATATTTTGATATAATAGGTAAGATAATGTTAATGTGCTTATCAACACAGTAACAAAAACAGAAAATTGTAACTTTCCTGCAATACCTAATTTTAAGTTAAGTTTGCTAGCAGCCTTGCTTTTACTGCTTACAGCGTTTGACTCTGGTAAGTTTGACTCTGGTAAGTCGGTTATCAAAACTATCTCCTTGTATTTAAGGGCATAAATTATACCTATTACATGCAAAAAATACGCCAAATAGAGATTGTTAAGAAACTACTATCGATAGAGTTAGCACGGGGGATGCGTTGGGAAATCAAATCCCTGCGGAGTAGCATAGGATTTAAAACTATCAAATAATAATAACTTGCTTTACAATCATGAGGCATTTCCATTATAATGGTCTAAATAAAACTATGCGTGCGATATAGAAAGAGAGTGTTTCTGTGATAGGTAAAAAATTATTTTGTAAGAAAAACGGTATTATCGTATTAATTCTTTATATTAGTTGTGTATTTATGCAGTCGTTATTTTTTAAATTTACCGATTCTATAGAAACAATTCATATTTTTACCACATTAGATAAATGGGCTACCGATAGTTTTGGTATAAGCGGTTTATTTTTGTGGCCGGGTATTTTTAACGCCTATATGATTGGCACGGCAGAATTAATAGCCTCGTTATGTTTGTTGGTGGGTTGGCTTACACGATACACGCTATTTATTCCTATAGGGGCAGTGGTGGCTTTAAGCATTATATCGGGCGCTGTTTTTTTCCACCTTGCCAGCCCGCTAGGCGTTAATGTTTTAGACGATGGTGGTTTGCTATTTATATTGGCTTGTGGCGTTTGGATTTCTTCTGCGGTGCTTATTTTCACGCATAAACATATATTTCTACAGCTTATCAAGCGGTAGGCCATCAGCTTGCAAGAAGGGCGATTGATATTGCACCTAAACGGTTATATGCCGTTATAAACGGCACATAAGCGGTTGATAGTGATATTGATGCCCCGAGGGACGAAAAAGGGGGCTATGCAAATATTTTAAGCTATCACAAGGCATGTTTTTACGGATGCAAGCACGGCACGATGAGATGCAAACACGCAGGAATAAATCATCATATAAAGGTGTTGCACGCACGGGGGGATGCGTTGGGAAATCAAATCCCTGCGGAGTGAGGTAGCGGGGGGTTGTTAAGGAAGAGGCAAACGATGTAGTTAACACGGGGTGAAACACGCATAAGTATCTCGTAAAGTTTTAACACGCTACTTTTTGCCTGCAATCATTTCAGCCTTTTTTACCAACATTTCTGCTTGCCGCATCGATGCATAATCAATCAATTTACCATCTAAGGATACCGCCCCTTGCCCCTGTTTTTCAGCATCTTGCATTGCCACTAATACGCGCCTTGCATCGTTAATATCTTTTTCGGTTGGGCTCATCACATCATTTGCAAGGGCAATTTGCGAAGGATGAATTGCCCATTTGCCTTCAAAGCCCATTGTGGCGGCACGTTTTGCCGCAACGGTAAATGCGTCTGCGTTGGAAAAATCACCAAATGCGCCATCAATCGCTCGCAACCCATAAGCACGCGCCGCAATCATAATTTTTGAAAGCGCGTAATGCCACATATCGCCCGGCACCAATTCGGGCGGGTCTTGGCGATTATCTAGCACCGCATAATCGGGGTTGATGCCACCAATTTCAGTAGAGCGTGCATGGATGGAGGCGGCAAAATCGCCCGGTCCAAAATGCAAAGATTCGTTGCGCGGACTGGCACCGGCAATCGCGTGAATATTTTTAAGCCCCAAAGCGGATTCAATAATAATTTCAAACCCTAATTTTTTCTGACGCCCTATATTCGCTTCAATCTGGGTAATGAGCCAATCAATCGCATAAATATCTTCTGCTGTGCCGATTTTTGGCAACATAATTAAATCCAGCCGTTCGCCTGTATGTTCTAAAACATCTACCAAATCTTTGTAGGTATAAAGCGTATCTAGCCCATTCACGCGCATCGAAAGCGTTTTATGCCCCCAATCAATCTCATTGATAGCGGCCACTGCATTTTTGCGTGCCTCGGGTTTTTCGTTCGGGGAAACGGAATCTTCTAAATCTAAGAAGATAATGTCAGCTTCAGAATTTGCAGCCTTTTCAAAGAATTTCACCTTGCTAGCTGGCACGGCAAGCTCGGAACGATTCAGGCGCGGTTCGGCAGATTTTACATTGGTAAAACTCATGACTTAACCCCTCATTGATTGTTAAAAAATAATCTCGCAAGTATCATACAAGCATCATACAGATTTTTGAAAGTTTGCCAATATGATAATGCATTAATCTTATCAGAAAAATCAAAACTATTTTGTCATAATTATGTCTAAAAAGTAATAATTTTTGTAATTTTCTATGCAAGAATGACAGCATCAAATATTGATTGAGGAGAATAAAGTAATGAGCGAATTTGTTGAAATTACCCGCGATGGGCATGTGCTTGAGGTGACCTTAAATAAGCCTAAAGTCAATGCAATTGATTTTAAGATGAGTCAAGAATTGGGTGAAGCCTTTGCCATGCTAGATGAAGATCCAGAATTACGTGTGGGTATTGTAACGGCGGCAGGTGATAGAATTTTTTCCGCAGGTTGGGATTTGAAAGAAGTGAATTCAGGCGATGCTTCTCTAGAAAATTGGTGGGAAACCGATGAATTCGGCAAAGGCGGTTTTGCAGGATTAACGGAAAATTGGAAGTTAAACAAACCTGTGATTGGTGCGTTAAATGGCGTGGTTGTGGGTGGTGGTTTTGAATTGGCACTATCGTGTGATTTGCTGATTGCTACAGAAAATGTGAGTTTTAGTCTGCCTGAAATGCCTCTTGGCATGGTGCCAGATGCCGGAGCCATTCAACGCTTGCCACGCTGTATCCCCCCTAATATTGCTATGGAAATGTTTTTGTTAGGGCGCAAAATGTGGGCAGATGAAGCCGCACAATATGGCTTGGTGAATAAGGTTGTCACGCAAGAAAACTTAATGAAAGAAGCGCGCGCTTGGGCGCAACAATTGGCAAAAGCCGCACCATTGGCATTGCAAACGGTGAAAGAAGTGCTTCGTTCTATTGAATGTATTCCGCTAGAAAAAGCCTTTCATAAAATGCGTTACGATGATTTGCCAATCTACCGTGCCATGTTAAAATCTGAAGATGCCAAAGAAGGCGTTCGTGCGTTCGTAGAAAAGCGTGAGCCTGTATTTAAGGGACGATAAATGTATCCATCTCTGGATAAAATGACGCGCATTGCAAGCATTGGCGGTGGACCCATTGGTGCTGGGTGGGCTGCGTATTTTCTTGCACGTGGTTTTGATGTCACAAGCTATTTGCATGATATGGCAGAAGAAAAAACATTTCATGATATTGTAGATACAGCATGGGTGGCGTTGGAAGAATTAGGCTTAGCATTAGGTGCAAGCAAAGCACGCTTAACCCTCACTGATGATTTGGCAATGGCTTTAGATGGCGTAGATTTTGTACAAGAATCAGCCCCTGAAAATATGGATATTAAAAAGGCACTTTATCAAAAATTAGATGATATTTTACCGAAACATGTGGTGATTGGCTCTAGCACCTCTGGGCTACCGATGAGTGATATTCAAGCCGATACCAAAAATCCTGAACGTATGGTTGTGGGGCATCCGTTTAATCCGCCTTATTTATTACCATTGGTGGAAATTATTGGCGGAGATAAAACGGCGCCTGAAGCGATTCAATGGGCGGAAGAATTTTACAATGCCATTGGTAAAAAATCTTTGGTGATGATGAAGGAAATACCCGGCTTTGTTGCCACCCGCTTGCAAGAAGCTTTGTGGCGGGAAGCCTTGCATATGGTTGCCAATCATGAAGCCACACCCAAGCAAATTGATGATGCCATCATGCATGGCATGGCGCCTCGAATGGCGATTTTAGGGCAATGTATGGCATTTCATGTTGCTTGTGGCGAAGGCGGTATGGCAACCAATTTACAACAATTTGGTCCAGCGTTAAAACTGCCATGGACACGCTTAGAAGCTCCTGAATTAACGGATGAATTATATAATTTGATGGTGGATGGCTGTAACGACATTGCAGGGAATCGTAGCTTTACAGAAATGGCGGCAGAGCGCGACCGTGCGATTGTAGGGGTGCTGAAAGCGGTGCGAAATGCGAAAGAGTAATGTATCCTTTTATCAAATTTGCCAAGAAAGTAACTATTTATTTACATTTCTTGTCGTAAAAAAGAAAATTGTTTATCCTAAAAGCTGATAACCATTAAATAATGGTAAGTTTATAAAGGGCGATGATAATTTATTCGATAATTTATTTGCCATAGATATATTTTAGAAGGGAGTAGTGATGAATTATGAAGTTGTTCTCAGCTGTGCCGTAACAGGCGCAGGTGATACGTTAAGCAAGAATCCTCACATTCCCGTGACACCGCAACAAATTGCGGATTCCGTGATTGATGTTGCCAAAGCTGGTGCTTCTATCGCGCATATTCATGTCAGAGATATTGAAACAGGGCTTGCTTCGCGCGACCCAAAACTTTTTAAAGAGACGGTTGATATTATCCGTGCCAGTGATACTGATATTGTCATTAATCTGACGGCAGGCATGGGCGGTGATTGGTTTCCAGACCCTGAAAATCCAGCCATGCCGGGGGCTGGTACCGATATGGTAGATGCGAAAACGCGCCTGATTCATATTAAAGAACTGCTCCCTGAAATTTGTACATTAGATTGCGGTACACTTAATTTTAGCGGTGGCATTTATATTGCCACGCCCGAAATTCTACGCGAGATGGCAGGCTCTATCCAAGCCATGAATGTGAAGCCCGAATTAGAAGTTTTTGAGTTGGGGCATTTGCGCTTTGCCAAACAAATGATGGCTGAAGGGCTTGTTGATGCCCCTCCTTTATTTCAGCTTTGCTTGGGCATTCCATGGGGTGCAGACCAAAGTGTGGATACTATGAAAGTGATGAAAGATGAACTGCCTGCTGGTGCAAATTGGGCAAGTTTTGGTATTGGACGCATGCAGATGCCAATGTTAGCGGCGGCAGTTGCCATGGGTGGCAATGTGCGTGTTGGTTTAGAAGATAATATTTATTTAGAGCGCGGTGTGCCTGCTACCAACACGCAATTGGTAACCCGTGGCATTGAAATTATTGAACGGATGGGCGCGCGTGTTTTATCCCCGCAAGAAGCCCGCACCAAATTGAAATTGCGCGGGGGGTGAAGCCAATGGTCAAAACTGCAAAACAACAATCTGGCTTAAAAATTGAAAATCTTACCAAGAAATTTGGAGATTTTACGGCGTTGGATAATGTTGATTTGCAAATTAACAGAGGAGAATTCTTAACGCTTTTGGGTCCCTCTGGCTCGGGCAAAACCACTTTATTGATGTCTATCGCGGGGTTTGAAACCATAAGTTCTGGCGATATTTCATTAGATGGTCATCTTATTAATAACCTGCCTGCACAAAAGCGTAATTTCGGCATGGTGTTTCAAGGCTATGCGTTATTTCCACATATGAGTGTTGTAGAAAATATTGCCTATCCGTTAGAAATTCGTAAATATGAAAAAGCGCGTCAAAAAGCACGTGTGCAGGAAATGTTAGAATTGGTTCAGTTGCAAGAATTTGCTGACCGTCTGCCCCGTCAACTTTCAGGCGGGCAACAGCAACGGGTGGCATTGGCGCGTGCGTTAAGCTTTGCCCCACAAATTTTATTGCTTGATGAGCCACTTGGCGCGCTTGATAAAAAATTGCGTACCGAAGTGCAGAGGCAGTTAAAAGAAATTCACAACCGTGTAAAAACCACTTTTATTTATGTGACGCATGACCAAGAAGAAGCCTTATCTATGTCTGATAGAATTGTGATTTTGCGCGATGGTGGCATTGTGCAAATTGGCACGCCACAAGAATTATATGAAAAGCCTAAAACTGTGTTTGCTGCCGATTTTCTGGGAAAAAGCAATTTTATTACAGCGCAGATTGATCAAGTGATTAAGGATAAAATTCACTATAAAATTGGTGACAATAAATTTATACAAACATCATCAGGAATCGTAAAACAGAGTGATAATATCACGATTGCATTGCGTCCTGAAAAAATTGAGCTTGTTGCTTCAAACAAGCAAACGAATAAAATCAACGGTAAAATCATCGATATTGCTTATTTTGGTTCTCTCATCTCGCTTAGCGTCATGGTAGAATCTTTGGGTGAAATCATGGTGGATGTTGATTTATGGCGTGCACCGCAAAAGTTAGAAATAGGCGCAAATATTTTGCTTTCTTGGTCTGATGATGCTGGGGTGCTGGTAAAAAGTGAAATGAATAAAGATGGGTAGAAATGCGTATTAATTTTGTTTCATATATAACTTTAAATATAGAGGAGAATTCTTATGCAAGATAAGATGTTCTTTAAGGATATGCTCACACAAGGTGCGCATGATTTTAAAAATGGCCGTATGGAACGGCGTCATTTCTTGGCGCTTTGTGGCATGGCGGGTGTTGCGAGTGCTGCGGTAGCTATTGGCAATGCCGAAGCGGCTGCAAATGAAGTGATTTTATGGAATTGGGGCGGTGATGCAGTAAAATGCCACACGAAAGCTTTCGGTGAATCTTTCAAAGATGCTACAGGGCTTGGTTTCAGAATTGATACATCTGGTCCGCTTCAGGGCAAAATTAAAGAGATGGTTGATTCAAACGCCGTGACTGCTGATGTGGCAGATGCGGATGCGTTTGATGCAATCGCACTTGGCAAATCTGGTCATCTAGAAGAAATTGATTATAGCATTGTTGATAAAAAGAAAGCTCTTAAAGGCTTCGCATGGAAACATGGTATTACAGTGGTTTTCTATGGTTATGCTTTCATGTATGATAGCAAAAAATTTGGTGATAATCCTCCAACAACTTGGGCAGATTTCTTTGATACCAAAAAATATCCCGGCAAACGTTCGCTTTATAAATGGGCAAATGGTGCCATTGAAGGTGCATTGCTTGCGGATGGTGTTGCGAAAAAAGATGTGTATCCATGCGATGTAGATAGAGCGATTGATAAAATCAAATCTATTAAAGCCGACTCTCTTTATTGGGGTGGTGGTGCAGAAGCTCAAAAAATGATTACCGATGGTGAAGTTTCAATGGGTATGGTTTGGTTAAATCGTGCGCGTCATGTTGAACGTGATACCGATGGACGTTATCAGCTTAATCTCAACGAAGCAATCGCAATGCCGGGTGCTTGGTTGGTACCAAAAGGCAATCCTGCAGGGCGTAAGAATGCAATGAAATTCATCGCCAATGCACAAAATATTGCTGAACAGCTATCGATTTTAGATTGTCATGGTATGACTCCTGCCAATCCTAAGGCCGCGAAGAAAATTCCAAAACATTTGGAAAAATATGCTGTTACAGCAAAATCAAACATTAAGAAAGTGCTATTTAACGACCCTGAATGGTGGGCGACAAATGGTGGTGATGCTCTTAATAAATATTTGGAAGCCATCGGCTAACCAAAATTTACAATATCCGCAAAAGCAGTTTTATTTTTTAATATCTCTTTGTTTTTGCGGATGTTTTTTTGTATTTTAATAGAATTTTATAAAGCATGGTTATTTATAAAAACATTACAATTAACGATTATTGGATTTTAGTCGCGCCTATCATTGCCATCTTATTTGTGCTTTATGGGTGGCCTGTATTGGGAATTCTGCATCTCAGTTTTTCCACTCCAGAATTTGGGCTACAAAATTATGCTGATGTGTTTTCCAATCATGCGCTTTTAAGAATTATTCTTAAAACATTTCGCATCTGCCTGATTACCACCTTTTTTGCGGTGGTATTTGGCTATATTATTTCTTACACAATGGTCAATGTTCGCACATTTGAGCATAAATGGTTGCTGGTGATGGTGTTGATTTCTTTTTGGGTGTCAGTCTTGGTGCGTGCCTTTGCATGGCTTAGCCTATTGGGTTATAAAGGGCTTGTGAATGTATCGCTTGTATCGGCGGGGCTAATTGACGAGCCATTACAAATGACACGCAACGAATTGGGTGTGTTAATTGGCATGGTGCATTATATGATTCCTTATGCGGTTTTACCGATTTTGGCGAATATGCAAGGCATGGATAAACGCATCATCGCCGCGTCTTTTTCTATGGGCGCCTCCCAACCCACAACCTTTAGGCGAATTTACCTGCCCCTTACCTTGCCGGGGATTGTGGCATCTAGCATGTTGGTTTTTATTATCTCGCTTGGATTTTATATTACCCCTGCGCTTTTAGGCGGTGGACGCGTGTTAATGGCGGCGGAATATATTTCCGTGCAATTATTGGTTACCTTAAAATGGGGTACGGCTTCTGTGTTAGCCACGTTAATATTAGCAGGTGTGTTTGCATTGATGTTTATTGTGTCACGCTTTATGAAGTTGAATAATCTTTTGGGGAGACCGTAATTTCATGCAAAATGTGATTAAACTATCTAAAACAACGCGCACCATGGGTTGGGCTGTTGGTGTGTTTCTTGTTTTGCCAATCTTTGTGGCAATCCCCGTATCACTCACCAATAAACGTTATCTATCTTTGCCTGATGGCGGAATTTCCTTCCAACATTATCAGAATTTATTCACCTCAACCCTATGGTTACAATCCATGTTGCAGAGCTTCATCATTGCCAGCATCTCAGCTGTTTTTGCCGTGCTTTTTGGCACATTATGCGCGGTTGGTTTGTGGCGCCTCACATCAAAAGTTTCAAAAATCATGCATGGTTTTCTATTATTACCGCTGATTATTCCGCCGATTATTTCTGCGATGGCATTTTATCGCACATGGGCAAAATTGGGTTTGCTAGATAGTTATTCAGGAATGATTATCGCCCATATTATTTTGGCAACCCCAATGGTGCTGATTACTGTTTCGGCATCTTTGGCAAATTTTGACCCGCGATTAGAACAAGCATCGCGTAATTTAGGGGCTTCCATGCATACCACTTTGCGCCGTGTGATTTTTCCCTCTATCCGTCCGGGTATGATTGCCGGCGGTATTTTTGCGTTTATCTTATCATGGGATGAGATTGTTGTGGCATTATTCATTGCCAAATTCAGAATTTCTACTTTGCCACGGCGTATGTGGGATGGCATTCGCGATAATACCGACCCAACTGTAGCGGTCGCCGCTGTGGTTTTAATCAGCGTCACCTTTATCGCGTTGGGGCTGGTTGCGTTGATACAGCGTTATCAAAATTCTAATTTACAAAAGCTTAATTGACAAAAACAACTTACTCTTTTTTAGGAGCATCAAAATGGATATTGCGCTTGACCATGAAAACGAATTGTTACTCAAAACAGTTCGCGACTTTGTGACAAAAGAAATGCTTCCTTATGAAGAAGAAGTAGATAGGCTAGGCTATGTGCCTGAAGAAATTGGTAAACAGATTGCAAAAAAATCTCAAGATATTGGTTTGTTTGCTGCCAATTTACCAGAATCTGTAGGCGGGAGCGGCTTAAATTACACGGCGATGGCTTTGGTAGAGCGCGAATATGGCAAAACATCGCACGCACTTCATTCATGGGTGGCACGCCCCACAGAATTATTGATGGCTGGTGACGAAGCCCAGCGCGAACAATATTTAATGCCTTGTGTTCGGGGTGAAAAACGCGAACTTTTTGCTTTAACAGAACCAGAAGCGGGTTCGGATATTATGTCTATGAAAAGCAATGCCAAAAAAGATGGCGATGATTGGATTCTAAATGGCTCCAAACATTTTATCTCGGGTCCTACCATGCCAGATTTTGCAATCGTATTTGCGACAACAGGCGAAGATGAAACACCGCGCGGCAAGCGCAAACGCGTGACTGCCTTTTTGGTAGATGTTGGCGTGAAAGGTTTTGATATTCATGAAGGCACGCATTCTATTAGCCATCGCGGTTATAAAACCTTCCAATTGGGCTTCGATAATGTACGGCTTGGTAAAGATAAAATTCTAGGTGCTGAAGGTAAGGGGTTCGAACTTTCTGGTCAATGGTTGGTGATGGCGCGGATTTGGTTGGCGGCAACTTGCAACGGTAAAGCGGAACGGATTTTTGATTTATCCAAAGATTGGGCGGCAAATCGCAAACAATTTGGCAAACCGATTGGGCAGTTTCAAGCCACAGGCTTTAAGCTTGCCGATATGGCGTTGGGTATCAAAATGGGTGATTTATTGGTTATGGATTCGGTGCGTAAGGCAGACCAAAAAATCATGGATGATAAAGATGCTGCTATGGCAAAATTATATTGTTCTGAAATGCTTTGGAAAACTGCTGATGATATGGTGCAAATTTTTGGTGGTATGGGGTTGATGGAAGAAATGCCCATTCAACGTATTTGGCGCGATGCACGCTTGGAAAGAATTTGGGATGGTACATCAGAAATTCAACGCCATATTATTACACGTTCCATATTACGTCCTCTTGGCGCGTAGCGCGTTTTTATTAATTGTCAGCATGATGATTTTCCATGAAGAATAGCCTAAAATTTGAAAATTTTAATCGGATGCTTGCACCAAAACATTTGGCAGTTTTTGGTGGTGTGGATGCAGAATTAGTGATTAAAGAAAATTTGCGCGCAGGCTTTGAAGGCATTATCTGGTCTGTAAACCCGAAACGCGAACAGATTGCTGGCTATCAATGTTATGCTTCCGCGCAACAATTACCCGAAGCCCCCGATGCCGCTTTTGTGGCGGTGCCGCTTAATATGGTCGTTCCACTCATCAAAGAATTAAGCGAGATGGGCGCAGGCGGTGCGGTTATCTATACGGCAGGCTTTAGCGAAACAGGCGATGCGGGCAAAGCGTTAGAACAAGAATTATTGGAAGCGGCGGGCGATATGCCATTGATTGGTCCCAATTGTTATGGCGTGATTAATTATATGGAAAAAATGGCATTATGGCCTTTTGCACATCGGGGGAGGCGTCCTGAATATGGCGGCGCGGCGATTATCACGCAAAGCGGGATGATGTCTTCGGATATTATCATGAACCAACGCGAATTACCGATGAGCTATATGGTGGCAGCGGGCAATCAGGCATCGATGCGCCTTGAAGATTTTGTGGATGCTTTTAGCGCGCGCGAAGAAGTAACCGCAATTGGTTTACATATTGAAGGCATTCGCGAGATGCAGAATTTCATTGATGCTGCCTATCAAGCATTGGAAAATAACACACCCATCGTTGTCCTAAAAACTGGCACATCACAGATTGGAAAAAATTTGACGATTAGCCATACAGGTTCGCTTTCAGGATCGGATGAGGCCTATCAAGCTCTGTTTGATAGATTAGGGATTATCCGTGTTTATAATCTGCCACAAATGTTAGAAACCTTAAAATTTTTAACCATCAGCGGTATCCCCAAAGGCAATAATTTACTGGGCTTTACGTGTTCAGGTGGTGGCGCAACCATGCTTGCCGATTATGCTGAAACGATCGGTTTAAGTTTTGGTATGATTGATGACGATAAAAAAGATGCACTCACCACAATGTTGCCTCCCATCGCTACCGTCAGCAATCCGTTAGATTATACAACTCCGATTTGGGGAGATTATGACAAAACCTATCCTGTATTTCGTACAGCCATTGGCGAAGATTACGATGTTGCGGTCAGCATCGTAGATTTTCCCCATCCTGCATTTACCGATTATTACAAACAACTTTACACCAATGATGCAACCGCTTTTGTAGATGCGGTGCGCGCGCAGGATATTGTGGGGGCAGTATGTTCAACCTTGCCAGAAAGCATCGATGAGGAATCTCGCATTTTTTTGGTGAAAAATCGGGTTGCCCCCATGCAAGGTTTGCCTGAAACGCTCAATGCGATTTCTCATGCCATTTTCTATCGCGAGGCACGAGAAAAAATCTTGGCAGAGGCGCAAAAATTACAGCTTGTATATCGCAATAAAAATGCGTTAAAAAATCGCACGATTTTATCAGAATTTGCAGGCAAAGAAAAATTAGCAAGCATAGAAACTTTGATGCCCTATTTGATAAAGCGCGCATTGATAAAGATTAATGAACCGAAAAGCTTGGAAAATGCTATGCAGAAAATCAGCGCATCATCTTCGATAGATAATTATGTTCTGAAAATTAGCAATGCCCAGATTGCCCATAAAACCGAGTGGGGCGCGGTTAAATTAAATTTACATCATCAAGATGAAATTACAGAAGCCATCGATTTGATTACTAGCAACATTACCTCCCGTAATAAAAATATAAATGTAGATGAATTCCTGCTAGAGCAGATGATGCCGAAGCCACTTGCCGAGCTGATGGTGAGCATCCGACATGATGAGCAGTTTGGTATCGTCATGGTGATTGCCAGTGGCGGGATTTTTATTGAATTGCTAAGGGATTCACAAACCATTCTGTTGCCTGCTTCCAAGATGGATATAAAAAACCATTTGCAAAATTTAAAAATTGCTCCGCTGATGCAAGGGTTTCGTGGCGGTGCAAAAGCGGATATGGATAAAATCGTGACCCTACTGATGCAACTTGCCGACATGATGGCACAGGAAAGAGACCATATCGCCGAGATTGAAATCAATCCACTTTTTATCATGGAAGATAATATTTATATTGTGGATATGCTGATGCAGATTTGGCAATAATTTCCCCCATTCGCTTTCCTTAAAACGCATAAATATAATTTTTTCGCTATCGTTCTTGATGGCTTTGTCGCAAAAAAATATTTCTTTATGTGTTTCTACGTTAAACTGAAAGCATAATCAACAGTCTATGAAAAGGGATAATAGAATGAAGCAGGTTATTGGCGAACCTTTAATTATTAATGGCAAGCAATTATCTTTATCGCGTGCGGTGCGTGCTGGCGATTTCATTTTTCTGACTGGGCAACTGCCATTCAAAGATGGCAAGCCTATGGTGGATGCAGATATTCGCGCGCAAACTCATCAAGTGATTCAAGAGATACAAGCCACGCTTGCTTTGGCAGGGGCGGGCTTAGAGCATATTGTCAAAAGCATGGTTTGGTTAACCGATAAAGCCGATTTTGCCGGATTTAACGAAGTTTATGGGGATTATTTTCCCGATGCGCCACCTGCGCGTTCTGCTGTGGTCAGCGATTTATTGCTAGATGTTAAAGTAGAATTGGAAGTGATTGCCTATTTTCCTGAAGGCAAAGAAATTTAGCAAATGCAGGAAAAATTTTGTGCAAAGACATGCTATCATTTGTATCATCAGGGTGACGATGATGCACGCCCTTATCTGTTGCTTATTCATGGGCTTGGTATGCATCAAGAGATGTGGCAATGGCAAATTCCTATTTTGAGCCAATATTATCGGCTGGTTACTTACGATTTTTTTGATCATGGCAAAAGTGGTTCTGGCGATGATTTGCCATCTCTTAACCAATTTTCAGCGCAAATTTTAGAATTATTAGAGTGCCTCAACATTGAAAAATGTACATTGATAGGGTTCTCGATTGGCGGTATGATTGCACGGCATTTTGCCATGAATTACGCGCCAATGTTGAACGGGCTTGTTATCCTAAATTCCCCTTATCTACGCACAACAGAGCAACAGCAAAAAATTGCCAGCCGTGTGACACAAGTGGAAAAAGACGGTCCGTCTGCTACGGTGGAAGCGGCGATGGAACGGTGGTTTACAGAAAATTTTCGCACAAGCAACCCCGAAATTATCCAGCAGGTTACGCAATGGGTGTTAAGCAATAAAGACCCAAAAAAATATGCTAATAATTATCGTGTTTTGGTGGATGGGATTTTTGAAATTTGCCCATTGCCCAAACCAATTACCTGCCCAACTTTGGTGCTAACAGGCGATGAAGATTTCGGCAATAATCCAGAAATGAGCCGTCAAATTACTGCGGAGATTGAAGATGCAGAATTGGTGATATTGCCCAAATTGCGACATATGGCATTGGTAGAAAATCCTGATTTAATGAATCAAACATTGCTTAGTTTTTTAACCAAAATTCATAAAAGGTCAGACAATTCATGACAGAAACTTATACCAATAGCTCTCCCTCATCTGGCGTTCTTGCAGGCTTGCGTGTGTTAGATTTAACCCGCGTGGTTTCAGGACCCTATTGTACGATGATGTTTGCCGAACATGGTGCGGAGGTGATTAAGATTGAAAATGGCATTGGCGATTCCAGTCGCACGATTGACCCGTTTCGCGATGATGACCCTGAAAAAAAATGGAGCGGTTATTTCGTTAGTCTGAATTGCAATAAAAAAAGTATTACTTTAGATTTGAAAACCGATGAAGGCAAAGATGCCTTGCGCTATTTGGTAAAAGATGCGGATATTTTAGTGGAGAATTTTCGTCCCAATGTGATGGAAAAATTAGGGCTTGGTTATGAAGCTTTGGCAGAGATTAATCCTAAGCTTATTTATGGCTCTATTCGTGGATTTGGCGACCCGCGCTTTGGCAAAAGTCCTTATAGCGATTGGCCTTGCTATGATGTGGTAACCCAAGCAATGGGCGGGATTATGAGCTTTACAGGAAAAGACATTAATAACCCAACGAAAGTTGGTCCTGCCATTGGTGATATTTTTTCAGGCATGATGATGGCGTTTGCCATTATGGCAGCATTGAAACATAGAGACGAAACAGGCGAAGGGCAAATGGTAGATGTTGCCATGCAAGATGCTATGGTTAGCCTGTGTGAACGGATTATTTACCAATATGATTATGATAAAACCATCTATAAACCCGAAGGCAATATGCACGCATTTTTATCACCATTTGGTGTTTTTCCTGTTAAAGATGGTTGGGTGGCAATAGGCATTGTAGAAAATAATTTTTTTGATATTTTGGTTACCCAGATGGGACGTGAAGATTTAATCAATGATGAGCGTTTTAATTCTAAAGTAAATCGTAACAAAAACTCCGATATTATTAATAAGCTTGTAGAAGAATGGACAATGCAATATACGCGCGCGGAATTGAATGAAAAATTAGGTGGAAAAATTCCGTTCGGACCTATGAATAATGCGGAAGATATTTTTAATGATGAACATACTGAAGCTCGCAATTTGTTAGTAGATGTTGCGCATCCTGAAGGGAAACGACCATGGCGTATTGTGCGAAACCCGATTAAATATAGCAAAACCCCTGCCCCTGAACCCGTAGCACCTGTGCAAATGGGCGCAAATAACGAAGAAATTCTTCATGATTTCAATGTTTGGAAATTAGGACAAAATAAAACATGAACCATATTTTATCGGATATGCGGATTATTGAATTGTCTGCTTTTATCGCCGCGCCGTTGGCAGGGCTTACATTGGGGCAGATGGGCGCAGAAATTATTCGTATAGACCCTGAAGAGGGTGGGTTAGATTATAACAGATGGCCCTTAAGTGATGAAGGGCGAAGCCTTTATTGGACAGGGCTCAATAAAGGTAAAAAATCAGTGACACTCGATTTACGCAGTGAAAAAGGGCGCGACCAATTCCGTACCCTTCTTAAAAATTCGGGTGAGAATGGCGGAATTTTGCTAACCAATCTTGTCGGTCCGAAATGGCTTTCTTATGACGCATTAAAAGAAGTTCGTCCCGATTTAATTATGGTTAGTCTTACAGGGCATCATGATGGCAAAACTGCTGTTGATTATACGGTTAATTGTGCATTAGGTTTTCCATCTATTACAGGCAATGCCACCCCTGAAACCCCTATCAATAGCGTTATGCCAACATGGGATGCTGTGGCAGGCACAACTTTAGCCACAGGATTATTAGCCGCCGAACGCCATCGCAACAAAACAGGTGAAGGGCAACATGTGAAGCTTTCGCTTTCTGATGTTGGCTATTCGATGATGTCTCATTTGGGAATCATGGCAGAAGCGCAACTTACCCATGAGCCTCGTCCGGCTATTGGCAATCATATTTTCGGCACATTCGGACATGATTTTTTCACCAAAGATGGGCGTAAAATTATGTTGGTGGCACTCACCAAACGTCAATGGCAATCGGTGAAACAGGTGACAAATATAGATATTCAAATGGCAGAATTGGAAAAAAACAATCATGTTGATTTGGATATAGAAAGTAGCCGTTACGCGCTTCGCGATGAGATTTCGGAGGCGATTGGCAAATGGGTTGTGCAGAAAAATTTACAAGAAATTGCAGATATTTTTGATGCGGAAGGAATTTGCTGGGGTGTCTATCAAACCTTTAAGCAGATGGCAGTTGAGGATTCACGGGCATCTTTACAAAACCCACTTTTTGAAGAAATTTATCAAGATGGGGTTGGTACAATCAAAGCGGCAGGTTCGGCATTAGAGTTTTCAAATTTTGAACGCGCATCGGTAAAAGTGGCACCGAAGCTTGGTGAAAATACTGTAGAAATCTTAAAAATATTTCAAGCAGAATGATAAAAGGCATATCGTAAATGGTAGAAAATATAAATTCCAGCCTTGAAATGGCGCAACAATATCTTGGCAAAACCCAAGAAATTACAGATATTTTTTACGAAAAAAATCTTCACATGCTCTGCGATGCGCTAGGGCTGGAACGCGATAAAATTGCCAATCATATCCCCATACCGATGCATTGGATTTATCATGGTGAATCTGTGACTCCTGAAAATATTGGGCGCGATGGGCATCCGCATGTAGGGCTATTTATGCCATCATTGCCTGCAAAACGGCGCATGTTTATTGGTTCGGAAATAACCTTGCATGATGATACGCTTCCTTTAGGTGTCGAAAATAAACGCATTCGTGAAATTTTAAGCATTGATAAAAAAGAGGGCGCATCTGGCGTGTTTTATCTTGTTAAAGTCAAAGGTACTTTTGAAACGCAAAATAAGGTGTTTTTAGAAGAAATTCAAACCATCGCTTATTTGGATAGTTGGGGTGCAGGTCGGGTAAAACAAGCAACGGATACGATAGCAGATACCGATGCCAAGCCATCTGATTTTTCTGCCATGCTAACCCCCAATAATGTCATGCTGTTTCGCTTTTCTGCCCTCACTAATAATAACCACCGTATCCATTATGATAAGGATTATGCTGTGGGTGTGGAAAAATACCCAAACATTGTTATTCATGGTCCGTTAAGTGCGACCATGCTTGGCTATTACGCGCATCTCTGGTTGGGGAAGCCTATCAAATATTTCAAATTTCGCACCAAAGCCCCCTTATTTTTAGGAGAAGAAATGCGATTTTTTGGCAAAATAATTGCGGAGAATAAAATTGAAATTTGGGTGTCTGCTGCTGATGGGCAAATTTGTGTCACCGCACAGGCAACATGTTAAATAAAGGAAGTTAGAATGAATGATGACAATAATTTCACTCATCCTATGGCATTGAATGATGCTGATTTTACCGCGCAGATTGCGCGTGCGTTAAGGCATACACGCCTTTATGGTGAAGCCATTCGCAACCGCCTGCTTAAAATGGAATTGAAAAGCGAACAGCAATTTATCCGTCATGGCTTTGGGTGGTTTATGGCTTATATAGAATCGCTGGCTGCTATGTTGTTATGGTTGCAAGAGTTGCAGGGTACCGGCAAATGCACCGATTTAGAAAAAATGATTGTTTGGGGATTTTACGCAGAATATCTCATGCAGTTGCGCCACGGTATCGCGATGAGCCAAGATGAAATTATTCGCCCAGAACATTTTACGGCAGAAAATCTGGCAGAAGAATTTTCTCAAAAACCTGAAATTAAAATTTTCTTTACCTATTCGCTCAATTCTCTTGCGAAAGATTTGGTGATGTGCGCGCAAGAACAGCAATCTTTTGGAAATTACGGGTTGGATGAAACATTGGCTATGATTGGCGAACAATTCCGCAAATTTACAGCAGAAAAAATTACTCCCAATGCGTCTCAATGGCATGATGAAGATTTGCTTATCCCCGATAATATTATTGCAGAACTCTCTGAATTAGGAGTTTTTGGATTGACCATTCGTGAAGAATATGGCGGCACTGGGCTTGGTAAAATGGCAATGTGCGTGGTAACCGAAGAATTATCGCGTGGCTATATTGGGGTGGGGTCTTTGGCAACACGTTCGGAAATTGCCGGAGAATTAATTCAAACATCTGGCACAGAAGCGCAAAAACAAAAATATTTGCCTTCCATCGCTTCTGGGGAAATTTTGCCAGTTGCCGTTTTTACCGAACCCAATACAGGTTCCGATTTGGCATCACTTCAAACCCGTGCGGTGAAAAAATCAGATGGCACTTATGCGGTTATTGGCAATAAAACATGGATTACCCATGCGGGGCGCACCGATTTAATGACCCTTTTGGCGCGCACCAATCCTGATGAGGCAGGGCATCGTGGGCTTTCCATGTTTCTTGCTGAAAAAAAACGTGGCGATGCGGAAATTCCATTCCCTGATGCGGGGATTGAGGGCACAGAAATTAAAGTGCTTGGTTATCGTGGTATGAAAGAATATGAAATGGCATTTAATCATTTTGCGGTAGAAAAGGATGCTATTTTGGGCGGAGTGGAAGGCAAGGGCTTTCCGCAATTAATGCAAACCTTTGAATCTGCGCGCATTCAAACGGCATCGCGTGCGATTGGGGTGGCAATGAATGGCTTGAGTTTATCTTTCAACTATGCTTGTGACCGCGTGCAATTCGGCAAACCGATTATTCAGTTTGAACGCATTTATGGAAAATTGGCGCGCATGATTGTAGAGATTATGGGCATTCGCCAGCTAACCTATATGGCAGGTAGAAAAAAAGATCAAGGGGGCAGATGTGATGTGGAAGCAGGAATGGCAAAATTATTGGCGGCGCGCTTGGCATGGTCGGTGGCGGATAATGGCTTGCAGATTCATGGTGGCAATGGTTACGCATTGGAATATCCGATTTCACGTATTTTATGCGATGCGCGTATTTTGAATATTTTTGAGGGTGCAGCAGAAATGCAAGCCGAGATTATCGCACGCGGATTATTACCGAAGTGATATATATATAAAGGGGGCGCGGTATCGGTTTATTTTTTTTGGGGGTGCGACGTGCCTTATCGGCACGACCCCCTTATTTTAATATTGCCAGATTACCGCGATAATCTTTTATTGCTTGTATCTGCGCCCATTGTTTCTCAGGTAGTTATAACACGTCTTCGTTGCCTTCATTGCCTGCGATATGGAGGGGCGTGCGTCCCATGGCATCTCGTATATTGACGGATGGGGTTAGCGGGCAAATGGGTTCGCCTTTGGTATTTTCATTACAATTTATGTTTGCTTTGATGATATGGGCTTGCGATGCAGAAAGATTGAATGTGTCACGAACAAGCCACATAATCAGCCTGAAACAAGCAATTCAGTTACTTTTTTGCGTTGATTTCCAGCAACAGTGTAAGAGTTTTCCACTGCCTCAATAGAAAATCGGTTGTAGATTTGCCGAATTCTGCGGTTTAGGTGCTTCGGTAGGCTCAGTAACCGAAGGCTTCACTACCGTTCTCGCGAATAAATGCGCGTATTTTAATAGTCTTCGATTATCCCACCCTTGCTGAGTGTAGCTAAAAAAAGACCGCGACAAAATAAATTGCCGCGGTTCTTCAATATATTTAAATTAATAACGGTCTATTGCCGCATCAATTCTCTTTTTATCAGTCACCTTCATATCGTCGGCAAACTGCTTGGTTTCCATACGTGCTTGCAGTACGTGAAAACCAATCCAGAAGATAACTCCAAGAAGTACCATGAATTTTTCTGCCCCTTGAAACGGGTAGATTGCGGTAACGTTTGCCAGATCAACTGCCCAGCTTTCATATCCAATTGTAGACATAATTAACTTCCTTATTATTTATGAAATTCTTTAGAAGCCGCTGCAACTTCTGCAATAGCGTCTTCGTAAATTTCGTTTTCGTGAAAATCGAGACCGCGTAACTCAATCTCGGCAGGAATACGAAGTATGCCCATTTTAGATTGAAGCTTAGTCACAAGATAAGCAGGCAGGAACCCGAGCAATCCGAACATGATACATGCGCCGATTAACTGACCCAATGGTGAGATTGTCGCATAACCCGCAAACGGCGAAGAAGGCGCACCCCAAAGTACAAAGCCTGCAATGACCACGCCTAAGAAACCAGCGTAACCATGTACAGCAACCGCACCAACTGCATCATCAATTTTGAAACGACGTTCAACAAAATAATGTAGTTTATATGCCATCGCTGAAACTGCCGCGCCAATTAACAACGCCTGCATCGGGTGATATAAGTCGTTACCTGCAGAAGCACCAATAATGCCCGCAAGCCCGCCTGATACTGTCCAGAACACGTCGCCTTTGGAAACAACATACGCTGCCATCAAGCCACCCGAAAGTGAAAGCAAGAAGTTAAACGTAATCGCACCTAATGTGGTAGGCGCCAAATAAATATTGGTTGCAGTCCAGGTTGTACCAATGATTTCACCGCCAATGACTTCGGGTGCGATAAGCGGAACATTACATGCGGCGTAAAAGCCCCAGAAACCCGTATAAATTAGTAAAAGACCAACTGCGACCATCCATGGATTTTGTGGTGGGATATCACGTGGTGTGCCATCCTTGCGGAACTTGCCTAAGCGTGGACCCAACACGTAAAGAATACCAAGCGCATAACCACCCGCAATCGCGTGAATAACACCAGATGCATAAGCGTCATGATAGCCAAGCTTTTGAACCATCCAGCCCGCATAATGCCAGCCCCATGCCGCGTCGATAATCCACCAAACTGAACCAATCAATACAGCGTGCATCCAGAAAGCAGATGAGCGGATACGTTCAATCACAGAACCCGAAACAATCGAGGCTGCCGTCCAAGAAAATAGCAAGAATGCCGCCCAGAAAACGCCCGTGATTCGATCGCTCGTATTGGTTGCCATATTTTCAGACCAAGGCGTGTAAATTGTACCAGCCGCAAAGTCGATGCCACCGATTCCAGGGAAGAAATTTGGAAATGTCCAATATATCCACCAACCAAAGAAAAAGAAGGTTACAGTGACCAAAGGAATTAGCATGATATTTTTTAGTAAAGTATGGAGATGATTTTTTCGCCGTGAGGCGCCAACTTCATACAGACAAAATCCAACGTGGATTAGAAACATTACCACTACCGTAACCCAGTAATAAAACTCGGTAAAGATGGTGGTAAGTGCGTTTAGGTTACCGTCCATTATTATTCTCCTTCCGTGAGAATCGTTAAAAATGCAGAGGAAATAGCACTTTTAAAAGTTTTCATTGAGTTGTTAAATTTTATTATTATTATTATTTTATTATTATTATTTGTATATTTATTGCATATATGGGTTCTTTCTGTCAAGATGCAATTTGAAACTAATATATATGTTTAGGAATTAATCTAAGGGAGAGTAAAAATGATAGCATCTTGGCGTTACTCAATGCTGGCATCGCGGCATCGCGAAATGGGGTCAGAATTAGAAGATTGGTCAGGCATGGGAACCGCGTGGTCCTATGACAAGGACCAAGAAGAAGAATATTTAGCAATTCGTACGAATGCTGGATTTATGGATGTATCTGGGCTTAAAAAAGTTCACCTTGTTGGACCGCATGCCGTTGCTGTAATTGACCGTGCGACAACAAGAAATGCCGACAAAATTAAACCAGGTCGTTCAAGTTATGCGTGCATGCTCAATGACGAAGGTAAATTTATCGATGATTGTGTGATTTATCGCATGGGACCAAATTCGTGGATGGTTGTTCACGGTTCGGGTCAAGGCCATGAACAATTGACGATGGCTGCGATGGGACGCGATGTTGATGTTCGGTTTGATGACAATTTACATGATATTTCGTTTCAAGGACCAAAATCGGTTGACTTTCTGGAAGAACAAGGCGTGCCGGGTATTCGTGATATGGTGTATTTTTCGCATATTCATACAACGCTTTTTGATAAGCCAGTTACCATTTCGCGCACTGGATACACAGGTGAACGTGGTTACGAAATTTTCTGCCGTGGGCAAGAAGCAACCGATATTTGGGACAAATTGGTTGAACTGGGTGCACCCAAGAAAATCATACCCACGCGGTTTACGACATTGGATTGGTTGCGTGCCGAAAGCTATCTCTTATTTTATCCGTTCGATAATTCCGACCAATATCCATTTGAAAATGAAAAACATGGCGATACATTGTGGGAGCTTGGACTGGATTTCACTGTATCCCCTGGCAAAACGGGCTTCCGTGGGGCTGAAGAACATTACCGCCTAAAAGGTAAAGAACGATTCAAAATTTATGGCATTCAGCTTGAAGGTACAGAACCCGCAGAAGAAGGCGCGCCATTGATGAAAGATGGCAAACAGGTTGGTATCGCCACCATCGGCATGTATTCATCATTGAACAAACATAATGTGGGCATTGCACGGATGCCTGTGGATTGTGCTGTTGATGGCGTTAAAATGAGCGTGAAAAATGCAAGCGGTGAAATCCCTTGCGTGTCTCATTCAATGCCATTTTATGATGTTGACAAAAAACGCCGTACTGCTAAAGGCTAATTTGCCTTTCATATGAACAGTGCTCAACAGGTGCTGTTCATAGTTTTGAAATCGCGAAAAGGTTTAGTTATTAATATGTTAAAATTTAAATTTCCAGAATCAATTAAAAGTCGTCCTATATACGGAATATTGGAATCGCGTGCTGGCAAATCGCATTTGTGCATTGCCGACGGTGATGGGGCGCTTGCTATTTGTGAGCTTGCCAAATCAAATTCAGATATGTTGGCACATACGCAAATTATTTTCATCACAAAATATGGCGGAGACCAGCATATTAAAGCGATTGAAGCCTTAGAGCCCGCGCAATTATATATAGGACCCAGTTTTGAAGCTGCACGCCAGCGTATCCAGCATGTGTTGGCGAATGCCCATATGGGTTTACAACTATATTTGAGTGGAACCGAGGGGCTGATGGGACAGTCAATGTTAGAGGCTATCAATGCGGGTATACCGCACAGTGCTATTCAAACAGAGCATCGAGGGTCGATTGGACGCCGTATGCAATGTGTGCATTGCAAAGGCATTACCGAAGATGTTATATCTGACCCGTTTCAGTGTGCGCATTGCGGTTTGAATCTTTTTGTGCGCGATCATTATTCACGGCGATTAGCCGCATTTCAAGGTGTTTGCATAGATGCGGAAGATCCCGGCAATGTTCCTGAATCACAGGAGTTATACAAATGAGCACCTCAATCAATAAAAACAAAGTGCGTGTTGCCGATATCGTGCCACTCAATGATCTGGTCACACGGTTTGAATTTGAACGCATTAATGGACAGAACTTCCCACCATTTTCGGGCGGCGCACATTGTGTTGTTGAAATGCGCGACGGCAATATCACAAAGCTTAATCCATATTCATTGATGTCTGACCCTGCAAAACTTGACCGTTATTGCGTGTCGATTCGTCGCGATGATAATGGCCGTGGTGGTTCCTTGTTCATGCATAATAAGGTCAAAATTGGCGATGAAATGGTTTTGTCAAATCCTATCAATTTGTTTGCGCTCGACCTGCGTGCCAAGAAACATTTGCTGATTGCGGGTGGCATTGGCATTACGCCCTTTATCGCGCAAATTAAACAGATCGACCGAATGCGTGCCAATTGGGAGCTCCATTATGGTTGTCAGTCAAAGGCGTTAGGGTCGTATAGCGATGAATTAACGCTAGCCCACCCAAATGATGTTCATATGTATTATAGTGACCAAAAACATGAGATTAAATTGGAAAAATTGCTGAATGGGCAACCATTGGGCACGCATGTTTATGTCTGTGGTCCAAAAGGAATGATCAGCTGGGTTCTTAGCAAAGCCGCAGAATTGGGATGGCCACGAGAATCTGTTCACCATGAAGAATTTTTGGCACCTCAATCAGGCAAGAAGTTTGAAGTGAAACTAGCAATTTCTAACAAAACCATCCAAGTCGGCCAGCATGAAAGCTTGCTAGAAGCGATAGAACGCGAAAATATTGACGCACCTTATTTATGTCGTGGTGGTGCCTGCGGACAATGTGAAACCGATGTGATCGATTATGATGGGAAGTTCATCCATCGTGATCACTGGCTTGCGGATGAAGACCATAATTCGGGTAAAAAAATTATGCCATGCGTATCGCGTTTTGAAGGCAAAACGCTTGTGCTGAATCGATAGGAGAATATAATGAATATACAATTTCACGACGAAACTTTTCGCGACGATTATAGCTTTCATAACTCGCCTGAGGCAATTCGGCGGTTTCCATTCCCATTCCATGAAGATAGCTATATGTATTCGGTTAACATGGAACAGCATCAAGGTGGCCCCAAGGGATCGGTTTATGAAAACCGTTTTGATGTTGACGAACATTATGTGTCGGAAATGCGTGACCGTGCTATAGTATTGGCTGAAGATCCGCTTCGTTGTCAGTCGTTGCCGCATATGACCCTTGCGGGCTGGGATTTGCTTGAGCTAATCATGGTTTCAAAGTCCGAGGACTATCCAGAATTATTTCAATTGCACCGTGATGGCGACCAGTTTCATTGGATTAATAAACCGATGGGAATTGAGCAAAAATTCACATTTTTAGATGAAACCACTTTGCCTTATGGCCCGATGGAATATATCACGCGTCAGGCACAAGGTGATTTTGTGGTGCTCGACCAACGCGATGATAATTTCTGGATGGATGCGGGCATGGTTACGACACAGGCCGATTGGTCGTTGGATTTCGATCTTGGCATGAATTTTTATGAATGGCATGCACCTGTGCCTAAGGCACATGAGATGGGCATTTTTATCCGCGCTTTGAAGTTCCTTTTGAATGTTCAACAAAGACAACCCGCCCGGCGGCTAAATTGGACCTTGACGGTTAACCCGCTTCTTGATACTAGTCCAGAAAATTACCATAAATGGGGCATTCAAAAGACCTCAATGACATCTGAAAACCTTGGTGTAAAGCAACATTTGCGTGTCGAATTACAGACGTTTTTCCGGTTGCCACGTTCAAATGCGCTTGTCTTTCCAATTCGTTGTTATCTGATTTCATTTCAAGATTTGGTAAGCGTGCCCAAATGGGGACGGCGAATTCATCGCGTTATCCGCGACTTGCCTGTTGAACTTGCAACCTATAAAGGCTTTATTGATAGCCGCCCGATGATATTAGATTATCTCGCGCAATATGATGATGGATTACCGACATCCGATGGTATTTGGGCTGATTTAGAAACCGAACCTGCAAGGCGCGCGCACCCGCGATAATATCCTCGCGCGGTAACTGCTATCATTTTCGGCATTAACACCGCCAATAAAAACAGTGGTGGCAATGGCTTGCTTGCTATTGCCAAAGAAGCTCTCTGTTGGTTCTACAATGATGGGGCTGAATTTTATCGTTTCATCATTCTGTATGTGCAGGCTTAAAATATTCACCCCTAAGCGTGCGGTAAAAATAGATAGCTGGCTTACAGGGGCGCGGGGGGATTGCACAGCGGAATCGCGTTTTCCCCCCACAATATTGACGGGCTTGAACGCAACAATGTTGCCATCAGGCAAGCTAGAAAAGAAAATGCCAAAAGCACTGCCCAATTTTTTTGTTGATTGGCTAGAGAATTGCATATAGTATTTCTGTGAGCGCTGGGGTAACGGCATCTGTGCATTATGTCATAGCCGACTCCAGCCAAGCTCACCTTAAAAACTCCCCTCATTCCTAAACCTATGCAAGGTTGCATCACTTTTCAATTTTTGGCGCATCCGAGAGGATTCGAACCTCCGACCTCTGCCTTCGGAGGGCAGCACTCTATCCAGCTGAGCTACGGATGCTTAATAAAATCATGCCTGATTATTATCAGTAAATATTGTTATTTCAATAGCATAAAATGATGCGATTGGCAAATATCTCAGATGCGATTTCTTGCAATCGCGTTGGCTTTGCCTTATAGTGGTAACTTAAAAAATTGAGGATAAAAAAATGTTAGAAGAATTCTACCCCGTAAAATCAGACCAACAAAATGAAGACATTCTATGTGATGCAAAAACCTATCAATCTTTGTATCAGCATTCCATGAATGACCCCGTCGCTTTTTGGGATAAGCAAGGCGAGCGTTTAGATTGGATTCGCCGTTATACCCCTGATGCCGTGATGGATTACAGCTTTGATAAGAAAAATGTTGGCATTCGCTGGTATCATGATGGCATTTTGAATGTGTGCTATAATTGCGTGGATAGGCATGTGAAAGATAAAGCAGGGCAAACCGCGATTATTTGGGAGGGGGACGACCCGCAAAATTCGCGCCATATCACCTATTTAGAATTATATCATGAGGTGAATAAATTTGCGAATGTGCTCAAAGAAATGGGCGTGAAGCGGGGCGACCGTGTTACGATTTATATGCCGATGATTCCTGAAGCGGCTTATGCCATGCTGGCTTGTGCGCGGATTGGTGCGGTGCATTCAGTAGTTTTTGCAGGCTTTTCTGCCAATGCTTTGCAAGGCAGAATTGATGATTGTAAATCAGATTATGTGATAACTGCTGATGAGGGAATCCGTGGTGGTAAAGCGATTGCGCTTAAAACTATTGTTGATGAGGCGTTGAAAAAATCGCGTCCGATTAAAAAAACATTGGTTGTTAAAAATTCTGGTGGTGCGGTTAATATGCAAAAAGAGCGTGATATTTGGTATCATGATTATTATGATATTGTCGAAGATGAATGTCCGCCTACGGAAATGAACGCCGAAGACCCTTTATTTATTCTTTACACCTCTGGCTCCACTGGCAAGCCAAAAGGGGTGATGCATACATCGGGCGGTTATCTGGTTTATGCATCGATGACCCATCAATATGCGTTTGATTATCGTGAGGGTGAAATTTATTGGTGCACGGCAGATGTTGGCTGGATTACCGGGCATAGCTATATTATTTATGGACCGCTTGCCAATGGTGCTACCACGCTTATGTTTGAAGGCGTGCCTAGTTACCCTGATTTTAATCGGCTTTGGCAAATTTGTGACAAGCATCAGGTGAATATTTTTTACACTGCCCCCACTGCCATTCGCGCTTTAATGGCAGAAGGCGATGAATTTTTGGCAGATACAGAACGCTATAGTCTTAGGCTGTTAGGCACTGTTGGTGAGCCGATTAACCCTGAAGCATGGCGTTGGTATTATGAAAATGTTGGGCATAGCAGATGCCCGATTATCGATACATGGTGGCAAACCGAAACCGGTGGTTTTATGATTACTGCCTTGCCCGGTGCCATAGGGTTAAAGCCCGGCTCTGCAACCTTACCATTTTTTGGGGCAAAGCCTGTCTTGCTTGATGAGCAAAAAAATATCATTGAAGGTGAGGGCGAAGGCGCGCTTGTATTGGCACAAAGTTGGCCCGGTCAAATGCGGACTGTGTTTGGCGACCATCAGCGTTTTATTGATACCTATTTCACGCAATATCCGGGTTATTATTTTACGGGTGATGGTGCAAAACGCGATAAGGATGGCTATTACTGGATTACTGGGCGCATGGATGATGTGATTAATGTTTCAGGACATAGGCTAGGTACGGCAGAGATTGAAAGCGCGTTGGTGTTGCATGAAGATGTGGCAGAGGCGGCAGTTGTGGGCTATCCGCATGATGTGAAAGGCAGTGGCATTTATGCGTTTGTGACCTTAATTCATGGCTATGAACATGAACCAACCGATGCATTGCGTGAGGAATTAATTAGATGGGTTGCCGACCATATTGGCAAAATTGCCAAGCCTGAGAAATTGCAATGGGCACCATCATTACCAAAAACGCGTTCGGGAAAAATTATGCGACGCATTTTACGTAAAATCGCGCATGATGATTTGGAAAATATGGGAGATACGTCAACCCTTGCCGACCCAACAGTGGTACAAGATTTGATTGATAACAGAATTATCTAGTGGCTCTTAGGGTGGCTATTGTCTGCAATTACTTACTTAATACTGGGTCGTAAAGATAATCAATAAAATCAGCCTCACTATTGTAACGTTTCTTTAAGATAGGCTTGCCACCAGTGAGGCAGGTGATTACATTATGTATCATATCAAGCGTCGTTGTTACAATAGGTTCGGCAATTTGACAATTATGTGGGTCAAATGTCGCCATTAAAATGCCATGTTTGTCTTGGATAATTTCTTTTTACTATAGGGACTATTTTCTTTAATATTATTTTTATCAATTCCCCCTGTTACCGATGCGCACCATGATCTGCAAAAATTAGAATAATCCCATCCTTATCATTGGCACGAATAATATCAATATATTCTTGTAATATATTTGCAGCTGTGTGAGAGGCTTTTAGGAATTGCATTTTATATTCAGCAATCTCTTCCTGATTATAAGCATTATGATTATTTTTTGTATGCCCCGGTGTATAAGTATAAGAAATTGTTAGGATTGGTTGTTGTGATTGTGATGCTATTTTAAGCCGTTCATGATAAATATTTTCCTTATTTTTCTTGGCATTTATGGCGTTAATATGTTTTTTCACAAAACAATAGCCCCATAATGCATAAACATTATCAAGGTGACCACAAAACCCTGACCCTTTCTCGGTAAACCAATAGGTAACGCCTCGTTCTTTTGCTTTATTATTGTTAAGAAAAAAATCATTCCTGTAAACAAATTGTGAATGATAGCCATTTTGCCTAAAAATATCATAGGCTGGCGTCCATTGCCCGCCTGCTATCATTTCTCTACCATAATATATAGAATTTCCATATATTTGCCGATACCAATCTAAATCTAACGCCAAAAGAGAAGAAAAAGATCCCATAGTTACCGGTAAATGAGTAAATGCATTAGGAATAAATGTTGCATTGTTTTTTTTCAACACATCAATATAAGCAGGTGGTTCATTTTCATTCAATTCCAATAAATTCTTTGCGATATTTTCTGGCATCATTGCATCAAAGCTAAGCAAATAAATGTTAGGCTTTTTAATAAAATCTTGCGCTATATAATTTTCAGGTAGCGGATATTCTTTAGGGAAAATTATTTTATCAAGAATTTTTGTATTACCTTTCAAGGCAGTGCCTAAGAAAAGCATAGCAATCGTCATAATGCTGATGATGAGAACCCATCTTTCACTATATTTGATAATAAGAAAAAATATCCCACCTATGATGGTAAGGGTAATAATTTGCCTCAATACTGATAATTGTGAATAATCAGGACTATTCAATAAATAAATTGCGAGTAAATTGACAATCAATAAAAATATGATTAACCCATAGGCAATATTAATATTGCGAAATCTGTGCATGTTTTTTGTAACAATAAAATATTGCGCGCTTAAAATTGCACTGCCATAGATAAATAACAGCAACATATCTTGCCTATTGATGAGATGCCCATTACGTTCCAATAAATCTAATAATAACAACCAGCTAAATAGCACCATAAATAATAAGGGGCTGATATTAATTGCCCCTATGAAACGTAAGATATTCTTCAACGTATTTTCATCTTTCATACCAATAAAGTGTTCTACCAGATGCAGCTACTTGTTTCTTTTCAATAATTTTTGCTGATTTTTGTAATAGTTTCTCAAAATTTTCTTGGCTGTAATCATGAAAAATATCCTCACGCACCGCTAGCATTTTCTGAATTGTTTCATCATTCTTAGGCACAAATTCTACAATGCCTTTATCCGCTAGCGATAAAAGCCAATCAACAAAATCTGCCATAGGAATATTTTTAGCAATCACCAGATGATGTTCAAATGCAAGTGCGATAAGTGCATCAGCATCCGCGCGTTTTGTAAAACTCTGCCTTTCTGTACCACGCCATCCAATATCAGGACTAGGATTCGCCGCATCAAACAGCAAAGGTAAAAAATCTGTGATATGAGACGCACGCTGATAGGCAACATCAATCGCGCCAGTATCAAAATCAAAACCCACCACATATTTTGCGCCTGCTTCACGCGCCAATAAGCAATAACCACCTAAATTACAACCAATATCAAAAAGCATATTGGGCTGTGTTGCACTTACAAATTTTTGCACAAATTCTTGCTTTTGCTTCAACTCATCGCTGATATAAACTTGCTCAATCTCGTAATTGCTCCAAACAGTTTTTTGTTGTTTAGGAACATCTAAATTTTTAATGGCGTTGCGCATAGAAAGTAAAAATCCACGATACGCATTTGAACTTAAGGTTTTCTTGCTTTTGGCATTTTTGAGTGCATTATCAGGATTGGCTATCCTTCTATTATCTAATTTAGCTGGGATAAGCACATGCAACCATACAAGCAGAGATAATTTTTGCTTGAAAGATAACATCTTAGCCAAATCAGTGGCCGTTATCCCTTCAAGCGTTCCCTTATAAAAATTTTGATAATTGATACCTAATTTTGCTTGCATCAATAACGGATAAAGAAACTGCATACAAAATTGCTGATAACCTTGCCAAAATTCGCCCTTTTCATACGGCTTTAGCGATAATATATCAATGAAAACGGGTTTTGCCCCGATAAACTGAATGTTATAGGCAGTGGCATCGCTTAACACAAAACCTTTATCAAAACAAAATAATTGCAAATCCAAATGATGCAATGCGGCTTTCTTTAATTGCTGAAAGCTCCATTCATAAGGGTAGGAAATATAAGGAATTTTTTCATGCTCTAAAAGATGCGTGCAGTCTTGGTCAGCAAAGGCTAATTTTTGTTTTTCTTTATCATCAAGCTGAGTTGTTTTAACAATAAAGCCCTTTTGATATAACTCATTTAATAAGCCAGCATCGCGAATGGCTTCGTAATGCTTGGCACCATAAGGGGTAACCGTGCGAAACACTCTTTCATCACGTAAATAGACGCATCCTGAAGGGTCACGAAAAGAACCTGAATCTTTTTCCATAGAATAATATTATAATTTATCAGATTTATTATCAGTTTCTTTATTAAATAATTTTTTAAGAAACATTATAATTTTATGTCGCATCACAGAGAAAAATGCTAAAGCTGCAACAAAGCCACCAATCAATGCCTGTAAAATAATACCAGTTGTGCCGGGGTCAATATAAGCATGGGCTAAAGTTGGGCTTAGCAAAATTATAAGTGGCAAAATTACAAGTGATGGGGAAATATATTTTTTCATTTGTTTTCCTGTGGCATTGTCTTTTGATGAGATTTGTAATTTTATACAAGATATACATGTGTATTACAATAGTTTTCTTAATCATTGACCTTTATATCATTCAATAGGGTCGTAAAGATAATCAATAAAATCAGCCTCACCATTATAACGTTTCTTTAAGATAGGCTTGCCACCAGTGAGGCAGGTGATTAAATTATGTATCATATCAAGCGTTGTGGTAACAATGGGTTCGGCAATTTGGCACCCATGCGGGTCAAATGTCGCCATTAGAATGGCATGTTTGTCTTGGACAATTTCTTTTTTTGAAAATGGAGTTTTGAGTTTAAGGTTTTGTTTAACTGTCCCACGACCTGAGAGGTGAGCGCCATGGTCACCAAAGATAATAATAATGCCATCAGTATCGTACTTCCTAATCATATTAATATATTTTTTTATGGTTTTAGCAGTTTTTTTAGACCGCCTTATATAGAATTCTTTATAAGTAAGCACATCATCTATATTATTCGGATTGTAACCCGTCTGCGTATGGCTTGCTTGCCTAAGATATGTTAATGTAAAAACTGGTTGGTCGCTTTTTGCTGCTTTTTGTAAGCCATATTCATAAATATTGCCTCCTGTTTGTATGTGTTTCTGATTTAAAGTTCGTGTGACTACACAATATCCAAAAAAAGTATACCATATATCAATGTGACTGCAAAAACCTTCTTTTGTATTATATAAATAGGTAACCCTATCATCCACAACATTAACCAAGAATGAATCTGAGCCATAGATAAATTGGTTATGATAATTGTTTTTATAAAAGATATTATAAACTGGGCTATATACACCAGAAGTGAGCAAGTAAGAATCTCGCAAATAATTGTTGTCGTCACCTAACGACATTAAATTATAAAATGTGGAGCCCGTCCCTTCACCAGTGGAAAATGCATTAGGTATAATATCTGCTCCCATTTGTTTTAAAGCTTCAAAATATAAAGGCTCTTTATGTGTATCTACTTTTAACAACTCATTGGCAATTTTTTCAGGCATCATCGCATCAAATGATATGAGGTAAATATTTGGTTTTTTTATAAAATCTTGATAAATAATATTTTCTGCCAGCTTTTGTTGCACTGTTATATTTACATTTATTTTATTTGCCGGAGTGCCTTTATGCGAAGCTGTTGTATTATCAGTTGTTTTATTGTGTTGCGGTTCTAATATAAGCTTATCAATCAACAATGTTTGCCCATAAAGCAATCCGAATATTAGAAATGCTAGCATTGTAGCAACACCGATTTGCAAAACCCATTTTTCACTTTTCAGCACGAATATACATATCAAATAGATGCCTCCGAGCCAACAAATTTGTTGCCACATTTCAAGAATTAAGAAATCAAAACTTGTTGTGAGGTAGATAAGAAAAATATTTGAAGTAAAAAACAATGCTATGATTGCATGGGCTAAGTTTTTGTTTTTGATTTTTCTTAAAAAAGCAGTTAAAAAAACAAATTGAGTTATCAGAACTAAAGAAACATAAAGTGATAGCATCTTGATATTTGATAACGTAAATTCATGTGCGGCTCTTTCTAAAATATCAACAAATAAAAGAAAAGAAATTATCACCATAAATAATAAGGGGCTGATATTAATTGCCCCTATGAAACGTGCAATTTTAACAATATAATTTTGTACGGCTAACATTTGAAAGAACCTCAGCAATGATATAAAAAACCTAATAAATTCTAGAAATGAAAGATACTATAAATCATTTAATATGACAACAAAAATAGATTCTATCATCATTATGTTGCACTTATTATTTTTTTATTGTAAAAGCAATTTGTTATTGTTTAATCCTAACCGATATTTACCTGACTGAATATTATATGCCTGCAAATCTTGTTATCGTTGAATCCCCCGCCAAAGCAAAAACCATCGCTGGTTATTTGGGCAAAGATTACCATGTGTTGGCTAGCTATGGGCATATCCGTGATTTGCCTTCAAAAGCTGGCTCCGTTTTACCCGATGAAGATTTTGCGATGCGCTGGGAATTAAGCGAAAAAGCTGGACCACGCTTAAAACAAATTGAAACAGCACTGAAATCAGCGAAAAAATTAATTCTTGCGACCGACCCTGACCGTGAGGGCGAAGCCATTGCATGGCACCTGCATTCTGTGTTGGAAGATAAGCTTGTTGGTAAAGAAATTGAACGTGTGGTTTTTTATGAAATCACCAAGAATGCGGTGCAAAAGGCGATTGATAATGCGCGGACTATCAATCAAGATTTGGTGAATGCGTATCTTGCACGCCGTGCGTTAGATTATCTGGTTGGTTTTTCTATTTCGCCTTTATTATGGCGCAAAGTATCGCGGGCGGCGCGTTCTGCGGGGCGTGTGCAATCGGTTGCGTTGCGGTTGATTTGCGAACGTGAAAAAGAAATTGAATTGTTTAACCCCAAAGAATTTTGGAGCGTTGAAGGGCAGTTTCACAAACAAGATAGCAAAAATTTTCTTGTCAGGCTTATCCAGTTTGATGGCGAAAAGTTAAGTAAATTTTCTATTACGAACGAACAAGATGCACAACGCATTAAGGCGCAATGCGAAAAAGAAAATTACCAGATTGCAAAGGTCATTAAAAAGCAAGTGCAACGTGCGCCAGCACCGCCTTTCACCACCTCAACCTTACAGCAAGAAGCGGCACGTAAATTATTTTTCCGCGCGCAACATACCATGCGGGTGGCGCAAAAGCTTTATGAAGGCATTAGTATCAAAGGCAAAACCATTGGTTTAATCAGCTATATGCGAACAGATTCTGTTAACCTTTCCAATGATGCCATTAATGATGCCACAGCTTTGGTGAAACAAAAATTCGGCGATAAATATCTGCTTGCATCACCGCGCCATTATAAAAGCAAGGTCAAGAATGCACAAGAAGCGCATGAGGCAATCCGTCCAACTCATTTTGAATTTGTCCCTAGCGATATCAGACAATTTTTAGATGCCGACCAATTTAAACTTTACGACCTTATCTGGAAACGTGCGCTTGCCACGCAAATGGCGAATGCACAATTTGAAAAAGCGGCAGTAGATATTCAAAATCCTGATAAAAAAATTACGTTCCGTGCCAATGGCTCTATCATGATTTTTGATGGTTTCACGCGCCTTTATCTGGAATCGCGTGATGATGAGACGCAACGCCACAAAGTAGGGGAAGAGTCGCAGGAAGAAAATGATGAAAATCGCTTATTGCCCCCCCTTGAAGAAGGCGATAGACTCAACGCAAATAAAATAGATAAATTACAGCATTTCACCCAACCGCCACCGCGTTATTCTGATGCCTCTTTGGTTAAAAAACTTGAGGAGCTTGGCATCGGGCGACCTTCCACCTACGCATCAATTTTACAGGTGCTTGTTAATCGCAACTATGTGCATTTGGATAGAAAACGCTTTATTCCCGATGATGTTGGACGCATTATTGCCAGTTTCCTAGAAATTTATTTCCCCGAACAAGTGGAATATGATTTTACAGCGCATTTAGAAGACCAGCTTGATGAAATTTCGCATGGCACGCTTGCATGGAAAGAGCTGTTGCATAAATTCTGGCAGGATATGAATGGTTTAATTCATAGGGTGGAAGAGGTTGCCCCTGCTGATATTTCTAAAGAAATTGATAAGCATCTGGCGTTTCATTATTTTCCTGATGATGATACTAAAACCAGTGAAGAAAAACGGTTATGCCCTAGTTGTAAGATTGGTAGATTATCGCTAAAAACAGGAAAATTCGGAGCTTTCATTGCGTGTGACCATTATCCTGATTGCCGTTATACCGGGCAGGTGGGCGTTGAGCTTGAAGGCGGTGATGATGATGAGATGAGTTTCCCTAAAATCATAGGCGCGCATCCTGAAAATAATCAAGAGATTAGCTTGCGCAAAGGACCTTACGGGCTTTATTTGCAATTAGAACTTCCTGAAAATCTAACACCCCCACCTGAAGAAACATCTGAACAAAAAGATGAAAAAGCAAAGAAAAAAAGCAAGAAAGCAGCAAAGCCTATCGCACCAAAACGCGCACCTTTGCCACGCATTTATCAGGCAAATCATGTGAAGCTAGATTTAGCCGTGCAATTGCTTAGCTTGCCCCGCGAGATTGGAATTTATCCTGAAACAAAAGAGATGATTACCGGCAGTATCGGGCGTTTTGGACCGTTCTTAAAAGTGGGTGATAATTTTGTGTCGCTTAAAAGTGACGATGTGCTAGAGATTGGTATCAATCGCGCGGTTGAGCTTATCTCTGAAAATTTGCGTAAGAAGCAAGGCATTAAGTTAGGCGAGCATCCTGAAAGTGGCCATGATGTGATGCTACGCTATGGGCGTTATGGCTATTATATCCAACATTATGATGAGCAAGCGGCGGTAGGGCGCAAGGCAAATGCGGCACAAACTGATTTTGAAACAGCGTTGGAATTATTGGCGCAGGGTGCCAAAAAGATAGTGCCTAAGAAAGTAACAAAGAAAAAAGCACCTGCTAAAAAAGCACCTGCTAAGAAAGCAACAGCTAAAAAATCAATGGCTAAAAAATCAACAAAGAAAAAAGCCCCCTAAATGTCTGAAAAATCCACCACAGATACGCATCCGCCGGTTTTGTGGTTTAAAATTCTACCCCCCGATGCGATGGGTGATATTCCCCTTACCCCCTTAAATCCAGATTATAAAATTGATAAGCCCGTTTTTCTTGGCATCAGTAAACGCCATAAACCCAACACAGGCGACCATGTTTTGGCAAGGCTTACCCTTGATGATGATGATACATATCAAGCGCATATTTTGCATTTGATTGTTCCCAAAGCGCAAACAAAAGCGATTGGCATCATTCATAAAGATGCTGATAGATTTTACTTTCATGCCAGTGTGCGAGCCAGAAAACCGTTATCATTTCCATTGGATGCTTCATGGCTTGAAAAAAATCAAATCAAAGATGGCGCGCTTGTTGCACTCACTTTGGCTGAAGCACCAAATATGCATGATAAGAATGCGCCTATCATTGAAGATTACAGTCTGCTTTGCCAGAAGAATGAACCCCATGCGTTGACATATCTTACCCTTGCACATTTTCAGATTGAGCCTGAATTTCCATCAGAGATTGTAGAAGAAGCCGAGCAGTTAAAAGCTTTTGCCACCATAGATAAGAAACGCACCGATTTAACGCATTTGCCTTTTGTGACCATTGATGGCGCAGATGCAAAAGATTTTGATGATGCCGTTTATGCGGAGCACGATAAAGCAGGCAATTCAACTCTTTATGTGGCGATTGCCGATGTTAGCCATTATGTGTTGCCAAATTCTATGCTTGATAAAGAAGCCGCCAAGCGAGGCAATTCGGTTTATCTGCCCGATATGGCAGTGCCAATGTTGCCAGAAATTCTTAGCAATGATTTATGTTCGTTACGGATGGGTGAATTGCGCCCAGTGATGGTGGTAAAATTCCCTATTCTTGAAGATGGCATGATTGGAAAGAGTGAGATTTTTCGTGCGGCGATTTGTTCGAAAGCGCGCCTTACCTATGAACAAGCAGAAGAAATTCTGCAAAAAGAAACAGACCATTCTTTGCATCCGCATCTTAAAGATTTATCTATTGTCTATCATAAATTATTGGCACAGCGCGAAAAAAGAGGCGCGATTGATTTAGAACGGGTGGAATATAAAATCCATTTTGATAAGGATTTTCTGCCCACTGATATTAAAGCTACGGAGCGTTTGGAAAGCCATAAAATTATTGAAGAGGCCATGATTGCTGCCAATGTAGCCGTGGCAAAATTTTTAACAGAACGTTTAAGCGGTTGTGTGTATCGGATTCATGATGCGCCACCCAAAGATAAGGCAGAAGAATTACGATTAACAGCGGTTAATTTTGGCATAAAAATGCCGAAGCAAATGGGCGTGAGAAGCAAAGATTATCAGCAATTATTACAACGCGCCAAAGGCGAAGATTTTTATGAAATGCTTGCCAATGCAACGCTACGCTCGCAATCACAAGCGGTTTATGCCACAGATAATATCGGGCATTTTGGGTTAGCCTTACAGCATTATTGCCATTTTACATCGCCCATTCGGCGCTATGCCGATTTGCTGGTGCATCGCGCCATTGAATTTTGCCTCAATAAAGGGCAAGAACAGCCGATGATTAATGATGAAATTTGCGTGCATATTTCTGCCACTGAACGCAATGCGCAAAAATGCGAATATGCTTGTTTTGACCGTTACAGCGCGTTGCTACTAGAACAGCATCTTGATGAAGAAATGGTAGGCACCATTACATATGTAGGTAGCGCGGGTTTATTTGTAACATTAGATGCGCTTCATGCCGAAGGTTTTGTACCTGCAAGGTTTTTACTGCCCCAAAGGAATATAGGGCGGAATCAAGGGCGCAGAGATGATCGCAGGGATAGAGATAGACAAGGTGGCATGAGGGGAGGGGATTATTTGATAGAGAATTTTGCGCCACAAGAAAAAATCACCGTCAAAATCATAGAGGCAAATGCTTTAACGGGCAGTTGCACCTTTGCACCTGCTCAAGAAAAACCATCGAAAGATAGGGAAAAAGGCAAGCCTAGAGAGTCGCAAAGAAAACCCAAAACCATAAAAAATCCTAAAGAAAAAATTAGGGAAAAAGCCAGCGAGAAAACCAGAGAAGCAATCAGCGAGAAACCTGAGAAAAAGATGAAGCGGGAAAAACCAGCCTCTACAAAAACCAAGACAGTTACCGCCAACCGCTTTAAGAAACGGCAAGAGAGAAAATCTAGGAAGAAGTCAATGCAGAAGTTAATAAAAACACCTGATAAAACATCTGGCGAAGAATGATTTTATTGCGAGGCTTCTAATATGCCAAATGATTTTGTAGTTTCAAAAGAAATAAAAACCTTATTGAGAGATTCTACATAGATAATATCGCGTATGCGCTCATATGTAATAAAAATATCATGCTCTATAATTTGATTGTCATCATTAAAAATAAAATGTTGTATGGATTGATTGCCCCATTCAATACCGCCTCTGCCACCTAATGATGATAGAAAAATTTGTCTATCTTCAACATTATTAAATGTTTCGGGTAACCCAACAATTTGCGAGGGACCAATAGAAGGCGTAAAATCTTTCAAAGGTTCTATAAACCCATAATCAGCATGGGATTTTTTATAAGGGTCTTCTGCATTTGTATTATAAGGGCGTCCGTAAGAAGAGATAGGCCAGCCATAATTTTCTATTTGCTCACCGCCGGGTGCAATATTAATGTTTAATTCATCACCGCCTGATGGTCCATGCTCACTTGTCCATATGATATTATTTTCTTTATCATAATACAGTCCCTGTGGATTGCGATGTCCCATTTGAATGACTTTATAAGCCTTGCTTTGTTTATCAATAGCAATAATTTTGCCCGTTAATGTTTCAACATCTTGATGCTTACCAAACGCGCTGCCTATTGAAAATAAAAATTGATTATCTATATAATTCACTATCCTGCCACCTGTTTCAAATCCCGGAGGGTTTGGAGTACATTTTTCAGGTTTGAAGAAATATTCAAATTCAAGCTTTTCAATATTTAACTTTGCAACAGCAATCGCCATTGCATAGCAATCATCTTGCACCATGGCAACATACGAAATATAAAACTGATTATCATCAATAAATATATCACGTAAACCAGTCAGGCTAGGTCTAAAGAAATCTTCATCTGTAATAAAATCAGGCAAGTTAGAAGGAATCGTGACGGCATAAGCTTCATTTTTGCCCATTTTATCTATAGGGATATAACTAAACACACCATTTGTAGAGGCAAAAAATAATTTTTCATCGGCATAATCAATATAGGATGCCTGATTACCAAATGCACGTAGGCCGCTGATTGGTGCTAAAAAATTTGAGTTATATTTTTGAAAAAGATAAGGCTTGTTGTTGATAGTAACAGTTTTATCTTCATTTGCTAAATAATATTTCTTGTTTTTCTTTTCTTAAAACCTTTTCAGCTAGCAATCCTAACTCGTATAATTCTTCATCTTTGGTAGTCTTTCTTCATTGATGAGTTCTATGAGCAATGTTTGGTTTCTAAGTGGAAAAACTATTTCTTTAAGTAATATTTTGATACTATTAACAAATGAATAACCATATGTTTCTGCTGTTTCTCTATTATTAATAGATGGGCTGGTGATAACAACTTTTTGAGCAATTAAATAACATACTGTAAAAAAAATAAGTAATATTGCAACGATAGAAGCTTTATGTTTTTAGCAATCATGGTATAGCCTTAGATTATAAGTTTTAACAGCTAGAAGTCTATAGCATACCTTAGCTATGAAGCCCATGTTGTAATAATTTTAACGACCGCTGATGATTTGTAATAATAATTGTTGCGTTCTTTGTGAATTACTGATTGAGTTGAGGGCAATTTCATGTTGTAATTCAAGAGCCTTAGAATTGGCAGCCTCTTCATTCAAATCAGCCACTGAAATTTTTTCTGAACCAACCAATAATCCTGTTGTATATTCATTTAAGAAGTCGTTACGTGCTTGTAGCAAGCTAACACGGTTACCAAAATTACGGGTGAAATTATTCAAACGTATGTCAGCCAAGTCTAATTTTTCATAAAGAATATCTAGCTGTGAGATATTGTTGTTGCTAATGTTTGAGAACCCTTCAAATACATTGCTACCACCTACCCCAAAAGCAGTATAGAAAAATTCAGCACCTGTAATATTAAATACGCCACTATCGCTAAATAATGCACCAGTTGAGATTGCTGAACCAAGCACTTCTATCCCAGCAATTTCAACGCGTGATGCTTCAACATCAGAAAAGCGAACAATTAATGAGCTTTGGTCACTGGCGAGTAAATTTAATCCATTATAATCAACATCATTCACCAATAATAAAATTTGCGTGCCTATTTCTTTAAAATTTTCGCTTAATGCCACTTTACCTGTGTCAGTGGTTTCGGAACGTGCGGATGTTATCTGCGCGCGTAATTGGTCAACAAATTCAGAGAGTCCATCTATGGCAGTATTATGGGCTTCAAGCGCGCTGATGGCTTGGTCAATTTCTTGGCTTCTGCGTTTGAAAATTTCAACCCTATCAATCAATGCTTCACTACGAAAAAAATCAATCGCGCCATCAACAACACTGTTAATTTTTTTACCTGTTGTAAGCCTAAGTTGCGTTCTATTCGTTAATCTATCGTTGTCTCGTAACGTCTGCAAGGTTTGGCGCACAACTTTGCCTAATCCTAATCGTAAATCAATATCACTTGCCATGTCTCAATTCCTTCACTCACCCATTCTGGTTAATTTATTAATTGATAAATACATTTTCAACCATTTTCTTGGTATCTTACTTAAAAGGGATTATCCCATAAAATAAAAAGCAAGACTTATGCCAAAATAAATATAAATGCCAAAATAAATATAAGCCTATAGAAAAACATATGGATTAATATATAAAATCTTGTGCAACCTTTACAAAACTGATAATCTCAATATCAAGATTAATTCATTTCATATGAAAGAGAGTCCATGCAATGATACGTAACGAAATCCCTTATTTTCTTATTCGCATCAGCTACGGCATTACTTTATTTGCCCATGGTTTTGTGCTAAAAGTTAATGATTTGACAATTGCTGGCACAGTTAATTATTTTTCTGAAAGCTATGGCATGCATCCCTTTGCGACTTATCTTGTCATTTTTGGCGAAACAGTTGGCGGGATTGCAATTTTACTAGGGCTTTACACAAGATTAGCCGCCTTGCTTTCTTTACCTATTGTGGTAGGCGCGCTTGTTACGCATCTTGGCAATGGTTGGCTGTTTACAAACCCCGGTGGTGGCTGGGAATTTCCATTATTACTCGTGATGATGGGGCTTGCTTGTACCTTAGGTGGCAATGGCATTTTTTCAATAAAGCGGTTCCCGATTATTGATTTATTAGTGCCTGATATATTTAAGTAACCTATTGATAATATTATCGCATGCAACAAAAGAATATCGGCTTTCTTGACACAATCGGAGTAGTTTTTTCGAACCGTCACCAATGGCGTGGTGCGGCAAGCAAAGCTGAGTTTTGGAAGTTTCAGCTATTTTTAGCGATATTATCTAATTTCTTTATTTTGCCATTAGATTCAGTTGTATTTTCTTACAAGATTCATTCCCCCGTCAGTAGCCTATGGCTAGCTTTTATCACCTATATAAATATTTGCCTAACGCTGCGTCGTCTTTATGATAGTGGTGTGCATTATAGATATGGCATCATCGGTCTTGGGATTGTTATTGGATTGATGATATTTATCCATGGTGAAGATACGCTATGGTGGTTTGGCACCGCGCTTCTTGTGGTGTCGCTGATTATTTATGTTTGGCTGATGCTATTGCCAAGTTGGGATAGGGATACCCCGCGGGGCATTGAAAAAAGCAATAAGAAGAAATTCTTCAAATAATTACCGCTTATTAATTCACCTTTACCAGTTTTGACAAATTTCTTCTAAATCGCGCAATGTTTCCTGCATTTCTGTTTCCCCATGCATGATAGAGAAAAACCTGCGTACCCCCGGCAGTAAATAATGGCGTTTCTTTAACAATTCAGTATCCAACCGACGCATCGCCACCAAATCGCTTTTCATAATATCCTGATAGGCAACAGGTATCTTATCCATAAATAAAAACTGCCAAAACGAACCTGTATTGACCGCGAGGGCAGGGATATTATATGTATCAAGAATTTTCTGCGCTTCCATACAGAAATTATCGGCATAAGCATTTAGCTTTTGATAGCAACCCTTTGTTTGCAAAACCTCTAAACTTGCCAATGTTGCCGCGGCGGCTACGGGGTTGCCATGCAATGTGCCGTTAAAATAAGCGGCATCCTTATCACCTTTTTTACGTGGGTTTGCCAAATCAATTAAACTTGCCTTGCCCCCAATCACCGAAAGCGGACCTGATGCGCCAATCACTTTGCCATAGCAGGCTAAATCGGGCTTCACATCAAAATATTCTTGCGCGCCACCATAAGCAAGCCGAAAGCCTGTGACCACCTCATCTAAAATCATCACGGATTCATAATTATCGCATAATTGCCGAACGGCAGATAAAAATTCAGCTTTTGCAGGAATGATGCGCTGTACCGCTTCCACAATAATTCCCGCAATTTGCCCTTTATATTCCGCCATAATCCGCGTTAAAGTGTCCACATCATTATAGGGGCAAACAAGCGTAATATCACGAATGGCTTCGGGTTGCCCGCCTGTATCGGCACTGCCATAAGGGTAATTTGCAACTTTTGTTGGAAAAGTAGAAACCAGCGCGTAATCATGATTGCCATGATACGCACCTTCAAATTTGATGATTTTCTCACGCCCTGTTGCCGCGCGTGCAATCCGCATGGCATAAGCGGTTGCTTCGCCGCCTGTTGTGGCATAGACTATTTTTTCTGCACAAGGAATATCCTGCGCTAATTTTTCTGCCAATAAAATAGCCTTATCATTTAACGCGCCAAACATATGCGCGCCGATGGCAGATTGCTTTTGACTCGCCTCAACAATGGCAGGGTGCGAATGCCCTAATAATAATGCGCCTGCGCCACCTGTGTAATCGATATAATCGCGCCCCTCGCAATCATAAAACCGCGCCCCTTTGCCATGAGAAAACACAAAGCGCGTTTCATCACTCAGGGCATAACCACCTAAACCACCGCCGGGTAAATATTGGTCGGCAAGTTTCTTTAAGTCTTCTTCATTATGCTTCATAATAACTGAATATCTCACCTAATTCTGAAGGGTTAGGTTCAATCCCAAGTCCGGGAGCATCAGATGGTGTGCCGTAACCATTAATATTACGCACCCCTTGCCCCTGCATTGGGTCAATTTTTATATGGGGATGGCATAGCCATGATGCCAATCTAAAGCTTGCCGGCGTTGATGATGCCAAATGGAAGGCAGCCGTATCAGAAAGTGCTGTACCACCTAAATCTTCAATATGCATTTGCCACCCTATCGATACACAAAAATCACGCACCTGCGCGCATTTCGTTAAGCCCCCTAAGCGGTTTGGTTTTACTTTCACGCCCTCACAAGCGTGCATTTTCCAAGCGTTCAGATGGTCTTGCATATTATGCATCACCTCATCTAACATGATGGGTTGCGTGGTATTGACGCGCACTTGCTGGCATTGTTCTAATGTTTCGCAAGGCTGTTCAAACCATGCCTCGCTCATCTCGCGGGTTGCGTTCATTACTGAAATTGCTACAGCTGGCACCCATGCACGGTTTACATCAAAAGTGATTTTATCACCTTTGGGTAAATTGGTGCAAATATGGCGAATTCTTTCAATATCTGCGCCAACATCATCACCACCGATTTTTGCTGAATGGGTATGATAGCCTTGCTGATGCGCTTCATTAATCAGCGTCATCATGTCATCAGCCGTGCCGCAGGAGATAGATGAATTAATCGCAACTTTTTCAGCTTTTTCACCGCCTAATAAACGATAAACAGGTAAATTGCTAAATTTGCCTAAAATATCCCAACATGCCACATCAATCGCGGATTTAATATAAGGATGACCGGGCAATATCGCATCCATCAAATGGTTGATATGCCATAAAGCGCGTGGGTCTTGCCCCATGAGTGCCGGCGCTAATAATTCCATGCCAGCACGAATGCCTTGCCCAAAAGCAGGCAGGTACGTATTTCCCCATGGGCAACCTTCGCCCCAACCGCTTATTCCCTCATCGGTATCAATGCGGATAATGGTAGAATCCAAGCCATCAAATTTTTGCCGTCCACCAGCAAGATAATAGGTTTTATGAAATGGCAAATCCACATGCCAAACAGTGATACGGTTAATCTTCATAGCAGGTGACTACAATATTTCCTAAATGTTTCTTGGCAAGGAATAATTCTTGTGCCTTGCGAAATTCTTTTAATGGGAATTGATGCGCCAATAGCGGTTTAATATCCTTCTGCTCGATATAGCGGATAATATCGCCAAAAATATTGGGAGTGGTAACAGTTGCGCCGGTGAAAGTAATATCATTCAAATAGAAACTACGCAAATCTAACGATACAATGGGTCCGGCAATCGCACCGGCACAGGTATAATAGCCACATTGTTTAATCGCTTCTAGCAAGGTTGGAAAATAATCACCGCCTACAATATCAGCAACCACATCTACCTTATCATGCCCGATAGCCTGTTTTAAGGCTTGTGACAAATTTGCAGGATTGCGTGGCAAAATAACAGTGGGCGATAGTTTTTCAATAATTTCGGCATGTTTGGCTTCACCCGCAAGTGCGACTGTTTTTGCACCACGCCTATTTGCCAACTGAATTAAGGCAGAACCAACGCCACCTGATGCACCGGTAATCAGCACAACATCATCTTGTTTCACATGGGCGCGCGATAACATATTTTCTGCTGTCATATACGATGTTGCAAAACTGGCTAATTCCACATTACTTAAATCAGTTTCAATCGGATGCACTTGCTGGGCAGGCACTTTGGTATATTCGGCATAACCACCATAAGATTCCGAACCATAATAACGGCATTGCGTTTTATCCATTGGCGAATCCCAGTTGCGAATCCATGGGTCAATCATCACACGTTTGCCAAGTAATTCTCGGTCTTGTTCACGCATCACTGCCACCACACGCCCACACACATCAGCCCCTTGAATATGCGGGAATTTTAATTTAGCACCGCCCCATGTGCCATCATCATTTTCATCGGCAATCTGCCCATCACCTGTTGTTGCCCCGGTCACTGATTTAGAATACCAGCCAACCCTTGTATTCACATCGGTGTTATTAAGCCCACATGCCAACACTTGAATCAAAATTTCATTATTCTTAATTTGCGGTACAGCCATAGTTTCGGAATATTCTAATTTATCAAATCCGCCATGCCCAATCAGCGTCATCGCTTTCATTTTTTTTGGAATATCATTTAAAATTATCATGGTGTTATTGTCTCCTTTAACCATTGATGCAATATCGCCACAGGGTGTTCACTATTAATTTTTTGTTCAGCATCTAGAATAAGAGGGCCGGGGCGATAACCTTTTGAGTTCAAACCTTTTTGCACATTTTTTACCAATATTAAATCTTCGGCAAAAGTTGTAGTTTTATCTAGATAAATAATTTTTTCTAATCCTTCATCAACGGTGCCAGTTGTTGAATACCAACCGCGATACACCATAGTATCATCTACCGATAAAGGTTGCCAATGGTACGAATTCACCATGCCTGAAGGGTAAATTTGTAAGCTAAAAGCAGGGAATAAAAAGAATGATGCATAATCACCCTGCGAGGTATCATACCATGCGCTTTCACCTTTTGCCGCCCCCGCACTATGTTGCAAGCAACGCCCCTCACCAAAGGGCAAAATGCGATAGGTTTCAGGGTCAATCACGCCAGAAGAAAAATTAACATGGACATGCCCACAATGGTAGCATTCATTGTAATTTTCAACCGCAAGCAACCAATTACAATATTCATGGCTATGATGCGAATGTGCAAATTGCATCTCTTCAATGGCAGGGTGATGCGCCATGATTGCTTGCTTGACATCAGGGAATGTTTTATCCATCGTTAGCGCATTATCATCTAAATTCACAAAGATAAAACCGCAGAAAATTTCGTGACGTATTTTTGTTAAACAAATTTTTGTTTTATCAAAACCATCAACTGCTCTGCTATTAGGGGCGGCAAATAAATTGCCATCTAATTTGTAACTCCATGCATGGTAAGGGCAAACCATCCGCGCAGTATTGCCGGTGCCTTCTAACAATAAATGCCCCCGATGCTGACATACATTGTAAAAACAAGCGATATTATCTTGGTCTTGACGCATGAGCATCAAATTTTGCCCTGCAATCTGAAAACAGATATAATCACCTTTATTTTTTAACTGGCTGATATGGGCGGCATATTGCCATGATTTTATAAAAAGTGTCTCGTTAATATGCTGATAAAGAGCCTCATCAGTATAAAAACGCGCGGGCAAAGCCATGCCATGATGGGCTTCTGCCAATAAAGATTGGAAGTTATCATTAGAATTTTGTATCTGAGCTACAACCATCGTATATCCCCTTAAAAAACACAACAGCATCCATTAATCATTATAGAAAAATTATCGTGATAGCAAGCTTTTTATCCATCAATCATATATGGGTTTTACTTTTTTCTGGGTCATAAAAAGGCAATGATGCCGTTTTCACTTGATATTTTGTGCCTTCTTCATCGATGGCTTCTAATATAGTGCCCGGTTTTGCTGAGTTAGGTTTTACATGCCCTAATGCCAATGATTTTTTCATGCGGTGCGAATAGCATGGGCTATTGATAATCCCCACTTCTTCGCCATTATAATGTAATATCTCCCCACCTGCAACCATATCATCATGGTCAATCACAAGCCCAACGCCTAAAAATGTTTCTTTGCCTTTATTTGCCAAACACGCATCTTTGCCTCTGAAATCAGCTTTATTGGTGTTGATGGTAAAGCCCAAACCCACTTCCCATGGGGTGTGGTCGGCAGTCATATCATAGCCAAAAAATAACAACCCCGCTTCAATCCGCACTTTATCTAATGCGGTAAAAGAACAAGGTATCACGCCATCTTTTTCACCTTCTGTTAAAATATTATCCCATAAAGTGCCGATAATATTGGCTGTCGCAAAAATTTCATAACCGCGTTCGCCCGAATAGCCGGTGCGTGAGATTTGGCAAGGATGCCCGAATAGCATGGCTTCTTGATGATGAAAATATTGTAACTCTTTTATATTTATGGAGCTATGCTTATCTAATAAAGTGGGTGATAACGGACCTTGCAAAGAAATATCATGCAAATCATCATCAAGCATGAGGCTTACATTTTTGCCTGTTGCGCTTGTTTGTAAGCGTGCCATAGATTCCCCTGAACCATGTGCAAACAACCATTTATCATCACCATAATTGGCGATAATCGCATCATCGCAAACAGTGCCTGCATCGGTTAATACGGCACTATAGGCTGATTGCCCTGCCATAATTTTACCTGCATCACGGGTAATTGTTTCATTAATAACGGCAACGGCATCTTTGCCATTGATAACAACTTTTTTCAGTGGCGACATATCAAACAAACCAGCGCGCTCACGCACCGCATCATGTTCATCTTCAGGGTTGCTATTATAGGTCCATGCCGTACCCATACCATTCCAATCTTCTAACCCCGAACCTAATGCCGTGTGCCGTGATGCCAATGCAGAGGTTCTGCTTAATTCTTCAGTCATATAGTTTCTCCTTTTATTAAAATAGATATTTTGTTAATACCACATATCATCCATCGATGTTTTCTTTTTGGTCATAAATTCTTGCAACGCTTCATCAACCGCTTCATCTATTGGCGGTGCTTGATAATCACGAAGCATATCTTGCGATATATCATAAGCGCGCTTGATTGTATCTTTACTGCCTTTTTCCTGCCATTGCTCAAATGATTGATTATCGGTAAGTGGCGAGATATAATTTGCTGTTTCAAAATTATTGAATGTATGGGGAATTCCAAAAAAATTCTGCCCCGGTCCTGCTTGTCTAAAAGCTTCTGTACCAAGTTGGTTATCATCTAAAGTTAGCCCTGCTAAGAAAGGTTGTAACATGGCGATATGGTCTGTATCCATGATGAATTTTTCATAGCCAATGCTAAGCCCACTTTCAAGCCAACCTGCGGATTGTAAAATAAAGTTTGCACCTGTAAAGATTCCCATCAGCATGGTATTAATGGATTCTTGCATGGCTTGCCCATCGGCAACTTTAGATGAGGTTAAATGCCCCCCACAACGTAATGGTAACCCCATGCGCCGTGCCAACTGCCCAATGGCAAGGGTGGCAAGATTTGCTTCAGGGGTGCCGAAAGTAGGGGCACCTGTTTTCAAATCCATAGTTGTTAAAAAATTACCATAAATAACAGGCGCGCCTTTACGGATTAGCTGGCTAAGTGCGATACCAACAAGGGTTTCTGCATGGGCTTGTGTAATAATGGCAGGCTGGGTAACTGGCGACATGGCACCGCCCAAAATAAAGGGCGAGATTAAAACAGGTTGATTGGCGCGCACATAGGCTTTTAAGGCACCAGTCATAGTATTATCAAATGTTAGCGGTGAATTTATATTGATATTGCCCTGTATCACGTGATGATGATTGAGATAATCATCGCCAAACACAATTCGTGCCATTTGAATAGAATCTTCTGCGCGTTCAGGTGCGGTAACTGCCCCCATAAAAGGTTTGTTGGAATAGCGCAGATGGGCGTAAACCATATCCAGATGCCTTTTATTGACAGGAATATCAACTGGCTCGCACACAGTACCACCATTATGTTGCAAATAAGGCGTTAGATAAGTGAGCTTAACAAAATTTTCAAAATCATTTAATGTGGCATAGCGTCTGCCATTTACCATATCGGTAACAAACGGAGGTCCATAAGCAGGCGACATCACCACATGATTGCCGCCAATTTCAATATCATTGCTAGAATCCCGACCATGCATGGTGAATTGACTTGGCGCATGTTGGCAGAGCGACTTTATCAGCCCCTCATCAAAGCGGATGCGCGTTCCCGTAACATCTGCACCTGCTTGGCGAAAAAGTGCAATGGATTCTTCATCATCAAGAAACTCAACACCAATTTCTTTTAATATCCATTCGGAATGTTTTTCTAATTTATCCAAAGCCTCTTCATCAAGCAAATCATAGCTAGGGATTTTGCGGATAAATTTGTAAGAAGTTGTTTGTATCTTGCGCTGACTGCGTTTTTCTAAACGCGCCATTCTGCCAGAAGCTTTGCCACGCTTATTACGGCGCCCTTCGGTTTGCTGTATAATTGTGTCCATAGAACCACCTACCTTAATAAATGACTTTAAACCGACATATTCTATTATGCAAGCGTTATTTTATGGTGGAATCGTTATTTTACGTTGATAACAAAAAGCGTCAAAATGCTGTCGTTCTAAGGTTAGAAAAGCCTATGAAAGCGGTGCTTATAAATGTTTTTTATAGAAATCTAATGTCCGTTGCCATGCAAGCGATGCATCTGCTTTATCGTAACGCGCACTTGTTGGGTTGGCAAAAGCATGGTTAGCCTGATACCAATGAATTGTAGCTTGCTTATCTTTCTTGGCTTTCTTTAATTCCGCTTCAAAACCATCTACCATTTCTTTATTGATAGAACGGTCTTCTGTGCCAAAATGCCCTAAAATAGGACCTTGCAGATTTTTCAATTCTTCTGCTTTACGCGTCACACGTCCGTAATAAATTACCGTTGCATCAACCGGCGTTGCAATAGAAGCATTCAGCGACCAACCACCGCCAAAGCACCAGCCAATTGTGCCTAATTTGCCATTGCTACGCGGATGATTGCGAAGTTGGTTAATGGCTTTATCCAGCTGTTGCGTGCCTTTTTTCTCATCAATGGAACGGACAAGTTTTATGGCACCTGCGCTATTAGTCGCAACCTTGCCACCATACATATCAATCGCAAAAGCCAGATAACCCAGATTGGCAAATTCAGTAGCCACTGTTTTGATTTGGTCATTCAGCCCCCACCATTCATGGATAAGCACAACCACCGGATGCTTGCCATTGCCCTTAGGCACTGCCAATGCGCCCATTGTTTTGGTTGCTTTATCAATGACAAGATTCTCTGTTTTGCCAGCCGCCGCTTTGGCAAGCTCAGGATACGCTAAAATAGTTGCAAGCGGTAAACTGATAGCACCTGCTAAAAAAGCACGCCGTTGTTGGTTTTCTAAAACGGGCTTTTCTTCATCATTATTGAGACAATTATCTAATTCGCACATTACTTTCTCCTTTGGTAACAATTATCAAGATACCATCATATCTACCATAAATCATATGATATTTGCCAAGCTGGCGCAAGAAGTTGGTTTGTATGTTATACATATCAACCCCTTGCCAGATATGATTAGCCAACCTTGCATATAAATTATGAAATGATGTTGATAATAATCTCCGCCAATTTTTGTGGTTGCGAGAAAATCACCTCATGTGATGACGCTAAATCAATCCTATTGGTTGGATTATCAGGCCATGCTTCGTCCATATCCGCAATCACTGCTTCAGCCGTAGAGGGTAGCAGTAATTTATCTTGCGTGCATAGTACATAATGACGCGGTAATTTGCCAAAATCCGCACCAAATGAAGGCACATCACCATAGATACTCGCAGGCGCATCAGGGCTAAGCATATTCATGATTGTATTAAATAAATCATCACTGATATCCTCTGCCAATGCTTCTTTTGTCGCTGCACGATACGTTGAATCTGTGCTTGCTGAATCAATCCGAAGCGACCCGGTAACAGCAAAATCAGCAAGAAGAATATTGCCGATTTTACTATTTTCATGTTGTTCAGGCAAAGCAATATATTTACCCGCAGGTGCTTCACCCACAGGGGCAAGCCCTGCCACATAAATCAAACCATCAATTTTTGCTGCGTCTTTCGCCGCCGCAAAAGTGATAGGCACCCCACCCATTGAATGCCCAACAAGATATATTTTCTCGGCACCTGCTTTTTGCGCGCGCTCCACTGCTTTTAACACAGCATTCGCATAATCATCTGCCTGATAAGATGCCAGTTTTGCAGGCTCGGTACCGAATTTTTCGGGGTTTAACGGGCGGGCAAGATAAGATGCGGGTAATGTTGCATCTAACCCATGACCGGGCAAATCAATCGCATAGGTGCGTAAACCTATATCTTGCAAATATGGCTCTACCAAGCCCCAACACCATCCAGCATGCCACGAGCCATGCACTAAAATTAAAGCTGTTTTATTAAACATTATCTTTCTCCATTTTTTAATTTATTTTTCATTATTAGTAACGAAATCATGACTACTATAACAACCTCCCACTGTAATGCAATAAATTTGTATAGAAACGAATAATGATTGATAATCTATCTGCAATGATGTGAGCCAATTTCCATTTGCGAAGAATATGAGCGCGTGCTACATTACGGTCAAGCGACATATTGGAATGATTAAATGAAACTAGAATTTGATAAAAATGGCACTGCCTATCAGCTAATATCTGCCAAAGCGCGTGATGCTAATGCACCTTTGATGGTACTCATTCACGGGTTGGGGCTTAACCGCCATTTATGGCAATGGCATATTGATGCTTTTTCAAAATATTTTCACGTGCTATGCTACGATTTATATGGGCATGGTGAGAGTGTTGCGCCACCTGAATCCCCCAATTTAACATTATTAAGCAATCAGTTAAAAGATTTGATAAAGCATTTGGGCGTGGAAAAAGCGATTATTATTGGCTTTTCTATTGGGGGCATGGTTGCGCGCCGTTTTGTGATGGATTATCCTGAAAAAACCACTGCTATTGTGGTGATGAATTCACCGCATGAACGGACAGAAGAAGCACAAAAAATCGTTGAAGAACGGGCTGCAAAAACCTACGAAGAAGGTGCAATGGCAACGATGGATAATGCGTTGGAACGTTGGTTTACGCCTATTTTTCATAAAAACAATCCTGCCATTATGGCATTGATGCGTGATTGGCGCAAACAATGCGATGCTGATTATTATCCGCATTATGCCACTTTATTAGCGCGCGATGTGCTTGAGTTGATTAATCCGCAACCGCCTATTGGGCATCCAACTTTTGTTTTAACATGTGCAAATGATAGTGGTAGCACGCCTGAAATGAGCCATGCCATTGCCAAAGAAATTATTAGCGCGCAGGTGGATATTGTGCCTGATTTAAGGCATTTAGGACTGATTGAACAGCCTGAAATGTTTACGGGGTTGATTTTGGCATATCTTTATAAAATTACAAAAAAAACTAATATTTAAAATCTGACATTACATCAAGATATTTTTGTCGAATAAATAACATTATCAGCAGTTTCTTTCACTTACATTCGTAAAGAACAAAATCTGCGTTAAGGAAAAAACATGCCAATTTTATCGGGCGGACAAGCTGCCGTTGAAGCTTTAAAAGTTGAACAAACAAAATATGTATTTGGGCTGATTGGCTCGGCAACAATGGAAATGTTCGATGCGCTTTATGACGCGCCTGAAATCAAATTGATAGGGGTGCGTGATGAACGTACTGGCACCCATATGGCAGATGGTTATGCGCGCGCATCAGGCAAAGCAGGGGTTGTGCTTGCTGGGCAGAATGGGCCCGGTGCCACTAATCTTGTGACAGGGTTGGCGCAAGCGGCGGCGGCTTTTTCTCCGATTGTTTCTATCGCTGGTTCTATCTCATCAGAGCATCTTTATCGCGATGGTTTTCAAGAAGTTAATCAGCAAGGGTTATTCAGTAATATAACCAAAAAAACATGGACTGTAACGCATACAGCCCGTATCCCTGAAATGTTTCGCGAAGCATTCCGTCATGCATTAAGCCCACGAACGGGGCCTGTCCATTTGAATTTACCGCGTGATATTTTATCGGCACAAGCAGAATTTGCATCGTTGCAACAACCTGCGGAATATCGGGGTTTTCACCGCCCATTTGCTGATAATGATGCCATTAAAAAAGCAACTGCTATGTTGATGCAGGCATCGCGCCCTGTGATTATTGTTGGTGGGGGCATTAAAAATAGCCGTGCCACAGCCGATGCGCTTACGCTTGCTGAAACATTGCAAGCACCTTTGGTAAGTGCGCCCGGGCATGGCGATGCACTGCCTTATGACCATGCTTTTAATGCAGGGCAGATGGGACCCCGAGGCAATAAGGTTGCGTCTCATCTTGTGAATGAGGCGGATGTGATTTTGGCACTTGGCACAAGGCTAGGTTTTAATTCCACTTTCTATTCTTACGATAATATCAATCAAAATGCAAAAATCATTCAGATAGAGCTTGAGCCAACGGCGATTGGGCGTTATTTCCCGATTGCTTTGGGCATATGGGCAGATGCAAGCCATGCCGCGCAACAATTATCAGCCGAAATAACACAAACACGCACACAAGCCAATGCAAGCGCGCAACAATGGTTTGCCGATTACGAACAAGCGCGGAAGATTTACAGGCAGGCACGCGATGATGATGCCGATACAACAACACATCCCACACAACCTTCGGGTTTGTTCAAAAGTTTGCGTGCTGTATTACCGCGTAACAGTGCCTTTACAATGGATGCCGGCACTTTGTGTTTGCAAGCAACCGATGCCATGAATTATTATGAAACGCCTAGCCTATTTACCCCGCTTGATTTTGGCTTGGTAGGGTTTTCATTCGCGTGCGGTTTGGGGGTGAAATTAGCCATGCCCGAACGCCCCGTTATTAGCATGATGGGCGATGGTGGTTTTGGCATGACGTTATCTGAGCTAAGCACAGCAGTGGAATATGGCATTAACACGGTGACTCTGGTGATGAATAATCAATGTTGGGGAGCGGAAAAAGCCTATCAGCGTGACTTTTTTGATGGGCGTTATATTGGGGCGGATATTCAAAGCCCGCCTTTTGATAAACTCGCTGAACTTTATGGTGCAAAAGGCTTTAAGGCAGAAACGCTAAATGATGTATCAGGGGCGGTAGAAGCGGCGTTGCAATGTGGCAAACCTGCAGTGGTGGATATTGCCGTTGACCCAGACGCGCTTTATAGTTTCAGGCGAGATTCATTTAAGCATCGGGCAAAGTAAGCATTGATAAAGAGATTTTTTTGGTGCGGCGTGCATTGTTGATGCGGGGGCATTAAACACAATCGATATTTCAGTGTTAAGTAGTAGCGGGGGGCATGGGGGGTTATTTTTTGATGATGGGCTTCTGCCTCATCATCGCAAAAATCCGCACCCCCCCCTTAAATAAAACGATATATAAAACCCTGCCCACGACTTATAAGAATGGATTGATGGGTAAAATAGTGGGGTGAGAGGGTCATAAATTTTCTAACTTTTCCACCCATTTAGAAAAACGAGGACATTTGTCACGAATAACATTCCATTCTATTTGTTTTAAGATATTTATGCCATCTATGGTTTTCGCATATTCAGGAAACATTTCTTGCAATCTCTTTGAAGGGTAATTGTCATGGTTAATGTCTTCTGGGTTTTCTCTTATTTTTATTAAATCAGCATTTTTTCCTAAAACTTTTGAACCACTCTTATATCAGAAAAAAGCAAAGCTTCAAATTCATATTGCTGTATATAAGGGATAAAAGAATTATCTGATATTGTTTGACTCATTTTAGTTTCTAGCTCTACAATTGACTTGTCGCGATATTGTTTAAACCCATAATAATCAACCATTGTTGTTATACAATCATAAGCTTTTATTCTCTTTACATTATCACAGATGGATTCTACAGAAATATTTCCACCTTTTAGATTAATTGTAGTAACAGATAAATTTTTTAAATTGGGTATTAATATATCTTTTACAAAATATTGTTCTGTTTTCCCTTCAACGATAATCATGAGTTTTTTTGTCATACGGGGTTACCCCCAAAGATATTTTTTTGCCATAAATCACCAACTTGATAATCTTCTAACCATGTGAGCAAGTCTTTTTCATCAAGGCGTTTTAATTCAGTAGCCCCTTCTTCAGACATATTCGCAACCACAATTTCTTCCACCTTAAATTCATTTAATAAAAGAGGGGATTGAGTGGCAACAATCACTTGTTTCTTTTTACCCATACGCTTAATTAATTCAGCAATTAATGAAATTGCATAAGGATGCAATCCCAATTCAGGCTCGTCCAATAATACAACGTCTGGTGTCCTGTCTTTTGGCAAGCATAATAATGTTACCAAAGCAAAAAAGCGTAACGTGCCATCTGATGTTAAATGTGCGCCAAATGACTTTGCGTTAATTTCTTTTGTAATCCATCTCAGCCTAATTTTTCCATAAATTGGTTTTAGTTCAAAATCTTTAAAAACAGGTAACACCAAACGGATAGTGCTTATAATTTTTTGATAAATGTTTTCTTCATATTGTTGCAGATGATATAAAATTGAAGCAAGGTTCTGCCCATTGCCCTTTAAGAAATGTGTATCTTCTATATCCCAATTTAATTTCAAGGGACTCTCTGCTGATGTATCATGAAATTGATAAATTGCACAATTTTGTAAAATTATTTTTGTAACTTGTGCATTTTTTCGATTTTCTTTTGATGTTATTTTAGCTTCATCATGCCCTACACCAAAAGAATCCCATTGATTAGGGGTTTTGTTTTCACGCGTAAATCGATATTCTTCACGTGTAAAAATCAAACGATTATCTTCTGTATGGCTAAGTGCAAATCCATATTCAGTATCACCTGTTCTTGTGCCAAATTTCATTAAACATTCAATGGAACGTGTATTTTTAGCTCCCTTAAATAATAAATCATCACCGCCACCTTTGAAGCTAATATATTCTTGTAGGTTTTGCCCACGTACCATCCAGCCAAGCATATCAAAGAAACTTAAAAAGTTAGATTTTCCAACTCCATTTGCGCCTATCAAAATATTTACATTCTTCAAAGTAAAATCTTCAATATTTTTTAGAGACTTAAATCCTTTAATGGTTATTTTAGCTAAATGAGTTGCCTGATCATTCTGGGGTTCTTGTCTAGCATTAGGCTTACTATTTTTATTATTATATGGCTTATTATGTTGATAATTATTATCTCTTCTATTCATATCATCACCTTAATTTTTTTCATTGTGTCGTTACCGAATATATCCACCACTTTCACTGCCACTTTGCGCTTGCCTTTTTCGCATTCAACGCTCGCGTTTTGAAATTCTAGCTTTTTATCTTTTTTGGTACGGAATGATTGCCATTCATTTTTTCTATATAACGCTATAATAGCATGTGAGAGAATAGGGAACAAGGGATATTACTCACTCCGCAGAGATCCCCCACCCCGTAGCCTCTGCGAAAGCAGGTTTTTTATGATAGTTAGATAAGCGGCCCTTGGACTTGCGAAAAAAATCTTGACAGATGCGCTTTTTGACGCATTAATATCAGCGCATGAAAGCACGTGGTTTTCTTTATCATTTGCAAAGGCTTGTTTGCGCTCTATTGACCAGTTTTGACCGCCCGAATGAAAAGCATCTTTTTTTGAAACGACATGCTCAATGATAATTTTATCGCATTGCTGTAAAGTGTAAAAATCTGTTTTGGTAATGTCGTAAGATTTATGTTGCCATTCATGCGCGAGATATTCATTCGCATAAGCATTGTGGTACGCAAGTAGCAAAATCAATGATGGTAGCAATAACCGCATAGCAAAAACCCTTTATGATATGGCTTAACAACCGACACCATAGTGCCGGGGTGTGCTAACAAGTTATTTACGTAATTGTCCCTACCTATTCCCACGAAGGTATTATATTCTAGTAGGCAACCCGACTAGGGTTGACGTAAATAACTTTAGCAAAGGTAGTTTATAGGGATTCTGTTAGATGATGCAAGGGTTATTGTATAATAAAATTGGAATTAGGGCAAGTAAATTTCAGCGATTACATCTTTAAGGGGGGTGCGACCTTGTTTATTTGCGGGGGAAATCGGCTAGCGCCTATGCAATCCCCAAGGGTGATTGTATAATAAAATTGGAATTAGGGCGCACCCTAAATTATTAATGCGGGGGTCGACATACGCGTCCATGGCGAGGGCAAGCCCGCCATATCGCGATGCCCCCGCACCCCCGTGCTAACTATATCGCTTGCGCTTGCCTTAAAAATCCCCCCGCTACTACTCTCAATAATCATCGATAATGTTTTCAGCACCCCCCGTGCTAACTTTATCGATAGTGAGTAACGTAACAACCCGCGTCAATAATTATCTTTATGGTTGTATTATTTATATAATATTGGTAATTTAAGTAAATGTATTTATAGTTGTTAAATTTATAATATATTCTTTGTCTAGTAAATTGCAGGTCATAAAATGTCAAAAGCCCTTATCATATTTTTATTCTTATGCTTTATGAGCATGCCCGCTTATGCAACACATGAAAAAACAAGCTTTCATAGAAATGATTGGGGTTTCAGAAGCTATAAAGCAGAAACAAATATTGGATTTTACACAGGGCAATCATGCGAAAGAATTGATATTGACCATGTGGTCTCACTCAAAGATGCCAACCATTCAGGCGGTGAGGATTGGACAAACGCGCAAAAGAAAAAATTCGCAAATGATAAAGATAATCATGTGGTATCCTGCGCTTTTGTGAATCGTTCGAAAGGAGCATCAGCCCCGCAAGATTTTTTACGCAAAGCCAGTGATGGCAAAGGCAGGGATTATCGTATTATACGGCTATGCACTTATTTGAAAATTTATCAAAGCATTAAACAGAAATATCAACTTGAAAATTCTGCAAATCATCTTTCATCGCTTCATTCATGCCCATGACGACGCTAAAAAAATGACGATTTGTTAAACAAACCGCCATTATAAGTTTATATAAAAGAATTATTATAGTGCCATATCGCTCGGCATTATTCCTGCAACTTTCACAGGCTTTTTCATCGCATCACGGCGGAATGGTTCCCCCAATTCTTGGTTGAGCAAAACTTCAATTAAGGTGGTTTTGTTGTTTTTCATCTGGTCTTCAACAGCTTTTGCTAATAAATTGGTCAGTTCTTTCATATCACGCGCCACCACACCTTGTAACCCGCACGCTTTGGCAATGCCCGCATAAGAAACTTCTTCATCTAGCTCAGTGCCAACAAAATTATCATCAAACCATAAAGTAGAGTTGCGTTTTTCAGCACCCCATTGATAATTGCGAAACACGATTTGCGTAATCGCAGGCCATTCGGAACGCCCGATTGCTGTTAATTCATTGACTGCAATACCAAATGCGCCATCACCAGCAAAACCAACCACTGGCACATTGGGGCAACCAATTTTTGCGCCAATAATTGCCGGCAAACCATAACCGCAGGGTCCGTAAAGCCCCGGTGCTAAATATTTACGCCCTTGTTCAAACGATGGGTAAGCATTGCCAATGGCGCAATTATTGCCAATATCAGATGAAATAATCGCATCTTTGGGTAAGGATGTTTGTATCGCGCGCCAAGCCATGCGTGGCGACATCCAATCAGGTTTTGCGGTTCTTGCCCGCTCGTTCCAATTTGTACCCGGGTCATCATCTTCATGGTCCATAGATGATAATTCTTGCGCCCATTTTGATTTGGTGAAGCTGATATGATTGCGCCGTTCTTCACGCCCTGCATCACCTGCTTTATCGCCTAAATTACTTAAAATATCACGTGCTACTTTTGCGGCATCGCCAACAATTCCAACCGAAATTTTCTTGGTAAGCCCAATACGGTCAGGGTTCAAATCAACTTGAATAATTTTTGCATCTTGTGGCCAATAATCAATGCCATAGCCCGGCAAGGTTGAAAATGGATTAAGCCGTGTGCCTAATGCCAAAATCACATCAGCTTTGCTAATCAATTCCATGCCTGCTTTAGAGCCATTATAACCAAGTGGTCCTACAAATAAAGGGTGCGAGCCGGGGAAAGCATCATTATGCTGATAGCCAACACAAACAGGTGCATCTAATCTTTCGGCTATTTTCTTGGATGCTTCAATACCACCTTCGGATAAAATCACGCCTGCACCATTTAAAATCACAGGGTTTTCGGCATCTGATAATAAGGCGGCGGCTTTGGCAATAGATTGTTCACCACCAGAGGTGCGTTCAAAAAAGATGGGTTCAGGAATATCAATATTCACAATTTGCGTCCACATATCACGCGGAATATTAATTTGCGTGGGCGCGCTTAATTGATGCGCTTTTGCAATCACGCGATTCAGAACTTCTACCATTCTTGATGGGTCGCGCACTTCTTCTTGATAGCCAACCATATCCGAGAAAAGGCGCATTTGTTCAACTTCTTGAAAACCGCCTTGCCCAATCGTTTTGTTCGCAGCTTGCGGGGTTACCAATAATACAGGCGTGTGATTCCAGTAAGCAGTTTTAACCGCTGTTACAAAATTAGTAATGCCCGGTCCATTCTGGGCAATCATCATCGACATATTGCCAGTCACGCGCGTATAGCCATCTGCCATAAAACCCGCACTGCCTTCATGGGCGCAATCCCAAAAAGTAATTCCCGCTTTGGGGAATAAATCCGATATTGGCATCATTGCCGAGCCAATAATACCAAAAGCATGGCGGATTCCATTTTTCTGTAATGTTTTTACAAACGCTTCTTCGGTTGTCATTTCCATGTGAATTTCTCCTTTTATCTTAATCTGCGCTAAACAGCCATAAGAGTTTTACGAACACAATCAATAATTGTATCGATGTGCGATTTTTCAGCAATTAAGGCAGGTGCGATAATGGCATTATCACCTGTCCATTTTACATGGCAACCATTCCAGAATAATTCTTTCTGAAGCTCATTGCCCCTTAACCCTGCACCTTTTGCATCAGGATGCACCTCTACTGCCGCCATCATGCCAATGCCACGAATATCTTTGACAACACCAATATCTTGCAACGACCAAACAGCATCTAAGAAATAATCGGTGAGTGAAGCGGCATTTTCTACAATTCCTTCATCTTCCATCAGCTGTAGGGTCATTAAACCTGCCGCACATGCCGCCGGATGCCCTGAATAAGTATAGCCATGAAATAAATCAACTGCGCCAGAGGGTGCCGAATTTGTAATGGTATCATAAATTTTATCGGTAACCCCAACCGCACCCATTGGAATTGCGCCATTGGTAAGTGCTTTTGCCATTGTGATAATATCAGGCATCACATTAAAATAATCACTGGCGAAATTTTTACCTAACCTACCAAAGCCTGTAATCACCTCATCAAAAACCAGTAAAATGCCATGTGCATCACAAATTTGACGCAATCTTTGCAAGTAACCTTGAGGGGGTACCAATGTACCCGTTGAACCAGCAACTGGCTCTACAAAAACAGCCGCAATGGTAGCACCGCCATAAGTTGCAATGATGCGCGATAAATCTTCTGCCAACTCAACGCCATTTTCAGCTTGCCCTTTTGTGAAGCAATTTTTCTCGTCCCATGTGTGACGCATCATCACCACATTCGGCATGGTAATCGGGAAAGTTTCACGATTTTTCACCATACCCGATAAAGAAACACCACCAATATTCACACCGTGATAGGCACGTTCGCGCGAAACAAAACGCGCTCTTTGGGATTCTTGCCTAGCATGATGGTAAGCCATCACAATTTTTAATGCTGTATCAATAGATTCCGACCCTGAATTGGTAAAGAAAACATGGTTAAAGCTATCGGGCAACATCCGTGTTAATTTTGATGCTAAGGCAAAGCTTGTGGGTTGCCCCATCTGAAAAGGCGCGCTATAAGCATTTGTTTGCATTTGTGCATAAACAGCATCGGCAATTTCTTTTCGGCTATGCCCTAAAGCGACGTTAAACAATCCTGACGAACCATCAATCAGACGGTCGCCATTTTGATTCCATAAATACATGCCTGATGATTTTGTAATTAATCTTGGCGATTCTTTAAATTCGCGGTTTGCCGTGAATGGCATCCAATGGGATTCAAGTGAATTCACAGCAAAGGGCTGTAAAATATCAACCATATCACCGATAGCATTGTCTGTATTATTATCCATTGTCATGTTATTCTCCTAGAGATGAGACGCGCGTCTCATTCAATACCCTAAAATGTGTCCCTAATAATGTATTATAATTGCATTCGTTAAATATTTATTGATATTATCTTGTGTCATGTTATCCTATAAATATAGTGCCAGTTTCTTACAATCAGAGAACCATTAATGTGAAATGAAACCATGCGAGACTTATCTTTCAATTTAGATTCTAATAATTACCTTACCTTACAAGGGCAGATACGCAATTTTTTAATAGAGGCAATCCTAACAGGGCAATTGCCAATAATGGCAAAGCTTCCTTCCACACGTGCTTTGGCAAAACAGCTTAAAATCTCTCGCAATACCGTTACGTTGGCGTATCAATCATTAGAAACCGATGGCGTTTTAATATCATTACCTCAAAAAGGCTATTATGTTTCTGATAATCCGCTTGCCATAGAAAAAACAGCGCATGATTATAAATCGCAAGAAGCATCAAACAAGATAGCAGAAGAAAAGCCAAAAGAAAAAATAAATTGGCAAGACCGATTAAACGCTATCTCGCCTTATGATGCCCCCATTAACAAACCAGAAAATTGGCGTGATTACCCTTATCCTTTTTTGTACGGGCAGGCAGATATGAATTTATTTCCTTTTTCGGCTTGGCGAAATTGTATGCGTCAGGCAATGACACGCAAATGGACTGAAAAATGGACAGATGATTTGTTAGCCAATGATGATAGTGAGCTTGTGAAGCAAGTGGCTGAACGTATTTTACTGGCACGAGGGATTCATGTGAAAGCTAGAGCAAATTTTGATAACATTAGGGGCGCAAAATGCGATATTCATTGCCACTTATTTATTAACAAAACCTTCAAGTGTTTTAGCGATGGAAGACCCCGGCTATACAGATGTGCGCCATTTATTTCAATGGCTATCGCAAAGTACGGAATATGGACGTGTTAAGTTTTTCCCGCTTGCCGATTATGGCACAGATGATGGGCTGGCGATTGATAGGCTTGGCAAGGCATCCTTGCTTTATGTAACGCCAAGCCACCAAGTGCCTACGGGGGTCACGATGTCCATGCCATGCCGAAAGAAATTGCTTGAATGGGCGGATGAAAAAGATGCCATCATTATTGAAGATGATTATGATTTTGAAATTAATCATCAGCAGCCAGCATTGCCGGCATTAAAATCGATAGACCATTCCGGCAGAGTGCTTTATGTTGGTAGCTTTTCTAAATCGGTGATGCCGGGGTTGCGACTTGGCTTTCTGGTTGGTTCACCCGAATTTATTGTCGAGGCAAAAAAACTTAAACGATTATGTTTGCGCCACGCACCGGGTAATAACCAACGCGCACTTGCTGTATTTTTAGGCTTGGGGCATTATAATGTGCATCATCAGAATTTGAAACGGCATTATATCAAACGCAGTGTTGTGATGGGGGATGCGCTCAATCATCATTTTGCCGATTTGTTTAAGCAAGGGTGGGCAATGCGCGCGCATCAGGGCGGTATGTCTTATTGGCTAACCATGCCCGAAAATATCGATAGCCGGTTATTAGCGTCTGCTTGTATGGAAGAAGGGGTTTTAATTGAACCCGGTGGTAATTTTTTTCAAGATACACATCGCAACCATCACCATATGCGTTTGGGTTTCTCTAGTATTGATGCTGGTGCGATTGATGCTGGTATTCAGCGGATAAGCCATTTAATGAAACAAAAAATAAACTGACACACTTATTAATAGAAACTGGCACTAATACTTTGTGAATATCTTTATTAAAGTAGAAAATTATATAGGCAGTGTCTATTTAAACTCTGCTTATGTCTAGCTCTTATAACATTTTACAGATACGGAGGTAATAGATTATGGTGAGAATGAACAAGTTAAAGAAGATAGGTTTGGCCGCGTTAGCAGCTGCATCTTTTGGTTATGGCAGTAATGCAGTTGCTTTAGATAAAATAACGGTGGCTTATTTCCTTGAATGGCCAACGGCTAATCAGGTCGCGCAGATTGAAAAAACATACGATAAAGAATTGGGCGTTAAAGTAGAATGGCGGGCATTTAGCAATGGCAATGAAATGACTCAAGCCATGCTTTCAGGTGATGTTCAAATCGCTTACAGCCAAGGCTTTATTCCTTTTGTTGTTGGGGTTACCAAAGGTGCACCGCTTAAAATGATTGGCGTTGCTGTTACTTATGCCGAGAATGACCTTTGCATTATCCGCGATGATTCTGGCATTACACAAAGCAATGCAAAACAATTAGAAGGCAAGAAAATCGCGACACCTATTGGCAATGTGACGCATTACAAATTGCTCAGAACATTACAGCACTTAAAAGTTGACCATAAAAAAGTTCAGTTGGTGCAAATGAGCCCTGCTGATGCCGCTGTTGCCTTGATACGTGGTGATGTTACAATGGGTTGTGCTTTTGGCGGTGCGCTTGCACGAATGAAAACAGTAGGCAAACCATTGCTGACAGGTGCAGAACAAGAAGCCATTGGTATTAATACTTTTGATATTATTACAGTGACTGAAAAATTTGCGAAAAAGAATCCAGAGCTTATTCATAAATTTATGGATGTTACGGAAAAAGCGAATAATGCCTTTAAGAAAAATCCTAAAGCTAAATATGCTACGATTGCGAAAGCCGCTGGTATGGACCTTCAGCCGACGATTGATTTTATGGCTAATTTCGGATTTCCTACTGAAAAAGAACAACGTAGCAGACTTTGGTTAGGTGGCGGTGTTCAAGAAACAACGAAGGGGGTTGCACAAGTCATGAAGGATTCTGGCAATCTGGATAATGTGTTGGATGATTATTCACGCTTTATAGATGATAGCTACTTAAAATAAACTGTTAGAAATGACCATTTTTGAATATCAAGAATGGTCATTTTTGCTTATGGGGATTATTATGAAAATAAATAAAAAAGAGGGAAGTTATTAAAATGGCAAAATCCAAAGATAAATCAGGTATTGTTTTATCTAATCTTTCAATGATTTACGAACTGGCTAATGGCGAGAATATTAGTGCATTACATGATGTTTCACTTAATATTAAGTCAGGAGAAATTGTTACAGTGCTTGGTCCATCAGGTTGTGGTAAAACAACTTTGCTCAATATTATTGCAGGTTTCCTTGCCCCTAGCAGTGGCGATGTATCGCTCAATGATGTGCCGATTAAAGGCCCTAATGCTGAACGCGGTATGGTGTTTCAACAAGGCGCATTATTTGAATGGATGAATGTAGAGAAAAATATTAGCTTTGGTCCTAAAATATTAGGGAAAAATGCAAATGAAACGAAAAAAAGAACAAGTGAATTACTAAAAACTGTTGGTTTACAAGGCTTTGCTGGAAAACCTGTTTATCAACTTTCAGGTGGTATGCAACAGCGCGTTGCATTGGCAAGATGCCTTGCGAATGACCCTGATGTGATTTTAATGGATGAACCGCTTGGTGCGTTAGATGCTTTAACGCGTGAGAAAATGCAAGACCTTATTTTAAAATTATGGAAAGAAACAGGAAAATCAATTTTGTTGATTACCCATTCGGTAGAAGAGGCGCTTTATCTTGGTGAACGTGTTATTGTGATGGCGCCAAGACCGGGACGCATCTTAGAAGATATTTCATTGCCTTTTGCTGAACGTGGTTTGGTTGAAGAAGCGCGTGATGTTAAATCTTCGCCTGATTTTGTTAAAATGCGTGAGAAAGTTTTGGCAATGATTTGGGGAATGGAATCTGAAATTATGGGCAGAGAGGAACAATCATGAGTGCTAATGAACAAAAAAATCAGAGAAAGAAGAGAAAATTTTCTTTTAATGCATTATGTATATGGCTTGGTTTGGTTGATAACAGCTTTACCAGACAGAAAACTGTAAAATTTGGTGATGCCTCAGCCGTAAATTCAGGGCGATTATATTCTATTCTGATGGTTGTAGGGCTGTTATTTTTATGGGTGCTTTCTTCCGTTAATCAATGGGTAGAACCTTTTTTCTGGCCACCGATTGATGCTGTTATAGCACGGCTCAATAAATTGTTATCAGAAGGCTTCCGCAATATTGCCTTATGGGAACATGTTGGCATTAGTATGTATCGCGTGTTTTCAGGTGTTATTTATGGGTCGCTGGTTGGCATTCCATTAGGGTTTGCGATGGGTTTATCATCAGTCGTGCGTGGTTTATTTGACCCAGTGATTGAATTTATGCGTCCTATTCCGCCCCTTGCCTTGATTCCTTTGGTGATTTTATGGTTTGGCATTAATGAAACGGCTAAGATTTATCTGTTATTTTTAGCATCACTTTTCATTATGGTTATTGCCGCACGTTCAGGGGTTTCTAATGTTGCTGTTCCCAAAGTGCATGCGGCTTATATGCTTGGTGCTTCAAAATGGCAAGTGTTGCGTTATGTGATTATGCCAAATGCGTTGCCTGAAATTTTTACAGGTTGGCGTATTTCTATGGGCATTTGCTGGGGCACAGTGGTAGCGGCCGAACTTGTTGCGGCTGACCGCGGGCTTGGCTCTATGATTATGATTGCCAAGAATTTCTTACAAACCGATACGGTGGTGATTGGCATTGTTTTGATTGGCTTGATTGGCTATACCATAGAAATTCTGATGCGTGCCTTAGAAAGAAAATTAATCCCTTGGAAGGGCAAATCTTAATTCTATAGGCAATTAAAACAGCCTTAATTAAAATAGGTACTTTATAGCGCGTTACAAAATTGTAGCGCGCTATAAATATTTAACATAAAATGCAAAACCTATCAGCCATGTGCGCCATAATGGGCAGATATCATGTGCGAGATTGTTAGAATAAGGCGATGATTTTTCTCTAATGGTGCTAGAATCTTTTCATCAATCACACCGTAATTGCCTGTATTATTTGCTGAATAATTCTCTGCTTCTGCTAAATTATCACCAGCATTTGCCACATTATCGTCTAATGTAAAAGAAGCGCGGATAATTTCTTTGGCACTTGTGAAATCCATTTTCAGCCCAAAGGTAAGAATATCTGTATTACTATATTGATTGGATTCCGCTAAATTCGGTATATGGCACAGCAATATAAGGCTATCCATAATCGTTGCAATCCGTATGGCATGAAGCAGGTCAATCATGCCACGTTCATCATCAGTAACACGAATGCTTTTATTTTCCACCTTATCAACAATCCGATACAAATCAATCAAATCATCACGCAAACGCCAAACATTATGGCGTATTCCCCTTGCGGTTACGCTTTTGCGTAAATGTTGGCCAAGCTGACGAAAGGCTTTTTGATTGTGAGGTTGCTTGCGATAATAGGCACGATTAACCCAAAAACCAGCATCAATCAGACGAGAATAAGCAAGCACCGTATTGAGGGAGCCATTCCTTTTTGCGCGTTTGATATGGTTTAAACATTGCTGAAGCCGTGGGGATTGCTGGTAAATTTCTACAAAATTCTCGCGGTCTAAAATGGCGGCACTGCCCATGCCCGATATTACATTGGCAAGATAACCCATTTGTTGCAGAATTGCATTATGCGGAATGGCACGGATTTTTGAAGGGTCGGTTCGTTCGCTTCCTGTTTGCACAACGCGTTTTGTAGGACGTGAGCCAGTTTTCGGTAAAAGATTGTTGCCAAAAACAAATAGTAAATCTGAATAGGTTGGGTCAGAAAATAAAGTTTCATGCCAATTTTTTAATGATAAAAACAAATCAAGAGAAAAATTCGTTTTTTGATAAAAAGGGTCTTGCAACCATTCATCAGGCACATCAGCAAGCTCGGCATTAAATAGGTGAGAGACTGTTGCAAGCGCAAGGGCAGGGGTGCCAAATAAACGATAACCATCGCCCCCTTGAAAACTTGATTGATGGTAAAGAGGCACGCCCATTGCTGCCACCTTATGCCGTGCAAAAGGGGTTAAGATAAAATTCTGCCGTTCTGCCATTGTGCCTTGCACACCGCCACGGCCTAAAGATTCCCCATGGGTGTTAAACAATAATAAGGCAATATTCTTACCCACCCGATTTTCAAGACATTGCGCGATTTTTATCTGCAACCGTTCAATCGCCATATTTGCGGCAATTTGTCCAACAAAACGCCCTGCATCAGAAAAGCCAGTTTGCACAGCCAACCGTTGACGCTTTTTGATATAAGCAATATAGGCATCATAGGCGAGCAGTTGTTCGATGATAATCTCGCCATGCTCAAGCCCATAACTTGTTTCAAATAATGGCGATATATCCAATTTATCTGCGATACCAAGCTTATGCGTTAGATATAATGCCGACATTAACGTAAGTGGTTTTTCGCATTCTGCAATCAGCAAACGAATCGGCTGGTCACTATCAATATGTTTCAAAAACTGGGCGGCAAGCATCAATTGACGCCTTGCGGTTGCATTCTCATTATCAAGATTTTTGAAATTTATTGTCCATGGTTTTTCATTAATAATTCGGCTTGAAAGCTTATCCATCAGGCTATGCGATGAAATCATTCCATCTGTTGTGGTTGCCACAGCTCTATCATCAACCAACCGCATGGCATTGTGAATTTGTAGCGCATTGATACGCAGATGCACCTCCCCCATGCCAAAACCATGGGTGCGAATATCGGCAGCAATCACAAGTATTTCTTTTGCTTTATCATCATCAGCAATATTGGTGGCTAATTTTAGAAGTTCGTCAGAAAAACGATGACTTGAAACCAGTTTATCCTCACGTTCGGTTAACGCATTGACGGTCGTCACAAAATCATCACAGGTGAGTTTATCAAATCTTTCAATATCGTGTCCATTAGCACGAAGCTCCTTATCAATCTGTGCGATTATCTTATCTAACTCAGTCAGCTTTATGGCTTGCAATGCCTTCAAGTAAATCTCTAACGCCATTGCTTTTTCAGAAAGACGCAACCGAAAACTATCAGCCCAGCTAATATCCGACCTGCCATCAAGGTCGTACCCCACCCAAGTGGAAACGCCTAGCATTTGTGGCAATTCATGACGCCATTTATCCTTATGTGTTGTCTGCCTTTGCGTGAATATCAAATCATTGATATGGTTGATAGCATCACGTGCATGGCGCACAGCACTCATCGCCTCAACATGCTCTTGCTGAAGGGTTACCTTTTCGCGCTTGCCATAGGCATCATCAGGCATAGGAACATTGTTATTTTCTTCTGCGGTACGGCAAATTTGCATAGAGACATCGTGGCGCAAAGCAAATACAGGGTGGGCGGTAAAAACAGCACGGTACAAAGGTTGCGTAATATCTCTTTTGCTCATATCGGGAATTGTGATATTGCTGATATGAGCAACTCCTGTTTGATGGCGTAAATTTTGGCATTGTTCTGCCCAAAGCTCTTTGCCAACATGTTGCAAAATCTGCATTAGTTTTTCTTGTGTTAGGTCTGTGTGATAGAGCTGTTCGCTGATTACATCTGCCAATGCGGCGATAGGATTAATATCTGTAACCCGTATGCCTTGTTCGCGAAATTCATAAAGCTGTTTAAGCCAGCTATCAATTATATTTTGCATCATTTCCATTCGATATTTTTATTCTTTTAATGGCTTCTTTATGCCCAAAAACAAATCATATGTAAAGAGGGTTGCGGGGGCATTAATTATTTAAGGGGGCGCGGTATCGCTTATCAATGGCGAGGGCAAGCCCGCCATTTTGCGATAGCCCCCAAACCCCCGCTAACATACTAAAACCGCGATTGCCTTATAAATCCCCCCGCATTATATTATCGCGGGGGTTGTTAAGGGGTTCCTTGCGATAAGCAAGGTCGCAACCCCTCGCCTTTTTTATGGGGGTGCGGTATGGCTTCTCGTGTCTGAGGCAAAAGCCCAGCCACTTGCCATAACCCCCATACCCCCGCGTTTATTATTATGGGGGTGCGTTATGGCTTCTCGTGTCTGAGGCAAAAGCCCAGCCACTTGCCATAACCCCCATACCCCCGCGAACATAAAAAAACATGCTTTTCCTTAACTTCTGATAATATAAATCAGGGAATAATACGGGTTGGTGATGTCGTGGGCATTGCCTCCGCCTGTTGCGGTTGTTGGGCCTGCCACCCTGTCAGCGCCATTTGCACCGGTTTGGGGGTCACCCGGTGTATTGGAGTCGTAATGATTATTATTGTCCGTTCGCTGTTGGTGTGTGTGCGATGGCATCTCATCAATCGTTAAAGTATGGCTGAAACTACCGCCACTATCAGCAACCTCTTTTGATGCACTGCGCCCAATGACAAATCTATCTTGCAAATCTGGCAGATTAAAACTGGTGCTACCATCACCTATGCCGTGCGTTGTGCCAAGCACTGCGTATAAATCGGCATAATCAATACGACTAATTGCCTGCCCCACACATGCCAAATAACCCACAGGCACATTATTGGTACTACCACCCCATGCCATAATCTGCCCAGCCGGACATGATAATTTACGAATTGCCTGATAAAGTTGCGTCAAATCTTCCGCATCAGGCGCACCCATCACATCACCTGCACGGGTGATTGTTTTGCCTTGTTCTTGGGCATGGGCTTGTTTTATCAGATGGGTGATTTCACGCATGGGGTGTTCAATCGCTTGTGCTGGAATGATTGAACCTTGCGTGCCAGTTTCTGCATTACCATTGCGATAAGTGCTATCAACTGGTTCATTTAAGGGCTGAATATATTTCATAGGTCTCTCCTTTGTATTTTCTTAAAATTATGTGACGATAAAGCTGACATTCGGCTTTAAGATTGTGGTATTACTGGCAGGGGTTAGCCCACTTGTAGGCGCGGCTAACGAAAAACTTTTCACCCCTTTTACATTGCTAATGGTTTCATAAAGTTGGTTAAGCCCAATAGAAGCGCCTAAATCAGCATTGCGTAAAAATAAGGCACTTAGCTGATAACGGATATTTTTTTGCACATCTATAACCTGTTCGGTATCTTCAATTTGCAAATCGGCAATTGTAATATCGGCTTGTTCTAGAATTGGTGCAACCACAGCTATGGTTGTACCAACAGGTCGTTGGGTATCAATGTAGGCTTTCACTTTTTCAATTTGTGCCTGATTGGGTAGGTTTAAGAAATCATCATCTTCTTCAATCACGATGAAAATTTTGATAGAACCCGGTTGAGGCACAGCCCCACGCACAAAAACTTTTGAAACAGCAACCCCATGTGTTTGCCGTGCCAGCCCCCATATGTGATAATCGCTTGCTGTGCCTACTTTACGCGGGTTGCGTAATTCTAATAAAATACGTTGCCTAAATTGATAATCGCTCTCGGCATCGACTGCTTTGATGATGCTTTCTTCGAGTGCCACACCATAAGATGAAACACCAGCAATGGGTAATTGCCATGAAAGTTCTTCTTGGGCGGTTAAATTTTGTGCATCACCCACTTGGGTTGCGGTGATGGCAAGCGTTGCTTTGCCAGTGGCATCAAGCGTGATGGTCTCATCTGTTTCATATAGCAATCCGTTGGCATTGCTTAATAAAGATTGTTCAGGAATGATAGAATTTTCATCGCCTGTGATGCTTATTTTGGCTTTGGCATAGGTTGGCGCACCGCGCTGAATGTTCCATATCAACCCTAACCTATCCAAATCACTGCCTGTTGCCGTGGTTGCAAAGCTACCTTTAATGGCATCTTCTAACGCATCATAAAGCCCGGCGATTGTGCCAGCACTTGCTTTTGCCAGTAAATTAAGCGGATGGGCATCTAAGCGGATACTATTCTCACCACTATGGTTAATCATGGTATTCAGCATATGTTGGTGAATATCATCAATGGAATAACGTGTAATTGGCATAATTTGCTCCTTTTTTAAATTTGCACAAGCACATCATCAATGCGGATGAAAATCACGTAAGATTTTTCACGTGCCTCTATTTCAACAGTGATGATATTTGCTAGTTTTTCACGAATAAGAAATTGTAATTTTGTGTTAATCTCTTGGCGGATAATGTCAATTTCGGTGGTATTATTTAACGCAACTTGATTGGCACGATTACGATTTTTAAGATAATGCGCCAGCCCACTACCGATATTTGCATTGCCCCAAAAGCCACCTGTATCTTCATTCTTGGTTTCGGTCAACAACATGGTAAGAGCAAGGCTGGTTGCTAAATTTTGTTTGTTATCTGTTTGCCAAATCTTGTCAGGAGTTTGGAAGTTAAAATGCGGGGTAAAATGCCACATAAGAATACCTTTCTAATTTCTTGGTCTAATTTCTTGGTCTAATTTCTTGGTCTAATTTATGTTTCAGAATATATTTTTGGGTTTGTGAGAGTAATCGCACCGGTTACAGGCGGGGAACCATTGACGGTAACGGCATCGCCATCTAATAAAATTGCTTTAGCACCTGCATCCGTTTCGGCAAAAATATGTTTGCCCTTTTTTGGCTTCAACAAAATAGAACCATCTGCTTGCAAAATAATTCTCGCTTCAGAAGGGGCGACCCATTGCGATATATCCGCGCTTAATTCTTCATCGGCGATGATGTTATCCATCGGCAAGGCATAATATATGCCCCCTTTATCAGGGTAAGAATGTAGCAACCATACTTTTTGCCCAATCACTGGCAGATTGCCAAAGCCATTGCTTCGCAACAAACGGACAGAATCATAAATGGTTGTTTGTGCTGTGACTTGCATAGTTGGGTTATCAGCCGAAGGGGCGCGTAAAATTTTTGCTAGCATTAAGTATCTCCTTATAATGTTAGGTCGGTTGCATCCATCAGCACAAAACGACTTTTGGTTTCTTCAGCATGATAGAAATGACTTTCAAGCACCAATGCTTGGAGCAGTTTGAATGCACTACCCTTCGATGATACATTGCAAAATGTTCCCGGAATTAGTGGAATAATATCGGCATATTCTAAATGATAGAGCTGTTTAGGATTCAGAAACTCATAAGATTGCTGTGCATCAGAAGGCTTTATGCCTTCAGAGATAAGGCGTTTAAGACCTGCTTGTGGCAATAGACTTTCTGAAAGTTTTGGATGCCACTCATCGGCATGATTAAGCGCGATGCTATGCAAATAAGCATGCGGTAAAAACTTTTGTTGTGATATTTCAAGAAGAGAATTTTGCAATGTTTGGCTTTTCGTTTTTTCTAAAACCCCTAGCGTACCATCCATTTTGCTATGCCAAATCACACCAGTTCTATGCGATAATCTTATTAGCAAATCATTGATGGTTTCCATTGCTGTAGGTTGAAATTGTCCAATCTTTTTATCAGAACCATTTCCCATCTTCGCAACTTTTAAGTCATAGCCCTGAAAAATTTGCGTAAGTGCATTGGGTAAATTTATATCATTCATGAAATGCGGGTGAAGCATATGTCCATAGCGGTAGAGCGATAATTTGTTGCGCCATTCTATTACATGGCGATGCGGATAAGATGATAATGTTACCATCGGCGCGTTCATCAGCAATTTATTGCCTTTGAATGTAAGGTTACACATGCCTGATAATGTTGAGGCATCAAATTTTTCAGTTAATTGCTGCGGGTAAATTTCCGCAGAACCATAGGCATTTTCAAGGGTAAGATTCAAATAAATTTTACCATAATCTATCGTGCTAAATTGATTATGCGATAATGTAATTTTATCAGCCATTATTTCCTGCCACATAATTTTCAAGCGGGATTAAAAATTCTTTCCCTGCTTCCATAATTCCTGCTTGCTTAAAAAGATTTAAGTTCTTCATAGTCTCGCTGGCTTTGTGCCATTCATCTTGATAATTTTGCCATGCAAATAAAATCAGTGGCATAGATTCATCAAGGATAACCGTATGATAATCACCCAAAGAGGTAACACGTAAAAACACATTCAGACGGTTGCTAAGATTATTCAAAATGGAAGGCATTTTCTGACCACCATCATCATGTTGTGAAAAATTATTTTCCAACTGATATAATAATTTGGTAAGCATCAATCGCAATTCTTCTTTTGCAGTTGCATCACCGCGCCATTTGCCAGTCAAAATTAAGGCAATAATCTGTTGTACAAATACAGCTTGGGTATAATCTTGTAATTGCTGTGTGAGTTGTTGTTCACTTTCAGAAGAAGCGCGGTCTTTTTTCTGTTCGTTCTCTTCTTTTTGTTGGGTAAAACCAACGCCTGCGGATGCCATCATATCGGCTGAAAAATTCTCTTTGGGTGTCACCATCTTACGAATGCGTGATTGTAATAATTCCGCATTGCTTTTCAAATTGCCAATATCATAGGTTACAACATCATCAAATAATTCACTAAAATTTTGAACAATCGAAAAAGAATGATTAAGATTGCCACTAATATGTTGGGCAGTATGAATAGGGCTTGCTTCAATGAAACGATTGATAGAAATGAAGGCTTCATCCATTGCAGCATTCATTTCAAGAACGGCATCATTAAGCGCGCGGGTTGCATTATTAATACGGTCCAGAAATGAGGCTTTATTATTTGTTGTTTTTGTTTCTCCTTCAGATAGCTGAATGGTAAAACTATAGAAATCTTGCCGCAAAGCAGGGTGCGCGATATTTAAGTCTTTAATCACATAGTTTGTATCCACCACAACACCCGGCAAATTAAATAATTGCTTCTCACCGTTTTTTACCATCTTTTTCAAAGATGCAAGGTCGGTTAAAGCATACGGACCTTTGATAAACGCGCTTAACGTGATTTGCTCTAACTGCACGCGTCCAACACGGGCGACTATTTCCTCTTCATTGCCTTGTTCAATAATTTCATGGCTGATTTGATGGCTAGAGATATTGGTGACGTGCATAAACACGCCACCAAAACTTGCTTTACGTGGAATAAAACGAGACATTATTTATCCCACCTCAATAGCAGGATTGCCAGAAATATCCACTTTTAATGTGCCAGAAGAACTGGTAATTGTATCAGCGCTTTCTACCCAACAATTGCTAACGGCATAGCTTTGCCCAGTATCGGCTGTCATAATCAGTGTGATATTATCCATTTTCTCAAACTCACTGATTTTTGTATCTTCACCAATGATAACTTCTAACGCTATTTTGAAAGGGCGCAATGTTTGTTTGAAAAAAATACCACTACCAGAATTTTCAGCCTTGCGTTCATAACCGCCTAAACTTATAGAACTGACTGTTTTGGTTTTTATGGGTTTACCGTTGATTTGAATATCAACAATATGTAATATGCGATGTGGATTTGCCATCTAATATTCCTTTAACGTAAAAATTGAATTGAAACAAAAATTTGTCTTAACTGCCCGATTAATTCAGGTTGCAAGTTAATTTCAAGCCGCCCAGAATCATATTGAGAACGGACAACATTGATATGCTCACGAAACTCATCGATAGAATTAATCAGCCCTGCATTCACCCATTCTTGTGCAAGCGCAAGAATCTCGGCTTTCACATCTTTGGGGCGCACCACCGATGCGCGTAACATATCGGCATCATTGCCAATTTTCGCACGTGGATAGCGCAGTAACAAACGGTTATTCATTTGATAACGTAGCAAATTCAAAATATAAAAAGTTTCTAAATCCGCATAGCTATCATCATCCGCACCTGCATCATTCTGCTTATAGCTTGTGACCGCACGCTCTAACATAACAGTGCCAGCATTATTTTGCGATAAAGTCGCAATGCCTTTGCCAATCAATGTGTTGCGTTCTGTATCGGTGAAACTTTGCTTATCTTTCGCGGGCATCACACCCATCAACTTAACATATTGCAAGGCACGGGCAGGGTCGTTTGTGGTTTCCATTGCCACATGCCCTGCGTAAATTGCCGCCAGCATATATTCAGGCGTGGCACTTTCGCGCATGCCTAAAATGGTTTCAAAACGGCTGTTACGGGTTTCCGCAAAAGTTACCAATGCACTGAAAATATCCTTACGTGCCACATATTGCATGCCGGGCTTTTGAATGGTGCCACCATCACGCGAAACAAGTAAGGTTTTAATGGCATCCATCAGAGTAATATCACGGCTAAATGGATTGATAATCTCGCTCCACCATGTATCCCCTAACGATGCCGCCAAATTGATGGTATCAACCGTGCCTGCGCCTGCGCCTGCCAATGTTACATTCACCGTAAAACCAACTGGATTTTGCTCATGTGTAGAGCGGTTGAAATGTGGTTTTTCTTCATTAAAGCTTAACCCTTTATGGATAAAAGAAAACTCACAGATAGCCCCTGTTGCGGTAATATTCGTAATGGGCAGTTTGGTTGCTTTGGCAAGTGCATTTTTCACCTGCAAGGCAATTTTTTCAGCCGTGCCAGAAACGCTGATGCTGATACGTTGCCCATAAACATAAAGTGCAATGGTTTTCGTATCGGCTAATTGCGCGCCAGTAAAATCAATTTGCCATTTTGCAACGGTGCCTGTTTCAGGTTCTGTTAATGCCAAAGCATAAATTTCCTGATAAGGGTTAATCGCGAAAACCGCATCTAACATAGCGGTTAGCATGGTATTCTTACCAAATAATTCGGCTTGTGTGCCATTGCTTACCAAAACTGCTTCATCTATATCGGCAGTGCCTGTATCATTTTTATGCCCTAATAGCAGTATTTTACGGGGTAAAGCAGTCAAGCTATTTTGTGCTTTACTCGCATTAAATTCTGCAAACATGCCGGGCAGCTTAAAATTGACAGGAATTGTATAAAAATTGCTCATTTATTTGTTCCTTTCTGTTTGATGATGACAAAATCGCCATCGATGACACGCCTTGCCCAAAACTCACTGAATGTAACAGTGGTTTCTTCGGTAACAACGCGTCCTTTTTCATCGGTAGGGGTGCGCCCCTTCACGGGTTTAATGGTAATATTCATAAAAGCTCTCTTTTTAAGAAGTTTCTTGTGTTGTTAATAAATAATCTGTGGTTTCGGTATGATTCAGCCAAATAAGATGAAACTCATCTAGCTCGGTGCTTGTTTCTTTTGCAGGCAAGGTAAATCTGGTTTGAAAGCTGATTTTACCAACTGCTACATTATTGCCAGCCACCCAACGGTTGGGCAGAAGTTCAAATGTATCAATCTGTAATGGCTTCATCATTAAACCGCATGTTTCGCCTGATAGTAACGCGGCAGCATCTAGCATCAGCTGATACAAGCCCGGCACTGATTTTTGTCTCTCCAACCCTTGATTAAATAAGGAATTGGTTTGAAACCACATCGTGATGATAGGATTAAAATGTAATCCCTCCCCATCATGATAAGGGGGTGCTTTATGGCTATCGTGATGAAACCATAAAGCAGGAGTTTGTGCGGGGGTTTTGGCAATCATCTTTTGTGCCAAATCACTTTCAGCAGGCGCATTCAAAATCGTCAGTGAACCATAATGATACCCCAATGATGCTGTTTGCGCTTCAGAGAGTATCTTCAGCATATTTTTTTCAATTTCCCCTAACATCTTTTATCTCCCTTGTTTGATTGTGATAGATTCCGGAAAAGCGCGGGGGTCTAAAACCCCCTCCGCAATATTCTCCAACATATTGCGCGCGCGTATCGCCGCTTGTTCTACCGTACTGGGCGGCTGGGGTTGAAAATAAGATGCCCGCACCAAATCAGCCGCAATTTTTTGTAACAATGCAAAACGTGCATCATTCACAATATCTTCAGGCACAATGTTCCGTTGGCTCAGATAAAAAGCTATTTCTGCATGCACATCATCAATCCGTGTATTCAACATAGCTTCATTAAGATTGCCAGTTATATAAGGGTCATTACAATTTATAATCTCTGACTCACCAAAACGAAGCTTCAGCCCATCTATCGTGATAAAAATTTGCGATGCTGATATTGACATTTTATTTCTCCTTTTAGCTAATCACGTTTTTCAGTAAAAAGCCGGCACGTTTTGCAGCCGCAACTTCACGGCAACTTAACGTCACTTTTACAATTTCAGCACCGTTAAGCCCCGCACGTTCATCACGTCCGCGTTTCACTGCAATATCTTCATAAGTGGCGGTATAGCCCCATGAAACGCCATGGCGCGTGCCAACCGCATTATCAATGTAAAGCATGGCAACATTTTTACCCCAACTTGAAACAAAATTCGGGTTTTCACCACGGCGTGCATTATTGATAAAAGACGAACCAACAAGCACCTCATCTACTTCTAAAATGCCTGCTAGCATCTCACGGCTTACCAATTTACCACCAGCATTTGTGCCATAAAGCGCGCTAATCACTTTAGGGTGATGGCGTAAACGGCTCCAAACTTCTTGCCCAAAAATAATTTTATTCGGGCGCAATAATGGTTTATCTAATGATTCAAGCATCAATTTAATTGGGTCGCTTGCATCCGTTTGCCAACGATTTGTCGTTGCAATATCTGTCTTCAAATTATCGGCATAATTCGCATCATCATTCACGATATCAGCCACGCGCTTTTCACGGTCAAGCTGTAGCAACCCTGTAAGATACATCACCGATGCCATCATAGGGTTAAAACTGCGCGGGCTGTTTTCAGCCTGTATCATATCATCCAATGGAATGGAATCTTCCAAGCCATAATCAAGGCAGGAATCCACCTTGATACTGGATTCTAACTGCATGCGATTGGCATAAGAAGAACGCCCCAATTTTGTATCGGGCAAGGTCATGAAAATTTCATCATCATAGGTGATATGGTCAAACTTCTTTGTGCCAACGCTGATTTGCGGTAAAATTTTATCCGCAATCAGTGCGCTTGCCGGGTTTTGATAGGCAACCGCAACGCCGGTTAATTCGGCATCAATATGGAAGGGGGTTGTATCTGTCATTCTTGAAATCCTTTCTTTCAATGAAATTAGCCACGTAATAAAACGCGGATTGTTTGTTCGGCAGCCGATGATTGCTCAAGGGCAATCGCGCAGGATTCCTTGCTAGCTGTTGCTTTAATGAAGCGTGATTGATTGTCACACATCAACCTATCGCCTACATTAAAAGCCGCGCCAGAAGTGGCATCGCAAATGCCAATCAGTAAAATATCAGCAAAATTATTTTTGCTCAAATTACCGCCGGCAAGGGCAATGCCCATCACCGTATCATCCTGACCTGCCATTTTTGCCGTGCCGTTTCTATTAAGCGTAACCGCACGAAATTTTGTTAAAGCCTCATCAGCCTTAAACGCTTTGATGAGTATTTGCTCACTCATGTAACTCTCCTCATGGTTTCTTTTGCATGTTGAATTGCCTCTACGATTGTAGCGACATGACCATTGGCACGTTGCTGTGCCAAAAATTTGCGCGCCTCATTGCCTAATTGATAGCCAATAAGTCGTGCATCCTGATGCGCGTGCTGATGATAAAAATCATTTGTCACCATCTGCGTCATCGAGGTTTCTGAAAATTCAGGCGCTTTGTTGTCCTGCTGTTTTAAGCTTGTTTGAATTAAGGTAAGCAACAAATGATGCAAGGCTTCATATTGCTGTTGCTGTTGATTGGCTTCGCTAAACTGCCCGATAAAATCATTCAAAATTTCAAGATAGATTGTTTTTTGCGCGGGCAGTAAATCACCTGATTGCACCAAATCATCTAAAAAATTATCGGGTAGCTCCAGCTTCTTTTCATGAAAAAACAGCTTTAAGCCTTTCAATAAATTCTTCAAAGGATATTTGCCAAGCTTTTGCAAAGTCTCTTCTTGCGTGATTTTTTGCGGGGCTTCTTCCGCTTCAGAAAAATCATGGCTCAACAAAATTGTGCCATCTTCATCATCGACAAATTCTACAAGATTTAAGCCCTTCATCGCAGGTGCCGCCGCCCCTAAAAAACCAATATGGCGCGGATACCATCCGCCGGGCTTTGGATTATGCGGATGTTCAGGTGCGTATAAGCTCATTGAAACTTTACGGTAATGTCCATCACGCACGGCTTGGCAAAAATCTTCTGCCAATTTTGTAGGGTGCGCCAATAACTTATTTTCTTTCAGGCTGAATTTTTTAATCCACCCAAAAGCAGGATGATGCGTTTCAGGATGCCCAATCACAATGGGCGTTTCGCTAAGGCTAGGCTTGTAATCTTGCACAATTTGTTTCAGCATATCCATGCCAATTTTCAGTTGCCTGCCTTGATTGTCTTTATGGGTGCCAGTTGTAAGCACCTCAAAAGGTTTTTGTTGTTTTTTCATGATGTTTCCTTTTCTTGTTTTTGTGAAATTGCTGGGTCTAATTGCTTATGCCCGCGCTTCAAAAATGGAAAAGCTACAGCTTCGCCAAAATTCCATTCGCATAGCCATCTGATAATTTGACGCGAAAAACTTTCTGATATTAAATCGCAATCGGCTTGCACCAATTGACCGCGTACTTTATCGTGGACATTGGCTTGCGCGTACGAGCTTCCTTCATCGGTTGTCATGGTTTGCCCTAAAATTAATTTGGCAATATTGGCGTGGCAATGCCCAACCAATGGATGATATTCGCCATTGCCTGTGCGGTTTGCTTCTAACAATTCAAGCACCATAGAATCTGGAATAACCGCCGCCGTATCACGTCTTAAATTGGCAGCCGCTTCTAGCAACGCGTTTTTCTCGCTCTCACGAATTCGCGCGGCAGGATATTTACCAACAATGGTAGGGCTGGCATATTTTTCTAAAAATAATTGCCATTGCTCCATCACATCATTTTTAATTTTCACAGGCGCGTAAAGCCATTCACTCAAGGCTTCACCGCGGGGTTCATCGGCGCAAATTCCGCCTGATGTCACATGCCAAAATTTCTTTTCAGGCAAAGCGGTTTTTTTACCAAAATCATTTTTGAGTGCTAACTTGCCTGCCTCATCAAAATCAAAATATTGCGGATGGCGCGGTTTAATATTTTCAATCACGATATGATTGCCTTGTTGTTGCCAGATAATTTCCGCCACCGAATAGCCATAATAACGCGACCACAGCATTTGTTCGGTGATTTTATCCATATTCAAACGGCGCAAATTAACAGACACAAAATCAGCAATTTTTCGTGCTTCAGCACTATCATCAAAGGCCTCAATATGGTAAGGCAAAGCAACTGCATGGTAAATGCGCTGTTGCATACATGCCATGACTTGGGCATCTTTGCGGGTTTGCATGGCGCGTTGCCAGAAGAAATGCTGGTCCTGCCCTGCGTTTGACCGCATTTGTTGCTGATGATAAGACCCTGCAGACCCTCCTAAAGCCCCTGTTAGTTTATTTAAGGTTGTCGCCGACATCAGCTCGCGTTTTTCAAGCTTTACCCCAGATTTTGAAATATTATTTTGTGTCATGTTTTATTTTCCTTTCATAAATCAGGCGCGAATGCCCTGATAATCAATGGTTGTATCCGCCTGTAAATCCGCTGCTTCCACCGCCATGGCTAACGCCCAAAATCTATCGGCATGCCCATTGGTGCTTCTGCCTGCTTCAAGCCGTGCAACGCCCGATGCGCTATGCGATAATTGTGGCGCGTGCAAATCAGCACGTAATTTTTGACATGGCGGAATCCGAATATTGCGATTTTGAAAACAGGCTTTTAGCTTGCTTGCCAAATGCAATTTGCGTGATGCTGTAAAATGAATGCCATCCACCAGCAAACCATATTTTTGCCTTGCCCGTTCAAAAGGCATGGCGCCCATGCCCGTGCTATCCATAATAATTTTGAGCGGGTTAAATTTTTGCACCATCTGTTCAAGCAAAATTTCTTGTTCGGCAAAACTGATATTTTGTCGGGCTTCAATATGCCGACACCAGAAAATATCACCCACCCGTTCCATCAGGATTAGCACGTAAAGGTCGTGCTTCAGCGCAATATCAATGCCGATAAAAAATTCTTGATACTGACTGGTAATCTTATCGTCCGCTTCTATCGCTTCATCGGTTTCGCACGCCATAATCAACCCATAATCTAGCCATGCATGGGTATCATCCAGCCAATCCAACTCATATTCCTGACGCCATAAAATATCATCATTGGCAGCATTTTTGAGCATGGCAATATCACGAGGCAAGCCTTGTTTCACCGCTTCATAAATATCCACCTGATGGCGCGACCATTGGTCATCTGTATGATTTTCGGCATTCATCAAATCATAAAATTTATTATTCTTGCCCGCCGGGGTTGAGGTAATCCGCACCTTAAATTGTGGCGCAGAAATCACCGGATATAATGCCTGCCAAATTTTTTCATCATGGCGATGGAAAGCAAATTCATCTAAATATAAATTGGCAGAGAAACCACGCGCCGCATCTTCATTCGCGGGCAAAGCTGTGATGCGCGAACCACCACCAAGGCAAATTTCATTCTGCGAATAACGGGCAGGTGAATAATCTTTATTTTGTTGTGCCAATAAAGCATCATAAGCGCGCGTTAAGGGTTTCAGATAATTATTCATCATTTCACGCGCTTGCCTTTCGCCACGTGAAAGCACCACCCAGCGCGTATGATAACCCTGCAATTCAGCTTTCAGGCAATCGGTAAGAATTTCTGCCGCATTGGTAAGGGTTTTGCCAGTTTGCCGTGCAAACATACCGATTTTGAAACGGCTATTATCGTTTAACCATGCTTGTTGATAGGGCAAGAAATTAATGAGCGGTTGTGTAATATTCATGTGAGAGGGCGCATTCATGATGAAGTTTCCTTCCCCAATGGTGTTGCGGCGTTTTCTAATGTTTCCGCATTTAGCAAACCCAACGCCCGCATCGCATTTTTTGTTGCCTTTTGTTGCTTCTCTGTAAAATTTTCTCCATCATCTGCGCTTGCCAATTTATCATGCAGATTGGCAATTTCTTTTAACGCGCGGGCAAGATGTACTGTATCGCTAATTTTCAAGCCTATCCCTTGCGCGTCTGCCAACAATAATTTCAAGATTAAATCTTGCAATAATTCACTGCTGATACGTAATTTATCAGCACAGCCAGCCATGCGTGGCGAGCCTATTGCCATGCGTGAAATTTTATGAGATTCCTGCAATTTCTCAGATAACATATCTAAGGTAATATCTGATGTAAGCGCGACCATTATTTGCGGTTCTGTAATTTGGTTATTCATCAGCTTTTGCGAATATTTTTTATGCTGTTTTTTAGGAGAGGAAACACTCATGAATCCAACCCTTCAATTTTAACCAATTGTTCTGCCACATCACGCCCTTTGCGTTTAATATCAATGATATGTAACCCATCAATCATGCTGATGGTAATCAGTTTTTTGCCTTCCAGTAACGCCAAATCTGCGAGGAATTCATCATAGGCAATATAATGCCCAAGTGATTTTAGTGATGTTTCCAAAACCGCCTCGTTCACTTTGCCGTGAGGCGCGCGGTTAAGAATTTTTAACAGAGATAGTCGCCTATCAACTTTTAAGAAATGATGAAAATTCATTTATGATTCTCCAACAAATAATTTTCTACACGTTTCACAGATTCACCAATTGAGTTAAGCTGTTCGTTTTGTGCTTTTTGAGTGGCTTTCAGAGCAGAAATCCGCAATGCTAATTTGTGCATATCGGTGCGCGAGGCACATTTTTCTTCAATCAATGCCAACATTTTTTCATTCTGAACCACACGATTTTCCAACTGATATAAATCATCTTTCGATGCGGTTAGTTTTTTGAGCGACCATAATCCCCATAAGGCTAGAATTGTCATGACCGACCAGATAGGACGCCAAAGACTTAAAAAATCACGCCATTCCATTATTGACCCCTTACACTACGTAATTGCGATTTCCAGCCATGCGCAAAATGATGGCATAATTCGGTGCAATGGATTTGCCCTTTGCAATAAACGGCAATCGCACCGCAAGTAGGGCAGTTTATATTTTGTTTTTCTGCGCGTGGCAAAGGGCGATTCCAGCCTTCCATTTCTGCTGTTTCGGTGATAACATCAAATTCATCAATCATTTTTTTACTCCGTTATTTTTGTTGTTGATTGTTGGTAATATTGAAAAATCAATTTTAAGTCTGCCGAAAGTTTGCGCTTGAGATGGCATAGCAAGTTTTTATTTTTCACAGTTTCCAATAGATAATCGCCAGCACGTGCTTCGCCCACACGTGCATAATCAAGGCGTTTATCTGAATAATAAATTTTAAGCGTTCCAGCAGCTATCTCTTCAGCGCGCGCATGGTTATCAATTTTTTGTAGCAAATGATTAAGCCATGTTAGGTTGCTACCCGTCCGCTCATATAAGCGCACTAAAATATTCTCACGCCTTTTTGTTTCATTCGCGCTATAGGTCAAACATTCATCAGGCAAAGCTGTGTCACGCTCCCACTCATCTAATAAAGCAGATGTATCAGCAGGGTTGAGATTGATTTTCATCTCCTGAAATTTTTGATAAAGCAAATCCAACTCATCACCCAATGCAACCGCAAAGGCTTCTAGCAATGGGTCGCGCTTTTGCCAAATCATGCCTTGCGGCAACAGATGCTGAAAAATCACTTTGTAAGAAAAAATTTGTGTCATGAACTAAGCGCCTTTACGATAATGGATGCGTATCAACGCCATCAAAACGCATAAATTCATGACGATGGGCAGTTTCATCGGACATAATTTGCAAATGCACCCAGCCACTTTTGGGAAGTTTTGCATCATAATATTCTAAAATGACGCGGTCATAATCTAAATATTCAGCACACCAATGGGCGAAATCTTCGTTATCCCAACCCAAAAGCTCAATATCTACCGCCAAACCTTGCCTGTGCGAACTATCAGATTTTGCGCCTATCATTTTGTTTAATTTTTCAGAACGATACCAACTTTTTGGCGCGAATGGCTCGCCATATTCATCACGGATAGGTTCTAAAATATTCTGAGCAACCAATGTTAAGTTATGATGAAGTATCTTTGGCGGCGTATTATCAATGCCCAAACGCGTGGCAAGCGTATCTTTGCTTGTTTCACTCAAATGAAAATGATCTGATAGATACATTATTCTCTCCCCATTTATTAAACTTATAGTAGAATTACTTCTATAAATCTATTGTAGCGTAAAGAGAATTTATATCATCACTTATTCTTTTTTTGTTCTTATTTTTTGAAAATATATATAAAAATATTAAGAAACTAAGTGTTTTTTTTTCAGGTTTTTTTCCTTTAACCTATCCATATTTTATCGATGATATAGCTTAAACTTTTAAGCGGGCTGATAAAATTTGCACTTGATGCGCAAATGCTGTATCGCGCTTTTTTTGTTTTTCAACCACGTTAATGGCATGGCGAATAGTGCCGGGGTCTCTCATGAAATGCCGTGCAATTTCATTCAAGGGCAAATCAAGCAAGGTCTTGCATAAATATATGGCAATATTTCTAGGCATTCTATAGGTTTGCGCACGATTTTGAGAGAATATTTCTGTATTGGTAATTTGATAATAGCCAGCAACAACATTGGTGATTTTACGCATTGTCAAAGGCTCTGGGTACGGAGACATAAAACTCGTTTTACGCTCCATCTGGTGTAGCCGTAATTCTAGCTTTTCCAACCGCATCTGCATGGCTGTAATTACCTGATTTTGCGGATTTTTCGCAGGAATTCTATCCATCAGCACACCTCATCACACATATTCATTGTTTGTTCTCTTATATATAGTATCATTTGATTGAAAAAGCAAGTATTTTCTTAATGATTAAAACCTATGGATGTATTTATCTATATTTTATGCGAAAATAATTAAATAAATCTTTTTTTAACTTTAAGCGAAGGTTATTGAAACCATCAGCGTAATAGGGGTAAGATGAAAATTAAACACGCAATCAAATATGCAAAGGAGCAAAATGATGGCAAACACAACAAATGAACAGAAAACAACCAAATGGTATTGCAAAAAATGGGTATGCGCGCTGATTGTAGCGGCGATATTTATTGTAGGGATAATCATTGGCGCATGTTCTGGCAAAGGCGGGTATCATAAAGGCGGTGGCTACGGGCATCACGGCAGTAGCGATGGATATGGCAAACGCGGTGGCAAGTATAAAGCTGTTGAAAGGATTTACAATTTATTTGAACAAGCCGATAGCGACGGTGACTTTATTGTAACCGAGCAGGAATTTTCAGATTTATTTGATAGTTTTGATAGCAACGGTGATGGCGTGTTACAGCATGAAACCAAGCAAGCCATGATGGCATTGCATGATGGTAAAAAAGGTAAAAAAGGCAAGAAAGGCAAAAAAGGCAAAAAATGGCAGATGGATACAGATGGTGATGGGCAAATCACTCGTGATGAATTCATGGCAATATTTGCAAAATTTGACGTTGACCAAGATGGTGCTATCAATAATGAATCTGCACAAATCAAACAATCTAACCGTTAATCATTTCCTTAATCATTTCCTTAATGGTTGCCTTAATGGTTGCGATTGGTGGGGGCAAGAAGTTTCTGAAGCTTCGCGCCCTGCCAATCTTAACGCCATGACCCTTACCAATACAACGAATGATAATGTTTTGGTAGAAATTTTACAAAATTTGCATCACGCGAACCCATTAGAAAATGATGAAAACCGCCGCAATGCGCTGAGAATTTTGATTGACCGGCATTCCTCTAAATTATATCGCATTGTGGTGCGAATGGGCGCAACTAAAGAAACTGCCGAAGATATTTTACAAGAAGCCTTTATCAAATTATGGCTTCATCCAGAGAAATTTAATCTTGAGAAACAGCATCAATTTATCAGCTGGCTCACGCGCTTAACCATGAATCTCGTCATTGATTTTCAGCGCAAGATGGGTAGGAAAGCAGAAATTCTTACCGATAATTTTGATAGGATTGCCACTGATAATGCCTCAACAGATAATGAGGATAACAGGCGTTATCAGCTGTTTATTTGCGCCTTCCAAGCCCTGCCAGCCAAGCAAAAACAGGCAATGAATTTATGTTTTTTTGAAGATTATTCCAATCAACAAGCCGCCGATATGATGGGGTTGAAGCTGAAAGCTTTGCAATCTTTAATTGTGCGTGGCAAGCAAAATATGAAAAATTATGTTAATAAGGAACAGCATGATGATGAATGATGATGCATTTGAAAAAATTGCGAAACAAGCATTAACAATTTCAACATCGCCTGATTTACAAGCAAGATTATGGCGTGAAACCGTTAGGCAACGCCCGCAAGAGGCGGAATTTAACTTAAAAATGTTATGGCGCGACATCACGCAATTTTTCCCCCATGCGGTTTATAGCCTATCATTTTTATTTGTGATTGCGCTATTCACCGGCACACAATTAACCATTGCCGATGAAAGTTTCACGTACATATCTATGTTGCAATTATTGGAAGATGTATCATGAAAATAAGCCGAACAATCAAAATTACTTTTATCACTTCGTTGGTGCTTAATCTTTTAGTCATCGGGTTGTTGAGCGGTTGGGCTATTCATGGATTTTATGAGCATCGCCCTTTTATCAAAACCATGAAGCATTTTAAGAACAACGATTCTGTAAGGGAGTTAATGCGTACGGCACACCAAGAATTTAAGCTACATCGTAAAGATATCGCGAAGATTTTTGCAGATATGAGCGAGGTTCTTCATCAAGAAACATATGATTCTTTATTATTAGAAGATTTGATTGATGATTTGAAGCAAGTCCATGTTGTCCGCTATGATTTCTTAACATTAGAATTATTGCGTGCGGTTGATGAATTTACCTATGAAGAACGTCAGCAACTTGCCGATATTTTGCAAAATTTGGCAAGCTATAAAAATAAGAGGCATGGTAAAGAACGCGGACATAAACGTAAAAAGCGTCATGAGTAGAATGGATAATGGATTCCTGCTTTCACAAGAATCCATATAAATCTATAGAATCAGTGATTCTATTTGTTCTACCATAAAGGTAACGCCAACCCCTAACACAACGGCACCGCCTAAGCGCGCTGTGATGTGATTCGGCAACTGAATTTCAAAGATTTTCTTGGCAATTATACCCGCCATCAACGCAATCATGAATTGCCCAATGCTAAAGCTTACAAGGTAAGCAATCAGCGGGGTTGTTTCTGCGCCAATAATGCCACTGCCATAAGCCGTGCCATGCAATATGCCTGCGCCCAATGCCAATGCCACCATCAAACGTGTGGGAATTATTTTGCCATAAGCTGCCATCGCGCCAATCATTATCACCGAGCCGGCAATTAAAATTTCAGTAAAAGGCACAACAATATTGCCTAAAAATAGCAAACAGCCTAGCAAGCTTGCGCCCACAAAACTGGCAGGTAGTAATAAGCGGTTTTTCTGGAATAATGCCAATAAGCCAATCGCGATGATAAAGCTTAAATGGTCTAGCCCGATGATGGGGTGGGCAAAGCCTGAAATCAGCCCATGCCATAATGTGCTAGGGGTTTCGCCCCCCAAAGGGTGATGCGCCAATGCTGTGTGAGATATAAAGAGGCTGATAGTAGTGCCGATTGTGATGATTTTTTTCATGATGATGAAACTCCTCAAAAAAATTAGACTTGTTTTGGGGTGGTAGAAGCATCGGATGGTGCTGGCCTTTTATAGCCACGCAACGCCCATGCAATTATCGCACCGATAATAAAGGGGGTTAAGTAATCACTAAATTCAAATCCCATTTTACCAAATCTTCAACATGTTATTTTTGAGAATATGCTGTTCAATAAAATAGCATACCCCGACTGAAGCATATAAATATGCCTTATCAGGCAGGTCTCCTGGCTTGCGATGCGAATGATTTACCACCTTCCCAAAAATACATTCAGTGGTGATTTGTAAATCCGCTTACCCCGTTAAGGATGTATCGCCTACAGTCGCGGGGACGGCAATGGATTAAGGTGTTCAAAAGTTTCACCGGCACCATATTCCCTATTAAGCAATGCCATTTCGATGGCATTTCTCACCTGATGGGTGGATATTAAAAGAGTTATCTTATGATGTCAATCGCATTATAAAAGCATTATCAAGATAGACTTAAAGCGACAAAAAACGACAAAAAATTGTGTAAATAGTTTCAAAATTTTCAAAGCTTTTGTGAATATGTTATATAGGGAATCCAAGCAATTTATAAAAGCAAATTATAATGGAATAAAATTAACCTTTACGGGATGAATAGAATGGCAGACAAAAAGGAAAGAATAGAATTTGAAGGTTATAATGATGATAATGGTAATTATTATAATTTTTATTTAGATTTAGATCCAGATTTTTATTTAGATTCAGTGATTTTCAATAGGGATAAAAAAAAGTTTTGTCTGTTAGAGGGTAAGGAATTACAACGGGCATTTAATGATGTGAGAAACAGGCTTTCATGTCAGGATTATTATCATATTATTTTAAAGGAGCTTGAAAATTATCGCAATGATAGAAAAATTATCGTACGCTTCCATCAATGTTTCATTGGCGATGAAGAAAATTATAAGGATTATTGCACAGAAAATCCTGATACTCCGTTACAATATATTGAGATGGCTCATGAGATGCTGATAAGGGCATTTTCTTCATTTGAAAGTCATGTGACGCAGAGTGTTTTTTGCCAAGAAATAGATTTTAGTCATATGACTTTGAATCATCCAATGTATTTCTTTGATGCAAAATTTAAGCAAGAGGTTAGGTTTTATAGAACAGAGTTTCAGCAAAAGGTTAGGTTTCATCAAACAGAATTTCAAAAAATTGACGCTGATTTCTCAAATGTATTTCTTTAATGCAAAATTTCAGCAAGAGGCTAGGTTTGTTGGAACAAAATTTCAGCAAGAGGTTAATTTTGCTCATGCAGAATTTCAAAAAATTGTGTATTTCTTTAATGCAAAATTTCAGCAAGAGACTAGTTTTCTTGGAACAGAATTTCAGCAAAAGGTTGATTTTACTCATGCAGAATTTCAGCAAGAGGTTGATTTTTCTGATGCAAAATTTCAGCGAGAGGCTGATTTTTCTCATGCAAAATTTCAGCAAGACGCTGATTTTTCTGATGCAGAATTTCAGCAAAAGGTTGATTTTGCACGCGCCACTTTCTCTGGGAAAACTGATTTTCTGGCTGCAAAATGTAAGCAAGAATTGAATTTTAAATATTGTAATTTTATCGAAATTGTTGATTTTTCTAAACTTACTTGCGACTGGGTGCCTAATTTCCGTCTCTGCACATTTCAAAAAGCCATCAGCCTAAATCAATTAACAATTCCTGCTCAACCGCCTTCTGCCCAAATGGACGCCCAAGAACAAGGGGCTGATATTGCCGACCGTTACCGTCGATTAAAAGTAATGGCGCAAGAAGCAGGAGATAGGGATTTACAATTAAGTGCTTTTGCCGGTGAGATGGAGATGAAATTGCAGGGGCAGTCATTATGGCAAAAATCTCTGATTCCCTTACGTCTTTATAAATGGCTTAGCAATTATGGGCAATCATTATTACGCCCGATTTTTGCATTGTTATTAATATGGTTTGTTTTTGCTAGCATCTATCTACACATGCTTTATTCACCAATCCTGAAACAATCTGATTTTATTGATATGCTGGTATTTTCTGCTACCAATATGGTGCCATTTACCAACAATATCAACACCAACCTGCTAAATTCTATTGTTGCTAATGAAGCATCTGGTTATTTTTATGGCATGGCTTTTTTTCAGCGTATTCTTGGATTGCCATTATTATTTCTGTTTGGTTTGGCATTGCGTAACAGATTCTTGATGAAATAACATCAATCAAGTGCGGCGATTCCCGGCAATATTTTGCCTTCCAACCATTCTAAAAATGCCCCGCCTGCAGTGGATAAATAGGTAAAATCATCGGCGCAACCGGATTTTTTAACGGCTGAAACGGTATCGCCACCCCCTGCCACAACCACCGCACGCTTGGCTTGGCTTGGTACGCTTGGCTTAGCACGCTTGCTTAAATAGTGGCATAATTGATTGGTGCCATTGCCAAAAGCCGGCATCTCAAACACGCCTAAAGGCCCGTTCATAATAATGGTTTTCGCATCATCAAGCGCGTTTTTAATGGCTTCCAAACTTTGCGCGCCGGCATCTAAAATCATCTCGTCATCTAAAATCATAGAAAAATCACTAATAGCACGCCCTGTGGCTTGCGGAGATATTTCTGTGCCAAGAATGGCATCGGTTGGCAATATCAACTTAGTGTTGTTTTTTTGCGCGGCGGCGATAATCTCATCAACCAGATGCATTGCCTCATCTTCGCATAAGGATGCGCCAATTTTATGCCCCGCATGTTTCAAAAACATGTTCGCCATGCCCCCTGTTATCACCAAAATATCGGCATTCTGAGTTAAATTTTCTAGCAAGGCAATTTTACTAGAAATCTTTGCCCCGCCAACAATCGCCGCTAACGGGCGCGCAGGATTTTGCAACACATTGTTCAGCATGGTTACTTCACGCGCCAATAATGGCCCCGCAAAGGCAGGCAAACATTTTGCCAACCCTACGGTTGAGGCATGGGCGCGGTGCGCGGTTGCAAAGGCATCGTTAATGTAAATATCGCCTGCTTTGGCAATTTGTTCAGCAAAATCAATGTCGTTTTTTTCTTCCTCTGCCCAGAAACGCAAATTTTCTAGCATCATCAAATCACCTGCTTGCATCTGTTTTGATTTTTGTTGCAACGCATCAATTGTCTTTACAAAATCAATAGGCATTTTCAATGTTTCACTTAAATAATGGTTAATCGGTGCCAGCGACATATCAGGATTGGGCTTACCCTTAGGGCGTCCCCAATGGCTAAGCAAAATTAAAGATGCGCCTTGCTGTAAAATATGCTGAATACCCGGCAATGTTTCAGTGATACGGGTTGCATCGCTGATAACGCCTTGTTGCATTGGCACGTTAAAATCAACGCGCATGAACACACGCTTATTTTTTAATGAGGCTTGTGTGTAATCTTGCATGCTTTGCTTTTTCCTTGTACCTTATTGTGATAATATGTGATAAATTGATGATGCATATTTTTTTCAAGATGGCAAGTGCTTGGTTGACAAATGCCACGATTTGCGCGAAAATACGCATCGTTAAATGTTATTGCTTTAAACGGAGGGGTGGCAGAGAGGTAATGCAGCGGATTGCTAATCCGTGACCGTCTTAAAGCGGTTCCTGGGTTCAAATCCCAGTCCCTCCGCCAATATAAGTTCCGCTTGTGCTGGCAAAAAGCCCGCATTGCGCTTAATAACCCCCCGCTGTACCAAATACTGGCATCGAAAGTGTTGATGGTAATATTAACGCGGGGGTTTGGGGTTCCTTGCGATAAGCAAGGTCGCAACCCCATGATATTAATGGCGATCCCGAGTGGATTCGAACCCGCGATTTATCCGCAACAACAATCCTGCGGAGTGATAGAATTATAAATAATTGACAGCATGTTTATGCAATTTTAGTAACATATCCCATATATTATTCAAATGGTTATTACTCCAATCAGGATGAGTGGTCACTGTAATTTGTTGTGGTAAGTGAGGATGAGGAGAAAAGCAGTCATAATTTTTGTTGTGTCTAAAATCAATACTTTCTTGCCAATCTACAATATCAGGCTCTATGCTAGCATCACAGCAAATAGCACCATATAGTATAATTGGAACAATACCGCCATTCTCTACACCAAACTGACTACCATATTTCTTAATAACATCTATTGGTAATCTATGCGTCTTTGTAAATTCTCTATTAGAGAACTTTGCATCTAGTAAGGTATAGGTTGTGTTGTTATTCTTATCTTTTATTTTTATCATATAATCAGGGCGTTTATCTCCTTTTTTATCTAACTCCACATCTATTAACTCATATCCAATGTCGGGTTGAGGCTTAGTTTTTACAGGCAAATTATAGTATAGTGTTATGTTATTGCCCTCATTATCAGCTAGTTCCCAGATATTTGGAGCGTTACGTTCATTTTTTGCTTTAGAAACACGCGCTATTTTGTAAGAAGAAGGTAGATTATCCAACAGCTTAAATAAGATATATTGTTCAAATAATATAGCAATATTATCGATAGTGATAAGAAAATCTTCTCCTAAAAGTAAGCGATGCTTCAGCATATACCATTTATGAATAGGTTCAAATAAATTACGATAACCAATCTTACTTTTAAATATATGCGTATAAGTTGGAGGGCTTGTGATAGCTTGTTTAAGGTCAATCTTTTTAGCAAAATTACTTAGCAAATTATAGCAATGTGTTAGTAAACCTTGTAATTTTCTATCCATATTATCTGATGACTTGATAATGTTTTTCACTTTTTCATGAAAACTGTGTTCTGTATTATTCTTGTTATAACGTAATTTATTGGTAATGTCGGTTCTTATTTTTTCTAAATGATAAGCAATATCGTCGATAACACCAATAATAATAAGATTTTCATAAATATTATACTCATCCTGAACTGTTTTTAGCAAAAAATCATCATAGTATAATTGACTTCCGCCATATTCTATTGGCCACTTTCCTGATTTATTACTAGTGCGATTAAGGTTGCTTACTGCCCATACTGCCGATTTACCATCGATGGTTCCTTGTTTGTTGTTAGAATACAACATATATTGTGGCAATAATTTAGAATGCAGATTTCCCATTAATAAATGAAAACTATCTTCAATACAGCCGATAATTTTTTCTGCGAGTCGTATTGTATCGATATCATCAAAAGTATTAATAGCAGAATCTAATTCAATACTAGTAATATTTTCTGTAGCCGACCATGTTAGCATCTCTTTATTCTGATAAACATAACGAACCATTTTTAGAATAGCATTTTCATTTAATTTATGATTTAATATTTCCAAATCTAACCTGATAGAAACATCTGCTTCTTTGCCATTTTTATCAGTTAAATGAATTGTAATATGCACCTTGCCATACATATCATTAAAAATAGATTTTTTTTCTTCATTAATTAATTCTATATAATATTTGTCTTGCTCTTCATTGATATTGATATATTCATCGTCATCAGATAAAAAAATTCTGGGCTTATTGGTATGTTTTTTCTCTATGGCAATATTTATCACAGCAGAACCATCAATGGGATGCTCTAAAGTAAAATATTTATACCCTAGCATTGTAGCATTTTTTTCTACAACAGTGATTTTTGCAAGTTCACCACTCTGATTTTTAACAAAAAATTCAAGCATTTGTATTAGAAAAATGAATAGTGGTGGTATTGCATTTTTCCTTTTTCTATTATATCAGTAATATATTGATGTGTTTTAGATAATTGGCTGGTTGCTTCTTTTAATTCTTCCAACCTTTTTAAAAAGGGCTCCCCCTGTCCTGATATACTTGGCAATAAAAATTGCATGATAGCATAATCTAGCGCAACAAAGTTTGTTTGTTTTTTTACAATATAAAAAGAATTCATACGGGACAGATAATATTTAATTTTGTTATATTTGCGATGACTGATAGTAATTTTTTGCCCATATTCAGGCTTATTATTAAAACATACCTTGCTTATATTATCAAAAATTTCTTGTTCACTATCAGTTAACTTTGCATTAGTTTTTGCGCCAAAAAAATCGATAAATTTTTGCAATATGATAGCACTACTTACATTATCATCAGATACTTTCAGATTATCTTTTATAAAACTTTCAGCTTCAGGATTAATATTAATAATAGGCACTCTATCTAAAATTCTAGGTGAGAGCATTTCAGTAGTATGGTCAATATTAATGGTTGCCATAAAGCGAATATTATCCGAAAGTTTAATAGACTGTTCACTGGTTATATTGATGCTATCATCTGTTCTATCCATATCAAAATGAGATATAAATTTTGCAAAATAATGTTCGATGGGTGATAAATTGGCTTCATCTAAAATGAAAAAATACGGAGGCTTTTCACTATCGTTTTTTTGCAAACTATTTAAACGCGACATAAGCCCACTAGCGGCCTCTTCGTAATGATGATTTAAAGGGTTGTAATAGCCTAAAATATCTGTATCAGAAGTCCAGCCTCGCCCTACAGCTATCAAATGGGTGCGTGCTTGTGTTGCCAAGCCATGGCCAATGTGTTCAGCAAGGGTGGTTTTACCAACACCGGGATAACCTGCAAAAATGGTAAAGAAATTTTGTGCAACGCAGGTAAGATAATTGTAAATACTAAGCTCATCATTAATAGAATATTGTTTTGCCTTAAAGTATTTTTGTATATATTCGGTAACAGCTTCTGCATTTTCATAATTGCATACCGTAACACTGTCACTAACTTCCCTATGTGATGGTAGTTCATTCGCGGGTTGAGAGGAGGTACGAAAACGTTCAAAGAATGGCAAAACCTTGCCTGCCATTTTAGTGAAATCTTCTTCACTCTTTGTTAACTCTTTAACCGCATCATCATACTTATTAATCAACTTTAAGTCTTGCAATTCTTTTTCTGCTTGTTTTTTTCTATCATCGAGTACGGCTTTTTGCTCTTTAATATCATGCACCTCAGTAACTTCTCTTAATTCTTCTTTCTTGGTAGTGATTGTGCTATTTAACGTTTCTAGTTCTTGCTTGGCTTCTTTTATTATGTTTTGTAATTTTTTTTGCTCTTCTGTTAAATTATCAGTTAAACGTATAGAATTATTATTATCTGCATCTATCGTTGAGGTAAATTGTCCAGAAAATTTTTCTTTAAAAAGTTGTTTATTTGAGTCAACGAACTCTTCCATTAATTTTTTGCTTTGCTTATCATCCCTTAGTAGTAAGGTTCTAAATAAATCCGTTTGCTTTTGTTGCCAATCTCTAATATCATTCGATAATATTTTAAGTCTCTGAAATCTACTATCAATAATATCAGTACTATCAGAGGGTTTGTTGCTAGCAATATCTTGCATTTTTTTTATTTGAGAAATATCTAAATCAGCTTGCAAGCCTGCCCATTTAATCAATCCACTATCATCGATAATATCATGCTGTTTAACAATATCCGCATTCTGTAATGGTTGGTAGTCAAATGCAACCCATACACCATTTAATAGTTCAGGATGTTCTGCAATGGTTAACTGATTATCATTTTTAAATTCTGGCACACAATAAGGAACAGCTCCAGAAAATCCAAGAGGCAAAACATCATTTATTGTTTTTCCACTTTGTAAAACATCTGTTCTGATAGGACCAATAAAATTCATATTTGCTTTTTGAAACAAAACATATTTGGTTATTAGAGCAATACCCTCTAATTGCGTGATAGCATACTTTAAATCAAAATCTTCCTTATCGTAATAAATAATGAGAGCTAAATTAAAATTATTCGTTAATGCTTTGCACGCTCTTCCTACTGACCAACATAGCGCATCATCGGGGTGACTATGTTCAGCATTAAACGGAAAATAATCATTAGGGTAGGATGGTTCTACTTGAAAAAATTCTTCTTCAGAAAATTTTGTTAAAACCTCATCGTAATCTTTACCAATAAAAATTTCATTCTCTACAGGGAATGTATCTTTATCTGCAACATACCATTTTCCATCTGTCTCAAAAAAGATAGGTTTAACAACTTTTCTATGATAAGATTCTATTATCCTTGTACAGATTGCTTTTTTTATCTTCTTTTGCATAATCTCCCCCCAATCTAATATAACATTGATAATACTACTATAAGAAGATAAAAAAATCTATATCAAATTTTATAATAGGTTACCCCGTTAATTTACTCTCAATCCATTCTTGTAAATCCATTCGGTGATAACGGATAGACCTGCCAGATTCCACACACGAATTTTAGATTCATATTTAATGCAAAGGAATTTACCTGCTTACCCGTTGCTTACCCGCGCAAAAATTAGCAAAAAACAGCTTTTGAAAATCGCTGAAAGCCCCGTGATATATGGCGATCCCGACGGGATTCGAACCCATGACCTACAGATTAGGAATCTGTTGCTCTATCCTACTGAGCTACGGGACCATATAAACCTATATGCTCCCATTTATACGCGCTTATTCTCAGCAATGCCACAAATAGATGATAATTTTCATATCAAATTATAACTGCATTATAACTGGTCTGCAAACGCTTCTTGAACAGCAGGGTGGATGACTTTGCCAGCTTTTACGTTTAAGCCATTCATAAAATGCGCATCTTCCGCAAGGGCATCCATGCCTTTATTGGCAAGCTTCACAACAAACGGCAGAGTGGCATTATTTAAGGCTTGCGATGATGTGCGTGGCACAGCACCGGGCATATTCGCCACGCAATAATGCAGAATATCATCTACAAAATAGGTGGGCTCGGCATGAGTGGTTGCGCGTGAGGTTTCGAAACAACCCCCTTGGTCAATGGCAACATCTACCATCACCGCACCTTTTTTCATATTCTTTAGCCATGATTTTGGCACGAGCTTTGGCGCGCTAGCCCCCGGAATTAGCACACCACCAATCACTAAATCGGCTTCTAGGCACGCCTGTTCAAGCGACGCATGGTTAGAATAGCATGTTACAATTCTATTGCCAAATAACGCATCCATCTGACGCAAGCGTGGTAAAGATTTATCAAAGACTGCAACATCTGCCCCAAGCCCTACCGCCATTTGTGTGGCATGTGTGCCTACCGAACCCGCGCCAATCACAACCACTTTCGCAGGTGGCACCCCCGGCACGCCAGAAATCAACATGCCAATACCGCCTTCAGTGGCTTTCATATGGCTTGCGCCTTCAATCACGGCTAACCTGCCGGCAATCTCGCTCATGGGGGCTAATAACGGCAAACCACCTTGTGCATCGGTAATGGTTTCGTAAGAAATAGCGGTGCAACCCGATGCCATCAAGCCTTTTGTTTGCGGTAAATCAGCGGCTAAATGCAGATAGGTGAATAAAATTTGATTGGCAGATAATTTTTGCCATTCAGCTTCTTGCGGTTCTTTGACCTTAATAATTAGCTCGGCTTTGGCAAAAACCTCATCTGCATTTTTGGCAATTTGCGCGCCTGATTTGATATAATTATCATCATCAACGCCAATGCCATCGCCCGCATTTGTTTCAACCAACACGCTATGACCGTTTTTAACAAGCTCTGCCACCGAATTAGGCACAAGCCCAACCCGTGATTCATTCTTTTTAATTTCTTTTGGAACACCAACTAACATAATTACACCCCTTGAATAAGAATTATATTGCAGCAAATATCACTATCATAGATTATTGTACATGTAAATAATTATTTGCACTCATAATCATTGAAAATACAAAATGTTTGCAGAATTATATGCGGTTTGTTAGCAATATTGTGATTAACGTAAGTTGCGGATTTGTTGCATTTTTTTGACCAACATTTCAGCTCCACGGCTTGATGCGTAATCAATCATTTTACCATCTAGCACTGTAACCCCGAAGCCTTGTTGTTCGGCTTGTTTCATGGCTTCTAGCACGCGCACCGCTTGCTGATAACTTTCTTCCGATGGCGTCATCAGCTGATTTGCCAGTTCAATTTGCGAAGGATGTATCGCCCATTTTCCTTCACAGCCCAAAGCCAAAGCACGTTTCGCAGCCACTATATAGCCTTGACTATCTTGAAAATTGGCAAAGGCACCATCAATAGGGCGCAAGCCATTGGCGCGTGCCGCCACTACAATTCGCGAAAACACATAATGCAACATATCGCCCGGAAATAGCCAGCGATTTTGATTGGCATCGGGTTGCCCTAGCACCGCATAATCAGGGTTTAACTCCCCGATGGCTTCAATATGGGCATGAATGGAAGCGGCATAATCACCCGGTCCGTAATGAAGCGATTCATTGCGCGGGCTAATGGCGGCAATTTCATCAATATTCTGCATGGCTTCGGGGGTTTCAATAATGATTTCAAGCCCCACGCGTTTCTTCCGTTTTTTTGCCATTTCAATTTGCGTGATAAATAAATCTATCGCATAAATATCAGCCGCGCACTTCACTTTGGGAATCATAATCAAGTCTAATCTATCAGAAGCTTGCTCCATCACATCCACCAAATCGCGATAGCAATAAGGGGTATCGGGTGCATTCACCCGCATAGAAATGGTTTTTTTACCCCAATCAATATCATGAAGCGCGGCAATGATATTACGCCTTGCCAGTGGTTTTTCATCGGGGGCAATAGAATCTTCTAAATCTAGAAAAATTACATCAGCCTGCGAGCGGGCGGCTTTTTCAAAGAATTCGGTTTTATTACCCGGCACGGCAAGTTGGCTACGATTCAACCTTGCGGGGGGATTCAGGGGTATATTGTTAGGATTCATTGTATCTCTCATAGGGCATATTGTTAGCTATCTGGCTAGGTTGATGCAAGTATATATCCATGGTTAAAGAGATTTTTCACATAAATTTCAAGTCATTGGCTAAAATGGCGAAAAAATAATATTAATTTACAAAAAAGAAAGAAAAATATTAGGCACAATCAGATAAAGCTTAATAAAGCAACCTCGTTAAGGAGAGATAGTATGAAGTTTCAATTAGCCGTGAATATGGAGCGTTTAAGCCCTGATGTGGATATGCAAGAAAATATGCGCCATGTTTTGAAAATGGTGCAGATGGCAGAAGAAGGCGGTTTTGAAATTGTATGGGCGGCTGAGCATCATGCGCTTGAAATGACGGTTGCCCCTAATCCGCTGAATATTTTAACATGGTGGGCGGCGCATACGAATAATATCCGTTTGGGTATGGCGGTGGCGGTGGCGGCTTATTGGCACCCTATTAAATTAGCAGGTGAGGCGGCATTAACCGATTTATTTTCTGGTGGCAGGTTAGAATTTGGCATTGGCTCGGGTGCCTATCAGCGCGAATTTGATAGAATGGCAGGGATTAAACAAACCGAAGGTTGGAAATATATGAGTGAAATGTTGCCCGCCTTAAAAGCCTTATGGCAGGGTGATTACGAACATGATGGTGAGTTTTGGCAGTTTCCGCTTTCTACATCGGTTCCCAAAACAGTGCAGAAACCGCATCCGCCTATCTGGGTTGCCGCCCGTGCGCCGATTACATTTGATTATGCGGTGAAACATAATTGTCATATTATGTCATGGCCACTTACCCGCGATATGGCTGAAGCGGAAAGTTACAAACAGCGTTTTGATGACGCCATGAAAAGTAACCCCGGATGCGCGAAACCTAAATTTGCCATGATGCGTCATACAGCGATTTATGCCAATAAAAAAGATTGGGAGATTCCTGTGAAGGCTATCCAGAAACATTTGGGACAGTTTGAAAATCTGTTTAAGAATTTAGGCGATGTGGTTGATGGCTTCCCAAAACAAATACCGTTTGAAGCGTTAGAAAATCGTGCAGAATATAACCCGAAAATGCTTCATGAAAATTTGATGTTTGGCACACCCGATGAAGCGATTGCAAAATTGCGCTTATATGAAAATTTGGGCGTTGATTCATTTATTTATTATGCCAGCACAGGGTTAAATGATAAGCAACAAAGAGAATCTTTGCAATTATTTATTGATGAAGTTATTCCTGCTTTTGCTTAACAGCATTGTTGCTTAGCAACATTAAATTGCGGTATGTTTGAATTTTCAGCATGTCAACCTGTTAATGATAAATTATTTATGTGCGTGGCGGAATGGTATATTTGCCAGTTGGCTTGCGATGCCCTAATTGAGGACGTGCACTGATGACGGGTTTAAGATTATCCATAGGTTTTTTGCCTGCATTTAAGCCAGTATTTAAGCCAGTATTTAAGCCAGTATTTAAGTTAGGGCTAATCAATTGATTGGGGTGTAAAGCGTGCTGGGATGCTGATTTATTATAAATATCAGGTTGGTTCTTAAACGATAGAAATGTGCCAGACCATACTGGGCGCGGTTCGCGTTCAGGCCATGCGCGGCGATAATGGCTTGGTTTTTTCTGATAATAACGCCTAAATACTTGTGAGAAATGCGAGACAGAATTAAACCCGCTGGCAACCGAAATATCTAAAATTGAGAGGCTTGTGCTTACCAGCAAGGTGCGCGCATGTTCAAGGCGCAAAATCTGACTTAATTGCACAATGGAACAGCCCATATATTCTTTGCATCTTCTTTCTAATTGCCGTTGCGAGATACCAACATGTGAGGCAATTTTTGGAATAGTCGGTGGCTCCGTAATGTTGTTTTGAATCAGCTCAATGGTTTTTTCAATATCGGGATGGATTTTTCCATTGGTGCTTCCCAATGTGCTTCTTTGTGGCGTGTTACTTGGTCGCTTACCATGATGCATGAGTTGGTCTGTAATTTCAGAAAGCAAATGGCTACCATGATGCGTTTCAATCAAATGCAAGACAAAATCTAGCCCAGCAATACCGCCACCACAGCAAGCGATATTTTTATCGATTGTAAAAAGCTGTTCACGCACATTAATATTAGGAAATTCTTCCTGTAATCCTGCAATATATGTCCAATGGGTTGTGCATTCTTTATCATCTAATAAGCCTGCTTTGGCAAGTGCATAAACGCCTAATTCAAACGAGCAAAGCTGTGCGCCATGCCTTGCTTGCTTGCGTAAAAATCCTTCTAGTCTTTCTGGGGTTTCATGTTCGCACCCCCAACTGCCAAAGATGAAGATAATGTCATAATTTTTGTTTTCTTCAACAGCCTGACAAGAAACACGTATGCCACTGCTAGCAGTGACTTGCTGTTCTGAAAAAGTGAGATAATCCCATTCATAAAAAGATTCTAATAGTAGGAAATTCGCAATTCGCATCGGTTCTAAGCTGGTTGTGAGACTCATCATATTGAAACGGTCAATCAGAACACACCCAACTTTTATTTGCGAGTGTTTCTTTGCTGACTGGGTATCAGCCTCTCGCGAATAGTGAACCATTTTCTCCTCAACCCTTATCTTTTATATTATTGTCTTTTATATTATTATTTCTATCAGAAGCAAGAACAATCTAACAAAATATAATTACATTTTCGAGTCAAAAATTATCTAAATGAAAAAAAAATCATTTTTAACGCAGAATAAAGGGATTATTGATACATTTATCAGCATTATTAAACTAAATTACTTTAAATTTTGTATCAGCTGTTATGGTTTTTAAATTATTTCTACGTCTATCGCCCGAATCTTTGAAACAGCCAGATTCTATCATTCAATAAATTATCGTTCAATCACATGATTAAGAAAATAATAAGTCGTCTTATTCAGCAGCCATTGCTTTGCGTGGGTCAGGCAGGCGTGTGTAAGTTTTTAACGCATTTAGCCCATGCACATTATCCCTTATATTCGGAGGTAAATTAATTTTGCTAATATCATCAAAATCCCAATGCGGAAAATCAGATGCAAACATTAACGTTTCTTCAGCATACATAGCTTCCAACATTGCCCATAAATGCTTTTTATTATCGGGCTGTTCTAAGGGTTGCGAGACAACACGAACATTGCGTCTGAAATATTCTGATGGCAACATTTTCAACCAAGGGGTTTCTTTGGAAAGTGCTTTATAATCAGCATCTAATCGCCATAATAAGGGTGCCATCCAGCAAACACCACATTCAACAATCACGAAATATAATTCAGGATATTTTTCAAAAACACCATTGGCAATCATGGATGATAAATGAGTCATCGCACCTTGTATCAATAGTCCATGTGCTTCCCACGAGAATGTTAAAGGACCGTTGGCAATATTAATATTATTGATACCCCCATGCCCGCCTAAATGAATGGTAAAAGGCAAACCTACTTCGGCACATGCCTCGTAGATTGGGTGGTAATAAGGATGCCCATAAGGCATTTGCGACCCTTCAGATGATAGCACTTGCACCATATCAGGATGGTTTCCTAAACGGCGAATTTCTTTGGCGGCTAATTGCGGGTCAGTCGGTGAAATCACAATCGATCCCTTAAAGCGTTTATCTACTTTTAACCATGTCTCAATTTGCCAATCATTATAGGCAGTCACAAGCCCCGCCGCATAATAGGGGTTAGAAAGGGTGGAAAGTTCTAATGGCTCATCAGAAGTTAATATTGCGTAATCAATATCATATTTATCCAAATGTTCTTGAGTAAGTTTTATCCAACCTGCCATATTTTCGGCATAAATATCCAGCCGCCTAAAGCCTTCTGAAAGCATGTAAGGGCGGTTGGCATAAGGCAAGGTACCCGTTGGACCGGGTTTTTCGCCACGGACAAAATAATCTTTCCATTCAGGTGCTATATAGGGCAATAATACCTCAGCACTATCCCAATAATTATGCACATCGCAATCAATTAGAACCATCTTACTTCTCCTAAAGCATTAAATAGATTTTATCACCTTCGCGTATCAACTCTATTTTGCGCGCTTTTAGCCTTTTATCAGCTAAACAGGCACCTGTTTTAATATCAAATTCCCAACCATGCCACGAACAACGTAACAATTCATTCACACGCCCATATTGATAAAGCACGCCATCTGTTCGAATATCTACCGGCATTGCAGTACCCGTAACAGGGCCACTACATAGTGAACCACCCCGATGCGGACATTTATCATTTAAGGCATAATAATCATCATCTATTTGATAAATGCCATAATTGCGATTATTTAATGAGGCTTTATAAGGCTTCCCGGGCGCAACATCCCAGAGGTTACATGCAAATTGTTTTTCACTCACTTGGTAAATCTCCTGTTATTCTGCTGCCATTTTTTGTGGCATATCTAATTTTGTATAGGTTTTCAGAGCGGTAAGCCCACGCACATTATCCATAATATTCGGAGGTAAATTAAGTTTGCTAATATCATCAAAATCCCAATGCGGAAAATCAGATGCAAACATTAACGTATCTTCAGCATAAATCGCCTCAAGCGCAGCCCATAAATGGTCTCTATTTGGGGGCTGTTCTAAAGGTTGTGTGGTTAGACGAACATTCTGTCTGAAATATTCTGATGGCAACATTTTCAACCAAGGGGTTTCTTTTTTCAAAGCCTTATATTCGGCATCCAATCGCCATAAGATAGGACCAAAAATTGAGACACCACATTCGACAATAATCAATTTAAGGTCAGGGTAAAGTTCAAAAACGCCATTGCTAATCATGCTTACCATTTGCGTCATAGCACCTTGCCCTAAATTAGCATGTGCTTCCCAAAAGAAAGTGAGTGGGCCATTCGCAACAATATGATGCGCGTGAATGCCACCTTGCCCACCTAAATGGATGGCAAAAGGCAGCCCCATTTCGTTACATGCTTCATAGATAGGATGATAAAAAGGATGCCCTAAAGGTAATAAGGATGCTTCAGTGGCAATCACTTGTACCATCTTAGGATGCCCCCCCACACGGCGAATTTCTTTTGCGGCTAATTGTGGTTCATTTGCACCAATCACAACCGATGTCCGAAAACGTTCATCGTGAGGTAACCAAACTTCCATCTGAAAATCATTAAACGCACGCATTAAACCAGCGGCATAATAAGGGTCAGAGATGGTGGAAGCTTCGGTTGGCTCATCAGAGGTTAAAATAGCATAATCAATATTGTAAGTATCGCAATGGTCAGAAGTTACTTTCAGCCAGCCATCCATCGTTTGAGGATTAACATCATGGCGTTTAAAACCTTCAGGATGGTAATAAGGGCGATGGGCATGAGGGAAAGTTCCTTTTGAAGGACCCGGTTTCTCACCACGGATATAGCGGTCGCGCCACATTGGTTCCAAATAAGGAATCAAGACATCTGCTGTATTCCAATAATTATGTACGTCACAATCTATTAGTACCATTGTTATGTGTCTCCTTGCTTAATTAAAAAATAACCAATAAAAAAATAACCGCTTAATTAAAAATAACCAATATAAGAATCTTTATATGAAATTTGTATCTTTGCAAATATTTTTTTTACATAAGAGACAAAAAATTATCAAAAAAAGGCAAAAAATATAGAAGTTGGCTTTGTGCGACTTTTTTTATCTTAAATGCGACTTATATAAAATGACATAAAACGTCAATTTTTGATAATTTTTTTTCATTTAACTAAATTAGTGCTTGCAACTCAGAGCAATATATAGGAATCATATGCACATGGATTCTGATTTAACCAATTTAGGAAATATAGGCATGCAAGATAATCATGCAACAGGCAGTGTTATCACAGATGGCACTGACCAAACTTTTATGCAAGATGTAATAGAGCCGAGCATGCAATCGCCTATTTTGGTTGATTTTTGGGCGCCATGGTGCGGACCATGCAAACAATTAACGCCATTATTGGAAAAGCAAGTGAACGCGCAGAATGGCAAAATAAAATTGGTAAAAATCAATATGGATGAAAACCCTGCGATTGCTGGTCAATTACAGATTCGCTCTATCCCAGCGGTTTTTGCGTTTTTTCAGGGGCAACCAGTCGATGGCTTTATGGGGGCATTGTCTGAAAGTGAATTGAAAAAATTTATTGATAAGTTGCTTGCTACGGCAGGCGAAGAACCAGAAGATGCCATGCCTGAAGATATTGAAATGGCACTGACTCAGATTAAAGCTGGCATTAACGAGGCCCGTAAAAATCATCAATGGCATGATGAGCAGTTAGATGTTTGGCAAAATACGCTTGGTGAAATTGTGCAAGCCATGCCAGAGAAAACAGAAAATCTTGCCATATTAGGGCATTTGGTGTTTGATAGAGGCGATATTGAGTTTGCGCGTCAACTGGTGCAAACGGCGCCCAAAGCCGAAGATGATAAAATAATCCTGCGCTTAGAAAAAAGATTGGCAATGGTAACGGCAGTTGCAAACCCTTTAGCACAAAATGACCCGATGGCACAAAATGACCCGATGGCACAAAATGACCCGATGGCACAAAATGACCCGATGGCACAGGCAGAATTGCCTGATGATGCCTCGTCAGAAAAACGCTTTGAAACCGCGCAACAATTATTTGCTTCTGGCAATGTGCCAGCTGCCAGTGAACAGCTTTTATGGATTATTAAGCATGACCGTGATTATAATGATGATGCCGCGCGCAAATATTTGCTAGAAATCATGGATGCTTTGCCGATTGATGATGTACGAATTGGCATGATAAGACGCAAACTTTCTTCTCTTTTATTTTCTTAATAGTTCCGTTATGGTGGGGATATGAAAACTGGATTTGACCCTGATTTTGAAGATTTGCCAAAAATTTTACCGATTTTTCCGCTTCCTGAATTGTTATTATTACCTAAAGGACGCGTGAGTCTAAGAATTTTTGAACCACGTTATATTGCCATGCTAGATGATGCCTTCAAAGCTGGGCATAGAATGATTGTGCTGGCGCAACCCAAAGACGATAATTTTGCAGAGACGAAAGACAATGAGCTTGAGGGGGAGCCTGAAAGTGATGGGGAAACGCCTGTGACGATTTGGACAAAGAAAATGCAGAAATTGCAAAAAGAAAATCCCTTAAATCCTGAAATTTATCAGGTAGGCTGTGCAGGCAGAATTATCAGTTTTCATGAAAATTTACAACAGCAATATCAAATTGAATTGAAGGGTATTTATCGTTGTCGCTTAACGAAGGAACTTAGCGCAAAAACACTTTATCGGCAGTTTGCAGTTGATTTCACCGATTATCGTGATGATAGCGAGGTGGCAAGCATTGATGCACAGCATCGCAAGGTGCTCATTAAAGCGGTGCGAAAATATTTCAGCAATCAGAAAATTGATTTTGACTTAAAATTATTAGATGGCTTGCATGATGAGGTGCTGATTACCTCGCTTTCTATGGTATGCCAGTTTTCCTCAGCTGAAAAACAAGGTTTGTTAGAAGCAAAAACATTACAAAAACGTTCGGAATTTTTGCTTGATTTGCTGACCATGAATGTAAATTCAACCAATGAAATGGGGCTACAATGACAATCGCGCAGATTTTACGCAATATCAAAAATAAACGCATCATGATTGTGGGCGATGCGATGCTTGATTGCTACATAGAAGGCGCGGTTAGCCGTATTTCACCCGAAGCACCTGTGCCGATTATCAAAAATGCACAAACCATAAAACAAGCAGGTGGGGCGGCAAATGTTGCGCGTAATGTCACCGCTTTATCGGGCGTTGCTGATTTGGTTTCCGTGATTGGTGCCGATGATTATGGGCATGATTTATGCCGTTTGTTACAGCAAGATACATCGCTAAACGCGCATTTTTTTACCGATAATATTCGCCCAACCACAACGAAAATTCGGCATGTATCGCAGGGGCAACATTTGTTACGCAGTGATATTGAAGATAATAGTGATTTTTCTGACCAACATTATGCCGCTTTGATGAAAACAGTGGAACGGCTTACCGAAACAGCTGATTGCGCTATTTTATCGGATTATGATAAGGGCATGTTGACGGCAAAAACCTTTCCGCAAATTTTGAAAATATTAAATGATAAGAAAATCAAAAGCATTATTGACCCTAAGAAGCAAGATTTTTCACTCTTTAAGGGTGCCGATTTAATTACCCCAAACCGTAACGAGCTTTATCAGGCAACGGGCTTGGCTGTAGATACGGATGAGAATATCACCTATGCCGCACGACAATTATTAGAAAAAACGGGTATTAAAGCTTTGCTAGTAACGCGTTCTGAACAAGGCATGAGCTATATTAGCATGGCTGATGCAATTCATATTCCGGCACAAATACGTACGGTATTCGATGTGGCAGGGGCAGGCGATACAGTGATTGCCGCCATTGCACTGGCACTTTGTTCTGGCGTACTTTCTGGTGATGGGGCTGATGGCGTGCTTTCTGGTGATGGGGCAGGTATGAAAAACGCGCTAGAATTTGCCAATTTGGCGGCGGCTGTTTCGGTCAGTAAAAAGGGAACTGTCACCGTTAGCCCGCAAGAAATTTTACGCTTTACACCCCATAAACGTATCAAAACGATTGATGAAAAAATAATGCAATTTGATGATGCTGGCAAAAGGATTGCTGATTGGCGCGCGGAAGGTTTGAAAATCGGCTTTACCAATGGTTGCTTTGATATTTTACATGCTGGGCATGTCCATAGTCTTAGCGAGGCGGCGCGTAGATGCGATAGGCTGATTATCGGGCTGAATGATGATGCCTCTATTAAACGGCTGAAAGGGGATACCCGCCCTGTGAATGATTTAGAATCCCGTGCTTTTGTGCTTGCTGGTTTACAGGCAACAGATGCGATTATTGCTTTTGCTGAGGATACACCCCTTGAGTTGATAAAGAAAATTCAGCCCGATATGCTTTTTAAGGGCGATGATTACGCGCTAGAAGATATTGTTGGCGCGGATATTGTGTTAAAAAATGGCGGTGCGGTAGAACGCATTCCGCTTTTACCAAATTTTTCTACAACGGGATTGATTGAAAAGATGCAATTAAATTAAGGCAAATTAGGGTGCTTTTTCTATGATTTATCAATAAATCAAGTTGACAATTCTTAAAAGAACGGTTAAATCTTTATTGCTTGATGGCATTCGCTATCTCTTATGGGGGTGTAGCTCAGTCGGTTAGAGCGCTGGCCTGTCACGCCAGAGGCCGCGGGTTCAAGTCCCGTCACTCCCGCCATTATCTTTCGTTCATACTAGCAAAGCTAGCATTCTCTTTTAATGCGGGGGTCGCCAGATACTCTGCTGATATTGGCACTTCGCTGATGTTGGCAAAAGCCCGCACCCTTGTGGCAACCCCCCTTAACAACCCCCCGCTGTTACTCTCAATAATCATCGATAAGATTTTCACCCCGTGAATATATAAGCAAAGCGGAATCTCTTAATTTTGCATTGTTCATTTAATCCTTGTAGAATATGATTAAAATCAGTAAACTTAAGCACTAAAAATAAAAGAGAGGTAATTATATGTGCGGCATTGTTGGATTATTCTTAAAAGATAAAAATTTGCAACCACAATTAGGTGCATTGCTTGCTGATATGCTGGTGACAATGTCTGACCGTGGACCTGATAGTGCGGGCATCGCGATTTATCAAGCTGAAACAAGCGGGCAGGCAAAAATTACCTTGCAAATCAATCAGCAGGAAACGGACTTAACTTTCAAAGATTTGCTTTCATTGTTGCACAAACAATTCGATTCAACAATCAGCCTTATGAAGCGCGATAATCACGCCATCATCACCATGCCTGCCAAGTATAAAGCTGATATTCTTGTGTGTTTACGTGCGATGGGCAATATCCGTATTATGAGCGAAGGTGATTCTATTGAAATCTACAAAGAAGTGGGTTTGCCTAAAGATGTTGTGCAACGTTTTGAGATTGAGAAAATGGCGGGCAGTCATGCCATCGGGCATACGCGCATGGCAACCGAATCCACCGTTACCACAATGGGCGCGCATCCTTTTTCAACTGGGGCTGACCAATGTTTGGTACATAATGGTTCTTTGTGCAATCATAATAATTGGCGACGTGAATTGATAAGGCAAGGGGTTACGTTTGAAACAGAAAATGATACAGAAGTGGGGGCTGCTTATATCAGTAAAAAATTAGCAGAAGGTGCTAATTTGCGCGATGCGTTAGAACAATCAAACAAAGAATTAGATGGTTTTTTTACCTTTGTTGTTGGCACAAAATCAGGGTTTGGCGTGTTGCGCGATAGCATTGCGTGCAAGCCTGCGGTGCTTGCCGAAACCGACCAATATGTTGCGATGGGTTCAGAATATCGTGCGTTGGTAAATTTACCCAATATTGATAAAGCCAAAATTTGGGAACCTGAACCTGCAACCGTTTATTTTTGGGAGCATAATCATGCCTGAAATTACAGCTGAAATTGATTTATCAAAAGAAGGTTTGCGCGCATTTAATCAAAGACTACACGATGCCAAAGCTGGTGATGTTTTTACCATCAGCGCGCCTAAAGGCAGCCATGCGGTGGCAGTTGGCGCAAGCAAAAAAGTAGATGTTACCATTGAAGGGCATGTGGGCTATTATTGCGCGGGCATGAATCAAGAAGCGACGATTACAGTGAATGGTTCGGCAGGACCGGGGGTTGCAGAAAATATGATGTCGGGCAAGGTGATTATTAAAGGCGATGCCAGTCAATATGCAGGGGCAACCGCGCATGGTGGCTTGCTAGTTATTCATGGCAATGCGTCATCGCGGTGCGGTATTTCAATCAAGGGCGTTACGATTGTTGTTGGCGGTAATATTGGGCATATGTCTGGATTTATGGCGCAATCGGGCAATATGGTGGTGCTAGGCGATGCTGGTGATGCGCTAGGCGATTCCATTTATGAGGCACGGTTATTTGTGCGTGGCAATGTCAAAAGTTTGGGTGCTGATTGTATTGAAAAAGAAATGCGCCCTGAACATATCACATTTTTGCAGGAAGTTTTAACCGAAGCCAACATGGATGCAAAGCCTGAAGATTTCAAACGCTATGGGTCGGCGCGGAAATTATATAATTTTAACATTGATAATGCAGGGGCTTATTAACATGGATGATAAAAATATCCCACAAACTACACCCCGTGAATCCGCAATTTTTGATGATTATACGCGTTCAGAAATAAGACGCGCCGCCGCCACTGGCATTTATGATATTCGCGGTGGTGGTGCAAAAAGGCGATTGCCTCATTTTGATGATTTGCTGTTTTTAGGGGCGTCAATGTCGCGCTATCCGCTTGAAGGCTATCGTGAAGCCTGCGATACATCGGTTTCACTTGGCACACGTTATGCCAAAAAACCGATTGAGCTGAAAATCCCCATCACCATTGCCGGCATGAGCTTTGGCTCCTTATCGGGCAATGCCAAAGAAGCTTTAGGGCGCGGTGCGAACGATGCAGGCACCTCTACCACAACAGGCGATGGCGGGATGACTGTGGAAGAACGCGAGCATTCTAACCAGTTGGTTTATCAATATTTACCCTCGCGCTATGGCATGAATCCGAATGATTTACGCAAGGCTGATGCGATTGAAATTGTGGTTGGGCAAGGTGCAAAACCCGGTGGCGGTGGCATGTTGTTAGGGCAAAAAATTTCAGACCGTGTGGCAGGGATGCGTAATTTGCCCAAAGGCATCGACCAACGTTCGGCATGTCGGCATCCTGATTGGACAGGACCTGATGATATGGAAATTAAGATTTTGGAATTGCGTGAAATTACCGATTGGCAAATCCCTATCTATGTAAAAGTCGGCGGTGCGCGCCCTTATTATGATACAGCCTTAGCCGTGAAAGCGGGTGCGGATGTGGTGGTGCTAGATGGTATGCAAGGTGGTACGGCGGCAACGCAAGAAATTTTTATTGAGCATGTTGGGCAACCCACTTTGGCATGTATCCGCCCTGCCGTGCAAGCTTTGCAAGATTTGGGCATGCATCGCAAGGTGCAGTTGATTGTTTCAGGGGGCATCAGAAATGGTGCTGATGTTGCCAAAGCGATGGCGCTTGGCGCTGATGCAGTTTCTATCGGCACGGCCGCTTTGATTGCTTTGGGCGATAACGACCCTAAATGGGAACAAGAATATCAGAAATTAGGCACAACAGCCGGTGCTTACGATGATTGGCATTTGGGGCAAGACCCTGCGGGCATTACCACGCAAGATGAAACATTGATGAAAAATCTTGACCCTGTTTTGGCAGGTAGAAAATTGGCAAATTATTTGAAAGTCATCACTCTTGAAGCGCAAACTATTGCTCGGGCATGTGGCAAAAATAATTTACATAATTTAGAACCCGAAGATTTATGCGCTGTAACGGTGGAAGCATCGGCAATGGCGCAAGTGCCTCTGGCAGGCACGAATTGGATACCGGGTAAAAATATGTAACAACGCAATCAGGGTTTTTATTTTTTTGAATTTTATAAATCCTCAACAAATATATTACACTTGGCATCATTTAATTTTATTGTTATGATGACTTTTATGTAATTTTTAAGATAAATTAAGGGAGGGGTATGTTATGCCACAAGATTTAGTAAAATTTGCCAAAGATAAAGGCATCAAATATTTCATGATTTCTTATACCGATTTGTTCGGTATGCAACGGACAAAATTAGTGCCATCGCAAGCCATTGGTGATATGCAAAAAGATGGTGCAGGCTTTGCAGGTTTTGCATCATGGTTAGATTTAACCCCAGCTCACCCCGATATGCTAGCCGTGCCCGATAGCGATTCAGTGGTGCAACTGCCATGGAAACGTGAGGTTGCATGGGTGGCAGGCGATTGCGTCATGAATAATAAAAATTTAGAACAAGCCCCGCGCATTGTGTTGAAAAAGCTTGTCGCTGAAGCTGAAAATTTAGGCTTTAACTTAAAAACAGGCATCGAGGCAGAATATTTTTTAGTCAATATGCAAGGCGACGCATTATCAGATGAATATGATAATGCCAGCAAGCCGTGCTATGACCAACAAGCCGTGATGCGCCGTTACGATGTGATTTCGGAAATTTGCGATTATATGATTTCGATGGGGTGGGGACCATATCAAAACGACCATGAAGATGCCAATGGGCAGTTTGAAATGAATTGGGATTTTGATGATGTTTTAATCACGGCTGATAGGCATTCATTCTTTAAGTTCATGACCAAATCTGTGGCAGAAAAACATGGCATGCGCGCTACTTTTATGCCCAAGCCATTTGCCAATCTAACAGGTAATGGTTGCCATGCCCATATTTCAGCATGGGATAAAGCCGGCAAAAATCTTTTTGATAATCCGCAAGGCGAACAAGGTTTATCCGAAATGGGACGGCATTTTTTAGGTGGTATTATCAAGCATGCCAAAGCGATGGTTGCTATCACAAACCCAACTGTAAATTCATATAAAAGAATTAATGGCATAACAACACTTTCAGGGGCAACATGGTCGCCCAACACCATCACATGGGCAGGCAATAATCGTACCCATATGGTTAGAGTGCCCGGTGGCGGTAGGTTCGAGCTACGTTTGCCAGATGGTGCGGTCAATCCTTATTTGTTGCAAGCGGTGATTTTGGCAGCGGGAATTGATGGCATTAAGAACAAAGCAGAACCGGGCAAATGCTATGATAATGATATGTATGCCGAGCCTGAAAAAGCCAAAGATGCGCCACGTTTGCCACTCAATTTATTAGATGCGTTGCGTGAATTTGATAAGGATACTCAACTTAAAGATATGTTGGGCGATGAATTTTCAAATGCTTATCTGAAATTAAAACATACTGAATGGAATGAATTTGCCTCGCATCTCAGCGATTGGGAACGCCAAAATACATTAGATGTTTAAACCACTTACCCTATAAAGTAGATAAATCTTAATTAATGTTAATGAAAGATATAGTAACTATGACCAAAAATTATTCTGTCCGTATTTTTAAATACAAAAAATGGTTCATTGCTGTTGCAATCATCATAGTTGCAGTATTTTATATTATTGGACAAGGCAAGGTAACAAATTCTTCTTATGAGAATATACAAAGGGCACGTGGATATGATAATAGTTTCTCCGATCATGCAGTCATTTTTATAAAAGAAACGTTATTTGTTTTTCGCAATCAAAAATTACTAAAAGGCATTATTGAAAAAAATGAAGAGAAAATCTTTCATTTTGATAAATTCCAAAAAAGTCAAACTCAGCAGGGTGCTGTCGTAAAGTTTTTAGATGACATCTCCCGAAAAAATACACAACAATTAGAAGTCAAAAAAATTGACCAAGACACAAAAAAACTCAATGGAAAAAAATATCATCTTGATTATTTTCGTATTAATTCGCTTTTTGAACAAGATTTTGAACATGCCAATATGTATTTCGAAGAACATGATGGTAAAATATTTTTCATTAACACACACGGCATATTTGGGTTTACTGAAACACTTAATTTAAATAAAGAAGAATTTTCTTTTACAACTATTCCATCTAATTTTTGGGAAGATTATGGTAATGCTGACTTTAGATTCAATATCAGAGGGTCACTCATTTATCAAAACCGCTTATTTATATCAAATGTAGTTCCACAGACTAATTGTCCGTTAGGGATTGAATTGCTTGTCGCAGATATAACGCTAGAAAAATTACATTTCAAACGCTTCTTCACCACATGCGCAGTTGATGCTTCAAAAACATTCCAGATAGAAGGCGACGAAAGAAAAGTAATAAACCCTAACGAAACTGGGGGCACGGTGGCTTTGTATAAAGATAATAAAATTCTATTATCACTCGGGCATTCACTATCGTATAACAAAAGAAATCCGCAAATTGACAATGACATGGTTGGAAAAATTATTGCTATCGATGTCAATAACGGCGCAAGCGAAGTGATATCTAAAGGGCATCGCAATCCCCAAGGGTTACATTATAATAAAGCAGATAATGTTGTGCTTAATACTGAGCATGGTCCACAAGGTGGTGATGAAATTAACATCAACAAAACTCCCGGTGGTGTTATAGAAAATTATGGTTGGCCAATAGCGTCTTATGGCTGGGACTATGGGGCTGATATCGAAACAGAACCTAGTTCTTTTAAGCAATCCCACCAAGATTACGGCTTTATTGAACCTTTGGCGTATTTTACACCCTCCATTGCAATATCAGGCTTAGTTCAAGTAGATGAAAGGTTTAATAATACCCAAAATAAACAAATTTTTGTTGCTGCGCTGAGTGGAAGTAACCCTGATGACAAATCGGGTGGGCAAGGAATTAGTCATTATGTTCTCAATGATGATTATTCTATTGACCAAAAAGATGTTATTTATTTTGGTGGAAGAATGCGCGATATTCTTTATGTAGAGCAAGTTAATAAAATTCTAACATACCGTGAATACGACCAATCATTGATTACAATTACCTATCAAAAATAAGAACGCGCTATGTACACAAAAGTTCTAAACGTTAATTATTATCGTCAATGTGTAAAAAAACATTATGTTTTTTTATTGCCTGCTTTGTTATTCTTTATATTACGTTTAGATTACGTCTTAATAGATGCCTTTATTCCTGATGAGAATTGGTTTGCAGGTGTCATGGCAGCAGACCACTACGATTATATCGTTCCTCTTGTTAATTTTGAAGCATACGGCACTGCTTTTTGGACGGGAGGCAAGATTATACATTTAATTTTTGGTGATGCATATTTTAAGTTTGCCTTACGTATTATTACTTTGCTCTGTATCATTGTAACAGGTTATTGTTTGTATCTGATGTTGCTTTGCACAAAAACCAGTCAACTGCTTAAATTTACCGCAATGTTAGCATTTTTCTCTATGCCATTTATGTGGTTTACCGGCAAATTAATAACACCAGAATTCTACGGTATGCCACTCTTAATGATATCGGCTTACTTTATTCTTTTCAGAGAAATGCAAAAGGCTTTCTTTATTGTCTTAGGTTTTGCTGTAGCGTTGAAAATAACGGCATTGCCATTTGCATTTGCCATATTTTGCTGTTACTTCTTATTAAGAACGCAAGCACCTATTTTTTCTAATAAAAATATTATATTAGCCATTCAGTGCACGGCTTTATTTGTAATCGGTCTTATTTTATGCAATATCAATATTATTTGGGATATATCAGTTTTTTGGCATCATTTTACACAAAACCAAAGCACCGTAGCTGTTAATATAAAAGATTTTAGATTCTTTTCGCTATGGCAAGACATTTTTACACAAGCAGGTTACAGGGAAGGATCTTTAATACGTTATAGAGGCGCGGGTCTCATTATTCTCCCTGTTTTTAGTTTTATATTAATAAGCATTCTTATTGTTTATAATGGTTTTCAACGTTATTTATTTTTAAGCAGTTATTTTCTTTCATTGTTATTTTTTACTATTCTTGTAACATCTCGGCAAACATACGCTATTCATTTTGTATGGTACACATATACTCTTTGTTTGTTTCCATTGGTCTTTTACACCTATTCGCTTTCTTTCCATAAGATGAGGCAAAATTATTGGCATATCATCCTATTAAGTTGCTTTGTTCTCACTAATCTTATAATCATTGTTCCATTTTATTTAGAAGATAGTAAAAATAAAAAGTTGGTTATGGCAGATATTGACAACCGCGAAAAAATTGCCACATGCATCATCAAAAGAACAGCGAACATCGATTACACCTATATCACTTTTAGACCTTTCATATTTGATAGCCAGAGCAACGATTTATATGGTGAAGAATATTTTACAGAGATAGGCAAAGTTTTTATCCCACCCCACCACAATGCTGTCTCTGAACAAAAGAATAAGCAACTCTTATGGCTACGTTATCAATATTCTGGTGGCAATCCTCAGCATTACCTTTCTTCTGTATTCTCAAAATCAAAGCTACCCAATTGCGGTCATGTAGAAATTTATCTATTAAGCCGATTATAACGCATCTTAAAAAATACCACCATTTGCAAAGGCAATAGCCGAAGCCCTTTATATGTGGCGACTGTCCTTCAATTTACGAGAGATGCGTTGCCTCAATCGCGAGAAGCCATATCGCACCCCCTTGTAGTAAATTGGTGGTTTTACTGCCAATTTACGAATAATAATGCCCCCCGCTGTGCCTTGAAATATCGATGAGATTGGGGCTTAACCCCCCCCTTTATTAATAACGAGATTGTCAATTCCCAATTATCGTTTATTAATTGCGCTACATTTTTTTAATTGATTGAAATGAACGCTTGATTTCCTATAAATATAAGTGATGTTATGTGACATATATTCTGTGAGCCCAATTTTAGGTGGTCTTTTTTCGGCTATTTTTACAAGGCATATTAATATTATTTCATATTTTGTGCCATTGCTGCGAAATGTATTCTTTAAATTAATACAATATTCTATGAAAGATTTTGAACATAAAAGTTGTTTTCTAATGTCTTTTTTATCTAGCTTTTCCCTGCATTTTAACTCTATAATAATCACTTTATCTCCTACAATAAAGGCATAATCGGCTTTTTTCCCATAGGGTGGTTTGAAAGTTTTCCTAAAAAAATCTATTTTATTAAAATCAAGAAGTGATGTTTCATCAGTATTTGTTACTTCAATTGAGTAAGATTTGTTACCTGGCTGTTTTTCTTTAAGCTTTGTCGTTGAATTATTTTCTTGTATCGCTCCAGAACTAAGAATAGTTTCAAATGAATCACTCATCATCGCTTCCGAAAAGAATATCATCTTGAATTTTATTCATGTCTTCAATAGCATCGTCAAAACTGTTCACATCAATGCCGCCCTCTTGTGTAATCTCAGCAGGAACGAGTTTGTTATTTTCAGCGATATAGACATTAATTTGTTTTGCATTTAATAATTCATTACCTTTGTAGCCATATTCTTTTTTAACTTTTTTTATCGCTTTTTTATTTTGTTTTAGCGCAATAAGAGTATTTAACTCCCTGATAATATAATCACTATGGGTGGTAATAAAAACCTTAATACCAGCATTGACCAAGCGTGCAAAAAGGCGGGAAATTTTTCGTTGATTGCTAGGATGTAAGTTAAGTTCCGGCTCATCAATGATGAGAATATCACCTTTTTCTGCAACATGCCGCAAATAGAAACTTAAATGTATCATTGAACGTACCGAGCTAGAACTTTCTGCCATAGTGAGTCTCGTTTTTTTCCCCTTAGGTGCAAAGTAAATTCCAGCCTCGTTCACTATATATGTTCCACCGATGATTTCTGTAAAATCTTGCAATATATCAGCATGTTTTTTCGCAATATAGCTATCCCTTCTGGCAATAAATTGCAAATCATTGATAAAATTTAAGCTGTCTTTGATAGGCAAGGGATAACGGCTTTGTTGTTGCAAAGTTTTGTTTCGCCATTCCATAAATCTTTCTGCTTGCAAGTCTCTTAACTCATCTAAAAATTTTGCACGATTGATATTTAATTCATCACGAAATATACTGGCGCCTGTTCGTTCGGCGGTCACAATAAATGTACTTGGAATAAGTTTTCTGATAATTCTATCTATGAGAGAATATTTTAATAGAAGTTTTATTGCTTCCAGATAATTTTCTTTATACTCATCGTCTTTATTGAATTCTAACGGAAGGTGAAACTCAATATGACCGGCATCTCTTTTGACTTTTATAATATAATCATTTAGAACCATCGTAGTATTATCTATTTCTAATGCTCTTAATATTGTTTCCATGTCATCATCAGTTATATCAAACTCAAATTTGCTATTTTTGAAATTTTGATTTGATGCTAATATTGATGGTAATTTCTCAACATATTCATTTGTGAAGGATTCGAACATTAGAAGCATCTTTTGTTTGAATGTTGGTATAGCTAATGTTAATTTGCGATTATTATATAATTTTTCTATCTCTGCTTTATCTAAAACATTAACATATTTTTCTAAATGACTATCCTTGAAATATCCTAACAAACTCCTCCATTCAGATAAAAAACCATAAAAAGCGTAGGTGGCATAGGTTTTACCGGTATTATTTTCACCACAAATAATGGTTAAATCATTGACTTCGAAATCTGCAGATTTCAAAAGCCCTATATTTTTTAAAGAGATTTTCATTTTTTCCTAATGTCAGTATTTTTTTTCATAAGTGTATTTTTTGCAATATCTGATAAATATATCATAAATAGCCGATAATTCGCAAGCATAAAAGCATTATCATTTCGGTGGTGTGGCATCTTTTTTCAGCTATTTTGCCTATAATAAATTTATTTATACAATTCATGCATTTTTTCATTTTAACGCTTGCATCTTGAAAACCTTTCCGCTATATTCACGCTTGCATGAACGAAACGCTCGTTCCATGCCCTTTATGCTGTTTTTACTTCTCAACAATTAGTTGGAAAATATGTTGCATCGTTCGTTTGATGCAATATTTAAAAATGGCATGGTTTGTTTGACAAAGTGAAGAATTGGGAAAAGGACAGGGGGTTAGGTGATTTGTTTTAAATCGCTCTTTCAAGACCCTTGCATGTCCTTTGTGATGTGCGTAAAAGGTGTCTGTTATACAGATACATTTTATGGCCTTATGTAATGTAAATTACATAAAATATATGTCAGTTAATTTGTGTCAGTGTTAAATTGAGAGTTTGATCCTGGCTCAGGACGAACGCTGGCGGCAGGCCTCATACATGCAAGTCGAGCGAGAAGCACCTTTCGGGGTGTGGAAAGCGGCGCACGGGTGAGTAACACGTGGGAATTTACCTTAAAGTGGGGGACAACCATTGGAAACGATGGCTAATACCGCATACGCCCTACGGGGGAAAGATTTATTGCTTTAAGATAAGCCCGCGCTAGATTAGATAGTTGGTGGGGTAATGGCTTACCAAGTCTACGATCTATAGCTGGTCTGAGAGGACGATCAGCCACACTGGAACTGAGACACGGTCCAGACTCCTACGGGAGGCAGCAGTAGGGAATATTGCACAATGGGGGAAACCCTGATGCAGCCATGCCGCGTGAGTGAAGAAGGCCTTCGGGTTGTAAAGCTCTTTCAACTGTGAAGATGATGACGGTAACAGTAGAAGAAGCTCCGGCTAACTTCGTGCCAGCAGCCGCGGTAATACGAAGGGGGCTAGCGTTGTTCGGATTTACTGGGCGTAAAGCGCACGCAGGCGGTTTTGTAAGTCAGGGGTGAAATCCCGGGGCTCAACCCCGGAACTGCCTTTGATACTGCAGAACTAGAGTATAGGAGAGGACAGTGGAACTCCCAGTGTAGAGGTGAAATTCGTAGATATTGGGAAGAACACCGGTGGCGAAGGCGACTGTCTGGAATATTACTGACGCTCATGTGCGAAAGCGTGGGGAGCAAACAGGATTAGATACCCTGGTAGTCCACGCCGTAAACGATGTGTGCTAGTTGTTGGATTTCTTCCAGTGACTGAGCTAACGCGTTAAGCACACCGCCTGGGGAGTACGGTCGCAAGATTAAAACTCAAAGGAATTGACGGGGGCCCGCACAAGTGGTGGAGTATGTGGTTTAATTCGAAGCAACGCGCAGAACCTTACCGGCTCTTGAATCCTATGTTTGATTGGTAGAAATATCTTTCTTCAGTTCGGCTGGCATGGTGACAGGTGCTGCATGGCTGTCGTCAGCTCGTGTCGTGAGATGTTGGGTTAAGTCCCGCAACGAGCGCAACCCTCACCCTTAGTTGCCATCGGGTCATGCCGGGAACTCTAGGGGAACTGTCAGCGATAAGCTGGAGGAAGGCGAGGATGACGTCAAGTCCTCATGGCCCTTATGGGCCGGGCTACACACGTACTACAATGGCTGTGACAATAGGATGCTACCTCGCGAGAGGACGCTAACCCTGAAAAAACAGTCTCAGTTCGGATTGCACTCTGCAACTCGAGTGCATGAAGTCGGAATCACTAGTAATCGTAGATCAGCATGCTACGGTGAATACGTTCTCGGGCCTTGTACACACCGCCCGTCACACCATGGGAGTTGGTTTTACCCGAAGCCGGTGCGCTAACATTTGAGGCAGCCGTCCACGGTAGAATTGATGACTGGGGTGAAGTCGTAACAAGGTAGCCGTAGGAGAACCTGCGGCTGGATCACCTCCTTTCTAAGGATTTATCCTTAAAAAATAAAAAGATTTATCGCATATCGCCTAACCCACCTTTCCTTTTCCCCGATTCACTTTGCCAAATTTCTTGCTTTGCTTATGATGCAAGCCTATCTATTATTTATATTATTTCTGCTTTTTTTGTTGTTTTTGCTTATTGTTTTTATGACCGCAAAAAAGATGTCTTGCAACAAATGAATAATATAGCTTATAATATGAAAGATAAAGATTTATCATACAATCAATTAAAGAGATAAGCGGATGGATGATAAAGACAATAAAAATCAAATAGGCAGGCCATCACGCATCATAGAATGTATAGATGATAGCCCTGAAAATGTTGTGAATATTCTAATGAATAGCAAGCCAGAAAATAATAATGAATGGAAGTATTTAAGGTAAGACGATGAGTGAACACATCAAAGATCAAGCATTTACTGTGTGCTTCGAAGGTTTGGATGCTCGTAATGGTAACGTGGGTTTAGATTCTTTTCTTGTTAAAATTCACCAAATTAAGGTATTGCTAAGTAAAATGGAGCGAGCCTATAATAATAGCAGGGATGTTAGAACATCATTTGAAATAGTGGATGTAGAGAAGAAGAATCCTACAAAAATATTTTTAAGCCCTAGCCCAAAAGTTAAGAATTACAACCCACACCGAGCATTTGAGTGGGGAATGCAACAAATACAAACAGTTGCCAACGGCAAGATTGTTGACGATAGAATAACCGAAGATATTAAAATTTCTTTTATAAGAGTTGCTACACCCGAGAATGGCTATAAAAATTGCTACTTAAATGGATATTCTGAAGAGGTAAGGCTTGATTCTATTTTTTTGGAAAATGCTAAAAATATTATTGTAAAAAAAGAGCAAAGTATAAGAAAAATTTGGCACAAAGGCACTTCTATTGGGTCTGTGACTGGTAAGTTAGAAGCTATTGATGCCATTGATAATAAAAATGAATTTATTATTATTCCATCTTATGGAGCTAAAAGTATTAGCTGTAAATTTACCCCTGATATGCTTGATAAAATGTCTAACTTTTTGTTTAAAAAAGTTAAAGTGTATGGAATATTACATTACAACGAAGAATCTCCGTTCCCAGTAATTGTTTATGCAGAAAGTATATGTTTCTTTCCTAATAAAGAAACGGTTGGAAAATCTTTTTATGAAATGCGCGGAATGTTTGCTAATAATGAAAAACCAAAAATTGAATGGGATGAATTGATAGGTGACTAAAAAGTTGTATTATTGGGATTCGTGCATCTTCTACGAATGGCTATGTAATGAAACCTACATAAAACAGGATGAAAAGTCAGGAATTGAGTCAATAATATTAGAGAATCAAGAGGAAATGAATACTATTTTGACATCTGCAATCACTCATTTAGAAGTTTTACCCAGTAAACTATTATCAAAAGGTGCGGGAGCAGAAGATTTTATAAATTTATTCAACAATTCTAATTTTGGTAACATAGAAATAAATACAAATATTTTAATATTAGCACGAGAAATAAGAAACTTTTATTATATTCATCCTGATAGTCCGAATTATCCAAAGGGAAAGATAATGGATATGGGTGATGCAATACACATAGCCACCGCTATCATTTATAATGTAGATGAATTTCATACACGAGACAATGCTGATAAAGGCAATAAAATATCATTACTGGGACTTATCGAAAGAACCGATAACGGTAAAATATGTAATGAATATAATTTAAATATCGTTTCTCCATCAAAGTCTCAGGGAACGCTAGAAGTTTAACTTATTATATAATTCCTAAAAAAGATATTGACTTAATCCTAAAAATAAATAATATAGAATCTTATTCTATCAAAAGGGGAAAGATAATGGGCGTTACATCACCATGGCATTCAAATAAAAATAAGAATGTTTATCATAATAACACTAAATGTACGGAAGGAAATAACATAGAAAGTGAGAACCGAGTTTCTGGTACTGGTGATCTACGAATTTGTGACCATTGCAGAAGGCTTAATGATAGCCTTAGTTAAAAAAAGCGTTAACTTTTTTGAAAATGTAATTGACCAATGCAGTGCATGGGCAGTGCATGGTAAGTTTTGATTACTAAATCACTTCGCATTGACGGTATTTTTGTTTCTCGCAACGGCGTGCCAATTCTTGCGCAGTTGCCAATTCTTCTAATGTTAATTCGTCTGATAAAAATCGGCTCATGCTTGCCATAATCTCATAACCCTTGTCGCCTGCTAAAGAATACCACATATGTGCGAATATTTTGCTTTGCGGAACGCCTTCGCCATCTTCGTAAGAAGCACCTAATGCGCCCATACCAACGGGATTACCAAGTTCAGCAGCTTGACGATAATATAACACTGCTTTGCGTGCATTTTGTTTAACACCACGCCCTTTATTATACATGCCACCTAAAAATAAGATTGCCTTTTCATGTTTTTGTTTGACTGCTTTTTTTGTCCATTTTGCGGCTTTTTTATAATCTTGTGGTGCTTCTGTGCCTATATAATAGATTTGCCCAAGCTGATATTGCGCTTCAGCATCGCCTGCTTTGGCTTGTTTTAAGGCATCTTCAAAAAATAATTGTGGTAAATCTGGCACTTGCTGTGCTGAGATATTAAATCCCCATAATGAACAGCATAAGCTTAATAAGATGAGATGTTTTTTCATAATGATATGTCCTTATTTTTTCTTATTTTCATAGTTATTAACGCGCTATTAACGCGCATTGCGTAGATAACGGATGCTAACAACCTATCATTTTATTGTCTCTATGGCAATTATCTAAACTTTAAATAGTGCTTTTAACGATACCCTTTTCAAGCCAATCATCAAATAATTTTAACACTGCATCAATAAATGCTTGGTCGTTAATATGGCAATCAAGCAATGTTGTTGGCACTTCTGGCATCAATATTTTTTTCACCTCATCATTAAAGGCGTTTAAGCCTTCAGGGTGATAAGCAGGATTGCCTGCTTTATCCCATTCTTCTACGCCTAATAAAGGAATAAAAACATGGACTGGGGCTTTGGCAAGTTTAAGATTCTTGGTCATCTCATGCACAATCAACCGTCTTTCTTCTTTTGTGGCAAGGGCAGAATCAATCAACCGATTATGCGCGTGATGCTCGCGCCCTGCAAGATTAGGGGGAATAGGTGCGTTCACTAAAAAATCAATAATATCTGATGCGCCCGGTGCAATAATTTGCGGAATGCCGGCAAGCCCTGCATTGGTAAGGCGGTCGTTGCCTGAGTTAACAGGCGAATGATTGATGCCATTGATAACTTCTTGCAAACAAAAATCAAAGACACAGGCAAAATTATAGCTTTTTGCCAAATTTTCAAAGGCGCGCCCACCAAGTCCGGTAGAATGAAAAACCGCTAATTCAAAACCTCTCTTGCTCAATTCAGGCTCTAAACTAACCATATATTTTAAGACTGTTTTCCCAAGACTGGTCATGCCAATAAGGGGCTTTTCGCGTTTGTAAGGTTGCGCGGTAACTGCCGCCCCTAACACACTGCCCGCAGCCTGCCTTAAACTTGCCTTGCAAATAGAATTTAAGCCATAAAGCCCACCTGCCCATAGCATCATCTGTGCATCGGTTGGCAATCTTTCAATGGGGATAAGGGGTGAAAAAGCAATCGTGGAGACAATCAGTTTTGGCACACCAATGGGCAGCATATTCGCGCAATCAAGTGCTAAATCAGTGCCCATCGTGCCACCTAGCACAATCATACCATCAATTTTACCATCTCTATAAAGCTCAGCCGTTTTTTGTGATGCCCCATCAGCCATTTTTTGAAAAGAGAGATTTTCATCCTCTAAAGCCAGCAAACCCTGCAAATCTGTATTTGCCATTTGCATGATTTCGTGCTTACTGGTATGGATTTGCGCGTCCGTATCGCCTAGCACAGAAACATCCATTGCCCATATTTTACCACCAGCTTCCTGAATTGTCTCTGCTAGAAAATTCAATTCTGCTTCTTTGGTATCGTAAGTGCCAATGATGAGAATGGTTTTATTCATATTCATATTGATATTATCCATGTTATTTTGCTATAGCCGATATTTGCATGATTTCATTTTCAATGTCAAGAAAGTTTACATGTTAAAGAGTTGTGATCGATAGAGTTAGTGCGGGGGTTTGGGGGTCATTTTTATGCGTGGGCTTCTGCCTCACGCTATATAAAATGTCGCACCCCCATAATATGAAGCGGGGGTATCGCGAAGCTGATGGGCTTTTGCCAGCATCAGCGGAGCGCATGTCGACCCCCGCATCAACAAGGCGAGGTCGCACCCCCCTTAAATAATAAAGCCCTCTCATCGTCTTCTCTATAGCGCAAGTGAATTTTACACTGGCTTGCGCTATAGTTTTTCAATGTTTGAATTGTAAAGTTATTAAAATCAGTTACTTGTGATAAACGACAATTATGCTTGAATAGATTGAGAGATAACCAATGCTTTTTTAAGCTCCTGACTTATTTGGTTTAGTTCACCTTGCAATCTACTACGTTCTTTTAGGTAATGCTGTAGCTTTTTCGTTATTCTATCTTTTCTGCCAAAAAGTGTATTTTGCCTACTCTCAAATGTTGCGAACTTTTTAGCGGCTTCTATAATTTCTGCCTCGCTAAGCCCCTCTTTATTTATATATCTAGTTATATCGTTAATAGCATTCTTTGTATCTTCAATCATTTTATTTACAGATTGAAATTCACGATTTGTTTTTGCGATGCTTCCTTCATTGATTTTAATTGCATTTACTTTTCTTGCCTCGTCTTTTTTTAATTGTTCTATACTTTTCATACTTAAATTCCTTATTTTTAAATAAATTAATGACCTCTACTCTTTATATGTGGGTATATATTGTCTACTCTTTATATGTGGGTATATATTGTCTATTCTTTATATGTGGGTATATATTGTCTATAATACAAAGTATGATTAGAATATTCTCGTTAAAGATAAAGGATAAAAAATGGGCTTAATCAAGATAATAGGCGTTTTGATGATATTTGTTACTTATGGTTTTTACGGTATCATTCAAGCAGATGAAAAAGAAACTGACTGCCTTGTTAGAGATGAACCATCGTCTGATGAAGTCGTTACTATTGCAGAGATAAAGCAACATATTTTAGAGAAAACAGAATATTTTAATCAAAGGCAAAAATGCCTAGAAGAATTTGAAAAAACTTTAAGAGAAACGGAATTAAAATTGGCAGAAAGAGAAAAACTTCTCCGTAAATCAAAATTAGAGACGGACAAGTTACTAGAACAATATGAGAAAAATAAGTTATTAGAACAACATAAGTTGTTAGAAGAATATCAGCAAGATAAGTTATTAGAACGATATAGGCAAAATTTCTCAAAGAAACCTTTTTAATGCGGGGGTTTGGGGTTCCTGCGAAAGCAGGAATCCATATCACAGTAAGGAAAGAAGTGCCGGCATGGTTCCCTGCTTTCGCAGGGGCGACTTAGGCTAGCCTTTGCCTATTTTATCAATTTACCATCTTTGTAATTACCCTTGCCCTTTAGCTGTCCATTTACATAATAGACTTCAACAAGCCCATCTGGTTTGTCAGCTATGTAATTAATCTTTTCCCATAACCGACCATTTTCGTAATAAAGTTCAGCAAGCCCATTTTGTTTCCCATTTTTGTAATTAATGGCTGATTCTAACTGTCCATTTTGATAATAGGTTTTAATAAGTCCGTTTCTTTTATCGCTTTCAACAAGCTCATCTTGGTTATTATCTTGTTTGGCATCTTGTTTGGCATCTTTGATATCAAGCGTTGCTTCTAACTTTTCACTTTCATTAGAAAGTTCAACAAGCGGCTCATCTTGTGTATTATCTTGTTTGGCATCTTTGATATCAAGCGTTGCTTCTAATCAAGCGTTGCTTTTCCATATTCGCTAGAAAGTTCAACAGGCTCATCTTGTGTATTATCTTGTTTGGCATCTTTGATATCAAGCGTTGCTTCTAATTTTCCATATTCGCTAGAAAGTTCAACAGGCTCATCTTGTGTATTATCTTGTTTGGCATCTTTGATATCAAGCGTTGCTTCTAACTTTTCACATATTCATTAGAAAGTTCAACAGGCTCATCTTGGTTATTATCTTGTTTGGCATCTTTGATATCAAGCGTTGCTTCTAACTTTTCACTTTCATTAGAAAGTTCAATAAACTCATCTTGTGTATTATCTTGTTTGGCATCTTTGATATCAAGCGTTGCTTCTAATTTTCCATATTCGCTAGAAAGTTCAACAGGCTCATCTTGTGTATTATCTTGTTTGGCATCTTTGATATCAAGCGTTGCTTCTAACTTTTCACTTTCATTAGAAAGTTCAACAGGCTCATCTTGGTTATTATCTTGTTTGGCATCTTTGATATCAAGCGTTGCTTCTAACTTTTCACTTTCATTAGAAAGTTCAATAAACTCATCTTGTGTATTATCTTGTTTGGCATCTTTGATATCAAGCGTTGCTTCTAATTGTTCAACTTCATCATAGCCTATAACTTCACCCGTGATAGGCACATCAGAGAATTTTTCATTATAAATACCATCTCTTTCAACTAAAGCATCTGAATCATATTCAGAGGTGGGGGAGGTATTATATTCAGGGGTAGGAGCAAGGATAAAATAAGCAATAACAGCAATGGCAAGGGTAAAAGCACAAAAAATAGCGACATATTTTAATTCTAATTTTTTCATGAGTTTGCACCCCTATCTTTTTATAAACGCAAATCATCATATGTTTGATAGGGAGGATATTACTATTTTATAGGTTTGCAATCAAGGGTGAATTATTTAAGGCAACCCTCGCACGATTTTAAGAATTCAATATCATTCTTGCGGAAACTTAAATCATACTTAACCTTAATACTTTTATAGATAGTTAAATAAGCGCATTTTCTAATAATATCGTATTCTTTGTCCTTACTATCATTTGATTTGCGAAAAAAATCTTGTGGCATAGATGCGCTTTTTGACGAAACGCTTGGACATATAGCGCCACCTCCCAGCCGAAGCTTGGGAAAAGGCGCATTCGTGATATTAAAACCTTGCTAGCAAGTTTTGATGATGGGTAGGGGAATCTTTATTTATATGAAATAGTTGTGTAATCAAAAAATACCTTTTCCTGTGTAGGAAAAATATTTGAAGCATTTTTGCTATCTTTTTCTATATATTGTTGAGTTTGCTATCTTCTGTGCTTTGAAAAAAGGTCAGTGCCGACCAGTGCTGGTTATCTTGGTCTAGCACTATTGAAACATGTTCTTTGCTGTCAGCTAGTTTGAATAATTTGACATAACGCCTTCTGATAATAACCTTACCTGTCTTTTTATCACGGGCAAAGCTCACCCATATTTCAGATGGTTTTTCAATCAATTCAGGGATAAGTGGAAAATAACGTTCACGGGGGTGCAATATTGATGCGCTAGTATGTTCGCGGGGGTTTGGGGGTTATGGCAAGCGATTGGGCTTATGCCTCAATCGCGATAAGCCATACCGCACCCCCTTTTATTAATATGCGAAGTCACACCCCCCTTAAATAATAAAGCCCTCACTCACACCAATGATGCTTTTTGCCTTTTGCGCTAGGCACGGCATGGTTTTCTTTGATAAGCCAGTTAGCAATATCGCCATATTTATCACGATGCACATGGGCAAGCACACGCCCGAAACTATCAAGCTTGTTGACATGTTTAAGTTGCACCTTGCTTTCAACGGGCAGTAATTCTTGTAAACGTGCCTTTGCTTGTATTGCTAATTGTTTTTCTTGAGGGCATTTTGCGCTTAATTCTGGGGCTTGTATCGATAAAATTCGCACTGAATAAATCGCTTCTAATCGAGGAAATATATTGATGCGTGCGACAAATGTATCGCCATCAATGATACGAATGATAGTTGCATCATAATTGTAGGATGCACTCAATGCTAGCGGACTGAATAGCATTAATATGATAGAGATAAAAAGAACCATATCGGCATCTCCTGTTCGTCTCGCTAGAGATTTAGCTCTCTAGCGAACCGGAGATTCAACAGCTGGTATAGAAACAGCTCGATATTCTTTAGTCACTACCGAAATAGCAACTTGGACATAAATATCGTCCCCGGTTCAAAGAACCGAGAACACAGAAACACAAAGCTAGCCAGTAGGAAACTTTGTGTTTCCATAACGACGATGAAATATCGCCGTCTATACGGGTGTTGAAACCCAGTTTGCCTATTTGTGATTTTTATATCACAAGGCATCATAAGCTTAACAAAATTATGATAAAAACTCAAGGGCGGAATGTACGTAGTGCGAGCACTTCTAAAACTTTACGGCTGTGAGTATGTGGCAAGGCGGGTGAATGTAAGTTTATAATAGCAATTATTTAATTTTTAAGTTAATTTATCACCTTAATTTATGGCTAAAGGTAATAACATGACTCAATCAAACACAAGTAAAACTATATTAGAGATGAATAATGTTGAGGCAAAAGCTTTTTTACTGAAACAAGAAAGTTACTGTAATTTTGACTTACCAAATTATTTTAATTTTGAACCTCTCTTATCAAAAATGGATGAATGTTTAGGCAGAAAAAATCTTTCATGTTTTTCTAAAAAAAAGCCATGTTTTTCTAAAAAAAATCCAAGCAATTATGATGATGTTAATTACAAATTATTGTTTAATAAAGATGGAAAATACGCTTGGCGGCCATTAGAACTCATTCATCCCGCATTGTATGTTTCTCTTGTGCATGAAATAACAAAAAAAGAAAGCTGGAAATTAATTTGTGAAAGGTTTGAACAACTTCAAACAAACAAAAACATTCGATGCACCAGCATACCACGAAAATCTCAAACAGAAGAAACTGACAGAGTAGAACAAATATTAAATTGGTGGCAAAGCATCGAACAAAAATCTATCGAGATGGCATTAGATTATGATTGCCTAACACAAACGGATATTACCGATTGTTATGGTTCGATTTACACACATTCAATCGCATGGGCACTTCATAGTAAATGCTCCGCAAAAAAAGACAGATATAATCCTAATTTAATAGGAAATATTATTGATAAACATTTAACAGATATGTCGCACGGTCAAACCAATGGTATTCCACAAGGTTCGGTGCTAATGGATTTCATTGCAGAAATATTATTGGGATATAGCGATTGTATGCTAACCTCAAAAATTAAAAAAATTAAAATAAAAAATTACAAAATTATTCGCTATAGGGATGATTATAAAATTTTTACCAACTCAAGACAAGATGGACAAAAAATTGTAAAATGCCTTACTGAAACTATGTTTGAGCTTGGCTTAAAACTCAATGCAGAAAAAACAAAATTTTCAGACGAATTAATTTTTGATTCAATAAAAGCTGACAAAATTTATTGGAAAAAACAATCCGTCATTGGTGATAATTTTTACTGGAAAAGAAAAGCTTCTGGTGAAAATCCTGAAGCAGTGAAGCAAAAAATGATTGAAGCAAGTTTACGAAATCATTTGCTAACAATCTATGATTTAGCCACTCAATTCTCAAATTCAGGTAGCCTAATAAGCGCATTAACAAATTTTTATTACCGACTTCATTATTATATGGAACAAGAAGATTTTAAAAAACATGAAAAAAACCCAACATTATTTATCAGTATTTGTACTGATATTGCTTATAAAAATCCTAAAGCTTATGTCCAAATATCTGCTATTATAAGTTATCTCTTAAGTTGGATAAAAAATGAAGAAGAAAAGAAAAAATTATTGAAAAAAGTTATTAAAAAATTCAATAACCTCCCCAATACCGAACATCTACATATTTGGATGCAAAGAATAGCAACAGGGTTGAAAATAGATGATGAAAAATTAATTATTTCTGATACCCCTTTATGTAACATTGTAAGGCACAAGAAAACTATATGTAACATTGTAAGGCACAAGAAAACTATAATTTGGAATAGTAGCTGGTTACAAGACGATATTAAAAAAGAATTAAAAGAAAACATTATTATAGATTATTCAAAATTGAAAGACCTCAATCCTATTATTGAAAAAGAAGAATTTGAATTATTCAAAAATAATTTTAGTATCTATGATTCTTAACAATATTTTAAAATTTATGCACCAAGCATCATGCTTATTACACCACCGCCCCACCTCCACATTATTTATAAAGGGGGGTGCGATGCTCGATATTAATGCGGGGGTCGACATACGCGTCCATGGCGAGGGCAAGCCCGCCATATCGCGATGCCCCCGCACCCCCGTGCTAACTATATCGCTTGCGCTTGCCTTAAAAATCCCCCCGCTGTACTTAAAACTGGCATCGGGACTCGCCTCAACCCCCAAACCCCCGCACATCATTATTAATGGGGGTGCGACATTTTATATAGCGTGAGGCAGAAGCCCACGCATAAAAATAACCCCCAAACCCCCGCTATTACTCTTAATAACCATCGATGACATTTTCAGCACCCCCGTGCTAACATAAGTTATGCAAAAAAATTGATGTTTATCGTGATTGGATTTTAATTCTATCATTTGTTTTGATTTTAATAGCAATATTTATTGGAGAAAATACTATGACAAAAAAGACACTTAATGAAGGTCAGCAACCGCCTGTTAGTATGGTGAAACCTCAAGGAAGCCCAGGTACAGCAACATACGGTCAGCAACCACCTAAAGCGATGTTACCTCAATCGCCACCTCCCCCACAAAAAAACAACAGTAAATAATTAGCATTATTTTTCAAAAATTTTGCACATAATCGCCAGTATATGTCTCATCGAAACGCTTGGACATATAGCACCGCTTCCCAGCCAAAAGCTGAGAAAGGCGCATCCATGACGCAAAAAACAATGTAATGAAAAATATAACGGGTTAGAGGAATTAAATGGCGCATCCGTGATATTAAAGCCTTGCTAGCAAGTTTTGATAATGGGATAGGGGAATAATTATTGGTATTTGACAAAACTTCTTATTAAACCATCAAAAGATGATGGACGATATTTATCAAAACCTTCCTCATCAACAAAGATAAAGCCAAACTTTATCATTGAAACTTTATTCACATCTTCGCACCATTGCTTCAATCGATTTATTTTATGTGGCACATCTAAATCTTCTAATCCTTTTGTTTCTACAATATAAATCTGTTTTTCCGTTTGTTTAACAAAAAAATCAGGGTAATAATGTGATATATTGCCATCTTCTCTTACATATTCTAGCTTAAAATGTACGGCCAGATAATTTTTACCATAGGCAATAACATCACTACAATTTTCAAGAAATTCTGCAAAGCGCAGTTCTAAATTGCTATCACCTACTATTTTATTTACAATGCTTTTTTGCGGTATTAAAAACTCTTTTTCTTTCATTTGAAAAGGTTTCATATTACTCAATTTATGCGAACCGCTTATTTCTGTTGTGCCTTTGTCATATATTGTGAGCTGATTGATGATTTTAACGAATGTTTCAATAATGGTGCGGGTTACTTCTATTTGGGATAAATTTATCACCGTATTCACATCATTTAATATAATATCTTTATCAAACAAATGATGGGTAATAAATTCTTTCATAAGAGCATATAAAATATCATAACCAGAAAACAACCTTAATTCCTTCATGACCGTTCGGGTAAAATAACCAATCACAGAGCGATAATCAAGGTTTGCCCAATCATCTAATAGGGTGGTATGATTAACCTCATCACTGACAATATCTTTAAACACAATCTCCCTTACCCCATCTTTTTCAAATTGCTGGTAGATAATTTTTTGATACGGTAATTGTTCCAACTCAATGTCTAATAATTTTTCATAATCGCGATAAATTCTTGTTGTGAGAATAGGGATTTCTATATCTAGTTTTTGTAAATCTTTTGCTTTGTTATCTTTATCAATTTCTATCACTAATGCTGTTTTAGGTTTTGTGCCTTCTCCCATTTCAACTTCTTCTAACCGCACCCCTTCATGTTGAATCTCTTTGACAAATTCCATGAAGGCTTTTGTGCCTACCACGCTGACATATTCTGGCACATCTTGGTTTTCAGGATACATACGGCGCAAACCCCGCCCTAATGTTTGTTCGGGCAGAATATTACTTTTGGCTGAATAAGCACGCAACCCTACAATGGTGGTAACATTTTTAACATCCCAACCTTCTTTTAGCATTAATACAGAAACCACCGCTTTATAAGGATTATCAAGCCTATCTATTTCATTGGCTGCTTTACGCAATTCTTGTAATTCCTTATCATCTTTTATCTCACCGCTTTTATTGGTATGAATAGCAAGCACGGCTTTTTCAAATTGCGGATAGGTTTGTTCTAAATATTGTTTCACATCATCGCAATTTGTGATGTCATCTGTCATAATAAATAGAATAGCTTTCTTGCCTAATTTTTTATGCTCGGCATGTACCTTGCGCCATTCTTCCACCCCTAGATTGATATAATCAGCATATTTTTCAGTAAATTTTGAGCTTTGCTTTTCGATTAATTTTGCGCAAGATTCATCATCTGGAATAACAGGATGCTTCACCACATTTTGCGATATGGCTTCCACAAGCGGATAATCCGAAATGGTTTGCACAAAAATATTGCCATTATTATGTTTTGGTGTTGCGGTAACATCAATTTGCAATGATAAGAATTTATCCTTTTGCACCAAATGATGATGAATATCCTGAAGCGAGGTAAACCATGATAATTTATCATTATGGATATGATGCGCTTCATCATTAATCACCACCAGCTCATCAATGTTCCGTACAATTTTGCCTAAATCTATTTTACCATCGCTTGAGGTCGGGCGTTTACCTAAAAAATAATTCATTGTGTTATCATCATCTGCGCTGGGTAAAACCTCGTTACCTGTATAAACTCTATGAATATTGGTCAAGAAAATATTACCAATTGGGTTAATGATATTCACCTCATCTTGGATATGTAAATTAAGCTGAAAATCATCACGCCAATTTTGCCCTTGGTAGCCATTATCAGGAATGACCGGGTCGGTGAAAAAAATCTTAAGCCCGTCAAAATCACTGCGTATTCTATCAAGCACAATAATGTTAGGGGTAATCACCAAAAAATTACGGGCGAGGTTAGAACCCACCTCATATAATTTATGATAAAAACACCATGCTAATATCAAACTCATCACTTTGGTTTTGCCCGAACCTGTTGCCATTTTTATCACAAAGCGCAACCAATTTTCAGGAAACATGCTTGCTGATATATTGCCCGTTTCATCAAGACGCATCAAATCATATTTATCTTTCGCCTGCATCACATCATATAGATAAATGATGGTTTCCACTGCCTCACGCTGGGCAAAATAATATTGAAAGCTTTGTCCTCCATTCATCATATCGCCCATGATATGTTCGGTTTGAAACCAATATTTTAATAATGTGCGACTGGTTGCGGTTGCTTGGACATAATCATCATCACGGAATTGTTGCACCTGTGTGCGTAAGGCTTGCACTAAGGGTGGCAATAACGCATCATGAGTAGCATCGGGCTTCCAGCGAATTTCAGGGGCTAGAATTTCATGAGGCGATGCAGGGAATTTAGGCGAGAGGGTCATGTTACAACTTTTCTAATTTTTTAATCCATTCATCAAAACGAGGACATTGTTCTCTAATATTTTGCAAACCTATTTCTTTTAAAATAGCATTCCCATGTGACCTTTTAATGTAATCAGGGAAAATGCGTGCCAATAATTTTGATGGGGGGTTATTATGATTGATTTCTTCAGGCTTGTTTTTTATCTTTTTTTGTGTGAAACGTTTCCCTAAACTGTTTTCTATCTTTGCTATATCAGAAAAAAGTAAAGCTTCAAATTCATATTTTTGTATATAAGGGATAAAACGATTATTTGCTATTTTTTGTTGTAGTTCTACCTCAATTTCTTCAATGCTTTTATTATTGGTTTCTTTAAGTCCATAATAATCAATCAATGTTGTGACATAATCGTAATTATCGATTAGATTACTCACATCTCTTATAATTGAATTTATTGATATTCTGCCTCCCCTTAAATTAATATAAGCAATATGTAAATTTGATAAATTATTTATTAGAATTGTCTGAACAAAATCTTGTTCTGTAAATCCTTCAACAATAATGGCAAGTCTTTTCATTTAGGGTTGCCCCCAAAAACATTTTTTTGCCATAACTCGCCCATTTGATATTTATCAAGCCATTGTTTTAAATCATTCTGTTTAAGGCGTTTCATTGTTGTTGCCCCATTATCAGACATATTTGCAACAATAATATTTTCAGCATTAAACTCGTTTAGCAGGAGTGCTGATTGCGTTGCAACAATTACTTGCTTGCTTTTTGCTAGACGTTTAATCAAATCAGCCAATAATGAAATGGCATAAGGATGCAATCCCAATTCAGGTTCATCTAACAGCAGTACATCAGGTTTTCTGTCTTTTGGTAAACATAACAATGTAACCAATGCAAAAAAGCGTAAAGTTCCATCTGATGTTAAATGCGCTCCAAATGTTTTATCATCCATATTATTCCTTCGCCATCTTAATGCAATTTTGCCATGATAGGGTTGTAACTCAAAATCAGCAAAAATTGGCAATACCAGACGAATGTTTTCAATAATTTCTTGATAATATTTATGTTGATTTTGTTGCAAATCATATAAAATAGATGCAAGATTTTGCCCATTGCCTTTCAAAAAAATTCTATCTGTTATATCTGAACTAAATTTTAATGGGCTGGTTTCAGAAGTATCATGGAATTGATAGATAGTACAATTTTGTAAAATTTTACGCGTTACTTGCGCGGTTTTATCATTACTATCAAGTATTTTAGCTTCCATATGTCCGATGCCGAGTTGTTTCCAATTGGATTTACTACGCTTAATTTCTTGTGCACTTACACTCATGAATCTATATTCTTCACGAGAAAAGGTCAGTTGATTATTGTCTGTATGTTGTAAATTAAAGCTATACTCTGTTTCTCCTGTGCTTGTTGAAAATGTCATTAGACAATCTATAGACCTTGTATGTTTTGCACCATTAAAAAGCAAATCATCACCGCCACCTTTTCTAGAAATATATTCTTGTAAATTTTTACCACGTATCATCCAATTAAGCATTTCAAAAATATTTAAAAAATTGGATTTACCAACGCCATTAGCACCAACCAGAATATTTAAATCTTGTAAAGAAAATTTTTCAATTTTTTCCAGTGATTTAAATCCATTAATGGTGATTTCTTTTAATTTATTAACAGGTTTTTGAATATTATTAGGTGAGTGATGTCTCCTATTTGCATGTCGCCGATTATTGGAATATTTATTATCATTCATACCACTATCTCCATTATTTTCATTGTATCATTGCCGAAAATATCGACCACTTTTATGGCCACTTTGCGTTTATGCTTGCGGGTTTTATCGCCCGCAATATCAACAGCCACACTTTCAAATTCTAGCTTTTTGTCTTTTTTGGTGCGGAAGGATTGCCACCTGTTTTCAAAAATATAATCCCCGCTCCATTGTTCTATATATTCATCTGTTTCGCTATCTTTCACCCTGATAATTTCACGGCGCGATTCATAATCAAAATCTATTGCCCAATAATCAATCCAATCATGCCAATTTTGCGTTAATATTTCTTGGCTTTCTACCCCTTCTTTATCTTTGGCTATTTTGATGATTTTGCCACCGGTTAGAATAATCTTCTGCTTACCCTTTTTCAAGCCCGCCATGACATTTGCCAGCATATCTTGCGAATAATAGACTGAAAAATCGGTTAATTTTACCGCCAGCTTGCCATCTTTTATAACCCGTTCCACTTCTATATAAGAAACATCATGAAACACCACCTCGTCTTTTTCAATGGCGCGTTTATCAAACACATCACGGGGGATATATTTCATTGCCATATCAATGCCTTTGGTTTTGGCTTCTTCTTGGACTGATGGGAATAAGCCCATTTCAAATTCAAAGGCCAAAATATCAATTTGCGTAATATTATTCTTGCGACATTGCAAAATCAATTCTTCTACAAATAACCGTGTTACGGGCAAATTGATAGGGCCAACCGCCACCATCCGTCCTAATTTTTTGCCTTGAAAATGGCTAAAACTCTCACTTTTTTCGGCGCGATAGGCATGTAAAATCATTGCGGTGTAATTGGCTTCGCGGGCATTTATTTGTTTGATACGTTCGGCTTCGGGCAGGTTGAGATTAACGCCAATATAATGTTGCCGTTCATATTTGCCAAGATTAAGTATCTCGAAAGCACGCCATGATTTACCATCAGTTTTTAATTGCCTCTGCACCGCAATCATGCGTTTGCGGGTGGTATGAATGGCAAATTTTCCCAAATCCGAACCTATCCATTTGCGCCCTAATTTTTCAGCCACTGCCAATGTTGTGCCAGAACCTGCAAAAAAATCAGCGACAATATCACCCTCATTCGATGAGGCTTTGATAATCCGCTCAAGCAAGGCTTCAGGTTTTTGCGTGGGATAGTTAACTTTTTCTTTTGCTTGGGAATTCACAGGAAAAATATCAGTCCATATATTTTGAAGTGGTTTTCCTTCTAACTCATCAAGATATTTCTTAATTCTAATTGTATTCCCTGTAGTAAAATAAAGTCTATTATCCTTTTCAAGTTTTTGCATGGTAATTTCTGGACATCTCCAAAAACCGTGTATCCCTTTATAAGTATATGTATAACCACCACCACTTAACCCTGATGCTGTAAGTGGTCCATCAGTCCATTTTCTTCCATCGGAATCTTGATGATTAAATCGTTTTAAATAATCATCGTCAAACGCAGTGAAAATTTTATTAAATATATAATTATTCATTTTACTTGAATGAACAATAAAATCACTTATTTGACCATAACCTTTTGAATCACTATGTGCAGATGTTCGTTTCCAAACAATTTGATTTCGAAAATTCCCTTTACCGAACACCTCATCCATCGCGAGGCGGATATAGGCATTGACGCGCCAATCGCAATGGACATAAATACTGCCATCATCTGCCAGCAAATCGCGCATCAGCATCAACCGCTCATAAATCATCGCAATGAAACTATCCGCGCCTTTTGCCCATGTATCACGGTAAGCAAGCTCTTCCAAAATATTTGGCTGTTTGGTAAAGGTTTCATCGCCTACCGCAATATCCATCGTAAAATCCGCACCCACATCAAAGGGCGGGTCGATATAAATCAGCTTAATGCCACCTTGCTTTTCAATCTCATCACGCATCGTGCCATTTTTCAGCGAGGATAAAATCAGTTTATTATCGCCCCATATCAGCTTATTGCTCCACCCCTTTAATTGCCTGCCACTATTGGGGTCGAATAAACCAATTTGCCCATCAGCCACAGCATCCTTACGGCGCGGCTCATCTACCTGTTCGATGATTTGAAAGGGAAGCACAACATTACAGATTTCAGCCGTTTTGCCACTCCATACCAATTCTACTTGACGGTCATCATCAAACAGCATAAAGCGGTATTTATCAGGCAATGGCTTGCCCGCTTCCAACGATTTGGTAATATCACGAATTTCAGTATCGGTTAATTTCATAAAAGCGAGCTTCTTAACTTAAGAGAATAGATAATAGTAATCTATACCAAAAATTGAGACGTAAATCATCACAAAATAATTTTTCCCTTGTAATTTTCAAAAATAATATGTAATTTTATCCTCAGAAACCGCGGGTTCGATTCCTGCTCCCACTGCGTATGGGTTGGGTAAGCTAGGGTGAAATGACAAAAATGAATAACTTTTTATTGTTTTTTTATCAATAGCTTACATAGCAATGTGATAGCCACCCCAGCCCATAAACCCAGTGGCAACACAAATAACCCCAATCAATACGCCCCCGATAACCCCGATTATATTATCAATTTGCTAAAATCTATCATCACCCTATCACTAAAAACCACAAAAATAGTCAATAATTTACCCAAAGCAATAAAGAAGAAATAGAATGAGTGAGAAAAAACCAAATACTACCGCTAAAGCAAAGAAACCTAATATTAACAGTCACGTTAGTACGTTACAAACAGACGTAAAAAGCCTAGAGAGGAGTATTGAAACAATACAAGAAACATTAAAAATGTATGGCACTTTTTTTGAAGATTATAATATTAATCAAACTGCAAATGACACTTTTCAAGAAATTATTAAGACTGCAAAAAATACAAAAAATGATATACTGCAAAACTCTGATGATGCCAAATCTCACTATGCAGATATGAAAAAAAATTATGATGCAATAGCTACTCATAAAACAGACAGTGATATTGTAGTAGGTAAAATCAATATCATTCACACAGATTTAACTGCTAAATATGAAAGTATAGCGAAAACAGAAACTGAACTGGCAGAAAAGATTACAAAAAGTGGTGAAATTTTATCAACTCAAGAACATGATGTGCAAAGTTTAACAAAAAAGAATAAGCAACTATTCACTGAAAGCAACAAACTATTCGCTGAAAGCAACAAACTATATCAAGAACTTATAGATAAATCATTACATAGTGCTTTTAAGAAAGAGGCTAATAGAAATAAATGGTCTCATACAGGATATTCGTTCCTTGCTATGAGTTCATTGGCTACAATTTTAGTTATATTGCTGTCAGATATATTTGGATTTAAATTTTATGATGACTTAGGCTTAAGTTTTTATGAATTATCATTCTTTAAAATATCATTAAGCGTACCCTTAGTATTTATTTATCGTTTTTGCTCTCATACAGCTAAAATTAAATTAAAATTAGGAGAAGAATATCAACACAAAGCTTCTATGACAGAAATGTTATTGGGTTATAGGAATATGTGGGAGCTTAAGCATGAGGATGCAGAGTATCAAAATATATTTAAACTTATATCAGAGGATTTGGCAAAAAATCCTGCTGATAAGGTAATAATTTCAACAGGTGATATAGGTTTATTAAGCAAAAGACCATTTTTTCAAATTGTAAAAAAAGAAAAAGAAAAGCAAGAGGAAAACCTATAACCCCATGCTCGATATTAATGCGGGGGTCGACATACGCGTCCATGGCGAGGGCAAGCCCGCCATATCGCGATGCCCCCTGCTAACTATATCGCTTGCGCTTGCCTTAAAAATCCCCCCGCTATTACTCTTAATAACCATCGATGACATTTTCAGCACCCCCGTGCTAACATAAGTTATGCAAAAAAATTGAAAACATTTATTTTACTTGACAAATTTACTACACATGTTAAATAAATTAAGTGGTTTATATTTTTTTAAGCGCGCAGTGGCAATATTAGGGACATAATTAATAACTTGCCCTGCCTACTTAATGAAGATAGATTATTATATCTCATAAATTTCTAGGGAGAAACGATTATGAAACTTATCTCAAAAATTATTCTTTTTGTGCTGGCGATGAGCATTTTGCCTTTCGCTGTGGCACGGGCTGAATATCCAGAAAAACCAGTACGTTTTATCATTCCATTCCCTCCGGGTGATTTGGAAGATGTGCTAACACGCATGATTGCTGAAGAGTTCCAAAAAACTTACGGAGTATCAGCGGCGGTTGTGAACAAAGCCAGTGGTGGCAATCCTTTTGTGGCGGCTGTAGAAGTGGCAAAAGAACCTGCTGATGGCTATACAATCGGTTCTTTTATCATTGCGATTCCTGTTGTAGGTCCAACGCTTGGTATTCCAGAATTAGACCCTGACCCGTTTACCCCTTTGGGTAATTTCTTGACATATCCTTTCATCATTGCCGCAGGTAAAAATGCACCTTTTGATGATATGGAAGGCTTGGCAAAATATGCAAAAAGCAACGATGTGGCTTTGGGGCATTTCGGTGCACCTTTGGTACCCACACGTGTTACTTTCGCACTAGCAAAGAAAATGGGTTTTTCTTATGCTAGCGAAGCAGCCTTTGATAAGCTTGATTGTAACTCGCTTGCATCGGGCGATGTAGATGTGATGAATACAACCATTCAACTTGTTTTACCTTGTTTGAAAGATATTAAAGTTCTTGCATCTGTTGGTGATGAGCGTATTTCTTTAACGCCTAATACGCCAACGGTAAAAGAGTTTGATAAATCGCTTAATATTTCACTTTGGAATGGCTTATTTGTAAGAAACGGCACGCCTAAAAATGTGCAAGATAAAATTATTGCGGTTGCTAAGAAAACAATGCTTTCTGCTAAAGCGCAAGAGATTGCTAAAACAACAGGTGCTTTGATTTATTGGCAAGATGGCAAAGCTGTTAAAAAGCAAATCAAAAGCGATATTAATACATTGAAAAATATTACGAAAATATTAGAGTAATTATTATCTTTATAGGCTTGCCAACCTGTTTAACCAAATTTGGTTCATTCAAGGTTGGCAAGTCTATCAATAAAAAGTCGTTTTAAAGATGCATATTGTATTAAAAGCTTTACTCACACGAGAACGCAATCCGGCAGACTTCGTATTTAGTCTGTTTTTTCTGTTATTTGCATTAGTCCTTGCCAGTCAAATCCCCGAACAAGCCACATGGTTTCCACGCAAACGGTTCTTTGCACAGCCTGCTTTTTGGTCGATGCTAGGCATTGGCATGATGGTGTTTTTTGGCTTTATTCATATGTGCAGTAGCCTGATTTCTCAGAGACAAGCGGGCAGATGGCAAGAAGTTTTATTATGGTCACGGTCGTTAGAATATTGCGTATGGTTTCTTGCCTATGTGATTTTGGTACCGATTATTGGTTACCTGCCTATGAGCCTGATGATGATTGTCACCATGTTGTGGCGCATTGGCGTGAAAGATAAAAAAATCTTTCTTATTTGCATTGGCGTTACGCTTGCCATTGTGATTATCTTCAAAAGTTTTCTACAAATTAAAATTCCCGGTGCCATGCTATATGAGCTATTTCCTGCCGCCATTCGTAATTTCTTCATTGTGTATCTGTAATACATTATGATTGATACGTTATTAAGCTCGTTTGGCATTATCACACAATTGAATGTACTCATCGCTATTTTGGTGGGGTCTATCGGTGGGGTGTTGATTGGCGCGATTCCGGGGATTGGTCCTGCGGTTGCGATTGCGATTTTATTACCTGCCACTTTCTCGCTAGAGCCGATTGTTGGATTAACGGTATTGTTGGGCATTTATGGCTCTTCTATGTTTGGCGGTGCTATTCCTGCTATTCTTATCAATGTGCCGGGTACGGCAGTAAATGCACTCACAACCTATGAAGGCTTCCCCATGACGAAACAGGGCAAAGCAAAGCAAGCGTTAGGGTTGGCTTATGGGGCATCTTTTTGCGGTGGCGTTATTTCAGTGATAGCCTTAATATTGCTATCGCCTATTTTGGCAAAAATTGCCCCTCATTTTGGCTCGCGCGAAATTTTTCTAGCGGCATTGTTAGGCATTTTACTGGTTATTTTTGCCCATCGCAAACATGTGGCGGCGGCTGGTATGATGGCAGGCTTTGGCATTTTATTAAGCACCGTTGGGTTAGAGCCGATTGGTTTCACACAGCGTTTTAGCTTTTCACAAACATGGATGGCGGCTGGGTTTGATTTAATTGTCGTCATACTTGGGCTATTCGCATTGTCGCAATCTTTTATTTTATTCCTGCAGGGTGATACAAAATATGATGTTGATGTCAGCAATCTCAAAGGGGATGTCTCAGGAAATCTGTTTTCACATATCAAGAAAATCTGGCTTTATAAGCGGATTGTTGCTGTTTCAGCATCGTTTGGTGTGTTCATGGGAATGATACCCGGCGTGGGTGAATTTACGGCACAGTTTTTTTCTTATAATTACGCGCAAAGCACCAGTAAAGATAAGGAAAAATTCGGCAAAGGCAGTGAAGAGGGACTTGTTTCATCGGAAACTGCCAATAATGCAGTGCCGGCGGCTGCGATGATTCCGCTTTTGGCATTGGGTATCCCCGGCGAAGCCCTTACTGCCATGATGCTTTCGGTATTCTATGTGCATAGCGTAATCCCCGGTCCAGACTTATTTCAAAACCAATTAGATTTCGTATGGGCATTGTTCATTATCCTGTTAATTCTTAATGTGATTGTTGTGGTTTTCTTAATATTCTTCACCGATAATTTATTAAAAATCATTAAAGTACCAAATCGCATTTTAGCCATCTTTATTTTAATTTTAAGCTTTATTGGCGTTTATTCCTTACGCAATAGTTTTGTTGATTGCATCATTGCCTGCGCGTTTGGCATATTGGGTATGATTTTAAAACGCTTAAATTATCCTATTGTACCCATTATATTGGGCATGGTGCTGGGCAATATCATGGAAGTGAAATTACGCTCGTCTTTGGCGCGGGTCAAAGATATTGGTGATTTCTTTGATAGACCGATTTCTTCGATTTTAGCAACCATTGTTATCCTATTACTGTTATGGCAAATTTATAAGCTGTATCGTTATCTTAAAAAGAATATTGCATATAAGAAAAAACTAGGATAGGGTAGAATCTAAGAATCTTTGGTAATATAATTAAAGATGATAAAGGCTATTAAAATAGCCTTAAAATATTTACATATAGGAGAGTTTTATCATGAAAAAAAATCTTAGAACAATGATAGCAGGGTCAGTTGTTGGTTTTGCATTATGTTTAAGTTCTGTTGCTTATGCGGCGCAGGAAATAAAAGTTGGCACATGGTTGCCACCATCCCATAAAATGAATAGCAGTTTCTTTGAACAATGGAAAGAAAGAATTGAAAAAGCCACGAATGGCGATTTAACGCTTAAACTTGAATATCATAAGGGGCATCCTAAAGGGGTGTTTGATTTGGTAGAAGATGGCACTTATGATGCTGGTTGGTCGTTCCATGGTTATGTGCCGGGTCAATTTAAGCTCACCATTATGCCTGAATTGCCATTATTAGGTGCTGGCGCTGAAGCGGCATCAATTGCTTATTGGGAAGTGCATGAGAAATATTTGGGTAACGCCAACGAGCATGAAGGTTTGATGCTTGCCGCTTTATTCCTACACGGACCGGGGCAAATTCAAATGCGTGGACCCATTAATTCGCTTGCTGATATGAAAGGCAAGAAAATTCGTGTTGGTGGCGGTGTGCAAGGGCTTATCGGTAAAGATTTTGGCATTGCGCCTATTGCCGCACCGGGGTCTAAAGTGTATGAAATCTTATCTCAAGGGGTTGCTGATGGCGTGTTTATGCCCGTTGGCGAACAAAATGCCTTGCGTCTTTCAGAGGTAACAAAATATATCTATGAAATTCCCGGAGGTATGTATCTTGGTAGTTTTGCCGTCTTTATGAATGAAGATTTTGTTGCCGGACTTAATAGTAAAAATCGTAAAAATTTGCTATCTACTACGGGTAAAGATTTATCGCAACTGGCTGGGAAAATATGGGGCAATAACGATGCCGCTGGTTATGAAAAAGCAAAAGCCGCTGGTGTTGAAGTTATCACTTTGCCTAAATCGGATATTAAAAGATTTGGGAAGCTTGCCAAAACCATTGAAAGCGATTGGTTAGTATCTGTGCAAGATAGAGATGTTGATGCCAAAAAAGCGTTAAAAGAATTCCGTAAATTGGCACGCAAATATGAAAAAGAAATGTCAAAATAAGTAATTTTTGATATTGATAATCATGTATTAATGGGCAATGAAATTCGTTTGATTGCCCATTTTTTATGAAATTAGGAAGCGCGCAAGCTATTGACATTCGCATGATTTTTGTTAAAATTATCCTGTATCATCGCTGATACATTATCGGCAAGTAAGGTTTGGAAAATGGCAAATAAAAATAATAAAGAAATAAATATCTTTATTCAAAAATTCACAAAACAACTTACAGATTTGCTGACCAAAACATGCCCGCATTATGTTGGTATCGTTTCGGGGGTTTTACTATTATTGTTGATGGCACTTACCTTTGTTGATGTTGTGGGGCGGTACTTGTTTTCAATACCAGTTAAGGGCAGTTCAGAATTAACGGAAATCACGCAAGCGATTTTTATCATCACTGGCGTTTGGATTATTACCATGACCAATGCCCATATAACGGTGGATTTATTCGGAAAATATTTTTCAGAACGCTTTGCAAGAATTTGGCAAAGGGTCGTCTGGGTGTTATTCATCATCAGCTTTTTCTATGCAGGCGATAGAATTTTATATTTTGCCGCGCGTTCTTTACGGCGCGATGCCATTACTGAATATCTGCAAATTCCAGTCGCCTATGAACAATATTATATTGGGGCGGTATGTATATTGATTTCGATAACCCTATCCATTTGCCTTGTGATTCATTGTTTCGCACCGCATCTTTTTAAGACTATGGATATGAAACAAACCGATAAAGACGAACCATCGATATGATTGAATCCCTGATAGGCATTACCGCTGTATTGCTACTGATTTTTTTACGCGTGCCGATAGGGCTAGCCATGGGCTTATGCGGATTTTTTGGCTTTGCCATTTCTAATGGCTTGTGGGTTGAGACAGGTTGGGTTGATTTTCGCTGGAAACCTGTTTTATCCTTAGTTGCCAATCAAATTTTATCCATCAGCTCTGATTATTCTTTATCGGTGATTCCGTTATTTATTTTGATGGGTAATTTTGTCTCACAATCGGGACTTTCCAAACAAATTTATCATGTTTCTTACGCGTTTTTAGGGCATTATCGTGGCGGACTTGCGATGGCAAGCGTGACAGCCTGCGGGATATTTTCTTCCATTTGTGGCTCTAGCTTGGCAACAGCGGCAACCATGTCGCGGGTGGCAATTCCAGAAATGCGCCGCTATGGTTATAGCAATCGTTTGGCAGCGGCATCGGTTGCGGCGGGTGGCACATTGGGAATTTTAATCCCCCCTAGCGTGATATTGGTGATTTACGGCATCATCAGCGGGCAGAGCATTCGCGAGCTATTTGCCGCTGGTTTTATCCCCGGTATGATTGGCATTGTGTTTTATTTGCTAGCGGTAAAATGGGTGGTGTGGCGCAACCCTAAAGCAGGACCTGCCGGCAAGGCAACCCCGCGCAAAGAAAAATTGCTGGCTCTTACGCAAGTGCAAAGTACACTTCTTTTGTTGATATTGGTGATTGGCGGTATTTATTTGGGCGTTTTCACCCCTACCGAGGCAGCATCAGTTGGGTCAATGGGGGCATTTCTGATTGCCCTTTTCCGCAAAACATTAAACTGGAATATCTTGCTTAAAATTGCGTCAGATTCAGTGAAAACCAGCGCGTCTTTGTTCGCTATTTTATTTGGCGCATTGATTTTTGCCGCTTTCATTGAACGCACTGGCTTCCCTGTGCAACTTGCCGAAATTATCATACAAGCACAGCTAGCACCTTTATTGATTATTATCATGATTTTATTGATTTATATCGCGCTTGGTATGGTGATGGAAAGCCTTTCAATGATTTTGCTAACCGTGCCAGTATTTTACCCCATTGTTGCAGGGCTTGGTTTTGACTTGGTATGGTTTGGTATTATCGTGGTGGTGGTTACGGAAATCAGCCTGATAACCCCGCCCATTGGCTTAAATGTTTTTGTGCTTGGCAATATGCTGCCCGATATAAAAATTTCTGAAATTTTCAAAGGCATCACGCCTTTTTGGCTGATGGATATTGCCCGCTTATTATTGCTTACTTTATTTCCCGGTCTATCGTTATTCTTACCGCAACTTTTTTATGGTGGCTGATGATTCAAACATTGGTAATTGGGTTTTATGATGAATGAAAAAAATACAGTATTCGAGATTGAGCTTGAATCAAGCGGTGAGGTTTTTCAAATTCCTGCGGATAAAAGCATCATTGAGGTTTTAGAAGAAAATAATATAGATGTGATGTATGATTGTGGGCGGGGTGAATGCGGTATCTGCCAAACGGATGTGATTGAAGGGGTGCCAGACCATCGCGATGATGTGTTAAGCGATAGTGAAAAAGCCGAAGGCAAAATGATGCAGATTTGTGTCAGCCGTTCTAAAACACCACGCCTTTTGCTTGATTTATAAGGAGAAATGCGATGCGTTATAACAGCCAAAACCCGCAAACCATTAAGGATTTATTTCGTGGGCGCGAAATCCATCGCGATGTTTATATCAGCCCTAAAATTTATCAATTAGAGATGAAGCATTTATTTGCCAATGCGTGGATTTTTGTTGGGCATGAAAGCCAAACCCCAAATACAGGCGATTATTTTAATACGATGGTTGGCAATCAGCCGGTTATTCAGGTGCGTCATTCTAATGGCGAGATTTATATTCTCTATAATCGTTGCCCCCATAAAGGCACAAAATTGGTGATTGACCGCACAGGCAATACGGGTAAATTTTTTCGTTGTCCTTATCATGCGTGGTCATTCAAAACTGATGGCAGTCTGTTGGCAGTGCCGTTCAAAAAAGGTTATGAGAATACTGATTTTGAAAAAAGTGATGGCAGTCGTGGTATGTTTGCCGTTGGGGGCGTTAAAAATTATCGTGGATTTATCTTTTGTCGGTTGGCGCAAGATGGCATTTCATTTGAAGATTTTTTCGGCGATGCACTTTCATCGATTGATAATATGGTTGACCGTTCGCCCGCAGGAAAATTAGAAGTGGTCGGGCCGCCATTGCGCTATATGCATCATTGCAACTGGAAAATGCTGGTAGAAAATCAAACCGATACATGCCATCCGATGGTGGCGCATGAAAGTTCGGCAGGCACGGCAATTAAATTATGGGAGGAACAGGAAAAAACCGATGAAACTCCTTTGCCAGCCGCCATGCAAATCATCGCACCTTTTATGTCCTCGTATGATTTTTTTGATAAAATGGGCATTCGCACTTGGCCCAACGGGCATGGGCATACAGGCGTTCATCATTCTATCCATTCCGATTATGATGCGATTGAGGGTTATTTTGATAAAATGCGTGCCAGTTATGGCGAAGAAAAAGCCAAAAATATTTTAGATGAAAATCGTCATAATACGGTTTATTTTCCTAATATTATGGTGAAAGGGCCTATTCAGCAATTACGTGTTTTTCTGCCATTGGCGGCGGATAAAACTTTGGTAGAAAGCTATATCTATCGCCTTGTTGATGCGCCCGAACAATTGGTTGCACGCACTGCCATGTATAATCGAATGGTCAATGCGCCCACATCGATTGTAGGGCATGATGATTTGGAAATGTATGAACGCGCGCAAGAAGGCTTGCAAACTCAAGCGATGGAGTGGGTGAATATTCAACGGCTATATGATGATGACGAAGATTACACCGATGAAAGCGTAGAGCTTGGCACAACCGAACGGCAGATGCGTAATCAATTTGATGCTTGGGTAAAATTTATGACTGCCGATATGGTGCAAAAAGCCCAGACAGAGACAGAGACAGAGACAGGGATAGGCGCATCATGACTGCCTCTTCCGCCATTACCAAAGAAAATTTGATTGACTTCATCTATGAGGAAGTGCGAATGCTAGATGAAGGGCGTTATGATGAATGGCTGGCTTTATGGCTTGAAGATGGGCATTATTGGATGCCACTTGATTACCAACAGAGCGACCCTATCCATACCACTTCGCTCATGTATGAAGATATTTTTATGCTCAAATTGCGTGTAGAACGCTTAAATGGCGCGCGCACTTTTTCGCAAAAACCAAAGAGCCGATGCCATCACGTAATTCAACGCCCATTCATCGATGAAATCAATCATGAAAAAGGGCAATATGTTACCAAAACTTTCATGCATTATGTTGAAACGCGTCTTGATGAACAATGCTTGCTTGCCCTAACCGCGCGCCACGAACTTTCCTTGATAGATGGTAAAGTTCGCATTGCCAATAAGCGCGTGGATATTTTGAATTGTGATGCGGCATTCCGTAATATTCAGCTTCTGCCATGACTTCATCATCGGGATTGCACACAATTTTTGATGCATTCTATGCAAGCTATCAGCGTTATCCGAACCGCCCTTTATTCCATGTTCTTGATGAAACCGCAGATATTTATGGTATAGAAGCAGGCGAACAAAGCTATGCACAATGCCATCGCGCGGTGATGAAACAGGTTGCTTTGTTAGAACAAGCAGGATATGGCAAGGGGCATCGCGTGATGCTGTTATTAGAAAACCGCCCTGATTATTTTATCTGGCTGTTGGCATTGAACCATATTGGTGCATCTTGTGTGCCTGTGAATCCTGATTTACGCCATGCTGAACTTTGTTATATGATTGGGCATTCTGAACCTTCATTGATTGTGACGATACCTTCGCGCCGTATGGATTTAATCCAAGCGACATTAGAAACAAAAATTAAGGTAAAAATTATCAATCATGGCGATAAAATTCCCTCCACACTTAGCAAAGATATAAAAACAAGCGCGCATCAAGAAGCGGCTTTGCTGTACACATCTGGCACCACAGGCAATCCGAAGGGCTGTATTTTAACCAATAGTTACTTTTTAGAAGCAGGGCGTTGGTATGCGGAGGCAGGCGGTTTATGCGCGCTTTACAATGTTGTTGGCAATGGTGGCGAAAGAATGATAACCCCTTTGCCAGTTTTTCATATGAATGCAATGGCTTATTCATTCATGGCGATGGTAACGATGGGGGGCTGTTTAATTGTGCTTGACCGTTTTCATCCATCAAGCTGGTGGCAAGCTGTGCAGGAATCGCGTGCAACTTGCTTGCATTATCTTGGGGTGATGCCGTCTTTATTAATGGCAGCTGAAGCATCTTTTAATGATAAAAATCACGCGATACGGTTTGGTTTTGGCGCAGGAGTTGACCCAAAAATCCATGAAGCATTTGAAACACGTTTTGATTTCCCCCTTATTGAAGCATGGGCAATGACTGAAACAGGCGCAGGGGCAGTGATTTGCGCCAATCAAGAGCCACGCGAAATTGGCACAAGCTGTTTGGGCAAACCCGCATCAGAAATTGAAATGGCATTATTGGCTGATGATGGTACGAAGAGCCTATATGGCGTGGGTGAATTATTGGTAAGACGTTCCAAAGCCAACAATCAAGCAGAACAAAGATATGGCTTTTTTGCAGGCTATTATAAAGATGAAACCGCAACCGATAAGGCTTGGGAAAATGATTGGTTTCACACAGGCGATATTGTAAGGCGCGCCGAAGATGGTTCGGTTTATTTTGTTGACCGTAAAAAAAATGTGATACGGCGTTCGGGTGAGAATATCGCCGCTATCGAGGTGGAATCCACATTGATGCGCCATCCTGCGATTAGAGCGGTGGCAGTAACAGCCGTGCCTGATGAGATACGTGGCGATGAAGTTTTTGCCTGTATCGTGAGCGATAATCATACGCAAGAAATTGCATCTGATATTGTTGCATGGTGCTTAACACAGCTTGCCTATTATAAGGCGCCGGGTTATATTGCCTTCATTGATACATTGCCTTTAACTGGCACGCAAAAAATTCAACGGGGTGAATTAAAAAAACTTGCTGAAGGTTTGATGCAAAAAGCCTATGATATGCGCATGATGAAAAAACGAGATAAAAAATGATGTCAGCTTCTGGCAAAAAGCGTTGCAATTATCATGGTGTTGTCGTAACAGCTCCTGTCACAATTCCCTATATCCGTTATAGTCAAGAAACAGCACATTGGTGGATTGCCCGTGCGTTACGTGAAATTTTACAAAAGGCTGATTTAACGCCTCAAACATTAGATGGATTTGCCGTTTCTAGCTTTACATTATTTCCTGATACAATTGTGGGATTAACGCAACATTTAGGGCTTTGCCCACGTTGGCTAGATAATATCCCGATGGGTGGCGCAAGCGGTGTGATTGCGTTGCGCAGGGCGGCGCGTGCGGTGCAAGCAGGTGATGCTGATTATGTGGCATGTGTTGCAGGTGATACCAATCATATTGATAGTTTTCGGCGTTTGCTTTCTTCTTTTTCTCGTTTTGCAATGGATGCTTCCTACCCTTATGGTTATGGGGGGCCGAATGCGAATTTTGCCCTGATTGCCGATGCTTATATGCGTGAATATGGCGTTACCCGTGAAGAGTTTGGCATGATTGCGGTGGCGCAACGCGCTAATGCGTTACAAAATCCTTATGCTTTGATGAAGAAACCTCTGACGATGGAACAATATTTAAATGCGCGTGCCATTGCCGAGCCGATTCACTTGTTTGATTGTGTGATGCCCTGCGCGGGTGCGGAAGGGTTTTTGGTGATGCGTGAAGATGAAGCCCAAAAAAGAAACCTACCTTATGCCCATATTGCTGGCACGATTGAACGGCATCATGCTTTTGCAGACGACCCTATTCAGTTGCGCGGTGGTTGGGCAATGGATGTTGATGAATTATATCAGATGGCAGATTGCACCCCGCAAGATATTGATTTGCTAGAAAGCTACGATGATTACCCGGTGATTTCTATGATGCAGATGGAAGATTTAGGCTTTTGTAAAAAAGGCGAGGGAGGCAAATTTGTGCGCGCGCATGATTTAACAATCAAAGGCGATTTTCCCCATAACACATCGGGCGGGCAATTATCGGTAGGGCAGGCAGGCGCGGCAGGTGGCTATTTAGGATTGGTAGAAGGCATTCGTCAGGTAACCAAGCAGGCTGGCAATACACAAGTTGAAAAAGCAGAATGCGCGATGATTTCAGGCTTTGGCATGATTAATTATGATAGGGGTTTATGCTCATCGGCGGCAATTTTAACGCAAGGCGATTTGATGAAAGAGGCTAACATCTCATGACTGAAAAATTATTAAAGCCTGCCAAAAAGAACCCACAATTACGGCAAAAATCACCTCTTCTTCCTCCTGAAGCGCGCTCACGGGCAGGCATGGGGCTAACAGCGGCGGCGGCACGTGGTGAATTTGCATTACAGCATTGCACAGAATGCAAAACCATTCAATATCCCCCGCGTGATGTGTGTTGTTCATGTCTTTCTGTAGATTTAGAGTGGCGCGAAACAGAAAATAAAGGTATCGTGATTGCTGAAACCACCATTCATGTATCACCCGATAGCTATTATCGCGAAAATTATCCGTGGCGGTCGGGCTTGGTACAAATTGCATCAAATCTGGTGATATTGTGCCATTTGCATGGTGATGTGAAACATGGCGAACCGGTGCAGATGGCATTAAAATTAGATAAGGCTGGGCAAGGAGTGATGATTGCTTTGCCCATGAAAAGGAGCAATAATATGGAAGATGATGCCCAATTACGCACATTGACTGCACACCCAAAACATCGTCGTGTGTTGATTACTGATTTACGCGCATCGGTGGTTGTGCCATTGGTGCATGAGTTGCAAAAATGCGGTGCATCGCATATTTTTCTTGGTGAAGCAGAAGCGTGGCGACGGGGTGTAAAGCGCGATGCATTTAAAGATTTTGATAATGTTTCTATCTTACCACTTGATATTTCTGATACCAGCTCTGTGAAGAAATTAGCTTCTGAAATTGGTGGCAAAACTGATATTCTGATTAATACAGCGCGCCATATACGCCCCGGTGGCGTGTTGGGGGCTGATACGATTTTTGCCCGTGAAGAGATGGATATTAATGCTTTGGGGTTGATGCGATTGGCACAAAATTTTGGTCCAGCAATGGCATCACGCACCAATGATGGCACCAATAGCGCAGTGGCATTTGTCAATATTTTGTCAATCAACGCGCTTTCATCCGACCCTGCTTTTGGCGCATTTTCTGCCAGTCAAGCGGCGGCATATTCACTCAGCCAAACATTGCGAGGCGAGTTTCGCGCATCAGGTTTACGGGTGATGAATGTTTTTACAGGGCCTACCGATGATGAATGGTATCAACCTTTGCCACCGCCAAAAGTGACGCATGGGGCATTGGCAAAATCAATTGCTGAGGCTTTATGTGAAGGTTTGGAAGATGTGTATTGTGGCGATATTGCCAAAGATATTGCCCAACGCTGGCGTCAAAATGCGAAGGTGTTAGAACGTGAATTAACAGGAGCGCGTGATGGCTGATTTACTCAATGATGTTTCGGTTGCCTTGCTTGATGGGCAGTTGCAAGTGGTGGATTTAACCCATACGCTTGACCCCGATTTCCCTGTGATGATTTTGCCTCCAGAATTTGGGCAATGCGCGCGCTTTAGAATGGAAGAAGTTTCTGCTTACGACCATAGAGGCCCTGCATGGAAATGGCATAATATATCCATGAATGAACATACCGGCACGCATTTTGATGCGCCGATTCATTGGGTTTCTGGCAAAGATATTGCCAATGGTGCGGTTGATGAAATCCCCCCTGATATGTTTATAGGGGCGGTGATTGTGATTGATTGTTCGGAAGGGGCTGCACAGGATGATGATTTTGAACTTACCCCTGAATTGATTTTAGCATGGGAAAAAAAATATGGCACCATTCCAAAAGATAGCTGGGTATTGATGCGCACGGATTGGTCAAAAAAATCTGGTGCGGATTATTTGAATATGGCTGATGATGGACCTCATTCACCGGGCCCTACGCCTGATGCCATTAAATTATTATTAGAACGTGATATTCGTGGGTTTGGCACTGAAACGGTTGGCACGGATGCCGGGCAAGGCGCGCATTATTCACCGCCTTATCCAGCGCATTTTCTTTTGCATAAGGCTAACAAATATGGGCTACAATGTTTGTGCAATCTTGATAAATTACCCCCCACAGGCGCGATATTAATTGCACCACCTTTGAAAATAAAAGGTGGAACGGGTTCGCCTTTGCGGGTGTTGGCATTGGTGCCTTCTGCAATGAAGGGATAATTAAGATGAGTGATTATACAGCCGTGATTACAGGCGCAAGCAAAGGGATTGGTGCTGATATTGCCATGAAATTAATCGAGCGTGATTATCAGGTGGTGAATTTATCGCGGCGCATTCCAGAATGGCACCATAAAAACCTTAAACATTTTGAATGCGATTTGTTAGATGCACAAGCAACAACACAGATTGCTCAAGAAATTACTAAAAACCATCAGGTAACGCATCTTATCCATAATGCCGGCTTGATTTTTCCGAACCTGCTTGAAGAGGCAAAGGCTGAAGATATTACCAATTTAGCACAGTTGCATTTGGGCTCTGCATTAATTTTGTTGCAAGCATTTTTACCGAATATGAAAAGCCAAGAATTTGGGCGTATCCTATTTAATGGCTCGCGTGCTGCTTTGGGTGTACCAACACGCACCGCTTATTCTGCAACAAAAGCGGGCATGATTGGTATGGCGCGCACATGGGCGTTAGAATTAGCACCCTATGGTATTACCGTTAATGTCGTGGCACCGGGCCCTATTCGGACGGATAATTTTTGGGGAATTATCCCTAAGGGAAGCGAACAAGAAACACAGCTGGCACAAAAAATTCCTGTTGGCAGATTGGGCAAGGTGGAAGATGTTAGCAATGCTTTTTTATTTTTCTGCGACCCTGCAAATAGTTTTGTAACAGGGCAGACGCTTTATGTTTGCGGGGGCGCAAGCATTGGAATGATGTGTTTATAATGCGCGGGGGTTTGGGGGTCGTGCCAATAAGGCACGCCGCACCCCCATAATATTAATGATGCGGGGGTTTGGGGGTCGTGCCAATAAGGCACGCCGCACCCCCATAATATTAATGAATAATGCCTGCCCTCATCACCGAGAAGCGATACCGCACCCCCATATTATTAATGCTTGAAAATAGGGTGTAAAAACTGCTACAATTATAATAAGGCTTAAAAATTCCTACAGACAAGGATAAAGAATGAAATTAAGAACTGAATAATTGGTATATCATGCCCGCTTATCAAACAACTCAAAAAGTGCTGTTTCAGCATTGTGACCCTGCCCGTATTGTGTTTTATCCGCGTTATTTTGAAATGATTAATGCAACGATAGAAGAATGGTTTGACCTTGCACTTGATTACAATTTTGCGACAATGCATCGGGAAAAAGCCGGTGTGCCTACCTTAAAAATTTCATGTGAATTTTTAAAGCCATCTTATTTAGGTGATTTATTAGATGTCAGCTTGCTGATTACCCATTTGGGCAAAAGCAGTTTTACGGTTGCCATTGATATGCATTGCAAGAATGAGCATCGGCTTCATTGTGATGCGGTGCTTGTGCATGTGCAGAATATTGATAAAATTAAGCCTGAACCCTTGAGTGAAAAATTAGTAAGTGTGATGAAAAATTTTATGTGATGCTATTAGTTTAGTCAGATTTCAGATAATTCTGATTGATTTCTTTATTATAAAATTTTCTGATTTCAGGTGAGAATTCTTCACCATCAACGGAGCCTAATAAAACACCTTTTTCGCGTGATGCTCCTGTTTTTTGTGCAATATCATCGTTAGACATGGTAGTACGTTGCGATGTACGCTGGTGCCATTGTTTTAGATATTCTTGCATCATTGCAATGATTGTTTGATAGTCTTCATCTTGTGCAACATTATGCAATTCTTGCGGGTCTTTCTGTAAATCAAATAACATAAGCGGAAAATTACCTTTCGCTTCTATCAATTTATAAGTCTCATCAGCAACCATGTAAATGCGTGCATCTTCGCTTGCCACATTCAAACGCTGGCATAATGGCGTTAAACCATAATCATATTCGCTAATGACAAATTTTCGCCAATCTTGTTTTTTTGGCGCGCCATCATCATAAATAAATGGCGATAAAGAACGCCCCTCTAACACATGGTAAGGCGGCTTGCCCCCCGCCATTTCAATAAAGGTTGGCAATAAATCAAGAGATTCTGTTAGCGCATCGCAGATTGTGCCTCGGGAAGAATTTGCCTGTTCGCTGGGGTCATAAATAATTAAAGGTGCACGCACAGATGCTTCGTGAAAAAAATCTTTTTCGCCCATCCAATGGTCACCTAAATAATCACCATGGTCAGATGTTAACACAATGATGGTTTCCTCTAACATATTTTCGCTGCGTAAATAATCCAATAACCGCCCCAATTCATCATCGCATTGTTTTATCAACCCCATATAGGCAATTTTAACCTTTGTTGCGATTTCTTTATCCCAGAAAACTTTTGCTTTTGGCGCATTGCTAAAGGCATGAAAAATTGCATTATTGGTTTCACGCTCTTGTGGCGCACGCACCAATGGCAGTAGCATCGTCTCATCATACATATTATGATAAGGTTTCGGCACAATATAAGGCCAATGCGGTTTAATATAAGATAAATGGCATAGCCATGGCTGTGATGTGTTTTTATGTTGCTGTAAAAAATCTATCATACAGCTGGTGAGCCATACGGTTTCGCTATCTTCATTGCGAATATTGGCAGGCTTATCGCAATTTTTTAACCACCAACCCGATAGGCTTTCACTATTTTCATCGATTGAGGAATTGGCATAATCATGCCATGGGTTATCGCCATCATAGCCTTTTTGCGCTAAATAATCATTATAAGGTGAGGCTCTGTGGTCGTAAGAACCATTAGGTCCGTAACCCCATAAGCCATCATCGCGGGTATGAATATCAAATCCGCCTTCTTGCAATCTTTTGCCCATGGGGCTATCCATATCTATTTTCAACCGTTCCATGCCTTTATAATCAGGCTCAAAATGGGTTTTACCAACCAGCCAGCTATCCATATTAGCCGCGCGCAAATGCTCGCCTAACGTGATTTCACCAACATTTAACGGAATACCATTCCAACTGGCACCATGGCTATCGATATAACGCCCTGTTAGGTAGCTCATGCGCGAGGCACCACAGATAGGCGATTGCACATAATAACGTGTAAATTGCACGCCATTCTTAGCCAACCAATCCATATGAGGGGTCTGCAAAAATGGATGACCATAGCAACTTAAATAATCAAAGCGTAGCTGATCATACATCAGGAAAATAATATTTTTAGCGCGGTTTTTATCTGCATTAGTTTCGTTTGGCATTAATTGAAATCACTTTTATTGTTAGTCATGTTTTTGATTAGGTATCGTATGGGCTTTTACCATTGCCATATTTTTGTTTTAACTCTTTTGCTCTGATTAGTTTCATCTTTTACCGTTTTATGCGTGCTGGCGATAACTTCATCACAGGCTTCTGCAATCAAATTTTCTCTAATAATTTATAAATTTTATTCTATATTCTACTTCGGCAATTCTGTTATAGGGTGTGTATTTTCTTCTTTTCACGCATTTTTTTGCACTCAATCAACGAACTTTGCCTTTCAGGATAATTATCATTACATTCTTCTAACCAATTAACAAAATTTTTCATGCCTGCGCTTACCAACAATCTTTTAAGATTAGTCATGCGCTTCCTCCATCAATCATCAAACATTCTTCGCCTAGCATATCGATAATTTTAACGGGTTGCGGATATTTGCCCTCTTTTACCAATCGCCACCATGAAGCACGTGATACGGCTATGATTGCCAATATAGCGGGCAAGCGCATATAGCCTTGTTCGGGTATGGGGTTGTTTATTGGTTCGGGGTTCGGTTGATAATTCATTATAAAAAATCCTTTCATTATCAATTCATAAAAAAAGCACATCGCGTGTGCGGTGCGATGTGCTACAAATAATGTGGTTTTGTGTGATTGTCAAATTTTGTTAGCGAATAAATTTTATTCGGTGCGATTAAATTTTTATTCGCTATTTTTCTAATCTCATATTCTTGTTGTGCTTGTTGTGCTTGTTGTGCTTGTTTTATGTATTTATCAACTGTTTCATCATCAAGTGTTAACCCGATTTCTTTGGCATCATCAATCACTTCTGATTTTTTGATTCTGTGATTCAGAAAATCTTCTTTTGAATAAGCCGTTGCTAATAGAGTCGCAATCATTCTTAACATGGCATTAGTAGTATGCCCGTGAGGTTTTTTATCATTTGCTAGGCTTTTTTGTTTCTTTAATGCCTCATTTTCTGCTTCTAATTCTTTAATTCTATGATAGCTATTACTTGTTATAAATGACATTTTTTCTAACCCTTGAATACCTAACGCTTCATCAATCATATTAGATTGTGTATCTTGATAAATTCTATCAAACTCTTCTTTGTTGCTTTGATGTAATCTATAAGCGTAAAGGATATGCCCCATATTCTCATATAGGTGGTTCTCTTGTCTTGTATAGTGCAAAAAACCACTACAATAGATCCGCTTTTTGCTTAACCAATGCTCTAAATCTGATATATGAATAAATGTGTAATCTTTTCTAACCTTGCCATGTAAATCTTTCGTTAAAAGCCTTATAGGTAATTCACCGCTGGTAACAGCTTCCATAAATGGAATTCCATATTGTTTTGCTTCTTTTGCTAATTTCCCTTGTAACTCTTTATCAGATAATAAAGGGTATTTATTGATTGCTGATTCCTTTTCTCCCCATGTGTAGCCTTTTAGTTTAATCTCACCATTTATAAATGAATTATAAGTAACCATAAGCAAAGCATCATTTACACTTAAGTGATTAATTCCTAAATTTTTTATTGGTTCAAAATGATTATTCCGTAATATTTCAAAATCATCAATCATGCGTAAAGCCTCTCATTGTGTTTTGTTTCAATAAAATCAGCATACCATTGCATCATATTCGCGCGTTCTTGCAAATATTCCGCATGGTTATATGAAGCCCTTACCTTGTTTCTTTCCCCATGCGATAATTGCCGTTCGATAATATCGCTATTAAAGCCATTCTCATTCAGGATAGTAGAAGCTGTGGCACGGAAGCCGTGCATTGTGGCGCGGTTATGGTAACCCATGCGATAAAGTGCATATAGCATTGTGTTGTTGCTCATTGCCTTATTAAAGTCGCTTCTATGGGGGAATAGAAAAGCAGAATTATGCGATATTTGTTTCAACTGTTCTAATTGTTCGCGGAAATTCGTAACAAGCTGTTTAATTTTTTCTGGGGCAGGCATTTTTACTCTCTGTTAACAATGATGTAAAATTATCATACCAAGAGCTGTCTCAAAATTCATCTTTTAATTTATTATTTACATCTTTAAGGGGGTGCGATGCCCCCGCAACCCCATATAGCGCAGGGTGGCTTTTGCCAACCCAAGCGATATTAATGCGCGGGGGTTTGGGGTTCCTTGCGATAAGCAAGGTCGCAACCCCATATAGCGCAGGGTGGCTTTTGCCAACCCAAGCGAAATAAATGGCAGGAGTGGAGGGACTCGAACCCGCAACCCCCGGTTTTGGAGACCGGTGCTCTACCAATTGAGCTACACTCCTATAGGAAACTTAAAAAGAATATCCGCGCTATGTTATTCGAAACCCGCCATATAATCAATCACTGCTTTGCGTTCTTCTTCTTTTCTTAACCCTGCAAATGCCATCTTATTTTTTGGGATAAATTTACGCGGATTTGCCAAATATTTATCTAGATTTTCCTCTGTCCAAACAAGCCCTGAATCTTTCATGGCTCGTGAATACTTAAACCCTTTAACTGCGGCGGCTTCCCGCCCTACAACACCATTCACATAAGGACCAATTTTATTTTTGCCCTCCAATGTATGACATGCTTTGCATCGCTTGAAAATTTTTGCGCCATCTGCTGCCCCATCCGCTGCTATTGCCTGATTGCCAAGCCAAGCCATGCAGAATATCGCCATCATCAACAAACGCAACTGAGATAAAAATTTACCACGCATCATCATTATTCCGTATCCTTATGATTCAAATCTAATCCAATGCAATATAGCCATTTACGGCATCAATCACAAGCATCATTGTTTAAAACCGATAAAAGAAATATTTGAAACTGATGAAAAAACCATTTGAAAGTTGCAAAAATAATAAGTTATTTATCTCTTTTTTGCCTTGCACGCATATGCGCCATGCCTTCAGCCGTACCATCATGAAATGTACCCATCCATTTATCAAGCGGCACTTCGCCAGCATTGCCATAATTGCAATCAAAATAACGATGATGCAATTGATGGTCAAAAGGCGACAGCGATATTTTCAATTTTTTGAAAATAACCAAAGATTCAAACCCTGCATGTCCGATGGCGGTGCCAACAGAATTAAATTGCAACATAAAAATAATATGTAAGGGGTGCGCGGGCAGAATAAATACAATGAATATATAGCTAAGATAAAGCATATGTTCAACAGGGTGCATGGAAAAGCCCGACCATGGTCCGATATTGGTATTGCGATGATGCACCGAATGCGCGATACGGTAAAGCGGTTTCCAATGCAAGAAGCGGTGAATAAAGAAGAAATGAATGGATTGCCATGCGGGCAGAATAATGAATAAGGCGCAGAACCAAATCGGGTTTTCAGCAAATGTCGCCTTTGGCAATAAATCGCTTGCATATGCCCATAACATGAAAGCCTCATACGCAGTCCAAATAATTACCCCGCTTGCCAAACTCCATAATATATTATCCCAAACCTGATTATTAAAGGCGAATAATTTGTTGTTTTTTGCAAAAGGGCGGGGGTCAAAACGAAAAACATCATTCTGCCATTTCAAACGATAAAGAAGAATATGCAAGCCACCAACCACGCAAACCATCAGCGCAAAATTGCGGATATAATGTTGCAAAAACCAATTATCCCAAAACCCATTTGATGCAAATGATGCGTAAGTTTCAATCGGTTGCATCCAGTGATTGAGCGTTAGCCATGCGGTGCATAAGATTAAAATTTTTACGGATAACAGCCAGCCCGCACCAAGCCAATAGCGAGCCACCTTCAATGGGTTAGGGGGCAGTTGAAAAAGTGGCGAACCACATTTAATCGGCAATTTTGGTAAAAACAGCCATATTTTGCTCTTTTTTTCAAGCCTGCTTTGCGCTGTATTATCTGCAATAGTTTCTTGCATTATTGCATCACCTTATCAAAAAAAGCTCTTTATTTCTTTCTAGCACATGTAAGGGCGATTGCAAGAAGAATGTGAGATTATTTCAATAATTTTTGCAAGAAAGCACTCATGTGCTGATTGATATCAGGATGGCTTGCAACCAATAACAACATCGGCAACATGCCATAATACAGACTTTGCTCAAATTGCTCTACATGATTGCGATGTTCGGGGAAAAGAATTTGCCATAACAAACCACCCAACACAGGCAATAATAATACAATCATCAACAACCACTTACTTTGTTCTTTCACAAAAGTGAAAATTAACAAAACGGGTATCACAAACATCAATAATAATGGCACCGCAGATTTTATGAAAACCGTTAGAATGCTAGGACGATAATGGTCAACACGAAGAGGATAATTATTTACTAAATCAATAGAACGTCTGGTTGTATTACGCAAAAAATCATCAAAAGATACAATTTGCAAATGCAATATAATAACGAGTAATAAGCCAATTATAACAGCGACTGTTGTCACACATATACCCGGTAGCAACTTCCTCACCAATTCACTTAATGAACCTTTATGATTTGCGCCGAAGAAATACATATAAAGCGCAACACAGCTTGCTGCTTGCACACTCATAAAATCATAGGCATGTAATGCAACCATTGCAAATGTAAGAATCGTTGCAACCAAAATCTTTGTATAATAATGAATATTTCTTTGAGCATTACATATATGGTGAAAATAAATTGCTAACAGTAATATTCATGCCAAAATATGAGGAATCTTATCTCCTGTTGCGCGTAATTTTTCTTGAATAACGACATTATAATTATTGATAGGGACTTCAGCTGAATTGAAGAATAACTGTGGATGAACCTGATAATCTAAAACTGGGTGCAAAAAAGGTTGATAATCAAAATTTAGATCATTGGCGTACCCCCAAACAGACGAAAAAACAATTTTTCAGAAGGAATATCAAAACGTTCTCGGTAGGGTAAGATGCTTGATAATGATTGAATGCAGATAATCACCGCGATAAAAATAAAAAAATATCTTTTTCGATTGTCTAAATTGGAAGCAAAGAAAAAATCTAATAGTCTCTTCATATTGCAAAAACTCCTATGATTGCAAAAATAATATTCTCTTATAGCAATCTAATGTTTTTTCCACAAGCAATCATTGCCAAAATTTTCTTGCATCGCCTGATGCGCTGTCAACTCATCATCACTGGCTTTGATGATAATTTTTTGTTCCAAGCGATGTTGGGGGGTATTAATATCATCTTCTAATTCTACCAACGCGTGCTTATCATCTTGATGGGTAGCACCATCTAATAAACCTCTTTGTCTTTTGCCCAATAATTCAAGATATACTTCTGCCAAAATTTTTGAATCCAATAACGCGCCATGTTTTTCACGCATACTGGAATCTATTCCAAATCTATCGGTGAGTGCATCCAAACTATTTTTCTGCCCTGTGAATTTTTGACGCGCTAAAATCAGCGTATCAACCACCTTATTGTTAAGGCTCTTAAACCCATTCGCTTCCAATTCAGCCTGAATAAATTTCATATCAAACGAGGCAGCATGTGCCACCAATATGCCATCACCCACAAAATCCAAAAACCCTTGCGCCATATCCGCAAATAACGGTTTATCCGCTAAGAAATCATCACCCAACCCATGCACTTGAAACGCACTATCGGGCATATCACGCTCAGGGTTAAGATAGCAGTGAAATTCTTCACCCGTAAGCTCGAAATCAATCATTTCCAACGCACCGATTTCTACAATTTTATCGCCTGTAGCGGGGTCAAAACCAGTTGTTTCGGTATCAAATATAATATGGCGTTCTAGGCTAGTTTCTGGCATTTTCTACCCTTTAATAAGTGGATATTGTTTCTATAGAATCTTCTGCTAATTCATTGATAAAGCGCGATGGGCTTGCCATCTGAAACTGCCCATATAATCTTCTGCCCGCTACATGCGAAATATAAGTGCGTTTTTTCGCACGCGTAATCGCCACATAAGCCAGCCTTCTTTCTTCTTCCAACCCTACATTGCCACTTTCTTCTATCGTTCGTTGCGATGGAAAAAGCCCATCTTCCCAACCGGGCAAAAACACCGTATCAAATTCTAATCCTTTGGCAGCATGAATGGTCATCAAATAAACCGATAATTCGCGTGGCGTATCATTATCCATTATCAATGAAATATGCTCTAAAAATTCATCTAAATCATGCATCTGCTGTTGCGCTATCAATAATTCATTCAGATTATCTTGCTTGCTTCCGCTTTTGATTTTATCAGGGTTTTTCTTTAACATATCGCGATAACCACTTTCTTGAATTAAGAATTCAGTAATTTGTGGCAACGGATATTCTTCTTCTGCCATTTTACGCGCTTTTTCTATCATTGCCACAAACCCATTGCAGGCATTGCGAGTGCGCGCTTTAATCTCTGGCACATTCTCTAATTCATTTTTAAGAAATGTATAAATCGGCATTTTCCGCGTGAGTGCCATCTGCCTTAACGTCTGTAATGAAGTACCACCAATGCCACGAGTGGGCTTATTGATAATGCGTTGCAATGCCAAATCATCATTATCTTGCGCGACTAACCGCAAATACCCAACCATATCACGAATTTCCTCGCGTTCATAAAAGCGCAAGCCACCAATGATTTGATACGAAATACCCAATTTTAACAGGCTTTCCTCAAAAGCACGCGTCTGCGCTCCTGTTCGCACCAACACTGCCATCTCATTAAAAGGGATTTTCTTCATCGCTAGGCTTTCAGCCTCTTGGGCAACAAAATTTGCTTCCTCATCACCAGAGAAAAACTGCCCCACCCTAATTTTTTCACCCATCTCATCATCAGAACGTAATTTTTTGCCCATCCTGCCTTGATTATGGTCAATCAGCTTTGATGCCACATGCAAAATATGCCCAGTGGAACGATAATTGATTTCAAGACGAATGGTTTTTGATTCTGGATAATCTTTTTCAAACCGCAAAATATTGGTAATTTCTGCACCACGCCATGAATAAATCGCTTGGTCATCATCGCCTACACAACAGATATTACGATTTTTCTGTGCCAATAATCTAAGCCATAAATATTGTGCCACATTGGTATCTTGATATTCATCCACCAAAATATAGCGAAAACGCTGATGGAACTTTTGCAAAATGTCAGGATTTTTCTGCCAAATTTCTACCATATGCAACAGCAAATCACCAAAATCAACGGCATTTAATGTTTTCAATCTATCCTGATATAATTGATAGAAATCCTGCAAATTCGTACCCATCATATCAACTTGCTCATCTTTAGGCACATCATCAGGCACCCATGCCTTATTCTTCCAACGGTCAATCATATAAATCAACATGCGTGCATAATTTTTATTATCTTCACCTGCGCCATTTTCAGTTAATAATTCGCGCATCAATCTAATTTGGTCATCAGGGTCTAGAATCGTAAAGCGTGGCGTTAGCCCTACAAATTCACTATGTTGGCGTAAAAACCGTGCTGATAAGGAATGAAACGTGCCTACATTTAACCGCCCCGATGGAATATCCGAAGCACCATCAGGGGATATATCCAGCAATTTTTCAATTCGTTCGCGCATTTCACTGGCAGCTTTATTGGTAAAGGTGACTGCCAAAACTTCATAAGAGCGCGCCTTACCACTGGCAATTAAATGGGCAAGCCGCGTGGTTAAAACCCGTGTTTTCCCAGTGCCAGCACCTGCCAATACCAGCAAAGCACCATCTAATTGCGTGCAAGCTTCGCGCTGTTCTGGATTAAGCGCGTTTAATAAATTTGTAAAATGAGTTGACAAATGATTCATATTCTTCCCTTAACGCATTTTTAATATTTCACCCCGATAAAAGCAATCACTCTTATATTTTTTTTAATGCTATACACGGTTTATTATTGCCTATCCGTGATAATTTTGCTATTGCCTTGCTTACAGAAATTTAACATATCAGCAGAGGTAAACAATGGAACAGTTACAACAAACAATTGAGCAATTATGGGAAATACGTGATTCACTAAATCCTGACATAACAGGTGAAAAGCGTGATGCCATTAACGATACCTTAAACTTGCTTGATAGTGGCAAATTGCGTGTTGCCGAAAAAGAAGGTGATGATTGGCATATCAACCAATGGGCAAAAAAAGCCGTGCTTCTTTCATTCCGCATCAATGCGATGCGTGAAATATCAGGCGGTGCTGATGGTGGCATTTGGTGGGATAAGGTTTCATCAAAATTTGCAAATTGGCGCGCAGAAGATTTTACCAAAGCAGGCTTCCGCGCTGTGCCTAATTGCACGGTGCGCCATAGTGCCTTTATCGCCCCGAATGTTGTGCTTATGCCAAGCTTTGTGAATTTAGGTGCTTATGTAGATGAAGGCGCCATGATTGATACATGGGCAACAGTTGGTTCTTGCGCGCAAATTGGCAAGAATGTGCATCTTTCAGGTGGTGCTGGGATTGGCGGTGTTTTAGAACCTTTACAAGCAGGTCCTGTTATTATTGAAGATAATTGCTTTATCGGCGCGCGGGCGGAAGTTGCTGAAGGCGTGATTATCCGTGAAGGCTCTGTGCTTTCTATGGGGGTTTACATTGGTGCTTCTACCAAAATTATTGACCGCAATACAGGTGAGATTTATCAAGGCGAAGTCCCGCCTTATTCTGTTGTGGTTTCAGGCACGTTGCCGGGCAAGCCTCTGCCAGATGGTAGCCCCGGTCCTAATCTTTATTGCGCTGTGATTGTCAAGCAAGTTGATGCACGCACGCGTTCTAAAACCTCTATCAATGATTTATTGCGGAGCTAACAAATTTTGTCCTATGAATGAGTTATTCACCAACCCTGTTGCATTAACGGAAAAGTTGATTTCTTACCCAAGCGTTTCACCTGCGCGTGGCGATATTTTTGACCTGATAGAAAATCTGCTAACAGAGCTAGGCTTTACATGCACACGTCTGCCTTTTGGCGAAAATGACGGTGGCGAAAATGACGGTGGCGAATGATGAAATGGTTGACAATCTTTATGCAGAATATCAATGCAACCCCGATAATCAGCCAGAAAATCATCTCTGCCATCTTGCTTTTTGTGGACATGTTGATGTGGTGCCAGCAGGCGATGAAGCCTTATGGCAATCACCACCTTTTAGCCCCCAACAAAGAGAGGGGCGTTTATTCGGACGTGGTTCGGTAGATATGAAATCAGCTGTTGCCTCGTGGATTATTGCATTGGCGCGCTTTATTTCAGAAAATAAATTGCAACAAAAACCGATTATTTTAAGCATCATCATCACAGGCGATGAAGAAGATAAAGCCATTAATGGTGTTGCCAAAATAGTGACTTGGTTGCAACAACAAGGCAAGAAAATTGATTTTTGCATCACAGGCGAGCCAACTTCAAGCAAGCAAGTAGGCGATGCCATGAAGATTGGCAGGCGTGGTTCGTTCAATGCGAAGCTTACATTGCATGGTTTGCAAGGGCATGTTGCCTACCCCGAACAATGCGCCAATGCCGCCCATGGAATGAATGAAATTCTGCATCATCTGCTTAACCATGAATGGGATAAAGGCGATGAATTTTTTCCTGCCAGCCATTTGCAAATTACCAGCATTGATATTGATAATTCTGTGAGCAATATCAGCCCCGGCAAAGCAACCGCACGCTTTAATATTCGCTATAATCATCAGCATCAAGGCGCGTCGCTTGAAAAAACCATTCGTGCGATGATAGAAAAAACCGCACCAATATTATATGATAAAACCAAACCCATGAAGCAACCTGAATATCGTTATCAACTTTCAACAGCCTTTTCTGAAAGCTTTTATTGCGCCCCTACCAAGCATCACGATAATATTATCAATGCAACACAATTAATCTCAAATATAACTCCTAAATTTTCTACCGAAGGGGGCATTTCTGATTCACGCTTTTTAGCAAATTTTTGCCCTGTGGTTGATTTTGGATTATGCAACAAACAAATGCATCAGATTGATGAATCCGTGCCAATAGATGATATTGAAACGCTCTGCAATATCTATCATGCGATTATCACAGGCTTTGCCGATTGACAAACTCTATCAAACATATCAGAATGAAATTTGAAATTAATAATATCTGAGCAGGAGCAAGATAAATGCAAATTACAACCCATTCTCGCCATTTCGATTTAACCGATGCCATTCGTGATTATGTGGAAACGCATCTTGTCCCCTCTATTACAAAATATTTTGCCAACCCTGATACAGCCGATATTGCTTTTTCAAAAAATGGCAGTCTTTTTGATGTGGAAATCAAAGTGCATCTGGCAAAAAAAATGGATGTGGTTGCCCGTGGCAGTGCCCATAATGCCTATGTAGCATTTGATGAAGCCTTAGAGCATGTTAGTAAAAAAATCCGTCGTCATAAAAGAAAACTCACCGATTATCATAAAAATGCCCTAGAAAAACAGGCGATGCAAGCACTTTATTATGTGATTGACCATCCGAACGACATGGATAATGATTATGAAGAGGATGATTTGGGCGACAATGAAGCAGTGGCAGAAGATGGCGCGCCAGCCATTATTGCCGAAGAAGCCACTGAAATTAAAATGCTTTCTGTTTCTATGGCGGTTGCAAGTTTAGATTTAAGCGGACGCAATGCCATGCTATTTAAGAATTCTGCCAATGATAGATTAAGCATGGTTTATGTGCGCCCTGATGGCAATATCGGTTGGGTAGAGCCTCATTTAGATTAAGGGTTTTCAAAATGGTAAGTTTACAAACTATTCTCAAACCTGAAGCGATTGTGCCTTTTATGAAAGCAAATTCTAAAAAGCAAGTGCTTTACGAGCTTGCCTTGCGTGCCACACAAATTCATCAGCTCAATATTAATACTGTGTTCCGTGCTTTGGTTGCGCGTGAAAAATTAGGATCAACGGTGATTAGCGAGGGGGTTGCCATGCCCCATACAAAAATTCCTAATTTGCAAGATTATTTAGCTATTTTCATGCGGTTGCAAGAACCGGTTTTATTTGATGAATATGAAAATGCGCGGGTGGATTTAATTTTTCTATTGCTTGTGCCAGACCGTGGCGGTGCAGAACATTTGCGCTTACTTGCCCATTGCCATCAACTATTTTCCGATACACAATTATGCGATGAATTACGCCAAGCACGTCCACAAAGTAATGCCATCTTAAAATTATTACATATCTCACCCAATAAGGAGTGAGCCTAGTATGGCTCACTATCATGAACAAGTTTTGACTGCCCACAAGCTGATGGCAGTTGCCGATGATTATCCGCTTTTTAAGGATGTGAATTTCACCCTGAAATCAGGGGAAGCTTTATGGGTAGAAGGGGCAAATGGTGCTGGAAAATCAACCTTGCTTGCGATATTGGCAGGGTTGTTAACGCCGTTTCATGGCTCTTATAACGCCATCGATAGCCATTATATCGGGCATGATAACGGACTTCACCCTCATGAGAGAGTGCAGGATTGTTTGTGTTTATGGGCAAAATTATATCAGCAACCATACGACAACAATGAAGCTTTATTAGCAGAATTTAATTTACAAAATTATCGTGCCACTTTCACGCATCAACTTTCTGCGGGGCAAAAACGAAAATTAAACCTGTTACGTTTGAAAATCACCCCGCGCCCTTTATGGATTTTAGATGAGGCCGATAGCGCGCTTGATGTGGATAGCAGAAAAATTTTTAAACAATGGCTTGAAGCGCATCTTGCCCAAAATGGCATGCTCATTTTTACCAGCCATAGCGCACCGCCTATACAGCCTCATCATCATATCACCTTAAATATAAGCGCGCCTGAATATGTTTAAGCAATTTTTTTATTTGTTAAAACGTGATTTTACTTTGCAATGGCGCAATCGAGGCAATCTGTTTTTGCCAGCTTTGTTTCTTTTATTATCAGGGCAATTCACACTTTATCTTGGCAACCCCCCTGCCCTTGTGCAGATGCAAATCGGCTTTATTTTATTGATGCTTGCCATGCTACTACCCCTTAGCCAGCTTTATAATCAAGATGTAACACATGGTTTTTTGCAAATTCTTCATGGCAGTCGCACGCCACTTTTATGCTATATTTATGCAAAAATCATCGGGCTTTATTTTGGACAAATGATTGGCTTGCTACCCGCTTTATTGATTTACGCTCTGGTTGCAAATTTTCCTATTAACTTTACACTGCTTTATGTAGGGGTTGGGCTTATCCTATTATTAGGCATCAGTTTTATGGGCGGCATGATGAGCGCGCCCCTTGCCACATCGCACAATCAGATGGCAAGCGGAAATGGTTTTTTTGCTTTATTATTACTGCCTCTTTTACTGCCCATGATGATTTTTGCCGCATCCGCGATTGAGCATCATTATTTTGGCTTGGATTATTTGCCTCATCTACTATTGCTGACTGGATTTTCTTTATTAAGCACGGTATTATGCCCGTTAGTTGCGGTTAAATTTCTACAAATTTCTACCGCAAGATGGTAATGATACTCAATGAATTTTTACAAAATGCTCCATTATTTTTCTAGCCCTTATCGCTTTCAAAAGTTGACAAAATATTTAAGTCCGTTCTCTTTATTTGTCTGGATTATTTGCTTCATTCTTGGGTTATATTTTGCCTTTTTTGCATCACCTGATGATTATCAACAGGGAAGCTCTGTCCGCATCATGTATGTGCATGTGCCTTCAGCCTATATGGCAACCATGATTTATGCGGCAATGGCAGTGGCAGGTTTTGTTTATTTTGTCTGGAAACATATTTTGGCAGAAACCTTTGTGCGCGCCGCCGCACCATTGGGGGCGTGTTTTACCTTTATCTGCCTTGTCACAGGCTCGCTTTGGGGCAAACCTATATGGGGCACATGGTGGGTGTGGGATGCAAGATTAACATCGGTATTGGTGCTATTTTTCTTTTATTTAGGCTATCTTCTGTTCATTCAAAATTTTCCTACTCGCACAGGGCGCACCAATGCGTTGATTGTCATCATGGTGGGTGCGGTAAATTTACCAATTATCAAATTTTCAGTAGAATGGTGGAATAGCCTGCATCAACCGGCTTCATTAATCCGCATAGGCGGCCCAACGATTGCAGGTGAGTTTTTAACACCTTTATTTTTAATGCTGACAACCGTTACATTTTTTAGCATTTGGCTGATATTAAAACGCATGGAATTATTATCGTTGCAGGAAAAATATAAAAACCGTCATATCACAGGTGCATCATGATTGATTTTTTCAACAATGATTACGCTTTTTTTATCTTTTTTGCCTATGCTGTGTTTTGTGGATTATTAGGGTTACTTACGTTTTATAGCCTGATACAATTAAAAAAAATCCGCCAGAAAATAGCAACAAACAGTAATATAAAGTAAAAAATATTGACACTTAACCCTATAATCAATAAAATGAAATGGCTTTAATAGAATTTTAGGTGAATGACGCAAAATTATACCATAGAAGATATTCGTGCTGGTTTGGGCGCATCACAAAGAGAAACCCAAACTTATAATGAGCAAAAATTAATAAATTTAATGCATTATGTAGTTTATTTATCAGAAAAAACTGATGGCTTATTTGGGGCTATAAAACTTAATAAAATTCTATGGTTTTGTGATAGATTTACATTCCGTAAAAATTACCAAACAATCAGTACATTATCCTATTATATTCGCAGGGAAAATGGTCCAATGATTCCTGATTTTTATCCTCTTATTAAAAAAATGGAAGAACAAGGTTTGATAAAAGTAGAAAAAAAATTTACTCATACTTTTAAAACAACTAATTACCAAACGCTTCAAAAACCTGATTTTAATAATTTCACTGATGATGATAAAAATATTATCGAAGAAGTCGCTGATGCAATTATCACTAACTATAATGCCGAAGAAATTAGCGACTTATCTCATGATATTTGTTGGCGTGCGTTTGATAATGAAGACCAAATACCCATTGGCATGGTTCTGCTAGAAAATCGACATAGCACCGAAGAATTATTCAAAGATACACGTGATTGGGCATATACAAGTCTTCAAAAGCTTTCTTAATGGCAATAACCGTTGCGACTGTTACATATAACAAGGTATTTTTTGCCTCTGTTCAAAAACTTAAAGGAACTAAAAATGCTTCTGAGCTTGATGAATATATCTTGCAATTAGATAATTATTTTAAAGCAAAAAATCCCGACCTTTTAGGAACATATTATTCAGATGGTACTATTCATGCAAGGATTTTAGATGATAAAATAATAGGCGACTATAAATGTGAAATCATCTATATTTTTGATAAGAATATCATTACTTTTCATGATATTCGTCTTGTTGCTATAGGTTAAATTTTATGCGTCCACATTATCAACGTCTTATTTTTATCAGCATCTTAATTGCTGTTATTGCGCTGGCAAGTTTTTTAATCTTGCGCGCACTTAATCAGAATATTGTTTTTTTTCAAACCCCTTCAACGCTTGCCACTAGCACAATCAAAAAAGGTGCGCCCATAAGATTAGGCGGTTTAGTGGTTGAAGATACGCTGAAACGTGAGGGGCAATATGCAGAATTTATCATCAGCGATGGGCAGGCAGAAATGATGATTAACTATGAAGGGCTGTTGCCTGATTTATTCCGCGAAGGGCAGGGCATTATCGCACAAGGCATTTACGAAAATAATGAACAATTTACTGCCACTCAAATTTTAGCAAAACATGATGAAAATTATATACCACGCGAATTGGTAGAAGCTTTGAAAGAAAATGGGCAATGGCAAGAGTAATGGCAAGAAGAAGCGAGCGGAGAATAATCTGATGATTGAGTTAGGACATTTGGCAGTCAATATTGCCATTATTGCCGCGCTGATTCAAGCATTGCTACCTATTCTGCAACATTTGGGCAATAAGGGTTTGATTCATTTTTCACCTGCTTTATCGATTGTACAAGCTTTGCTGATGATTTTTAGTTTTTTAATGCTGGCGATTGGTTTTGCCCGTAGTGATTTTTCGGTGCTTCTGATTTATCAACATTCCCATACGCTGAAACCCATGCTTTATAAAATCACGGCTTTATGGGGCAATCATGAAGGGTCGTTGCTTTTATGGCTAGTCGTGATGACAATTTTCAGCGCGTTATTAGCGATATTCGGTGCCAAAAAAGATATTCATTTGCGGTTTTACACATTGGCGATTCAAGGGGGTAGCATCTTCTTATTTGGCTTATTTATGTTGCTAACCTCTAATCCATTTGCGCGCATCTTGCCCATGCCACAGCAAGGCGAAGGCTTTAACCCCATTTTACAAGACCCGGGATTAGCCTTCCATCCGCCTACGCTTTATTTAGGTTATGTCGGACTTTCAACTGTTTTCTCGCTTGCCATTGGCGGTTTAATCAATGGTAAGATTGACCAATATTGGGCGCATATCACCCGTATCTTCGCATTGTTAGCATGGTTGTTTTTAAGCGCGGGCATCGCTTTGGGAAGCTTCTGGGCCTATTATGAATTAGGCTGGGGCGGTTTTTGGTTTTGGGACCCGGTAGAAAATTCATCTTTAATGCCATGGCTGTTAACCACTGCTTTAATCCATTCGCTAGCAGTGCTACAAAAATCAAACAGCCTTAAACATTGGACTGTTTTTTTAAGCATTATGGGTTTTGGGCTTTCCCTTATCGGAACATTTTTAGTGCGTTCTGGCATTTTAACTTCTGTCCATTCTTTCGCGAATGACCCTGAGCGTGGCGTTTTTATTTTACTGATTATTGCGATTATGCTTGTTGGTGGATTTTTGCTTTATGCCTTGCGTGGCAGTGCCATGCATGAAACTCAAAAATTTGCGCCTTTCAGCCGTGAGGGTTTGCTGGTTTTTAATAATGTGTTTTTACTGGCAATGGCTGGCACGGTTTTTCTGGGTACCTTTTATCCGCTTGCCATCGAGCTTATCAATGGTGCGCGTATTTCGGTAGGCGTTCCTTTTTATAATGCAACCTTTGTCCCATTGATGAGCATCACGATTATTTTAATGGGGCTTGTGCCTGCTATCCGCTGGCGTATCACATCGGTTAAACTCATCAAAAGACATGTGCAAAAAATACTGCCTTTCAGCATCGGCAGTACCATCGGATTGTTATGGCTTTCAGGTTTGTGGCAATTACCTGCTTTTTTGGTGTTTCTTGTTGGATTATGGTTGCTGATAAGCGCGGCTGATAATGTCAGGAAATATTCACGTAATATCTCTGTTTGGGCAATGAATATCGGGCATATCGGGCTGGGGCTGATTGCCATTGGTGCGGTGGTGGCATCTAGCGCATCGTTAGAAAAAAACATCACCATTAATTTTGAAGAAAGTTTTGAATTCCAACATTATGTGATAACGCCACAGAAATTAATTTTGCAAAATGAAAGTAATTACCAAACGCAAAAAGTGTTGTTAGAAATTACCGATGGCAATCGACAATTTACCATGCAACCTGAAAAAAGATTTTATTTTGCGCGCCAACAAGAAACAACCGAAGCTGCCATTAAAAGCTTTTGGGGACATGATTTATATCTTTCCTTGGGAAGTGTTTCGGCTGATAATATTGTTATCCGTGCTTATTATAAAAGATGGGTGCGATTCATTTGGTTAGGGGCGTTGCTATTGGTTGTTGCCGCTTCCCTTGCTTTGATACGTCATTGTGCGCCTCATCATTCTTCCATAAGAGAAAAAAAATCATGAAAAAGCCCCAGAAAAAAATTATGGAAAAAAATCATGAAAAGCTAAATAAATTTACTTTTGGCAAAAACCCCTTTTATATATTTTTGCCATTCACACTCATCGTGCTGATTATTCTTGGGTTATATGCTGGGCTATCGCGCCCAGAGCGTGGCTTGCCCTCCCCCCATATCGGTAAAAAAATACCTGCCTTTCAGATGGAAACATTGCAAGGCGAGCCTATCAATAATCACGACCTCATCACTGACGAAGATGTGAGCATCGTTAATTTTTTCGCCAGCTGGTGCGTGCCTTGTTTGGCAGAGCATCCTTTATTGCAGGATTTAACCACAAGATATAACATTCCCATTTATGGCGTGGCATGGAATGATAATAGGCAAAATATCCAAAATTGGCTCAACAAGCATGGCAATGTTTTTAAGACTGTCATCATGGATAATAAACAAGATTTAGGGCTTGAATTAGGCGTTTATGGCATTCCTGAAACCTTTATCATCGATAAAAAAGGCATTATCCGTTACCGTTGGGCAGGGGTTTTAACCGAAGAATTAATCAAAGATGAAATTTTACCAACCCTTACACAATATCGTCAATAATCCCATGACTATGACTATGATTATAACTGTTCGCGTGCTATTATTATTTCTGATGCTAGGTTTCACTGCCCCCATCAGCATGGCACAAACGCCTATTGATGATAGTGTGTTGTTTGCTTTTCCTGAAGAATTACGTGTGCGCGCTCAAAAAATTTCGCAAGAATTACGTTGTCCTATTTGTCAGGGGCAAAGCATTGCGGAATCTGATGCGCTGATTGCCAAAAGATTACGTTTGATGGTATTAGAAGAATTACAAAAAGGCAAATCAGACAAGCAAGTGATTGATGCCGTGAAACAGCGTTACGGTGATTATATCCATTTCAAACCCCCTTTTAATGCAGGCACATTATTATTATGGTTTGGTCCCTTTTTCTTATTTTTAGGCATGTTATGGCTAGCATGGCGTAAATTTGGTTCGGAGCAACAATAAAATGCTAACAGGTTATTTCATCATCATTGCATGTGTGTTAGTCGGGCTTATTTCCTATTCGCGTTATCTACAATTATCCCACAATGATGGTCATTATCGCTTAAATGGAATTTTTCTATCTGGTTTCACAATATTAGGAGGATTGTTACTTTATTTGATTGTAGGCGCGCCATTCTTGCCTGATATGCCACGAAATATCGGAGCATCATTAACAGATAACAAAATAGTTGCACCCCAATTAGATGCAGAAACACTCGCGCAAGCACAACAAATGAGCGAAGAAGAGCAAACTGCTATGATTCAGGGAATGGTCGCAGGGTTAGCAGAAAAATTAGAAGAAAATCCCAATGATATTGATGGCTTAAAACGGCTGGCACGTGCTTATTTGGTATTAGGCGAAGCAGGTAAATATGTTGATATTTTAGAAAAAGCGCGCACCCTCACCCCTAATGATGAAGGGTTACTGCTTGCATTAACCCGTAGCTTACGCAAGCAGAATCAGGGGAAAGATACGCAAAGAAGCCTTGTATTGTTACAACAAATTCTTGCCCAAAATCCCAATCAGCGCGAGGCTTTATTATTTTTAGGAATTCATCAATGGCACGCAGGCAATCAAGCAGAAGCGCAAAAATATTTTGAAAAAACCTTAAATAATTTACCTAAAGATTCAGATAGCTACAAACAACTTGAAAGTTACATCAATAAAGTGATAGAATGATTATGTGATAATAGTGCAATTGCGCCTAATACACTTAAACTGATATTTTTGAATGCAACATTACTTATAGAATGAACCAGTTACCCACTTATATTGCCGCGCTTAGAACCAATGACCAAGGGCAAATTGTGCTTGGGCAAGCAAGCCTTTTTAGCTTTTTTCATCACGGTATGTCTTATATGGTGCAATTAACACGCAACTATTATAAAGGTCTAAATATGGGTGATAATCGTGGCTTTAATGTGCGAATGATTTGTTTTGTTGGCTATATGCCGCTTTCTATCCAGGGTGGCGTTGAACATCGCAATAAGGTGCTCAGCCTGCTTTATCGTTCTAACTATCAACCCAATGTTAAGTTTTATGTCAATAATCGGCAAATGATTCTTGGAGTTACCACAACCCCCATTCAAGAATCACAAGCACTTGATGCAAGAACATTGATGACATGTTGCATTGATAATTATAATCAAATTTTTCCTTTTATTGATTTATTCGCCGGTTATGTGGAAGCTCCCGGAAAAGTTTATAAGCGCTATGCGGTAACGTAATCGTGCTTTTTTTCACGAATTAGATATTGTTACGCGCTCATGAATTTGCATGATATTTCACTTTTGCCCAACGGCGTTAGCGATGCTTTACCCAAGCGTGCCTTTGCTCAGCAAATTATCAAAAATCAATTATTAGAACATTTTTATTACGCGGGTTATCAGCTTGTGAACCCACCATTATTTGAATTTGCTGATAATTTAATGGCGTTAAATAACAGCCCACAAACCCCTAATACCGATAGTTTTAGAACCACCGACCCTTATTCACAGCGCACCATTAGTTTTCGTACCGATATCACCCCGCAAGTTGCACGCATTGCCATGACTTATCTGCAAGATGCGCCGCGCCCCTTGCAATTATGTTATGCGGGTGATGTGATGCGGATTAAAGGCGGGCTTATCCGCCCTGAACGTCAATTTATACAGATGGGTTGCGAGCTTATTGGCAGTCATCATGTCCATGCCCAAGCCGAATTACTTTATCTAGCGATTGAAAGCTTAAATTTGCTTGGTATCAAAGATATTCATATTGATGTTGCCTTGGTGAATGTGCCAAGTTTATTAGCCGATTGGTTTCAGTTTGATGATGCAAAAGCCCTGTGGCTAAACGATATTTTCACCAATAAAATGTTAGACCAGATTAATAAAATCACCGATGATAAAACCCATCAGAAACTGATTTACGCATTGGTGAAAGAAACAGGTTCCCTGCCTGATATTTTGAAATTTTTTGAAAATTTTGACTTGCCTGAAACATTGCGTCAGCATTTCACAAAACTCAATGATTTATGGAATGCGTTACAACATTATCAATTTCAAGCACAATTTCATATTGATTTTGCCCGTATTGATGATGTTGATTATCATGATGGTTGGCTTTATAGTTTCTTCGCAAAATCATCGCCACTGCCTTTAGGGCGCGGTGGGGCTTATTTATTACCCTTCACCGATGAGCCTGCTGTTGGTTTTTCATTTTATATGGATTCCCTATTGGCATTACAAAGCACATCAGCCATCAATCAAAAAATACTGATTACCATGCAAGATGCTCACAATTCCGATACTCGCCAAAAATTAAACCAATATAAAAAAGAGGGCTATCAAATTATTAATGCCTTTAGCGCGTTTACGGATGAGAAAGCCTGCCAAGTAGAAGCAAAACGTTTAGATTGTGCCTATTATTATTGGCAAGAAACCATTAAGGAAGTGACTGAATAATGCAGCATTTAACCATATCAGGCTTGCAATGGGGCGATGAAGGCAAAGGTAAAATTGTTGATATTCTTGCCGATTATTACGATGTGATTATCCGCTTTCAAGGGGGGCATAATGCCGGGCATACGCTAGTGATTGATGGAAAAGTCTTTAAGTTAAGCCTGCTTCCTTCTGGCATTGTGCGCGATGATAAATTATGCGTGATTGGCAATGGGGTGGTGCTAAACCCTGAAGCCTTAAATAGCGAAATTATCAATTTAGAAGCAGGGGGCATTGCTGTTAACGACCGATTGAAAATTGCCGATAACACCGCTTTGATTTTACCGCTTCATTCGCATATTGAAAAATTGCGCGGACAAGTGCAGAAAATTGGTACAACAGCGCGGGGCATTGGTCCTGCCTATGAAGATAAAATCGCGCGCCGTGCCATTCGTGTGTGTGATTTATATGATGAGACACATCTTAAAAATCAGATTGAAACACTCGTCAATTATCACAATTATTGGCTAAAAGGCATTGGTGAAGCACCTATCAATCCAAGCGATATTATGGATTTCATTATGCAATATCGTGATTTATTATTGCGCCATGCCGTGCCGATTGTACCGTTTTTACGCGATTTAATGAAGCAAGGTAAAAGGTTCCTATTTGAAGGCGCGCAAGGAGCATTATTAGATATTGACCATGGCACTTATCCTTATGTTACCTCATCGAACACCACCGCAGGCGCGATTGCCACAGGCAGTGGCACAGCAGTGCACCCCTTTAAGTTAGGCATCATCAAAGCCTATTGCACCCGTGTTGGCAATGGCATATTCCCAAGCGAAGATTTAGGCGAGATTGGCGATTTATTAGCAGAATGCGGGCATGAATTTGGCACCGTCACTGGGCGCAAAAGGCGATGCGGGTGGTTAGATTTGCCCTTATTGCAACATGCCATTCATATATCGGGCATTGATGGATTGTTGCTAACAAAATTAGATATATTAGATGAATTTGCCGAGATTAATATTTGCACCCATTATCTATATCAAGGCAAACAGATTGATTATTTGCCATCTTATCTACCCGAAGATGATGTGATTACGCCTGTTTATCACACAATGAAAGGCTGGCAAAAAAGCCTGAATGGCTTGCAATCTTTTGATGAATTTCCGCAAGAAGCCCGTGATTTTATCAGCTATATTGAAAATGCAACAGAGCGTAAAATTATGATGGTTTCCACAGGACCAGACCGCAAGGATATTTTTATCCGCGATTTACCTGATTTTATAACGCAAACCAAATAACGCTTTTCACGGATAATTCTATGGGTGAGCAACCTGCCCTCGCACACTATTTTCTTCCTTATCTCAGCAATGATTATCAAGAACAACCGCCACTTGAAACCTTGCATCATCTGCAAAAACAACAAAAAATCAGCCCCGACCATGCGCAAAATGAAGCCGTTACCGCATTAAATCAAATTTACCTGCAAATCATACAACAACAAAATCAGCCAAAAACCATCAACCCTTTTAAGAAATCAGCCCCTGATATTAAGGGTTTATATCTTCACGGCACACCCGGTGCAGGCAAAACCATGATGATGGATTTATTTTTTGATGCTTTGCCAACAACTCAAAAAATGAGCATCCATTTTCATGAATTTATGTTGCAAATTCATCGCTGTTTAAGCCAGTTACGCAAAACACAAACGCAAAATCCTTTGGTTTTTATTGCCAATGAAATTTGTAAAATCTGTAATATTATTTGCTTTGATGAATTTCACGTGACGGATGTTGCCGATGCCATGATTCTTAAAAATCTATTCAATGCGCTTTTTGACCATCAGATTATCTTAATTGCTACCAGTAATTTTTCGCCCGATTTGCTTTATAAAAATGGCATTCAGCGCGACCAATTCTTACCCTTCATTGATTTACTCAATCAGCAATGCCATGTTTTTAATATCACGGCACAGCGCGATTATCGGCAATCAGGCACACAAACCCCTTTATGGCATTTGAATGATACCAAAGGCAAACGCAATTTTACCCTAAAATTACAGCAAGCCATTCGTGATTTGCCTGAAGAATCTTCTGATATTTCGTTCCCCGATGGTAGAATCTTAACCATTCATGCGCGCTATGATAAAATTATCTCTGCTGATTTTCAGCAATTATGCGAATCCCCACTTGCTGCCAATGATTATTTGTATCTTGCCGAACATTTCGAGTGTTTCTTCTTAAGCAATATCCCTTTATTGCACCAAGAAGACCGAAATGCCTTAAAGCGTTTCATTTTATTGATAGATGTGTTATATAGCAAAAAAAAGCAACTTATTTGTTTAGCCGAAACTGCAATCCATGAACTTTACCAAGGAAGCAGTCATCATGATGAGTTTGAACGGACATTATCGCGGTTATTAGAAATGGAGACCGAGCAATGGAAAGCGCAAAAATAGCTATTATTATGGGAAGCAGAAGTGATTTACCAATCATGCAACATGCGATGGATATGTTGCAGATATTGGAAATTCCTTATCTGGCGCAAATTGTTTCAGCGCACCGCACCCCGCAACGCATGTTTGATTTTGCCAAACAGGCGGCAGATAAAAACATTCAAGTGATTATTGCTGGTGCTGGCGGGGCGGCGCATCTGCCGGGGATGGTATCCTCTTTAACGCATCTACCCGTGCTAGGCGTACCGATACCAAGCAAACATTTGGCTGGACAAGATTCCTTATTATCCATTGTGCAGATGCCTGCTGGCGTACCTGTAGGCACGTTAGCGATTGGTGATGCAGGTGCTAAAAATGCCGCTTTGTTAGCCGCGCGCATTCTTGCTTTAAGCGATGCACAAGTGCAAAAAAACCTCATCAACTGGCAAAATGAGCAAACCAATAATGTACCAACAAATATTTAAGATACATAGTCAAAAAAGATGACCATGCGTGATGACAATAAAATAATTCCGCCGGGCAGCACCATCGGCATCTTAGGTGGTGGTCAATTAGGGCGTATGATTTCAGCCACTGCTCTGCGTATGGGTTACCATACATGCATCTATGCTGATTCTAAAAACTCTCCTGCTTTTGAAACAGCTTCAGACCATATGATTGCCGATTATCAAGACCATGATGCGTTAAAGAAATTTGCCAAAAAAATAGATGTTGTCACGATAGAATTTGAGAATATTCCCACTGAAACATTAAATATTTTGAGCGGTTTAGTCCCAACACGCCCCGATGGCTCTGTTTTAGGCACTGCGAATTACCGTGTTGCTGAAAAATTATTCTTTGATAAATATGATATTCCTACCGCAAAATGGTGGAAAGTAGCCGATACACAAGAATTAGCAATGATACGCCGTGTACAACCCGATGCTATCTTAAAAATGGCACGTTCTGGCTATGATGGCAAAGGGCAATTCACGCTTGATGAAAACTCAGATTTACCAGAATTTACAACAGAAGCCATTCTGGAAGAGCGCATCAATTATCAAAAAGAAATTTCTGTGATTATCGCCCGTAAAGCCGATGGTTCTCTGTATTATTATCCGCCTATGGATAATGTCCATCGCGACCATATTCTTTATTCTACCCTTGCCCCTGCTATCATTCTGCCTGAAATTGCCGAACAAGCCATCGAGATTGCCAAGAAAATTGCCACTGCTCTTAACCTTATTGGCATGATTGCTGTGGAAATGTTCCTCTATGACGATACGAAATTATGCGTGAATGAAATCGCGCCACGCCCCCATAATTCAGGGCATTGGACAATGGATGGCGCAAATATTTGTCAATTTGAATTGCTTATTCGCACCATCTGCAACTTGCCCTTACAGCAACCAAAAATAACCCGTTCGGTACGGATGATAAATCTGCTTGGCGATATGGCGGAACAATGGCAAAAATATCTGAAAGAGACCAACGCCCGGCTTTATCTATACGGCAAAGACGATATTCGTGATAAGCGCAAGATGGGACATGTCAATTTCTTCAAAAGCAAATAAAGATACAGAACAGATAGTTGGCGAGAAATTAGCAAAAATTATTGCCCGTTCTGGTATATGCTCACGCCGTGATGCCGAAAAATATATTTGTGCAGGGCGTGTTAAAATCAACCATCAAACCATGAATAACCCTGCCCATCGCGCCATGCGTGATGAACATATTACCCTTGATGATAAAGAAATCTCGCATGATGAAACATCGCTTTGGCTGTTTCATAAACCAGCAGGCACACTCACATCGCGCAAAGACCATGATAACCGCCCCACTATTTTTGAATGCGACGCCATATATTCGCTAGAAAAGAACAACAAAAATTATTGAATATTGGCAGGCTAGATATGAATTCAGAAGGTTTGTTACTGCTCAGCAATGATGGTGAATTAAAGCGTTATTTAGAAATGTCAAACATGAAACGGCTTTATAAGGTTCGCTATTTTGGTCAGTTAGATAATCAGAAAGTCAACATGCTTGCATCGGGTGCCACCATCGATAATATCCATTATCAACCCGCTATCTTGCGCGCCTTGCCAAGCAGTCAGGGCAATAATCGCTGGCTAGAGATGACGCTTACCGAAGGCAAAAATCGTGAAATTCGTAAAATGATTACATGGTGCGGGGGCGATGTCAACCGTCTTATCCGTGTTGAATTTGGGCAGTTTCGCTTGGATGATTTGAAAAATGGTGAGGTGCAAAAAGTCCCTGATGCGATTTGTCAAAAATATTTAAGCGGTTTTTTTAATAAAAATGGCACTTAAAATTATCAGCGGGCAAGCCAAAGGAGTAGCACTGATAAGTCCAAAAACCGCCCGCCCTTCATCATCTATGATGCGCGAAGCCATTATCAATATGCTCAAATATAATCCTGATTTCAATAAAACTTACACGATGATGATGGATATATGCGCTGGTTCAGGCGCGATAGGGCTAGAATTTTTAAGCAATCAAATCAGCCAAGCCGGCATTTTTGTAGAAAATGACCATGATAATTATGCCACTCTGCAAAAAAATATCACGAAAATCACACCCTATTTAGGGGAAAACAACACCATCACATTATTGCAGAAAAACGCTTATCATCTCACAAAAAAAATGTTGCCTGCCCTGCCAGACTTGGTTTTTCTTGACCCGCCTTACCACGAAGATGCTCAAAAATTATACGATTATTTGCAAGGTGCCAAACTATTAGAAAAATGCCATTTGCTTATCATTCAAACCGCGCCTGATAAAACATTGAAACTGCCTTTTACCCTGATGGAGACGCGCAAATATGGCAATGCGCTTTTGCATTTTTATCACCCTTAATGCTGATTTTGCCAAAACCTGACATGTGCAGGTTTTAAGAAGAAGCACGCCATCATACCAAATACAAACCCACCTAAATGCGCCCATAATGCCACGCCACTGGCAAATCCTATTATACTTTCACCCGTTGCTACAAATAAATTAATGATTACCCATAATAAAATAAACATAAAAGCAGGCATTTTTAACGGAATAAAAACCAGTAAAATCCATAATTTTGTACGTCCATATAACGGCAAATAAGCCCCCATCACCGCCGCCACCGAACCGCTTGCGCCAATGATAGCCGTATGCGGATGCTGTGTACCAAAATAATTCTGCACCAAAACCGCCACAATTCCACCCATCAGATAAAATAATAAAAAAGCACGCTTGCCAAACGTGGCTTCAATCGATACCCCAAAAACCCATAAAGCAAGCATATTAAATATAAAGTGAAAAAAATTATGATGAATGAATTGATAGCTTATCGAATGAAATAAAAAACTGCCTGAAACATTAAAATCACGCGCAGGGATAAACGCCAAATCAGTTAGCAACCGATTCACATAAGCAGGCGATGCCTCTAATTGCGATAAAGCAACCACCAAGCAAACAAAAATAATCCCCACGGTTACAATCGGGGTTTGCCTGCCCATTCTTATGCCATTATTAACCACCAACATATTTTTTGACTCCCTCTAAAGGAGTTGCATCTTCTTTGCCTTCGTTAAATCTACGCACAAATTCTTTAATCACTTGCGGGTAAAGCACATGCTCTAATTTCAACACTTCAGCCGCAAGCTGTTCTGCATTGATATTCTCAGCCATTTTAGTCCGTAAATTTAAGCTACTTTGTGCCAAAATAGCACCATCATCTATTTTTTCATTCACTATATGCACGGTGCAACCATGTTCTTCATGCCCTGCATCTAAAGCGCGTTGATGGGTGTTTAGCCCTTTTAAGGCTGGCAGTAAAGAAGGGTGAATATTGATAATGGGCAATTGATATTGCTTGGTACATGCCACAACAAAACGCGCGGATAATATTTGCATAAAGCCCGCCAAACATAAAATATCAATCGGTTGATGATTAATGGTTTCAAGCAAGGCTTTTTCTGCAATCTCTTGCCCTGAACCATAGGGTAAATCCAATGAAGGAACCATATTCTTACGTGCGTAATCCATGCCTTTTGCTGATTTATTATCAGAACCTATCCATGTCAATTCTGCCATGATTTGCCCCGATTGAATGGCACGATGAATTGCTATCATATTGCTACCATTGCCAGAAATTAAAATCGCAATTTTCGCAGGCATCAATCATCAACCCCCAATAATGTTATTTGCGGTGCCGATGCAGAAACACATTGTTCTGTTTGCCCAATGATAGCAGGGCTTTCACCAGCTTCTTGTAATAACGAAATCAGCCTATCGGGCTGTTCGGTAAAAAGCACCATACCTATACCCATATTAAATGTGCGGTATAATTCATGCGTGGCAACATTGCCCATCTTGCCAAGCCACTGAAAAATTTCAGGCAATTTTATTGCTGAACGATCTATTCTTAATGCCATGCTATCCTCCATCACACGTGGCAGATTTTCGTAAAAACCACCGCCAGTGATATGGCACGAGGCGGCAATCAAATTTTCTTCTGATAATAAAGGCAACAATGTTTCCACATAAATCCGTGTGGGGGTTAATAATAATTGACCAAAATTTTTACCACTAAAACTTTTGCCACTCTCATCTGCAAAAGGCGGAGGGGCATCAAGCGCGATATTTGCTTTTTGTAAAATACGGCGCACAAGTGAAAATCCATTGGAATGAAGCCCTGATGACGGCAATGCAATCGCATGGTAAATTTTATCTTTTTGCAACATGGCTTTCATATTGTGCCGTTCCACAGCCCCCACCGCAAAACCCGCTAAATCATAATCTTCGCGTTGATACATGCCCGGCATTTCTGCAGTTTCGCCACCAATCAAAGCGCAACCCGCTTGAGCGCATCCTTCAACAATGCCTGCCATCACCTGTTTGGCAATTTCCAAATCGAGCGCACCACAGGCAAAATAATCTAAAAAAAACAAAGGTTGGGCTTTTTGCACCAATAAATCATTCACGCACATTGCCACCAAATCAATGCCGATTTCATGGTGGTACCCTGTTTCAATTGCAAGGCGTAATTTCGTGCCAACCCCATCGGTTGCACTCACCAAAATTGGGTCTGTAAAGCCCGCTTGCTTAATATCAAACAAAGCACCAAAACTGCCAATCTCTGATAAAACGCCAGCCCTATGGGTTGCTTTTGCAATTTTGCCGATATGACGCGCCAATGCATCGCCCTTATCAATATCCACCCCTGATGCGCGATATGTTAATGATTCTGAAGCTGATTGCGTCATTCTCTGTTTTACTAACTCCCATTGAGACAAGCTTGATTTCTCACATTTTTAAGACTAAACGCATAAAAATTAAAAAAAAGATTGAGTATCGTCTGTTTTTTTGCTTTATTAAGACCATATATTAATTTAACAATCAATCATATAATGGCATTATTTTTTACACGTAAATTTTTTACACTTCTTTTATCCACTCTCATGATGGTAATTGTAGCAAGTCCTGCTTTTGCCGTAGAAGATAGTTTCTACGATGTAGAAGGCTTGCGGGTGCGCGCAAAAGATAAAAACGAGCTTACCGCAAAACGCGTGGCAATCAATTTTGGTAAGAAGCAAGCTTTCAGCGATATGATTTCTCGTTTCTTAACCAAGCATGATTTTGAACGGTTAGCGCTTCCTAAATTAAAAATTATTGATGATATGATTCGTGATTTACAATTAGAAGAAGAACGCTATGGCAGTGGTATTTATATTGCCGTGCTGAATGTACGTTTCAGGTTAGAGAATGTGCGTCAATATCTTCGTAATATTGGCTTTGCCTATTCTGAAACTGTGGCGCGCCCTTATTTGCTACTGCCTGTTTTTATTGATTTGCGAACGAAAAATGTCTATTTGTGGGAGCCTGACAATATCTGGTTAGATGTTTGGCTTGATTCTAAAGATATTGGTGACCGCCATCTATTGCCTGTTTATATTCCCAAAAATCAATATCTTGATAATATTTTATTGAAGAATATCAAACAGATTAATAAAGACGCAAAAATTCTCAATCAAATAAAAGATTATTACCATACGGATAATATTATTTTACTGACGGCAACGGGTGAATATCAGCCTAGCGCACGCACATTAAAAGGGCTTGAAGTAACAGCACATTTTTTCACCAAAGATTGGCAACGTGATTCCATTATCTTGAAATTAAATGAACGCAATGATGCAGTGAAATTATTAAACACTGCCAAGAAAAATATCTTTAATGAAATTCAAGACCAATGGAAGCATAATACTGCCATTGAGTTAGGTGAAGAAAATAACTTACGGGTGAAAGTGCGAATGTCATCATTGCCAGAATGGTTAAAAATTAAAAAAACATTGCAGTCTGTACCCGATGTGATTAATTTCAGATTGGTGCAAATTGGGCAAGGTGAAGCTGTGATTGAGATGCTGTTTTATGGTGACGCCGATAGATTAGGGCGCGCATTGGCACGTGAATTTTTATCGTTAAGCAAAGAACGCAAAGACTGGATTTTGAAAACAGCCACACAGCAAGGGCAAAGCTAATCCAACTTCATATGGAAAATGCTATGCCATGAAAAACAGCACACAACAATATATTTTTGATTTTCCAACAAACGAAAAATTAAACCGTGATAATTTTATCATTGCTGATTGTAACCGTGATGCCTTTGATATTCTGCAAAAATGCGCTGATTGGCCATTGCCTTTTTTTGCGATTCATGGCGCGGCTAAAAGTGGTAAAACGCATCTCATGAAAGCATGGGCGCAAAGCCATTGCGTTACCAATCTTGCATTTTCTGATTTAACGGAAATTGATGAAACCCTTCCTAAAGAAACATATTTATGGCTAGATGATGACCCCGCAGATGATGAAATAATTCCTGAACCCTATCAAGAAAGCCTGTTTCATTTGTATAATCGCATCATGCTGAAACAACATCAGGGGCTGATTATCACCTCCATCACCCCCCCTGCAAAATGGCAAATTACCATTCCCGATTTGGCATCACGTCTTAAATCTTTGCCCAGTGCCACATTAGGCATGCCCAATGATGAATTGCTGGCAAAATTATTTCATAAATTATGTGCTGATAGACAAATTTATATCGCTGATAATATCATCGCATTTTTATTAACACGCATGGAACGTAGTTTTGCCGCTTGTTATGATTTATGCGATAGACTCAATCATTATAGCCTCACACGCAAAGGCAAAATTACATTAAAAATCGCACATACTTGCCTTGATGAATATGATAATAAAGACTAAGATAGCGTCATGACAAAAACTTTTATCATAGCCGAAGCAGGTGCTAATCATAATAATAATTTTCAGCAAGCCTTGCGCCTGATTGATGTTGCAAAGCAAGCAGGGGCTTGTGCGTGTAAATTTCAAACCTATTCTGCTGATACGCTTTACAGCCGTAACACACCTGATTTTGCTGGCTACGAGAATATCAACGAATTGATTGCGAATATTGCCCTTAATCGCGATTGGCAATCAGAGCTAAAAGCCTATTGTGATGAGCAAGGCATTGAATTTATGTCCACCCCTTTTGATAAAGAAGCAATAGAACAGCTTGTTAAAATTGGCGTGAAACGATTAAAGATTGCGGGCTTTGAAGCGAGCGATTTGCATTTTGTAAGTATGGTTGCCCAAACAAAATTACCCCTGATTATTTCAGCAGGCATCGGCATTGATTTGGCTCTCATGGAAAAAATTATGGAGGTTTGCGATAAAGCAGGCAATCAAAACATTACTTTTCTACATTGTAACAATGCTTACCCAACGCCCCAAACGGATATCAATCTTGGCACAATGGCAAAAATGATAAATTATTTTCAAGATAATCATCGTGATAAAAATATTAATGTCGGGCTTTCTGACCATAGCATAACTCCGGTTACCCCTGCGCTTGCGGTTGCTATGGGTGCGAGTGTGATTGAAAAGCATTTCACCCTATCACAGCATTTGCCGGGTCCTGACCATCCGTTTGCATTAGAACCGAAACAACTCAAAAAAATGGTAAAACTTATCAAACTTGCTGAAGAAAGTATCGGCATCAAAAAAGATGAATATACCCCATCGGAACAAGCTTTTAAGCATGGCAGGCGTTCGGTTGTTTCGGCTTGCGCGCTTCAAAAAGGGCAGGTTTTAACCGAAAAAATGCTGACCACAAAACGTCCGTTTTTTGATGAAAATGTACCCGCAATGGATTTTTCTAACATTATCGGCAGAACAATCACGCAAGATATTGCCGAAGATACACCAATTTTATGGAAATGGATTGCTCAATGACGCGCAATGTCCGCTTTGCCCCTAGCCCAACAGGTATGTTACATATTGGTGGCGCGCGCACAGCCCTCATCAATAAATTATTCACCCTTGCACAAGGGGGCAATTATTATCTGCGGATTGAAGATACCGACCAAGAACGTTCTACCGATGAAGCGCGTCAAGCGATTATGGATGGGCTGGAATGGCTAGGATTATTGCCTGATACGGATATTATCTTGCAATCAAAAAATATCCGCAATCATGTGGAAGCGGCAGAAAGCCTTGTGGCCAAAGGCTTGGCTTATTATTGCTATGAAAGTCCTGAACAATTAGCCGAAAAACGTATGATGGCTGAAAAAAATGGGCAAAAATACATCTATGATAGATTTTGGCGTGATAAAACCGAAGCAGAAGCGAAAAAACTTGCGCCCAATGTCGCCCCTTCTGTTCGTTTGAAAGTGCCACTTGATGGCGCAAATAGCATTGATGATTTGGTGCAAGGCACGGTAATTGTTGGCAATGAACAATTGGATGATTTTATTATTTTGCGTTCTGATAAAACCCCTACCTATCTGCTTTCTTGCGTGGTAGATGATATGGATATGCAAATTAGCCATATCATTCGTGGCGATGACCATCTGACCAACGCATTTCGGCAAAAACAATTATTTGATGCGCTTGGTGCAGAGCTACCCATCTTTGCCCATATTCCTCTGCTTTATGGCGAAGATGGTAAAAAATTCTCCAAACGGCATGGCGCGATTGCCATTGCTGAATATCAGAAAATGGGTTATTTGCCTGACGCCATCATCAATTATTTATTACGTTTGGGGTGGGGCAAAGGCGATGATGAAAAAATCACCCTTGATGAGGCGGCAAAAATCTTTCAGTTGCAAGATTTATCCAAAGCACCTGCCCGTTTTGATTTTATGAAATTAAATTTCTTAAATACACTTTATATCAAAGAAGAAGAAAATCTTTTACCTTTGCTTGATGGCTTTTTAATGCCAGAATATCGCGCCAACAAACAAGGTATGGAAGCCTTTACCAAAGGGCTGAATGGGCTTGCAGAACGGGCAGAAAGATTAACAGCCTTTGCAACTTTGGGCGCGTTTTATTTTACCCCCCCTAACCTAGAAGAATTAGAAGACTTAAAAGCATTAAAGGCATTAAAAAGTGAAACAGCCGAACAAGTGCTTAAATTACTGCATCATTATTTTAAGAAAATGAATGATGATGATGAATGGCACGCAGAAACAATTCATGCCACATTGGTAAAAACTGTTAATAAATTAAAGATTGGCTTTGGCAAGGTTGCACAGCCCTTACGCGCCGCTTTAAGTGGCACAATGGCATCACCTGATTTGAGCGAAATTGTTGATTGTTTAGGGCGTGATGAAACGATGAAACGGATTGAAACAGCTCTTAAATTTATCCGCACGCATTCTTAAAAATTATCACAACACATCATCAAGCGATATTTGACCAGAACCCGGTTTTAAGGCTTTGCGCTGTTTGACCGATGGTTTCCAGCCATGTAGAAAAATCAACTCAATCTCAATGGTAAAGAATCCATCTTGCTTTTGCGCCTCCATCAATGTTTCTACCCGCTGAAAAAATGCCTTGCCATAAGGTTGCTTGCGCCTTTCAGAAAGCGCATTGCCCTCGCCCATATAGCGCAAATCAGCACATAATTTCTGCACAGATTTATAGTTAATCCTCATCACTTCGCTATCAATCACAGGCAAGGCAAAGCCAGCGCGTTGCATCAACTGCCCCATCGTTTGAATATCAACAAAGGGCAAGATATGCGGCGCACCCCCACCGTAAAGTTCAATCTCTGCCTGCATCATGGCATGGCGGATATTCTGCAACGTTTTGCCCCCCGGCATCACCGCAAAAAACGCCCCATCTTCACGCAAAATCTGTTTTATCTGAATCAATGTGCCTACCAAATCATTCATCCAATGCAGATGAAAAGGGGATAGCACCACATCAAATGTTTCATCGGCAAAAGGCATAAATTCCGCATCTGCCACAATCATGTGATGATGCTTGCAAATCGGCATTTTCTTGGCATGACGGGCAAAATTTATCGCACAATCCATCTGTGTGATTCTATTTATTTTCTGCCCTAACAAGCCTTTGCCTGCCAAAATATCGCAACAAAGCGTGCCAAAACATTCTAAAATCAAGCCATCTTCAAAGCGATAGGCAGTATCTTGTAATCTTTCGGTTAATAAATCCATCACCGCTTCAAACAGAAATGAAAAATCTTTATGATGGGCATAAGCACGATTGCGGTTGGCAATATGCATCGGCTTATCAATCATATGAGGTAATTTAGACATCGTGGTTAATCTAGTCAGCAAGTCGCATGAAATGCAAGATTTTTTCTTAAAATTGCGACAATATCCTTTGTCGCATGAATGGCGCAATAGCTTGAAGCAACAATGGCAACAGGTAAGCGAGAAAGCAAGCCATCTGATTTTTGCCCCTAACTGCGCCATGTGTGAACAATATCTGGAACATGAATTGCCCTTATGCCAATCATGTTGGCATAAATTAGATTTTGAAATTCCTTTATATCTGTGCAAACAATGCGGTTTCCCGATTGCCAGCCACGATGAAGAAGCTGATTGGGACGCCATTTGTATCAGCTGCATGCAACAGCCTTCTTATTTAGATGGCACTGTGGCAACCCTTGCCTATGATGGAATCTCGCGTGATTTAATCTTGAAATTCAAACAAAATGATGCCCTGTATCTGCGCGGTTTGTTAAGCTATTTGCTCACCCTTGCCATCAAGCGTTTGCCCGAAACCGACCTGATGATACCCGTGCCTTTGCATCGTTTTCGACTATGGCATAGGCGATATAACCAATCGGCTTTATTGGCATTTGCGCTTGCAAAATTGCTTGAAACCGACCAAGTGCAAACAGGCTTGCTGAAACGGATTCGTTATACCAAAAAGCAATCAGGCAATCCGAATGAACGTGCGAATAATCTACGCAATGCTTTTTCTATTGCCAAAGAACATTATCCGCTGATTAAAAATAAAAAGATTCTGCTGGTTGATGATGTGCTTACCACAGGCACAACCATGGAAAATTGTGCAAAAATACTGAAAAAAGCGGGTGCAAGCCATGTCTATGGTATCACGGTGGCACGGGTGGTTGCGCCACGCCCCCTCATTAAATTGTAGCCTTTAACTTGTAGTGAAAATGACGCAACATAATCAACCCATCATCATTTTAATCTATCCGCAATTAGGAGAAAATATCGGCATGGTTGCCCGTGCCATGCGTAATTGCCAATTTAGCGAATTACGGATTGTTGACCCACGCGATGGTTGGCCAAACCCAACAGCATTTTCAGCCTCAGCGGGGGCTGATGATATTTTGCATCAAGCGAAAATTTACAACCATCTAAACGATGCCATTGCCGACTGCCATTATATTTTAGGCTTAACCGCGCGTAAAAGAGGGCGCGCTTTGCCACGTTATGATTTAGAACAAGCCGTGCAAGAAATGATGCAACAAACCAATCAGCAAAATATGAAAACCGCTTTATTATTTGGTGCCGAACGTGCCGGGCTTGATAACCATGCCATCAGCCTATGCAATGGGCTTGTGCATATTAACCTTAATCCTGATTTTCAATCGCTGAATCTTTCGCAAGCGGTGTTGCTATTTTGTTATCATTACCGCATACAAAACCTAGCTTGCACCGATGAAACATTGCCCCATTTTATGCCGGCATCACGCGATGAATTGTTAAATTTCTTAACCCGTTTAGAACAGTCCTTAGATGTGCGTGGTTTTTTCAAAACCAAAGAGCAAAAGCCTGAAATGTTAAAGAATTTAACACATTATTTCATCCGTTCTGCCGCAAGCGCGCAAGAGCTAAAAACCCTACATGGCATTATAGAACGGCTACAAAAACCACCACACTCATAAAAATGATACGCATGATACTTACCATTAAAGAAAATAAAATGATAAAAATTACACGATAAATTTTGTTTTTCTGTTGTAATATAAACATAAAATCGGTTACTATCATGCTAAATACACTTGCTCATAATTTTTAAGGGAACAACACTAGCAATGGATAATAAAGAGACCAATAATAACGATAACGGAAATAACGGAAATAACAGACGCACGCCTTATCGTGGTAACAGAAACAACAAACATCGTAATTCAGGCAATCGCCGTTATCCACCAAGAAAACAGTCTTATCAATTAGAGACTCTTTCTGATGTGATTATGTATCCGTTTCATCTTATTTATCAAATAACAAAAAGAGAAGTTTCAGGTGGCATTGCGCTTGTACTGGCAACAATCGCCGCTTTATGGATGGCAAATAGTGTTTATGGGCATCAATATACTGAACTGCTTCATCTTCATATTAGTTTTGCTTTCGGTGGCTGGCATTTTGAACAAAGTTTACAGCATTTTGTTAATGATGCACTCATGGCGATTTTCTTCTTACTTGTTGGTTTAGAGATTAAACATGAATTCAAAGAAGGTGAACTCTCATCATTCAATCAAGCCTTGCTTCCGTTTGTGGCAGCTTTCTTTGGTATGCTTGTGCCTGCACTTATCTACACAAGTTTCAATATAGCAGATTCAACCCATATGCGTGGTTGGGCAATTCCATCAGCCACTGATATTGCCTTTGCGATTGGGGTTATGGCATTGCTAGGCAAGCGTGTGCCATCATCTTTAAAAATATTACTAATTGCCATTGCGGTCATTGATGATTTGGGTGCAATTTTAGTCATTGCATTATTCTACAATACAGGGCTTGATTACAATGCGCTTTTGCTTGCCGTTGGTATTTTCTTAGTGATGCTATTCTTAAACAAGCGTGGCGTTACATTATTGACTCCCTATGTAATTTTAGGCTTCTTCTTATGGGTTGTGATTTTCCGTTCAGGCATTCACGCCACCATAGCCGGGGTGCTTACCGCTATGGCTGTACCATTACACTCTAACCCTAATAGCTATTCACGGCGTTCGCCCCTCAAAGCATTAGAGCAGAATATCTCTCCTTGGGTGAATTTTATGATTTTACCTATCTTTGCCTTTATGAATGCAGGGGTTAATTTTGCCGATATGGCAGGCGCAGATTCTGTTCTTGACCATTCGGTAACATTAGGTATTTTATTCGGATTATTTGTTGGTAAACAGCTTGGTATTTTCTCGGCTGTCTTTGCAATGGTCAGAATTGGTTTAAGCCCTATGCCTCAAGGCACAAGGTGGCCGCAAATCTATGCCATGGCAGCCTTATGCGGAATAGGCTTTACCATGTCGCTCTTCATAGGCGCGCTTGCCTTCCCAAGTGGTGACTATGATACACAAGTGCGTGCAGGCGTATTTTTGGCATCTGTCTTATCTGCTGTATTCGGTTACGTTCTGCTTTATTTCTATTCACAGCGCAGTCCGGCTGGAAGTGACGCGCAAGAAGGTAATCAACGTCGACAGAATTATTCAGGTGGTAAACGCCATTATAGCCAACAGCGTAGTCGGCGTAATAATAATAGGCAATAGATGGCAAAACAGCATGCATCATCGATTGATATCATTATTGCAGGTGGTGGTTTAAACGGTTTAATTGCTGGTATGATTGCTGCCAAAGTGGGTTATCGCGCGCTTATGGTAGAACCACAATCATTAGATGCTATGCAAAATCCATTGGCTGATGGGCGCGCAAGCACCATTGCCGCCACTTCTTTTACCTTATTAAAAAATTTAGGATTGGCGGAAGATTTAACTCCTCATGCCCAACCTATTAATGATATTCGTGTCACTGAATCAGACCCTTTGCTTGGAACATCGCCTTTTTTCCTGCATTTTTCCGCAGAAGATGCCCAAACCGATAAACAGCCTTTTGGCTATGTGATTGAAAATAGTCTGTTGCGAAAAGTGTTTTATCAACATGCCAGTAAATGCAAAAACTTAAAAATCTTACATGATAGGTCAGTGGCAAAAATTGATTTAACCCCTGAAGATGATGCCGTGGATAAAACAGGCACTATCAATCAACAATCTGCAACTGTAACGCTGGATAATGGTGATTGCTACATGGCTAAATTAGTCATTGCCTGTGATGGACGCAACTCACCTTTGCGCACGCAAGCCAATATTCAGGCGGTAACATGGGATTATCGGCAAAAAGCCATTATCACCGCATTGTTTCATGAACGCAATCATGGCGGTGTGGCTGTAGAGCAATTCCACCCCAAAGGGGCATTTGCCATTCTGCCAATGACTGAACAAAGAAGCGCGCTTGTTTGGATTGATAAAGACAATACCGCAGATAAATTAATGCGTTTAGATGACGCGCAATTTCTGTTAATGGTCAAGGAAAAAATGGGCGATTGGTTGGGTGATTTGGCAATGGCAGCCCCGCGCCAATGTTACCCGCTTAGCTTTAGCCATGCCAAACAATATTATCAGCATCGGTTTATTTTGCTGGGTGATTCTGCCCATGCCATTCATCCATTGGCTGGGCAAGGGCTTAACCTTGGTTTGCGTGATAGTGCTGTGTTATGGGATATTTTACAAAAAGCACAAAGATTGGGACTAGATATTGGGCGCGAGGAAACTCTCAAAGATTTTGCAACATGGCGCAAGCAAGATAATCATGCCGTTGCCGCCATGACTGATTTACTCAACCGTATCTTTGCTAATAATATACCGCCACTTAAATTAATCCGTCAGTTGGGCATGAAAGCAATTCATCATACCCCGCCATTGAAGAATTATTTTGCCAAACGTGCGATGGGTATCCGCAAAAACATGCCTAGCATGATGCAAGTGAAATAATAAAGAAAATAAATCACGCCAATTTAATAACGGTAATGGTCTACCTTAAAGGGTCCATTAGATGGCACGCCAATATAATCCGCTTGTTTTGCTGATAATTTTGTGAGTTCCGCACCCAATTTATCCAAATGCAAGCTTGCCACTTTTTCATCAAGATGTTTAGGCAAAATATAAACTTGATTATCATAGGATGTATGATTGCCCCAAAGTTCAACCTGCGCCATCACCTGATTGGTAAAGGATGCGCTCATCACAAAGCTAGGATGCCCTGTTGCACACCCTAAATTCACCAAACGCCCTTTGGCAAGTAAGATAATTCTTTTGCCATTAGGAAACTCAATCTGGTCAACCTGTGGTTTGATTTCGTCCCATTTCATATTTTCAAGCGCACCAACTTGAATCTCATTATCAAAATGCCCAATATTGGAGACAATCGCATATTCTTTCATTTTCCGCATATGGTCGATGGTGATAATATCCACATTCCCCGTTGCTGTTACAAAAATATCAGCAATCGGCGCAGCCTGTTCCATCGTCACAACTTCAAAACCTTCCATAGCCGCTTGAAGCGCGCAAATAGGGTCAATTTCGGTAACCATCACACGGCAACCTGCCGCCCGCAAGCTTTCAGCGGAACCTTTGCCAACACCGCCAAACCCAGCAACAACAGCAACCTTACCTGCCATCATCACATCCGTTGCCCGCCTAATAGAATCCACCAAACTTTCACGGCACCCATAAACATTATCAAATTTTGACTTGGTGACAGAATCATTCACGTTAAAGGCAGGGATTTTTAATTTGCCATCACGTGCCATTTCATAAAGGCGCAACACACCTGTTGTGGTTTCTTCTGAAACACCGCGAATATCATCTAATAATTCAGGGAATTTTTCATGCACCATCATGGTTAAATCACCGCCATCATCAAGTAACATATTAGGCTTCCAACCATCAGGACCTTGCAGAGTTTGCTCGATGCACCATTCATATTCTTCTTCCGTTTCATCTTTCCAAGCAAATACAGGCACGCCAGCTTGTGCAATCGCCGCCGCCGCTTGGTCTTGAGTTGAGAAAATATTACAAGACGACCAACGAATCTCAGCACCCAAATCAATCAATGTTTCAATCAATACTGCCGTTTGAATCGTCATATGCAAACAACCCGTAACACGTGCGCCCGCAAGTGGTTTCTTGCCACGATATTCTTCGCGTAATGACATTAATCCCGGCATTTCATTTTCAGCAATCGTAATTTCTTTACGTCCCCAATCTGCAAGTGATATATCAGCTACTTTATAGTCAGTCATGTTTAAACCTTTAATCTTAATATTAACATCAACAATTAAGTTATCATTGATAAATGAATCCCCTATCAATGGCAATAGATTTTTTGCAATCATTATAAAATCATGTTGCTTTTACGTTTTGATTGCAAGATAATGCAGTTTAATAACTTTTCTAACAATGACAGATGAAAAATATAATGACTTCTTATGCCGATAAAGAAAGTATGGTTAAGGATTTTAATGGTATTTGCACACAAGCAAAACAAGCAAAATCAAACCTTGCCACATGCACCGCTGAACAACGCAATCAAGCCTTACGAAATGCCGCACAATTGATAAGAGGTAACAAGCAAGTTATTGAACAAGCCAATGCTGAAGATATTAAACAAGCCCGTGCCGATGGCTTGTCTGAAGCCATGCTTGATAGGTTGTTGCTGAATGAATTCCGAATTGATGGAATGGCAGATGCTATGGATACCATCATTGCGCTTGAAGACCCTGTTGGCAAAATGATTGAAACATGGATAAACCCTGATAATGGGCTAAGATTTGAGCGCGTCACGGTTCCCATTGGCATTATCGGTATCATTTATGAATCACGCCCGAATGTAACCGCAGATGCGGCAGCACTTTGTATAAAATCAGGCAATGTTGTGATTTTACGTGGTGGCAAAGAAAGTTTGCATAGCTCGCTTGCCATTAGTAATTTATTCCGTCAAGGCATTAAAGAGGCAGGGCTTCATGAGGATGCTGTGCAATTTGTCAAAATTCGTGACCGCTATATGGTAGAATTAATGCTAACAGCCAGTGGCAAAATTGATTTGCTGATTCCACGTGGCGGCAAAGGCTTAACAAGCAAAGTGATGGAAGATGCCCGTGTGCCTGTGCTTGCCCATCTGGATGGGAATTGCCATATTTATCTTGATAAAACAGTCAATAATACCGAACAAGCCATTGATGTGGTTTTCAATGCAAAAATGCGACGAACGGGTATTTGTGGCGCGTTAGAAACTTTGTTAATTCATCGCGATATTGCAGGAAAAATATTACCGTCTTTGTTGCAAAAATTCCGCAAGGCTGAATGTGTTGTACGTGGTGATGAAGCCGTGCAAGCCTTTGATAATAAAGTGCAGAAAGCCAGCAAGAATGACTGGAGTGAAGAATATTTAGAGAAAATTCTTGCCATGAAAATTGTTAGCTCAATGGAAGAAGCCATTGACCATATCAATCATTATGGCTCGCACCATACCGATGCCATCATCACCGATAATGCCGAGGCTTGCCAGCAATTTATGCAACATGTGGATAGTGCGATTGTGATGCATAATTGTTCCACTCAATATGCCGATGGTGGCGAATTTGGCATGGGCGCGGAAATTGGTATTGCAACGGGCAGGTTACATGCGCGTGGTCCTGTGGCAACCCGTGAGTTGGTTACCTATAAAAATCTGGTTTATGGTACCGGGCATTGCAGAGCGTAACAACAGCAATCACGCAACAATTTAAACAATTATGCCCGCAACCTGTTGGTGGAAGTGAAAAAATTGGGCTGTTAATGGGCTCTTTTAATCCCGCCCATCAAGGGCATATCCATATCAGCATCATGGCAAAATATCGATTGCGATTAAAGAATATTTGGTGGTTTATCACACCGCAAAATCCTTTCAAACATGCGTATGATTTAGCACCCATTGAAACCCGTCTTGCACAGGCACAAAAAATTACCAAGCAATATGCACCCTTCCCGATTGAAATTGCCACGCCTGAAACAATTTTCCAACAACAATATAGTTTTCAAACCCTTAAAACCTTAAAACGCGCTTTTCCACATCAGCAATTTTTTTTACTGATAGGTTCCGATAATTTATATGAATTACCACAATGGCATCATGCCTCGCAAATAATGAAGCAACTACCCATTGCCATTATCAGGCGCGATGATTACCATTATCCTAGCCTGTTGCGTTTTCGCGGCAAATTGCAAGGCTTGAATCGATATGATAATTCTTTTATAGTCAAGCATCGTCACAAATTGATTTATCTTGATGGAAAAACCCATCCAACCTCTTCTACCCTTATTCGGCAAAGCAACATTCTATGAATCATATTTTATCAGCCGATGATTTGCTTCATCTTATCAATCAAACGATAGATGATAACAAAGCCATCAATCCGGTCACCCTATCGCTTAAAAATAAAAGCAATTTCACCGATTATATGGTGGTGGCGACGGGAAGCTCGGCACGGCATGTGGGCTCTATTGCTGAAAATGTCATGACGCGCATCAGGCAAGAAAAAATGGATGTTGCCAGTGAAGGGGACGGAAAATGCGATTGGGTTGTGCTAGATGCAGGCGATGTGATTGTGCATATCATGCGCGAGGAAGTGCGTGAATATTATCATATTGAAGGGATTTGGGGCGATAGCAAACAGGAAAAAATCAAGTGACCCCCATCACGATTTATGCCGTTGGCAAATTGCGTCAAATTTTTATTGAAAGCGCAACACTTTATGAAAAGCGTCTCAAAAATCTACATATCATTGAGATTACTGCCAGCAAAGAAAAATCTGCACCAGCGCGATTGCAACAAGAAACAAAAATCTTTCAGCAAAAAATGACACGCAAAACCAATGGAGGAAATTTTACCATCGCCTTAGATGCCAATGGCGAGACAATCACATCAGAAGCATTTGCACAATTATTAGAACAAGCAGAGAATAATGGGCAGTCCGTTCATTTTCTGATTGGTGGTGCAGATGGGCTTTCAGAAGATTTGTTAAAAACAAGCGATAGAAAAATTGCCTTTGGTAAAAATATCTGGCCACATGAGCTTGTGCGAGTGATGCTGTACGTGTAATGACTTATTTAGAAAGTGACCGTGATAAAACTGTTAGAGCAAATTTACCGCGCCACCACTATTCGAGACCGGCACCCTTATCATTTAGGGCATTAAAATTCCTTAAAGCTCAAGGTATTAAACAACCACAAAATAACCCTTAACTGCTAATTTAACTGCCACGCCAATCTGATGCCTTATAAACCCCTAAAACCCTCACTTGATGCGTAAATAATTCTAACTCACGCATGGCTTGTTGCATGGCTTTATCATCAGGATGCGCCATAATCTCTATGTAAAACCACGCTTCTTTATTTTTACCCATATCAATATAGCTTTCTAGCTTGACCAAATTAATGCCGCCTGTGGCAAAACCACCCAATGTTTTATAAAGCGCGGCAGGCACCGAACGAAGTTGATAAGCAACGCTGGTGATATAGTGATTCAAACCATTGTCAGTCTCATCAATCAAAGGCGGTTTCTTTACCAATCCCTGACGCGTCATCACTAAAAAGCGCGTGGTATTATCATCTTTATTGTGAATATTCTCTGCCAATATTTCTAAATCATAAATATCTGCCGCCAAACGCGATGCAATGGCAGCTCTATCTTTACGCTTTGTTTCTGAAATTTCTTTTGCCGAGCCTGCCGTATCAGCATGAGGAATTAACCCAATCTGATTCATGCCAGCAAGAAACTGATTACATTGCGCCAAAGCCTGCGGGTGCGATAAAACTTGCCTAATATCATCAAGCGTGCTTGCCTTAAAACCTAGCAAATCATGCTTAATCGGCATAAAAAATTCTTCAATAATCTGTAAATTCGTATCAAGTAACAAATGATGAAACTCTGCCACACGCCCACCTGTAGAGTTTTCAATTGGAATTACCGCGTAATCCACCTCAGCCTTTTCAGTGGCTTGCACCAAATCATCAAAGCTAAAATAAGGCATGTAATCCGCATCAGCAAATAATTGCCGTGCCGCCTGATGCGAAAACGCGCCCTCAACCCCCTGAAAGCCAATTGATTTTTTATTTTCTACCATTATTTCATCAATACACGAATTTTTTCTAAATCATCTTTTGTGTCAACACCTAACGGAATATGATGGGTTAAAAACCCCTCAATATGCATTCCCGCCTGCAATGCACGTAATTGCTCTAACCGTTCGGTTTTTTCTAACGCCGTTTGGGGCAAGCCAACAAATGTTTGTAACGCTTTATGGGTGAATACATAAAGCCCAACATGGTGGTAATAGATAGGGGTATTAAAAGGAATTGGCACACGCGAGAAATACAAAGCACGGGCATGTTGCTGATTTTCTTCCAATAACATCGCGGCTTTTACCACATTTTCATTATTAATTTCTTCTTCATCATTCATCGGTGCAATCGGGGTGGTAATATCAGCACCGCTTTTTTGCGCTACAATAAAAGCATCACGAATAACTTCTGCATTGATATTTGGTAAATCACCTTGCAAATTCATAATAAATTTTGCATCGCTCCCAAACCGCTGATAGGCTTGCCAAATTCTATCGGTGCCAGATGGCAAATCATTATCGGTTAAAATAGCCTCGCCACCATGCGCCTTAACCGTTTCTACAATTTCTTCATCACCAGCAGCCACAATAACTTTTGCACAATCTGCCTCTTGGGCGCGCTTCATAACTTGTATAATCATGGGGATATTGTTAATCTCTAACAATGGTTTATTTGGCAAACGCATGGCTTGCATACGGCTGGGGATAAAAATTAATTCTGACATTATAAATAGGCTTCCTAAAAAATCTCATAAAGCATTTGATTTATTTTTCTATTAGAGTTATACCGATAATTAGCAACAACTTCTATCATTATTTAATGGATTCTTTGAATGAAAGACCCTTTATTAATAAACAAAATTGCAGCTTCTGTATTAACCGCATTATTTGTGATGCTGATGGTTGATTTCGTCATTGATGAAATCGTACTTAAAGAAAGTACCGGGCATGGTGGTGAACATGGCGAAGGACAGAAATTTGCCTATAATATCGAGGTTCCTGAAGAATCGAATGGAGCAGTGACTGAAAAAGTAGAAGAAATTCTGCCACCAGTTACTGATTTATTGGCATCGGCTGATGCGATTGTTGGCGAGAAAATTGCAAAAAAATGCACTGCCTGCCATACTTTTGCCAAAGGCGGTCCTAACCGTATCGGTCCTAACCAATGGGATATTGTTGCGCGCGCACGTGGCACAACAGAAGGCTTCTCTTATTCTGAAGCGTTGTTGGCAAGTGGCGGTTCTTGGGATTTCGAATCACTTAATGAATTTTTATATAAGCCAAAAAAATATATTCCCGGCACAAAAATGAATTTCGTAGGGATTAAAAGTGATAAAGACCGTGCAAATCTAATTTTATGGTTACGTAATTTAAGCGATAATCCAGTTCCTTTGCCATAAAAGGCTGATAATCTTCTTGCAATAACTTAAAAATAGCGCAAGATTATGGTAGCATAAATACATCATCTTTAGGATATAAAACAATGTCGGTGCAAAACGATAATAATAATGAAAACATCATATATGCTAGCTTGCCAGAAAGATTTATGGCAGTTCTGATAGATTACCTTGTGATTTGTAGTTCACTTTTTGTTGTGATTATCATGACGAATAATTATTTTGAGGGTGTTGTTCACCTCAAATTTTGGCATGTTCTGTCAATAGAGTGGCTTTATTTCGGCTCACAACATAGCTCTACAAAACGTGCTACTTTAGGAATGCGCGCAATGAGATTAGAAATTATGACTATGGAGCTTCAACAACTCACTTTAACAACCGCCTCGCTTCGCTATGGTGTGAGCATTCTTTCATCATTGATTTTATGGCTAGGGCATTGGATGATGCTTACAAATGATTTGCGCCAAGCCTTGCACGATAAAATAGCAGGCACTCTTGTTATTAAAAAGCACCCCCTAAGTTAGGTTAGATAGATAATGTCTTCTGAACAACATTCGCTTCATATTTGTGTCACCTGTCGTGAAAAAAATCATGATGATAGTGAAACCCGCCCGGGGAAATTACTCTATGATAAAATGGTTGAACTTTGTCAAGAAACAGGGCAACATCATGCTATTAAAGCAGTAAAATGCCTTGTGCAATGTGATAGCCCCTGCGCCATTAGTATAAATCATCCTGATAAATTCAGCTATCTTTTGAATGATATTTCGCATGAACAGCATCAAGATATGTTGTTAGAATGGTTCCAGCTTTATAAGCAAGCAGATGATGGCATTGTGCCTTTTGCAAAACGCCCCAAAATATTACGCGCAAAAGTCAAAGGGCGTATTCCACCCATTCATTACCATGAATTTAATAATCATGAAGGCTAGGTTTTTTTCTATTATTACCCTGTTATTTTTAAGTGGCGTGATGAGTATCACCTCCGCGCAGGCACTGACCTTAACCAATTGTAACAGTAAGATTAATTACCCTGCCCCCATCAATAGTGGCATTGCTTTTCACGGCACAGCCATGTATGAAATTTTAGCGGTATTAAATATTCACGACCGCGCCAATAGTATGAGTGGCATCAATCGTAATTCATTACAATATCGGGCGTGGTATTCGGCACGTTTAGGGCAGAAAAATTTGAGCAGTTTTCGATTAAAACGCAATGTGTTAGACCATATCAATAGATTGAAATTTTTGAATATTCGCTATCCTAGCGTTACCGATTTAATCGGACGCAAAACAAAATTTTATTTAGCGGGTTATTATCAAGGCATTTATCCAAAAACCGCCCGTAAATTACGCACCAATCTGCATGGTAGAAAAATTTTCACCTTTATCAATAGCATCTCGTGCAAATCAGCATTTGATAAAAGCTATAAAGCCACCTTTGAAGATTTATTCACTGATATGTTAGCCATTGGCAAACTAACAGGTAGGCAGAAACAAGCCCAAGATTTAGTCACACAATATCAAGCCCGTTTGCGTGCCGTCGCCAATAAATTAGCGGGCAAAAAACCCAAGCGGATTTTCTATTTTGAAGGCGGTTTGAAAACCCCTTATGGTCCGCGTGCAGGTTCTATAGAAACTATCATTTTAGAAAAAGCAGGGGCAGAAAATATTGCCATTACCGACCCTGAACGCCCTGCATTACGCTGGGCAACATTGCGCCGTGAGAACCTGACCATGTGATTATCCCTTTTGATGGCAACCAAGATTTATTACTTTATAAACGCAAAATTATTGAAGAAAATTTTTCTGATTCGCGTGCGATTAGTAATATTATCCCTATCTTTCAAGGTGATTGGCAAATTAGCCCGGCTGCCATTGATGCCGTAGAACATCTTGCCCGCACACTTTACCCTGAAATTTTCGCAGGAAAATAATGCGCCCCGAACAGCTCTACCCGCTTTTCGCTTCGGTTGCAACGCTGAAAGGGGTAGGTGCAAAATTACAAGAAAAATTAACCAACCTTGCCGGTAAAACAATTTGGGATATTTTATGCCATTTCCCTCGCACGGCACTTAACAGGATTCTTGTTGAAAATTTAACCAGCGCGCATCATTATGATGGACAAGAAGTATTGATAAAAGCTGTGCCGATTCAACATATCGCGCCGCCCAAACGTGGCATGCCCTATCGTATCATCATGATGGATTCTGATAATGATGCAAGCACCCGCCTAGAATTAATTTTCTTTAATATCAAGCAAGAATATCTCAATCGCACCTTACCCCTGAATCAACCTATCTTACTGGCGGGCAGAGTGGATATTTACAGACAAAAATTGCAAATGGTACATCCGCATATCATGCACTTAAAACCTGATGAAGCGATTCCAACCACTCTTTCATTAGAGCCTATCTATCCGCTAACCACTGGTTTAAGCCGTCTGATGTTTCGTAAAATCATGGAAACAGCCCTCACGCATCTGCCCAAATTTCCTGAATGGCTTGATGAAGAAACGCTTGAAAAATATCAACTCCCCTCATTTTATGATGCGCTCCACCAGATTCATCAGCCCAAACAACCCGATGATATTCTGCCCCAATCGCCCGCACATACGCGCCTTGCTCTTGATGAATTATATGCCAATCAATTAATGCTAGGTTTGATGAAAAAATATGGTTACAAGCAAACAAAAAACAGAAATAACCATGATGATAATCTTGCTTTATGCCAGAAAATTATTGCTGATTTGCCTTTTACGCTCACTCCATCGCAACAAAAAACATTTGATGAAATTAAGGAATCTTTGCACGCCCCTACCCGAATGTTGCGTTTGTTACAAGGAGATGTCGGCAGTGGTAAAACGATTCTTGCCTTGCTTGCAATGGTGCTGGCATCAGGCATAGAGGGACAATCAGCCTTGATGGCACCCACCGATATTCTTGCCAAACAGCATTATCATAATTTCCGTATCTTGCTTGAGAAACATAATATTGAGATTATTTTACTCACTGGCAAAATGAAATCGACAGAAAAGAAAGCCGCCCTTGAGCGCATCAATCATTATACGATTGATAAGTCTCCGCAGATGGTTATTGGCACACATGCGTTATTTCAAGAACAAGTACGCTACCATGATTTGCGGCTAGCCGTGATTGATGAACAGCATCGTTTCGGTGTCCATCAGCGATTGATTTTTTCTGAAAAAGCCAAAAATTTAGATATGATGGTGATGAGCGCAACCCCGATTCCACGCACCTTAATGCTAAGCCATTGGCATAATTTAGAAGTATCACGCCTGACTGAATTACCCAAAGGACGCAAACCCATTGTGACAAGGTTGTTTTCTCAAAGCCGTATGGCTGAAATTATTGATGCCATCACGCGCGCCATTGCTGAAGGGCGGAAAATCTATTGGGTCTGCCCGCTTATTGAGCAAAATGATGAAGATGAAAATCCACAAAAGCAGAAAAAAAATGATGTTACCTCGCGGGCGACGATGTTGCAAAATTATTTCTCCCCTGAACTGATAGAACAGCTTCATGGCAAAATGCCTGCCACGCAAAAAGACAAAGCCCTGCATAATTTCAGCGATGGCAAAGCACAAATTTTAGTTGCCACTACCGTGATTGAAGTAGGGGTTGATATTAAAGAAGCCAGCATCATGGTGATTGAACATGCGGAACAATTTGGTTTGGCAGCCTTGCATCAGTTGCGCGGTAGAATCGGACGTGGGGAAACTGATTCTTACTGTTTGCTGATTCATGATGAAATATTAAGTGCCAATGGGCAAGAACGATTGAAAACAATTCGCCATCATCATGATGGTTTTGCCATTGCCGAAATGGACTTAAAATTGCGTGGCGGTGGTGATATGCTGGGTATCCGCCAAAGTGGCTTGCCTGATTTTCGGTTTGTAGATTGGGTGGCGCATCACCATTTGATTGATATAGCGCAAATCATGGCAGATAAAGCACTTGAAAATGACTTGGTAAATAACGATAAAAATAATCGAAAAAACATTGCGCTTTTGCTCTATCTTTTTGAACATGATAATGCGGTTCGTTTGTTACAATCAGCTTAGATTTTTATAATAGTTGCAACCAAGCCTATAATCAGCTATAAAACAGCGTTATTTTTTAATTTTTTACAATGATGATAAGGTTATTATGCGCGTTAGAAAAGCCGTTATTCCCGCAGCTGGTTTGGGCACCAGAATGTTACCTGCAACCAAGATTGTACCCAAAGAAATGCTTCCTGTTGCTACCAAACCGCTGATTCAATATGTGGTAGAAGAAGCCTTAAATGCTGGTATTGAACATATTCTAATTATCACCGCGCGTGAAAAAACCAGCATTCAAGACCATTTTGACCGCAATCCCGATATGGAAGCTTTTTTACGCAGAACTGGCAAAGATGATGTGGCGGATGCTATCGTTTCTTATTTGCCTGAAACAGGTGCTATTACCTATCTGCGCCAAGATGAGCGTTTAGGGTTAGGGCATGCCATTTGGTGCGCGCGCCATTGGGCAGGTAACGAACCTTTTGCCATTTTATCACCTGATGAATTGCTGTTAGGCGAACAAAATTGTACAAAAATGTTGATAGATACTTACGAAGAAACAGGTGGATTAGCCATTGCCATGCAAGATTTGCCCAAAGATGATGTTGTTCGTTATGGCGTGATTGCAGGCACTGATATTACCTTAAAATCAGGCACTGTAGCAGTAAGGGCTAATGTTGTGGTAGAAAAACCATCTGTAGAAGAAACCCCTTCTAACCACTGTATCATTGGGCGTTATGTTCTTGACCCCGGTATTTTCGTTCATCTTAATAAAAAACAAACAGGCGCAGGCGGCGAAATTCAATTAACCGATGCGATTAGCGCGCAGTTAGAAACACGCGATATTTACGGCGTACTTTATTCAGGCGAACGGTTCGATTGTGGCAAGCGCACAGGTTGGCTAGAAGCCAATATTGCCGCCGCCTTACGCAGTGATGACTTAAAAGTAGATATGTGTGAAATTATTAAAAAATATGCCGACTGCTAAGCATCATTTTCTTAATTTTCATAAAAGCATTTTTCGTAGCTATGATATTCGGGGTATTGTAGGGGAAACGATTGATGAAGAAATTTATCACTCCATAGGGAATTTACTGGCAAATTGGGCGATTGAAAAAAATCTTGCCAATTGTGTTATCGGATTTGATGGTAGGTTAAGCTCACCGCAACTTGCCAATGCCTTGGCAGAAGGGGTGCTACAAACAGGTATGGATGTTACCTCTATCGGGCTTGTGCCAACTCCCATGCTTTACCATGCCAGCGCGTGTGAAAAAGCGGGCTTAGCCCTGATGGTGACAGGGTCGCATAATCCGCCACAATATAATGGCATTAAAATCATGATGGATAGCAAACCCTTTTTTGGTGATGATATTGCATCTCTGCCCGAACGTGCTGAACAAGGGAAGTTTACGGACGCACCACAGGCTGGCAATTTTACAACGCAGAATATTTCTGAAGCCTATCTTGCATTCCTGATGAAACAGGTTAAAACCACGCATCATTCACTGAAAATAGGTTGGGACCTGAAAATAGGATGGGATATGGGTAATGGCGCGGCAGGTGATATTATTAAAAATCTTACCCAACAATTACCGGGCGAACATTATTTGATTTATGAAAAAATTGATGGCACGTTCCCCAATCACCATCCCGACCCTTCAAAGCCAGAAAATATGGTTGCCTTGCAAAATTTAATCAAAGAAAACCAACTTGATTTAGGTTTTGCCTTCGATGGCGATGGCGATAGGTTAGGCGTGATTGACCATGAAGGACAGATTTTATATGGCGACCAGCTTTTGCCGATTCTTAGTTATGATGTGTTGCGTGAAAAACCCGGCAGTCTTATTTTGGGCGATGTCAAGATTTCTTCATCTGCCATAAAAACGGTGCAAAATATGGGTGGAAAGGCAAAAATTGTTGCCACAGGTCATTCTTTGATTAAAACAGCGATGATGCGCGAAAAGGCAGAATTTGCTACTGAAATGAGCGGGCATATTTTTTTCGCGGATAATCATTATTTTGATGATGCGCCTTATGCTGCCATTAAATTGATGAATCGTGTCATAGATGCCAAAATCAATCATCAACAAACATTAGCCGATTTAGTCAACGCATTGCCTAAAATGTGTGGCACAGCTGAAATTCGTATTGAGGTTATAGAAGAAGAAAAGCAAACCATCATGCAAAATATCATCAAACATGTGAAAGCGCTTAAACTGAACCATAATGATATTGATGGTATCCGAGTGGAAGATGGTGATAATTGGTGGCTTATCCGTGCTTCTAATACTGAAAATGCGCTAGTTTTTAGAAGTGAAGCCAATAATAACAAAACTTTGGTGCAATTATTACAGCAAGCCATCACTATTTTACAAGCGCAACCCATTGCTGATTCTGAATTAACGCAGATTAAACAGCAAATTGATAAGGCTAATACTTGACGGCACAGCCGTTTACAGGTAACAATAGGGTCATGAAAAATCGTCTTATCATTATTGAAAATCATGAGCTTATTGCTGATGAGTTGAAAGCATTGCTGACGCAATCGGGGAATTTTACTTGCGATACAGCAAAAGGTCTTGAAAAAATGTCTGAACAAATGCATCAAAATAATTATGATGCGTTGATTATTGGTGATGATATTCTCAATCATAAAAATTTTAACCAATATGATATGATTGCCTATCCTCCTGCTGTTATTCTGACGCAAATGGTAACCAAAGAGCAAGAAAATAGCAGTTTCTTTCCTTCGTTTTATTTGCTTGAAAAACCATTCCGACTCAATGATTTGTTAGATGCGCTTGATAGAATGATTGCGGCGGTCCATTGGCAGTTTGGTCCTTGGCATTTTCAAACCGACAAAAATTATTTACTTATGAATAATCGCAAAACCAATCTAACTGAAAAAGAAAGTCAAATTTTGAATTATTTGTGCCGTGCGGGTGGCAAAACAGTAGAACGTGAAAAATTATTACAAGATGTATGGGGTTATCAAAATAATATAGATACCCATACGCTAGAAACACATATTTATCGCTTGCGGCAAAAAATTGAATCAGGTGATGTAAAACCTGAAATTTTACTGAGTGAGAAAAACGGTTATCGCCTGAATAATTTGCAGAAAAATCACCGCGCACGTGTTTCTGTAGCCTTAAGCCACGAAACATCAGAATTATTATAAAAAATGAATATCACCTTAATAAGCAATATTAACGAATTTTTATGGATTTCATTCTTGCCTATCATTGCCTTTTTGGTGGCAGGTAGCCTGCCTTTACGATTGGGCGCAGGTTTTATTGTGCAATGGCAATTATTGAAAAGTGCAACCCGTAAAATATTCTCATTTCAAAAAGAAACCTTTGGATTAGGCATTACCCCACGCAGTGGCTTTCTTATGTCCATCGCAACTTCTATGACCGCAGGGCATTTGCTTGGCACCGTTTTGGTGATTGCAATTGCTGGCTATGGGGTGTTGTTTTATATTTGGATTTTTACCATTTTGCTATTGGGTGTCAAATATATTGAAACCATTCAATCCATTCTTTTCCGCAAAGTCACTGATATGGGGCATTTTGTGGGTGGTCCGATGTATGTGCTTAAATATGGGTTGGGCAAAAACGCTGCATTCTTAGGGGGGTTTCTCGCCATTCTTTACTGCATCTTTTTGCTAATTGGTTCGGTGGGTTTAGGCAATCATCTGCCTGTTCGCTTTATCAGTCAATTAGGGCATGATTATTTTGACATTAATCCCTTTTATATCATGATTGGCATTATTACGATTGTTGGTATATGTATTTGCTATGGGGTACGCCTCACCTCCATCATCGTTTCAATCTTGATGGGGGCAAGTCTGTTTATGTTTGCCATCATGCTGGTTTATGTCTTGTTTTTTTACGGCAATCAACTGCCTGAATTTTTTAAGCTGATTTTTAGTGAAGCCTTTAGTGAACGAAGCCTGCGCACGGGTGCCAGCATCAGCACAATGGTTATTTTAGGTTTTGCGCGCGCCCTTTATGGTACTGGCACAGGGCTTGGCACAAGCGGTATCGCCCATAGTGCAACCGTTACATATGATGCCCGTCAACAAGGCTATATGGCAGTGATTGCCAATTTGATTGCGGGCATTATGGTTACTTTCTTAATCAGTTTCGTAATTTATCTTTCTGGTGCCTTAAATGCTGATGGCGATAGCATCTTACAATTGGTGCAGTTTTTTGAGCATGTTGAATCTTACGGGCGTGAAGCCATTGTTGTCACCATCTTAATGATGTCACTCGCGGCAATTTTATCATGGGGCTATTATGTTGAAACAGTCTGTTTCTTTCTGTTTGGTCAAATAGCAATTTGGCCTGCGCGTATTTTTTGGGTTGCACTTATCCCACTTTCTACTTTTACCATTTCTATCTATTTCATTCGTATTCATGAATTGGCATTGGCATTAATGGCAATTCCCAATTTTATTGCGATTATTTCCGTGCTTGCCAATGTGCGCGAGGTTGAACATCTCAACACACAATCAAAGAATGTTACTTTATTCAAGAAAATTCACTATCGGTTAAGGTCATTACGACGCATCTGGTTGTAAGATGGATTTAATCAACCATCCCCCTATCTACCAAGTGAGCCAATTTTCAGAAGCACTGAAAAAACATGTTGAAACTCAATTTGGTTATGTGCGGATTCGTGGTGAAATATCAGGATTAAAACGCGCCACATCTGGGCATGTCTATTATTCTTTGAAAGATGAAAAATCAGTGCTGAATGCAATTTGCTGGCGTTCGGTGGCAGATAAATTATCATCTTTATTAGAAGAAGGCACTGAAGTGATTGCGCTTGGCAAAATCACAACCTATGGCGCGCGCTCCAATTATCAAATCATCGTTGAAAAATTGGAAATTGCCGGTGAAGGCGCGCTCTTAAAAATGCTCAATGATAGGCGTAAAAAACTTTCTGAACAAGGTTTGTTTTCGCGCATCCCCCGCTTATTACCGCTTATGCCACAGCATATTGGGGTGGTTAGCTCGGCAACCGGTGCTGTTATCAAAGATATTTTACACCGTATCGAACAAAGAATGCCCTGCCATGTGATGCTTTACCCTGTTAGAGTGCAGGGGCAAGGGGCTGAGAATGAAATTGCCCATGCCATTAATGCCTTACAAAAAATGACGCCTCGCCCTGATTTAATCATTGTTGCTCGTGGCGGTGGCTCATTAGAAGATTTATGGTGCTTTAATGAAGAAATTGTTGTCAGAGCAGTGGCTGAATCAACTATCCCCCTCATTTCTGCCATCGGGCATGAAACCGACCACACATTAATTGATGAAGCGGCTGATTACCGTGCCCCTACCCCAACAGCCGCCGCTGAAATGGCAACGCCTGTTAAAGATGATTTGCTGATTGACCTTAACAATTATCAACAAAGGTTACGGCGCGCTATCTCTCATTTCAAGCAGAATAACCGTTTTCAATTACAACAAGCTGGAAAATTTTTAACTCAAAAATCACATATTTTTGAAACCTATCAGCAACATATTGATTTTTCTGGTATGAAAATGCACCATGCGATAACACGCATTTTTGAAAAAAACCGTCATCATATGCAAAAGATAATTTTGCCCAATATCCGTAACTTCGTACAATTAAAAAAGCAACAATGTAACCATCATAGCGCGCGTATCGATAATATTTATCAAAAGAAACTACAAATTGCGCGTCGTAAGTTAGAAATTCACGAGGTGAAATTGGAAAGCTATTCTTACCGCAAAACATTACAACGTGGGTTTAGCCTGATTAAAGATTCCTCAGGCGAATTAATCAAACAGTCACATCAACTGAAAAGAAACCAAAAGATTGGTATTATTTTTGCTGATGGGATAGCAAATGCAACTATCGACGAATGACCATAATTTTTTATCCAAAACCATCCTCATGGTTTTATGGCTATGGTTGCCATTTGTCACTCATTCACACGCCGAAGAAATACTTACCGATTATGTGCCCAGTCTGAATGATGCCAAAATCTATAAATTTGGTAAAATTGAACTTTATGGAGTCGCCTATCAGGGGGGATGGTTTAAGGGAAAATTACCACCCAAACATCGGCTTAAATTTCTTGATAAAGATATTAAAATTGGCAAAGAAGGTCGTTTCATTATCGGCATTCCCTATCAATCTGAACCGCTTATAACGTTAATTCATATTGATGATAAAAATGATGCGCGCCAATATCAGCTCAAAATCAAACAACGTAAATATAAGGTGCAATATATTAATGGCTTGCCACAATCAAAAGTAACTCCTTCAAAAAAATTTGCAAAACGTATTAAACACGAAATTAAACTTGCTAAAAATGCACGCTCTTATGTGAGTGATTTTACCGCTTTTGATACAGAATTTATACGCCCTTCAATTGGCAGAATTACAGGCAGATATGGTTCAAGCCGTGTGTTAAACGGATTGCAACGCGCCCCCCATTGGGGACTTGATTTTGCTGCCAAACGTGGCACAGCAATTGTTGCGCCGGCATCAGGTTTGGTGCGTTTGGTACATCCGGGCATGCATTTTTCTGGCAAAACAATCATGATTGACCATGGGCATGGGTTATTTTCTAGCTTTCTGCATTTGAATAAAATCTATGTGAATCATGGTAGCTGGGTTGAGCGTGGGCAAAAAATTGGTACGATTGGCTCTACTGGGCGTTCTACAGGACCGCATCTGGATTGGCGCATCAGCTGGCTTGACCAACGGATTGATGCCGCAACTTTTATACCCAAAGAATAATCCATGCTGATTGAAAAAACTTATGGTGCGTTACAATGCTATCAGCATCCTGATTGGGATATTCCGCATGGTTTTTTCACCCGCAAAGGTGGCAACAGTCAAGGACTTTATCAAGGGCTAAATACGGGTGTCGGCTCTCAAGATGTGCGCACTGATATTTTGAACAACCAGTCTCTGATTGCCAAAGCATTATTAGGGGATGCTTATGATGAAACCGCCTTGTATTTATTATATCAATATCATTCCGCGCAGGTGATTGAAACGCCCTTTGCTGATCATGAAACATATCAACCCGATGGCAGAATTAAAGGCGATGCAATGGTAAATAACCGGCATCAAAATTATCAATCCAATGGTTTAATGGGCATCATGACTGCTGATTGCGTACCTGTGTTATTTTACGATAGAGTGAACCATATCCGTGCCGCCGCACATGCAGGTTGGAAAGGGGCATTTACAAATATCCTTAAAAATACAATCCATTTCATGCAAATAAAAGGGGCTGATATCAACCATATTCAAGCCGCTATTGGCCCTTCTATCGCACAAAAATCTTATCAAGTGGGTGCGGAATTTTATCAAAATTTCCTAGAAAAATCAGAAAATTATCAGCAATTTTTTATGGCTGACATTACACATGATAAAAAATATTTGTTTGATTTAGTTGGTTTTGTGGCTTATTTGCTTCAACAAGCTGGCATCAAGCAGATTGCAATCAGCAATCATGATACCTGCGCTGAAGAAGATTTATTTTTCAGCTATCGCCGTAGCTGTTTGCGCCATGAGGCAGATTATGGACGCAATCTATCGGTCATCGGTTGTTGATTGACAAATAATATAAAAAACTTGCTTTTTTATAAAAAATAAGCTTTAATGATTGTGTTATTAAGCCATTAGTAACAAAACTGTCTTTCTTGATGAGGGTGGGATTTCCCGCCTTTTTTAATGCCTAAAGGAAATAAACAATCATGGCGGTGGTATTGCAGAACAATCAGGCACAAAGCCCTCATAATGCTAATAATCTTCATGTGTTGCCCGAAGAAGCAGATGATGCCATGATTTTGTCTTATATTTTACAACAGCCCAATTTGGTTGGTTGCCATCACCCGCTTGCGAAAAAAATTGCCAATATTATCGCACTCCCCCTTTATGATATGGGGAAAATGCTTGTTCGTGTCCGTCTTGATTCTCAACCAAACTTGCAGATTATGATTGAGAATATTGATGGCAGAACCATCAATGTTGATGATTGCTCTCAAGTGAGCCATGCTATTTCTGCAATTTTAGATGTAGAAGACCCGATTGATAAACGCTATCGTTTAGAAATTTCTTCCACCGGTATCGACCGCCCCTTAACACGCTTGCAGGATTTTACGCGCTATATTGGCGAAGAAATTAAAATTGAGCTGGTGGATGCCATGCTTATTGCTGAACATCAGCAACGAAAATTCAACGGATTGCTTGAAAATATGGATGGTGATAATCTTATCATCTGTTATAAAGCGCAATCCATTAATATCCCTATCAGCATGCTAAAAACGGCAAAGCTGGTGCTAACTGATGCATTATTGCAGCAAAATCTCAATAAGGAATAAATTATGTTATCATTAAAAAGTGAAGTTCTTTTGGTGGTTGAAACTGTCGCACAAGAAAAAAATATCGACCGCGAGCATGTTTTTGAAGCATTGGAATTGGCGATTCAAAAAGCTGGACGCAATAAATATGGGTTAGGTTTAGATATTCGTGCTTTTATTGATAAGAAAACAGGCGAAATTACCATGCAACGTTTTCGTGAGGTGGTAGAAGAATTAGAAGACACGCAAACACAATTATTACTTGTTGATGCCCGTGCGATTGATAAAACATTAGAAGTTGGTAATTTTATCAAAGAATCCTTGCCCCCCATTGATTTTGGACGTATTGGCGTGCAATCAGCCAAGCAAATTATTGTCCAAAAAGTACGCGATGCCGAACGCAACAAGCAATATGATGAATTTATCAATAAGGTAGGCGAGATTACCAGCCGTATCGTCAAACGTGTGGAATATGGTAATTTAATCATTGATTTAGGCACAGGCGCAGAAGGTTTATTACGGCGTAACGAATTGATTGGGCGGGAACATTTTAAGCGTGGCGATAGAATCTTGGCTTATATTTATTCTGTTAAACGCGAAAATCGTGGACCACAAGTTTTCTTATCACGCACCCATAATCAGTTTATGGTTAAATTATTTCTACAAGAAGTCCCTGAAGTTTATGATGGGGTGGTGCAGATTATCAACTGCGCGCGCGATTCAGGTAGCCGTGCCAAAATTTCTGTTATCTCAAACGACCCTTCCATCGACCCTGTAGGTGCATGTGTGGGTATGCGTGGCTCGCGTGTGCAAGCGGTGGTATCAGAGTTGCAAGGGGAAAAAATTGATATTATTCCTTATTCTGAAGATATTGTTACCTATGTTGTGAATGCACTTGCACCAGCAGAAATTACCAAAGTGGTGGTTGATGAAAATACCGGCAAGCTAGATGTTGTTGTGCCTGAAGACCAATTATCACAAGCCATTGGTAGAAGAGGGCAAAATGTACGCCTTGCCACACAGATTACCGATGTTGATATTGATATTTTAACTGAAGAACAAGATGCTGAAAGACGTGAAATAGAATTCAAACAGCGCAGTAAATTATTTATGGAATTGCTAGATGTGGATGATGTGATTGCCCGCTTGCTGATTGCCGAAGGGTTTCATGATATTGAAGAAATCATTGATAGTAGCCTTGATGATTTGACAACCATTAAAGGTTTTGATGAAGCACTTGCTGGTGAGTTGCAAGAACGCGCCAAGCAATCATTGGAACAGCAAAAAATTGAACGTGCCAAAGTCATGAAGCAATTAAAAATGAAAAAAGACCTGATTGATTTCACAGGTTTAACTTATGAAATGTTGGTGAAATTAGGTGAAAATTCTGTCTGCACTTTAGAAAATTTTGCCGATTTGGCAGCCGATGAACTTTATGGTGAGGAAGATTCACTGTTCAAAGAGTTGAAATTCACATCCAAAAAAGCTGCAGAAATGATTACCAATGCACGGGTTCAATTAGGTTGGATTGAGCCTGAACCAGAACCTGAACCTGAACCTGAGCCTGAACCTGAAACCGAAGCTGAACCAGTCATTGATAGCCAAACCGAAGCTGAAAATGCGTTTAAAACGCCAGCAAAAGTGACCGAACCTGTAGTGGCAGACCCTGTCAATCCTACAGAACCAGTCACCGAACCGACTGACAAACAAAATGATGCCATGTAAAGGGTGAAACCATAGATACCGCTATGAAAAACATTAGGCAAAATATTGGGAAATAATCAAAATGAATGCGATGAGAATGACGCCAAAAAAACGTGCGGTACGAAACGCTTACATACCCGCAAATTCTTTGACTACCCAACAAGAGGAAGTCAAACCTGCAAGCCATCATCAGCCCTTACAGGAATCTGAAAATCAGATATTTGAAAACCAGATATTAATGCGCCGTTGTATTATTTCAAATCAACCCGCACCGCAATCGGTGATGATAAGATTTGCTTTATCGCCTGATGATATGTTAACCCCTGATATTGCCCAAAAACTCCCCGGGCGAGGCATTTGGCTTATTCCCACCCCTGAACATATTTTAATGGCGGAAAAAGGGCAGTTACTTATCAAAAAAGCGCAAAAAATCTATCAAACAAAAGTGCATCTAAAAGAAGATTTGCAGGCAAATATTGCCACAGCTTTATTGCACCATATCACACAAACATTAAGCCTGATGCGCCGTGCCGGACAAGCCATTCAAGGTATGGATAAAATTAAAACTTTGCTCAAAAATAAAAATTTTAATGACAAAAAAGCAATGCTATTGATGATGAAACCAATATCATCATTGCAAGCAGGGCAAAAAATCATTACACTGGCAAAAGAACAGCATGTTAGTGTGATTTCGGGTTTGCCGGAACGAATTGCTTGTGATAGTTTCAATCGTGAAAATGCGCCTTTTGTGCTTATCATGGGCGGAGGTTTGGCAGAAAGATTATTACCCTATATTGATAAATATTTATTAATGATGGGCGATAATCAAATGGCTTCAGATGAAGGGTCATCGGCAGTCAATTATAAGGAAGATATTAGTTAAAGATGAGTGAGATAACGAACAACAAACCTGAGCGTAAGAAACTTTCCTTGCAAGGTCCGCCTCCTGCTGAAGTAAAACAAAGCTTTTCCAATCGGCGTAGCAAAACTGTTCAGGTAGAACATAAATTTGCACGCGGTAAAAAACTTCAAAAAACTGCTCTTTCACAAGGTGAATTAGAACGACGCACGGAAGCGTTGCGTAATGCTCAGAACCGTCAAAGAGAGACAGGAAATGATTTGCCTAATCTCCCCTTAGAGGTGATTAAGAAAAAAGAATTTGTTGCACCTGCGCCAGTGGCAAAAGTGAATGATGAAGTGCCTGATGCCCAAAAAGAGGCTAATCGTAAAAAATTTACCCCCGTTACCAAGCCCAATGCTTTAAGTTTTGAAGAACAAGAAAAACAGAAAAAAACCTTGCGTCTTAAAGGTGATGAAAAACGCCGTAAAGGTAAATTAACTGTAGCGGCGGCGTTAAGCCAAAGCGATGATGATGATAATACAGCCCAAGAACGCGGGCGTTCCCTTGCCGCATTAAAACGCGCACGTGAAAAAGAACGTCAACAAAATTTGCAAAAATTGAAGAGTAACGAAAAAGTTATCCGCGATGTAATTGTGCCTGAAACAATTACCGTAACAGAACTTGCCAACCGCATGGCAGAACGTGTGGGTGATGTGGTAAAAGCATTGATGGCTATGGATGTACTTGCGACCCCTGCCCAGAATATTGATGCCGATACTGCTGAATTGATTGTTGAAGAATTTGGTCATAAAATTAGACGTGTGGCAGAATCAGATGTAGAAGAACATTTAATTGCCGAAGATGATTCCGAAAACACCGAAACACGCGCGCCCATTGTCAGTATCATGGGGCATGTGGATCATGGCAAAACCACCTTGCTTGATACCTTACGCAATGCCAAAGTGGCATCCGGTGAAGCAGGCGGAATTACCCAGCATATTGGTGCTTATCAGGTGGAATTAAACGGACAAAAAATTACTTTTCTTGATACGCCAGGTCACCAAGCTTTTACCGCCATGCGCGCGCGCGGTGCCAATGTTACGGATATTGCGATTTTGGTAATTGCCGCCGATGATGGTGTGCGTGAACAAACCGTTGAATCAATCAACCATGCCAAAGCTGCAAAAATCCCTATGATTATCGCCATCACCAAAAGTGATAAGCCTGATACAGATATTCCTAAAATCTATAATGAGCTTCTTGCCCATGATATTATCGTGGAAGCCTTAGGGGGCGAGGTTTTGAATATAGAAATATCGGCTGAAAAAAATCTCAATATGGATAAATTACTGGAAGCTATTTTGCTACAAGCAGAACTTTGCGAGTTAGGGTGCAATCCTGAACGCGTTGCCTATGGTGTGGTTATTGAAAGTTTTCTTGATAAAGGGCGCGGTAATGTGGCGTCTTTATTGGTGCAAAATGGTACCTTAAAACAAGGCGATATTTTTGTTGCTGGTGGGCAATGGGGGCGTGTGCGCGCCTTGGTAGATAGTCATGGAAAATCTCATAAATCTGTAACGCCTTCTAGTGCTATTGAAGTGCTTGGTTTGCAAGGCTTGCCTATGGCGGGTGACCGTTTTGATGTGACTGAAAATGAAACAAAAGCACGCGAGATTGCCGAATATAGGCAAAGGCAGTTACAAGATAAAAACATAGGTAGCATTGGAAGCCGTGGGGTTGAACATATGTTTAGCCAAATTCAAGCCGGCAATATTACCGAAATTCCAGTCATCGTCAAAGCGGATGTGCATGGCTCGCTTGAAGCCTTGAAAAGCATGATTGAGAAAATCAATCTTGATGAGGTGAAAATTAAAATCATTCATGGCGCTGTTGGTGCTATTAGTGAATCTGATATTTCGCTTGCGGATACGACTGAAGGCTTTATCATTGGCTTTAATGTGCGTGCAAGCCCACAAGCGCGTAAAAATGCTGATAAGCTTAACGTTGATATTCGCTATTATTCGGTGATTTACCATATGAGCGAAGAATTAGAAAAAATGCTTAAAGGTAAATTATCACCTACCATTAAAGAAGAATTTCTTGGCTATGCGGATGTTAAAGAAGTGTTTAGTGTCAGTAAAGTTGGCAAAATTGCGGGCTGTTTGGTAACTGAAGGGTTGGTAAGGCGCGCAGCTAAAATCAGATTGTTGCGTGATGATGTCGTTATTTATGAAGGTTCACTCAAGCAATTAAAGCGTTTCAAAGATGATGCTAAGGAAGTTACCAGTGGCATGGAATGCGGTATTGCACTAGAAAATTATGATGATATCAAAGCGGCTGATAAAATTGAATGTTACGATGTAATTGAGGTTGCGCCTGTTTAACGCGCATTTTTAAAAAACTGGCGAGGCAATAATGAGACGACAATTACGGGTAAGTGAAAATATTCGTCATCAGCTTGCGGATATTCTGCGTGATTATTCATGGCGTCATGCTATATTGCAGTCGGCTTCTATCAGCATCATGCAAGTGAATATAAGTCCCGACCTAAAAAATGCCACTCTTTTTGTGCTTCCCTTAAATGCCAATCAATATGATGAAGAGGCACAAAAAGAAATTATCAAAGCACTTAATCACGAAGCTGGTATGTTGAAAAAAATATTGGCGGAATCTGATACCATGCGCTTTATACCAAAATTAAAATTTGTCTGGGATTCTTCTTACGATATTAGTGGCAGAATTGAAGAAATTATTCAAAAGAATCAATCCATTCATGAGTAACACAGAACAGCCCCATATTTGGATTTTAACCAGCGGTGAAATTGGCATGATTAACCAAGCTTTAGGATTGGCGCAAGCCAGTGGTTTTTCATTGAGTCAAAAAAAAATTATTCTTAAAAAACGTTATAAATTTTTACCCGGTGATATTGCCGCAAGAATGGCGGGGCTGAATGTTCTTCATCTCAACAGCGATTCATTAAAACCACCCTATCCTGATATTATCATTGCTTGCGGTCGGCGGTCGATTGCGGCGGCTCTTGCCCTCAAAGCCCAAGCACCGAAAAAGATTTTCCTTGCTTATATCCACCATCCGCGAATTAATTTTAATTTATTTGATATGGTTATTCCATCTTATCATGATGCTGTTTCAGGGAAAAATGTCTATCCGACGGGTCCTTCCTTGCATCGGGTTACCATAGAAACATTAAACGAGGCACGTAAAAAATTTCCTTTTCCTGAATTATCACGTCCACTTTTATCGGTGCTAATTGGGGGCAACAGGCGTTCGCACCGCATGAAACTAGCCATTGCCGATGAAGCAGGCAAACAATTGCAACAATTATCTAAAAAATTCGGCATCGCACTTTCATTTTCACGGCGCACCCCCTATGGTGCATGGCTTGGTTTTATACGCCATTTACGAGGGTGCCATAATATTTATATTTGGGATGAAACCACTGAAAACCCCTATTTTGGTATGTTGGCACAGGCTGATGCTATTTTGGTGAGTGCAGAATCTGTCTCGATGATTTCTGAAGCAATTTTTACGGGCAAGCCAGTTTATTTGCTAGAATTGCCCGGAAAGTCACGCCGTTTTGATTATTTTCATCAATGGCTTTACGACAATAATTATTGTCGTCCTTTTCATGGCAAAATTGACTTAAATTGGGGCAAATCAATTGATGACACCATACGCATTGCGGCGATTTTACGCGAACAATATCGAAAATTTATTTCGTAAAATAAGATATTTAATTGTTAGTTAAAAAGTACCTTTATTTTCTTTTTAACTAAATAAAGCTATATTTATTAAATTAAATCCTGATTAATGAATAAAATAATAAATTAATTATGACTGTACAATCACCTCTCAAAACTGAAAAAGAAAATATCAGCATTCATGATGTGGCAGAACGCATCAAAACATCTGAAGCCACCATTCGCAACTGGATTAAAACAGGCTATTTACAAGAAACACAAAAAGGTTGGGTTGGTATCAACTCGCTGATTGATTTTGAAACATCAATCGCCGGAAAAGAAAAATTAACAAAACGCGCCAATAAATCATTAAAAGATAGTCATGACCATCAGGCATTAACAACAAGGTTTTTAAGTAAAATCATTGAGGAATCCGCTGATAATCTTGGAGCTCTCTATCAAACAGAACTTTCTGATTCTTACCAAAATCAAGAAGGCATTTATTACACCCCTGAATATATTACCTATGATATGCTCAAATTTTGTGATGAAAATTTAGCAGAAAAAACATTTCTTGACCCCTGTTGCGGTTCGGGTAATTTTATCATGGCAGCCTTAAAAAAGGGCTTTGCGCCTGAAAATATTTACGGTTTTGATAATGATGAGATTGCCGTTTCTATTACTAAGAAACGTATCTTTGAAAAAACCGGCTATCATTCGCAAAACATTCAACAGGCTGATTTTCTTGAGCCACAAAAAATTCATGCCTCGTATGATTATATTTTTACCAATCCGCCTTGGGGTAAAAAATTTAACAAACAACAAAAGTCTGATTATGGCTCTCACTTTAACACTGGCAAATCACTCGATAGCAGTGCTTTATTTTTCTTTGCTTGCTTAGAATTACTCAATGAAAATGGACAATTAGGATTCTTATTACCCGAAGCTTTTTTCAATATTGCTAATTTTTATGATGCCCGTGCCAAAGCACTGGATTATCAAATTCTTGCTTTGCATGATTATGGCAAAAGTTTTGATGGCTTGTTAACCAAAGCACAAGCGATTATCTTAAAAAATACTCCTACCCACCCTACCCTATGCCCTACTACCCTATGTCATGTCAAAAATTCTGTCCATCATTACCGCGACCAGAAATCCTTTGCAGAATTGCCGAAAAAAATCTTTAACTTTCATTGCCAACATCATGAGGTGATTCAACAAATCTATGATAAACCGCATCTCACACTCAAAAACCATGCTGATTGGGGGTTAGGAATTGTAACGGGCAACAATAGTAAATTTATCAAACAAATGGCGCGTCACAATGATATAGCAATTTATAAGGGTGCAGATATTACCAAGCAGGGCTTAAAACCTGTCTCTTGTTATATCCCCAAAGATATGAGCCTGTATCAACAAACAGCTCCGCTTGCACTTTATCAAGCAAACGAAAAAATCATCTATAAATTCATCTCAAACAATTTATGTTTTTATTGTGATACAGTACAAAGTTTTATTCTCAACAGTGCCAATATGCTTGTGCTTCATGATGAATTTCCACTATCGCACAGGCAACTGACCGCATTGCTGAATAGTGATATTATGAATTGGCTGTATCAGAATATTTTCAATAGCCATAAAATTCTGCGTGCTGATTTAGAAGCTTTACCCATTCATCATGAATTTTTTATGAATCATGATGAGTTTTGCGAAGATGATTATTTAGATTATCTCGGCTTAGAAAAAATGCCTGATGGTGGTTACCATATGAGCAAATAAGAGATGCTAATCCTTATTTTTATTCTTACGGGCGCGTAATTGCTTAAAATAATCTAATCGTTTTTGAATATCGCGTTCGAACCCACGCGCAACCGGATTGTAATAAGTTTCGCGTGTCATGCCATCGGGGAAATAATTCTGCCCTGAAAATCCTTCTTCAGTATCATGGTCGTAATGATAATCTTTGCCATAATCCATCTCTTTCATGAATTTATTAGCGGGGTTAAGAATATGTTTTGGCGGATTTAATGAACCATGCGTTTTTGCTGCACGTATCGCCTCCTTATGCGCGTGATAGGCAGCATTAGATTTAGGCGCGGTTGCTAAGTAAACCACAAGATGCCCAATCACAATATCCCCTTCAGGTGAGCCAAGCCTTTTATAAGTCTCCCACGCATTGATGGCTTGTAAGGCGGCGTTAGGGTCTGCCATGCCAATATCTTCATAGGCAAAACGGGTAAGCCGACGCAAAATATAAAGCGGGTCTTCACCGCCATCTAAAATGCGCGCCATCCAATAAAGCCCAGCATCGCAATCACTGCCTCGCAAGCTTTTATGCAAAGCACTTATCAAATTATAATGGCTATCTTCAGCTTTATCATAAAGTGGCACTCTGTGCTGTAACAAAACATACAATTCATCAATCGTGATTTCTTGTGAATCAACATCAAATAAAATATCAGCACCATTTAATAAAAAGCGTGCATCACCATCTGCCATCTGTAAAAATTGTTTGCGTGCTTCAGCTGTAAGCGATAATTCTTTATTCTGTAATTGTTCCGCACGTTCCAAAATCCTATCTAACGCCTGTTCATCTAAACGGTTTAAAACAAAAACCGATAGACGCGATAATAAAGCGGCATTTATCTCAAAGCCCGGATTTTCAGTGGTCGCGCCTGCTAAAATTACAGTGCCATCTTCTACAAAGGGCAATAAACTATCTTGTTGCGAACGGTTGAAACGATGGATTTCATCAACAAACAGCAATGTACCAATTTGTTGTGCTTTTGCCTTTTTTGCCTCATCAAATAATTTGCGTAAATCAGCAACGCCAGAAAAAACTGCAGAAATTTGCTTAAAATAAAGTCCGCTTTCTTTTGCAATTAACCGTGCCAAAGTGGTTTTACCAACTCCGGGCGGTCCCCATAATAAAAACGAACTAATATGCTGATTATCCAGCATCACCCGTAAGCCACTTTTTTGGACAAGCAAATGTTCTTGACCATAAATTTCATCTAATTTTTGCGGGCGCAACTGTTCAGCAAGCGGAATTGCATTTTCTTTCTGAAATAAATCCATTCATACCCCTATCTAAAATTTTGCTGAACTTTCCTACCATTTCTATCAATCGTGATTTTATAACTTTCCGCAGGAATTTTCAAAACAGCCACCACATCAGAAACCTTATTGATGGGTGTGTCATTAATATCTAGTACAATATCACCCGGTTGAAAACCATAACGAATTGCAGCCGCATTAGCCACTATTTGCCTAATCACAACCCCTGTTAGCCAAACATCTTTGCTGATTTCATTATTCACTTTTGGCGAAAGATTTTCAATGATTGCGCCATTCAACACATGATTGCCTGTAAGCTCTGTTGTTTTTCTTTTGGGTGTTTCAGGTGGGGCTTGCAACAATAAACGCCATTGTTGCGGGCGACCATCACTTACGCCACGCAATTTAATTTTATCACCGGGTTTTTTAAGTGCCAAGCGGAACCGTAAATCCTGAACATTTGTAAATTGATAGCCATCAATCTGCATAATAACATCTTGCACTTTTATCCCAGCCCTATCGCCCGGAGAACGCGGATAAATATTTTCTACCAGCACACCACCGGGGAATTCTAAATCTAATGCTTGTGCCAAATCCCAATCAATTTCCTTGCCACTTAACCCTGTCCAAGGGCGGATAATTTCTTCGCCACGAATTGCATAATCAGCAACAATTCTAACCATATTCACTGGCACAGCAAAACCAATCCCCAGCGATTCACCCGTTTTACTATAAATGGCTGTATTGATACCTATCAATTTACCTGCTACATCTACCAATGCACCCCCTGAATTACCCGGATTAATCGCCGCATCAGTTTGTATAAAAGAACGGTAATCACTCACCCCATGGGCTGAGCGCGCCAATGCTGAAATAATCCCACTTGTGACTGTTTGCCCAACCGAAAATGGATTGCCAATCGCCAATACCAAATCCCCAACCGCAAGCGCATCAGAATCACCATAATCCAAATAGGGCAAATCATCTTTCGAATCAATCTGCAACATTGCCAAATCGGTGCGCTTATCTTGCAGTAACAACCGCGCCTGATATTCACGCCCATTCGCAAGCACCACCACTATTTCTTCGGCACCATCAATCACATGGGCATTGGTAACAATTAACCCACGCTTACTTAAAATCACGCCGGAACCAAGCGAGTTTGCAATACGTTGCCGTGTGGCGCCAAATTGTTGACCAAAAAACTGTTCAAAAAATGGGTTTGAAAATAATGATGTGCGTTCTGTCACGATTTTTTTGGCATAAATATTAACAACTGCCGGTGCCGTTTTTTGCACCAAAGGCGCAAAACTAATGTTAACTTCTGCTCTATTTTGAGGGATTCTTTGTGCATAAACAGGTGAGGCTATCAACAACCCACCCATTAATGAAATCAACACATATTTATACAAATGATGAAAAATCATTTACTATTATTCAAAACTTTTGGCTTACGTTTCTTTGCCGTAAAGAATGTCCGAACATTTTCATCAAAGCTTTCTTCTAGCGCAATCGCTTCAGCAACTGTTAAAGGTTCCGAAATTGCCTGTAGATTTTCTTCTTCTATCCTACGCCTAATATTTATATCGCGCTTATCCGCCTTAGCCGCTGATAGAAATAGCTTATCATCACTCACCACTGTGGAACGTGCTTTTTCTTCAAGTAACATGCTGGCACGAATATCTTCTTGCAACTGATTCACAGATAATTCAGATTCACTTTGAATTGTAGGCGTATCCAGCGTATAATCAGGGGGTAATGTGAGCGGACGCAAGGTGATAATAGCGAATTCATCAGGGAGGTCACTGGTAAATCTTAATGATTCCTTATTACCACAACCGCTTAATAATAAAAGCCCCATAGCTATCGTCAAAAAAGGCATCAGGAAAGGGCGTATCAATGAATGTAAGAATGGAAAATGTTTCATGCTGTCTAAACTAAGAATAACTTATCATAAAATCAAGGATAAAATCTGTTTTCTACTCATGATTTTTATTATGAGCCTATTTCCTTTGTATCATAGCCATGCCACAGAAACGAGTATATTAAAAATTAACATTGAAAATATTGCCCCTGACCAACAATATATCATCATGTATCTATGTAGTGAAGCGCAATTTTTAAGCGCGCCGTGTCATTTTACCCTGATGAAAGCCGCCAATGATACCAATAAAACATTTATATGGAACGATGCACCAACAGGCGAATGGGCATTGGTAATGTTTCATGACCAAGATGGTAATGGTAAAATGAAGCGCGGGTTGATATTCCCAAAAGAAGGTTATGGTTTTAGCATGATGCGTGACAAAATTTTAAGCAAACCAAAATTTAAAAAAGCAAAATTTACTGTTCACCCCAATCAGGTGAATGATGTTTCTATTCTGGTGCGTTATTAAACCGGTAATAATTTAAATTTTTTATCTGCCGAAAAGGGAGGTATATTCTGTTTTAGATAATGGATCTGCCAGCAATTAGGTGGCGTATTTTCAGGGCTTGTAATCGGCACAGGCGTAAATTTTAATTTCTGATAATAACCTTGCTCGCCCGAGACAAACACCCCATCAAAACAGGTTTCTTTTGCCAATGCCAAGCTATGTGCAATAAGATTTTTGCCATACCCTTTGCTTTTTTCTTCTGGAATAACCGCCAAAGGTCCTAATAACAACCAGCGATAATTCTGATATTCTGGCAAATCAATCCGCACTTCCCAATAACGAATAAGCGCGATTAATTGATTCTCTGCCATAATCCCCCAACATAAATCATATTCAGGAGGCTTTTGACGTAATTCATAAACAGAACGCCCCAACCTGTTAGTGCCAAAAGCGAGATTAAGGGTAATTTCGGCTTGCGTATGCGGATAGGGTTTTTCTTTAATTAAAGAATAATGAGACAATTATTCCGCCATCTGTGGGGAAGATAAATATTTCTCACGACGCTTGCATTTCAAATTATTCCAATCTTCTTTCATCAATTCCTGCAATGATTGTTCAATCTTATCGGCAACCGCTTTCAATGCCTCTTCGGGCTCGCGATGCGCGCCACCAGTAGGTTCTACAATAATTTCATCAATCACGCCTAATCTTAGCAAATCATCTGCGGTTATTTTTAACGCTTCCGCTGCCTGCTTTGCTTCGGCAGAATCACGCCATAAAATAGATGCACAACCCTCAGGTGAAATCACGCTATAAACAGAATAGCTTAACATATAAATCCTATCAGATGTTGCCAATGCCACCGCACCACCAGAGCCACCTTCACCAAGCACCACTGAAATAATCGGCACATTTATCTGCAAACATGTTTGCATCGAACGGGCTATGGCTTCAGCTTGTCCACGTTGTTCGGCACCCATACCCGGATAAGCACCTGCTGTATCAATCAAAGTAACGACAGGAATTTGAAATTTATCTGCAAGTCTCATCAAGCGTATTGCTTTGCGATAGCCTTCAGGGCGCGCCATACCAAAATTATGATAAAGTCTTGATTGCGTGGTATGCCCTTTTTCATGCCCGATAAACATACATGCCATGCCCCGAAATCTACCGATGCCCCCTAAAATAGCTTTATCATCAGCAAAAGCGCGGTCGCCCGCAAGCGGAATAAAATCTTCTACCATCGAGCTGATAAAATCTAAAAAATGCGGTCGGTCAGGATGCCGTGCCACCTGCACCTTTTGCATCGGTGTTAATTTACTATAGGTTTGCACCAGCAATTTATCAATTTTTTGCTGAAATTTAGAAATTTCCTCAACGATATTCAAATCACCCGTATCCGACATACGGCGCAATTCTTCTACCTTGCCCTCAAGCTGTGCAATGGATTCTTCAAAATCTAAAAAACTATGCATTTTCTACCCCAAATTAAATTGCTAAATTAAATTAAGGGCTATTATACCATATTTTGTGAATTTTTGTGAATTATTTGAGTGCTTTTTCAAACATGGTCAATTCTTCACAGCCATTCGGACATAATTCTTGCAATCTTGCCAATTGCGCCCTTGCTCTATCGGGTTGATCGGTTTGAATGTAAAGCTCGCCCAAATATTCATTGGCACCCAAATGATTTTTATCTATCCTTAAAGCTTTATCATAAGCATTTTTTGCTTTATTAAATTTTTCTTGCTTGCGTAATGAAAATCCAAGCAAATTCCAATAATCAGCATTGCCTTTTTCATAACGGACTGCCTTTTTAAGGGCTTTTTCTGCCTTTTTATAATTATTGCTTTCCAGCATTTTTACCGCATGATTATATTGCTCGGCAGCCTTATCGCCACCCTTACTGCTATCATAATCTTTTTTATCGCTTTTATTGCTATCGCTTTTATCGCTATCGCCACTTGTGCCTGCGGCAAATGCCCCACTTGCAAGACCAACAGCCAATAAGGCAACGCCAATTATTTTTAATATTTTTTCCATTTTATATCCTTTCTGCAATATAAATAGCACCTTTTGATGTTTCACTGACAAACCAGTAAAGCAACGAATAGGCGGGTGCTTTTTTCGCCTCATGTAATAAACCTATATCACGATGTTCTTCTTCTTCAGCCTGAAATTTGCGGATACTTGCCAACAAATCCTGCTGATCACCGCGCTGTTCTAAACGCTGTGCCTGCACTTCATAATGTGCATCGATAACTTCTTCAACGGCAACCGTCACTGCCATTGCACTCGGCACGCCAACCAAACTCGGCAATGAACCTAACCCATAACCTGCCACATGCCATAAAGGTGCTAAAGCCGAAGGCCGCGATTGATGGGCAACAATCGCTGCATCAAAATAATCTAAATGTTCTTGTTCTTGTTCTGCCATATGGACAATCGTTTCATATTTATCGCTTTTTTCTAACATATCCATCTGCCCTTGATAAATACGTTTCGCGCCATATTCACCTGCTTGATTGACACGCACCATTCGGGCAATCTCTTTTTGAGGCGATAAATCACCCGGCAGATAATCAGGTAATTTATCTGTTTGAGCAAAAGAAGATGGATAATCAGACATCATTTTATTCATTTACACCCTACGCGTACTCACAATAAAAGGTAGAAGCGATAGAATCGCTAAACCCGATGATAGCAAAAAATTCCAATCAGCAAAAGAAAAATCAAACATAAAAATAATTCTTTCATCACAACGCGCATTTTTGACCGCCCCTTGCAAATTTTCTAATAATTGTTCCGGACTATCAATGCTAAACCCTGTATTACATTGTTCTAGAAATGACTTCCATAAATGCCGCTCTACCCCAACATGATAAAATGCCAAACCGGCAGAAATTAAGAAGATAATGCCATAAATTGCCCAAATAAAATCAATCTTACGCCATAATAATCTATCGCATAACGCAACAAAAATCGCTATTTCCCACGGCACACGTTGCCATAAACAAAGAGGGCAAGGCTGTATATCAAAACTATATTGTGCCACAAAAACCGCTGTAAGCACAAAAGTTCCTGTTACAAAAAACAACCATGACCGATTTTCTGTATCGAATAACATCAATGATTCCTAATGAAAAAACTTAATAAAAACAAAGCCACCAGCCAACAATAAACAGAATAACAAACTTAAAACACCAAAATATTTCTCAATCAGCACTTGGATTTTCTCACCAAAACACCATAGAATCACTGCCAATAAAAAGAAGCGTCCGCCACGTGCCAACACTGAAATCGTCAAGAAAATAAAGAAATCCATCTGGGCAAATCCTGCACTTAAGACGATGACCTTATAAGGGATAGGGCTAAAGCCACCTGCAAAAACAATCATATTGCCATATTCTGCAAATAAACTACTGAATAATTGATAGGCGTGTTCATAGCCATAAAAGCTCAATAATGGAATGGCAACCGTATCATAGAGCGCGTAACCAAGCCAATAGCCTATTGCACCCCCTACTACCGAGGCAATCGTTGCAAGCCCTGCCAGTAGAAAGCTAAATTTCCGTCGTGCCAACATCATTGGCAATAGCATGACATCGGGTGGAATCGGGAAAAAGATGCTTTCGCAAAACGCAATCAGCACCAATAATGGCAGTGCATAGCGATGCGCCGCTTTTACCAGCAACCAATCATAAAGCTGAACAAACCAATAAAGTAAAAAAATCTTACGATTGCGAATGGCTTCTATATTCACACATATTCTCCTTAAATATTTTTAGTATCCATAACAAATTTGAATGATTTTTACTAGCAAACAAAATAATAAATCACAATTTGCTTTTATTTTTTACTAGTTGGTTTTTTGCTAGTGGACTTTTTAACGTGTTTTCTGGGTAATAAATCCGCACTACGAATGGCGGCACGAAACTGCAAAAAAGGCAAGATAATCGCACGATGATGCCGTTCTATCACTCGGCGCATGCCTTTACGGTATAACGCATAACATACGATTGTGCCGGCAACTGTCATAATATAAATAAAGTAACCTGATGCCCCTAACTGGCCCACAAAAATTGATAAAACCAATGGTGCTAATGTGGCACCAATCGCATTTAATAGCTGAATAGTGCTACCCGCACTCACGGCTTTTTCAGGCGGTATCAAATCATTGGCATGCGATAAATTAATCGCATAAACAGGAAGCACCATGAATGCCAAAGCAAACATCAAACAATAAAGCAAAATAATATTATCCAACTTTAATATCTCTAGCCCTACAAATGCCAAAGCACATGCAAAAGATGAACAGATAATAATCACATTGCGCCTATCTATTTTATCAGACAAACGCGCAAATGGGAATTGCGCGATAGTGCCTGCTAAAATCACCAAAACACCCATTGTAGAAAGCTGTTTTAAGTCCATACCGGCTTTTTCAGCAAAGAAACCTAGCATGACCAAAAAAGGCACATATTGCATGGCAACAAAAATAGTCCCTAGACTGGCAAAAGGTGAATATTGATAAAGTTCCTTAAAAGGCATACGTTTACCAGTTTCTGGCTGTTTCGGTGATTTAATCTTAATCATTAATAAAGGAATAGCCGCCACTGAAATCGCAGCTGACGCAATCAAGAATAATGTACCACTTTCCGCATCGGCAAACCGCAATGAAAACTGCCCTACCCATAACCCACTAAATTGCGTTATCATATAAAGTGATAAAACTCTGCCCCGAAACTCGCTGGTGACCGAGGCATTAAGCCATGCTTCCACCACAATGTAAATTCCGATATAGCAAAAGCCAATGATAAAACGCAACATAATCCACATAAACGGATGTTCAATTAAGGGGAATAATAACATTGAAGCAGAAACCGCCGCTGATAATGCCGCAAATACCCGTACATGCCCAACCGATTGAATGAAATAAGAAATATAGAAAACCGCAAATACCATACCAAAGGCATAGCCTGAAATAATCAAAGCGGCAATCAGATTGCTATCACTGAGCGTACTGGCGCGATAGGCAACCAATGCGCCTTGCATCGAATTGCCAGCCATCATTAAAAACATTCCTAGTAATAATGGCCATATTCCTAGAAAAAATTTACGCATTTGCATTAGATTACCCTAAGTTATCTATTCTTCATTCTCATCTTGCACAGCTTGCTGATAGGTTTCACCCTTGCTAATATCCCATTCTAGTTCATCTGACATTGCCAGAATTTCCGTACTTGCAGCTTGCAACTGCGTCATCGGGGTAAAAACTGTATGCGAATGCAATGTAACCGAACGCGTTAACATTCTATAAAGTGTATAGCCTGCAAGCATAATACAGATAATAATCAAGAAAATCAAGAAGCCATTAAAACCAGCATAAGCCACCATATTGGTAAGCACTAAAGGCCCTACCACTGCACCTGATGCGCCTAATAATTGTAATGTGCTGGTCATGGCTACCAACCGTTCCGATGGCGTAACATCATGGGCATGGGCAACATTGATAGAATAAAGCGGCATCACTGCCAGTGACAATAAAAAGATAACCAAATAAACCAAATAAAAATTACTAACATCAATGGTAAAACCATAAAAACAAACAGCAATTGTTGCCAATGCTAACCCAATAATCACTTTACGTCTATCTATATTATCAGATATTTTTGCCAAAGGCCATTGCGAAATCATCGCCGCCAAAAACATTAAAATCGTGGCAAAAGAAAGCTGTCCTAAACTCATCCCTACTTTTTGTGCCACGAAACCAAGCGATGAATAAAATATTGCCGATAACATACCCACCATTACGGTACCAAAACAAGCAAAAGGTGAAAGCTTAAACATTTCAGATAAACCCATAATATCATCACTTTTGGGTTGAGGTGGCACTTTTACCTGCACCATCAACATCGGCACCACTGCTAAAGAAACCCCAATTGAAGCAAGCAAAAACAAGGTGGAACTTTCAGGTGTGGTTGTGCCAAGCATCAACTGCCCCAAAATATAACCTAAAAATTGAGTAATCATATAAAACGACATAGCCTGCCCACGTGTTTCGTTACTAGAAAGTGCATTTACCCATGCTTCGGTAATCACAAATAATCCTACATAAGAAAATCCAATGAAAAACCGCAAAACAATCCAAACCACTGGATGCACCACCAATGGGAATATTAATAAAGTAGCAGAAATAATTGCGGTAAAAGCTGCGAACAAACGCACATGCCCAACAGTTCTTAAAAAATAAGGGGTCGTAAAAACCGAGCAAACCATGCCAACATAATAGCCTGAAATAATGAGACCTGAAATCACAGAAGAATAATCTTGTGTAGCCGTTCTATAGGCAATCAACGAACCTTGAATAGAATTACCAACAATAATACAAAATAGCCCTATAAATAACGGCCATGCACTAAAAAAGAACGAACGCATCATCGCAAAAAATCCTATCTTTCACTGAATGAAACGGCGCAAAAACAAAGATGCCCCTTTACTTCCATGTGAGGTTTTTTATATAAAAAGTCAAGCAAATTCTTCTACTCTAATCACAATTAATAAAGCCAAACTTATCTATTGAAAAATGCCCTATAAATAGGGTAATGTGCAAAAAAATTAACCATTGATAATGATACCTTTATGAGCCAAAATTCATCTAACGATACTAAATATAATGTGCGCCTGCCCGAAACCAATTTTCCCATGCGTGCCAACCTGCCCGAACGCGAAAAAGAAATTTTAGCATTCTGGCAAAAAAGCAATTTATGGCAAAAATTACGCGCCCAAGCCAAGCAAGAAGAACGTAGAAAATACATTCTTCATGATGGTCCGCCTTATGCCAATGGGCATTTGCATATCGGGCATGCCGTCAATAAAATCTTAAAAGATGTGATTAGCCGTGCATGGCAGGCACGTGGCTTTGATGCCAATTATGTGCCCGGCTGGGATTGCCATGGGCTGCCTATTGAATGGAAAGTAGAAGAAAATTTCCGTGCTGAAAATAAAGATAAGCAAGATATTCCCGTGAATGATTTTCGCAATGAATGTAAAAAATTTGCCCAAAAATGGGTGGATATTCAGCAAACAGAATTTCAACGTTTGGGCGTGATGGGGGATTGGCAAGAGCCGTACCTCACCATGAAACATTCTTCTGATGCCGCCATTGCGCGCAATATCGGGCATTTCCTACTAGATGGCAGTCTTTATAAAGGCACGCGCCCTGTGATGTGGTCGGCAGTGGAACGTACTGCCCTTGCCGATGCAGAAATAGAATATAAGGAACATAAATCGCCTGCTCTTTTTGTACGCTTCCCTATTCATACCAATGATAACCCAAAATTAACCCACGCTCATATTGTGATTTGGACAACAACCCCTTGGACAATTCCCGGCAACCGTGCTGTGGCGTTTAATGAAACGCTCACCTATAAATTATTGCAAATTGATGATTCTGAATCAGAGCATCATGAACAGCGTATCATTCTTGCGGAAACATTAATCAAAAAATTTCAGCAAATCAGTAACATTGCCAATTTCGTTGTTTTAGAAACATTAACCGCAGAAGATTTTAACAATATCCGTTGCGAACATCCGCTTGCAAAAATAAATGAGGGTTATAATTTTACTGTCCCCATGCTTCATGCTGATTTTGTGACGGCTGAACAAGGCAGTGGCTTTGTGCATATTGGACCTGCCAATGGTACAGATGATTATCAAATTGCTCTTAAAAACGATTTAGAAGTGCCTGACCAAATTAACGATGATAGTTCGTTCCGTGCCAATGTGGCTTTATTTGCTGGCAGAAGGATTTACCTTGATGATGGCGCTGATGGCGATGCCAATGGGGCAGTGATTACTGCGTTAAAACAAGCAGGGCATTTGATGGCAAAACATAATTACCGTCATTCTTATCCTCATTCATGGCGTTCTAAAGCACCGGTGATTTATCGCAACACGGCGCAATGGTTTATCTCTATGGAAAATCAAAATTTACGCAAAAAAGCATTGGACGCTTTAGAAAAAGTTAATTTTTATCCGCAAGCAGGCAAAGCGCGCCTCACCGATATGATTGCCAAACGCCCTGATTGGTGTATCTCGCGCCAACGCGCTTGGGGAGTACCATTGCCGATTTTTACTCGCAAATCCGATGGTAAAGTATTGCGCGATGAAAAAGTCATGCAAAATATTGTAGATGCCTTTGCCAAAGAAGGTTCTGATTGCTGGTTTTCATCACCCAAAAGCCGTTTCTTAGGCGATGGTTACAATGCCGATGATTATGAACAGGCACAAGATGTGGTAGATGTTTGGTTTGATTCAGGCTCTACACATAGTTTTGTGCTTGATGAACGCGATGATTTAACCTATCCGGCTGATTTATATTTAGAAGGTTCTGACCAGCATCGCGGTTGGTTTCATTCTTCTTTATTAGTCGCTTCAGGCGTGAAAGGCACTGCACCTTATAAAAATGTTCTCACCCATGGTTTTGCACTTGACCAAGATGGACGCAAAATGTCAAAATCGATGGGCAATGGGCTTGAGCCTGATGAAGTTATCCAAAAATATGGTGCTGATATTCTGCGGCTATGGGTGGTAAGCACTAATTATACTGATGATATTCGCATCGGTGATGAAATCTTAAAGCGCACCATTGATAATTATCGGCGTATCCGTAATTCACTCCGTTTCATGTTGGGCAATCTGCAAGATAATATGATTCCAACGCCGATTCCTTATCAGCAATTACCAGAATTAGAACGTTATGTGTTGCACCGCATGCATCAGCTTGATGAAGAAATGCAACAAGCCATTGAAAATTACGATTATACCAGCTACAGCCACGCGCTCTATCATTTCTGCCATTTTCTTTCATTCATTTATTTTGATATTCGCAAAGATTGCCTCTATTGCGATGAAGCGGAAAGCCCTAAATATCGCGCCACTATCTATGTGCTGAATTTACTGTTTGATTTTGTGACAAGTCGCGCTTCGGTGATTTTATGTTTCACTGCTGAAGAAGCATGGCAAACACGTTATGGTCCGGAAAGCGCGGTTACATTAAATGGCTTTTCCAAAATAGACGATATATGGTGCAATCATGGGTTGGCGCAAAAATGGAAAAATATTTTGCAATGGCGTGACCAAATTAACCATGCCAATGAAAAAGCGCGTTCTGATAAAAAAATCCGTTCCTCGTTAGAAGCAAAACCGCGTCTGACTTTAAGTGCCGCTGATGATGCGATTGCCAAAAATTTTAGCAAAGAAGAATTAGCAGAAATCATGATTACCGCCCCCTTCATTCCAATAATTGCTGACATAAAACAGCCTATGGCGGATACACCCGATATTGCAGAAGGTGAAAAATGCAACCGTTGCTGGCGTATTTTGCCTGATATTACCGATGATTTATGTACGCGCTGTACACAGGCTGAAAGTAAATTATCCGCAGGAGTATCCTCATCATGATGATAAAAATTAAAGAATTTGGCAAATGGCTCATTCGCCCACCTTCCCATATCAGCAATGGCTATTGGCTGATTTTTATTTTGGTATTTCTTGACCAAATCAGCAAAACAATCATGGTGAATTTTGTACCACCCCGTGGGTTTTATGTAGAGATATTGCCGATTTTTAATTTTGTGTTAAGTGAAAATTATGGTGCAGGTTTTGGCTTTTTGGCAGGCTATGGGGGGGCGGCAAACTTGTTCTTTATTCTGATGACCCTCGCCATCACAATCACTTTATTATGGCTTATCAAACAAAATCCTTCTGATAATTTATCATTAACCCAAAACACAACATTACCAATTATGTTTGTGATTGGGGGGGCGTTAGGCAATTTATGTGATAGAGTTTGGCGTGGCTCGGTGATTGATTTCTTAGATTTCCATATCGGTAATTTTCATTGGCCAACTTTTAATCTGGCAGATAGTTTTATCACAATTGGCGCAGGGCTTTGGTTGGTGCATGAATGGCGTTTATCAAAAATAAAAAAATCTTAATGCCTGAAACTAACGTCTGAAATTAACGTCTGAAATCTGTTTTTATTTTACTCTTAAAATAAATTTTCTTACGCCTGAGAAAAAGACGTAACATAAAAGGCCAGCAAAATACTAAAATAGCGGCAAACCACGACCAACCCCACACAACATGGGCGGAGAAAATGCCAATCATAAAACCCAAAAGCGGAATAAATGCCACAATCAAAGCCGCTGGAATCGCAAAAATCAACCACCAATTTGAATAAATATAAAAGAAACTGAAAATCGCCGCAAAAGGCAAAAGTGTAATGGCTAAATAAGTCAGTAGAAACGATGCTGCAAGCAAAGCTACATAAAGCGCCTTAAAGCGATTGTTAAAATGCCATACGGATTTGCGATGGCGTCCTGTAAATTTAAATTCACCATCATCGCCTATTTCAGCATCAATAATCCCATCATCGTCATTCTTTTTCCACATATCACTTTTTAACAACTCCCTCGCATGAATACAAGTAAGAAATCATTTGACAATGCAACTTATTTATATTATTTATATCAAGATAAATTTGTTACAATTTAATGCTCATTTATAAATATTGTAACAACACATAATAGTTTAGTTTTAGTGGGGGCTTGAACAATGTCTGAAGATATAAAATATTGGAGCGTGAGTTCTATTAGGAAAGCAATGGTTAAGGGTGATATTTCAGCTGTTGAGATTGCGAAGATTTTTTTAGGAAATTGCAAAAAAAATAAAGAATTAAATGCTTTTATTACATTGGATGAAGAAGGCGCGTTAAAACGTGCGCAGGAATTTGACAATGATAAAAGTAAAAAGAATCAAAAATTGGGAGGCATTCCTATGGGTCTCAAAGATGCCATTAATTGTATGGGATTGCCAACAAGTGCTGGCACCCCAAGTTTTGCAAAAGCCAATCACATGCCAGAAAATGCTGTCGTCACACAATCCTTAATAGATGAGGGGGCGAATATTTTTGGCAAATTAAATATGCATGAGCTTTGTTATGGCATCACCTCTAATAATGGCGCAATGGGTGCGGTGCGTAACCCTTATAATAGCAAACGTAGCCCCGGCGGTAGCAGTGGTGGCTCGGGTGCAAGCGTTGCATCTGGAATGTTGCCCGCCGCCTTAGGCACCGATACAGGTGGTTCCGTGCGTATTCCTGCATCTTTTTGTGGCATTGTTGGCTTTCGCCCTTCCATAGGACGCTATTCACAAAAAGGGCTTGTTCCAGTTTCTCATACCAGAGATACGGCAGGTCCTTTATGCAGAACTGTTGAAGATGCCGCTTTGATTGATGCTGTTCTTACACAAGGCGATGATTCTTTGCCAACATTAAAACAATCGGATTTACGCATTGGGATTCCCAATCACTATTTTTTTGATGATATTGATGATGATGTCAAAGCTGTTTTTGAAGCGCGTCTTGATGATTTACGCAAAGATAATTGGCAACTTGTTCCTGTTGATATTGATGGGCTACAGCCGCCTGAAGCAAGTTGTGGCTTTACGATTGCGGTTTATGAAAGCAAAGGTGATTTGCAAAATTATTTAGCGGAACATTTCAATGGTAAGCTTTCTTTGGAAGATGTCGTAGAACAAATTGTTAGTCCAGATGTTAAGGGCATCATGTCAAGTTTACTTGCCGATGGTTTTGAAGATATGAGCGGACCTTATCAGGAAGCTCTCAAAAATGGACGCCCTCAGATGCAAAAAATTATCAGTGATTGTTTTAGTACCAATAAAATTGATGCCATTATATTCCCGACAATCCCCGTATCGCCACCTATCATCGGTGAAGATGAAACGATTTTACTTAACGGTAAGGAATGTGGTTTATTTCCAACTGTTATTCATAATACAGACCCTGCAAGTATTGCAGGTACTCCCGGCATTTCTATTCCAGCGGGGCTTGATAAAAAAGGCTTGCCTGTTGGAATTGAAATTGATGGCCCTTATGGGAATGACCGTCATTTATTAGCAATCGCGCATCTTATGCAAAATACATTGCCTACGATGCCTTACCCCAATTAATCACAATCCCATTATTAGGAGATATATAATGTCAGAAAAACATTTATCACGTAGGCACCTACTTGCAGGTGCGGCAGGCGTTGCTTCCATATTAGCTGCCCCTGCTTTTATACGCTCAAGCTATGCAGCCGATAATTTTAAGCTTGGCACTTTCTTTTCACTCAGTGGTCCAGCTTCATTGTTTGGTCCTACGCAAACAGCATGCGCCGCCCTTGCCGTCGATAATGTCAATGCCAAAAATGGTATTTTGAAGAAGCAAGTTGAAATTATCAGCGGAGATGGTGGACTTCCACCTGCTGATGCTGCAAAAATTGCTGTCCGCATGATGCTTAGAGATAAGGTTGATGCCATTGTAGGTTCTCATGATAGTGCTGTACGTCAAGCGATTGTTGGGGCATTAAAAGGCAAAATTCCTTACATTTATACACCGCTTTATGAAGGTGGTGAATGCGCGCCTAATACGTATGTAACTGCTGACACACCGCGTCAACAAATTGAACCTTCTCTAAATTATCTTGATGATAAATTTAAGACAAAGAAAATCTATCTGATTGGCAATGATTATGTTTGGCCCCAAAAAAGTAATGAATATGCAAAACGTCATATTGCAGAATTAGGTGGTGAAATTGTTGGTGAAGAATATGCACCGCTTGGTCCGGGTAATAAATTTGATGATGCCGTTACCCGCATTAAAGCCGCAGCACCTGATTTGGTTCTTATCACTTTAGTGGGTGGCGATAATATTAACTTTAACCGCACTTTTGCTGGTTTCGGGCTTGATAAATCTATTAAAAGATTATCTTTATTATGCGAAGAACTTACATTAGGCGGTATTGGCGCTGAAAATAGTAGTGGGCTTTATAGCTGTATGTCTTACTTTACAACTGTGAATACAAGGCAGAATAAAAAGTTTCAAGCTGAATATAGCAAAAAATTTGGCAGTGAAGCGCCGCCTTTATCCATGCTAGGTGCAGATGCTTATTCGGGAGTGAATTTCCTTGCATCGCTTGTTAATAAAGCAGGTAGCACAAAAGCCAAAGATTTAATGAAAACTTCTGAAGGCGTGAAATACGAGACGGCGACTGATAATAACTCTAGAATGTCAAACCGTCATGTGGTAAAAAACATGTATCTTGCAGAATGTGAAGGCGTTACATTTAACGTTGTTAAAACATTCTCGCGGGTATTTCATGGCGAGAGCTGTTCCGTCTAAATAATAATTTATTTGGATTAATGTTTTACTTAAACTTATTTTCAGGGGCAAGGGATGAGTGATATTATCATCACCAACGGTCTTAACATATCGTTTGAAATCATCACCCTTGCTCTTGTTGCGATGGGCTTGGCGATAACACTTGGTTTATTAGGTGTGCTTAACCTTGCCCATGGTGAATTTATTATGATAGGCGGGTTTTGCTCGTTTGTTGTACATCAGCAAGGCTTGCCTTTTATTGTAGCGATTCCATTCGCCATTCTTGTTGCCATTATCATTGCATGGCCTGTTGAAAAATTTTTGATACGTCCCCTTTACAAACGCCCCTTCGATACCATTCTTGCCACATGGGGATTAAGCCTTTTACTGCGTGAATTGGCAAAATATTTATTCGGACGTGGTTATAACAGTGTTTCTTTGCCTGTATCAGGAACTGTAAATGTTTTAGGGGCTGATTACCCTATCTATCAATTAATCGTGATGTTGGTTGCGATTATTTTATTAACCGCTTTGATAAGTTGGTTTTTATTAAGCACCACTGGCAAACGCATTAAAGCCATGATTAATAATTACGAACTTGCAGGGGCTGTTGGCATTCGTGCCGATATGCTAGCACGAAATAGCTTTATCCTTGGGGTATGTTTAGGCAGTATCGCGGGTGTTTTATTATCGCCCATCGTTACGGTTCACCCCGGCATGGGCATTGATTATGTCTTAAAATCTTTCTTTGTTTTAATCATTGGTGGATTAGGGCATATTTTAGCCCTTATTGCTGGGGCCGCTGTTATTGGCGGTAGCGAGGCGATTGTATCGGCTCTGTTTGATAGAACGGCTGGTTATAGCTTTGTATTGATTGTTGCATTGATTTTCTTATGGAGGAAACCCGGTGGTTTGGTTAATCGCTAACGGCGCCTTTGTTGTTAGCAGCTTATTTATATTGCCTTGGATTATTGGCGATTATTGGGCCTATGTGCTTGCGCTTTATTTGCTTTATGCCATTGCGTGTTTAGGTGTTGGGCTATCATGGGGACAAGCAGGTTTGCTATCGCTTGGGCAAGGTTTCTTTGTTGGAATTGGCGCTTATCTTTCAGGTTTCTCACTCATTTATTACCATGATTCTTTACTCTTATATCCGTTACTTATTATATCCGCGCTGATTCCAGCAATGCTTGCCTATGGCATTGGAAGATTGATTTTTTACCAACGCACACAAAATAGTGCGTTTTTCGCGCTGATAACGCTTGCATTGTTATTATTGGCAATGCAGATTGCTATCTCGTGGGGGTCTGTGACCGGAGGCTTTAATGGGCTCAGGGATATTCCTGCCATCAAAGGCATGAATGATTTTCAAGATGCTTATATTTTATCTGCCTTTGGGCTTATTTTTGCAGTTATCTTTGTGGCATGGTTAACATCATCACCTCTTGGTATTTTGTGGCGCGCTTTATCGCAAGATGATGTGAGACTTGGTTTTTTTGGATTTGATGCCCCCCATTTGAAAGCGATTGCTTTTGCCGCAAGTGGCTTTTTAGGGGGATTGGCAGGGGTGCTTTATGCACCAGAGAATAGCCTTGTTACGCCAGATTTATTTGGCTTTATCCTTTCCACTAATTTTATTATTTGGGTTGCGATTGGTGGTTATAGAACGCTGTATGGACCTGTGTTAGGCGCGATTATTATCGGAATTTTAACCATCACCTTGCGTGAAACCGTCACTTATTGGGAGGCAATTTTAGCCGCCATCTTCATTATTACCGTGCTTTATTTTAAGAATGGTTTTGTTGGAATGTTTGAACCGCGCCTGAAATCATGGCTATCGGATAAATATCCTAGAGGTTTAAGAATAGCTCCGAAGCGCAACAAAACAGATAGGAAAGGCAATATCTCTGTCCAGAATTTAAATTTACGTATTGGCAATATTTCTATTTTGAATGACTTGAATTTATCATTTGAAAAACAAGGCATTTATTGCTTGATTGGTCCTAATGGCGCGGGTAAAACAACCTTCTTCAATGTTATCACTGGCGAGCTTAAACCCCAAACAGGTGCCATTAATGTGTTCAAACAATCTCTTAAAATATGTGATACTAAAAAGCTTAGCCAGCAAGGGCTTGCCCGTAAATTTCAAACCCCACGTGTTTTTGATGATTTAACAATTTCCGAAAATCTTTCTATTGCGTTATGGAGTGGGCGTATTAATAAATGGGATTTGCTGAAATTTTATTCTCTTGATTGGGATACGCCCATTTTGCAAGAATTGAAAAAGCGTTTTGATTTTCTACAACAGAAAAACACACAAGCAAGAAGTCTCTCACATGGACAAAGGCAAATTCTTGATATCGCCATGGTGATTTGCACCGAGCCAAAATTGATGCTATTAGATGAACCTTGTGCCGGGCTTTCACGCGCAGAAACCGAACAAGTGATTGATGTTATCCGTTGGGCGGTTAAAACCTTGAAAGCAAGCGCGCTAATTATAGAGCATGATATGGCATTGGTCAGAGAATTGGCACAGCATGTGTTTGTCATGCATAATGGCAGTTTACTGGCTGAAGGCAGTGTTAAGGATATTCAAAAAAATAAAGATGTGAAGAATGTTTATGTCGGAGGCGATAAATGAGTTCGAAACATATTTTTGAATTTAAGGATATTGTTGGTGGCTATGGCGATTTAATCATTGTTAATGGAATATCCGCTAGCATTGACGCAGGCAAATGTTTATGTATTTTAGGGCGCAATGGCGTTGGCAAATCAAGTTTAATGAAATTACTTTCAGGTCGCCTGCCAACCATTCAAGGAAATGTCTATCTAAATGGCAGTGATATTACCAAATATTCTTCTGATAAAAGATTTTCTTTAGGCTTAAGTTGTGCCTTACAAGAAAACCCTGTCTTTGATAATTTAACAGTGCATGATAATTTAACGCTCATGCAAAATTCTGCAAATTTAGATATTTACGAAGAATTTTTTGATAAATTCCCTATTTTGAAAAACCGTCTGACACAAATGGCGGGTACATTAAGTGGTGGCGAGCGGAAAATCCTTTCTTTTGTACGCACCATGGCGGAAAAGAAACCTATCATTCTTATTGATGAGCCTACAGAAGGTGTTCAGCCCGAAAATATCAGCCATATTAAGAATTTTATTTTATCTTATAAGAAGCAAAACCATGCTTTTATTATTGTAGAGCAAAATATTAATTTCTCAACATTGATTGCCAATGATTATTTAATTATGGATCAAGGGCGGGCAGCATTATATAAGAAATCTAAAAAAATCACTGCCACTGATATTAAAAAACATATCGAATTTTAAGTAATCATTCTTATTGTTTGTTGTGCTTTTTTTGATAATCACTTAAAATAAAGCCCATGATAAATACCCACTATAAACTATCGTAATATGAATAATTCCATCTCACCTGATATTTTACATCCCCATGGTGCGCGGTTAGCAAAAACGCATTTGCGTGATTTATTTAACAATGATGCCAACCGTTTTGATAATTTCTCACTTAGCCTTGATGATTTGCTACTGGATTATTCCAAAGAAAAAATTGATTCAGAAGCCATTCAAGGATTGATTGATTTTGCAACCAAGAAACAATTACATGAAAAAATAAAATCTTTATTCGCAGGCGAACCTATCAATAAAAGTGAGGCGCGTGCGGCATTGCATATGGTCATGCGTGATTCTGATAATAGTAGCTATATTTCTCATCAAGACCATGCAAAAACATTATTTAAGCAATTTTTATCATTTGCAGATGCCATTCGAATGGGTGATATCACCGCATATGATGGCAAGCCTTTCACAGATGTTATATCGATTGGCATTGGGGGTTCGTATCTTGGACCCTTAATGGCAACCCATGCACTCAAAGCCTATTCAGGTGGCTTAAATATTCATTATCTCCATAATATTGATGGCACAAATTTTCATGATATTACAGATAGTTTAGACCCCGCACGCACATTGATGATTATTCAATCTAAAACTTTTACCACCGCAGAAACCATGCAAAATGCTCGTAGCTGTTACCAATGGCTACAGAATAAACTTGGCAATCATGATGCCTCTAAACATTGCGTGGCAGTTACAACTCAAACTGAAAAAGCCAAACAGTTTGGCATTGCTGATGATAGAATTTTTCAATTTGGTGATTGGATTGGCGGGCGTTATTCCTTGTGGTCGGCGATTGGTTTGCCTTTAGCCCTTCGCATTGGTAGCGATAATTTTAATGCCATGCTTCAAGGTGGGGAAGCCATTGATGAGCATTTTTATAACACATCATCATTCTCAGAAAACCTGCCTATCATGATGGGATTGCTTGGCATATTTCGTCGGAATGTGATGGGGGCTTCTTCTATGGCAATCATTCCCTATGACGAAAGACTAAGTTATTTCCCCCGCTATTTGCAGCAGCTTATGATGGAATCAAACGGCAAGCAAACCACACAAGATGGGCGCAGGGTAGATTATCATACATCTTCTGTTATTTGGGGTGAGGTAGGGACAAGCGCGCAACATTCATTTTTTCAATTATTGCATCAAGGCACGGATATTATTCCGGTGGATTTTCTACTCGCACGCAAGGCAGGGCATCATTTACCAGAACATCATATTCAGCTGATGGCAAATTGTTTGGCGCAATCTAAAGCCCTTGCATTTGGCAAAAATAATCTATCGAAAACTAAATCATCTGAAGCGCACGACATATTTGATGGCGACCGCCCGTCAACCACATTGCTTTATGATGCTTTAACTCCCTACACGCTTGGGCGTTTAATTACGCTTTACGAATATAAAGTGTTTGTTGAAGCCATGTTATGGGATATCAACCCCTTCGATCAATGGGGGGTTGAGTTGGGCAAAGAATTGGCGGTGCCACTCATCACAACATTGCAAAATAATGAGATTTTATCATCGGAAGATTCCTCAACACAAGGCTTGCTTGCCTCAATTCAAAAATTGCGTTAATCGCTTATGCGAGCAAAGCTAAGAACGGATTTTTTATGTTCATGGGGGTGCGACGTGCCTTTATAAAAATAAAAAATTTATTTTGTTTTAAGTTTTCCAAGTCGTTTTTTTAGCTTTTTTGTCACTTTTTTATAGGCGGTTGGTTTAATAGGCAGTTGCCATTCCATAAAGCGTTGCATAAACCCAATAGGGAGTCGCAAATCTTCAAGCAGTTCGTCAATTTGATGCATAGAAAATGGAATAATGTTGGTTCCTCGTGCGTGTTTGCCTTCGGTTCGTTCTGCCATCCAAGCAAGCCGTTCAGTGGTTATCTGGCGTTGCCTATCTTTTGAAGGAAGCTGTATATCATCTTCCAAATAGGCAATGAGCCATAGGGCAATAATTTCAGTTGAAAGCGGACTGAAGAAGCTTGAATTATAACCATTGAAAATAAGATTATCAATCTCAATGGGTTTAACACAATTATACAACATGAAATTGTCGTTATCATCCATCAGGCTTTTTTGTATCGCCTTATCAAAAAACGGCACTTCCTGCTGCCAACCTGTTCCGCAAATTACAATATCCGCGGGTAAGCGCGTTCCGTTTTCAAGCACAGCTATTTTTTGGGTTCCATCCATTTCAAAACACTTAATTTGTGTATCACGATGAACTTTAATGGTGCCTTTTTTGACCATTTTATAAAAGCCATCAGTCGTTAACGAAACAGTGGAACGGGCAATCCTATCAAACGAACCACGCGGCACAAGCCCTAGTTTTTTGAGTCCAAGCTGGGCAATGACAAGTGACTGCACCGAGCCAATCATTGAATTACGTATGGGGCGACCAATTCCATGAAGAAATTTTTCTACGCCACGAAGCTGAATATATTTGAATAACCCTTCGCCCAATCGGTTCAATAAAAGAAATTTGTAATTCAACACCCCACCCAATTTTTTAGGCGCTTTCCAGATAAGTTCTCGGGCAATTACATTCGTTGATTTTGTATTATTTGCTATGGCAACCGCAACGTCACAAGATGATTTTCCATAACCAACCACAAGCACATGCTTACCATTTGCATCATCTAAATTGGTAAATTCTGATGAATGGCAAATCCGCCCCTTTGCATCAAGAAAACTATCTTGACCTGTAAATTTTGGCACGGATGGTTTAGAGAAAATACCATTTGCCACCACCAAAAAATCAAATATATCGTCACCATCTTTTGTGGTTATCGTCCATTTTCCATTTTTGTCCTGCATCGCATTGGTCACAGCCGTATTCAGACGCAAACATCGGGCGAGACCAAAGGCTTCCACATAGCTTTCCATATAGGCTTGCACTTGTTGCCCCGTTGGCCATTCAGGGTAATTTTTTGGCATTGGCCAATCAGAGAGATGATAGGTGCCTTTGCCATTTTGTGTTGAAACACCCGGATAGGCACGTGAGGCAGACCAAACGCCACCCACATCTTGAACCTTTTCAAAAATTACGGCCTCATGACCAAATTCATGTAAATATTTTGCTGTTGTAAGGCCAGCAAAACCCGCCCCGATAATTGCTACTTTCATAATTTTACTCCATTAATAAAGGGATTGCTGCTTTTGCTTGTTCTGGTCCCATTGCCGTATATCCACCATCAACACAAATATCCGTGCCAGTGATAAAGCTTGCCTCTTGCGAACATAAGAATAGCACCGTATTGGCGACTTCTTCTGGGTGAGCCGCACGATTAAGCAGGTGGAAGGATGCGGCAACTTTGTCTGTTTTTTCACGGTTTCCCTCTGTGAGTTCATCCATGATATTAGACCAAGTCCAGCCCGGTGAAACGGCATTTACCCGAATACCATCAGGTGCCAAATCCATTGCTTGATTACGTGTTAATTGTAATATTGCCGCTTTGCTGACAGGATAGAGCCAACGACCCGTCTGTGCAACACGAGAAGATATAGAACCAAAATTTACGATAGCTCCCTTATTCTTGGCAAGTTCTGCACGTGCAGCTTGCATTAACATGACTGAGCCTATTATGTTTATATCCAAACTTTCTAACCATTCAGCACGGGTTGATTCCGCCCCATTATCGAGGTAGGAACAAGCAACATTTACCAGAAAATCAATACGTCCAAATTTCTTTTTTGTGGCTGCAACCAACTCAGTAATCTGTTGGTCATCTCGTAGGTCGGTTTGGGTAAAGCTTACCCCATCCTTAACTAAGGCTTCTCCTGCCTCAACATTAATATCTGCAACCATCACATTTGTGCCTTTTGCACGAAATTCTGCAACAATAGCGGCACCAATTTTAGTGGCTCCGCCTGGCACAATGGCAACTTTTCCTTCTAATCCTCTCATACTTATTCTCCTCATCCGATTTCAAATGTTTAAATTATCTTCTCTTTGAAGGTGAAATATATAATGGTTTATGCAGATACCTTATCCATATTACGCAAAAAAATATGTCTAAGAATTGCTTTACCTTAAGCTTCAACATTGCTACATTGAAAGGGCTGATGAAATCTCTGCCATTATTTGTGTCAGAGGGAGGGAATTATCAACGAAATGACGAATGTAACCAAATATAATCAAGCAGAACCGCTTAGCGCACATCGCCTTTTTCAAACGCGCGATATAGAGACTGCACGTGAAGAGGTTGCTCGTAAATTTTGTGACCATGAACTGATACCCGGAAAAACATATAATAATTTTGAGGTATGTCATAACCATGCTCAGGGGTTGTCTCTCTCTTTGAATTATCTTCGCTATGGAAGTGATGTCCATATCAATCCCGGTGAATTATCACAATTTTATTTGGTACAAGTTCCATTGCAAGGCTTCGCGACTGTTCGAAATGGTTGTAAAACAGTGTTTGCAAAAAAATGTACGGCGTCAATTCTTAATGCAACCCATGAAACGCAAATGACGTGGAATCATGGTTGCGAAAAACTATTATTGCAGATAGACCGTTCTGCTCTACATGCCATCGCCGAGAATCTTTTAGGTCGCCATTTAAGTCAATCGATAATCTTTGACCCAGAGCTTAAGCTATTATCCTACGGTTTAAGCAGATGGAAAAAAAGCCTTATAGGGTCGGTGAAATTGGCTCAAAATGGATTTGCTTTCGGCAAATCAACACATAAATATCAATCACTTATAGAAGAAGAATTGATAACAAATTTACTGCAATCACAAAGAAGCTCAATTAGCCATTTCTTTGCAGACGAGGCGCGTATGATATCTACAGCCCAGATGAATCGCGCAAAGGCATTTATTTTGGAAAATATTACCGACCCCATAACTTTATCTGTGATTGCAAATCATGCGGGATGCTGTATCCGTAGCCTTCAGTTAGCTTTTAAGAAACAGTTTGGATGTAGCCCGATGCAATATCTTCAGCGTCAACGATTGAACCATGCCCATTATCTTTTGCAATCTCTTCCGCCAGATAGCTTAGTGAGTTCAATTGCATTTGATGTAGGTTTTTCGCATCTTGGGCGATTTTCAATGGCTTATCGAAAGGTCTTTGGTCATTCGCCACGTCAAACTCTTATCAATAGGCGATTGGTTTAAGCATACAAATAAACACGGGGGGGTTGAAAATAATCTAATCAGTAGCCATTGACAAATATAACAAATCATCGATAATGTTCGTGATAGGAACATCATGACAAAAAAATTTACATTGGGCATTTTGGTAACCGGACCTTTGCATGAAGAATTAAGCGAGACATACGGTGAATATGATACGATTTTTACGCGGTTCTTCAATGATGATGAATGGGATGTTAAAGGCTATCGAGTGCTAGAAAATATTTTTCCGCAATCGGTGAATGATGCGGATGGTTGGCTGATTTCAGGCTCGCGCTATGGAGTCTATGAAACACATGATTGGTTGAACCCGTTGGAAAATTTCATTCGTGAAGCGCATCAGAAAAACGTGCCAATGGTTGGTATTTGCTTTGGGCATCAAATCATGGCGCAAGCGATGGGCGGCAAGGTTGAACCATTTTCAAAGGGCTGGGCGGTTGGTAAAAAAACATATCAAACCGCAACAGATGAATTTGCAATTTTATCATGGCATCAAGACCAAATTATTGAAAAACCTGAAAATGCCACTGTGATTGCCCATAATGATTTCTGCCAATATGCAGGATTAATCTATGATGATTGGGGGTTAAGTTTTCAAGGACATCCCGAATTTACAACGGAATTTTTTACTGATTTACTAGAATTGCGCGAAGACATATTGCCTCCTGAAATTGCAAAACAAGCATGGGCAATCCCCCTTGATAATCTTTCTTCTAAGCATATCGCCACGCAAATTAAAAGTTTTCTAGAAAATAGAAACATTAATTTATAAATCATACCAACTCACACCACAAAGAATAATGAAATAGCTTAATAGCCTTGAATTTGTTTCAAAGATTGAAACGTAGCCAATGCCTGTTCGCGTGATATTTTCAAATCCACGATTGGTTTGGGATAATTAACCCCTCATGTAATATTGGCGAGTGATTCTTAATATTTACCAATGATTCTTAATAAATTTTTCTGTTAATGTATCATTTATATAAAAATAACGACTTTTATAACTATAATACGACATTATTATCATAATTATTAAAAAATAGTTAATATTATGTACATTCCCCTTGCTTTATATTAAATAAATGTTAATCTGATAAAGTAAATGTTAATTTATTACTAATAAAGGAAGCAATCATGGAAAAAGCAACTCATATTTTCGCAGCATTATCACTCAGCATTCTACTCACAGCTTGCGCTGGCGGTGGTGCTGACGGTGGTGCTGGCGGTGGCACAGCTAGCAACAACAACAATAATAATGATAATAATGATAATATTGACAACTCTCTCTCTGCCTCTGATTTTGAAACTGAAGAATATCAAAATAACTTAGATGTGATTAGAGCATCTTCACTTTATGCAAGAAATGGCACAGGAGACGGGCAAATTGTTGCAGTGCTTGATAGCCCTTTTGCTATCAACCATAATGACTTGCGAAATGTGTTTTTAGAAGGCTATGATGCTTCAGATGGTGATACAGATATTGACTGTATTGTTAATTGTTCTGGGCATGGCACCCATGTTGCAGGCATTATTGCTGGCAATAAAAATGATGAGGTGATGCATGGCGTCGCTTATGATGCACAGATTAAACCTATCGCTATTTTTGATAATGAAGGGCGAAGTGATGTAACCAGCGCACAGCTCATCAATGCCATTGATGCTGGCAGTGGCTCAGATATTGTTGTGATGAATAATAGCTGGGGTTCTCAAGCCATATCACGTGTTACCTTTGGTGACCGTGAGCTTTATTATGAACGTCCATTAGGACAAAATTTTATTGATACCGATGGCACCATTGTTAACCATACAATGGGGGAAGCCCTTACCACCGCATGGAAAAATGCCGTCAATGATGGCACAATTGTTGTGTTTGCCAATGGTAATAATGCATTAAACAGCGATAATGGTATCGTAAAAGTCTATCAAAATTCTGACCTATCCGGTTATACAGAAAATATTTCAGCCACTGAATTATTTGGTGCTGATAATGCAAATGTTGCTTCTTTTGAAGGCAGTTACGCTGAAATTGAAAGCGAATTAGCAGGGAAATGGCTGAGTGTTGTGGCTGTTGATAGCAACAATACCATTGCATCATTTAGCAATGGTTGCTCTATCGCCAAAGAATATTGTTTGGCAGCCCCTGGCGTTTCTATCCATTCAACCCTTCCCACCGATGGCGATACAGAACACGGTGTAAAACACGGCACATCTATGGCAGCCCCTCATGTAAGCGGTGCCTTGGCAGCCTTAAAAAGTGCTTTCCCATCTATGAGTTCAGAAGAGTTGGTAACGTTAGTGCTTAATACAGCCGATGATTTAGGCGCGGAAGGCACTGATGAAGTTTACGGACGTGGTATGCTCAATTTAGATGAAGCATCAAAACCACAAGGTGAGTTATTAGCCGTTTCTTCAAACAACCAACCTTTGGCAGATGGCATTTTGTTAAACGATAGTAAAGTAACTCTTTCTCGTCATTTTGGTGGCGTTGTGAATGATTTGCAAATTGGCATAAAAGATGATTACAATCGCACCTTTACGGCAAGCCCTACGCAAAGCATCTTGAAGCCCCTTGCATTTGGTTTAGATGATTACATCGCGAATCTCAATAGCCAAGCACCACAAACGCAACAATTAACCCCGCAAGCGAAAATAGCATTTAGCAACGATACGCAAAGCAATAATTCGTGGATGAATGCAAATTTTGCAAGCGGCGTTTCATCTGCCAATATTACGTATCGTGCAAAATATCGTCAAAATGATTTGACTTTGATTGATAGCAACAAAGGTTCTGAAACTCATTTGCGCTTTACCGATATCCGTCCAGCAGGTAGTGATATTGCACAATTGCAAACCAATCATCAGCTTGGTAAATATGTTTCATTCGCCCCTTATGCTGCCAAAGGCGCATTTGATACAGGCAATGATTTTAGTGAGCTAGGCACTGACATTAACTATAATAAAGGTCAAACAGCTATCAATATCGGCTTTGGGCATTTGCGTGAAACCAATCAATTTATGGGAGCAACTACCAGCGGTGCTTATGCGTTGCAATCGCCTACAATGTCTCGTTTTACCGATATTCGTGTGGCGCGTAAATTGCAAAACCATGAAAAAGATACGCAACAAACAGCATTTACACTCTATGCTGATTATACCAGCTATCAAAGTAATGTTGATATGGCATATCAAAACTTTGCCTCTGTTAAAGATTTGGCAGCCAATCAATATCAAATTGGGATAACAGGCAACCATATTCTGCAAAAAGATGATACGTTGAATATCAGCCTAGCCACAAAGTTGGGCATTACAGACGGCACCTTAAATCAAAGCACTGTTGATGGTTATGATGCGGATAATAACTTCAACAATGTTGTCAAAAGCTATGATTTAGCGCCTAAAAAACGCCATCAGCAACTTGCGATGACATATCAAAGCAAAATCCCAACGCTTAATCGTGACAAGGTGCGAAGCAATCTTATCCATAACAGCAAATTCTTTACAACATTACGCATGGATAAAAATTTGCAAAACCAAGCAAACCTCTCACAAATTGAAATGGTTGCGGGTATTCAAACAAAATTTTAATCTCTTATATATTCCCTCAACTAAAAGGTCGGCAATTTCGCTGACCTTTTTTTTATCAAATTTAATTGAATCCTCTATATTAAGAAAAACCCATAAATTACCACTGCCAAACCATACAGAAATATCAAATAGCCTGTATCAACCTCATCAAAGCTAGTATGATTAAATATCCTATGCAAGGTTACGCATTCAATAGTGTTGACAAACTTTCGTGATTGCCATAGAAATGCTAAAACATTAAGGAAAATCATGGAACATAAAAATATCTTGGTAACAGGAGGGGCGGGTTATATTGGCTCACATATGGTGCTTAATTTAAGAGATGCTGGTATCAACCCTGTGATTGTTGATAATCTTTGCACTGGTTTTGAAGCGTTACTAGCCAATGATGCCATCTTTTATCAAGAAAATATTGGCAATCAAGATGCCTTAGAAAAAATCATTGCCAAACATAAAATTACCAGTATCATTCATTTTGCTGCCTCGGTTGTTGTGCCTGAATCAGTTGAAAATCCATTGAAATATTACTTAAATAACACCGCCCAAACCAGTAAATTGATACAAGCGGCAATCAATCAGAATGTCCGCTATTTTTTATTTTCTTCAACGGCAGCAGTTTATGGCACCCCTGAAGTCTCGCAAGTTTCTGAAGCAAATGCCCTATCGCCTATCAATCCTTACGGCACCTCAAAAATGATGAGTGAGATGGTGTTACGCGATGTTGCCAATGCCTATGATTTAAGGTTTGGCATTTTGCGTTATTTTAATGTGGCAGGGGCTGATAAAGATTTGCGCGCAGGGCAGATGAGTAAAAGCGCAACCCATCTGATTAAAGTTGCCACCCAAGCAGTTTTAGGCAAACGCCCGCATATTGAAATTTTCGGAACTGATTTTGATACCCATGATGGTACAGGGGTACGTGATTATATCCATGTTTCAGATTTGACGCAGATTCATTACCAAATTTTAGAATTGATGCAGAAATCCAATCAATCGCAATTGTTAAATTGTGGCTATGGGCAAGGCTATTCGGTGCGCGATGTGTTGAATGAAATAGATGCCATCAGCAACCTTGCACCCATCAAAAGAATTGAAACCCCAAGACGCGCCGGCGACCCTGCTATGCTGATTGCGGATAACAGCCATATGAAAAATATCATTGATTTTCAACCCAAATATCAAGATTTAGAAAAAATCATTGCCTCTGCGCTTACATGGGAAACACAATTAAATTAAATCTTCTCTATCTGTAGAGATACAAAATTGTTATAGTCATCATTATGCTTATTTGTGAGAATATTAAACATCCTATCTATCATGATGATGGTACAGAACATCTTCTAGATATTCCCTATTTGCAAATTAAACTGGGACTGCCTGTGATTATTGGCGGTTCAGATGAAAGTGGTAAAGAGAATTTACTGAATATTTTAGCAGGGCTTGCCTATCCTCAAGCCGGCAATGTTCAGCTATTTGGTGAATCGCCCTTTACACTCACACCACAAAAAAGACAGAAACTCGTTGGTGTGTTTAGTGATATGGTTGACTTAAAACCCCGTTTTTCCTTAAAAGATAATCTTGCTCTATTATCTGCTGGTCATGTGGTTGATGAAACCCATATCCGCCATTTATTTATAAATTTTAATCTTAATTATGATGAGATGATTGAGCTAAATTATCAAACATTAAATGCCGAACAACAAATTATTTTCCGCTTAATCTGCTGTTTTATTATGGAGGCACAGGCTTATTTTCTACATTTGCCTTTTTGCATATTGCCTGAAACAATTCATCAAAATTTGCAAGAATTTTTGGCACGTAAAAAAAATTGTCTGATTATTCTTACCCATCAAGAGCAAAATTTTCTCCCGATAGATGGTATTAATTATCACCTTCATCAGGGCAATTTAACGGTGGCAACCGCCGAGCAGAGCATGATGGTTGATGATTCAATAGAAGAAGTGCCAATAGAAATAAATGCAGAAACAAGTGATGAAATAAGCGCGGAAACAACAGAAAAAATAATCGAAAATATCTCAAATGACGATGCGCTAACATTAGAAACGCTTGTTGAAGAATTTCCTTTGCCAGAAGAAAAATTGCAAATGGTAGAGGAATCACTTCAGAAAAATAATATCCCTGATGTAAGCAATGATGCCGATGATACTATCAGCGAGGATAATAGTGAAGATAATAATGCCGACATTATTGATGAGGGTATGATTGCCACTATCGATAATAATGCCAATTACAATGATACTGATGCCATTATGAGCCATTATCAAATCATCGCTGAAACACAGCAATCGCATGTTGCTTTAGATGATAATGCGCCCCATCACAGCCACCCTAATCAAGAAATGAATGACCATCTCAAAGAAGAACTCGCAACATCTGAAACCCCAGAAGATGTCCCTATAGAGGATGCTGAAATTGAAACGACATCAGTCGAAGAAATTATAACGGAAGAAACAATCATAGCGGAGACAGAAGAAAAAATAGCCGAAGACGAAAGAATAGATATTCATGAAGTAACAGATATTCCAGACATACCACCAGATGCAATCATAGAAGATATTATGCTCGATAGTTTTGCGCCTTCCGCACCATCAACTGAAGAAGTGGCAACTAAAGAAGTGACAACTGAAGAAGTGACAACTGAAGAAGTGACAACTGAAGAAATATTAGCCGAACAACTGAAGAAGTGACAACTGAAGAAATCTTAGCCGAACCCCCAACTGAAGAAATATTAGCCGAACCCCCAACTGAAGAAATATTAGCTGAAGAAAATACAACAAAAGAAGAAACAGAAGATGATGAAAGACAATATGCTTATCGTCCGCTAACAACGCGTAGTACGGATATTTATCAACCCACCCCATCACGTTTAATTGATGAACCCTTCTTTCCAGCCCATAGCGATAGCCCCGATAATATTGCAAAATTTGAACAAACTTTGATTGATATTCCACAGATAGACCATGTGTTTCAACGTGAATTAAACCCTATGTCTATCATACCCATTGAAACTGAAACCTATGAAGAAAATATCCCTGATGAAATAATAAAAGAAATACCAGAAGAAGCTATTGAACAAGTCCCAGAAATATCAGAAATGGCAGTATCGGAAACGCCAGAAATCAATACCACCGATGCAGACCCAATAATAAACAATGATGCAATAGTCAATGATGGCATAGATTCAGAGCCAGAAATGCCAGAAATAATTGATAACATCACAGAAGAAGCAACAGAAGATATGACGGAAAATATGGTAGATATTTCACTACAAACGAACAATCAAAATGACCAAAGCCAATCACCTGATATTAATATGCAACAAGAAATGAGTGATGTTAATCATCAAAATTTGGCAGAACCCAATCACGCCCCGGCGCAGAATTAAATAATTGCTTGGTGTAAGAATGGCTTGGCTTGCCAAGCACATCTTGAACCGTTCTATTTTCAACCACTTCACCCTTATTCATCACAGCCACAAAATCGCTAATTTGTGCCGCCACACGCAAATCATGCGTGATAAATAATACCGTCAGATTCAATCTTTTCTGCAAATCAGCCAATAATTCTAGTACTAATTTTTGCACCGAAACATCTAAAGCCGAAACCGCCTCATCCGCAATCAATAATTTGGGTTGTAACGCAAGGGCGCGCGCAATCGCAATTCGTTGGCGTTGTCCGCCTGAAAATTCATGCGGTTTCCTATAAACGGCATGGCGTTCTAAACCCACCATTTCTAAATAATCCATCGCAATTGCCCATGCTTCTTTCCTGCTTTTATTTTGTAACAACATGGCACCACGCCCGATAATCTGCCCAACATTATGTTTGGGATTTAGGGAAGAATTAGGGTCTTGAAAAATCATTTGCACCAAACGGCGATTGGCTAATAATTCTGATTTCTTCATCTGCACAATATCTTTGCCATCAATGAAAATTTGCCCATTATCCACATTTTCTAACCGAACAATCATTTTTGCCAACGTGGATTTGCCCGACCCTGATTCCCCAACAATCGTTAAAACCTTCCCTTGTTCTAAGGTGAGGTTAATGTTTTTTGCAGCATGGGTTTGCGTGCCATAAATCTTATTTACCTTGCGGACATCTAATAAATAATTGGGCAATGTTTTTTTATTCTTTTTTGACTCTGTACGTTTTGGCTCTGTGCGTTTTTTAACTTTTAAGCTAGGCACTGCTGAGATTAATTTTTTGGTATAAGAATGTTGCGGCTGATTCAAAATCTGTTGCACATCACCACATTCCACCAAAACACCATTTTCCATCACTGCCACCCTATCAGCGATTTCAGCCACTAACCCACAATCATGGGTGATAAAGATAATGCCACGATTGGTTTTCTGCTTTAATTCATGAAACAAATCTATGATGGAAGCTTGCGTTGTGACATCAAGCGCAGTGGTCGGCTCATCCGCAATTAACACATCTGGCTCTAATGCCAATGCCATCGCAATAATCACTCTCTGGCATTGCCCCCCTGATAATTGATGCGGGTATGAATGATAAATCCGCTCTATATCCGGTAGCTTCATTTCTTCAAACAGACGCAAACAATATTCCTTATGTTGGGCTTTGGGAATATCGGAATGAATTTGAAAAACTTCTTCCACTTGCGCGCCTATTTTCATGGAAGGGTTCAGCGATGATAAAGGCTCTTGAAAAACCATAGAGATATTTTTGCCACGCAAGGATGCCATATCAGAAACAGATAATTCTGCAAGGTTGCGTCCCTTAAAGATAATATCACCTGAATCAATGACAACATCTTTTGGCAAATAACGCATAATCACCGATGCCAGCATAGATTTACCCGAACCTGATTCACCAATCACACACAGAATTTCGCCACGATAAAGCTGTAACGACAAATCTTTAATCGCATGACGCCTATCGGCATAATCAGGCAAACGGACATTAAGCTTTTTGATACTTAAAATAACATCGCCCGTTTTTTTATCAGCAATATCTATTTGCGCCAAATCGTCTTGCTCTGCTTTTATAGCTTGTTTTTCTACCATTTCTGTCTCAATAATCTATCCGCGCCGTTGCGTTAATTGTTTCATACCATCAGCCAATAAATTCAAACCAAGCACCAAACTAGAAATAGCGATACAAGGCATCAGCACAATATGCGAGGCAACAAACACAAATTTGCGCCCTTCACTTACCATACCGCCCCATTCCGGGGTGGGCGGTGGCAAACCTAATCCTAAAAACCCTAACACACCAATCAAAATTGTAATATAGCCATAGCGCAAACAAAAATCTGCCACCAATGGCGCGGTGATATTGGGGAAAATTTCTACAAACATGATATAAAGTGGCTTTTCACCGCGAATAATTGCCGCCGACACAAAATCTTTTGTGCGAATATCTAACACCATCGCACGAACAATTCTAAAAACAAGTGGACCGGTTGCAAATGTAACCGCAAGAATAATATTCACTCCCGATGCCCCTAACTGGCTAATCACCAAAATGAACAACACCAAAATTGGAAACGATAAAATGACATTCACAAAGAAGCTTAAAATTACATCAATATAACCCCGATGGTAACCAGCAAGCAAGCCTGTGACAATGCCCAAAATATAAGCCGAACAAGTGGCAATGCTTGCCCAAAATAACACATTTTGCGCGCCCACAATCAAACGCGACAATGTATCACGTCCAAGATGGTCGGTGCCTAGCAAAAAAATACCGCCATTGGGGTTTGTTGCGCCGGGTTTTGCAAAAGGAACGAAGCTTGCGTAAGGGTCGTACGGTACCAGTAATTGTGCAAAAATCGCCACGAACAACCAAAAGCCAACAAGAAATACCCCAAACGAGAAAAGCTTATGGCGCATCACCCATTGTAACCAGCTAATTTTAGCAGGAATCATCTCATCTTTATTCGCAACCATTAAATATTGCCCTGCCCCGCAAAAGAGATTCGAGGATTCAACCACATATACGCCAAATCAGATAAAAACTGTGTGCAAACAACCACCAACACACTCACGATTGTGCATGCCTGAATCATATAAACATCATCGTAAAGTGATGCTTCTACCAACACATAGCCAAAGCCCTTATAGGCAAAAAATGTTTCTACCACAATCAAACCTGAAAGCAACCATGGCAATAATAAGAAAATCACCGTCACCGGTGCAACCAAAGCATTGCGTAACGCGTGTTTTATAATCACTTGCTGAAATGGCACACCTTTCATAAAGGCTGTACGAACATAATGTGATTCCATCACTTCAATCATCGATGCACGGGTAATTCTTGCCAAATAGCCTACGCCATAAAAGAAGACGACCAAGACTGGTAAAATCAATTCCTTTACATTAAAGCCCGTTATCATGCTAGATGTGCCCGGTAAAATTTTTAACTGATACACAAATAAGAGTGAGAAAAATACGGCAGTCGCAAATTCAGGCAATGAAGAAAGAGTCACTGTAAAAAACGAAATAAGTCTATCTATCCACGACCCCTGACGCATGCCCGCAAGCACGCCCAAAATAAGAGCAAAAACAACAATTAACACAAGAGAGATAAATCCAAGCAATGCCGTTGCCCCTAAACGCGGTAACAAAACGTCCATCACAGGTTCTTTATAAAGGGTTGATACGCCAAAATCACCCATCAACACATGCCCTAACCAACTGAAATAACGGCTATAAGCAGGGCGAAAATACCCATTTTCTTCTAGCCAAAGATTCCGCTGTTCTTCCGTGCTGAAAGGTCCTAAAACCTTTACTGCAACATTATAAATATCCAGCTCCAACACTAGAAACACTATCACGGAAGCCACTAACAATGTGATGACTAGCAAAAATAATCGGCGTAAAATAAATTCTACCAAAGAATGCCCCTATTCACTTTCTTAAAAACAACAGCCACATTTTCAAAATCAATAAAATGCAACGCTTTAAATGCCGACAATATAACAAATTACTTATTATTTCGCAAATAAAGCGATGCATAAATATCACTTAAATATGTGCAAGGTTTTATGCTTCTAACCAAGCCCAAGCCAACTCTTGATAACGTGCTGGATTCGCTTCTACCCCTTTTACTTTATTGGAGGCAGAGGTAAATACTTGCGAGAAGAAAGGCTGAATCATAATCGCATCATTTTGCAAATAAGTTTCTAATTCTTTCATCACTTTAGAACGTTTTTTAGGGTCTGAAATTGAAATTGCCTTTGCTAAGGCTTTATCAAAATCTGGATTATTATAATGCGATTCGTTCCATGAAACACCCGAACGATACGCCAATTCCATCACCATCGTGCCTAACGGACGATGCGCCCAATAGGTAAGAGAGAAAGGCGCTTTATCCCATATTTCCCAATATTGCGTTGTTGGCAAAACATTCAACTTCAAACGAATTCCCACTTCAGCCAACTGTTCTTTAACAATTTGCACGGCATCTTGTTCGAATGTGCCTTGTGTATTGCCAAGCGATATTTTAAGCGTAACGCCTTTGGGGTAACCCGCTTCAGTCAATAATTTCTTTGATTTCGCAACATTGCGCTTCAAATCTGGCAATTTATGATATTCTGGATGTTCAGGGGATACATGGTGATTATGCCCTAAAGTTGCAAGGTCGCGATAAGCGAATTTTTTAACCAGTGAATTATTTACCGCCGCCACAATGGCTTGACGCAATTTAAGATTATCAAAAGGGGCTGTATCCGTTTGCATCCGCATCACAATGGTTTGTGTGCTTGGTCCACCAATCACTTGTATATTGGGTAATTTTTCTACCAAATCAAGCTCGTTAATGGTATGTTGATAAAGCAAATCAACCTGCCCCGATGCCAAAGCAGCGATTGAGGCTTGAAAATCAGTTCCCAAATCAAAAATATGAATCGCATCAAGATAACCTTCATCACCCCAATAATCTTTGCGTTTTTCTAACACTGCCCTACGCCCTACCTTATGTTCTTTCAGCTGATACGGTCCACTCACAGGCAAATCAGGATGTTTTAAGTTGCCATCATATTTTTCATAAAACCCTTGTGGCACAATTGGGCAAGGATAATGATAGCAATTTTCAGGAATCGATAAAGACGGCGCCGATAAATGCATGACAAATTCATGGTCATTCACCACCTCAATTTTTGTCAAAGAGCTGAATAAAGATTTTGCTGACGATTTTGAATCAGGCGCAACAAAACCCTCATAAGTATATTTAACATCATGAGCGGTTAATTTTTCGCCATTCGACCATTTTGCACGCTTATCAAGCTTGAATCGCCAACGGGTAAGCTCTCTATTAGGCTTCCACGAAACGGCTAAATAAGGGCGTGTTACATTATCACCGGGGGTATGTGTTAAATATTGCACCATCAAACGCGCAATATTAGATTTTTCAGTCCAATCAAATAAAGCAGGGTCGGTTAATTCTTGCACGGGCATACCAAGACGCAATGTACCGCCACGTTTCACCTCAGCAGCCTCTGCAAGATGTGGGTCGGTAATTCCAATCGCCGCATAGGCACTGGCACTGCTAACCCCTAACAATGTTAAGGTTCGTAAAAATTCGCGCCTATCACATGCCCCTTCACCATAGCTTGAGCAGACATCCACAACATCTTCATGCAAAATATCGCCATCTAGGCTTTCTAGCAATTCACTATTAATATTTGTTTGTTGCATGATATCTCGCTTCTTCATTGCATATATAAAGTTAATCTATTCATGATGAAACATACCATGATAAAACATTCATAATAAACATATTTTTTTGATAAATTAACAGTTATATCTTAAAAGGATTTTTCGAATAGACATATCTCAAATACGACATATCAACCTATCAGTCCCTTGATATGTGTCTATTTTGATAAACATTTTTTTATAGGCTAAAACTGCCATACAAGATTGACATAACTCACTTCTAAATTGGGGAATTTAATCTGTTTATTTTCTTCTTCAACCGATAAAATCGCCTCTTGCATATAACGTAAACCAAACCGCAAATGAAACCCTGCATTCGGATTGGGCAAAATATCCCAACCCAATAATACCGACATTTGTTGTTGCTCATCTTGATATGTTTGCCCCTTTTCATCGGTAAATACCATCTTATTATCATTGATGCCCAAGCCAAAAAATGGTGCAATCCCTGCGCTAATACGGGGGTTATAAAGCAATTCTACCCCGCGACTATCCAGTTGATAGATAACAGATTTTTCATAAGCCTTATATTCAATATTTATCGGGCGATAGGAATATTGCAAAATTAATCTTTTTGATTTTTCTTCAGAAAATGCCCGTACCAGCCCTACGGTATATTCACCAATCGGTTGCCCATAACCCGATGCGCTCAATGATTTTTCCTGATTATGGACATCATTGCCCTGTGTAAACCATGCGCTAGAAAGCCCTATCCCCAAAAATGGCCACCAATCCTTGCGAGGTGGTTTGGCATCCGCACCCACTTTGGTGATTTTCGCATTGGTAACATATTTATAATTGAGGAATAATTCTGGATATTCTGCCTGAAAACGCGTTTCTTCATCGGGTGAGAAATAATAATCGCCCGACTGCCCATAAGCGCGCCTAATGCCAACATCAATCTGCCCTTTATTGCCATAAAACCCATAACCAAGCTGAATCGGTAGGGCAATATCGTATTTGCGACTGCCTTTACCAGCAGAGGTAAAAAATTCATAATTAGGAAAGGAAAGCGCAATCCCCAAAAAAGGCGAATGATGGGTTTGTCCTAATGGACGCAAGTAAAAATTATAACCCGCCTCAATGCCCGGCGAGAATTTACCTTTCACATCCCCTAATTCAAAACTTCTCTTAAAAGGAATCGTAATATAGGAATCAACATGCCCATTGGCGTAAAAATTACCCAATAATAATTTGCCCACCACAATATTCTCGCTTGCTGGTTCGGTAATGCCGTCAATCTCATCTGTTTGTAATCTAAGGGTGCTTGCCGAGAAACCATAGTAAAACTGCCCGAATGAAAGCGCGTCTTCTTGCACAGCAACAGATGAGGCTTGTTGTGCAACGGCATGATTCAGCAAGCCAAACATCATATATCCAGCCAATACGAATAGTCGTAATAATGTACATCTTATTTTTTTTAACATCTGTTCTGTAAGTATCCTTGTCTACAATTCATTTTACCATCTGTTACCATCACCATCAAATTGAGTAAAGACTTGTTTTTTTACGCTAACATAATATAATCACTGAATAGAAAAGATGCTATCACTTAAATAAAGATAATATGATAGGAGGCAAAAATTTTATCACTTGACCATATTAACCATCTGCCTGAGCTATTTTTGAACCAATGTAATATTTTGCCTGAAAAAAGCTTTTTAGCAAAGAAACATAAAAATAGATGGGTGCATTTTTCTTATCGGCAAACCAAACATCATGTACTTAATTTAGCCGCTGCCCTTATTCGGCAGGGGGTGAATAAAGGGGATAGGGTGGCACTGATTGCTGATAATAGCCCTGAATGGATTGTCGCTGATTTGGCTATTTTATGTGCAGGTGCGGTACCTGTGCCTCATTATACAACTTATACAAAAGAAAGTCATTTGCATTGCTTACAAGATGCAGGTAGCATGATTGCGCTTGTCTCATCAGAAGAATTACTAGAAAATTTTTGGTCTGCCGCCTTAAAATCTAAATTGAAAACAATCTTTACCTTACAGCAAACAGATAAGAAGCCCCCTAAAAATTTGCAAATCATGAATTGGCAAACCGCAATGGAGCAAAGATTGACGACAAAAGAAATGTTAGTCATCAATGAAAGGCTTAGCCAGATAACCCGCGATGATTTGGCATTGCTTTCTTACACATCGGGTACCAATGGTATGCCCAAAGGGGTGATGCTACAACATAAGGCAATTTTGCATAATTGCATGGGAGTGCTTGATGTTTTTTGGGGTTTGAAGAATTTTCGTATCGGCTCGGAACGGTTTCTTTCTTTTCTACCACTTTCCCATTGCTACGAACATACTGTTTGCGTGTTTCTTGCCACCACCATTGGTGCAGAAGTTTATTTTGCCGAAGGGATTGATAAAATTTCATCTAATATGCAAGAGGTGCGCCCCACTTTAGTCACCACTGTGCCACGCCTTTGTGAAGCTATTTATACCCGTATCCAAACAGGGCTTAAAACCGCATCACCTCTATCAAAATTTTTATTTGATTTGGCATTGCGTCATGGACAAAAAAACCTGCCCGTTGATAATAGAACGCCTGCCTCTTTCAATTTAGGTGACCAAATCTTGCGTTATCCTGCTTATGTTATCATCAAACGTAAAATCAGAGGACGGTTTGGTAAACGCTTGCGTGCCTTTGTTTCAGGAGGCGCGCCACTGAATGCAACAATTGGTAATTTTTTTATTGCTTTAGGGGTTGATATTTTACAAGGTTACGGCTTGACCGAAACATCGCCCGTTGTTAGCTTTAACCGCCCCAATCATAATGATGCCAAAACAGTTGGCACTCCGCTTAAAGGGGTTACCGTTAAAATTGCGAAAGATGGCGAAATCTTAATAAAAGGTGATTTAACCACGCAAGGCTATTGGAATAACCCGCAAGCCAGTAAGAAACTCTTTAATAAGGCTGGCTTTTTACATACAGGCGATATTGGCAAATTTGATAATGCTGGCAGGCTGATGATTACGGATAGGAAGAAAAACTTGATTGTGACATCAGGGGGCGATAATGTAGCACCACAATATGTGGAAGGAATCATGCTGTTAAATCCTGAAATAAAACAGATTGTCGTGGTTGGTGATAAACGCCCAGCATTGGTTGCGCTGATTGTGCCTGAACAAATATGGTTGGAAAAATTCCTTCGTGAAAATAACCTGCCCGACAATATAGATGCTACAAAATTACGTAAAAATAAATCATTACGGCATTATTTTTCTGAGAAAATTAAGCAATCTAATCAACAATTAGCAAATTATGAACATGTGCGTTATTTTGACTTTGCTGATGAGCCATTCACCATAGAAAATGACATGTTGACCCCTAGTTTTAAGATAAAACGCCATAAAGTGATGGCGCGTTATAAAAATCGTTTGCAAGCACTCTATAAAAAACAGTAAACTATCGGTTATTATGGCAATGGCACAACAGATACCACAGAATAAAATTATTCCTCAAGGGCTTATTGATGGACATGCTTATTGCTACCCGCGTGCGTTACAGCAGAGACAACATATCGGCAACAATGTTTCTCATGATGAATTATTCCAAGATTACATTAAAACCTTGCGAAAAAATAACATTCATGGTGCTTTATTAGCACAACCTTCTGCTTTAGGGTTAAACCATCATTACCTACTAGATTGCTTAGATTATGTCCATCAGAAATATCCTGATATGTTTTTCCGTGGCATCGTGAATTTACCGCCCAACATTCACATTAATACAATGAAACAAATGAATACACATGGCATCATAGGTGTGCGTATGAATTTAATTGATAGGTTTGCTCCTGATTTTCATTCGCCCTCATGGCACGATTTCATTGCACATATTCACCAAATGGGTTGGTTTTTAGGGTTGCAAGTTGAAGGGGAACGCTTGCCTGATTTGCTGCCAACACTTCTGGATGAGGTGCCTTATCTTGTGCTTGAACATTTTTGCTTGCCTAAAGCACAATTAGGGTCTCGCGATGATGGCATTTTATGCTTAAATAAATTATCACGCTCCCAGAAACAAAAACTATCCATCATGTTTGCAGGGCCTTATCATGTTTTTGATAATTTATCAGGTGACCAAGCCGCTCAGCAAATTGTACCCGTTGCCCACGCTATTATTGATGCAATGGGCGGTGAAGAATATTGTATTTGGGGAAGCGATTGGCCCTTTGGAAAATTAACGCATAAGCAAGATTATACCCATGCGTTAGAATGGGGAAGCATGTGGCTACAAGAAGATGGTCGCAAAGGCATGCTTCACTTGCTTAATAAAATCTATTATCATTTTTAATTCAATCTATTAATATATGTCGCAATTACTTGATAAATCATGGCAATTAATGTATTATTAGACAATAAATTATTTTAAAACTATTATATGAATAAAAAAATTTGGTATGAATCGTTACTTGATATTTTATGATGCTGATACATCATCCGAGCAACTCGGTAATGAGATGCGACGGCTTAAAACTGTTTTTCCTTTAGAAGTGCATTTTCAAGTCAATGACAATATGTTAATGGTAAAGTCAATTTACCCTCTGGGCAAATTCATTGATGCCACTGGCTTTAGTGATACGGGTGCTATGAATGGTTTTGTGATTCAAATTTATAATATTAACGGCTGGTATAAAACCGAATTATGGGATTGGTATTATAGCAAAGATTAATGTTTGCTATTCATTCTCAATTATTTAAGCCAATTATTTAAGATTTACTTGCTTTAAGAGTGGCATTTAAGCGTGAAATTCTACGCGAAGCCGTGTTCTTCTTAATGAGACCTTTGCTCACCCCACATTGTAACTCCGACATGGCTTTCTTAAAGGCTGAATCAGCTTTGGCTTTATCATCTCCGGCAATTGCTTCACGCGCTTGACGCACAAAAGAACGAATTCTGCTCATCCGTGCTGTATTTCTTTCATTTCTCTTTAACGCTTGACGCGAGCGTTTCTTTGCCGATGCATGATTGGCCATTGATTACCTTTCTATCTTTAAATAAATTATTCTCTATCCCATTAACAATATATAAAATTTAAATAATAAGATAGACAAGAAAATATAGAAGATTCCACAAAAAAGTCAAGTAATTTCAGAAATATCATAAAAAAAACTTCCAAACCTTGAAATAACAACACAACTTACCTATCTATATCATGAACACTCTTATACTATTGAAACATATTCGGAGATAACATTATGGAAGAAACATTAGAATTCACCGCAGAAACTGGTAAATTACTTAATATTGTTGCCAATGCACTGTATTCCGAGAAAGAAATTTTTATTCGTGAATTGGTATCAAACGCATCAGATGCGTGCGATAGATTACGTTTTGAAGCGATTTCCAAACCTGAATTACTCAAAAATCATCATGGCTTTTCTGTTCATATTTTTCCTGATGCCCCCGGCAATCGCCTGACTTTTATTGATACGTGGCATTGGCATGAATCGCAAAGATTTGATTGAGAACCTTGGAACGATTGCGCGCTCTGGCACAGGGAAGTTTTTAGAAAAACTCACCAAAACAAACGATAAAGACCGACCCGACCTTATCGGACAATTTGGCGTTGGATTTTATTCCGCTTTGATGGTTGCCGATAGCGTAGAGCTTAAAAGCCTGAAAGCTGGTACCAATAAAGTTGTCCGCTGGTTTACCAAGGGTGATGGGAAATATACCATCAATGAAGAGGGTGCCAAGAAAGATTTTGGCGCAGAATTTGATTTACCCAATTCCCTTAGCTGTGGCACGATTATCACGCTGAATATGAAAAAAGAAGCGGATGAATATTTAGAAAGCAGTAGAATCAATCACATTATTCGTACCTATGCCAACCATATCCATGTGCCTATCATTTTGCAAAAAGATAGTGGCGGCAATGAACAGGTTAATGATTCTGAAGCGTTATGGTTGAAGCCAAAATCTGAAATTACGCCTGAAAATTATCAAGATTTCTACCATAGCGAAACCATGCTGTTTGATAAAAATTGGTTCCATATGCATTTTCACGCAGAAGGTATGCTAGATTATTATGGGCTGTTATTCATTCCTAGCCAGCGTCCTTTTGATTTATTTTATCCCGAGAAAATTTCACGCATTAAGCTTTATGTCAAACGTGTTTTCATCACGGATAATTGCGAATCTTTGATTCCAAACTGGTTGCGTTTTGTGGCAGGCATTATCGATTCATCGGATATTGACTTAAATATTAGCCGTGAGATGATTCAATCAAGCCCTGTTTTATTTAAGATTAAAAACACATTAGTCAAACGCATTATCAACGCGCTAAAGGCAAAACGTGCGGAAGATTTTGATGGCTATTGTCAATTTTTTGAACAATTTGGTGCCGTGATTAAAGAAGGTTTGTGCGACCCGATGGAAACACAAAAAACTGAAATTTTGCCGCTTATTCTGGGACATTCCTTAAAAGAAAATAAACTCATCTCATTAGATGATTATGTTGATAAAATGCAAGATGGCCAAGAAAATATCTATTTCCTAACCGGTGAAAATTTGGCATTGATGCAACAAAGCCCCCATTTAGAAAATGCCAAAACAAAAGATTATGATGTTTTATTATTGAGTGATTCTGTGGATGAATTTTGGCCCAATATGATTGGCACTTATCGTGATAAAAATTTCTTATCTGCACAAGCCGATGAAGAAACAGATAATGATGATGATGAAATCACCGCAGAACCAATGATTCAAAAACTCATGGACCGTTTTACAACATTGCTCAAAGATGATGTCCAAACCGTTCGCCTGAGCCATAGATTGCAAACAAGTGCCATACGTTTGGTAGTTGGCAAAGGCAATTCTCCCCGTTTAGAACGCTTAATGCGCGTCCATCAAACAGGGGGTAATGGGCTTAACCAACGGACATTAGAATTAAACCCTGAACATGCACTTATTATCGCATTGGCAAAAAAATTGGAAAATGATGATAAAATGCAAGAAGTTGATGACGCACTTTATCTGCTGCACGAACAAGCACGCATGATTGATGGTGATGCGCCATCAGATATTGCATCTTTTTCAGAAAAATTGAATCGGTTATTAGAAAAATCCTATCTTTAAAAACTATTATAATAATGCTATAATACTTTCATATCATTGCCCTATGAATTGCCCCTATGAAGAGAGCCTCAATCAGATGGTACCATTATTATCGTGAATTATACCAAATCCCATAATCACGCATCAAATCATGCGGTGTTTTCAGCCTATGAAAAATTGGTGCTTGCTATGCCGCGGGGCAGAATCGCCGACCAGCTAGGGAATATCTTTAAGCAAATCGGCATATTGCCCGAAGCTGACTTTTTTGATGAAAAAAGCCGTAAATTAAGTTTTTCTGCCAATGATGGCGCTTTGGATATTTTACGTGTTCGCGCTTTTGATGTTGCCACTTATGTTATGGGAGCAGGCGCGCATTTTGGCATTGTGGGTAGTGATGTTTTATTGGAACATGGCAATCAAAATATTTATAGCCCTATTGACTTAAATATCGGGCATTGCCGTTTGGTGCTAGCAGGTTTTGAAAATACTCCTAATCCTTTTAAATCACCCCAAGCATATATCCGCGTTGCCACTAAATATCCGCATACCACCCGTAATTATTTTGCACAATATGGCTCGCAGGTAGAAGTGATTAAGCTCAACGGCGCCATTGAGCTTGCTCCCCATTTAGGTTTGGCGGATTATATTGTTGACCTTGTTTCAACGGGTGCAACATTACATGCCAATCAGCTGGTAGAAATTGCAACCATCGCTGATATTTCTAGCCGTTTGATTATTAATTCTATGGCATGGAAAACCCGTAACCAAGATATTTTACCTTGGATTAACCGTTTTGAAGAGGTGTGTCATGGTGTTAAAGCTTGATAGTTCAGATGCCAATTTTACAAAAGATTTTAATGATTTTCTTCATATAAAGCGTGCCGATGAAACGAATATTGATGATGATGTGAAAAAAATCATCACAGAAGTTCGTGATAAAGGTGATGTCGCACTCAAAAATTATACCAAAAAATTTGATGATTGGGATGCAGAAAACTTAAAAGTTGACCCTAAATATTTGCAAGAATGTTACGAAAAATGCGACCGTCAGAATTTGCAGGCAATGCATATGGCGGTTCATCGTGTCAAAGAATTTCATCAGAAAACCTATCCTGAAGGTTTTGCCTATCAAGATGAAGAAGGCTTACGCTTAGGCATGCGTTACACGCCTATTGATTCGGTTGGCATTTATATCCCCGGTGGCAAAGCTGCTTATCCCTCTTCTGCTTATATGACGATTATGCCTGCAAAAGTGGCAGGGGTGAAAAAAATTACTGCGGTTGTGCCTCATATCAAGGGCAAATGCAACCCAATGGTACTCGCAACTTTACATCATTTGGAAGTCACCGATGTTTGGGCAATTGGAGGCGCACAAGCCATTGCTGCATTAGCGCATGGCACGGAAACGATTGATGCCGTTGATATGATTGCTGGACCCGGTAATATTTATGTTGCCACTGCCAAAAAGCAACTTTATGGCACGGTCGGTATTGATATGATTGCCGGACCCAGTGAAATTTTAGTGATTAGTGATTCTACAACAAGCCCTACATGGACGGCGCTTGATTTATTGGCACAGGCCGAGCATGACCCGATGGCGCAATCAATTTTAATCAGCACCGAACAAGACCATATTGATAAGGTTCTTGCTGAAATAGAAAGATTGATGCCAACCCTGCAAAGGCGTGATATTATTGAAAAAAGTTGGCAAAATTATGGTGCTGTCATTAAAGTCAATTGTTGGGATGAGGCAGTGATGCTGACCAATAAAATCGCCCCTGAACATTTGCAAATCTCATTGGAAGAATCTTACGATTTTGCCCATAAAATCAGTCATGCGGGTGCTATCTTTTTGGGTAAAAATAGCTGTGGCGCCATGAGCGATTATACCGCTGGTCCTTCTCATGTATTGCCAACAAATCATAATGCCCATTTTGCATCCGCGCTTTCTACACAAAATTTCTTAAAACGCACCTCCATCATAGAATGTTCTAATGAGGCATTAATTCATTTAAGCGAAGCAACCATCACCCTTGCAGATATGGAAGGGTTAGAAGCGCATAAGAAATCAATGGAAATAAGATTAGAATCTCTGGAAGAACAATAATGTCAACAATCGCCTCTATCACTTTAGATGAAAAAAGCATCTGCACCATTCCTGAAGTTGAACATGAAAAACAACAGGCATTAGGCGATATTATTGTTGAAAATCAATTCATCCCCCCGCAAGAAATTTATGGTAAGGGTCCCTACCATTTACATTTATCTATTTTAGATAACCGCACCCTTTCTTTTGCGTTAAGCGATAAAAACAGCTCTAAAATATTGGGCAATATTATTTTACGATTAAGTAGTTTTCGTAAAATTGTCCGCGATTATTTTCAAATGTTTGAAAGCCATTTTAATGCGATAAAAGGTCATTCAATTGCCAAAATAGAAACAATTGATATGGCACGGCGCGCGCTCCATAATGAAGGGGCTGAAATTTTATTTAATGCCTTACAACAACAAAATGTAACCACCAACCTTGAGACGGCACGGCGTTTATTCACATTGATTTGCGCGCTACATTTCAGACAAGAGATTCGCTAATGCCTATCAACTCTGTCTTATTCTGTTGTGATTATAATTCGGCACGCTCTGCTATGGCTGAGGGTATTATTCGCGATTGGCACGAGGGCAAGCCAGAAGTGGCATCCGCAGGGTTAAGCAATGAACAAATCGTCAATGGTTATGCCATCAATGTTATGAAAGAAATGGCTATTGATATTGCAAACCATCAGCCCCAATTATTGCAAAATTTATCGGAACAGAAATTTGATATTGTCATTAGCCTAACGGAGCCAGCTAATTTACAAGCACAAAATTTGCCGTGGGCAGAAGATGCCATTATCGAACATTGGGATATTCCCAATCCAATTAATTCTAATTTATCACGTGACGCCCAACTTGAAAATTTTCGCAAAACCCGTGATATTTTAATGAAATTAATTTTGGCACGTTTTCCTCTGCCCCTTCATAGTGATGATTCAGATTATCTTCATCAATATTTTGGACAAATGGAGTAATGACACTCATCCTTGCGAGCGCATCTGAAATGCGTCAGAAATTGCTTACACAAATCGGCATATCTCCTGATAAAATTTTTCCCTGTGATATTGATGAAACACCACAATTAAAAGAAATGCCACGCCATTATGCAATTCGCATGGCTTGCGAGAAAGCTATGATGGCACAACAGACATTCAGCAATGATTACATATTGGCAGGGGATACCGTGGTGGCGTGCGGGCGTAGAATTTTAGGCAAGCCTGCCAATCGCAACGAAGCCCACACTTATTTGAAACTATTATCAGGGCGCGCGCATCGCTGTTATTCAGCCTTATGCCTCATCAATCCCGATGGACGTATCAGTCAAAAAGTTAAACTTAGCCGTATTATTTTTAAGCCCCTTTCAGAAGATGAGATAAATTTTTACCTTAAAAGCGATGAATGGCAAGGGCGCGCAGGGGGGTATCATATTTATGGCATGGCGCAAAGATTTATCCGCAACATCAATGGTTCATCAAGTGCTGTTGCAGGGTTGTCCCTTTACGAAGCATCACAATTATTGCGTGGTGCTGGGCTTTTGCCAAAATAAGGTTGCCAAGAATGACTCTGATTGGCTGGTGTTTGCAAGAAAACCATCATCTTAAAATCATTATCAGTGATGATAAGAAGCAACCCTTGAAATTTTTTGATAGCAAGATTCATGAACAAGAAACGCGAAAATCTGCCATATGGCGCGGTGTTATAGAACGCAGTGACCCTCATGGCACCTTCATCAAATCTAACCATCAGATGCTTTATGCACGCAATCGCAAATATGATGCCATTGGCAAAACCTCTCTTTGGCAAATTCAAAAAAATCCTGATGCTCATAAATTGCCACGTTGCCAACGTAAGATAGATTTAGAGAATTATTTTTTCTGTTATCGCGACCATGCCAAAAAAATATCTTTTGATGCCCGCATTGAAAGTACTGAAAATACTGAATTGCAAGAAACCTTAACACAATGGTATCAGAAAATCCCTCATCGTACCGGGGGGTTAAACCTTAAAATCATCGGGCAAAATCAACCTCCTGAAACTTTAATGCATTATGGCGAAGCGTTGCTCAACGAAGCACGCGCTATTTATGAAACGACAGATAAAGATTTGGTAAAACCGCCCCCGCCTATTTTGGCGCAGAGCCTGTGTTTCCCGATAAAACAATTCATGGCATATGATAATGGTACAGCCCTTTATCTGAAGCATCAATTAGCGGATTTGCCAATAAACATTACCAAAAATGATGAGACGAAATTTATGATTGAGGTGGCTGAAAATATTATCCAAGAAGAAGTTTTTAGCTATCAAGGTGCATCTATGATTTGCCAAACTACCCCCGCTTGCCATATAATTGATATAAACAGCGCGCACCATCATGCGCCAAATATATCGGCATTTGATATTAATCTGTTGCTACTTGAAAGTTTATGGCAAGTGATTTATCTCAAAGATTTCATTGGCGTGATTATGGTGGATTTTATTGATATGAATCATGTGGGAAGTAGAAAAAAATTACATGATGCCATGCAAATACAAGTCAAAAACATCGCGCAAAAATTAGATAGGAAACCTCTGATTTTGCATGGTTGGACAAGAACGGGTTTATTTGAAATTGAATATAGGGACGAATGATGAATTATTTTGACAAAGTCGCAGAAAATTTTACGCAATTAAGCAAACAACAAGATGACATTGACGTGATTGCACAGCTGATTAATACAAGGCTAGTGCAGGGCAATAAATTGTTTTTTTGTGGCAATGGCGGTTCGGCAGCGGATAGCCAGCATTTGGCAGCGGAATTTGTAGGGCGTTATAAAAAAACCCGCAACGCACTGCCGGCAATTGCCTTAACGGTTGATAGCTCTGCACTTACTGCCATTGGCAATGATTTTGGGTTTGAAGATATTTTTGCACGGCAATTAAGCGGGCTTGGACAAAAAGGTGATTTGTTAATCGCCATCTCTACCAGTGGCAACAGTGCTAATATTTTGCGCGCCATTGATATGGCAAAAGAAATGGACATCACAACCATTGGCTTCACAGGAAGCAAAGGCGGTAAAATGTTGCAAGAATGTGATTATTGTATCAAAGCACCCTCTGATGAAACCAACCATATTCAAGAAATGCATATTGCCATCGGGCATTATATTTGTGAATTGTGTGATTAGCGATTAAGAAAGCACATCACTTAAAAAATCGCATAGATGGTCAATTTTATAATCAATATAAGCATCGCATTCTTCTATGGAATATTCAAGCCCAGCCTCAACTAGCACTGTTTTCATGCCTAATTTTGAAGCGGGAACCAAATTTCTGGCAATATCATCAAGCATAATCGCCGATGAAGCCCTATCGATTTTAAAAAATTCCAACATCATATCGTAAATTTGCGGTTGTGGTTTTGGCAGATAACCCGCTTGTTTAATATCAAAAATACCCTCAAATAAATCAGTAATGCCTATTTGTTCCAATGTATCCATTGCATGATGATAAGGACCATTCGTAAAAATAAACTTCTTTCCAGCAAGTGCTTGTAATTGTTCACGCAAAAGCGGATTTTTAGGAATCAGCTTGTAATCAATGTCATGGGTATATTGCAAATATTCATCAGGGTTCATATCATATTTCTGTTGCAAGCCATGCAAAGTTGTACCATGAAAATGATATAATTCTTTTTGTAATTTGCGCGCCTCATCCATCGGTAATTGCAGTTTTTCAGCAATAAACTGTCCCATTTTTATATCTATTTGTTCAAATAAATTACACTGATAAGGATAAAGCGTGTTATCTAAATCAAACACCCAATAGTCTATATTTTGTAAATGACTTAAATCAGGCATTCATTATTTCGTGGGTAATAATGTGCTAAAATGTTCATTTTGCTTTGATGTCGTCGCTGTTTCATACATTAAATCCAGCATTGCCCGATAACCTTCCTCACTTTGAGCACCAAAGAGCGCGTAATCACGTCCAAAATTATAGCAAGGAATTCCGGTGACCCCAGCATTACCGCCATGAAACAAATCCTGCTCGATAGCCCTATCCCATTCGGCTTCACTTTTATCAGCAATCACCTTATGGTAGTTGAAGCCCGTATAGGTTTCAATGGCTTCTACATTATCTAACACACGCCCTTGCAAAATAATATGGTAAAAAGCACTATCTAAGAAACAATGCAACTGCCTATCTTTATGTTTAAGTGCTTGCAACATATGGTGCAATAAGCGGGTATTAAAGATAGATTTAATATTTGTAAAATCAATAAATAAACCAGAATTAAATCCTGCTTGAGTAACAATTCGCATCCATTCTTCTGCCGATTCTTTGTCGCCAAACCTTTGCTGCATATAATCTTCAATCGACATAGGAGTTGTAATTTCAGCATTCAATTCATAGGAACGATAATTTAATTTCGGCAATAATAAATGTGGTGATAATTTGCCAATCGCGCTAAGCAAATTATGCCAGCCCACATAACACCATGGGCAGGTAAAATCTAAATAGAGCGTGATATGCTCCTGATATTTTCCAACAACACTCATCAACAATTACTCACAATTATGATAAATTCGGATTATCATCATCCATTTTTTGCAATGTTTCACCAATAATATCTGGCGCATCTGAAGTGGCTCCGGGCATTATCTTTTTCATAAAATTATCCGAAGGCATCTCAGTTGGCATCTCAGTTTGCATTTCTACAATTTCTTCTTTCGGGCGATTTTTGGCCGCAATTTTCTCAGCCTTATCAATCTCGCGCTGTAATTCTTCATAACGGCATAGCCCTAAATCAGCAGGGTTGCGTGGCACAAGATTGCTATAATTCCAATGGCTTCTCTCCCGAATGGCAGTGATTGTTTGCTTTGTTGTACCAATCAATCGGCGCATCTGGGCATCGGTTAAATCAGGACAATGTTTCAAGCACCATGCAATCGCCGCAGGCTTATCAGCCCTTTTAGATATGGGTGTATAGCGCGGTCCTTTATGGCGTCTGATAGGTTCGGGCAGATTCGTTTTTACAAGTTGCAACTCTGTTGCTGAATCAGCTTCACAACGTTTAATTTCTTGTTCAGTGAGCTGTCCATTCATGGTAGGGTCAAGCCCTGTAATCACTGCTGATGTTTCATCATTCGCAATCGCTTCAATCTCTAGCTCATGCATGCTACAAAATTTGCTAATTTGCTGAAACGTAAGTCCGCTATTTTCAACTAGCCACGCTGCTGTTGCACGGGGCATTAAAAGAGCTGCCATTTTATTATTCTCCAAAAACTAAGTCATCTATAAAATTTTTTGCATCGTAACAAAACCCACTTATAAAATCCAATCAAAAAGCAGTTTTTAATTGATTTTATGACGATTTGAATAATCTTGAGTTAAATACCATTACCTAAAGAACTCAGTAAACTCACCAAAGTCAAAATCAGCTTCTTCCCTTTTCTCATTATTATTATCGGGTATAGTGGGTACGAGTATAAGTGGTTTATAATTTGTACCTGATGTACGGTCGGGGGCACCTTCAGGGAGTTCTGATGTTTCATCTAACATCATCATATTTTCTCCAGAAGGTTGTACTAATCTTTCAGCCCGTTCAGCCGCTTCGATTGCCCGAGTCGCCGCTTCTGATGCAGTTTGCGCCGCTTCTAGCGTTTTATCGGCGGCTTCAGAAATTTTATTCAAAGCCTCTAATGTGACTGCATTTGTTCGCATCATCATTTCAGCATCTTTATCACCAGCACGCATTTTGCCTGTTTCTTTTGCACTAGCCGGACCACCATATGTTGGCAAATCACTCGCAATGTCAATCAAATCATCTGCCATCGTTACATCTTCTGAAAGATTCACGTTATCTTGCAAATAAGGCAAGGTATCTTCAGGAGAAACACGTTTGCTACCATTGGCTGTTGAAAGAATAAGTGACAAAGATTGTTGCCATGCCTGTAAAATTCTTAACATGATTGGGTTATCAGAATATTCTGATAAAACACCGCGTTCAATTCTATTGCCTAATTCAACCGCATCCGCATTTAACAAACGCTGAACAGCAACTTCCATTAAGCTGGCTAAACTGGCTTCATCTGCGCGTGGATTAATATTATCAATCTGCACATAACCACCGCTTAACAATAAGCGATAGTAAGATTGTTGCAAACGTGCAAACGCATTAGATGAATCCACCGCCGCTAAGATTTTTTCTACCTCTGATGAAATTGTTTCAATCGATCCAGCATCATAAATATTGGTATTTGATTGCGCCCATAATGAATTATTATATCTAATCAAAGCAGCTTCAAAATTAATCAAATTTTGTTGATATTCAATAACGGCAATCCGATTGCGTGATACCAACGCCATGCCAGATGCCCGCGCATGTTCACGCGTAACGCCATCGCGTGGGATAGGGTATGTATCAAAAACATTGCTTAAATTCCAGCCTAATTGCGAACTGTAATTATGCCAACGCACCACATCACGCCTGTTTAATTCATTGCCAAATAACACAAATTGTGCCGAAGGAAACAGACGGCTAATTTCCGTATAAGCGCGTTGTTCGGTAGTATATTCTTCTGCATCACTGGTTACCGTTCTAAAAGGTGAAAAACTACGTAAGCTTGATTGGTCTAACTGCCCACCATCATAATAATTCACAGGTATGCCAATATTTGCAGCCTTCATACGATAGGTTTGTCTTTGTGCAATAAATTGATTTAAGCGGCTACGGCTTGCCTGAAACGAACGTAAAATTGTAATCACCTCGTTACTAATTCTTAATAATTGCTTTTCTTCCTCTGGCAATAATGAATTGACGACATTAGAAAGGCGACTATCACGCAATAATTTATTAATACGCGCTTGTTGTAAACGAATATTATTGCCATAACGCGTTGCAATTAATCCATCCCAATAAATTTTAATGCTTTGGTCGATGATACGACTTAAAGTAAGCGTTTCTAGCAATTTTTGTTTTTCTGCACGTCTGGTCGTGCCACGAATTTGTGCATAAGCAATTTGATAATCTAAAAACTCCCATGTTTCAGCAACACGTACATCAAAATTTTCAGAAAAATTAATGGCTTGCTTCACTTCATCATCAGCTGCTTGCGCCAAAAAATCAGGCCAACGACTAAATTGTTGAGGGTTTCTATCCTTGCCTTCAAAGCTTTGTGCCACTTGTCGCAAATAGCCCTCATAATGAATTTTGACACCGCCTGCTAAAATATCAGAATAATCTAACACCCCATCATCATCAAGTTGAGCATAAGCAGGGTTTGCACCATATAATCCTAATAATGCGACTACCAACACACGCCACACAAATGAGTGAGAAAAATACTCTAATATGTTCTTTAAAAAATGAAATTTCATTACAATTTTTTCCTACAATAATCGCGCGTCATTATCATTATTTTACTTGTTTCAAGCGAAATTCATGCCAAATGGCGAATGACCTGTCATTAATGGCTTACCAAATAATAACTGCCCAATGATAACTGTTCTGCCTTCTGGCGTCACAATATCCTATTCTACAACAAAACCGCTTAAAATACAATTATTTCCGCATCCGTTCCGCATTTGCATCAAATAATGGCTGTGTCTGCCTTGTTGCTGTGCATTTTTGCCTAAAATTTCAATGGTGAATTGAGCCTCATTATCATATTTTGTAGGCACGTAACCAAGCGCAATAGATTTGTTCGTCCGATGTCCAAAACCGCCCGAAGTTACCCAGCCCACAGCTTCATCACCCATCATAATCGGTTCATTTCCTGAAATATCCGTATCTTCTACTTCAAGCGTGAAAACTGATAATCTTCTTTGAGAGCCTAATTTTTTTTCTTTCATATAGGCGGCATGCCCAATAAAGTTTTGATTATTTTCATGCACAAAACGGTGCAAACCTGCTTCTTGCGCACTATAGATAGGGCGAAATTCTGTTGCCAAAGACCCAAAGCTTTTTTCAAGCCTTGTAGAATTAAGTGCGGTTAAACCAAACATCATCAGCCCATGATTTTTGCCTACCTCTTGTAGCATCTCGTAAAGTTTTGGCAAATTATTCATATCCGTCCAAATTTCATAACCATGCTCACCAGTAAACGTGAGACGCCCAACATAGCAAACCATATCCGCAAAAGTGATTTTCTGAAATCCCATAAACGGCATCTCAATATCTGCAAGTAAATTGACAATGGCTTTACTATTGGGTCCACATATGCTCAAACCACCCCAATTAAGTCCGATGGATTCTAGCTGAACGCCATCGGTAAGATGTTGACGAAACCAGCGCATATGATATGTTTCAGTCGCACCTGCACCAAAAATATAAAATTCTTCATCACTTAATTTGCCCAATGTGAAATCGCCAATCAACATGCCTTTGGCGTTTAACATCGGCGATAGAGTGAGACGATTTTGTTTAGGAATTTTGCCTGCCAATATTTTCGTCAGCCATTCTTCAGCATTTGCACCAACAATACGATATTTCGCAAAGCCTGATATATCCATCATGCCAGCGTTCTTTGTTAAATTCTGGCATTCTTGCTTCACCCGTTCAAAGGCTTCTGTTCTACGATAACTTGGCGTTTCAAAGGCTTTATCCGCTGATTCCGCAAACCATAAGGGTACTTCTAAACCAGCAACAACTCCAAATACCGCATGATTTGCTTGATGCGTCTCATAAAGATTCGTTGTTCTATTCGGACGCCCTGCAAGGCGATGTTCATTCGGGTAAATCATCCTAAAACGGTTAGAATAAAACTCACGCACCTTATCTTTTGTCCAATCCTTATCAGCCCAACCGCCATAACGTGCCACATCCATGCCCCAAATATCATAGCCGGGGTCGCCTTCAATCATCCATTGCGCCAATGTTAATCCAACACCGCCCCCTTGTGAAAAGCCTGCCATCACGCCCAAAGCTGCCCAATAATTTTTAACCCCCGGCACAGGCCCTACCAACGGGTTGCCATCAGGGGTAAAAGTGAAAGGTCCATTGACTGCTTTTTGAATGCCTGTTTCTGCCAATAATGGAAAATGCGAAAAAGCAATTTCTAAAGATGGCAATAACCGTTCTAAATCATCTTGTAATAATTCATGTCCGAAATCCCATGGCGTTTTATCAGGCGCCCATACCACCCCATCACGCTCATAGGTACCAATCAGCAAGCCATCACGTTCTTGCCGTGAATAAAGCTCGCCATCTGCATCAATGATATGCCCAACCTCATGCCCCGTTTCTTGGTTATATTGTTGAACTTCAGGAATGGCTTCCGTAATCAAATAATGATGCTCCATTGCCAAAACTGGCAAATCAACCCCTACCATCTTACCAACTTCACGCGCCCAAAGCCCCGCAGCATTCACCACATGCTCGGCTGTTACTGTGCCCTTATCAGTAATAATTTGCCACGAACCATCGGCATTTTGCGTTAATTCGGTAACACAAGTTTCTAAATAAATTTCTGCACCCTGTTTTTTTGCGGCCTTCGCATAAGCATGGGTTGTGCCTGAGGGGTCTAAATGCCCTTCCACATCATGCCATAACGCACCAATAAATTGCGATTCATCAATCAACGGATAATATTTTTTTGCTTCTGCCGCGCTGATAATCTCCGTATTCATGCCCATATAACGCCCATTAGAATGGACTGTCCGCAACCAATCCATACGTTCTTTCGTACATGCCATCATCACGCCACCTGTGAGATGCAACCCGCAAGATTGTCCTGATATTTCCTCAATCTCATGATAAAGATTGACTGTATATTGCTGTAATTTTGCGACATTCACATCGCCATTCAGGGTATGAAAACCGCCAGCAGCGTGCCATGAAGAACCGGCTGTTAATTGCTTGCGTTCAAAAAGTGCCACATCTTGCCAGCCAAATTTCGTGAGATGATACAAAACAGAGCAACCCACAACACCACCCCCGATAATTGCAACTTTAATATGTGATTTCATGATATGCCCCTTAATATATCTCTTAATTTATAAACCGATATCGCGCCTGAAAAATCCTTCTGCCCAATCGATTTTATCAATCATTTGATAAGCAAGCAAGCGGGCATCTTTAAGTGTTTGTTGTTTCTTTGCCACAATGTTCAGCACACGCCCGCCATTTGCATGGTAAAAACCATCTTGCAATTTTGTGCCAGCATGGTAAATCGTACCGTCATCACTTACGGATAATGCTTGTTCTAACCCCTTAATTTGACTGCCTTTTTGATAGCTTTCAGGATAACCTTTGCTTGCCATCACCACGGTTAAGGCGACTGTTTCATCTAATTGCACCTCATCTTGCAACATTCCCTTTGCCGTTTGTTCAAAAAGTACAATCACATCATTGTTAAGCCGTGGCATCAACACTTGGCATTCCGGATCACCCATGCGAATGTTAATCTCAATCACTTTCGCCCCTTGTTCGGTGAGCATAATGCCAAAAAATAAAATGCCATGATACGGAATATTTTCAAGCGCCATTGCCTGAATCAGAGGTTGTAAAATCAGCCTATCAATTTCTTTATTCAATGTTTCTGTTTCTTGCAGGGCAGGCGAAAATGCACCCATGCCACCCGTATTAGCCCCTTGATGATTATCAAAAGCGCGCTTATAATCTTGCGCTGTGCCCAAAAATGTACCCATCTTGCCATCGCTAATGGCAAACCATGAAATTTCTTCACCTGCCATAAATTCTTCTATCACCAATTTTTTGCCTGCATCGCCAAATTTACCCTGCATCGCTTCATCAATCGCCAATAATGTCGCTTCTTCATCAGAAGCAATTACCACTCCTTTGCCCGCGGCAAGCCCATCGCTTTTTACCACCATCACACCCTGATTGCTTGCATTCGCATAGCCAGATTTATATTGTTCGCGTACATATTTCTTTGCCAAATCAACATCATCAAAACAGGCAAAACGCGCTGTTGGAATCTGATATTTTTGAAGAAAATTCTTCATCCAGATTTTTGAACTTTCTAGCATCGCAGGTTTGGCATTGGGTCCAAAAACAGCAATATCAGCTTCGCGTAATAAATCTGCCAAGCCATCCGCAAGGGGTTGTTCAGGCCCGATAATCACCAAATGGATGGCGTTATTTTTGCACCATGCAACAAGTGCCTGATAATCGTGAACAGCAATATCAATTTTTTCCGCTAAATCTTGCATGGCATCACTGCTAGGCGCGCCGTATAATTTACCCAATAAGGGTGATTCAGCTATTTTGCAAGCAAGCGCATGTTCGCGTCCACCGCCACCAATCAATAAAATATTACGCTTCATATCAATCCGCGCCCATTATCGATTCGAATGTTAGCAATGTCTTAATATCAATACGCTGACGCACCAGTTGCACATTTTTATTTTGCACCATAATTTCTGGCACAATCGCACGCGAATTATAGCTAGAACTCATCACCGCACCATAGGCACCGCAATCTTTTATCACCAGCAAATCCCCTACCTGCAAGCAAGGCATCTCGCGTGCTTTGGCAAAATAATCACCTGTTTCACAAATAGGCCCAACAATATCATAAGGCTGTTTCATGCCTTGATTATCAGGAGCAACAGGCAGAATATCATGCCATGCCTGATAAAGGGCTGGACGCAATAAATCATTCATCGCCGCATCTATAATAACAAATTTTTGCCCCTGACTTTCTTTAATCGTGATGATGCGCGTTAATAATTCGCCCATATTGCCAACAATGCGTCGACCGGGTTCTAACGAAATTTTATAATCACCAAAAAAATTCTGTACTAATTTTGCATAATCAGCAATCTTCGGGATCTTCTCGCCCTGATACGAAATTCCTAAACCGCCGCCAATATCTACCGCCTGCACATAAATATTTTGCTGTTTCAGCGCATGGATAAATTCTTGCAATTTGCCAAATGCCAAACGATAAGGTTCCAACGATACCAATTGCGAGCCAATATGCACCGCCACCCCATAATTCACAAGCCCAGATACTTGCTGTGCCTCTTGATAAATCTGCATCGCTTCTGCAAATGACACCCCAAATTTATCGCCTTTTTTGCCTGTGGATATTTTTTCATGCGTGCCAGCATCCACATCAGGATTAACACGGACAGCAATTCGGCAAGGATTCACTGGTGGATTATCACGGCATATTTCTGCAATTTGTAAAAATTCCTGATAGGATTCAATATTGATTTGCACATCTGTGTGATGAATGGCTGTGATTAATTCATCACGATTTTTACCGACGCCTGAAAAAATAATCGGACTCATTTTCACTTTTAATGCGCGGGTTAATTCACCTTGCGAGACAATATCAGCCCCCGCCCCTAATTTTGACAAAATATCTAAAACCGCCAAATTGCTATTGGCTTTCACTGCAAAACAAATAGATGCATCTAATGATGAAAATTGTTCGATAAATTGCTGATAATTCTTACGCAACAAATTAGCATCATAAATATAGCAAGGGGTGCCATATTCCTCAGCAATCGAATCATAGGTTTCTTGATGATGAAGGTTTTTCTTATCAGTCATTTTCTTCCCAAATCTTTGTTTCATAAGGGGGTGCTTTTAATATTTCATAAGGCGGGATAGCAAGCAAAGGATAAGATGGCTGGTGAAAAACTTTAGCATCGTCATCGGCAATATCCGATATGATTTCTGTTTGTAGTAAAACCGGATAGGTGAAAAATGCCTCATTATCTAAACTTCTAACTGCCACCTTGTTACCGCACCCTGTAAGCGATAATAGTAAAATAACCATGCCATAGCGCATCCGATTCACAATCTTTTTCGAGCTTCGTTAATGGCGTCACGCACACATATAGGTGCTGTGCCACCGAATGAGGTTCGGGTTTCAACTGCCCTTTGCACATCTAGCACTGTGAAAATTTCTTCGGTAATTCCCTCATGAAATTGCTGTAATTCTGCCAATGATAATTCATTTAAGCGACATTTTTTTTGTTCTGCCAACATCACAGCCGAACCTGTAATATGATGGGCATCACGAAACGGAATATTCAATTTTTGCACCAACCAATCTGCTAAATCGGTTGCTTCAGGAAAGCCATGCTGTAACGAATCTAACATTTTATCGGCATGAAATGTGGCATCTTGCATCATGCCTGCTGTTGCTTTTAGCATCAAAGATAAGGAATCATAAGCATCAAATACAGGTGGTTTATCTTCCTGCATATCTTTGCTATAGGCTAATGGCAAGGCTTTCATCACATGCATCAGCGTGATAAAGCTTCCCAAAATTCTGCCCGATTTCGCCCGCACCAATTCGGCAGCATCAGGGTTTTTCTTTTGTGGCATCACCGAAGAACCGCTGGTGAAATTATCGCTAATCGTGATATAGCCAAATTGCGCTGATGACCATAAAACCAACTCTTCTGCCAAACGTGTGAGGTGCATGCTGGCAATAGAACAGCTACTTAAAAATTCCAATGCAAAATCACGTGCTGAAACGGCATCTAATGAATTGCGCATCGGGAAATCAAACCCTAATTTTTCAGCAGTCATATGCCTATCAATCGGGAATGATGTGCCTGCCAACGCCACCGCACCTAAGGGGGATTGATTCACGCGCTTGCGACAATCGGCAAACCGTTCCTTATCACGAAAAAACATTTCCACATATGCCATCAAATGATGCCCCAAAGTAATCGGTTGCGCCGTTTGCAAATGCGTGAAACCCGGCATAACCATATCAGCGGTTTCTTCTGCCCTTTGTAATAACACATTCAGGAGCGTATCATAAAATATTTGCAATTCATCAATGGCTTCGCACACATAAAGCCTGAAATCAGTAGCGACTTGGTCGTTACGGCTACGCGCGGTATGCAATCTACCTGCTATTGTGCCAATTTCTTCTTTAAGCGCATATTCAATATTCATATGAATATCTTCTAATTCGCGGATAAACTTAAACTCGCCTGCGCTGATTTTTTTGGCTATCTTATCCAAACCTTGTGCAATCTGTTTTGCATCTTGCTTGGTGATAATGCCCTGATTTGCCAACATTTCACTATGGGCAAGCGAGCCTTTAATATCTTGTTCATAAAGTTTTTTATCAATATCAATGGATACATTAATCGCATCCATCACATCAGATGCGCCCATAGAAAAACGCCCACCCCACATTTGATTAATGGTTTGATTTTTATCATCAGAAGTAGAATTATTTTTCTTATCTGACATTTTATTACTGACTGATATTGTATAATGGCATTATGATTGCATCTATAAAAGAATAGTTTTTTAACTATTATCAGCTTTTTATATAAATTGACAAGCCAATTTATATGATTATTATGATATTTAGATGCTAAATAATGAGGTAACCGATGAAATCACTCATACAAAAATTCACCAATCCCTTTATCATGATGTTAATCGTAACCTCTATCATATTCTCTTCGCTTAATTATGCGATGGCAGAAAATACAGGTTATGATAGCAGGCATCCCATTTTTAATAACTATCTTACCGATGGCAAACAAGAACCTGTCAATTTACAACGTTATCGGGGGAATATTGTATTTTTAATATTTTGGGCAACATGGTGCCAACGCTGTATCAAACAAATTAAAATCATGGACCAGCTCTATGAATCTGCTGAAAGGAAGCGCATTATTTTCTTGCCTATTAATATCGATTTTCGTGGCATTAAACTTGTGAATAAAGCCTATAATGCTTATGGCGTTAAAAAATTGCGCCCCGTAATGGATGAATTTGGTAAGGCCGTTAAATACTTAAACGTTTCTGTTTTGCCTACCACGGTTGTGATTGATGAATCAGGCGTGACACGCAAACGCATTATAGGGCAAAGAACTTGGAATATTGATTATGTGAATAGTATCATTCAAGATGTAAAAAAAGCACAAAAATTAGAACATGCCCGCAAAATAGAAAGTTTGCAAACTGAATGAAACTATTGCATTCCAAACAAAACACGCTTTACCCAACCAAACTGACCACAGAAAGTTTTGAACGTTTTGCGGACCGCGTTGCTTTTATTTATGATAAAACAGAAATTTCTTACAATCAGCTATCGGATATGTTGGCAACAGCATCGCAACAATTATTACAAAAAAACTTACAACCGGGCGACCATTTACTAATTTATTCGCCCAACCCAGAATTAACCGCAAGTGTTTTTTTAGGCGCATTGCGGATAAAAGTTGTGCCGGGAATTATTCCTGTAGGATTAAATGAAAGCCAACTTGATACAATTTTAAGCGAAGCCAATGCAAAATTACTGTTATGCGACCGTAATTTTATTGCACAATTTCGTGGTATAGAAAAATATGGCACCAAGTTTCTTTATCAACTGCCTGCATTAGACGAAACTATTAAACCCAAAAGTGAACGGCTATGGGGCAAGCATTTTCTTGTATTTGCAGGGGCTACGTGTGAATATCCACATTGGCTTATTTCATCTACCCGCTTTTTATCACCACTTTCCCAAGCTGAACGCGCGCGTTTTAATTTAGCCCCCAATGATAAAATCTTCTGTGGCGCAGGACTATCTGGGGTCGCAGCTTTGGTTAATGGCTTTTTATGCCCCTTATTATGTGGAATCACAACTGTTTTTGCCAATATATGGACATCACCAACAAAAATAACTAATATTATTAATCAGCATAAGCCACGTCTGATGTTGGCTAATCTTTCACAATATCAGGCAATGCTTAAAAATGTGCCTCACAACTTACTACAAGAAGCCTTAAGCAATACTCAATATTGTATTGCGATAGGGGAAGCGTTAGATGATGAAACAGCAAAACAATGGATGAAAGTAACAAAATTACAACTCATTGAACAACCTATTTTATTAACGGGCTCGCGCCATGCTGATGATTTAGCCTATGCGGCGGCAACTGATTCTCACAATGAAAATTTACTGGAACAGCATCAGCAAGAATCAATATGGAGCCGTTTGTTGAAAAAATAAAATCAACAAACATTATCTTAAAAAAGATTATTCAAAAACAGTGGTTACTTTGCTAAGTGAAGAAATTGCAACCTCATTATCGCTATATTTTGCCGTAAAATGAATGCCATCATAAGCGTGGTCAAAGGTAAAAACCAACTGATTGCCCGAAGATGCTGCTTCATCTAATGTCGCAATATTATCTTTGGCACCAAATTCACGCACATCAAACGTCAAATCACCATTTAAGTAATCCGTGAGTGCATCAGAACCTACAAAAGTGCCCTCTAAATTAACCGTTGCCTTTGAAAAGCGTGCCGATGCCTCATTAAGATAATCACTTTGCCAAGACCACTGCCCATTGGTAATATCATTTTGGGCAACATTATTTGTGGCAACGGCAATATCTTCAAAAGAACCACGTTCATCAGAAGCATCAATCACGCCATCACCATTATCTTTAATCGTAACAAAATTAATATAATCAATATTCTCTTTTACATAGCCATCATCAACCAAATATCGTAATTGCTGAAATTCAGCATAGGTGAGAATTTCAGTTGCATTACCATCTAATTCGCGAACCACTGTATTGGTTGCAGAATCATAAATTTCTAAACGCCCATAAGGGTCACGTTGCACATCATAACCTTGCGTTGTTTCACCACTATGCAGTTTAACCGCCACATGCGTTGGATCTTCACCACCATCTAAACCACCATCAAGAACATCTTTCAGAATAAAATTCTCTTGTCTATCAATGGATGCACGTAAATGATAATTCCGACTAAGCGCGTAATTCGTTGTTGCATTGATAAAATCTTCATTACCAAACGCTTGTTCCTGATTAACGCGCGCCGAAGCTTTAGGAAATGGATTCTGCAAATCCTTACCGCTTGAACCTTGAAATTCACGTAATTTGCTTAGGAAATTTCTTGTTTTGGCTCTAAAGTCGGGAATCGGTGGCAATTCTTGTTTTTTATATAAAGGATTCTTTTCTAGCAGAAGCGCTTCTACAGGGTCACGCAATCTTCTTGTAGCTGTTTGCAATGCAATCTGCTCACCTGTTTGTGCGGCTGTACGAAGCTTACTTCCTAAATTTCCTAAAATAGCATTGGTCGTGCCAAGCCCAATCACACTGATGCTTTCACCCGTGAGTGAATTTTTTATGGAGCCTGAATTAGCACTTGCTAATAATGCATTCACTGCCGTTGTGCGCCGAACCGCTGAATTCGCTGATGAATTAGCCGTAGCACCTGCTTTTAGATAAGCGCGTTGCCAATCGGGTTGATATTGCCGTGCCGCCTGAGAGTAGCGACTTGTATTACCGTTAAAACTGCTAATGAGTGTACCAAAAACCATAGTGGGTTCCTAATCTTTAAAAAAGCTTCTGCCTATTTAACGTACTCTACCATAAGAGCGCGTAGAATGCAAGTTAAATTAATATTTTTTTAATAAAAAATACAATATTATTTCTATGCTGTATTTTTCAACATTATTCCCAGTTTTTATTCTCAATATTTATTCCCAGTCGCTTTTGGCAAAACCCGGAACTTTTACGGTTTTCTCTGAAAATTCACCCTTCCATGCTTGTTCGTGGCATGCCACACAATCGCCCTGATATTTTACTTTTGGATTATCAAAAACAAAGCGTTTCTCATCATCAAAAATTTTGCGATGCATTTTCTCATAATGTCTATTCGTGGTGATTCGAATCGGAATCTCATCATCATCATATTTTTTTGCATACGTTGAATAACTTTTGGGTTTTATATTCTTCAGGCGCGTAACCGCTATAATAATGCAATGTTTCAATATCATTTTCGCCAGAAAGATAGCTTACGAAAAAACCACACGCAATCAAAAAATGTGTCTGCGGGCGATAGGCACGAATATATTTTTTAGGTATCATCTTTATCTCTTTTGAAGGCAACTTTATTATATTACGAATAAAACAGCAATAATCTTCGCGAAAATAATGAAATGAAGATGCTGTTTATTTACGAAGCACATCTTGCAACTTAACACGAATTTTTTCTAACATTTTCGGCTGTTCAATCTTAAATCCGAAAGCATCTTTCACATAAAAACTATCCACCACTTCTTCGCCAAAAGTGGCAATCTTTGCCGCATTGATTTGAACATGCTCTTCGCTTAATGTTTGCACAATCTGATATAATAATCCTTGCCTATCACGCGCGCTTAATTCTATCACCGTATATAAATCAGAAATATTGAGATAAAACTTCACCTCACCATGTTTCACAATAGAATCATTGGCAATATATTGCTTATCATTACCTTTAGGTTTCTGTGCAATTCTGTAATTGAGATTATTAATATGCTCGCGATAACGTATTTTATCACCGCTTAAAATATCTTCTGCGATTTCTGGCAATATTTCTTCGGCACGTTCAATATTCACAAAATGGCTAACAAAATAAATCACCACATATTGACTATTGACCCTAAATAAGTTTGCCTGATACGTATCCCCGCCGGCAAAGGCGACAATCGCCGCGCAATCGGTGAAACATTGCGGGTTCCATTTGACGATAAAACCAATCCGCAAATGATTAATATTATCTTCTTGCCTTATACTTAAGTGAAATAATTTTTTATCATAGGGGGCCGTTTCTTGAAGTGATAGTTTTTGTTCTAATCCCACAATAATTTGTGCATGGCGGATAATATCTTCTGTTGTGTAAGCTTTCAGATAATTTTCTGGCAAAGAACGAACATAATCTTCTGCCTGTGATGTTGATAAAATTTTGCTATCTGATAATTCTTCAACAATTTTCGCACGCGCAACCGCATCTTCATCATCTAGATAATAGCCAAATCTTGCTTGTTGGCTTAACATATCGTAGGTGCGCGCATAAAGATTATTTAATAATGTATCCTTATAGCTATTCCAACTCACGGGGGATACGGCTTTAATATCAATCACCGTAAGCATGTATAATAATTGTAATTTTTCTTGATTTTCAACCAAACTCGCAAAATCGGCAATGGTGCGCCTATCTAATAAATCACGCTTAAAAGCTGTATCACTCATCACCAGATGATGCCGCACAAGCCATGCAATAAGCGTGGTTTCCTCTAAATCAAACCCCAACCGCAAGCATAATTTTTCTGCTACTTTTTCCCCAACAATACTGTGATGCTCTTTCTGCCCCTTGCCAATATCATGCAGAAATAACGCACAATAAAGCAATTTACGGCGATAATTTTTATCACGCGCCAAGCCTGAAATCACTGGCAAATCACTGCGTAACTCACCCTGCTCAATCGTGGCTAAAATATTCAAGGCATTAAATGTATGTATATCCGTGGTATAATAATGATAGCGGTTAAATTGCATCTGCGCGACAATATTCCGAAACGCAGGCACAAATATTGCCATAATTCCTGTTTCATTCATTCTTTTTAATGCCCATACGCCTTTTTTTCCTTGCGTTAGAATTTTTACAAATAGCTGATTGGCATCTTTATCATCACGGTAAGAGCCTAATAAATTACGATGCACAATCAAAGCACGCAAAGCTTGCGGATGTAATCGTAGATTATATTTCATCGCCACAATAAAAATAGTCAACATGGCGAGTGGTTGAATCTTCGGCATATCCTGATGGCTGAAACTTAAAAACCGCCCTTGCCTATGAAACCCTTCCACCTCTTTATAAGACGTTTGCGATAAAGCAAAAGTTTTTCTATTTTCTGAAAGTTCTATCTCTGCAACAACGGTGCGCGCTAAAAAACCCACTTTGCGAACATTCAAAAAATAATGTCTCATAAATCTTTCCACACGTTTGCCAATATTATTTTCTTGCAAACGATATCCTAATTTTTCAGCAATTTCTGACTGTAAATCCAAAGTAAGGGTTTCACCCGCACGCCCTGAAATATGGTGAATTAAAAAACGCACATTCCATAAAAAACTCTCTAATAATTGATAATCATGATAAAGTTTTTCACCCAAAATATCCCTAAGCGGATTGGTAACATTTGTTTCAGCCTGATAAGAGCACACCCAATATAACATATCTAAATCGCGCAAAGCGCCCCGCCCTTCCTTAATATTGGGCTCAAGTAAATAACGCGTTGCGCCTTGTTTTAAGTGACGGTTTTTTGTTTCTAAAATTTTCGCTGCAATGAATTTCTTCCGCGGCATTTTTTTAGCCATCTGTGTGGTCACAAATGTCACAAAATCATCATAAATAGCGCGATTGCCACTAATAAACCGCCTATCAATGAAAGCTGTTGTCGCGATAATATCATCAAATATTGTTTCCATAATCTCATCAGCAGTGCCAATTTTATAACCAACCTTAATATGCAAATCCCATAACACATATAGGCAACGCTCCATCAACGGCTTGGTAATGGCTATATCAACATGACTGGCATGAATAAATAACAAATCAATATCAGAATAAGGCGCAAGCCTGCCACGCCCGTAACCACCGATTGCCACAATGGTAAATTGCAAATCAGGAATATCCTCATACAGCATGTCAATAATTTTATCAAAAGCCTTTGCCCGATAAATCGCCGCCTGCATGGCATGATGATAATGGTTTTGCTGATTATTCAGCGCATCAAGTTCTGTCTGTAATGTTTGGTAACTGCGCGATGCCTGCGCTAAAAAATCATGATGCTTCTGCTTCATTACAACCTTACAGGCCAAACCGCTCCCAATATGTGCGCTCTTCAATGGCTTGCAACATTTTTTCGCCACCGCCTAATTCAGCACCTAAGAATTTTAACAAGCCTTTTTTCTGCTGATTGAGATATTTAATTTGATATTTCTTGCCATATTTTTGATAGAGAATATCATCCACACAGCCTATTTCATCAACAAGCCCTAATTCTTTGGCTCTTTCGCCATCCCAGAATTTACCCGTAAATAAACTTTTATTATCTGATAATTTATCACCACGCCTTTTTTGTACCCAATCAATAAAATCCTGATGAATGCTGGCTTGCAATTCTTTCAAATGAGTGATTTGCTCTTTATTTTCAGGCAAGAATGGGTCTAATTGGCTTTTTTGCTCGCCTGCTGTGTAAACTCTTCGCTCCACACCAATTTTCTTAATCAAATCAGTGAAACCAAACATGCTGGCAATTACCCCAATAGAACCAATAATCGATGCGTTCATGACATAAATTTTATCAGCACTGGCTGCCAACCAATAACCGCCTGATGCTGCCACATCTTCGCAAAACGCATAGACTTCTTTATTGGTTTCTTCTGCTTTCATTCGAATATAATTGCCAATGAGTGCCGATTGCACAGGTGAACCACCAGGTGAATTGATTGCCAAACCTATGAAAGGCGCTGATTTCATGGCAAATGCCTTATCAATATTCTCACGCAATGTTTCAAGCGATAACGAACTTCCGCGCCCTCTACCTGATTGTGTAGCAATAACGCCTTCCAAGCGAATAAGCGGAATTACCTTCTTAGAAGATTTGAAAATACCCATTATGACTCCCTTTCATGACGTTTTTACAACATTTATTTATATTTATGGCACAATTTATGCTTTTTTCAAGCTATTGACTTGATTATCAATCGTTTCCCTTATATATAAGAAGTATATAAATAGCAATGGGTGAGGTTGGTTTATTCGATAAGGCTTTACTGCCAGCAACTAAGGAGAGTTCCCTTGCGCGTATATTTACTTCCGTTATCGATTCTTGCGGCTGTTCTTTTATCAGCCTGTACCCCTGTGGGTCTTCCAGATTTGAGCGGTGACTCTGAAGGGAGGGCAAAAAAAGCATCCCGTTCCTCAATCATTGCAGCCACAAGAAAAATTGAAACAGAACGCAGACTGAATCTGCCACAAGTCGCCATTGGTGATACCTATGTTTTTGATAACCCTATCACCTCATGGGAAGTTGTGGATATTAGCTCTGATAATCGCGTGACATGGGTCAGCAATCAAGGCGCGCGCATCGTCACGTCTAACAATCCGTTACTGCCCTCTTATGAATGGATTTCTGAGAATGATGGGCAGGGCAAAAGATTAATCTCGGATGTGCAAGGCAGTCTATTCCCCTTACGCAAAAGCAATAAAGTTAATTTTCGTTCTACGGTTTCCATCACAGGGCAACCAACACAATGGAGCTTTCATTGGAATTGCTCTATTTTAGATGAAGCGAATATCACCGTGCCTGCAGGTAATTTTAACACATTCCGTATTGCTTGCGCCCGTGATACCAGTGATACAATCACCTATTATTTCTCACCCGAGCTTGGCTATTATGTGCGAATGGAAACAGGAGGCACACGTGGCTCAGTGCTAAAACAACGCAACCTTTTAAGCTATAATAATGTAGCAGGTGCTTCATTGCAGGCAACGCAAAATTTACGCATTAGCGATGATGACGATACAGATTTATTCGATAAAGAAACCGCACCAACCTTGCCTTTACCCATTGATGGTATCGCACCCAATAGTGGTGCAAACCAAGTTGCACGCGATTTGTTAAAACAAAATCGTCCTCAAAATAATAGAGGCACTGAAAGCGTCTTGCCTGTACCGGGGCTTCTAGAAACACTTGGACCTTCAGGGAATCTTGCAGAAACAACAGCTGCAACAACCCCGCAACTTCTTATTCCTGCACCTGCGGCAAGCAATCAAAGTGTGGCTGTAGCACCTGCTGTGGGAAATATTTTAGCAGGGCAAACGGTGGTGATACATTTAGCCTCTTACCGTAACCGTGCAGATGCTGAACGTGGTTGGAATATTTTATTATCTGATTATAGTTCCGAATTAAACGGTAGAAAACCTGCCATTCGTCAAGTTGATTTAGGGGCAATCGGAGTTTTCTTTAGATTATATGCCTCCCCTTTTAACTCATTGCAAAATGCTGATAATTTATGTAAAAGATTAAAGACAAAAGGGCTTTATTGCCAAGTATCAGAAATTTAAAATAACGAGGGAAATATCATGAATGATAAGGCAAATCTTCCAAGCAGGCATGTTAGCATTGGTGCAAAGAGCGCACCGCACCGTTCCTATTATTATGCAATGGGCATGACTGATGAAGAAATCAAACAACCCTTTATCGGCGTTGCCAGCTGTTGGAATGAAGCGGCTCCTTGTAACATCTCTCTTTCGCGCCAAGCACAATCAGTCAAAAAAGGCGTAAAAGATGCCAAAGGCACGCCACGTGAATTTACCACCATCACGGTTACCGATGGAATTGCTATGGGAAATCCCGGCATGTATTCCTCGCTTGCAAGCCGTGAAGCCATCGCTGATTCCATTGAATTAACCATGCGTGGGCATTGCTATGATGCACTTGTGGGTATTGCAGGGTGTGATAAATCATTGCCCGGCATTATGATGGTGATGTTGCGATTAAATACCCCTTCCATTTTCATGTATGGCGGTTCTATTTTACCGGGCACTTACAAAGGCAAAGATGTAACCGTGCAAGATGTGTTTGAAGCGGTGGGAAGCCATGCCGCAGGTAAGTTAAGTGATGAAGAATTACATGCGCTAGAATGTGTTGCCTGCCCCTCAGCGGGTTCATGTGGCGGGCAATTTACCGCCAATACAATGGCTTGTGTTTCTGAAGCCATCGGGCTTGCACTCCCCGGTTCCGCTGGCACTCCAGCCCCTTATGAAGAACGTGATAAATTTGGCTATCAAAGTGGTAAGCAAATCATGAATTTAATTGAAAAGCGTATTTTGCCACGCGATATTTGTACAAAGAACGCCTTTATCAATGCGGCGCGCATTGTGGCAGCATCGGGGGGTTCTACCAATGCCGCCTTGCATCTGCCTGCCATGGCAAGTGAATGTGGGATTGATTTTGACCTGCATGATGTGGCTGATATTTTCCGCGACACCCCTTATATTGCCGATTTGAAACCGGGCGGGCGTTATGTGATGAAAGATTTATACGAAATTGGTGGCGTGCCTGTTTTGATGAAAGCCATGCTAGATGGTGGCTATTTAGATGGAGATTGTATGACTGTAACAGGAAAAACCATCGCCGAGAATTTAGAAGGAGTAACATTTCCAACCGACCAAGATGTTATTCGCCCTATCAGCAATCCGCTTTCTACAACTGGCGGGGTTGTTGGCTTAAAAGGCACGCTTGCCCCTGAAGGCGCGGTGGTAAAAATTGCTGGCATGGTGAATTTACGTTTTGAAGGCGTTGCGAATGTTTTTGAATGTGAAGAAGACGCCTTTGAAGCTGTGCAAAAAGGAGCTTATAAAGAAGGTGATGTTTTTGTTATCCGCAATGAAGGCCCTAAGGGTGGTCCCGGTATGCGTGAAATGCTCGCCACAACAGCTGCTATTTATGGGCAAGGTATGGGCGATAAAGTTGCGCTGATTACCGATGGCAGATTTTCAGGTGCAACACGCGGTTTTTGTGTAGGTCATGTAGGTCCTGAAGCCGCTACAGGTGGTCCGATTGCTTTCATTGAAAATGGTGATAAAATTATCATTGATGCCGAAAAAGGCGTGATTGATTTATTGGTAGATGATGCCACTTTGCAAAAACGTAAAGAGAAATGGCAACCACGTACCAATAATTATCAGACAGGCGCGTTATGGAGCTATGCACAGATTGTTGGTTCGGCAGAAAAAGGTGCGGTCACGCATCCGGGCGCAAAAGCAGAAACCCACACTTATTTCACCGATATTTAAACCATGCAAGATTTACCCATCAGACATTTCTATTCGGGTGATAAGATTGCAATTGCAGGAAAAAAATCAGCAGGAATTTATTTCATCGAAAAAGGCTTGGTAGAAATTTACACCTATCATGACACAGAGCGAATTCATATTGCCTATGTTGGCGAGAATGAAATTGTTGGCGAGATGGGGTTGATTGATGGCACATTGCCCGGCGCAAATATTGTGGTGATAGAAGATACCATCTGCCGTTTCATGGAAAAATCTTTGTTAGAAAAAAGAATTTTAACAACCGACCCTTTTATTCGCGCTATCTTGCGTTTATTATCGCGCCGTATCAGACGTGTGCTTAATTTAACCGAGCATCACAGTACGCATTTTAAGTAGATGATGCCCTTCTTTTGTTGTTATCAATGGATGACGACAACACGATCAATGAACCAATTATCCAAATAACCACGTGCTTCTTGTAACTGATTAACATTTAACCTTGCCTGCATCGTTTCAACATCTTTTTGTGCATCTTCATTGCCATTACGCAGGGCAATATTAAACCATACCCAAGATAATACATCACTTTGCTGAACGCCAATACCGTGCCTGTATAATTTTCCTAAATTATATTGTGAAATGATATGCCCTGATGATGCCGAAGCATAAAATAACTCAATCGCCTTAGCCGTATTATGGGGCACTCCATCACCAAAATAATACATCATTGCCATCTGAAATGCTGCTTCTTCACTCCCTAAATCACGGGCTTGGACATAATAATCGAATGCTTTTGCCTTATCTTCAAGCACGCCATAACCCAACTGATACATTTGTGCTACACGCAATAAAGAAGGCGTATGCTCTTGTTCTACAGCTTTTAAGTACCATGTGACGGCTTCTTTATAATCTCTGACAACACCATGACCATAAAAATAAATCTGCCCTAAGAAATATTGTGAGGGTACATAATCTTGCATTGCAGATGCCAAAAATAATTGTCTTGCTTTCTGGTAATCGCGAGCCGTCAAATCGCCAATATAATAAAGCCCTGCTAAATAATACTGCCCCTCAGCACTTCCTTTGCGCGCAACATCTGTAAATAACCTGAGAACTCTTCGTGAATCCTTATCAATATAGCCTTCGCCTGTATAATAAATACGCCCCAGAATAATTTGTGCCCCAACAATTCCAAAATGGCTTGCTGTTTCAAGAGATTGCACTGCTAATCGATAATTTTTCTCTCCCCGCAAGCCATGATAATGGATTAATCCAATATAATAATTAGCACGAATATGCCCTTTCTCGGCAGCAATTTGAAAATATTCAAAAGCACGGTCATAATCAGTCGCAACAATATTACCCTCATAATAAAACAAACCAAGCAGATAAGATGCTCCTGTCGCACCTGCATCCGATAATTCTTGCCATAGCTCAATTTGATTGGCCTCTTCATGCCCAGCCTGCAAAGATTGTTCATAATAAAATGATGCTTTTGTTAAATCAATCTTCGTGCCTTGCCCATAATGATAAATTCTGCCCAACCAATAATAAGCACGTGTCTCTGGAGCTTTTTTATCAATCGCACGGCGAAAATATCTTAATGCATTCTTATAATCACCAGCCTTATAACTCAATTCTGCTGTTGCATAAGCTTCCTGTTGTACAGTAACGTCTTGCGCCAATATTTGCGGTGCATGTACAAAGACATGAAAACCTATGATGAAAATAACAATATTCGATATTGCTCGTAAATTTGGCATATTCCAACCCCATTTATTTATTTTTTGGCTAATTTGTTTGGCTATACGCCAATATATTTTCCAAAACATTTCTACGTTTATTTTAAGGCAATTTCTACTGCCTAAAAACAAGTATAGTCTATTTTCAATGGTTTTGCAAATATTTTAAACAGGTGATGTTTCAGGGAGCATTTTTTGCAACCTTTGCAACAATTGCATGGCACGTTTTAGCCTTTGTTCAAAATGAGGCATATCCTCAACAATCGTCAATTTCTGCTCTTTAGAAATGCTAATCCTATGCGAATTCTTAAACACCCATTCCATCAATATTTCAGGGGCTGCAAATTGATTATCACGAAATGAAATCAACAAGCCTTTATTGCCAACCTCTAACACCGCAACGTTCACTTTTCGGCACAGCAACCTTAACTTCATCACATGCAGTAGGTTCCTTGTTTCCATAGGCACAATCCCAAATCTATCCGCAAGCTCTGCGGTAAAATCATCAATTTCATCAAATGTTTTTAATTTTGCCAAACGCTGATAAAGCCCCATGCGTAAAGATAAATCCTCAACATAGCTTTCGGGAAGCATAACGGCTATATCTAATTTCACTTGCGGTGAATATTCATCAGTAAATTGTTCTTCTTCGCCCTTTACTTTGTTAATCGCTTCACGCAACATTTGATGATATAATTCAATGCCAATCTCTGAGATTTTTCCCGATTGCGCCTCTCCTAATAAATTACCGCCGCCACGCAAATCTAAATCATAACTGGCAACCTGAAAACCTGCCCCCACAGAATCCAACGATTGCATAATCTCCATTCTTTTCATGGTTTGCTTGGTCACAATATGGCTGGGTAAAATCAAATAGCAATAGCCACGCAACCGCCCACGCCCAACACGCCCACGCAACTGATAAAGCTGGGATAAGCCAAATTTATCGGGGCGAAAAATAAAAATCGTATTTGCCGTTGGAATATCCAAACCAGATTCTACAATATTAGTGGAAAGCAACATATCCAATCTGCCATCTACAAATTCTTGCATCGCCGTTTCTAAGCGTTGTGCTGGCATTTGCCCATGCGCCACATCCAGCCTCATATCCGGTGATAGACCACGCATCATAATTTCTAATCTTGTCAAATCACTAATCCGCGGACAAACACAAAAAATTTGCCCCCCCCGTAATAATTCACGCTTTATCGCTTCTGATAAAATCATCTCATCATAGGGGGTTATAAAACTACGCACCGCTAGCCTATCTACAGGCGGGGTCGCAATCAGCGATAAATCACGCAAGCCACTTAACGCAAAATTCAAACTGCGCGGAATAGGGGTGGCACTTAATGTTAAAATATGTAAATCCACCCATTGCTTCAATTGCTCTTTTTGCTTAACACCAAAATGCTGTTCCTCATCAATAATCAATAATCCCGGATTATTAAAACTGATACTTTTGCTTAAAATTCGATGTGTGCCGATAATAATTTGCGCTGTGCCATCTTTAATTTCTTCTTTAATCACTGTTGTGTCTTTGGCTGAAACAAGACGGCTTAACTGCACAATCTTTATTTCAAAATGAGCAAACCTTTCCTTAAAAAGTCGATAATGTTGACGCGCAAGTAAAGTTGTGGGCGCAATTAAAATCACCTGCCGTCCTGAAAGCGCTATCTGAAATGCTGCACGCAAGGCAATTTCTGTTTTGCCAAAACCAGCATCCCCGCACACAAGCCTATCCATCGGTATGCCTTTTTGTAAATCAGCCGTTACATCTGCAATCACTTGAAGCTGGTCGTCGGTTTCGGCATAAGGGAAGCTTGCACAAAATTGGTCCCATAAATTGCCATCATATTGTGCCGTCGGCGCAGATTTTAATTGCCTTTTTGCCGCCGTATCTACCAGATAACCCGCAATTTCTAACAAATGTTTTTTCATCCGTGCTTTGCGTTGTTGCCAATGTTGTAGCCCCAATGAATCTAATTTCACATTATCCATTTCAGCACTGCCATAGCGCGAGAGTAAATCAATATTCTCTACCGGCACATAAAGCGAAGCACGGTTTGCATAAGCCAGATGCAAACATTCATAGGATACCTCATGGACTTCTATAATTTTCAATCCTTCATAACGCGCAATGCCATGTTCGGCATGCACCACATAATCACCCTGATTTAAGGAGTTTAATTCGATGAGCATATCAGGCACAGATTTACGACGATGATGCGTTTTGCGAACCCTCTGCCCTAACAAATCACTTTCACTCATCAACACAATATTATCATCTTCAACCGAAGCGCATTCTAGCACTGATATACCAATCGCCACCCCATCATCGTAATAAGGCAATGATGTTATCACAGGCATATCATATTGTTCTATCATCTGCGTCAACCGTGTGCGCGAGCCTTCCGATAGACAACCAATGATGATTTTACGTTTTTTCTTTGCCTCTGATGAGAGACGGGTTTTTAATGTTTCAAATAAAATACCTTTTTGAAAATCCTTCCGATAATCAGCCCCTTTGCGTGCGCCAAAATCATAAAAGAATTTTTGATGAGGCAAGTTTTCTTGATTGGCTGACAATAAAATCGTTTCAAACGCAATCATCTGCGCGTCAATGGCTTGTTTATCTAAATAGAGTTTTTCAGGTGGCATCGGTGCGTAAGGGGTTTGATTATTCTCCTGCATTTTACGCAATGACGCACTATTTTTCGGCATTTTTTCTTGCCTCTCATCATAATGGTCGGCAATCATTTCTAGCCTGATGCTCAAATGATGATAAAACTCATCGCCAATCACAAGCTTGGTCCCCTCATCAAGCCACGCCAATAAATCAACCAATTCTTCTTCAAAATAAAGTGGCAACCAATGTTCTTTGCCTTGATAATGGACATCATTTTTGACAGCCTGCAATAAATATTCATCGCCTAATCTGCCAAATAATTGCAAATAATTCTGCTTGAAAATATCGCCCTGCCCTGTGGGCGTTTCCGAACCACTAATCAAATCAATTTTTTTAAGGTCTGTGTCTTTATCTGTGCGCTGATTAACCGCATCAAAAAAACGCATCTTGTCTAATTGCTCATCAAAAAATTCTAACCTGATGGGTTTATCAGAACCTGCAGGAAAAATATCAATAATATCACCACGGATGGCATATTCACAATTTTCTCGAACTGTTACCGAACGCCGATAACCAAGTCTTTCTAATAATTGTAGCAATTCCATACGGGGAATATTCTGCCCAAGCTTTAAGGATTGATGATATAAATTTTCTGGGGTGATAATTTTCTGCACAAAGGCATTAACAGTTGTGATGATAAGAGCAGGTTGCGCCTGTTTAATCTGTGCCAACACTGCCAATCTTTTGGCAATAATATTATGATGAGGCGACACCCTATCATAAGGCAGACAATCCCATGCGGGGAAAATAACAAAATCTTTATTTTCTATAAACTGCCAAAATTGTAAATTTTGTGCCATGCGGGCAACGGCTAAATCATCGGGTAAAATGATTAATAATTTTTTAGTATTCGCTATTTTTTCATGTAAAATACGCTTAATGGCAACAGCCATATAACCATTGGGAACATTCAAACCAATATTAACATGAGGCTGTGAGGATAAAAAATCATGCGATGATGAAATATTATCCACCATGATGCCATAGATAGACATGCTTGAGCATCATAAGATGCGGTTGTGCCATTTCAGGTAATGGGTCTGGAAAATCTGGTGCCATTAAAATATCTTGCAAATCCTTATCCGTAATTTTTAACATGGCACTAAAATCTTTTAATGCCTGCTTATCGAAGTTTTCAATCATAGCATCTACATAACGACCGCATAATAAATCAAGCTCTTTTGTACCCATATGCCATGCACGATAACGCAATTTACGGCGCATGGCTAACAATTCTTCATTCATATCGCCACTCATAATGCCACTCATAACGATGTACCATGTCGCAAAATATAACCAGCAAAATATAAAGAACCCGTTATCACCAACCGGTAATCACGCCCGTTTGCCAGCTGATTAATCTCATACATCGCCTCGCGTATCGTTGCTTTAGGCGATAATGAAACATTATTGTTCTGGGCAAGCAAACTGAAATCAATGGCGCTCATACTGCTATCTTGGTCAGGAATTTTTACCGCAACGCCATAATCTATCACCTGCCCTAAATTTTTAATAAAATTTGTGACATCCTTACTGTTAAGCATTGCTATGATAAAATAAGTCGGCATATTGGTTTTACGGTTCTCTGCCATAATAAAATCACGAAGCATGGCAGCACCCATCACATTATGGCTTCCATCTAACCAAACAGATTGTGGCTGATGCGTCAGCTGAAAAATTTCTTGCCAAAAACTATCAATCGGTTGCAACCGCGCAGGCCATCTTGTATCGGCAAATCCTTTCTTCACGAATGCATCATCAATCGTTAAAAATCCATGACTCGCCAATTGGTAAAGTGCCGATAACGCGCAAGCCGCATTCTGATATTGATGGGCACCCTTCAAATAAGGCGCAGGCAAATGGTGCTTCACTCTGCTTCCCAAAATATAATCCCATTCCTGTGCATCAAATTCTTGGTGATAACGATATTCTTTACCCTCTAACCATAAAGCGGCAGTGCCTTTTTCAAAAGCTTGTTTTTGCAATATCTGACGCACATTCTTCTGTTGTGTCACCGAAATCACTGGCACATTTTTTTTGAGAATCCCTGCTTTTTCAAAAGCAATTTCTTCAATCGTTTCACCAAGATATTGCTGATGGTCTAATGAAATATGCGTGATAATTGTTAAAAGCGGATGGTCAATCACATTGGTTGCATCTAACCTACCCCCTAATCCTGTTTCTAAAATCACAATATCAGCAGGAATTTCAGAAAAAGCAAGCAATGCCGCACAGGTGGTAATTTCAAAGAATGTAATCGGTTCGCCATCATTCGCCTGTTCACATCTTGTAAGATAATCTTGCAACATCTCATCAGAAATAAACCCATCACATAAATAAATACGCTCGTGAAAATGAACCAGATGAGGCGAGCTATAAGCATGCACACGCAAACCATGCGCCAATAACAAACCACGCAACATTGCCAGCACCGACCCCTTACCATTTGTACCACTAATATGTATGACAGGGGGGAGGTGATGATGCGGATTGCCTAACTTTTCTAATAAAGCCAAGACCCTATCCAGAGTCAAATCAATCAATTTTGGATGCAACGTCAAAAGACGTTCTAAAATTTCATCAGTTTTTGGAGAAACATTCATCGGATAATTATTCATGAAAGTAATTAATAGTTACCATTACAAGATTTCATGGCAATAGACTAATGCAAATATCAATCAGCCGCAAGAGGCAGTTCTGTTTCTTCTACAAGTGAGATGGCACTCTTCTTTTTCAATATCAAAGAAAATAACATACCCAACTTCTTTTTGATTTCCTTACGTTCAATCACCATATCAATCATGCCATGTTCGGCAAGATATTCCGCTGTTTGAAAATCTTCTGGTAATTTTTCACGCACAGTCTGTTCAATCACGCGCCTACCCGCAAAGCCAATCATGGAACCGGGTTCTGCAATATGCAAATCACCTAACATCGCAAAACTTGCGGTTACCCCCCCATAGGTTGGGTCGGCACATAACACAATATAAGGCAAATTGGCATCACGCAATTCTTCACAAGCGGCAACTGTTCGGGGCATCTGCATTAAAGAAATAATGCCTTCTTGCATACGCGCACCACCTGAAGATGGTATCGCAATCAATGGGGCTTTCTGAGCAATCGCCAATTTGACCGCATCTACAAAACCTTGCCCTACAGCCATACCCATAGAACCACCCATAAAGTTAAAATCAATCGCCACAATTACCGCTTCATAACCATGAATCTTACCATGAGCAACAAATATCGCATCATCACGTTCGGTTTTATGCCGTGCATCACGCAACCTATCAATATAGCGTTTGCTATCACGGAATTTTAAGGGGTCGGTATATTCTGCCTCAACCGCAATCTGCTGATAAACACCACCATCAAACAGGCTATTAATCCTATCTAATAAAGGCATCCGCAAATGTTTATCGCATTTCGGGCAAACATGTGCATTACTTACCAAATCACGGTGAAAAATCATATCAGCACAGCCAGTGCATTTATGCCACAAATCTTCAGCGGGTTCAGATTGCTCTGTATCCCCAACGATGGCTTTAATTTTAGGACGAATATAGCTAGTTAACCAAGACACGAATATTTTCCTCACATATTGTTATATGGTCGCTATTATAATGAATAACACGATAAAAAGCAATCTTTTTGACAATTTTTTTACCAATATGCTTCATTGGGCTTAATCTGATATTGCCTGCTTCATCTGTTGAATCAAGGTTAAAATTTTCGTTTTTGCTGTTGCAAAATCATCTTGTTCTAACAAAGTAACAAGCGCAGAACCCACCACAATCGCATCAAAAAAACGGGCTGCTGAACGGGCATCATCGGCTGTTTTAATACCAAATCCCAATGCCGTAGGCAAAGCGCAATTATTGTTAATCCGCTTTGCTAAATCCGCCATGCTGTTATCTTCTGCCTTTTTTGTACCCGTAATGCCCGTAATGGCAACCGCATAAACAAACCCACGCGCATCCTGCAAAATTTTCTTTGCCCGTGCCTCATCAGTGGTGGGAGTAATCATGCGGATAAAATCAATATTTTTATCCGTAGCAGGCATACATAATTCACTATCTTCCTCAGGAGGCAAATCAACAATAATCAGCCCATCAACGCCTGCTTTTAGGGCATCATCCAAGAATTTATCCACGCCATAATCATAAATCGGATTGTAATAACCCATCAAAATTATCGGCGTTTTCGCATCTTTTTTGCGGAATTTTTGCACCAATTCTAATACATTTTTAAGCGTTGTGCCTGCTTGCAATGCCCGCAACCCTGCCTTTTGGATAATAGGTCCATCTGCCATCGGGTCAGAAAACGGCATGCCCAATTCTATCACATCAGCACCCGCATCGGGCAAGCTAAGTAGTAATTCTTCTGATGTCTGTAAATTAGGGTCACCTGCCATCATGAATGGGATTAATGCTTTTTGTTTCTTTGCCTGTAATTCAGCAAATTTTTCTGCAATCCTTGTCATCCCACCAATTCCGTTTCCATGTCTTTACCTAACAGATTTGCCACTGTGAAAATATCCTTATCTCCACGTCCGCATAAATTGACGACAATAATATCAGTTTTAGGTTTTTCAGGTGCAATTTTTGCCGCATAAGCAAGCGCATGCGATGGTTCTAATGCTGGTAAAATACCTTCTAATTTTGCCAAAATCTGAAAGGCTTGCAAGGCTTCATCATCATTGATTGGCTGATATTGTACCCTGCCAGCATCTTTCAAAAAAGCATGTTCTGGACCAACGCCGGGGTAATCAAGCCCTGCTGAAATAGAATGCGCTTCTTCAATCTGCCCCCCTTCATCTTGCAATAAATAAGTCCGCATACCATGCAATATCCCCGCTCTACCCGCACTCATGGAGGCAGCTGTTTGCCCGCTTGTCGCGCCTTTACCACCTGCTTCAATGCCAATAATCTCGACTGATTCATCATCTAAAAATGGGTAAAATAATCCCATCGCATTCGACCCACCGCCAATCGCCGCAATCAAAGTATCAGGCAATCTACCCTCTGCTTCTTGCATTTGCACTTTTGTTTCTTCACCAATCACCGCTTGAAAATCACGCACCATTTCAGGGTAAGGATGCGGCCCTGCTACTGAGCCAATCAAATAAAATGTATCATCTACATTGCTGACCCAATCACGTAAGGCTTCATTCATGGCATCTTTTAATGATGCCGAACCCGATGTGACCGAACGAATTTCAGCACCCAATAATTTCATACGGAACAAATTAGGCTTTTGCCGTTCAATATCTTTTTGCCCCATATATATGGTGCATGGCAGACCAAATAACGCGCATACCGTAGCCGTTGCCACCCCATGTTGACCCGCTCCGGTTTCAGCAATAATCCGCGGTTTTTTCATTTTACGTGCCAGTAAAATTTGCCCCATACAATTATTGATTTTATGTGCGCCAGTGTGATTTAACTCGTCACGCTTCAAATAAATTTTCGCGCCACCCCAATGCTCTGTCAATCTTTCTGCAAAATAAAGCGGTGATGGGCGCCCAACATAATGCGTTAAATAATAACGTAATTCCTGCCAAAACGCATCATCATTACGCGCGATATGCCATTGTTTTTCTAATTCTAAAATCAGTGGCATTAAGGTTTCGGCAACAAAACGTCCACCATAATCACCAAAACGTCCATTTTCATCAGGACCCATTTTATAAGAGTTTTTATTCATTACATTATTTCTTGTCTCATGTTATCACCCCATCAATAAACATCAAAATTATCTGAAAAGCAAGTGCTTCTCAAAAAAATAAATATGCGCAGACTGAATAGCTAGGCTTGTGCATCAACAAATAACATGCTAGCATCATTTCATTAGTCACCTCAATTTTTAATAGGAATCATGATGAGTTTCTTGCGCCAATTAGCACGTATTTTCGGGGGTTTTTTTATATTCCTATCCATTCTTTTCTTATTACTAGAAATCATCTTTTTGGTTACAGGCAGGATAGGGCAACCTTTAGGGCTTTCATGGTATCAAATCAGTGCAGGCAGCCTAACGTTAACCCAAACCATTATCCAACGCTATATCTTCCCAAGCCTATGGGATTTTGCATTTGTGCCTTTATTAAAAATGCCAAGCTGGAAAAGCTTAACTGCGCTGGTTATTCTCACATTTGTTGCTGGCACATTGCTCAATAGAGTACCTAGCCGTAAAAAATCCTTCGGGCGTGCGCATAGAAGATAACTCCCTTATTTTTTAACAAAATTATATATAGTTCTGCTTTCTTTATGCTTTTTTTAGATATATATGCACCAAATTAGCATGCAGATTTTCTTGATTTTTATCCTTAATTTACCTAAATATCAATCAGGTTAGAAAAACTATGATTTGAAAAACACAAGGTTAAAAATTAAGTGGTGAACCATGGCACAGGAAAATTCACAAGAAAATTCACAAGAAAATTCACAGGAAAATTCTGAAAATTATTATGATGTCTTGATTGTTGGCGCAGGACCATGCGGTATTTTTGCTGTCTTTGAACTAGGATTATTGGGCTTAACCGCCTGCTTAGTAGATGCGCTTGATAAAAAAGGCGGGCAATGTGCCGAGCTTTATCCAGAAAAACCTATCTATGATATTCCGGGCTACCCTATCATCAATGGCGGAGAAATTGTTGATAAATTGCTAGAACAAGCCGCCCCTTTTGACCCTGTTTATTATCTTTGTGAACGGGTAGATGACTTGCAAGAAAGTGATGATGGGCTTTTTACCACCATCACCGACCAAGGCACAAAAATTACCTCGCGTGCTATTTTCATTGCCGCAGGTGCTGGCTGTTTTACCCCGCGTCGTCCTAAATTAGAAGGGCTGGCAGATTATGAAGAAAAATCAGTTTTTTATGCGGTTCGTTCGCGTGATACTTTCAAAGATAGCCATTTGGTGATTGTTGGTGGGGGTGATAGTGCATTGGATTGGACTTTAGATTTGGTGGATTATTGCCAAAGCCTCACCTTAATTCATCGGCGTGATAATTTTCGCGCGGCTCCACATTCTGTATCAGCAATGAAGAATTTGGTTGAACAAGGCAAAATGAATTTTATCCTTGGTGATGTGAGCAGATTGCATGGCAACCATGATACACTCAATGGCGTTACTATCAAAACGGCTGATGGTGAGCAAGATTTACCTGATATTAATAAATTATTATTGTTCTTTGGCTTAAATATTGAGCTTGGCAAATTAGCCGATTGGGGCATGGATTTGCATGAAGGCAAATTATTAAAAGTCAATACCCAAGATTTTGCAACATCGCGCCGTGGCATTTTTGCGGTTGGTGATATTAATTATTATCCGGGCAAATTAAAATTAATTCTCTCAGGTTTTCATGAGACAGCTTTAGCCGCGCAATCCGCTTTTAAGATAGCACGTCCCAATGAAAAACTGGTTTTTCGTTATACAACTTCATCCACTGATTTACAGAAAAAATTAGGGGTCAAATAAAGGATATATGAATGGCATTTTCTATTAAAGCAACAGACTTAAACGGCAAATTACACGATGCAGAGGCATCTGAAAATATGTCAGTGATGGAAATTTTACGCGAAGCAGGTTTGGTGGAAGGCGTGTGCGGGGGCGTTTGTTCTTGCGCCACTTGCCATGTAGGCATTAATGCTGCTTGGGTTGCCAAAACTGGCACACGCGGTGAAGAAGAAGAAATGCTGTTAGAAGAATTGCCTGAAATGCAAGAAAATTCACGATTGGGCTGTCAAATTGAATTCACAGCTGATTTAGATGGATTAGAACTTAATATTTTAGAAGGCTAAAAATATGCGCTATCTGCCCATAAGTCTGGATTTAAATGATAAATATGTGCTGTTTGCTGGTGGTGAAACAGATGCTTCCGCAAAGGTTCGGCTTGTTGCGAAAACAAATGCAAAAATTATCGTGATTGCCCCTCACATCAATGCCGATTTACAGTATCAGCAACAATCTGGTAGAATAACATGGGTCGCATCACAGATAACGTCTGAACACATAATTCCCTATCTTGAAAATTGCACAATCTTTTATGCCGCAACTGGTGATAAAAAATTAGATGCACAGCTCGCTGATTTAGCACACCCTTATGCAAAGCTTATCAATGCGGTTGACCAACAAACAAAAAGTGACTTTATCACGCCTGCGATGGTAAATCATACACCGCTAACCATTGCCATTAGTACTGAGGGTGCCGCGCCCGTATTGGCACGTTTCATTAAAGCGCAGATTGAATCATTAATCCCTAAACAGATAAGCGCGCTTGCCGAATTGGCTGGTAGTTTGCGCCCCAATATCGACCAATATCTCAAAGATAGCACCGAGAAACGCCATTTTTGGCAATGGTTCTTTAAGCAAAATATTCATGATAAACAAAAGAAATCACCCATCAGTGCCGAAAAGCTTATTCATGATTTTCAAAAATCTGAACAAGAAAAAACGCAAGGCGGATTATATTTTCTACCTCTTGAAAATATTGCCGATAAAAATGCACTCACCCATTTGCGTTATGCCGATGATATTTATTATCATGATAATCACACATGCCGTGATTTGATTGAAATGGCACGGCGCGAAGCTAATTTTTTTCCTGATAGATTGCCTTCTCTCTTTGATATTCATCATGGCAAAAAACAGCAAAAAGCAATCTTAATCATTGCCCCTTATCAGCAATTGCCACAATTACTTCAATTAAGTGAACAGGCGAAATTACCTTTAATTTATCTAGGCAAAAATACAGAATTCACATTAAGCTTTGAAACAGAAACACAGCTTGAATTACTTAGTTGGGCAAACCTGCAAAATAGCAATCACATGGTACAATTGAATTTACCGCGCGCTTTATTCCCTGCCTTGCAAGCAAAATTGCTACAAACGCACTATGATACCCCTATCTATCTACTCAATGGGCATTATATCCAAAAAAGCCGTCTCAAAGATTTACATCACGCACCTAAAAATGCTCATGGCATTTTACTAGATTATGTCACACAACATGAAGAAATAGAATTAGCCCATGCCCAAAATTCATGATGGTTTAAAAATTTATAATGCCAATGCGTTGCGTTCTGGCTTGGTGGTTTTTCTGACAAAAGATTTTACATGGTCGGAAAAATTTACTGATGCGCTGATTATTGACCATGATGAGACGCTGATTAAAAAATGCGAAGCCATCGGAGAGCGCGATGTTATCAATAATCAAATTGTAGAGCCTTATTGGATTCTCACAAAAGATGGCACCTATGAAGGCATGCATATGCGTGAAAAGATGCGTGTGTTAGGTCCAACTGTAGGAACAGATTATGAGGGCGGATAATTAAAGGAAAAGCCAATGTATCGTTATGATGAATTTGACCATAATTTTGTGAAAAACCGTGTGCAGGAATTTAGCGCACAGGTGATGCGCCGTTTAGATGGCACCTTATCAGAAACAGAATTTAAGCCGCTTCGGTTGATGAATGGACTCTATCTACAGCTTCATGCCTATATGTTGCGCGTGGCAATTCCTTATGGCACACTTTCAGCAAAACAGATGCGTATGCTGGCTGATATTAGTGAAAAATATGACCGTAACTATGGGCATTTCACCACACGGCAAAATATTCAATATAATTGGCCAAAATTAGAAGATGTACCGAAGATTTTGCAAGATTTAGCATCGGTGGAAATGCACGCTTTGCAAACCAGTGGTAATTGTATTCGTAATGTTACTTCCGACCCTTGGGCAGGTGTTGCGGCTGATGAAATTACCGACCCACGTCCTATTTGCGAAATATTACGGCAATGGTCTAGCCTGCATCCAGAATTTGCTTTTCTGCCCCGTAAATTTAAATTTGCCGTTACCGCAGGCGCGCAAGATAGAGCCGCCATTAAAGCCCATGATATTGGCATTATCGTCAAGCGCAATGCACAAGGCGAATTAGGCTATGAAGTACTTGCTGGTGGTGGGCAAGGGCGCACCCCTTATATTGCAAAAACCATTCGTGATTTTGTACCTGAAGATGAATTTCTTGCTTATATAGAGGCTATCTTACGGGTTTATAATCTGCATGGCAGACGCGATAATAAATATAAAGCCCGTATTAAAATCCTGCTTAATGAAATGGGTATTGATAATTTTCGCGATGCTGTTGAGCAAGAATTTGCCAATTATCCTCCGGCTGATATTGCTGTTTCACAAGCAGAGATTGATAGAATTAATCAGTATTTTGCACCACCTAATTATGAAACATTGCCTGAAAGAAGCGACAATTTCAATCAAGCACGTGCGGATGATAAAGATTTTAATGAATGGTGCAAACATAATTTAGGTACACATAAAGTTGCAGGTTACGCGATTGTGAATATTTCATTAAAAAATCCCGGACAAATTCCCGGCGATGCCACTGCTGAACAAATGCGCCTGATTGCTGATTTGGCTGATGAATATTCCTTGAGTGAAATTCGTGTGACCCATCGGCAAAATCTTGTACTGCCTTACGTCAAAAAAGACGCACTTTATAGCCTCTGGCAAAATTTACAAAAAGGCGCATTGGCAAGTGATAATTTTAATCTGGCAAGCGATATTATTTCTTGCCCGGGCATGGATTATTGCGCTTTGGCTACCGCACGTTCTATTCCTGTGGCACAAAAAATCGCAGAAAAATTGGCAACCAACGATAAGCAAAATCAAGTTGGCAAATTGCATATCAATATTTCTGGCTGTATCAATGCTTGTGGGCATCATCATGTTGGCAATATCGGCATTTTGGGTTTGGATAAAAAAGGCGAAGAATATTATCAGCTAACTTTAGGTGGCTCTTCCGACCATGATGCCGCCATTGGTGAAATTGTTGGTCCCGGTTTTTCATTTGAAGAAGTGCCTGATATGATCGATAGGGTGCTTGATATTTATCTTGAAAACCGCCAAGCAGAAGAAAACTTTCTTGAAACTTATCGCCGTGTTGGTGTGCAAATTTTTAAGGATAAGCTCTATGCCACTGCTTAATCTGCAAGGAAAAACCATTGCTGATAATTGGCGGTATCACGATGCAGACGCTAATTTACCTTCAGATGTTCGCAATCTTATTGTCCCGCTTGCTAGCATCAATGATGCAACCAAAGCCGTGTCTATTAATGGCGCAACAGATTTAGAAAATCTGAAAAAATATTTCACACAATTAGATATGATTGTGATTGATTTTCCAAGTTTTTCAGATGGGCGCGGTTTTTCACAAGCTCATTGGTTGAAACGCAATGGTTATCAGGGGCATTTGCGCGCGAAAGGTTGGCTTATTCCAGACCAGTTACGGCATCTCAACCAATGTAGCTTCATTGATATTGATTTAGACGGCACAGCCTATCAACGCCATGGCGCACAAAGCTGGCAAGAACCTATCATTGTGAATCCAAGCTATCAGCGAAGCTATGGTGGTGATTTTGCAACGCCCGCGCGCTAAAATCTCGCCTGTCATTCCTAGCACAACTAAGAATCCAGTTCAAAGTACAACCTTATGGTAAAACGCATATGCAAGCACTAATAGTCTTGCACCAGTCACGTTGAGAATAACAAAAAAAGCCCGATATCACATAAATATCGGGCTTTTTTATTACGATTCTTTACTATCAGAATTTTGAATCGATTTAATAATATTTCCTATTTCTAGCTTTTCCAAACGCAACTTAAGATAATCCTTTTGGTAATAATCCAGTTGTTTAGCGCGGGTTTTTTGTTGTTTTAATAATGCTTTTTTCCTTTTAATAAAATTTTCTTCTGTAATTCTTCCATTCTTAAAATCACTTTCCACACGCTCAATCATTTTTCCTAGCCCAATCTTTTAGCGTGTATTTCTTCTCTAAGCGCCTCAATAATTTCAATAGCTTTTGATTTTTGCTCCCACAATTGTTTATATTCTTTTAAACTCTTCATCACATTACTCCAATAAAGTGTTGCAATGACCCTTATACATTGTTAAAATAACATGATATTGATTATAAAAAAACAAAAAAATGAATGAAAGCTTCATAATGATGTTATGCATGCGATATATTGTTATTTTATTTCTATTATTTTCTAATGGTCTTGCACATGCTCTTCCTGACCGCGATTATTTCTACAATGAATGTTATCGTGCTGTTGGTTTAGACCTTTCTTATGAGGAACCGCCAAGCCCATTACAAGCTGACAATTTTCTATTAGATGAGGACGCAGAAATGTCAGAAGATTATATAAAAAAAAGAGTGCTATGTGTGCGAGCCTTTGAATTTATTCTAAAACAATATGAAAAATCCGTAAAAAAAGATGAATATCATTTGTGGCGATAATGAGCCGCATTCTCATAAAACGTAATTTTTCCTCTAACCTTACCTTATACTGATTTACCGCAGTAAACTATTGCAACAACTCTTGCTTGCTGTTAATTTGAAAAAAAATAATCTATAAGGAATTATCAATGGCAGAATATATTTTCACCCTTTACCGAGTCAACAAAGCCTATGCAGGTGGGCGCGAGGTGTTAAAAGATGTCACGCTTTCATTCTTACCCGGTGTGAAAATTGGCATTTTAGGTGGCAATGGTGCGGGTAAATCTACTCTTATGAAGCTGATTGCTGGCTTAGATGATGAATATTCTGGCGAGGCACGCCCTGCTGAAGGCATTAAAATTGGCTATCTGCCCCAAGAACCTGAACTTGATTTGACCAAAAATGTTGGCGGAAATGTGGCGGAAGCCTTAAAAGAGGGCAAGGATGCGCTGGATGAATTTACTGCCGTTAGCATGAAAATGGGCGAAGTGAGCGATGATGATGAGATGAATGCATTGATTGAACAGCAAGCCGAATTGCAAGAAAGAATTGATGCGCTAGATGCGTGGGATATTGACCGCACGCTAGAAATTGCGATGGATGCATTGCAATGCCCTCCTGCTGATACGGATGTTAATCATCTTTCAGGTGGTGAAAAAAGACGCGTGGCATTATGTCGGTTGTTGTTAGAAAAGCCTGATTTTCTGTTACTTGATGAGCCAACCAACCATTTAGATGCTTTATCAGTGGCATGGCTAGAACGGCATTTACGTGATTATTCTGGCACTGTGATGATGGTAACCCACGACCGTTATTTTCTTGATAATGTAACGGGTTGGATTTTAGAATTAGATAGAGGGTATGCCATTCCTTATGAAGGCAATTATTCTAACTGGCTGATGCAGAAAGAAAAACGCTTGCGCGATGAAAGTAAAGGCGATGATAGCAAGGCAAAACAGCTGGCAAGTGAACGCGAATGGATTGCCCAAAACCCTGCGGGCAGGCAAACAAAATCAAAAGCGCGGGTGCAAGCCTATGAAACATTGCTACAAGAACAAAATGAAAAATTACAGCAAAATTCACAAATTATGATTCCTCCTGCACCAAGATTAGGTGATAAGGTGGTGGAAGCTAAAAATCTTCAAAAGTCCTTTGATGAAAAATTGCTGGTAGATGATTTGAATTTTAGCCTACCCCCCGGTGGCATTGTAGGAATTATCGGTGCGAATGGTGCGGGTAAAACAACCTTATTTCGCATGATAACGGGGCAAGAAACGCCTGATAACGGCACCTTAACCGTGGGTGAAACGGTTACGCTTGGCTATGTAGGCCAATCACGTGACGATATGGATGATAAGAAAAACATATGGGAAGAAATATCTGATGGGCTTGATGTGATAGGAATGGGCAAAAGAGAAGTACCATCACGTGCTTATGTAGGCGGATTTGGCTTTAGGGGTGCTGACCAACAAAAGCGTATCGGACAACTTTCAGGGGGCGAGCGCAACCGCGTGCAACTGGCTAAGGTTTTGAAATCTGGTGCGAATTTATTATTACTAGATGAGCCTACCAATGATTTAGATGTGGAAACCTTGCGCGCGCTAGAAGAAGCCTTACTTAATTTTGCAGGCTGTGCCGTCATCATCAGCCATGACCGTTTCTTCCTTGATAAAATTGCCACCCATATTTTGGCATTTGAAGGCGATGCAAAAACCATCTGGTTCGAGGGCAATTATCAAAGCTATGTCACCGACCGTAAAAAACGTTTGGGCATTGATGAAAATGAAACAGAACGCTTCCGCTATAAGAAATTAACACGGTAATATATTGACTGTTAATGAAAAAATGCTAGGGTTTGGGGTGATAATAAATCCTAAAAAACACTATTCTAAGGATATTCAGTTATGAACATTTACAAGAAAATTCTTACAAGCTCCGCGTTTTTAATCGCTTTGCCTCTTTCAGCCGTTGCCCTACCATCTGGTGAGAATGTGGTTGGTGGTACTGTTACTTTTGATAAGGGTGCCGCAAAAAACTTAGGCATCACCCAAACAACTGCTAGAGCCCTTATTGAAATGGGATAATTTTAATATCAAAGGCGATGAAGCGGTTAATTTTACGCATCTATCCGCTCAAAAAGCATCTGACCCGCTTTATGCTGAAATGCGTTGTGGCTATGGTGGCTCAGGCGTTGGCAGAGGTTATGTTTCTAGCATCATGACCGGAGATAACTGCACAACAGCCACGATAGAATTTACAAAAACGGGCTTTTCAAAATGGCAACAAGTTCAATTCTTTTACTTTGCTGATGCCGGCACTGTGAAGCAAGAAGGAGCTTTATTGCCTAATGAGTTAAAAACACAAACCGCTTCTTCAATAGGCTTGGGCGTGCGTGCTGTCGTTAAGAATAGACTCAATTTTTCTATTCAATATGGGCGACCCGTTGCGCAAGATTTCATCTATCAAGATAAAGACGAAACACACACATTTACTAATCTGGCTATTAATTTTTAAACAACAACCCTTTATTGGGGAGATGATTATCAATATCGGCAAGTCTTAACATATGCCAAATCAAAGCTTGATTGCTAGAAGTAACAGGCTTGCCTAATGTTGATTCAGCTTGTGCGATAATATCCAAAACTCGCAAGCTTGTGCAAGAAACAAACACCGCATCAATCGCATCATTCTTGCCAATTTGTAAAATCGCTTTCAAAATACTTTCAGCCGTAATGCGTGCCACCGCAGAATCTTGGGTTTGATAAAAACTATCCACTGTTGCAATATGAAACCCAGCTGTTTGTAGATTTTCTTGCATGGCATTTGTCACTTCTGGCGCATAAGGGGTGAGCAATGCCACATTTTTAACAGCCAGTTTATGTAATGCTGCCTTGCATGAGGTGATTGGATTAGTCACTTTTGCCTGAGGATGAATTTGCTGAATAATCTGTTCCACCCTATCTTCGCCAATCATGGTCGCCCCAGAGGTGCAAGCATAACCAATAACATCATAATTAAAATCTTGATTAAGCAATTGTGCCGCAATCGGCATTTCTAGCGCCATCGCTTTTAAGGTTTCAGGGGTCACCTCATCAGCATTGGCAATCCGTGAATGGTAAAGTGCAATCTCACTTTGCTTATCAGTGATATTTTGTAAAATAACAGAAAATTCTTGTTCAATGGTTTGGTCACTTTGTAGAACAATCAAGCCCATTTTCGCGCGCGCGCCATAGCCCTCATCAAATTGACATGGCATGATATTCATGGTTTTACGGTCTAATTGTTTATTCATTGCAAAGCACCCCTCTTATTCCAAAAACACTTACCAAACTATAGCATAATAATGAATGAGAGCAACATAAGATTTATAACATAAAAAGCCCGATAGTTTTAGCTATCGGGCTTTTTTTAAAAACTTTTATCAATATAAATTAAAATTCATATTTATAGCCAAGTGAAATTACATTGGTACTACCAAAATATTCATATTCTTGACCGTTATACTTAATTGAATAGGTGATATCATAAATTCGATATTCAAAACGAAACTTATTATATGTGGCACCAAATCCTAGCAATAATGTTGTTGGGCATTTGCGTTGACTGAAAACAGCATTCCCAAACCTGCTATTGTTAATAATATTTTTTTCATCATATTCATACCTCCTAGATAAAATTATATTCGACTGAAAAAAAATGTACTGTAAAGATGCCATTCTGTCAATAAAATTGCTAAAGATTAACGCACGCTTAAAATTTTAATGAGATACCCGTTATGATATTTTCACTGATATTTTCATTGTCATTGTCATTGTCATAATCAATGTAAAAATTGACACGGCTAACAGCTTCATCATCTATTTCTTCAACATCATGGTCATCTTTGTCCCATGAGCGCACGCCCCAATATGTGCCAAGCCCAATCGCAACCAATAATAATAAACCATGTCCGCCATCACTATCATTATCACGGTCACCACCACTATCATTATCGCCATCGCCATAAGCATAAGCAAAATGAGGATTGGTAAATGCCGTGCTTAACATCAGCATTGTTAGTAATATTTTTAGATATTTCATTTTCTTGTCTCCCTTCATCGTAATAACTATATCATAATGTTACGGATAAAAAAAGCCCGATATTTTCAACATATCAGGCTTTTTACATGGATTTTATAATGATAAATTAAAATTCATATTTATAGCCAAATGACGTGACATTGGTACTACCCGCAAATTTATATTCTTTATCGCCCGCCTTAAGTGTATAAGGGATATTATAAATTCGATATTCCAAATGAAATTTATTATATTTTGCACCAAATCCTAGCAATGTGGTTCTTCCTGAACTTGTGATATCAGGATTTTCTGCTACATCTGCATCAACATCCCACTCATAAGATGCCGAACCTAACCTTACTGTTAGCCTGAATTTATCATTCATGCCACGAGAATAAACAAAGGATATATCAGTGGCTGAAACAGAAAATGGCGTACCCTCCTCATCCACTGAACCGCTGGCACCAAAACTATATTTCTGATAAAAAATTGCTTCACCTAAATTACTTTTCCCTATTTCAAAAGCAATTTTCTTATTAAAACTAATGCCATAAGCAAAGCGTGAAAAAGTTCCCTTATGCGTTACTGTTGAATCATTACTGGTAACTGTAACACCAGCATTCGTAGCGGTATCATCTACCAATTCCTTATATCCATCACTACCAGCATCACTCATGCTTCCTACATCAAATATTAGATACTCTTTGGCATTTACGCTAACTGAAAACAGCATTACCAAACCTACGAGTGCGATGAATAGTTTTTGCATGTTATTCTCCTTAAAATGAAAATATCTTTGCTTCAAAAAAATATACCATATGAATGTACGATTTGTCGATAAATCACTGGTAGCATGATAATGAATAAGAGCAACTTAAGATTCATAACATGAAAAAAGCCCGATAGTTTGACCTATCAGGCTTTTTTAAAACAAATGTTGTCATCATGCCAACATTAAAATTTATAGCCGGCTGAAATAACAGTTGCACCTTCATAAAAAGCAAGATTTTCACCATCAATAGTTTCACCTGCTTCAATGGAATAAATTTTCACATCAAACAAAAACTTTTTATATTCAGCACCAACACCAAATAACGGACCGCCCTCGTCATAATAGTTCGAATAAACCCTTTCCACACTCAATGCAGGTAATGAATAGCCAGCACGTAGATTTATTGTTGTGTCATATCATTGATAGATATGCCATGAACATAGGCGATATCTATAGTTACAATGCTGGTGTAATTAGGTAGAGGAGTAGCATCTGGATTTCTCATAAACTTAGCACTGCCTAAAGTTGCGTAACCTAACTCAAATCTGGACGTATCACCAATCTTGCGACCCCATCCAAGAAACAAATATGAATCACCAGTTCTCACCTCTGCATCCGGTGCACCATCGCCATATGATTTTTTATAATTCTCTATATTTGTGTCATGACTTGTAGCACCACTCCCAAGAATAAAGAAATTCTTCTTTTCTTGAGCATTTGCGTTGACTGAAAACAGCATTCCCTAACCTGCTATTGTTAATAATATCTTTTTCATTGTATTCATACCTCCTAGATAAAATTATATTCGACTAAAAAAATGTACTGTAAGGGTGCCATTCTGTCAATAAACCACTGATAGAATATCATCATATTGTCAATAAAATTTCTAAAGATTAACGCACGCTTAAAATTTTAATGAGATACCCGTTATGATATTTTCACTGATATTTTTATTGGTATTTTCACTGGTATTTTCACTGATACTGATATTGTGATATTGTCATTGTCATAATCAGTATCAATGTAAAAATTGACACGGCTAACATTCATTGTTTACGGTCTAATTGTTTATTCATCAGCGTCTCCCTATCGTTCCCCTCATCATAAACCGATTATACACGCGAATCAAGTTAAGTAAAGTGGGGATATAGTCGCGGGGGGTTATTAAGTAATCACGGAGTCAGTGTTAAGTAGTGCGGGGGGATTAAAAGGGGGGTTGCCATGGGCGCACCGCCAAAATGCCGAAGCGTATGTCGCACCCCCCTTATATAAATAATGATGGATATGTCGACCCCCGCATTAATAATGCAATTTTACTTTGCAATATGCTTATACTACCTTAAAATGGTTTATGACTATTCTGAAAGAAGAGATGAAAAATGACAGATGACAAAATGACACAAAATGAAAAATTTTGACGCTTGGCATAGTCGGCACACTCTGTTACAGCAAAAACTAGTTGGAAGATGCTTGAGTTAAAGAATCCTGTAATAAATTTAAATATTTAAAACTTGAGGGATCTTTAAGATTATGCCATAATGATAACAGCTGATGATGGTTCCCCGTGAGGTTATCCCTGAATCAGCGAGGTGTAGTGGTTGCGGATATTACGCCATACCTTTTTCTTCTGATACATAAATTCTATCATTCATCTTTTTGACATAATTTCTATCGGATTTATAGATTGTGAAAACACCTATTTCATTATTATCACTACTTTTCCCTGCAACGCAAACCAATATTATTTTATTATCTTTTCGACAACATTCTTTAACATAAATATAGCGATAAGCATCATCTTTATCAGACCAACTTTTATGAATTTCATCTGGTTGTGTGATAATTTGTTTAAGGTATGGCAAATATTTCGCACGTGCTATTTTATTATCTTTGCTGACTGTATCCTTACCCAACTTATCAAGCAATCTTCCTCTTAATAAAACAACTGTATGGCCTAATGGATTTTGACAATTTAGCTTTTCAGTGCCAAATAATTCATTCCAAGTTTTTTCTGCTGACTGTAAGGTTCTTGTGCTTCTTGCCATTATTTAAGCTGTTTGCTAATTTATTGAATATATCTTTCTACTTTTTGTAGATATCAACAAAAAAGCTTCATTATTCAGAAGGGATGGCAACGACCTACTCTCCCACACGCTTAAGCGGCAGTACCATCGGCGCTGGAGGTTTTCACTGGTGAGTTCGGTATGGGATCAAGTGTTATACCCTCCGCTAGAGCCACCACCCCATCTGAATAATAAAGCTTTTGGACAAAAAGCGTAAATGAATGATTAACCTTCTCAATTATATGTAATTTCTACCATAGTTTTGGTGTTAGGCACTGTTTGCGAATTATTGGATTATAAAAAGCCAATTAGGCAATTAGTATCGGTAAGCTTCATACATTGCTGCACTTCCACACCCGACCTATCAACGTGATAGTCTCTCACGGCCTTATTGCGAAACCTCGTTTTGAGGCAGGTTTCCCGCTTAGATGCTTTCAGCGGTTATCCTTCCCGTACATAGCTACCCTGCTATGCCACTGGCGTGACAACAGGTCCACCAGAGGTACGTCCATCCCGGTCCTCTCGTACTAGGGACAGCCCCTCTCAAGTTTCGAACACCCATGGCAGATAGGGACCGAACTGTCTCACGACGTTCTAAACCCAGCTCACGTACCTCTTTAAATGGCGAACAGCCATACCCTTGGGACCTGCTTCAGCCCCAGGATGAGATGAGCCGACATCGAGGTGCCAAACACCCCCGTCGATGTGAACTCTTGGGGGGTATCAGCCTGTTATCCCCGGCGTACCTTTTATCCGTTGAGCGATGGCCCTTCCACGCAGAACCACCGGATCACTATGACCGACTTTCGTCTCTGTTCGGCCCGTCGGCCTCACAGTCAGGCAAGCTTGTGCCATTACACGCAACAGCTGATTTCCGACCAGCCTGAGCTTACCATTGCGCGCCTCCGTTACTATTTAGGAGGCGACCGCCCCAGTCAAACTACCCACCACGCAGGGTCCCGGTCTGATAAAACACGGTTAGATACTAAAACTGGCAAGGGTGGTATCTCAAAGTTGGCTCCATGCTGGCTTGCGCCAACACTTCAAAGCCTCCCACCTATTCTGCACATGCCAGTCCTAATACCACTGCGAAGCTATAGTAAAGGTGCACGGGGTCTTTCCGTCTAACCACGGGTACTCCGCATCTTCACGGAGATTTCAATTTCGCTGAGTCTGCGTTGGAGACAGTGGGGAGATCGTTACACCATTCGTGCAGGTCGGAACTTACCCGACAAGGAATTTCGCTACCTTAGGACCGTTATAGTTACGGCCGCCGTTTACTGGGGCTTCAATTTGTTGCTTGCACAACGCCTCTTAACCTTCCAGCACCGGGCAGGTGTCAGACCCTATACATCGTCTTACGACTTAGCAGAGTCCTATGTTTTTAGTAAACAGTCGCCCCCCCCATTTCTGTGCCCCCGTTAATGGGTTGCCCCATTAACGGGCCTCCTTATCCCGAAGTTACGGAGGTATTTTGCCGAGTTCCTTCAACGCAGTTCTCTCAAGCACCTTGGTATTCTCAACCAATCCACCTGTGTTGGTTTGGGGTACGGTCTATAGCTGGAGCTATTTCCTGGAACAGAAAAGTCAGCACATTCAATCCGATAAGGATGCACTAAAGTTTCCATTCGTCACATTCCAGCAGGCCTAGGAATATTCACCTAGTTCCCATCGCGGATCGGCTCTCGCCTTACGCTTAGGGGCCGGCTCACCCTGCGCGGATTAGCCTTGCGCAGGAACCCTTGGATTTTCGGTGAGAGTGTTTCTCACACTCTTTATCGCTACTCATGTCAGCATTCTCACTTCCGATACCTCCACTATGCCTCACAGCACAGCTTCAACGGCTTACGGAACGCTCCGCTACCGGTGCATAAATGCACCCCGCAGCTTCGGTATATGACTTAAGCCCCGTTACATCTTCGGCGCAGGAAAACTTAATTAGATCAGTGAGCTATTACGCTTTCTTTAAAAGATGGCTGCTTCTAAGCCAACTTCCTGATTGTCTTGGTCTTCCCACATCCTTTCACACTTAGTCATAATTTAGGGACCTTAGCTGGCGGTCAGGGCTGTTTCCCTTTCGACTATGGACCTTAGCACCCATAGTCTGTCTGCCTAGATTAAACTCTACGGTATTCGGAGTTTGGTTAGGTTTGGTAAGCCTCGCGGCCCCCTAGCCCATCCAGTGCTCTACCCCCGTAGGTTATACTAAACGCACTACCTAAATAGTTTTCGCGGAGAACCAGCTATCTCCGGGTTTGATTGGCCTTTCACCCCTAGCCACAGCTCATCCAAGAATTTTTCAACATTCTCTGGTTCGGCCCTCCAACAGGTTTTACCCTGTCTTCAGCCTGGCCATGGCTAGATCACCCGGTTTCGGGTCTAATCCTACTAACTCGATCGCTCTGTTAAAACTCGCTTTCGCTACGCCTACACCTATCGGTTTAAGCTTGCTAGTAAAATTAAGTCGCTGACCCATTATACAAAAGGTACGCCGTCACCCCATAAAGAGGCTCCGACTGATTGTAAGCATTCGGTTTCAGGGACTGTTTCACTCCCCTCATTGGGGTGCTTTTCACCTTTCCCTCACGGTACTTGTTCACTATCGGTCGCTGAGGAGTACTTAGGCTTGGAGGGTGGTCCCCCCATGTTCAAACAGGATTTCTCGTGTCCCGTCTTACTCGATGGTCTATCTTACTGTTTTATCTATACAGGGCTATCACCTACTATGGCTTTCCTTTCCAGAAAATTCTAGTCCAATAAAACAAACCAATGGCCTGGTCCGCGTTCGCTCGCCACTACTAACGGAGTCTCTTTGATGTCCTTTCCTCCGGTTACTTAGATGTTTCAGTTCACCGGGTTTGCTTTTATACGTATCAACCGTATAAATACCTCTAACGAGGTGGGTTTCCCCATTCAGAAATTTCTGGATCAAAGCCTATTGGCGGCTCCCCAGAACTTTTCGCAGCCTATCACGTCTTTCATCGCCTCTCAACGCCAAGGCATCCACCAAATGCCCTTTGTTGCTTTTTCGAAAATCCAATAACCACAAACAGTGCTTAGCACCAAGGTTATTTGTTAGATTTTACATTCAAAACTCAAATTGTATCAAACATATCAAATATGTTTAATGCACAATTTGGTTGGGTTAATTAATTAATTAATCATTCATTCACAATGTCAAACAAACTATTCCATAAAAACAGCAAAAAAACCGAACGCTGAACTATCAAAGTAGAATCTCAGCATTAGATAAAATTCTTTATTTTATGAAATCCACTTGTACGCATAACGCACAAGCAGAAATACTATTTACCCTATCTTGATAAGGATTGCAAGAGATTTTTAAGAAATTTATTGAATTATTTACTTGCTTGTATTACTCGCCCTTAACCACCGTATGCGCTTTGGCATAAATCAATGGCACGCCAATCAGTTTTTGCGAAACATGATGAAGCTCGGTAATATTGCCATTATCCATAGCTTTTTCTACCGAACAATCGCCCCATGCCAATAAACCAATAAACATGATGCTACATTTGGCAACGCCTGTTTGCGCTCCTGCACCTTGCACAACTGGTTGCGTGGTAAGGTTTTCTGGCGTCCCAACAACATTCGCGAATAGGCAACCGCTTAACAGCATCATGGTTATCGCCAGACTCGCCATCAGATTTAATCGTCTTTTTATCATCACTAACTCCTTTACATTATTTTATTCATGGGTATTTTCATGAAAATTTACACATTATAAATAATAAGAATATATTTTTTCAAAGTCAACCCCCACAAAAAACACCATATATAAACCATCTTGCAGATTCTACAATAATCATTTACAGTTGCCCATCAAAATCATCAGGCAAAACCATCAGGCAAAACCATCAGGCAAAACCATCAGGCAAAACTATCATGGCAACTATCTAAGGAGATATTCATGATGCAGGAACAACTTATTGGGCTGGTAATTTTTGCCTTAATTGGTTCGTGTGCACCGGGTCCTAACAATATTTTATTGGCAAGCATCGGCAGTAATGTTGGCTTTAAAAAAGGACTCCCTGCCCTATCTGCTGCGGCTCTTGGCTTTATACCCTTGTGTTTTTGTATTGCATTAGGGGTTGGTGCAAGCATCAATCATAGCTCTTTATTACAGGGGACAATCAAATGGGTGGGTTTAGTGATTTTATTATGGCTATGTTTCAAAATTGCAACCGCACCTATTCTTAATATTGAGCAAAAGAATGTAACATTTAATGATAAAGCTACTTTTATGAGTCTTTTTCTATGGCAATGGATGAACCCAAAAAGTTGGATTGTTCTGACAACAGCAATTTCGGTTTATATGAATAATATCAGTAATATTGTTCATAGTGCTTTACTATTCACTGTGATTTTTGGAACGGCAGCCATTATCTCTCTTTTGTTATGGTTAATTTTTGGTACATTTATTCGCCGTTTTTTACAAAAGCCCCTTTGGCAAAGAATTTTCAACCTCACGATGACTGGGTTATTATTACTCTCTATTGTGCCAATTTATATCAGATAATGTAGAGATAACCGATATTACATTATATTGTTTATGTTATGTTTAAAATAATACAAAATATCACTTGTTTTAAACAATAATGTATGATAATAAGAACAAAGTAAGTATATAAATCTAAAAAGGATTTGGACTATGATATATTTTGAAGGATTGTTTTTATCAAGACTGCCTGTCTTCATCATTATCGCAATATTTGTTGCTATGCCTTTTGTTGTCGCTATGGCTTTGGCAAAAAAAGAAAAGATTGCATATCCTGATGGATATCAAGCAAAGGTAATTAGCATTTATGATGGGGATACTTTTACCGCGCAAATATTTTCGTGGCCACAACATTCTATTGAGGCGCGTGTACGGATTCGGGGCATTGATACGCCGGAAATAAGAGGTAAATGCAAGAGCGAGAAAGAAATGGCGCAAAAAGCAAAAGAACGTTTAATCGAACTTATTCCTATCAATCATATAGTTCAGTTGCACCAGGTGGTGTTAGGCACGTATGCCGGCAGAATTATTGCAGATGTTAGCACCGAAAAGTTTCAAAATATTGGTGCAATGATGATAAAAGAAGGTTTTGCTCGCCATTACCATGTAAAAGAAGGGCGAAAAAGCTGGTGCTAATCAAAGATTTTTGTTAGATTTAGCAATTATCAATACCAATTATCAATAAAGGAGATGATGATGATAAAATTGACACATAGGATAATCCATTGCCCCGTATTCATTTACTTGGCATTATTTGCAATTTTATTGCCTATTTCGGCTTCAGGGCAAGAATTTATTCCCTTGCCAAGCCCCGGACAAAAGGCAATGAGTGCCGCAATTGAAAAAGGTGATTTAGAAGCAGTCAAACATTTTGTTGAAGAAGATAATCCGCAATATTATCTAACCGTTGCAGATTCGCATGGCTATACAGCCTTGCATGATGCCGCTGATTATAATCAGCCCATTATTGTTGATTATCTCATTAAAAAAGGGGCGGATATTAATGCACAATCTACGAATGGTGTAACCCCGATAACAATTGCTTCACATCGCAATCATGTTAAAGTTATTCAATTGCTTGCTGATGCGAAAGCTGACCCAAATATTCCCACTAAAAAAGGGGTAACAGGTTTATTCTATGCATCAGAGTTTAATTATCCTGAAGCGGTGAAAATTTTACTGAAAGCAGGGGCTAATCCTAACCATCAATCCCACTATAGTGGTGTGTTTCCGCTTATTTTAGCAACACAAGGTGGGTTTGTAAAAATCACCAAAATGCTCATTGATGCCGGGGCTAATCCACGCACCAAAGCCGGAAATGGTCTGGATAGTGTTGCGATGGCAAAGCATTACCAAGCCAATAATGAAACAAATAAAGTAGAATGGAATAAAGTGATTGCCCTATTAGAAGCAACCGCAAAAACCGCCCCCAGACCTGCCCCCAGACCAAAAGCACCATCTTCACCTGAACAAAATGCTACAAAGCAATTAAATGATAATCTCAATTTAGCGACCGACCAAGCACTCAATAACTTGCTGAAATCTTTTCAAGAAAGCGGTTTATCTTTTGAAGAATGGTTAAAACAAAAACAAGATGAGCAATAAAAAATCATACGACATCAATAACAATATCAGTTATTTTTGAATCTCCATCTTTATAAGGCACTAACACTGCGCGTGATTTTTTGAGCAATGAACAAAAAAGTTTTACCAATATAGGCCAGCTGACTTTATAAGGCAGGTGGTTTCTTAAAATATAACAATGCGTTTCTCTGTCTGCAAAATAGCTTAAAATTTCATCTAATTTTAAGTTTTCATCATGATTTTCAAATATTACTGTTACTTTCATTTCTTTTGGAAGAGATGCTGCAATTCCTTTAATAACAGTAGCCTCAAACCCTTCAACATCAATTTTAATAACACCATTAACCATTTTTAATTTTTTTAAATGAGCAAATTTAGGTAATAATGCTGTATATGTATCTCTAATTTTGACTTCAGTTTCAATATAATTATTTTTATCAAATATCTTCAAACCATCTTTATTGAATAGCGTATCTTTATCATAAGAATTTTGTTCATGATTTATGAAAGCTCCTCCCCAATTATGCTTCGGGATTATAAGCGAGACTTGTTCATCACTATTACCTAAACCATAAGGATTAATTTCCAACAGGCAGTCATCGCCCAAAGCAATTGCTGTATTCACACGTAAAATATACACACAAAGAGGGTTAGGTTCAAAAGCAATAACATGCTTAAAGGCTTGCCCATTCTGGCAAGAACTAAGCCCAATATTCGCACCAATATCAAGCAAAAAATCATTCTGTCCCATCTCACTTAATTGATGAATCAATGAGGTTAGAGGAGCTTCATGTACACCAGAAGTTTGCGGAGAAATAGAGATGATATCTTTTCCACGTAAAAAATAATTAACACTATTTTTAGTAATCATAGCAAAACATATTCTTTTAAAACCATTAACGATTAAAAATATCCTGCTATTGCTTTTAGAAAAAATTATTGTATTAGATTTATCTAACATGTGTTTTAAAACTTACCCTTAAATTTTTATTAACACGCTATTATATTGATTTTTTTCCAACAATCAACCTGCCGGGGCGTTCCACTGATTCCATGTAATTAATCATATCGCTTTTCAGAATCTGCCACCTGCCTTCACTTTCATGTTTGGCAAATCTGCTATCAAATTGATTGTCACGGTAAAACCCTTCATTCATAAAAATGATGAGCAACCCTTCAGGCTTAATCACCCGTAGCATCTCTGCAACATGTTCTGCTTCAACATAGCCTGCACCCATCGAACCAACACATAATCCAGCATCATAAATATTATCTTCCAATGATAATGGCTTGGTTAAATCAGCCTTTGCAAGATATTGATAAATATTTTTTTCTTTTGCCAGCGCTAGCATGCCTTCAGAAATATCCACCCCATCAATATTCTGGTAACCATGCTTTTGCAAATGCTCCGCTACAAGCCCTGTGCCACAACCAAAATCCATAATTTTTGCCTGCTTGTCTGTAAAAACGTCACAAAATGCATGCACCGAAATTTCAGGTCCTTTGTAACCAAGTTCTTCCACCAATTCACTATCATAATGTTCTGACCACTCATCATAATATTTTTCAGAGCTATCACCCAACTTAAAGGTGCTACCTTTTTCCAATCGATTAAGTGTTTCCTTACTAACATCACCCATATGTCTCATCCTCCTAATTTTGTTACTTATTTTACTATAATTCCTTATCATTAAATTAACAAGTATACGTGTAAGTGTAAGTATGATTGTAATTTGACTTTATATGGTGAAAAAGATATATTTTTGCACGATATAAATTCTATTTTTAATTTGTTTTATGGATTATTTGCAACTTAGTTTTCTTGCCGCAGTACAAGGCATCACCGAATTTTTGCCGATTAGCTCATCAGCACATCTGATTTTATTGCCCTATTTTTTATCATGGGATTACCAAGGATTAGAAATTGATATTGCGCTTCATTTAGGTTCGCTACTTGCCATTATTTTTTATTTGCGCAGCGATGTTGCGCGTGCCATCACTAGCTTCTTTACGCTATGTCGTCAATTACCCAGCCGTAATTTTACACAAAGTGACCTCCTTGCATGGCATTTAATTATCGCCACCATTCCAGCCGCGATTTTTGGATTTTTCTTAAAAGATATTATTGAACTTTATTTACGCGCGCCCATCATCATTGCCATAAGCTCTATTCTCTTCGGGCTCTTATTAGCAGTGGCTGATAGGAAATTACAAAAAAAAGATATTCAAGTAACGAACCATTCTGCTCTTATCATGGGCTTTGCACAAATTCTTGCTTTAATTCCCGGCACAAGCCGTTCAGGAATCACCATGACTGCCGCCCGTTTCCTGAAATGGAATCGTATAGACGCCGCGCGCTTTTCTATGTTGATGGCAATTCCGATTATCAGCCTTTCTGCTTTATCAAGTATTGTAGAACAAATAACCACAACACAGGCAGATATATTTTTATGGGGTGATTTTGTTTTTGCCATCATCGCATCTGCAATTTTTGCCTTCATCAGCGTTTTATTATTGATGCGATGGCTACAAAAATTCAGCTTCATGCCCTTCATTGCCTATCGCGTTATATTAGGCATTGTGATTATTATCGCGGTGATTTAAGTCTCGCTCAAGCTTACATGGCTTTTTGCGTTTGATTTTTCTTATGCAAAATTTTCTTATCTTCTGTATCTTCTTGCGCTAATAATTGCGAATGATAATGGTGTCGTAACGAGGCATAACGACCACCTTTACAATACGCATCCATATAAGAGGGCAAAATACTGCCAAAAGCTTGAGGATTAATCCCTAATTCTCGTAAACCTGCCAAACGATTATCGGCAATATTATCTTGTTGTAATAATTTCACCTGTTCTGCAGTCAGAGGTGGCTTTGGTAAAAAGCTTAATATTCTTCCAACCAATAAAGAAAGCCAAAACGGCACAGAAAATAAAAATCTGCGATAACCAATTTCACCAATCATAACACGCATCATTTCTTCCATACTAACAATATCAGGACCACCAAGTTCATAAGTTTTATGTTTTGGTTTTTTCTCAAGCAATAAATGATGCACTGCCAAGGCGACATCGCCCGCATAAATGGGTTGGAATTTTGTTTTACCGCCCCCCACTAACGGAACAATCGGTAAAATACGAGCAATCCGTGCCATCATATTAAAGAAATGGTCATGAGGTCCAAACACCAAAGAAAGCCGAATAATAATCGCTTCTGGAAAAAATTTATTTACCTGCAATTCACCCAACGCTTTGCTACGGGCATATTTCACGGTGCTGCCTTCAGATGCGCCAATGGCTGAAAAATGCAACAAGCGTTTTACCTTCGTATCACGGCAAATTTTTGCAACATTTTCTGCGCCACGCACATGAATATTTCTAAATTTTTGCGAGCCACTTTCCGCAATAATCCCAACCAGATTAATCACATCATCCGAACCTTGAATTGCCAAGCGTAACGCTTTTTCATTGGTAATATTCGTGGATAAAATCGTTAATTGTGTCGGCGATGCCAGTGGTTTAAGATGCCCTGCGCCCTCCCGGTCTCGTGCAACAACCCGAACATAAGCACCTGCTTTTAACAGCCTGCCAATAATATAGCGCCCTAAAAATCCTGAACCACCAATAACGGTAACAACTCTACCATGCAAATCTGCTTCTATAATTTTTTTCATTGCCGACTACCATCATTTTAAGAAATTAAATTATGATTAAATTTAATGGCAATGTATCGGATTATATATCACAAATGCAAGCATTAACTCTTCTGATACAGCTTACTAAAATAAAATTATCACCTGATAAAATTATCGCTTGACTTTCCCCTTAGGGAAACCCACATCATGAATAAGCATTTCGCACAAAAATTTTTATAAGGAGCATAATTAATGGCTATTACTTTTTCACACACACTTGCCTTTTGGCATTGCAAACATAGTTGGAAGCGCGCTTCTACCAATACATTATGGTGCCTGCTTGGTTGTAGCATTGGCGATTTCGGAGTGATTTTATTTTTTCAACTCACGAAAATCCCTTTTCCTATTTTAGGTATTATGAGTTTGGCAATCATCGCAGGGCTTACCACATCCATTATTTTGGAAACATTTATCCTATCGCGGCAAATGGTGCTGAAACTTGCTTTTAAGACCGCCATTGGCATGTCGTTTATTTCAATGATTGCTATGGAAATTGCCATGAATAGTATGGATTATGCTCTCACTGGTGGCGCAAAATTAACGCCAACCGTTATCCCACTCATGCTGATTGCTGGTTTTCTAACGCCTCTGCCCTATAATTATTGGCGTCTTAAATCCTTAGGGAAATCATGCCACTAACCCAATATATACATTTATGGAGTATGCGATGAATATTAGTAAAGCGCATAAAGTCACTGGGCTGTCTAACAAAGCGATTCGTTTTTATGAAACAATGAAGCTTATTAAACCCGAACGACAAGAAAATGGTTATCGCCATTATCATCAAACCGATATTGATAAATTACTCTTTATCAAAAAAGCGCGCGAGTTAACTTTTTCAATCGATGATTGCCGAATATTATTATCCCTTTATGATGATAAAAACCGTGCTAATTCGAATGTGAAAGCCTTAGCTGATAAAAAATTGCAAGAGATTAATCATAAGATTGATAATTTAGAGCAAATGCGCGCGCACCTGATGGATATAAGTGAAAAATGTCCGAACAATCATCAGCCTGATTGTCCTATTTTAGAAGATTTATCACATTAAAAAATATTGCACCCTATGAAACATAAAAAGATACTTTATTATATGATGCCCATTATTATAAGCGTAATGGGCATTTTACTATTGCTTTTATATAACAATAAACCGCCCTCTAGCCTTGATGTTACCATTCAGCTTGAACCTGATAATCCGCAAATGGTATTTTTAGGAAAAGTGATTTATGCCGAACAATGTGCTTCATGTCATGGTGTTACGTTAAAGGGGCAAAAAAGTTGGCAATATGCTGATAAAGATGGTTATCTACCAGCACCACCCCATGATGCTACTGGGCATACATGGCATCATTCTGATAAGGTTCTGTTTATCTTAACCAAATATGGTATAGAATTTTTTACCAAAAAACCGCAGCAAACCCGTATGCCGAAATTTGATAAAACCCTAACAGATGACGAAATCATTGCAACCCTCAGCTACATCAAATCAACATGGTCTGCCACTATCAAAGCCAAGCATAGCACCATTAATAAAAATAGCAATTAACTGTTTAATTTCTCATCATAAGGGTAATAAGTGAGTTGCTCCATGCCTGTTTCGGTTACAAGAATAGGGTTTTCTAGCTTAACGCCATCTGGTCCACCCACTTCACCGATATAAGATTCCGCACATAAAATCATCCCCGGTTCAATTACACCATCAACCCCTTCTTTATCAAAATCTTGTAAATAAGCAATATGCGGATATTCATCACATAACCCAACCCCATGAAACGGACAGCTATAGCGTTGCTGTGCATATTCTTCTGGCATTTGTCTAATTTTTTCACTCAATTCGCGAAAGCCCATGCCCGGTTTTACAATCGATGCATTATATTCAATATGCTCAACTGCTAATTGGAACATATATTTTTGTCTTTGTGTTGGTTCGCCATCACCAATAAACCATGTCCGCGACATATCAACACAAAATCCGTAAACGCCTATCAAATCGGTATCAAATGCCAAAATTTCATTATTGCCAATCACACGCGGTCCGCATTCTTGTAGCCATGGATTGGTGCGTTGCCCTGAGGCTATTAATCTGGTTTCAATCCATTCCCCACCGCGTCTAATATTCTCGCGATGAAGCTCTGCCCATACATCATTTTCAGTCACACCCGGCACGGCTCTTTCACGCATGGGAATGATAGATTGCTCGCAAGCATGAATTGCACAGCGCATCGCTTTAATTTCTTCAGCATTTTTAATGACGCGGGCTTTTTCCATCACCTCTTCACCATCGCTAATCATGAAGCCTCTATCTTTTAATGCCTGATAACCAATATAAGGAATTTTATCAATCGCAATTTTTTTGCCACTGCCAACATGTTGTTTCATCACTTCTACAATTTCATCTGCAAATTCACTTGCCTTTTCTGAAACCCTATCTCCACTCAAAAAATAAAAAAATCTAAGGCAGGAACGTGTTTCTTGTACCAACGGATTATGCTCTGTCATATGGTCACCACCGGTATAGCTCCATAAAATCATATAACCCCCTGCGGTTACCAAACAGCCACGATACGGATTATGCGCGTTCCATAATTGCATATCAGGGCAATCGGTTGCATAACGAATGGAAAGCGGGTCAAAGATTAATAATGCATCTAAATTGCGTTCATTGATTTTCTGCACCAACCGTTCAAAACGTAATTCACGCATCAGAGGTAAATTCGGACATTCAATCCCTGCTTTTTGCCATTCGTCAAAGGCAAGTTGGGTAGGCCCTATTTCAGCTCTATCATTATTATCAGGTGAAAAATCTGGTTTTAACCCCCTTCTTTTGGTGGGGTCAATTTTACGTTTTGATGTTGAAAAATCCATGTGCCTAGCCTCTCTCTCTCAAAAAATATATTTATTATTCTGTGCATAATAAAATAGATTCTGTCAATATGATAATTCAATTTTTTTTGTTGCAGTCATTTTTTTGTTATTTTATAATGATGCGGTTGCAAAGGAAAAATCACTATGAACTCTGCTTTACCATTAATTACTGCTAATAATCTAGCTGTGCGTCGTCAACAAAGTTGGCTGTTACATGATATTAATCTCACATTATTTGAAGGCGAAATTGTTACTTTAATTGGCCCGAATGGTTCGGGTAAAAGCACATTGGTGGAAGCATTGCTTGGCATTATTCCGATTACTTCTGGCACAATCACACGTCATCACGAATTAACAATCGGTTATGTGCCACAAAAATTAAATATTGATTCAACCATGCCCATAACCGTCAAACGGTTTTTACAGCTAACAAAAACCAAACCAAATGATTTATTTGATACCATTATTCAGCTTACCCATATTGAAAATTTATTACATAAAAACATGCAACATCTTTCAGGGGGTGAGCATCAGCGTGTGTTATTAACACGCGCGCTTTTAACAAATCCGCATCTTTTGGTGTTAGATGAACCTGTGCAAGGGGTGGATTATCATGGTGAGATTGCCCTTTATCAACTCATTAATGATGCGCGTGACCTCTTAAAATGTGGCATTTTACTGATTAGCCATGATTTGCATATTGTGATGAAAAATACCGACAAAGTGCTGTGTCTCAACCGCCATATTTGCTGTCAAGGCACGCCCCTTTCTGTGATGCAAAACAAAGAATATCATGCTTTATTTGGCAGTCAAAAATCTGATTTACTTGCCTTTTATCAACATGACCACGACCATAGTCACCACGATTGATGGCGATATTATCCCTCATCAAGAAAATAAAAAATCATGATGAATACATTATTACCTGCTCTTATCGGAGGCATTGGCATTGGCATTATGACGGGTATTCCCGGTTGTTTCGTGCTTTGGCATAGGCTGGCTTATTTTGGTGAAACCATTGCCCATGCAAGTTTGCTAGGAGTTGCCATCAGCTTTGCCTTGCATCTTCCGCCCGATTATGGCTTGATTGGCATCAGTGTGGTGATTGCAAGCTTGCTGATTATGCTCAAAAATATCCCGGGGCTCTCTTCGGATAGTTTGCTAGGTTTGCTTTCCCATAGCACGCTTGCTACTGGTAGCCTCGCTTTTATTTTTTTGAATGAGGATGATACAGAGCATCATGAGGAAGAATTTGCCACTGAAAGCACCGCCCATTCCCACGAAATGATTGATTTATTATTTGGCAATATTCTGAATATTACAACCAATGACCTTATTTTAATTTTTACGGTTGCGATTGTACTATTGATTGGCTTTATTTATTTGTGGAAAGCATTATTGCTAACCACCATCAGCCCTGATATTGCGCGTGCCGAAGGTTTTCAACCTCAAAAATGCGAATTCATTTTGGCAATTATGGTTGCGTTGGTTGTGAGTGTCTCTATTCAAATTGTTGGCTTATTATTGGTAACCGCATTATTGATTATGCCTGCGGCAACGGCACGGCAAATCGCTAAAAGCCCTGAAATAATGGCGATAATCAGCTGTTTCATTGGTGCTTGTGCCACTGCCACAGGCTTGCTTGCATCGCTTGCATTACATATTCCGGCAGGCCCAACAATTGTTGTTGTCATGCTATGTTTATTTATCACATTTTTTATCTATCGGCTGATTCAAAACCGCTTGCATAATTAATGCGTTATCAAACGCGATGATGAACACGCGTATATTGACTAATCATCACCACCCCCACAATCAGAACTGAAAATATGATAACCAATGGTTCAAGCGGTTCGTTCAACAATAAAACTGCTGCCACAAAAGTAAAGAATGGTTGTAATAATTGCAACTGAGCGATTTTTGCAATGCCCCCTAATAGCATGGCATGATACCAAATCACAAATACAAAACAGGTATTCACAATTCCTAAAAATAGCAAATTGCTCCAGCCCCATAAATCCATCATCGCGATTTTTTCAAAATCCATACTAATGAATGAAAGCGGTAATAAAATGGGTAATGCGAATGTCATCGCCCAACATATCACTTGCCACCCGCCCATTTCTTTTGCAAGTACAGCCCCTTGCGCATGGCTAATACCTGCCATCAACACAGCAAAAATCAATGCAATCTCACCATAATAAACGCCCAAGAAATTCGCGCCGCCATGAGTAATGTAAGAAAATAACGCAATCAATAAAAAGCCTGTCAAAGAGGTTGCCCAAAATTGCCATGATGGACGTTCCGATGATAGTAAGCAGCCAAATAATGCCGCGCTAATACCATTGCCGGCTAATATCACACCACCATGGCTAGCGGGTACAGTTTGCGTGCCATAGGTTGTTAGCAGGCTAAACCCAAAGGCAGCACTGACTGAAATCAGTAATAATCTGGGTATCTGTTTTTTACTGGGAAGTTTCTGTTTGGTTACCATTAAAATACTCACAGAAAAAAGCGCGCCAAATAGGCTACGCCCTAAAGCAATATCTAATATCGCTAAATCTAAACTGAATAAATAACGTGTTATCGGAAGGGTGAAAGAAAAACAAATAACAGCCAATATCCCCAATGATATGCCGATGATGGGGTGTGAAGATTTTATCATTTTATTGCGCATTCGGGAAAAATAATGGTTCGCCATTGATTTTATAATCAGCAATAATTTTTTGCCCGTTTTTGCCAATTAAAAAAGCAATAAATTTCTGTGCCAATTCATATTGAATGTAAGGGTGCTTGTCAGGGTTAACCGCAATCACGCTATATTGGTTGTTGAGCAATTCATCATCTTTTACATGGACTTTGAAATCTTTCATTCGATTTTGTAACCGCAACCATGTGCCATAATCGGTAAGAATATAGGCCCTTTTTTCATAAGCAATCGTTAGGCTTTGCGACATGCCTGTGCCGCTTTGAATATACCAACGATTCCGCCAGTTAAATAAACCACTCTTTGTTTCTGGGATAATACCCGCCATTTGCCACAAAAATAATTCTTTTTGATGCGTACCACTATCATCACCACGCGATACAAAAGAACCACGATTTTTGGCAATCATCTGCAAAGCAGGCAGAATTTTTATGCCATGAATGTTAATTTTATCTTCATCGGGTCCTACAATCACAAATTGATTATACATAAAAGGATAACGTTTAATCCCATAACCGCTTGCCACAAAATCTTTCTCTGCATCAGGGGCATGGGTTAAAATAACATCAGCATTGCCATTAATGGCACTTTGAATGGCAAGCCCGCTTCCCTGAATCACCGCCTTCACAATAATACCAGTTCGCTTTTCAAAATCGCGCAAAACTATATCTAATAAGCCTGAATTATGAACCGAGCTTGTTGTTGCCAATAATAAATTCTTATTGGTTTTCGCAGATGCAACCTGAATCGCGAGCAATCCCAAAAAGCAAAAACATAATAAGATAATTTTTCGAATCATAATCTTATCCTTAATTAAACATGATTGATGAATTTCATGGCTTGTGAATGAGGCGGATTTTCAAAAAACTCATTCACTTTCATTATATAATGATTTTGTATCCTATCAGCTTTTTCTGTTTCATGTGAGAGAAAAAGAATATCATCATCCTTGCCTGCCAAACGTTTAATCTGTTGTGCTTCATGGCTAACAATCACCATTTTTTGCCCTTCTGCGCGCGCGCTGATAAGCAAATTTTCTACCATCTCTTTTGCATCAGGGGCAAGGCTTGCCGTTGGCTCATCAAGCAACCAATAATCACGTTGCATCACAAGCACCATAGCAAATGATAATAATTTTTGCTGACCGACGGAAAGCGATAGAGCATTTTTATCTGATAAAGCCATCAAGCCAGTCGCTTCAAGCGTTTTATCTATTTCGGTTTGTGCTGTATCTTTTTGGTGTGTGTTTTTCTGTTCTGCCTGCAAGATAAATAATAAATTATCACGCACAGAACGATTCAGTAAAATCGGCTTTTGATGCATCAAAGCAGGATATTTTTCCTGATGCTGGATGATTCGACCCTTTTGTGGTATCAAGAAACCCGATAATAGTCTCAACAATAATGATTTGCCAACCCCATTGACCCCTGCCACGAAGCTAATGCCGTGGGAGCCAAAAACCATATTCAACTGATGCAGAATTATTTCCTGATGATAACCTGCCGATAAATCACGCGCTTCAAGCATAATGAAACTTTTTTCCTGCTTGTTTGAATATCAGCAAAATGGCATTCAGCATGATGCCTAACAGTACCAAAATCAAGCCTAGCGCAAATGCAAAACTAAGATTGCCCCTCGATGTTTCCAAAACAATGCTGGTTGTGATGGTGCGCGTGAAATGCTCAATATTGCCACCGACAATAATCACCGCACCTACTTCTGAAAGCCCACGTCCTAAACCCGCAACGGGTAAAATCAATAATTGATAACGCAATTCATACAAAAGCGCGAAACTTTCTTTGCGAAAACCAAAATGCAAATTATGAAAAAGTGGACGATAATGGCGGTAATTTTCACTCAATAATTCTACCGATAAAGCCGCAATAATCGGAAAAATTAACAAAGCTTGTGCAATAATCATGATGCTAGGGGTGTAAAGCAACTGGGTAAAACCAAACACACTATGGCGGGAAAATAACAGATATAATAGCAAGCCAATAAAAACAGGTGGCAAGCCCATCATGCCGTTCAATATTAATATCACCAAAGACTTGCCATAAAATTCACGTAATGCAACCAGCAAGCCTACCGCTAATGCCATCAGCATTGCCACGAATAACGCAATCAAACTTACCCATAATGATAAGAAAATAATTTCCCAAAGTGCCGCATCAAAACTGATGAGCAACCCTAAAGATTCTCGTAAGATTTCAGAAAAAGACATGATAAAATTTTTGTAACTTTTTGTGCATTCATATCAAATGATGATAAACAAACATTCATAAATTGCAAGTATAAGAATGGTAACTAGAAATAGAGACTAACGCCAAATTCAAATACGGGATATTGACTATACTCATTCGCATCTTGTCTAACCTTATCTACATATTCCCCGCCCTTTTCAGCTAAATCATCTCTGGCAGCAGTAATTTGTATCTCTGAAAGACCATCTGCACCTTCACCCCGCCTAGGGTCAGAAATACCTGCAATTATTTCAGGACTATTTAATTGAATAACTCCAAATTCTACGCGGAAACCAAGACCTCTTTTATTATATTTCCTAACACCCCAACCAACTCCAAAATAAGGACTAATTCCTTCATAAAGAACTGATGTTGAAAAATCAGCTTCTAACTGATAAGTGTCACTACCTATAGTGTCCTCTCGTATGGCAGTACCCGAAGCCGCTATCAATATAGACGTATTATACATGCCGAATGCCACAAAAAGTCCACCTCCAAAGGGGTGAGTATTCATGATAAAACCCTGATTGGCAAGTGTAAGAGATTGCGTATAACCGTAAGAATTACCATTTTGTATACTTGATTTATTTTCACTATCTGTACCATTCACAGCTGACATTCGAATGCTGAAAAGTGGATTGCGCCGAACACTTATATTGCCACCAGACCCAGCGTTACCTGAGGCGTATCCAAAGGAAACACCCAGTGCTTTTTTCTTAGGTTCTTCTGCCTCTTGTGCAAACTCTTGTGCAAACTCTTGTGCAAAAATTTGCGCTGATAATAAGAATAATGCCATACTAAAAAATAGGCTATAGAAATGTTTTTTTGATATATTGCTAGACATAATCATATCTTTTCATAAAAGGTTTATAGCGAATGATATACTAATTTTACATTAAATTATTTGCTATCATTAACTTATCAGCGAATCATAATGCAAGCCTTATTTTGTATTACTAATAATTTATTAACTAACTACAACCCGTTGTTTGTCCGCACGTCATACATGTCATACATGTGCCAGTCCGCACCAACGTTAAGTGACCGCAATGGGTGCAGGCATCCCCCTCATAAGAATCGATAGCCGTTTCAGAAAGAACTTCTTCTTCGTCTTTCTTCAATTCTAATTCTGGTATGCCAATTCCTTGCAAACCTTTTGGATTTTCTTTTGCCTTCAAAGATGGATATTGCTCCGATGGATATTCTCCCGTTGGATAACCACTCTTCTTGGGTAATGCGGAACCATGATCTGTTAATAATTGCTTAATATAACCACTTGAAACAAATTTTTCCATCCGATAAGCATCATCCAAACGCCCTTCACGATGTCCTTTGCCAAGCCCATGCACATCGCTGGTATTAGGCTGTTGTTGCATCAAATCTTCGCGACCCAAATAGCTGATTGCCAATTCGCGGAAAATATAATCTAGAATCGATGTCGCACTCTTAATCGAATCATTGCCTTGTACAAAACCACCCGGTTCAAAACGCGTCAAAATAAAGGCATCCACAAACTCACGCAATGGCACGCCATATTGCAACCCAATAGAAACCGCAATCGCAAAATTATTCATCATCGAACGGAAAGCCGCCCCTTCTTTATGCATATCAATAAATATTTCGCCACAAGAACCATCATCATATTCGCCTGTATGCAGATAAACCTTATGCCCGCCTACAATCGCTTTTTGCGTGTAACCCTTACGTCTTGCTGGCAAACGTTTGCGTTTATGCGGGTCAGCATTGGCTTCATTAGAATCAGAGATTTGTTGTGTGAGCATCATTTCAGCCATTTGCTTGGCAAGTTTGGTAATCATCTCGTTGCTGATATTTTGATTATCATCAAGCGCATCCACAACATCATCACTCACAAGCGAACTCATTAAAGGTTGGCTTAATTTAGAACCATCACGATAAAGCGCGTTTGCTTTCAAACCCAACTCCCACGAAAGCATATAGGCTTTTTGGCAATCAACAATCGTGGCATGGTTAGGCATATTAATTGTTTTTGAAATCGCACCACTAATGAAAGGTTGCGCGGCTGCCATCATTTTAATATGCCCTTCAGCCGATAAAAACCTCTTGCCACGACCGCATGTATTCGCACAATCAAACACTGCCAAATCTTCGTCTTTTAATTCAGGCGCGCCCTCAATACCCATCGTACCACAAATCACTTGATTGGCTTCTTCAATCTGCGATGGAGTAAAACCAATTGCCCTTAAAATATCAAAATCTTTTTGTGCATTTAATTTAAGATTCTTTTCAACAAATTCTTCACCAATATTAAAAGGCGTAAATAAGCCACGCAAATGGAATGTTCCTTCTAAACGTGCCTCTAACCTATCCAAAATATCAGCCGTAAAGCCTTTTGCTATTAATGTTTCGCGATTGATATGCGGTGCTTTATCAAATATTTGTGTGCCATTAATATAGTCAACTATTTTTGTAATGGCTGATTTTTTATAACCTAAATTTGCCAAAGCCATTGGCACAGCTGAATTAATCATTTTCAACATGCCACCACCAGCAAGTTTTTTCACCTTTACCAATGCAAAATCAGGCTCAATGCCCGTTGTAGCGCAATCCATAACAATGCCAATCGTACCAGTAGGGGCAACCACTGTGGTTTGTGCATTACGATAACCGTATTTTTTTCCCCATTCTAGCGCATCATCCCATGCCTGTATCGCCGCTTGCAACAACTGACTATCTGCACACTCCTCATGCTTTAATGGCACAGGCTTTTTATGCAATTTTTCATAATTTTTTAACTCACCACAAACCGCACGCTGATGATTCCGCATCACCCGCAACATATCTTTTGCATTATCTTGATAACCTGCAAAGGCACCAATTTCTTTTGCCATCTCTGCCGATACCTTATAGCAGATTCCTGTCATCAATGCGGTGATTGCCGCACAAAATGCCCGCCCCTGATTCGAATCATAAGGGATACCGCTTATCATCAAATAGCCACCTAGATTCGCATAACCAAGCCCTAAGGTACGGTAACGATAAGAAAGTCTGGCAATTTCTTTAGATGGAAAATGCGCCATCAGCACAGATATTTCTAATGTGAGGGTAAATAACCTTGTGCCATGGATAAATTCTTTTGTTTGAAACGCACCTGTTTTGCCATCTCGGAATTTCAACAAATTTAACGATGCCAAATTACAGGCAGTATCATCTAAAAACATATATTCTGAACAAGGGTTAGATGCATTAATACGCCCTGATTGCGGGCAGGTATGCCAATCATTAATCGTGGTATCAAACTGTAAACCCGGGTCAGCACTTGCCCATGCGGCATGCCCAATCTGTTCCCATAAATCACGGGCAGGCAAAGTTTTCAAAACATTATCACGCCGCGTTGTTAAATGCCATTCTTTATCGCCTGTTACCGCTTCCAAAAATTCATCACTCACCCGCACTGTATTATTGGCATTTTGCCCTGCAACCGTAGCATAAGCTTCTGAATCCCAATCAGCATCTAGCACTGGGAAATCAACTTCATGATAGCCTTGACGCGCAAATTGCAACACACGCTGAATATAATTATCAGGAATCATATATTTGCGTGCTTCTTGTACCCTTAATTTCAAATGAGGGTTACAATTAGGATTATATCGGTCATAATCTTCATCGGCATTATCGGGGCGTGTATCATCATGACAGGCCGCCATAATCTGATTCAAATGCATATTGTAAATTTTTGAACCTACAACCAATGCCGCAACTTTTTGCTCTTCACGATATTTCCAATTAATAAAATCTTCCACATCAGGATGGTCAATATCAACCACCACCATCTTGGCAGCACGTCTTGTTGTGCCTCCTGATTTAATAGCACCAGCGGAGCGGTCTCCTACTTTTAAGAACGACATCAGCCCAGAAGATTTACCACCACCTGAAAGATTCTCACCAATGCCACGCAGAGATGAGAAATTGGTGCCTGTGCCTGAACCATATTTGAATAAACGCGCTTCACGCACCCATAAATCCATAATGCCATTTTCATTCACCAAATCATCATTCACCGATTGAATAAAACATGCATGGGGTTGCGGACGCTCGTAGGCAGAACCAGATTTTTCAACCTGTTCGGTTTCAGGATTAACAAAATAATGCCCTTGCGAACTGCCTGTAATACCATAAGCCCAGTAGATGCCTGTGTTAAACCATTGCGGTGAATTCGGTGCCACCATTTGCGTGGCAAGCATATAACGAACCTCGTCATAATAGGCGCTTGCATCTTCATCAGAAGAAAAATAACCACCCTTAACGCCCCAATAGCTCCATGTGCCTGCTAAACGGTCAAATAATTGCTTGGCACTCACTTCGCCACCATAAGTGACATTTTCTTCCGTTGCTGATTCTTCTGACCGCCATAAAAATTCTGGCACATCATCTTCAGTGATTTTTTGCAAATGTGAGGGCACGCCAGCTTTACGGAAATATTTTTGCGCCAAAATATCAGAAGCAATTTGCGACCATGCGGTTGGCACTTCAATATCATCTTGCTGAAATACCACACTTCCATCTGCATTACGCAATTCTGCCGAAACAAAATGGAATGGAATCGACTGATAAGGGCATTCGCCCGCTTTGGTAAAAATACGTTTAATTTTCATCGAATCAATAACCTCGAAAACATTCTAACTAATAACAATCTTACCATATAAACAACCGATATCCATCATAAAAATTCATAAGAAACATACCATCACCCACTATAAAATACCACTAAGGTACAAACCACATAGGTTAAAACCGCAGGGCATAAGCAAGTAGGCTTTTCGTTTCCTAATCCCATTTATCAATCAAGTTGTTTAATGATTACAAAAGCCATGTTATCTATCTGGTTTATTTTTTGTTAGCCTATTTTGTTTTTTTTTTTGATTTTCCACATTTTCTTTTTCCACATTTTTTTTTCCTGATTTTCAGCCTCTTTTATCGTTAGAATTATTCAAGGATATTGTTAATAAAATGGGATAAAATAATTAATCTGTAAAAAACTTGTGGTAAACTTGTTTCGCTATCGTAATAATCATTGCATAAATCTCAATAATGTATAGAATTATGAGTTCTAGTAGAAAGCTAGCTTATATTTAAAAGAAGCAGAAGCTTTTTGTGTGAAATTAACAAACTTAATGGGTATGCGTAAAACTATATAGCGCCCACGAATTTATCTAAAAAAGGGAAAATGATGAAAAAATTTATTATACTATTGGCATTCCTCCTGAGTGTGACCATTAATACCTCATATGCGCAGAATGGGTTATCCTTCTCAATGGTTTTAGGAGCAGGCAATAGCAATGTTCCTACTGAGGATTACAACCTACCAGATGACCTTGATGATACCACGGATACTCGTTTCTATGAACCCTCTGAATTAGAAAGCAAAGGGCAATGGGCAAATACGGCTCTTGCTGCACAATTCCGCAACGGTAAAAACGCTTTTGAAGTTGAAAGTTTTGCCGCAGAAGTAGAAGTAAACTATACAGAATATGAAGATAATGATACCTCTGCAGATGGCATAGTTACCTATAGTTTCTCAGGACTTGCCTTTTCTTATATTTATTACCCGAAGCCTTTTAAGGGTGAGGGAACATTACAACCCTTTGTTAAATTTGGTAGAGCCAATTACACCTATACCACAACGGATGCAGGTAATTCCGAAACCACAGAGCTTGTCGCATCAGGACGCGTCTTAGGTGCTGGTGTTGAATTCTTTATGAATGACCATTTTAGTATCGTTGCAGGCACGCGTTATTATACAACGCATCTGGGCGAAGATTATAACTTTGTTGATTTTGGTGTTCGCGTAAGCTTCTAAAGTTTTCACAACTCTAACTCTCTTTTTTCAAACCTGTCATGGTAACATGGCAGGTTTGATTTTGTGAGCAGGCTATTTATTTACTGCCTCATTTTTTTTACCACTGTTTAATTTAGGCATTCGTGATAATCTATCACCGCCTTTTATTCCAAGCTTAACCCTATTACTTGATAATTTGTTTTTTTATGCTACCCTCAATTTCTTAACAGCAATGATGATATTTATTTTTTCTTTCAAGGAACGTGATATGAAAAAAACAATTTTAATAATAATATTAATAATGATGGGAATGAACCCTGCTTATGGTCAAGATGCCAAAAGTACGAAAAATGCCAAAGGTATCTGGTCGGCAAGCTTTATTCTTGGCTCTGGAGTGAATAGTCTTGATTCTGGCGAGAATGGTGTACTCCTTGATGATGATAACGATGATGATATATTCTATGAAATATCTGTCAGTGATGATGAATGGGAAGAATCTGCAAGTTGGAATAATCTGATTTTCGCTGGGCAATATCGGCAAGGCATTCATGGCTTTGAAATTGAAAGTTTTTCTGCTTCTACCGATGAAATAGATTTTAATTTTGAGTATAAAGTCAATAGAGGGAATTTCACACGAACAGAAACTGGTACAATAGAATTTGAATTTTCAGGCATTGGATTTTCTTATCTCTATTACCCAGAAATTACGAAAGACAAAAAATTACAGCCTTTCATAAAGTTTGGCAACACCATTTTTACCGAAACTACAAAAACAAATCTTCTTGGTATTGAAACCACCAAAGAAATTTCTTCGTCAGGTTCTGTTTTTGGGGGTGGTTTTGAATATTTAATCAATGACCGCGTCAGTATTTTGGTTGGCACAAGATTATATAGTGCGACAGAAGGTGCATTCTATGCCTTTAATGATTTAGGCATTCGGGTAAATTTCTAGCATTACCCAACATCATATTTCCGTCTAATGAAAAGGAGAGCGTGATAATTTATCATCGCTCCTTATTTTCTCACCGCCTTTATTTATTTCAAACACTCTTATAAATTTGCTTTGATTTAAACTTGATAATTTGTTTTTTTATGTTAGCATGATTTTGCATATGCAACCGCATATGTGGAGCGTCATAACTCCTTATATAACAGACGGCTTTATCAGCCGTTAGATGCCTTTGGTAAAGGATAATGCATGTCAATTAATTTTGCGTGCATGGATTTATGTGTTTTGGGATTAAACCCTCATCACGCAATCATCATCTTGTACCTTTGAACATCATGATACCACCCTCAGTTTCTTAATAGAACCGGGGACGGTATGTTATGTCCAAGTTTATCTTCGTTTAGAGGGTAAACTAAAAGCTATCGGACTGTTTTCTGTTATACGGTTTATGACTCTTCCGGTTCGCCAGTGCACTTGCTCTGGCGATGATTACATTTTTTTCTTTAACGGAGAGTAACATGAAAAAAACAATTTTAATGGTAACATTATTAATGATAGGGATGAACCCTGCTTATGGTGAAGATGGCAAAGGTATTTGGTCGGCAAGCTTTATTACTGGCTCTGGAGTGAATAATCTTGATTCTAATGGTGATGATGGTGTAATCCCTGATGATAGTAGCGATGATGATTTTTTCTATGACGAAACTATCAGCACTTCTGAATGGGAAAAATCCGCAGCATGGGATAATACGGTTTTGGCTGGACAATATCGGGAAGGCATTCATGGCTTTGAAATAGAAAGTTTTTCTGCTTCTACCGATAAAATAAATATTGATCTTGAGTATAAATACAACGGAGATACCACCACAGAAACAACGACTGGTACAATAGAACTTGAATTTTCAGGCATTGGATTTTCTTATCTCTATTACCCAGAAATTGCTAAAGACAAAAAATTGCAACCTTTCATGAAGTTTGGTAGAACGAGCTTTACCCAAACCACAAAAGCAACTCTTCTTAACGTTGAAGTCACGACAGAAATTTCTTCGTCAGGTTCTGTTTTTGGGGGTGGTTTTGAATATTTAATCAATGACCGCGTCAGTATTTTGGTTGGCACAAGATTATATAGTGCTACTGAAGGCGCATTCTACGCCTTTAATGATTTAGGCATTCGGGTAAATTTCTAACATTTGGTGACATCATATTTTCATCTGATGAAAAGGGGCGTGATAAGTTATCACCGCCCCTTTTTTTCTCACCGCTCCTTATTTTAACGCGCGCTTTTTTATTCTCCTTAAATTTATATTGTATGATTCTAATAATCATTGATTTTCTATCTGTTTTTGGTTAAACATAAAGAATGTATTGGAATATTGAAAGCATCTTATGACAACAAGCGTAACACGCATAATGACTTGGTTCAGTGGCAGATGGATTGGTCAAGATAGTTTTGGCAATCATTATTATGAACAAAAGCGTATCCCCTCGCAAGGGCGACGCAAGCGTTGGGTTGTGTATGCAAAAGGTGAATATGATGCCAGTTTCGTTGCCCCTAATTGGCATAGATGGCTTCATCATAGCACGGATGAATTGCCAAAAAGCAATGATAGTCGCTACCGTTGGGAAAAACCGCCACAACAAAATATGACTGGCACAAGTGTGGTATTATATCCTGATGCAAAACTTCCTAGCAAAGAGCAAATGACCCTAGATTATCAACCATGGATTCCGCCTGTTCCTAACAAAAAAGCAAGTGTAAGATAGTAAGAACGATGCGTGAACAACAACAAAAAATTTGGGCAGGGGCTATTTTTGTCGCCATTCTTATCATTGCCTTGTTGCAAAGCTACCGCGCTGATAGTTTTTCTGAAGATAATCTGCTTGGCTACCCTTTACATGCACGTTTTGCAGATGTTGGGGGCTTAAATAATGGTGCGCGCGTACTCATGGCGGGCGTTGATATTGGGCGCGTTGTTGCACGTGAGCTGAACCCCGATAATTTATCCATTCAAGTAACCATGGATATTTTTTCTGATGTTGGTTTGCCCTTAGATAGCACCATCACGATTGTGAGCAGTGGGATTTTTGGCAGTAAATATCTTGCCATTTTACCCGGTGCAGAATTCGATGTGATGGTTGCCAATGATGAATTTGAATATACCAGTAACTCAGTGGATGTGATGGGAATTATGGAAACTGTTATCATCACGGCTGAAAAAAGAATTAAAGAACAAAGGAACTAAATCATGATGAAACAAAGATGGTTTGAAACATTGCTTGGTGGTTGTGTGTTAGGCATTGCCTTATTTTTCTTAAGCTGGGCATTTACCAATTCAGGCAATAACCAAGATGGTGGTCTGCAACGGATTGTCGCTGATTTTCAATCGATTAAAGGCTTAAAAGTTGGCAATGATGTGCGTGTGGGTGGTATAAAAATTGGTTCGATTGAACAGCTTTCTATCAATCCTGATACATTTCAAGCACGTGTGCTGATGGCAATTCGCGATGATGTGAATTTACCAACCGATAGTGCCGTTGCCATTATTAGCGATGGTTTATTAGGCGGTGCTTATATGCGTATCAACCCCGGGCAGAATAATAAAAGAATTTCTGATGGAGGGCAGTTCACTAGAATTGAACAATCCGCAACATTAGAAGAATTATTGGGCAAGGCCGTTTTCATTATTTCAGAAACTTCTACGCAATAAATGTTACAAAGATTTTTTTCTTCTAAAATTATCTTACTCGCTATCATCGTGCCAATAGGCACAATTGTTGCCCAAAATTCTATGGCGCAAAATATTGGCGCAAGTAGTCCATCTGTTTTATTACAAGGGCTAGATAGAACAACAGCGCGCACATCAGGCTTTGAAGTTGAAAAAGATGAAAGCTTATTTTTCGGGCGGTTAGAAATTTATATGCGTCATTGCAAAAAATCCGAGCCTACTGAAGTTCCAGATAATACTGCCTTTTTAGAAATTTATGAATATCCACTAACACGGCGCGGGATTGTTGCGCAAACTTTGCGCGAAAATGAATTAAAAGATATTGACAAAAATTTAACCCAGAAAGAAAGACTAGCACTAAAATTGCAACGCGAGAATTTTGTGATTGATGAATATGGCGCAGAAATTTTGCAAGAAGAATTCGAACCCAATTTAGTCTTTTCAGGTTGGATGGTCTCATCAAGCCCGCCCCTTAATCCATTAGAGCATCCTGTTTATGATGTATGGGTTGTTAGCTGCATTCAAAAATAAATAAATCAGTTGCTTTTATATGCGTGCTGATTATAATCAGCCATTATTCATGATATGAAAAGGCGGAGTAGCTCAGCTGGTTAGAGCAGTGGAATCATAATCCATGTGCCGGGGGTTCAAATCCCTCCTCCGCTACCATTAATATAAAACTGAAAATCAAAATGTTGCTTTTCCTAAAGTGCTATCTTAAATTTTTATCTGTTTTGCAATACGAACAATCGTATCATAGGCAATATCGATATCTTCTTTCTGGCAATCATGCGTGCCAGCTTGGAAGCGAATAACAATCTCATCATTATATTCTGTATGTGTCAGATAAATCGTGCCATCATCATTGATTCTTTGCACCAATTGTAAATTCACCTCATCAAGATTATCACAGCCATCAGGCACATATCTAAACGTAAATAACGATAAAATTGCCGATGTGTAAATTTCAAAATTATCTGTCTGGCTAATTTTCTTTTCTAAATATTGCGCCCATTCCACATGGTTGCGAATGATTCCTCTCAAATATTTTAACCCATAAATACGTAATAAAAACCACACTTTTAACGCACGGAATCTGCGCCCAAGTTGCATAGAAAAATCACTATGATTGTAAAAATTATTAACATGCAATGTTTTCAAATATTCTGGCGAAATAGCTAATGTTTTAATTGTTTTTTCAGGCTCTTTCATAAAATGCACCGTGCCATCTGAAATCGTGCCTAACCATTTATAGGGATTAAACATGATAGAATCCGCTTGTTCAATGCCCTGCCATAAATGCCTGAATTCTGGACAAATCATCGCAGAACCTGCCCAAGCCGCATCCACATGAAGATAAAGCTTAAACTCTTGAGCAATCGCGGCAATTTTTTCTAAATCATCACAAGAACCAACGCTGGTACCACCGATGCACGCAATGATGCCAACCGGCTGATAACCTGCTTGCAAATCTTCGGTAATCATCAAACGCAACGTATCTTCATCCATGCCATAATAGTCTCCCCGAACAGGGATTTTAACCACATTCTCTCTGCCAATGCCTGCAATTCCTGCATCTTTTTCAATAGATGAATGGGCATATTTATTGGTATAAATTCGTAATTTAGGCAAGTTTGATAATCCCATTTGATTGCCTTGCCAATTTAAGGCAATTTCGCGCATCGTCAAAATTGCTGATAATGTTGCCGATGATGCACTTTCTTGCATTGTGCCAAAAAAACATGTTGGCAAGCCTAACGCCTCACGCAACCATACCATCATTTTTTCTTCTAATTCAGTGGCGGCAGGTGATGTTTGCCATAACAAGGCTTGCGCCCCTAATGCATTGATAAAATACTCTGCCAAAACCGCTGGCAAAGCCGCATTAGATGGAAAATAAGCAAAAAAACGTGGATGTTGCCAATGGGTAATGCCCGGCAAAATCACATCATTCATATCCTGAAAAATATCATCAATATTTTCTGCCATCTCGGGGGGCAAATCAGGAAGCATATTGAATATTTCCTTTGGCTCAACTTGCGCGCGCACAGGAAATTTAGATATTTTTTCTCTGTAATCAACCGTCCAATCAACCGCTTTTTTTGCATAATCATTAAATAATTTTAAGTCCATATTTATTCTCATCTATCCTATTCAAATTATTATTTAATTAACATGTTAAGCAATTCGAGTCAAATATTTTATCATGAAATCTGCGTAAGATTCTATAAAAATAAATCACTTTATTAATTAAAAATTTTTCCCGGGTTGAGTATATTATCAGGGTCGAATGTCTGTTTAATTTTTTTCATCCATGGAATCAAATCAGGATGCTGTTTTGCCAAATAGCTAATTTTGCCAGCACCAATGCCATGTTCACCTGTGCAAGTGCCACCATTGTTAATCGCAATATCACTCACCTGACCAACCAACTTTCTAGCCGCTATCATCTCATCAGCATCATCTGCATTCGCCATGATTTGTACATGAAAATTGCCATCGCCTAAATGCCCTACAATAGGGGCGGGGAAAATTGTTTTATCCAATAATGCCCGCACCTGTATTAGCGTTTCTACTAACCTATTGGGAGGCACACATGAATCAGTTACCAAAACATGAAGATTAGGTTTGCTAGGGTCGGCATAAAAAGATTTTATCGAATAAAAAGCATCATGGCGTGCTTGCCATAATTGACGTCTTTCTTGTTCATTATCGGCACGTTTTTGATTAAAGCCCTGATGCTCTTCAATCATATCAGCCAATAAGTCACTTTGTTCTAATACGCTGTATTGACTGCCACTTAATTCTAATAAAAGCGTTGGTTTATGGTCATAGCCTTGTAAATTGGAATAAGCGATTGAGGCTTCTATCTGTTTTTCATCCATCAATTCAATCCGCGCCATCACCAACCCGCATTGCAAAATTTCAGCAACCAGTTGTGCCGCATGGGCAATATCATGAAACTGACAACTTATCACCGATATATATTCGGGAATAGGGTGAAGCCGTACCAGCAATTCGGTAATAATCCCTAAAGTTCCCTCAGAGCCAATGATAAGATGGGTTAAATCATAACCAGCAGATGTTTTTTTAGCCCCTGTGCCTGTCTCAATCACATCGCCATCTGCCATCACCACCTGCAACGAACGAACATTATCTTTAATGGTGCCATAGCGCACTGTATTCGTACCCGACGCACCTGTTGCTGCCATGCCGCCAATGGTGGCTTCTGAGCCCGGGTCAACCGAAAAAAACAAACCTTTATCACGCAAATGATGATTTAATTGCTGACGTGTAACGCCTGCCATAATCCGCGCCGTCATATTTTCTTCAGAAATCTCAATGATTTTATTCATGCCACTCAAATTAAGTGCCACGCCAGATTCTAGTGGCACCACATGCCCTTCAAGCGATGTGCCTGCACCAAAAGCGGTGAGTTTAATTTTATGCTCACGGCAATAACCAACCGTTTTCACCACATCATCTAAACAATCGGCTTTTACCACCGCATCCGCAATCCCGCCCCTGATGCTATCTTCACCATGACTATGCGCCTCGCGCGCAGTTTGGCTATCATCATATTTTTCAGGCAATATCTTACGTAAATTTTTTACCATTCGTTTCATCCATATCATCTCATATTGAAAACGATTCCATCATAACAAATATGCATAACGTAAAATAGCTATTTTATTATCCGTTAAAAAAAGTTACAAATTATCATGATTGAATGGCACGATAACGCAATTTTGCTAAGCACGACACGCCACGGTGAATATGGCTTGCGGCTTGGATTATTTTGCGCGCAACATGGCAAACAAGCAGGTTTTATCAAACATCAAAAATCACGCCCACAAATTGGTAATATTTTTCAAGTGCGCTGGCGGGCGCGTCTGATTGAGCAATTAGGGCAGTTACGGATTATTCCAGAAAAAGAAATTTTTTCCTATATAGCATCAAAACCTATCTGTTTGCTTTTGATACAAGCCTGCACGCAAATATTATCGCGCGGACTTGCCGATGCCGACCCGCACCCAAAATTATTTGAAAAAACCAACGAATTGCTAACATTCTTAACACAAAATCATGAACCGCGTATTTTATTGGCATCTTATATTTTATGGGAAAAAGATTTTCTTAAACATAGTGGAGTCGGGCTAGATTCTTCTATCTGCGCCTTAACTGGCACACAAGAAAATTTACGTTTCATATCACCCCATACTGGCAAGGCAATCACAGAAGAAGCCGCGCAAGGGCAAAAATGGGCAAATAAATTATTGCCTTTACCCCCATTTTTAAACGATACTCAACACAATCAAATCATCAATAACAATACAACTCTAACAGAATCAAATATTACCGAACAAGATATTACAGAAGGGTTGCAATTAACAGGGTTCTTTATCAATAAATATTGTCTATCGTTGGGTGCAAAAAAACTTCCCGACATCAGACAAAAAATTATCTCATCACTCCCTATCAGCTAATATTATCCATCATCATTTATTGAAGGCATTTCATGATTGAACATTTACTCCCCAACCTTATCCCTTATTTCATCGGTGGCTTATTTTCTGGCTTTTTAAGTGGCTTATTGGGCATTGGCGGTGGCATTATCTATGTATCCATCTTGCTTTATATTCTTATTTTAGATGGTTATGCCAACCATCTCCACATGCATGTTGCCGTTGGCACATCTTTAGCCATTGTGGTGTTTGCCGCCCTTATCAGCGCGCGCGCACATGCCAAACATGGCGGTGGCATTGATTTTACATTGATAAAGAAATGGGCATTTTTTCTGATTGCAGGTAGTATTTCAGGCGGTATCATTGTTCGTTTCTTTTCTGCTGATATGATGAAAATAGTTTTTTGCATCTCATTGCTTTATATGAGCACCCGTTTTATTAAAAAATCTGCATCCGTTTCTAGCTTTACTTTGCCCGCAGAGAATATTTATTTTCGCGCCACTCTTGGCTGGTTGATTGGCGTTGTCTCGGCTTTGATTGGCATTGGTGGCAGTGTGTTTACAACCCCTACATTGATGGCATGCCGTGTGCCGATTCACCGTGCCATTGCCGTTGCGCCCATTGTTAATTTAATGATTTCATTTCCTGCTGCTATCGCTTTTGGTATTCAAGGAATTGGTATTGCTGGCAGACCAGCTTTTTCTATTGGCTATGTTAATATCGGCGCGCTCATCTGTTTTATACCAGCCATTTTAATCAGCGTGCCTCTTGGTGCAAGGCTTGCTCACCATTTAGACCCCTTGACACTAAAAAGAGTTTATGGTTTTTTCCTACTCTTCACCAGCCTCAATGTCGGTTTATCCGTTTTTGATACTGGGGTGATTAATCTTGTTCGATCTTTTTCTTAGGGCAATCTTTTTCTTAGGGAATTATTTTATCAGATGATTAAGATGAAAGTTTTGATGAATCTTCTGATGAATCTTCTGAACCATCCGTTAAGATACCCGCAGAAATAACCAAACGAATGGCTTCTTCCACGCTCATATCAAGCGGACGCAACTGCTTGACTGGCACAAAAAGTAAAAAACCTGATGTTGGATTAGGCGTTGTTGGTAGAAAAATACTGACCATTGTTTCATCACCCGTACTATCAGATAGTTTTTCAAAACATTTTTCATTGGTGATAAAACCCACTGCCCAACAATCTTTACGCGGATATTCAACCATAACCGGTTTTTGAAACGCTTTGCTTTGCCCATGTAAAAAGGTTTGTAAAATTTGTTTAATCGTTTGGTAAAGCACACGCAACGGGGTACGATTAATGACATTTTCAATAAAATGCACAATGCTTCTACCAACAATGCCACCTGTTAACCCACCAATAAGCACCAAAACAACCAGCAAAATCACAACACCGCTACCGGGAATCTTATCAATGATTTCTGATAGGCTCAAACCTTCCACATTAGAATCAGGCAAAAGCGGGATAATTTTATTATCAATGCCATCAATCAACCATTTTGCCAAAGCAAAGGTGATGACCAAAGGCGCTGTTACCAAAACCCCAGCAATCAAAGAATTACGCAACCGCGCTAATAAAGGTTTCTTTTCTTTTTCATCTTCTTGCGACATTAATATCCTCCTGCATCAAAAAACAAACACTCTCTTATGATTGATGAGTGCCTAACCATGTTGCTTTTTTTCAGTCAAATCCAAAAATACTTTTTCTAAATCAGCCTCACGAGTCGTTATATCAGTAATCGAGACGTTCTCTTTTTGCAACAAATTAATAATTTCACCCGCACTGGTTTTCTTTTGTGCATAGGTAATCACCAAAACATGGTCACTTAATTGTTCTACTTCAAATTTCTTCAACGAATCAGGAATTTTTTTGATAGGAACTGCAAAGCTTACCTCTAATGATTTTGCATCTACCAATTTCAGCAAATCTTGTTTGCTTTCATTGGCAATTAAAGTGCCATGGTCAATAATCGCAATCCTATCACACATTTCTTCAGCTTCTTCTAAATAATGTGTTGTCAATAAAATCGTGGTTTTATATTTTTGATTAATCTCATAAACATAATCCCATAATTGCTTACGTAACGTAATATCAACGCCAGCAGTGGGTTCATCTAGCACCAAAATTGCCGGTGAATGCACCATTGCTTTTGCCACCAATAACCGCCGTTGCATGCCACCTGATAATTTTCGCGATGATGCATCTGCCTTATCAAGCAAGCCAACTGCCTTCAAAATATCTTCTGTAATGCGTTCTTTTTTAGGCACGCCATAAAGCCCTGAAATTAATTCTAAAGATTGCCGTGGTGTGAAAAACGGGTCCATATTTAATTCTTGCGGTACAATACCAATCGCGCCACGCACATTTCGTGGGTCTTTATCGATATCGTAACCTGCTATCGATATATCCCCCGTACTTTTAATTGTTAAACCCCCTAAAATATTAATCAAGGTTGATTTACCTGCACCATTAGGCCCTAATAAACCAAAAATACTTCCATAGGGAATATTTAAATCAATATTCTTGAGTGCCTCAACTTCGCCTTTGCTACCTGATTGATAGGTTTTATTCAACCCCTTAATGGTGATAATATTCTCTTCGGAAAATTCATTTTTCACAAGCAAGACATCCTTTAAAAATTACTTTCATATCCTAAATATCTTATAGCCTATCTGAATGATTTACGCTATGCTTATCGTGATAATAACTGATTATTAATATAAGGATAAATAACGATGAGCGAGATAACAGAAACAGTCATATCTGAGACAAGGCAAGTTTCATGCGATGGTAACACAGATATTGATGGGCATCCGCGCGTTTTCCTAACCATTGGCGAGAGTAATTCTGTTAGCTGCCCTTATTGTTCGCGTCTTTTCAAGTTGCAAACCAAACGCTAATGATTTTACGCCACCTCTATTTAAGCCCGCATCACAAAACAGATGCCGATACCCTGATGGTATTTCTGCATGGTTATGGCAGTAATAGCTGGGATTTTTTAGATGTTGCCCGTCATTTGCGCCCGCTTTTTCCAACCACTGCTTTTATTTTGGCAGATGCTCCTGATGAAATTCCAAATATGGTTGATGACATACAGCAAGGTTTTCAATGGTTTGACCTTGGTGATTTTATTGCTGATGACCCTGACCTTAACAATAAAATTGCCATTGTCCAAAAAGGTGTGCAACAAGCAAAGCCGATTGTACAAAAATTCATTGCTGAAGTTTCTGACCATTATCAATGCCCTCAAAAAAACATGATTTTATTTGGCTTTTCGCAAGGGGCAATGGTTGCCTTAGATGTTGGGTTGCGCGATGACTATAAAGGCGTGATTGGTTGTGCGGGATTGCTTGCCTTTGCCGATGATTTTCAACAACATTATAAAATTGATACGCCTGTTTTACTCTGTCACGGTGCATTGGATGAAGTTGTGCCAAAGCTTGCATCTGAGCATGCAAATCAAATTTTAACAGAACAAAAAGCCAATAATCGTTTGCATCTCTCGCCTGATGCCGCCCATCATTTAGACCCCCTTATCGTGCAAGCTATTATTTCTTTCATGCGTGATATTACTTAAAAAGGTAAATTTTATGTCTTCTTATCAACGCACCGAACGAACGAATCAAGAATTGCGCCCCTTAAAATTTATTCCAAATATCTCACGCTATGCTGAAGGCAGTTGCGAAATTCATTCTGGTCAAACCATTATTCGATGCACCGCAACAGCAGAAAACCGTGTGCCTAGTTTTTTACGTGGCAAGAATCAAGGCTGGCTAACAGCAGAATATGCCATGTTGCCACGTGCAACATCACAACGGACAGAGCGAAAAAATATGCTAGAAGGCGGACGCACCAAAGAGATTCAACGCTTGATTGGCAGGGCATTACGAAGTGCTTGTGATTTTTCTGCCTTCCCTGATTGGCAAATAAAAATTGATTGCGATGTGATTGAAGCTGATGGTGGCACACGCACCGCTGCAATCAATGGTGCTTTTGTGGCAACCGCATTATGTTTTGCCCATATGGCAGAGCAAAAACAGTTAAAATCATGGCCTTTGCAACATTATGTTGCCGCCATTTCATGCGGGGTAATTGATGATGAAACCCGCTTAGATTTACAATATGAAGAAGATGCCATTGCCCAAACCGATGCTAATTTTGTCATGGACCATCAACAAAGATTGATTGAAATTCAAGGAACTGCTGAAGAAAAACCTTTTACAATCACCCAACTTCAAGCAATGCTTACATTGGCACAGGCAGGCATTAACGATATTATTACTCAGCAAAAAGATATTTTAGGTGAGGAAATCACAACACGGTTTTCGTAATAGTTTCTTTTGCTGATGCGATAAAACTATCTTTTTACCTACAAATCATATATAGTTTACATCAGGGAGAAAGTGTTTTAAGAAAATGATAAATTTTTTCAAAGGTCTTACGATTGCCAATAAGTTTCAATTTATTGCGCTAGGCTTCGTTATATTAGCAACCAGCATGTTATGGTTTATTGTGGATTATGGTGCTGAACGTAATGCACGTAATCTTGCACGCCAAACATTAAACACACTGGCAAATGAACGTTTACTTGTGTTTCATAATCATATTAATCAAGCGGCAAAACATCTTGAAATTATCGCACGTGATAATGTGAATACGCTTATGCTTGCTTCTAGTCAAAAAGAAGAAAAATTAACAGATGATGAAATTAATGGGTTTACTGCGGGCAACCCTTTTCCATTGAATGAACGTCAAAAATATAATATATTAAAGAGTATTTTTTCTACCTATAATTTTATGCATGGTAAAAACCATCCCCCTCTCACGCGTCTTTTTTCAGTAGGCAATTATAATGATTTTATCTTGCTGAATTTACAAGGTGATATTATTTACACGACCAAAAAATATAATGATTTTGGTAAAAATGTTCTGAGTGATACAACGTTGCAGAGTACAACACTTGCAGATATTTTTGATGATATTAACGCTGATTTAGATTCAGACACACCTGTATTTAAAGATTTTGCTCCTTATCCTTTCAGCGAATCCGAACAGGCTGCCTTTATGGGCTTATCTGTATTTGATACAAGGTTTGACTCAGAAAATCGTGAGCCCATTGCGATTGCAGTTATCCGCTTAGATTCTTCTTTACTATCATTTATAGATAACACAACACATGTGAATGGAAATTATAGTATTGTCCTTTACAATACCAACAAAGATAAATTGCATGATGACCATGACACCCATGACCATGATACGGGTGATTTGCATGATGATGATGATGCACACGGGCATGGTACGCGCGAAACAGCAAAGGCTGCTGATGCTGCTTTAGAGCAAAAACAAATAGCCGCCGTAAAAATTTTATCAAACCAAACAACGGACGTACATGATGAGTATAGTATTATTGCAGGTATAACCGATACCGTAAGCTTATTGGGAACGACCTATCAAGTGATTACCACGACGGATAAAGCGGATGTTTTGCAATCGTTTCGTTCTTTACAAGCCATTATGGCCATTGCCGTTATCAGTATTTTAATCATCATGTTCTTTTTAACACGAATTGCCGCCGCCTCAGTGACAGGGCCTATCATTGCCATCACCAATTCTATGAATAGATTATCAGAGGGTGATACTGATGTTAAGTTTATTGATAAAACATATAATAATGAAATTGGAAAAATGAGTGATGCCGTTCAATTTTTCCAAAAAAATATGAAGGATATTATTAATTTAGAAAAAGAAAAAGATGATAAATTGCAAAAAGACAATGAGGAGAGTGAATTTATTAAAGAATTAGTCGAAGAATTTAGTGAGAAAATAACCAGCCTATTAGAAATCGCCAATCATGCGATGCAGGATATGGAAGAATCTAACACAATTGTGATGAAAGCCGTTACCGAAGCAAAAGATTTTTCTGGTGAGATTGCCAGTGCTACCAGTAATGCCAGCCAAAATGTAGAAACAGTTGCTGCTTCTACCACACAAATGACTTCTGCTATTCACGATATTTCTGAAAATATGCAGCGCTCGATTCATGCGATTGAAGTGGCACATAAAACTGCCAAAGAAACAGATGTGATTGTCAAAAACATGTCTGACCTTTCCAATCAAATCGGTGAGATTATCTCATTGATTAATGATATTGCCAATCAAACCAACTTGCTTGCCCTTAATGCAACGATTGAAGCGGCGCGTGCTGGTGATGCAGGTAAAGGCTTTGCTGTGGTTGCGAATGAAGTGAAAAATCTTGCCAGTCAAACCACGAAAGCAACCGAAGATATTTCCAACCAAATTACCAATATTCAAAATATTTCTAACAATGCCGTCGATGCCATTGTTAGCATTCAAACTGAAATCAATCAAGTCAGTGATATGATGAACACAGTCAGCACAGCTATGGAAGAACAGTCCATCAGTACAAAAGAAATCAATGCAGCCAGCACAAAGGCTTCAGAGGAAACCACGCTTGCGACCACAAAAGTGAACCAAGTCAATTCACGCGTTGTTGATAGTTTCAAACATTCAGAAGTCATGTCAAATTCAGTGACCAGTACCGCAAAGACCATTGATGATTTGCGTGATGCTGTCCAAGATTTCTTAAGCAATCTAAAAACTTAAAATTTCTATATTTTAATCATTACGATGATGATATTCAATGAAGCTATCATTCAACCATGTCTTATATTAGCCCCTATCAAAAATTACTGATTGCCAGCCATAATGCTGGTAAAATCACAGAAATCGCTGCACTTTTAAGTGAGTTTGATGATGCGATTGTTTCAACAAAAGATTTTAATATCCCTGAACCTGAAGAAACCGCTGATGATTTTGCTGGCAATGCCCAATTAAAAGCTGAGTTTTGTATGAATTTCACCAATTTACCCGCTTTAGCAGATGATTCAGGGCTGTGCATTGATGCCTTAGATGGTGCGCCCGGCATTTATTCAGCACGCTTTGCAAAAGAATATGGTGGTTTTGATGGTGTCATGGCGCATCTTGCCGCCCAGCTTAAAGGGACACCCAACCCCACTGCTTATTTTACCTGTGCCTTAGCCTTGGCAATTCCCAATCAGGAAATTAAGATTTTTCAGGGCTTTGTTTATGGAACATTATGTTTTCCCCCACGCGGAGAAAATGGTTTTGGCTATGATCCTATTTTTATGGCAAATGACCACACACTTAGCTTTGGTGAAATGCCTGCGGGTAAAAAACATGCCATCAGCCACAGAGCTGATGCGTTTCAAAAATTGAAAATATTTTTGAAAAATGAAATATTTTAGTCTTTATATTCATTTTCCTTATTGCGAAAAAAAATGCCCTTATTGCGATTTTAACTCCCATACACAAACCCGTGATTTTGATGCTGATGGTTTTCAACGCGCTTACAGCAAGGAATTAAATTGGCTCAAGCAAAATACTGATTATCAAACTGTAACAAGTATTTTCTTTGGTGGTGGCACGCCTTCTTTAATGCCCCCCGATTTATGTGCCGAAATTTTGCAACAGATTAAGGGATTATGGCAAATTCCTAATCAGTGCGAAATAACCTTAGAAGCCAACCCTTCTTCCACTGAAATGCAGAAACTCAAAAGCTTTCAACAAGCAGGTATCAATCGCGTCTCATTAGGGGTGCAATCTTTCAATGATGATAAATTAAAATTTCTAGGGCGTGTCCATGATGCTAAAACGGCTCTTTCAGCTTTAGATATTATTGCCGATATTTTTCCAAAATTTTCTTTTGACCTCATCTATGCCTGTAAAAATGAATCGCTCCAACAATGGCAAACAGAGTTACATCAGGCAATTCAGTTTCAACCTGCTCATCTTTCCTGCTATCAATTAACGATTGAACCCAACACCCATTTTTACAAAATGGCGCGTGCTGGCAATTTAACCTTGCCTGAAAATGCCCATTTTATGACAGAGACAATCAATTATTTAAGCGCGCATGATTTGCCCCCTTATGAAATTTCCAACTACGCAAAACAAGGCAATCAATCTCAACATAATTTGAATTATTGGCGCGCGGGTGATTATGGCGGTATCGGACCGGGGGCTCATAGTAGAATCTCAATCAACAACATTCGTCATCACGCTGAAACCATTAAAAATCCTGATTTATGGTTACAAACATTACAGAAAGAACCCAAAAAGAAATTGGGCACTTTTGCCGATATTTTCCCACTCTCACAAACAGATAATGCCTTAGAAAAATTACTGATGGGCTTGCGTTTGCGCGAAGGCGTACAATTATCAGATGAGGAATTTACAATTCTCATCAATCAGCAAAACTTACCAGATATGCAAGAATTTATCACGCACACACCACCCTATCATTTAAATCTTACCGATAAAGGTTGGCTATTTCTGAATCATATTTTGGAACGCATCACCAAAGATAATTTATTTGACTGATAAAAAAACCTTGATAAAATTTCCTAAGATATCCAAGAATCTTTCATTGATGCTTTGCGTTTCGCAATAAAATCTAACAATGCTTTGTCTTTTTCTTCATCCAGATGAGGCATTTCATATTCTGCTAATTTCTTTTGCCAGCTTTTTGTTGCCCGTTCGCTTGCTGATAATGCGCCATTATCTTTCCATGTTTCATAGGCATTATAATCAGCCGCTTGCGATGCATAATAAGCGGTGCGGAAATTATTTTGCGTATGGGTGGTGCCAAGAAAATGTGAACCCGGTCCGGCTTCTTCATAAACACCATTGGCAAGCGTGTTGGCATTAAGCTCTTGCCCACGCAACATCCGCGCAACAATGTAATTCAGTTCAGCATCCATCATAAATTTTTCAAATGAAACAACCAAACCACCTTCCATCCAGCCCGCCGTATGCATGATAAAATTAGAACCTGCCAAAGTTGATGCCATTAAGGTAGAGGTCGTCTCGTAACCAGCCTGTGCATCTGGTAATTTAGAACCGCATAACCCCGCCGCTGTTCGCACGGGTAAATTCAGTTTTCTACCAATATGTACCGCACCATTAACAGCCAAGAAATCTTCTGCCGTGCCAAAAGTTGGCGCGCCTGTTTGCATAGACATAGAGGTTAAAAACACACCAAATATAGCGGGTGACCCCGGACGTGCCAGTTGCGTTAAAGAAAGCCCCACCAAATTTTCTGCATAGGCTTGCGCCAAAGAAGCTGGCACTGTGATTGGGCTCATCGCGCCCATTAAAATAAATGGGCTAATGATACAGCCTTGATTGCTTTTTGCATAAGTAAGCAGGGAATCAAGCATTGTGCCATCCCATGCCAGCGGTGAATTGGCATTAATCAAACTAATCACAACGCAATTATTATCCACAAATTCATCTCCAAAAACAATCTTTGCCATATCAACGGTATCTTGCGCGCGTTCACCTGCTGTTACCGACCCCATAAATGGTTTATCCGAATAACGCAAATGCGCATAAATCATATCTAAATGGCGTTTATTAACAGGAATATCAACCGGTTCGCATGTTGTGCCACCTGAATGATGCAATCCCGGCATCATATAAGCTAATTTCACCAAATCTTGAAAATCTTGAATGGTGCCATAGCGGCGCGGCTCATCACCACGCTTTACAAAAGGCGACCCATAATTAGGTGCAAGAACTGTATTCTTGCCACCAAGCACAACATTTCTTTCAGGGTTTCGGGCATGTTGCGTAAATTCTGAGGGTGCCGTTTTAATAATCTCACGCGCCAACGCGCCTTTCATTCTTACTCGCTCGCCATCTACAGTTGCACCCGCTTTTTTTAATAAATCCAATGCTTCTTGATTATCGGTAACATTAACGCCAACAGTTTCTAAAATTTCTTCACCATGCGCCATGATTTGGTCAATCTGTGCCTCTGTCCATGCTTCAAAAATATTGATACCACGTTCAATGTAAGCAGGTTCTTTAACGCCTTCTGATTTTATTGCATCAGCATGCCCGCGTCTGCCACCTGTTCTTTTGCGTCCTTCAGCCATAATCACTCTCCTTGCGATAAATATCTCAATTAATATACATGATAATCATATTGAATTTTATAAAAAAATCACGTCAAATAATAATGATGTAACGGCATGGAACATATCAAAAGCGTCAAAAGCATCAAATTTATAAAAAATACGCATTTTAATGCAGTTGTTATTTGAAATTTTAAAGTGATTACCCTATATATATAATATAATTATGGTTCACATAAGGGAACGGCTATTATGATATCTTCACGTACCACACTTTTCACATTGTTGTCTTACTTAACACTTTTATTTCATATCACATTATCTTCTGCAACTGCGGCAGGTTCTCTCAATGATGGTTTTGCTAATATTGTTGAAAAGCTTTTACCTTCGGTTGTTAATATCCAAACCATTGCTGATTTGGAAAATGATGATGGCGAGCTTGAAAACCTCCCGCGTGATTTGCCTTTTTCAGAAGAGTTTTGGGAAAGATTCCGTGACCAAATACCTCGTCAGGCGCAGTCACAAGGTTCTGGCTTTGTTATCGATGCAAAAAAAGGTTTGATTGTAACCAATAACCATGTTGTGGAAAATGCCACAGAAATGAAAGTTTTGTTCCATAGTGGGAAAGAGGTTGATGCCAAACTAATTGGACGTGACCCAAAAACCGATTTAGCCTTATTAAAAATAAAACCATTTAAGGGCTTGCAACAGGTTGAATGGTCAAATTCTGATAAAGCGCGTGTTGGCGATTGGGTGCTTGCCATTGGCAATCCATTAGGACTTGGTGGCACCGTAACTGCTGGTATTATTTCAGCACGTGGGCGCGATATTCGTTCAGGACCTTATGATGATTATATCCAAACCGATGCATCGATTAATCGTGGCAATTCAGGCGGTCCTTTATTTTCAACCGATGGCAAAGTGATTGGCATCAATACCGCAATTTATTCTTCTAGCGGGGGGTCTATTGGAATTGCCTTTTCTATCCCTAGCAACCTTGCCCAGAACGTATTGGCGCAACTAGAAAAATATGGCGAAACCAAACGCGGTTGGCTAGGCGTTTATATCCAAGAAGTGACGCCTGAAATTGCACAAGGGCTTGATATGAAAGAAGCCAAAGGCGCGTTAGTAAGCTCGGTGCAAGATAATTCACCTGCCAGTAAAGCCGGCTTAGAAACAGGTGATGTGATTATTGAATTTGATGGCAAAGCCATTGATACGCATCGAAAATTACCCACGATTGTGGCAGCAACAGCACCGAATAAAACAGTTCCTCTCAAAATTATCCGCAATGGCAAAACAATATCAAAAAAACTTAAACTTGGGCGATTGGAAACAGTGCAAGATGATAGGCAAGCAAAAGCACCCAAAGAATCACCCTCAAAAGAACCAAAAGGGACTATCCTGAAAACCCTTAATATTGAAGTGGCAACACTTAATAATGAGTTACGTAAGCGATTCAATATTATTTCTTCAGTGCCAGATGGCTTGGTGGTGATAAATTTAACAGATGATAACAAATTATCTAATAATAGATTATCGCCCGGCATTGTGATTGTAGAAATTAACAAACAAGATACAAAATCTGTGAAGATGGCGCGTAATATTCTCAATGATGCCGTCAAGCAAGGCAAAGAATCTGTATTGTTACGCGTTTATTTGCCAAGTGGTGGTGCAACCTTTATTGGGGCCAAGCTCAATAAAAAGTAATTTATTCATCTACTTTAACATCATCAGATGAAATAAGCACCTGCAACATACGGCTAACGTAAGATACCCGTGTGGAAAGATAAATCACCATCATGCGATGGAGTGCAATCATCAATTGTGGTTCATCGCGGGCAATCTTTGCCAATGCTTTTCTATCAAGCGTCATCACAACTGTTTGTTCTAACGCCACAATATTCACATTGCGCTTAACGCCTAAATAAAACCCTAATTCGCCAACCAAAGAACCTTCTTTTAATTTTCGCAAATGCAAGCGTTCATGGTTGGGTATATCCAAACTCACTTCTAATGAGCCACTTTTAATAAAATAAATCTTATCGGCTTGGGCATATTGTTGTGAGATATTTTCACCTTCTTGTAGCACTTCCTCAATCACAAAAGTTTCTAATTTTGTATAAGCATCCTCATCGCCCAATCGTTCGGAAAACCATGCTACAAAATCAAATGATGTCACTGATTTATCAATATTGGTAATTGTTTTAAGCAAATCATCTTCGCACCATTCCAATGAAACATCTAAGGTTGCCATAATCTTCATATCTAATTTACGGCGTAAATCAAAAAAACCAACCCGCTTAAACAACTCCGCATGCTGATGATGCAACCCACAAACTACAATCACAATATCATGATGCTCTGCCACTTCAAACAAACCACGCATCTGGTCTAATACGGTCACATCAATATTCCGAACCGTTGAAAAATCTAGCAAAATATAGCCTAATGGATTGTAACGCTTATCATTGGCACGCCCAACCACCATGTGAATAATCTCATACATCATGCCATAAACCAAGGTTGCTTCCAGCTGAATAATCAAAATCGAATCACCATAGGCATCTAATATTTTAACAATTTGTGGCAAACGTTCCGTTGATGAATGATATAATTTGCCACTTAATAAGCGTTTAATACCGCTAACCCGCGAATGGGTGAGCATAAATACCACAGCACCTGATAAAATACCAAAAATCAAACCCGCATTATAACCAAGAGAAATTGTTAATGCCAATGCAATCAGAACCAACACATATTCCATAAAATCTAAATTACGAACACCGCGGATAATCCATTTAATAAAATAAAGCGAGGCATAGCAGATAAGTGTTGCAGCAATCATCGGCAATGGAATCAGTTGAATATAAGGCAAACCAAAAAAAGCAATTAAGCCACAAGTAAGCCCTGCGAAAATACTAGCAGAGCGTCTGCGTGCGCCCAATTGATTGATAAGCACCGTAGAATGTAAGCTATGATGCACCGAAAACCCACTGGTTAATGCGGACACAATGGAACTAAAAGAAACCGCCGTAATTTCTTTTGTAGGGTGGGTATAGGCTTCAACCGTTTCTTCTAACCGACGATTTACCTCTAATGAATTAATCAGTAAAACCACGCAAATCACAATAATATCCGTAATATAAGCACGTAAAGCACCAAAATTATAATTAGAAAGGTTGCTCAATGTGATTTTTGAAATCGCAAAGCCTGCAACATCTGTATCCCCAATGGGTAACAACCAACCCGCATCAATCATATCCTGCACATCCATTTGCATAAAGCCACGTGCCCATAGATGAAACCCTGCTAAAACGACAATCAATAATATTGGTAACACCAGCTGTGATGCAAAAAAACTAATGACAATACTCATCAAAATACCTACCACAACAGCAAATTGAATATGAGGATCATTGAAAATATCAAAAGAAAATAAATTCATAAAAACAGACCATTCGGTTACCAAATCACCTGTTAAAATAGAAAATGCTAGTAATAGCATCATCATGGCAATCACCACCTGAATGGTGGCAAAAATAACTTCTGGGGCAAATGCAAAAATACGACTTAATTTCAGCACCCCTACCAAAAAATACATCACCGCAACCGCCATACCTACCGTTGCCATACTTAATAAGATACCTGCATAATCACTTTCATTCCCTGTATAGGCAAGTGCACCATCACTTATCATCTTGAAAATCAATAACCCCATAAGCACAGCATTTGTGTTACTGACCGATGCTGAAATTCCCGGAAACCCGCTGAGTAATGCAATCGGAATGGTCGCAAAAAAGGTCGTCAATAAAATGATGAACATGCCCTGATAGAAGAGATTATTAACATCATAAAAAAATGCCAAAACTGCCACAAGCATACTTAGATAAACGGTAAGAATACCGCCCATGCTTCCGGGCAACGCATTATAAATGATAATAAATAATTCGCGCGCTAACGATACATGATTAATTCTGCTTGCATGATGACTAGGTCCCTGCGCCGTATTGCCTGACACAGCGAATTGACTACCCCCTGCTGTTAGACCCGAAGTAGGGTTTGGAGCTGCAGAAATAACCTGCCCTTGACCAATAAATTGATTATTATCTTGCGCCACTCGTTACAACCTTATTGAAAATTCAACATATCTTAAGATAATAAGCAAATATAATACCCTTTTTACCTTAGCTATAAAACTTAACGTAATTATCAATAAATTTCAATCAGATATGCTTGTAGAATACAATATCTTATGTTACACTAACAATGTATCTGATTAAAAATCATATTTCATTTCATATTAAAAAGGATAAACTAGATGGCTCGCATCACTGTAGAAGATTGCGTTGATAAAGTTGATAATTGGTTTGAGCTGGTTATGCTTGCGGCACAAAGAAGCCGAACCATTGCCAATGGTGGTCCTATCACGATTGATAGAAATGGTGATAAGCCTACTGTTATTGCTTTGCGTGAAATTGCTGCTGGCACCGTTGAACCTGAGGAATTAAGAGAATCTTTGATTCGCTCTATGCAAAAAATTGTTGAAAGTGAACGTATTGATGAAGCCGCTTTCATGGCGGAAGATAAAAGTGGCGAACAATCACAATTTGATGATAATTTCATGCGTTTTGAAAATGAAAATTTTGCCACACCAAAACCTGAAATCATAGGGAATATGAGCGAAGAATCATAAAAGATTCAGATATATTGACGATAATGGTTGAATTAAGCTCGCAACAAGTAGAAAAAATAAAGCGATATAATCCGAACACTGATATTGATAAAATCACTTATGCCTTTGATATGGCAAATAAGGCACATAAAACACAGAAACGCGCCGATGGCTCTCCGTATATTTCTCACCCTTTGGCGGTTGCAGATATTTTAATTTCCAAACATTTAGACGATGCTTCCATCATTGCCGCCTTATTGCATGATACCATAGAAGATACGCCCATCAATTCTGATGACATTAAACAAAATTTTGGCGAAGAAATCACACGACTTGTAGAAGGCATCACCAAATTATCTAATTTTGGTTTTATCCGTTCTGAAGCCAAGCAAGCAGAAAATTTTAGACGTTTGTTGCTTGCTACATCAAAAGATATTCGTGTGCTTTTAATAAAGCTAGCTGACCGCTTGCATAATATGCGAACCATTCAGCATCTTAAACCAGAAAGTCAGAAACGTATTGCTTTTGAAACATCCGAAATTTATGTGCCTTTGGCGCAACGTATTGGTTTACGTGATTGGAAAGAAGAATTAGAAGATATTGCTTTTAGCATTATCAATCCGCGTCCACATAATTCTATTGTCAAAAGATTACAAAGCCTTTCCATAGAGCAAGAAATGGTCGATTCCATTATTACTATGTTGCATGATTTATTTAAAAAACATCAGCTTGATGTGCAAATTTCGGGCAGACAAAAAACACCCGCTTCCATCTGGCGCAAATTACAACGTAAAAAACGCTTTAACCAGCTTTCTGATATTGTTGCCTTTCGAATCACCACAACAGATATTGCCGCCTGCTATCAATCTTTAGGCATTATTCATGAAAATTTTCAAATGCTCCCCGGTGGTTTCAAAGATTATATCTCACTGCCTAAAAGCAATGGTTACCGTTCGTTACATACATTGATTGCATTGCCAACTGGGCAACAAATTGAAGTGCAAATTCGTACAGAAGAAATGCATTATCAGGCTGAATATGGCGTGGCAGCCCATTGGCAATATAAGCAAAATGCGCCGCTTGACCTTAATCAAGACGGGCGGAAATATCAATGGATTCGTGGCTTGCTAGATATTCTAGAACATGCTTCAACACCTGAATCTTTTTTGGCACATACCAAGATGGATTTATTTGGTTCGCACGTATTTGTATTTTCACCCAAAGGCGAGGTGCGTGAATTACCCTATGGTTCAAGCGTGATTGATTACGCTTATAATATCCATTCAGATGTTGGCAATCATTGTAAAACAGCCCGCATCAACGGACATTTGGCGCCCATTAAAACACGCCTTAGAAATGGCGACCAAGTAGAAATTATCACTTCTAAAAAACAATTCCCAACGACTGATTGGTTGAAACATGCCAAAACAGGCAAAGCCCATACAAATATTCGGCGTTATTTGCGCCATGCCAATCATAGCGAATATATTATAAAAGGACGACAAATGCTTGAACATAGCTTCAAGCAAGCTGGCTTTTCTTTTAAGGAACGCGACTTAAAGAAATGTTTAGAAAATTTTTCACAAAATAGCATTGATAACCTCTTAGGATTAATAGGGCATGGTGATATTTATCCCAATGATGTGCTTTATTTTCTAATTCCTGATGCACGCCCTAAACCGCAAGAACGTGAAAAACTCAAGCAGAATATAACGCGCAAAAATACTATTTCAGCCGTGGCAGGCATTGATAAAGATATCCCACTGAAATTTGCGCGTTGTTGTCGCCCCCTTCCTAACGATGCGATTATCGGCAGGGTTCATTCAGGGCGGGGTATTACTGTTCATAAAGCAAATTGCCGTGATATTGCCTATCTATTCGTTGAGGGTGAAAAACATGACGATATCATCTCTTTAGAATGGCAAAATAACATAGAAAATCTTTTCTTTATTGGCAGATGCCATATGAATATTGATAATAAGCCCAATGTATTGGCAGAAATTACCGCTTCGGTTGGGAAGCAAAATATCAATATCACCAATATTACCAGCCATAAACGTCAACAGGATTCATGTGAATGTATTATTGATGTGGAAATCAAAAACTCTGAACAACTCAACCATCTCGTCCATTGTTTAAAGCTTCTACCCGTTGTACACCATATAAGTCGTATTTAATCAATAAAAACTATAGACAAGATTCTTTGTTTACATTAAGCTAAAAAAGCTAATTATTATAGGTTATGATTATTTGAAATGCTAGGCAGAAAGCTTAAATTACCTCTTTATTTGCGTTTACAACAATTAATACCACCACGTTCTGTTGGTAAGTTTAGACGAAATTTTATGTTCCATTGGCATTTGTTGAACCGCGTCAAGGGTTCTACAAAGCAGATTGCAATGGGCTGTGCCATTGGCGCATCCGTTTCTATGACTCCTTTAGTTGGTTTTCATCTGGTTCTAGGTGGCTTAGTTGTTATTCTCACCCGTAGCTCAATGGTCGCAATGACTGTTAGTTCCTTAGCCTTTGGCAACCCTTGGACTTTTCCTTTTATTTTCTGGCTCAATTACCGTATTGGTAATATATTCATTAATGTTGAAAATATCCATCAAGACAAAACTGGTTTTTTATCCGTTATTTCAGACTTATTTCGTTCCATTTATCAAATTATGCTTGGTAAGGAAACAATGGTGCATTTCATAGATTCTTTATATAACTTTATCTCTTTTATGCTTCCCTTTTTAATAGGTTCTATCCCTCTGGCAATTTTCATGTTTTTATTCGTTTTTTATGCCACTGAAGAAGCCATTATCGTCTATCATGATAATCGTCTCAAACGAAAAAGAAAAAAATTAAATAATGCGACTAGGCGTTAATTTAGACCATATTGCTACTGTACGTAATGCGCGCGGAGAGAATTATCCCGACCCATTGCGTGGTGCAAAAATCGCTGAAACAGCGGGGGCTGATAATATCACCCTTCATCTGCGCGAAGACCGACGTCATATTTGTGATGATGATATTTACAACTACCACCAACAAATTAGCCTGCCCCTTAATCTTGAAATGGCCGCCACCAAAGAAATGCAAGCAATTGCCTTAAAGATGAAACCCGATACAGTAAGCCTTGTACCCGAAAAACGCGAAGAACGTACCACGGAAGGCGGGTTAAATTTGCTAATACAAAAGCAATATTTACAAGATTTTTTATTTCCCCTTAAACAAGCTGGTATCAAAATCGCATTTTTTATTGAGCCCGACCACGCGCAAATTGATACTGCAAAAGAAATTGGCAGTGATGCCATTGAAATTCATACAGGCCATTATGCCCAATTAAATGGCGAGCCACAAAAAGCAGAATTGGCAAAAATTATCACAGCGGCTGCCCATGCCAAAAATATCGGATTAAATTGTCATGCTGGGCACGGACTTACCTATGATAATGTGACATTAATTGCCGCCATCAAAGATATTGAAGAATTAAATATCGGGCATTTTATTATCAGTGAGGCTATCTTTCTTTCACTTGCCACTGCCATTCAAAAAATGCGGACAATTATTAATGAAGCACGCGAAGTATAAAGCATGATTTTAGGCATCGGCACAGATTTATGTCATTTGGCGCGCATCAATCAAAGTTATCAAAAATTTGGTTCTAGATTTCTAAACCGCATCTATACCGATTATGAACGTGATATTTTGCAAAGCCGTTCCCAAACACGTTTGATTAGCCGACTTGCAATGTTTTGGGCCGCCAAAGAAGCCTGTATGAAAGCGATTGGCACAGGTATGCGTCAAGGCGTTACCTTTAATCAAATTGAAGTTCGTCATAAAAAAACAGGGCAACCTTACTTAAATGTAACTGGGGCAACACTTGCCCATGCAAACCGTTTAACGCCTAAGGGGATGAATTTTATCTTTCATGTTAGTCTCACGGATGAATGGGTTGGCGATGATACCAGAAACCCTCGCAATCATCTCGATAATATTGCCCATGCCATGGTGATTTTAGAAGCGATTTGACGCATGCTTTTTCACCCAATCTGTTAAGGTAATAAAATCTTGAGGTGAAATTGCTTCAGGGCGTAACGAACCATCAATCGGTGCATCATGCCATTGTTCCAACATAATGCCCGATTTTTTAAGCACTGTTTGAATCTTCTTTCGCCTTTGTGAAAATAACAAAGCCGTTAGTTTCTTTAAGTTTTCATAATCAAGTTCAGGCAAATCACGCATCGTAAATTTTATCACAGATGAGGCAATTTTCGGTGCCGGACGAAATGCCCCCGGCGGCAGCACCATCACAGTTTTAATTTCTGCCCGCGCTTGTGCCAACACGGAAAGCCTGCCATATTCCCCCGAATGAGGGCGTGCCACTAAACGGCACCCAACCTCGCGCTGAAACATCAGCACCATTTCAGAAAAATCTTGCGCCCTATCTAAAAATCCACTTAATAGATGCGTGCCAACATTATAAGGCAAATTCGCAATAATAATATTAGGTTGTGCATCGCATGCCATCTTGTAATCGCGCGCATCTTGATTGATAATCGTTAAACGCCCTTCTGATAAGGTTTGCAATCTCTGCAATCTTTCAGCCAAATTCCTATCTTTTTCAACCGCATATAATTTTTTTGCACCCTGTTCCAAAATCGCCGCGGTTAAGCCTCCCATCCCGGGTCCAATTTCAAATATTGTGTCGGCTGATTGAATATTCGCTGATTGGGCAATTTTTTCTAAAATCGCAAAATCATAAATAAAATGTTGTCCTAAACTTTTATGAGCAGGTGGCGCATCTTGCCATTGCTGTTGATACCAATGACGGTAATCAGGCATAATGATTTTCTCTATTGACAATATCACTTGCCATTTTAATGGCTGCCAACATGCTTTGCGGATTGGCAATTAATTTATCTGCAATATCAAACGCTGTGCCATGATCGGGCGAGGTGCGGATAAAATCTAACCCCAATGTTATATTCACCCCCTTTGCCATATCCAAAGTTTTCACGGGAATTAACGCTTGGTCGTGATAACATGCCAATGCCACATCATATGTTTGGCGCATTTCTTTACTAAACATGCTATCCCCTGCAAACGGACCGCGAATATCAATATGTTGTGCGCGCAATTTTTCTAAAGCAGGTGTGATAATTTTTTGCTCTTCATCGCCAAACATACCATCTTCACCCGCATGAGGGTTTAACCCTGCCATTGCCAGAATAGGTTTTTTAATGCCAAATTGTGTTTGAAGCGCATCATGCACAATCTGCGCTTGATGGATAATCAATGTTTCGGTAAGTGCTTGTGGCACACGATGCAGAGGAATATGCACCGTTAGAGGCACCGCTTTTATCACCTCATTCGCAAGCATCATCACCACTTGTTTTTTATCATTCAATTGCGCGAGATAATCGGTATGCCCTGAAAATTGAAACCCCGCTTGCTGGCAAATTTCTTTGGAAATGGGCGCGGTTACCAAAGCTGATGCATGACCTGCTTTGATATGCTCAACAGCTTTTGCTACTGCCAAATAAACTGATTTGCCATAAGCAGAATTTGGTTTACCAAATTGCACAACATCATTAATAGGTGGAATATCAAGATGATGAAAATCTAACACACCCACACCTTGCAAAAAAACCTCACCGGCTTGTGAGGGTGATTTTATCGGAATCACATCAAGCGGAAAATTTAATCGCTCAGCCTGTTTTGCAAATAACTTCGCGTCACCCAATATATAAAAGGGATAAACAAAATTCATTTCTTTCATTACCACCCGACTTTTAAGAATAATTTCAATACCAATGCCTGCAGGGTCACCCATCGTGACAACCAACATTTTTTTCATGATAGTTTTTTCTCAATATAGGATTTGCGTATTTCTTCTTCCAAATGCTGTAGTGAAAAATCATTCAGCCTATCAAGGATAATTTTATCTCTGACTTGCACACGTTTCACAAGCGGTGTACCAATTTCTTGACGCTTACATAATCCTAATACTGCCCATTGCCCTTCATGAAAAAACACATTACTTTTTTCACCTTCTACCAATAATGCCAGATATTTCTGTAAATCAGTTGTGATTTCTTGTGCTTCTATTTTTTCAAATAATTTTTTATCAAGCGCATTCGCAATTGGCTTTTCCGAACAAGCCGAGCCATTCACATCTTGCATATAATTACTGGCATTCACTTGCCCTTTGCTATTGCCTTCAAATAAATGCAACTGATAATCTAAGGTTTGCCGATAGCTACCATCAGGGTCTTTTTTATCTTGCAACCAATAAATCGCATAACCCTGTTCCAATCTAACAGGATTATCCGTTAATCCGTTAACGGGTAGATTTTGTATGATTTGCCTTTCTTCTGTGCTTAATTCACCTGCTGAAACCCAACCACGCAAACCCCCTTGATTGGCACTGGCAACCTCTGAAATATTCGATGCGATGCTCTTAAAATCTGCACCATCAAGAAGCTGGGCAATCACATTTTCAGCCTGCTGACGTTTCAACGTATCTTCAATAATGGAATCAACTGGTAAAATAATTTCATGAATATAATAGCGTGTTTGTGAAAGTTGATTCAGCGCCTGCTGATATCGTGTAGAAATTTCACTTTCAGATGGCACAAACCGAAAGGCAAAACGTCTCACATAAACTTCCCATATCGTATTACTAATAATAAAATGTCGCATCGCTTTTGCAGAAATCCCTTGCTGTTTTAAGTAATCAAGCAAAGTATCACGGTCAATTTTCAAACGAATAGCCAACCCACTATATTCTTGTTCTAAAAGTGCTTCATCTATTCTTACTCTGGCTTGTGTCATTAGCTGTCTCTTGATACGATTGGCTACCAATACATCTAAAATTTGTTGCTGTGTTACCGAATCAACATCACTACCATCATCAGGCAGAACGCCTATCAAACGAAAAATTTTAATCTGCTGTTCTAAATCATGCGCCGTCACAACATCTTCATTAACAAATGCCACAATCGCCACTTGCTGTGCATAGCCATTGCCTAATAATAGGCTATAAAAGAAACATATAATTATCAAACGCTTTATCATCAATTCACCAGCTGTATAGAGAATGTTACGGTTTTTTCCAACTCATTGGTTAGGGTTGCATCATAAGCATATTTTAATTGAAAACGAATGCAATCGGCAAGCCTTTCCATACCAAATTCACTTACCCCCAATATTTCTTTATTCTCTATATCATAGCGCGTGTTAAATGTCACATTCCATGTATTAGATGGGCGGAATTTAACGCCAATAGAAACAGATTCTTCAATTGTTTCTGGGGTAGGATTATCAGCTTGCAACCTGATATAGCGTTGTGCAGGGGTTAATAAAAAAATATTACTATAACGCCGATGCGATAGATTAATATCTGCCTTATCGCCATTCACACTAACAACACCTGATGATATTAATGTATCGTTATTTTCACGCGCAAAAATCATATCTTGATTCCATGAGAACCCTTTATTATTCACTGTCAAATTAAGCACATGGTCTGTTTTACCCGTATAGACATGAAGCGTTTCATTGGTTAATTTATCAAAGGTAACAATATCCGCCCGCGCATAATTAAGCCCTGTATAAACGCCTTCATATTGCTGATAATAAAGGCTTACCCCAGCGGCTTTTCTACGCCCTGCTTGCATAATATCCTCGCCATTGCCAAGAGGTTCAAATGCTAATAACGAGCCAACATCAGGAGTATAAGCATTGCTATCTTCATTGATAAAATTTTCATTATTAACATTACCAAAACTGTTATGAGATAAAAATTCAGTTGCCAAACCTAAGGTGAAACCATCACCCCTATAATCAAAATTTTGTCTTAACCGCCCATAATAATGTGCAACCCCCCTATCGGCAAATTTTTGGTCATTGCCATCGGTTTCGGCGCGTTCTTCCACTTGTCTGCCAATATAATCGGTTTCAAATTCAAACAGAGTCTGATTGGTGAGCCAGATATTCTTTTGATACGTGCCTTTGGTAGCAAGCTGCCTTCTGCCTTTATGTTCATAGCTGGTGCGTTGCAATTCTTCTAATCCCAAAGAACCTTGTACATATCCGCCCGCAAACCGATATTTGCCACCATAATATTGCAACTGCGCCACAGGAAATGTGTAATAATTAATATCATCGCTACCTTCTTTATTTTTTAATCGGTGCTTATACCGCGATTCTAATAAAATATAATCTCTGCCGTAAAATTGCTCTACACGGATATGGTCTTGGTAAGAACTTGCCACTCCTCCATAATTATTAAAAGAGCCATTTTGCCGATATTGGCTGAAAAAATTCTGATTATCTAAATAATGAAATTTGCCATCAATACGCATATTTTGATTGAGCTGATTTTTAAATAACACACGGCTATAAAATGTTTCATCACCCCGCAACTTCTTATCAGTTTGATTCGAACTATCGGTTACCGTAACATCTGTTTGCACCATGCCACGTGATAATGCCGTGCGATACGAGCCAGTAAGTATATGTTTATTATTCGATGAGTAAACAGGCACAATGGTTAAATCCTTAGCAGGTGATGCACTATAATAAAAAGGCTGTGCATAGAAAAATCCCAAACGATTATTGGTACCATAAGTTGGCCATAAAACGCCACTTAATGGCACTGATGAATCATAAACATGACGAAGCTTTGGCAAATATAAAATCGTCTTACCCTTTATATCTACATAAAGTTGCTGATGTGTGAGGGTTTTTGTATCGCTATTCATCACTGTTTTGCGCGAACGAATTTGCCATAAAGGCAGTTTTTCTGTGCCATCTTCAGCAAAACATTCTCGGCAAGGGGTATAAATCATATTCCGTAAAATTGTTTCATTTTGTGCATCTTCTACATTCAAATACAATGCACGCATCCGTTTTTTTTCATCAAACCTTAATGCTACTGTTTCCATTTCTTGCCGATTGAAATTTTCATCAAACAGCATTTTATGAGCAAAAAATGTTATCTCTTCATCTTGAAAAATAACATTGCCCGTCACACGTAAAATCTGTGTTTTATCATCATACGAAACTCTATCTGCCCATATTTTTTTATCTTGATAGAGAACCCTGACATCGCCCGTTGCCTTAAAAGCACGACTCGCATCATCGTAAAAAATTTCATCCGCAATCAATTCATAGCTTTCTGCCCACGCCAATGGTGCAAAATATGTGACATATAAAAAGCTGCTGATAATGATATGAAAAAGTAATTTGAACATTAATATATCAAGTGATGCCGGGCTTCATCAAAAAAATCATCATGATACCAAAGGGGAAAAATAGCTGTGCGCCAAGCGATAAAAATAAAGAAATTTGTTCAGCACTGCCCAAAGCACCAATCAAATTATTGCCAAAATTTAATATTAACGCCCATAGAAAACATTTTAAGATCGTCCATGCTGTTGATTGCCGTGGCGAGACAAGACGAACAATTCCAAATGCCAAAACAGCAAAAATAGCGTAAAGCACGGGGCTTAATAATTTTTGCCAATAGGTAATCTGATATAGGCTTGTCTGCGCGCCTACTTTTTGAGCCAATACAATAAATTTTGGCAAGGTGAAAAACCCAATCGTATCCAATGGGCTTGCCAAAAATGCCAGATTTTGATAACTGATAGGAATTGGAATATCGTAAGTTTCAAGCGCCACTACTTTTTCACCCGCACGATAAATTTTTACATTGCTTAACCGCCACGCTTTGCCTTCCACGACCTCACCTTTTGATGAGGTTATATAGTCGCGTAATTTTCCTGTATCTCTATCGCTAACAACCACTTTACTTGACCCTAATGTGTTATTAAATTTATCAAAAGAATGCAAATGAATATAATAATGATGCGCATCTGTTTGATGATAAAATTTTAAGCCAAAGAAATATTCATTAAATTCTTCATTTTGTAATGAGAGTACATTGCGTTCATAAAGTCTGTATTGCGAGATGCTTTTCGCAACGAAATTATCAGATAATAATGCAACAACAGAAATCATTAAAGATGCAATCATCACCCATAACACCAAATGCCGTTGCTTTAAACCCGACATCATCATCACGATAAATTCATTGTTTCGTCGCATTGCCAATAATGCCAAAGCCGTACCCATCACCATTGCGAAGGGCAATAAAATTTGAAAATTAGACGGCATTTTTAACAGCATAATTTTAAGTGCCAATGCAAAACTGGCATTCTCATTATCGGAAAGACGTGCCAATATCTCAATAAGATTTAAGATACTCACAACCATGCCAAGGAATAACCATAGAGATAAAATACCACGTAAAATCTTAAAGCTGAAATAACGAAATAAGATGCTCATCATTATCATTTCCGCCCACGCAAGAAAGGCAATAGCAACATCAATAAAGGGAATAAATAACTTAATGTAAAAAATTCTATTCCACGACTATTCACCAAAAGAATTTGCAACAATATCAAAGAGATACTGGCAAAAACAATGCCATAAAATTCTCCAAACCGCGCAAAAACACTCCGTTTCTGCCGTGCAATCGCATGCATCGGCAAGCAAAGTAGAAAGCCTGTTAGGCTTGCCGCTAACAGTGGCAAATTAAATCTTTGCTGTAATTCTTGCAGATAATCAAGGTGCAAGTCAGGATTATAGATGGCATCATCTGTTGATTTCTTCCTTAAAAACGAAAGCAATGTGAATGTTTGTAAAATTTTAATTTTGTCACGAATAATTTTTTGCTCATCCTGTTCAGTATCTCCATCGGAAAAGCCAGAAACATCTACCCATAATTCTTTAAAATCTACATGATGTAACTTCTCTTGACGATTTTTACGGCTTTTACGTTTTTCTTCCTCATCTTGTCTAAGATAATAATAAGACCCTGAAAAAAATTGAATTTTCAAACCCTGTTGCGTTTGCCAAAACTTTCCTTGCTTCGCATTCAAAAAATAACCCGGAGACGTTCTATTATCTAACATATAAACATCGTGAAGCTGTGCATTGGCAGGCTCTGACCGCCCAATATGTAAAATAAGATTTTCATCTGGTTCATAAAATCTTCCTGTTATTAATTGGCTTCGAAATGCCTGATTTTTATAATCATGCAATTTTTGTTTATTCACATAAAGTGCTTCAGGAATAAGCAACAAACTGAAACAATAGCAAAGCAACATAATCCCCCCAAGCATGATATAAAAGGGGTATAATACCTGCCGATATGCATAGCCAGTGGCTTGTAAAATTACCCACTCATGGTCGTTTGAAAGTCTTAAACAATTCAAACGCACCGATGCCACAAATCCGATGATTAGCAAAAAAGGTACGAATTCAATCACTGATAATAACGAAATAAGCACTAATTGTAAGAAACTTACCGTTCCCCTAATCAGTAAATCATTCTGTGCGATGATTTGCACCGTAAGCATAATCAATATCAAACCGCCCGCAATGCCAAAGCATGATTTTGCAATTCCTCTGAATAAATAAGAATATATTTGCATTATTAACTTCTTTAATATAATTACCCTTGCAACGAAACATTTACCATAGTATCTATATAGCTTAAATGACTGTAGCAATCCATATGCCTATATGATTTACATGCCTATATGATTTATATCGTTGCTAACATACGCAATTATTTCTCTTTAATTTGGAGTTTCTATGTTGAAAATAACTTTCGCTGATAAGATTTTTGATATTTTACTGCTTGATGATAACATTCCATTGTCGCTACTGGTAGATGAAAAAAAAACATTAGATGCCTATGGCAAAGAAATTGATGCATCGGTTGGTAACCTCGTCACACATCATTTAGATATTAGTAATTTTAAGGGGCAAGTCGCCAATACAGAAATTTGTGTCTTACAAAAAAATGCCAATTATCTGGTGCTATTAGGCACTGGTGAAACACAACAAAAATCACAACAAGAATATGAAGTTGAAGAATTAACCGCCCGCCATATTGGTGCAACACTTGCCCAAGAGGGTAAAAAACTTGAGCGGGAGGCAATCCATCTTATCAGTGATATTTCAGCGCATTCTTTGGTAAATATTGCTTGTGGTGCAATCTTAAATCAATATAGCTTTACGAAATATCTCACGAAAAAAGACGAGACAGAGAAATTACTCCATGAGATTATCATCACTGGTGCCCATGCAAAAGAGGCTGAAAAACTATTTCTCAATCATTATTTGCCAATCATGCAAGGGGTTGAACTTACCCGTGATTTAGTAAGTGAGCCTGCCAATCATCTTTATCCTGAAAATTTTGCTGAAATTTGCCTATCCTTAGGAAAAAGCGGGTTAGATGTGACTGTATTAGATGAAAAGAAATTACAAGAATTGGGCATGGGTGCTTTATTAAGCGTGTCACAAGGTTCTAGCAAATCAGCCCGTTTGGTGACGATGTCGTGGAATGGTGGCGATGAATCACAAAAACCAATTGCCATTGTTGGCAAAGGAGTTACGTTTGATACTGGTGGTATCTCACTGAAGCCCCCTGCTGGTATGGAAGAAATGAAATGGGATATGGGCGGTGCTGGTGTTGTGACTGGCTTAATGAAAGCCTTAGCAGAACGGCGTGCGCCTATCAATGTGGTAGGCATCGTAGGGTTGGTAGAAAATATGCCATCAGGTGATGCGATGCGTCCGGGTGATGTGATTACCTCATTATCTGGGCAAACCATTGAAGTTTTGAATACGGATGCAGAAGGCAGATTGGTATTAGCCGATGCGCTTTGCTATGCACAACAACAATTCGAATCAGAAATTATTATCGATTTAGCTACACTGACCGGTGCCATGATTATCAGCCTTGGGCATGATTATGCCGGCATGTTTAGCAATGATGATGGCTTGGCAAAAGAATTAATCAAAGCAGGCAGACAAACAGATGAAAAAATATGGCGTATGCCCCTTGACCCTGTCTATGATAAAATGTTGCAATCCCCCATTGCTGATATGAAAAATATCGGGGGCAGACCAGCAGGTTCCATTACAGCCGCACAATTTTTGCAACGGTTCATCAATCAGGGCGTGAAATGGGCGCATTTTGATATTGCTGGCGTTACATGGCTGAGTAAGGGCAAACCCTGTTCACCCAAAGGGGCAAGTGCCTTTGCTGTTCAACTGCTCAACCGTTATCTAGAAAATCTGGAATAAGCGTGATTGAAGAAATTCGCTTTTATCACCTTACCAAACATCAGCCCGAAGATGCGCTCAAAAAATTATTACCCCTTGCCCAAACACGTTATGGCAATATTGTGCTTTATGTGGAAACAAATGAAATGGCACAATGGAATAAAATTTTATGGGATACTGGCACAAGCTTTTTAGCACATGGTAGTGATGGTGATTGCAAACGCAAAGAAACGCAACATATCCAAGATTATGCCAGCCGCCAACCTATCTATATTAATGATGATGGCAACAATCCCAACCATGCTTATAGTCTGTTTTGTTTAACCTCTTTGCCCACACAAGAAATTTTAGAAAAATTTAAACTTATTTGTTTGATTTTTTCTGAGCAAAATCAGCATTTGGTTCGTCAAGCACGTGAATCATGGAAATATTGCCAAGCGCAAGATTATCCCAGCATTTATTATAGTCAAGATGCTTCAGGAAAATGGCAAAAAAAATTACAGGAAAAATTACAGGAAAATTCCCAAGAAAATTCCCAAGAAAATAAATAGCCAAATCAATAGTCGACGGCATAAAAAAAACCTTCCACGCATCATGAAAGGTTTTTTTATAATAACGAAAATATTATTTATTTTTGTTCAAGCTTTTTCAATGCAACCCGTATCACAGCCGCCACAAGCAATATTTTCAAACAATCACCATAAATAAAAGGTAATAAACCATATTCCAAAATCGGCTTATCCCAGCCAATGATAAGCGCCAATTGCAACAGTCCCAAAAGATAAATCACACTTGTTGAGATAAGACCCAAAGCAATCATCTTTGCAAAGCTTTTATCAAACCCACGTTCCGCCAAGAAACCTGCCAAAACCGCCGCGAAATAAAAACCAAGCAAATAACCACCTGTTGGTCCTACCAAAATTAATGCTCCGCCACCTGTTGCAAATACAGGCAAGCCCATAATGCCATAGCTAAGATAAAGCAATATAGTTGCACCACCCAAACGCATGCCATAACTAGCGCCAATCAATAGTACCGCAAAACTTTGCATACTAATAGGCACAGGACCAATTGGCACTTTTATCTGCGCTGAGGCAATCAAAATTAATGAGCCAAGAAAACATAAAATCACATTACGGCGCATTACATTTTCACTTTGCCACAAAGTATCCATCAAAGAAGGGTTTTTTAATTCAATCATTGTCTGTTCCTAATTTAAGCTATTACTAAAATTATCCTATCTTTTTATCGCCATTATGGCAATCATTATATCTTTGTATCGTCATTCTGATGGGGTCTATCCACTTTTTTAATCGTTTCACGAATGGCAATCACAATGCCTGCCCCTACAATTAATAACGCGCCGGGAAATAACTTATCAATGGGGTTTTCGCCAAAGAATATCCAACCGAATAAAAGTGCAAAAATAAGTCCAAAATATTGAAACGGTGCCAACAAGCTTACTTGCGACATTCGATAGGCATAAGTAATGAATAACATGCCAATCGTGCCAAACACGCCGGTTAACATCATAAGAATCAAATGCTCTAATGTTAAAATTCTTTGCCATTCAAAAAAGAAAGTTAAAGCGAATGCTCCTAAAAAAGTCGTCATGATTTGTGCGTAGCCTATCAACACCAAATTATCATCTTTTCTTGCAAAGAATGATAATGTAATCAATGTACAGGCAAAACATACGGCAGAGAAAAGCGTTAATAAATAATAAGGCAGCTTTTCTACTTCAAGCGATGCACCTTCACTCACAATCAAGAAAGTGCCCAATAATCCAACTACCAATGCGCTACTTCGCCAAATACCACATTTTTCTTTCAATAACATAACTGCTAAAATCGTCACAAAAATTGAGCTGGTATAGCTTAAAGCACGCGCTGTGCCTAATTCAATATAACGCAATGATGTAAAAAAACTAATCTGCGAGACGATTGCAAAACTACTACGCAAGAGCATTAATTTAAGGCTTGATATTTTGAAATAATGCCGTTTTTTGGCTGTAAAATAACCTCGCCCCCATAGCATAATCATAGCAGTTAGCATTGCCGAGCTATTTCGCATAAAGGCAAGAAAACTGCCATCATAATCAGACTGCCCTAAATATTTAACCAAGCTATTCATCATGGTAATAAAAATAAGCCCTAATAAAATCATGAATAGGCTTGGCAAAACAGCACCATTTCTTACTTGTGCTGTTAAAGATTTCAATAAATACATGTTAAGAAAAATCCTCGTCATCTCTTTTATCAAAGACGACCTCATAAATATCCATTTTATATATGTAGCATAGAGAGATTTGTAAAAGCAATCCGTGCTTTTAAAAGAAAAATGGTGGCAAGTTAAAAACTTACCACCCAGTTGGATGGAGACAATCTATCTTGGCCTATTCGCATCAGGTGCCATCCGTAATCACCCTTGATGCTAAGCCTAATTTATCGCGTTAAACTGTTCGCAATAACTCATCAAACATATTACTAATTGTTGTAATCACTCTTGCATTTGCCGCATATAATGTTTGCAATTGCTGAATATGTGTTAGTTCTTCATCAGCATTCACACCCGTGCGATTAACAAGCTGTTCTTTTAAGCCATTGCGCACCAAAACATCTGTTTGCGATAAGGCTTCATAATCATTAATGGTTTGCCCTAACAGGCTTGTAATGCCATTAACTAAATTAATATAACTTTTATTTTCCTGACGCAGATTTGATACTAAATTCGTATTGTTAATGTTACGTGTCTCTAATGCCAATACATCAATCACATTATCGGCGATAACATCCGTTTGCACCGCATCCAATGGTAGCGCACTTGTACCATCCAGTAAATCACTATTCACCTCAATCGTGGTGGCGGTTGCATCAGAGTTAAAAAACCTAAATGCAGGCGTGCCTGTATTCCGCGAAAATGCTTCATTAAACGATGAAGTCTCGGTGCTACTGGTAAGTTCTGCTGTAAATTCATCTAAAATCAATTCATATTTTGCAATTAAACCAATCGCATCATCATTATCTTGCGTGTTGTCATTACCATCACGAATAATATTAAAATGTGCTTTCAATGAACCGGCAGATAATTTATTAAAATCATTAGCCGCAATAACATTCTGGTCATCACCTATGGTAATTTCTCGTGTGCCACTATTATAAGCAAGCTCACGCGGGTCCCCCGAACCCAATAAAAGATGTCCGCTATGGGTGTAAATGGAAACCACACCATTTTCAGTGGTAGAGGTTTGCACGGCAAGAATGGCTGAAAGTTGATTTAATGCCGTATCACGTTGATTTTCTAAAGCCCCCGATGGTACTTTTTGAGCTGTGTTATTGGTAATGCGCGAATTTAATCTGCCAATTTCACGTAACAAACGATTGGCTTCACGAACATCGCCACTGATATTGGTATCTACATCACTGCGTAAACTAGAAAGTGAGAATGCCAAAGATGAAATTTCTTCCGCTAAATTTTCCCCAGAACTTATCACAGCCGCACGAGAAGAATCAAGGGCAGGGTCGGCTTGGAAATCACGCCAACTTTGCACAAATCTTTCAAACGAACCAGACAAACGAGGTGAGTTACCATCTAAGCCCAATGTTGCATTTAAGGATGATAAATATGTAGATAATGTTTCGCTTTCACCTGCTGTGCCACGTTGCAATAATAATTCACGGCTAATGCCTCTATCATGCGCACGTTCAGGCACACCTAAATCGATAAAACTACCATTATACCTATATTTAACTTCAATGCGTTGATAGTCAGGATCGTTCGCGCTGGCAATATTCTGTGCATGATACTGTAAGCCTGTGCCTAATTGCAGGCTTGTACTTGTTGCACTTCTGAGTGAGTTAAACAAAGACATGGTTAAATCTCTTGCTTAATTCCTAAAGGTGCATGTTCGGATTTTTTCAAAACCCCATACTGATTATAAGAAAGCACAGGCGTTGCTTCGGCTTGTGCATTGCTAACCGCATCTAAAATTCTTGCTGAAATTTGTAACGCGATTTTTAACCGACGTTCATTCGTTTCCGCTGTTTCTTCATAGCGCGTAAATAAAGATTTCAAATGTTCTTGCATATGGTCGCTTAAATCGGACGCGAATGTTTTGATAGAACCAACGGCTGAAATAAAACCGTGATATTCTTCAAATAAATTCTGTTTTTGTGATGCGATTGTTTTAAGCCGTTCAAAATTAACCAATGGTTTATGGATAATTAAATCATTCTCACGGTCTAATATATCAATGAGACCGCCAACAATACGTTCTAATTCTTGGGCTTTTTCTACAGGGCTTAATGCGCCTGAAGCAAAGGTAAATTTTGCTGCTGATTCAAGATGGCTATCGAGTGTGCTCGCTTTCGCCTGAGTCTGAACCGGACTCTGGTTTAATGACTTGTTCATTGTTTACTTCCTCCTGCTTTGCCAATAATTCCTTATAGACACTATCGGCTATTCCAACGCCCCCTGATTTCGCAATTGCATTTGCAAATTGTTCGTTCATCTGAGAACGCCATATTTTTTCAGCATGACCCCCGCCGCCTAGCACATCTTCCGAACCTATCGTTTCTGTCATACTTTCTAAAACAGTATGCAAAAAGAATGCCTCAAACTGTTCAGCGGTATCACGCAATATATCTTTACCGACATGTTGCGATTTGAACCCCTTAAACGATGGGATAGTAGGTGCTGTCACCTGTAAGTTTATATCAAGCAAATTCTGTGCCAAACCATCAACCATTACATCACCTCTATCACTGCTTGCAAGGCACCTGCTCTATGGATAACTTGCAAAATTTCAATTATATCGCGGGGCTGAATCCCCAACGCATTTAGACCATCAACCACTTCTTCCAATGTGGCCGCACCTTCTAAATCAACAAATGCACCACGTTGGTTGGTAATATTGCCCGCAGCATCTTGCACTTGTAAGCTTAAATTACCATGTGAAATAGAAACTGGGCTAATTTGCACCCCTTCACCCATCACCACAATACCAGCATGTTCATTGATAACCACCTTTGCTGGTTTATCAACAAGCACGCGTAATTGTTCAATATCAGCGATCAAATTATTAACCGCATTACGATAAATCGGTGGCACACGAACAACGATTGTACCGGGGTCGGTTGTGGTGGCAACATCGGTTCCCAAGAAACTATTTATTGCCAAAACCATGCGCCTTGCTGTTGTAAAATCAGGACGATGCAATGCAAGTTTTATCTCTGTTTTCTGATCTAAATTAAAATTAATTTCATGCTCTACAATAGCACCCCCAGCAATCCGTCCTGATGTTGGTACACCCCGTGGCGCGCCAGCATCTGCCAAACCGCCCCGTGGCGCAATCAAAGATGATAATGAAATCGTGCCTTGCCCTACTGCATAAACCTGCCCATCGGCTGCCACTAAAGGCGTTGCTAATAATGTGCCACCTTGTAATGATTCAGAATCGCCTAAAGCCGAGATGGTAATATCAATGGTAGCGCCATGACGCGCAAAGGGTGGTAACAATGCCGTGACAATGACTGCCGCTACGTTGGTCGTGCGTAATCTATCATCATTGGCATTAACGCCCAATCTTTCTAAGACGCCAACCAAACTTTCTCTGGTAAAAACAGAATTTTCTAACCTATCACCTGTGCCGGAAAGCCCAACAACTAGCCCATAACCAACCAGCAAGTTAGACCGCACCCCTTCAAAACCAGCAATATCTTTGATACGTGGTTGGGCAACGGCTACTGAAATCATCAACCCTGCTGTGTAACCAATAAAAATAACAATAAAAAACAAAAATACGGACGCAAACCGTCCTCTTTCACCACGATTATTTTTTCGAGACTTGTTTTTATCTTGATGATAAAACGCCTTATAAGGATGTTCTTTCGTCATAATCTTACTCTGCTATCTGATTATATTATTCTTGATAATAAAGCAAAATATGTGCCAAATTGTATCGGCACTGAAACGATTTAATAATAAAGGTGATTAAAGGCGATATTGTCGAATCATCGTTAGCCCTTCTGAGATTTTCTTATGCAAATAGTCTGCCAATAATTTGCGATTGCCCTCATGCTTATCCATCGTGGTTATTGGGTGAAAAACCACCTCAACATCAATCGGACCTAATGATAAGAATTCTAACAAATGGGGGGCTAATTCCATATCACCATACCATGCGCATAATGGTTCGTAAATGCGCCCCATTGGCAAACCATAATGTTTCTTATAGCTGATGGTAACTGGTTGGATAGGCACATTATCAATCCCCACCAAAGGCTGTAACAATGTTGATTTAATCGGCAAGGTGATAATGCCTGCACTTGAGGTGCCTTCTGCAAAAATAATCAGAGGGGTTGGCTTTTGTAATTCATGTTGCAAAATGGCAACATGTTGTTCGGCTTGTCGTTTCTTTCGTTCAATAAATATCGTTCCTTGTCTCTTGGCAAGATAACCCATTAAGGGCCAATGACGCACATCGGCACGCGACACAAACCGCCCGCCAATTAAAGAGCCTAACACCATAATATCAAGATAAGAAAGATGGTTAGAGCAAAAAACAGCGGATTGCCCATCGGCTATTTTTTGCCCTCGCACATTGACTTTTATTTGTAAAATTTTCAATGCCATTCTATGCCATAAAAGGCTAAGCCATGCTGGTACTTTCCGTGCGGTTAAAATCCATGGCAATCCTAATAGACTGCATATCAATGTATTCAGCAAAATTAATGATAGTTTTATCGTAATTTTTACAAAAGCACGTGGCTTATAGATAGGCGCAAGCGGGTAGATAGGCGCAAGCGGGTAGGAGTGATTTATTCGGCTTTAACATCACGCAGAAAATGATTAAAATAACGTGGAGATATTGATTCTATCGGCAACACAACGCAAACATCCACCGTATCAAATTTATCATCAATAAAAATACCTTGCCCAATATAAGAACCTACCCTGATATAACCCTTAATCAAAGGGGGTATATGACGCATAGTGCCACGCAGGGAATATTGCTTTTCATCAAAAGGTTTAATTTGCAACGCATCTTGCGATAAGGATATCGGACAAATATTTTCAGGTGCCAAATGATAATGATGCAACAATAATAAAGCCGCCTTGTGTTTGGCAACATCTGCACCATGAAAACTGGCGCAACCAAGCATCACATCAATATCATAATAGGCAATATAACGGCTTAAACCATGCCATAACAGATTGATAACTTGCTTTGTGCGATATTCATTTCGCACGCAAGAACGCCCTAATTCCAATATATTGTTAAACGATGTTTTGATTTTGCGAATATCATATTCATCTTCGGTATAAAATTTCTGATTTTCTGAAAGTTGGCTTTGGCGCAACAAACGATACGTACCCACCAATTGTCCATATTCATCATCTTCAATAGAACTATCAAACACCAATAAATGGTCGCTTATCTCGTCATAGCCATCAATATCACGTCTTGCTTTTTTCACTTCTTCAGAAGCATCCGCATGTAATTCTTCAAAAAACACATTATAGCGCAAGCGTTGCGATAACAGAATATCATCTGTTCCTTTCGCCAAACGTAGATACAAACTACCTTGCACAATATCAGAAAGGTCCAGAGAATCCATTTTTTCTGGCATCTTCTGACGTTCCTGTTCGTTATTGGTCATTTTTCTCCCATATCAACACGTTTGTTTTTCTAACAGCACCTTAAAATAAAAATAAAAAACCCGCAACATAAACATGAGGGTAATCCGTGCTTTGGGCTAATATTTTGCAAATAATCCGCCGTTGGGCTGTCATTTTTAAGCCCTTATCAACGCATTTTTGCTCTAACATCTTCATATTACCTATCATTGACATAGCTAAATTGTGTTATTTTATGAGATTATTGTCAAATAAATAATTTATATGGTAAGGGATATTGACTAATAATATGAAAAATCCCTTAACTTTTCTTTTAATTTCAGGTAATTCTAGACATATGCGTATTAATCCATCATGGCAATCTGTTGAAGATTTTTTTAACCATTCTTATCCAGGCTTTTGCATTGGCTTGATAAGCCTATTGGTGTGTTATTTTAGTTTCAACCATCTCACTATTTATAGTGTTGAGCTTCCCATTCTTAAATGGTTGCTCACTTTTTTTATTGTGAGTATCGCAACTTATATTGGACATAAATATCAATATCATTTGCTGACACAAGATTATAAAATTGGTCATGAATTGCAAAATATCTGCTTTGCCATTTTATTCATTTTGCTTGCCATCATGTTAAGTGCTGTGTTGCAAAAAAACTTCCAACTCGTCCGCCCTTATGCTTATTTTGCTTTGCTTATTTTGCCTGCTATTTTTTTCTATGCAAAACGGGCTTTAACCACCATTAGCACAGGGCATTTGTTTTTTGGCACAATTATATTGGCCTTAATGAGTGCTTTTATCCCCATCGCTATTAGCCTCGCTTTTACAAAACTTTATCTTGTTATTTCTTTTGAATGGCGGTTTCTATTTAAAGATATGCATTTAATGCTGACAAATTATGAGAGCAGCCTGCGTTATCTATCAATAGGATTATGTTTGCTTATTCTTTATGGCTTTACCCCCTTTTATCTGAAAGAACGCCATTTGCATCGTGAAAGCAAAGAATTATTTGCCCATTTTGCATGTGTGATTCAAATTTTATTGCTACCCCTTTATTTTTCCTTATTACCAGAAAGTGAACAAATTGTTACCATTAGTAAGGGAGAGCGAGCGTTACATTACTATCCGGTATTATTTTTGATGGTAACAGCCATTATCATTTTAGGCATCTATTCCGTGATAAGCCGAAAAAACAACTGGCTGAATAATGCTAACTTACTGACAAAAGATATTATCTCCCCAATAACATTGGCAGCTATTCTGATATTTATAAAATTACCAAATATAACAGTTAGCTCTGTTGATGTGTTTTTAGAAATTATTCCCCAATATTTAAGGCAACCAAGCTATTTTGACGCTTGGATTATCCCCGATATGGTCACCAATAGCGACCTGCTTAGCTACGCGCCCTTGCTACTTGCAAAATTACTAAGCCTATTAAATAATACTAGAATTTATCATGAGCTGGTACCATTCTCATTTCTCTTTATTCATACATTGCTGGTTATTCTTACTTTCAGCGCGCTTAGCCGATTTTTACCGCATCTATTTACCTTTGCAATTTTATTCATTATCCCCATAAAATTCCCAGAATTATTATTACTCATCAGCTATGCCAGTCTCTTATTTGACCGAAGGCTTCTGCAATCTCCTCTAAAATGGTCTGCCCTTTGGTATTTTGGTGGTTGTCTGTTTTTAATCTTATCGCCACTTTATGCTTTATTTTTCCTTATTGGCATCATTCCCTATATTGTTTTTAATTTCATTCAATTTTATCAAAAGAATCAACGCCATACACGCAATCTTACTTTATTTTATATTTTTATCACCATTGCGATGATTTTCTCTCCTAATATTCAAATGTTAGCACAGCATATCATTGAATTTATCCAATCATTTTGGTTATTCGGTGATAATTATGTGCAATGGGGACAACAATTAGAACAGGGTGAAGGAAAATTTTGGGAACGCCTGTTACATTACACTGCTTTTACCCTCTGGTGGTTAGGGCTGATGATTCTTGCTCTTTTATTATTATTATTTCGTAAAAAATTACTGACTATGACGCAAACACATTATAATTTAGGCGATTGGGTGATTATCAGCTGTGGGCTGACAATGGTTTTCTCATTTCCTGTTGCGTTAAACAGTTTGCTGGGTTTTGATCACGGCATGACACTGATACGTTTGATTTATATGTTTGCTTTATTTGGGGTGCCTGTTATTTTATTCCGCAATACCACCTTATTTAACAAGTCAACTTCTTATCTTTTATGTGGCTTTACCTTGTTAGGCATGTGTATTTATAGCTATATGATTGTACCTGAGTTTAATATGATTTGGACGTTACAATCATAAATCTCGATTATTGATATAACGATATTGATAATAAATGCCCATAATCAAGGTAATCAATGCAAAAGCAAACCATGTGATTGCATATTGCAAATGATTGTTTGGAATATCAAATCGCCAATTATAAGCACGCGGAAAATCGTAACCTTCTGGACTATTTTTGACCATAGCATAATAATTAACCAACTCAACCCCGCTCAAAGCAGATATTTCTGGCAAATCAATATAGAACCAAATATTCTCATCTGGCACATTCGCAGGCATAAATTTTGGTCTGCCGCGAGCTAATCGCACCATCGCCACTATTTCTTGCCTGCCTGAAATATCATCTGGCTTTTCAGCATCTTTTAATTCAAATGGAATAAAACCTCGATTAAGTAAAATATTCCTACCATCATCACTGGCAAATATTTTTAACCAATTCACGCCTGCTTTGCCATCCATAGAGCGATTCAACAAGAAAAAATCATCTGTTAAAAATTCACCACGCAATCTAACAGGTGTAAATTCACCACCTTGTTCAGAATAGCGTTGGCTTAAAATATCATCATCTTTCTTTGAAACAGAATATTGTTCGGAAAACTCATTCAATGCAATGGGCTGTTGTACAAGCTTTTCTTCTAAGCGCGTAATCAATCCTTCTTTCCAGATAAGCCGTTTGGTTTGCCATATTCCTAACCCGCTAAATACAATAATACCTAACACACACGCGCACAACACAACCTTATCAGATTTAATAAAAAACTCTTTAGCGTTCATCTTTATATTGCGAATACTCTAAAAATATCATCACCGTCTTTAACCATGGCAAGCTTACCAGCGAGAATGAAATCGTTGAAACCACCCAAACAATCAATACAGCAATCGTTGGTAGGTCAAAAATAAAATAGGCGATAAGACTTAGTGATGTCGCCAATGTGCTTGCTAAAAACATAACCAAAACCGCAGGTCCATCACCTGTGATGAGTGAATCAAGTTGGAATTTACAATGATGGCATATTTCATGAGTTACCAAATATTTTTGATAAAGCGACCCTTGATAACAGTTGGGGCATTTGTTACCGACAATGGCTGAAAATTTACTATCCTGTTTGAGACCATCAACCTGATTGTTCATAATAATCAGCCACCCCACCAATAGATGGAGACAAATAAGAATAACCACACAACATCAACAAAATGCCAATACCATGCCGCCGCTTCTAATCCAAAATGTTGGGTTGGCGTGAAATGACCTTTGGTGGCACGGAATAAACAAACTGCTAAGAAAATTGTTCCGATAATCACATGGAAACCATGAAAGCCAGTTGCCATGAAGAAAGTAGAGGCATAAACACCATCAGTAAAACCAAATTGTGCATGGCTATATTCATAAGCTTGAAACCCTGTAAATAAAATCCCAAGCAAAACTGTTAGAGTTAAACCACGAATCAAACCAGAGCGATTATTTTCTAATAACGCATGATGCGCCCATGTAACCGTGCAACCTGACAATAATAAAATAATTGTATTGGTGAAAGGCAAACCAAAAGCATCAAAAGTTTTAATATTTTCCGGTGGCCAAATCGAACCAATGGCTTCCGTTGGGAATAAAGAAGCATTAAAGAAAGCCCAGAAGAATGCGACAAAAAACATCACTTCTGATGTAATAAACAGCACCATGCCGTAACGCAATCCTAATTGCACAACTGGTTTATGGTCACCTTGTTGTGCTTCAGCAATCACTGAACGCCACCACATAGACATGGTAAATAATATCAATGCAAAACCGGGAAATAATGTTGCCACACCCATATTTTTGACAACTCCACTGGCACCGCCATAAAGGTCGGGATGCATAAAAGAAAGCAACCCTAGAAATAAAATAAACGCTGACAATGCACCCATTACAGGCCATGGGCTAGGATTAACAATGTGATAGTCATGCTGTGCAGTCATTTTAATATCCTCTTAAAATAAACTTCATTGATTGTTTTTTACTCTTATAGCATCTTTTAACATTTAATGTGCCTTTTTACCATCAGAATCACCATACTGATGCTCATTATGCTTATGATACGCATTATGGCTATGGCTCACTTCAGGAATATCCTCATCATAAAGTGAAAAAAATGTATAAGAAAGTGTAATATCCTGTAAATCCTTAATATCAGGGTCATTTTTAATATCAGGGTCAATATAAAAATCTACTGGCATTGCCCGTTCCTCACCTGCTACCATCTGCTGTTCTGTAAAACAAAAACAATCTAATTTCACAAAATATTGTCCTGCCAAATGGGGCGTTACATTGAAAATTGCTTGCCCAATCGTTTTACCATCACCATTATTTTTTGCATGATAATAAGCAACAGCAGTTTCACCAATTGGTACAGTCATTTTGCCTGCTTGCGGGTAAAAATCCCATGGCAAACCACCATTAATATTACTATCAAAACTAATGGTAATATTGCCAAGCACGCTTGTTTGATTGCCTGTAATACGGTTGATTTTCTTAACGATGCCATCACCATCTGATGGGCGTTCTGATTGTTGGGTGGTGCCACCATAGCCGGTAATTTGACAAAAAACCCGATATAATGTTGGTGAAAATGCCACCAATAATGCCATCAAACCTACAATCACAAGCGTCATGATGGCTGTTTTAGATTTTTGACTGAAAGCCTCCATTCAATTACAAGCCTTTTTGCCTTAAAATAATTGTAACAAATAAAATCGCGCAAAATGAGACTAACATTGCCAGAACCGCTAAATTTTTACGGCGTAAATTACTTTGGGGATTATTTTCTTTATCAGATTTTTTTGGCATGATGCACGTCCTCTCTAATTCATGAGCCATAATCTATCAATCACCAGCAAAATAAATATCAATGCCAGATATAAAATAGAATAACGGAATAACTTAAGAGCGGTTTTATTGTGCGTATCTAACCGTAATATGATGGCACGGCGGATAAATTCAACCGTCAACATAACGGCTGGAATCGCATAAAAAATTGATGAAAATTGTAAATAATAAAAGCTTAGCACCAAAGGTAATAAAAGTAAGCTATAAATTATAATTTGATTTTTTGTATATAAATCACCTTTAACCACAGGCAACATCGGGATATTGGCACGCTGATATTCATCACTTTTGACCAATGCCAATGCCCAAAAATGCGGTGGTGTCCAGAAAAAAATCAAAGCGAATAATAAAATCGGCTCCCATGAAAGGCTATTCGTGACAGCCGCCCAACCAATCATCGGAGGAAAAGCACCTGCCGCGCCACCAATAACAATATTTTGCGGGGTACGTGGTTTCAACCAAATCGTATAAATAAACACATAAAACAAAATAGCCGTTAATAATAAACCACCCGCTAGCCAATTTACTGTCATCGTCAGAATAAAAACAGAGCCCACTGCCAAAAACACGCCAAAAGAAAGCGCATCAGATGGTGCCATCACGCCACGTGGCAAAGGTCGATTCGCAGTGCGTTGCATTTTCTTATCTATATCGCGCTCATACCACATATTAATCGCACCTGCTGCGCCACTACCAATAGCAATCATCAACACAATCAATGCAATAAAAAAAGGATGAGGCAATTCAGGGGTTAATAACACACCACAAAAACCAGTAAACACAACCAGCGACATAACACGAGGTTTGAGCAACAGAAAATAATCATAAGGTGTAGATAAATTGCTCAACGCTTGCCCACTCAATTCTTTCGTATGACTTGCCATATTATACTGATACCCATTTCAAAAGGCGTGCTGTAAATAGTGATATTACTTAGTTTGAGGTAATTCTTCAAACGTATGATGCGGTGCAGGTGTTGGCACCATCCATTCTAACGTATCAGCACCTTCGCCCCAATAATTATCTTCGGTAATTCTCTTGCCAGCACGCAATGTGTAAAGCAACACAACCACAAAGAAAATTGTAAAACCAAAAGAAATATAAGAACCAATTGAAGCAATATAATTCCAGCCCGCAAAAGCATCCGCATAATCAATATAACGGCGCGGCATACCTGCCAAACCTAAAAAATGCATTGGGAAAAATGTCAGATTAACACCAACAAAAGTGCCCCAGAAGTGAAGCTTGCCAGCCCAATCAGGGAAATGCCTGCCACTCATTTTGCCAAACCAATAATAGAATCCTGCAAAAATCGCAAATACCGCACCCAAAGAAAGCACATAATGGAAATGCCCAACCACATAATAAGTATCATGGAATTGAATATCCAGTGAACTATTCGCAAGCACAACCCCAGTTACACCGCCAATGGTAAACAGAATAATAAAGCCAAGCGCCCACAACATTGGAACAGTCATTCGAATCGACCCACCCCACATGGTTGCCAGCCAACTAAAAATTTTAACGCCAGTTGGCACAGCAATCACCATTGTTGCCGCTGTAAAATACACTTTTGTACTGAAATTCATACCAACCGCATACATATGATGCGCCCATACCACACTGCCAACAAAACCAATCGCTACCATCGCATAAACCATTCCTAAATAACCAAAAATCGGTTTTTTTGAAAATGTGGAAACAATATGGCTCACAATACCAAAGGCAGGTAAAATCATCACATATACTTCAGGGTGTCCAAAGAACCAGAATAAATGTTGATATAAAACAGGGTCACCACCACCGGCAGGGTCAAAAAAGCTTGTGCCAAAGTTGCGGTCAGTCAAAAGCATGGTAATCGCACCCCCTAGCACTGGCATAGAAATCAACAATAGAAAAGCAGTTACCAACATTGCCCATGCAAATAAAGGCATTTTATGCAATGTCATGCCCGGAGCACGCATATTGAAAATAGTCGTAATAAAATTAATCGCACCCAAAATAGAGGAAGCACCTGCCAAATGTAGCGCAAAAATTGCCATATCAACCCCTGCCCCCGGATGCCCAAGCACGCTAGATAATGGTGGATAAAGTGTCCAACCTGTGCCAGCACCTCCACCAATAAAAGCAGAGCCAAGCAACATTAAGAACGCAGGAATAATCAACCAAAAACTAATATTATTCATACGTGGAAACGCCATATCAGGCGCGCCAATCATCAGTGGCAAAAAGTAATTGCCAAAACCGCCAATTAACGCCGGCATCACCACAAAAAACACCATAATTAGACCATGTGCAGTAATCAACACATTCCAAAAATGCCCATCAGGCGTACCATCAGCCAAAGTGATGAATTGCACACCCGGTGCTTGCAATTCAAGACGCATATAAATGGAAAATAACGCACCTATCAATCCAGCTATCACTGAAAAGCTAAGATACATAATTCCAATATCTTTATGATTTGTAGAAAAAAGCCATCTTCCTAAGCCTTTTGGGGCATGATGTGCATCAGCTCCTGCCATAATGTTTGCTCCTAAAATATTAATAATTACCGACTGGCAACAGCCGAACGCAACTGTACCCAGCTATCAAATTCTTCTTCTGAAACCGCCTGAATCTGAATAGGCATGTAGCTGTGATTGGCACCACATAATTCTGAACAGAAACCATAATAAGTGCCTGTTTTGTCAATCCGAACCCATGTTTCATTCAATTTGCCCGGATTTGTATCTAGCCGAACCGCTAAAGCAGGCACCGCCCAATTATGCAAAACATCAGAGGCAGTTAATAACAAACGAATATTTTTACCCACTGGTAATACAACGGGATTATCCGTTTCTAGTAATCTTTTGCCTTCTTTTAATTCATCATCAGCCAAAATATAAGAATCGAAAGCAAGATTCTCATAGTCAGAATATTCATAAGACCAATACCATTGATTACCCGTTACTTTCAACGTCATATCAACTGTATCTGCTCTTTCTGCCAACTTAATAATATCAAAAGATGGCACAAAAATAACACCTAAAATCAACACAGGAAGCAAAGTCCAAACAATTTCTAAACGACGATGATGTGTGCGTTTAGAAGGGGTTGGATTGTTTTTTTCAGAAAAACGAACGCAAATATAAATCAGCAACACAATTACAAAAAGCGCGATAGCTGTAATGATAGGAAAAACCACATAATCATGGAAAAATGCAATTTCCCTTGCCACAGGCGATGCCGCATCTTGAAAGCCCATTTGCCAATCTTTTAGTTCACCTGCTTGTGTTAATTTGGGGAATAACCCCACGAACAAGCCAGTTGACATCATTTTAATCATATTGCGAAGGTTCATCTGAACATCTCTCGTTAAAAATTCTTACCGTTACACAACTCTATTCTAAACATTTTATCAAAGAAATAAAAGCAATAAAGTAAGTTTTTATCTAATTTGGCGATATTTTCACTTGTAAAAACCTTTACATATCTCGAATCAATAATTTATAATGACACAATAATAATATTGTAAACTCTCATATCCATACCAACTGCCTTATGTCAAACACCCCCTCAAAAAATAGCAAACAAAAGCTGTTAAGCGCATTAGAGTGGCATCTTAGCTGTGGCGCTGATTTACCTATCAGTCATCAGCCCCGTGATTGGTATCAGCCGATGAAAACAGCGAAGCCACTTTATAACGCGCCTGCCAAAAAGCCTCATCTTCAAAAACCTGTTATTGCTATAAAACCACCTCAAAAACCACCTCCTGCTATCAGTGGCAGTTTGATTGCCATAGAAGAAGCCGCTAAACTTTCCCGTGATTGCAATGATTGGCAAACGCTGATTACTGCCATCCAGAATTTTACCAACCATCCGCTACAATCCACTGCCAATCATTGCCTGACCCATCAGGGAAGCCAGACCAGTAAAATCGTTATTATGGGTGATGCTCCGAGTAAAAGTGACGATATTAATGGGGCATTATTCAGCGCAGAATCTGGCATATTGCTTGATAATATGCTGGCTAGTATTGGCTTAACCCTTCATGACTGCCTGTTAAGCAATATCATTTATTGGCGTCCGCCCGGTGGACGCAGCTTGATTGATAATGAAATAGAAATTTGCCGTCCTTTTTTTGAGAAAATGCTGGCACTCCTCACCAACGCCTCACTCATCGTGTGTTTAGGCAATGTTGCAAGCAAAGCTTTATTAGCAGGCAATAAAACAGATGCCATAGCAGAAAATAGCTCTTATCAAAACCAATTCATGAAAAATCCTGTGCCTTTAATCAGTAGCTACCATCCGAATTTTTTGCTGAAAGTCCCTGAAAAAAAACGCAACGCATGGCATGATTTGCTAGCAATCCAACAAATTATATCTCATAATAATAAAAGTTTTTAATTTTAGAATATCATTTTCATCATGCGCTATTATTCCACTCGCGGGCATCCGCAATATTTAAATTTCACCGATACAATCCTGAAAGGTTTGGCCGATGATGGTGGACTTTATTTGCCAGAATCATGGCCTGTTTTTACCGAACGAGAATGGTTAAAAATGGCATCACTGCCTTATCCAGAATTAGCGGCGAAGGTAATGAAGCCTTTTATTGGCGATGCTATGACAGAAAAAGAATTGCTAGATTTAACTCAAAAATCTTATGCTGAATTTCGGCATCAGGCCATTGCGCCCTTAAAACAAATTGATAATCAATTATTCCTGATGGAATTATTTCATGGTCCTACATTGGCATTCAAAGATTTTGCCTTACAATTTTTAGGCAATTTGTTTGATTTTATTCTTGAACGTGATGATAAAACACTCACCATCATTGGCGCAACATCGGGCGATACTGGCAGTGCCGCCCTTTCTGCCATTGCCCATAAGACACGTTTGAAAATTTTTATGCTTCACCCTAAGGGTAAAATTTCTGCCGTGCAAGAAGCGCAAATGACAAGCGTTCTTGCCGATAACAGCTATAATATTGCACTTGATGGCAGTTTTGATGATTGCCAAGACCTTGTGAAGGTTTTATTTAATGATGAGGCATTTCGGCAAGAGATGAATCTTTCTGCTGTTAATTCTATTAATTGGGCGCGCATTATGGCGCAGATTGTTTATTATGCTTATGGCTGTTTGCGTCTAGGATTGCGTGATTGCGCCGTTGCGGTGCCAAGTGGTAATTTTGGCAATATTTTTGCCGCATGGGCAGGGCGCAAAATGGGCTTACCCATTAAAAAATTGATTATTGGCAGTAATTGTAATGATATTTTGACACGCACCGTTCATTCTGGATTGATGGAAATGCGCCCTGTTATCCCAAGCGTTGCGCCTAGCATGGATATTCAAATTTCTAGTAATTTCGAACGTTTGCTTTATGAATTGCTTGGAAGGGATAGCGCAAGCCTCACAAAATTCATGGATGATTTTAGAAAGAATGGCACATTTACCTTGCCTGAAACAGCAAAAAAGGAATTACAATCGCTCTTTGTTGCCCATGCCATAGATGATGAGACTATTGGCAAGAAAATCGCGCATTATCATCGCATCACAGGTAATATTCTTGACCCTCATTCCGTTATTGGTGTTGAAGCAGGCAAAATTCATGGCGGTGATTTGCCCGTGATTGCTGTTGCCACAGCACATCCTGCAAAATTTCCTGATATTATCAAAAAATCCATTAATATCTACCCTGAATTGCCAGCTCATTTGCATGATTTAATGACGCGCCCTACACAATGCCATGAGTTACCTGATAACTCTGACGCAATCAAAAAATTCATGCGCAACCATTGTCAATCGTAAAAAAAACCATGAAAAAAAACCATGAAAAAAAACCATGAAAAAAAACCATGAAAAAACAATGAAAAAACCTCATGAAAAATCCGTCTGATAACTGCCAAATTTGTCCAAGATTGGCAAAATATCGTGCCGACAATAAACAGAAATATCCCGACTTTTTCAATGCTCCTGTGCCCGGCTTTGGTGATGAAAATGGCGCGCTTGCCATTGTAGGATTGGCTCCGGGTGTCAAAGGTGCCAATCGCACAGGGCGTGCTTTTACAGGCGATTATGCGGGTGCCTTGCTTTATAGCACCTTATTAAAATTTGATTTTGCAAGCGGTGAATTTAAGGCTGATATTAATGATAATATCACATTACATAATTGTAGAATTATCAATGCTGTTCGCTGTGTGCCTCCACAAAACAAACCAGAAACCCAAGAAATCATTAACTGCAACTCTTTTTTGGCAATGGAACTTGCTGAAATGGCTCAACTAAAAATTATCCTTGCCTTAGGCAGAATTGCCCATCAGTCCGTTTTGCGTCTGTATAAAATACCCTTGTCAAAATTACCCTTTGCTCATGGTGCTATTCATCAGATTAACGATAGGCATGTTTTATTGGATTCTTATCATTGTTCGCGCTATAATACTCAAACGAAGCGATTAACCGAACAACAATTTTGTGATATTTTCTTGCAAGCACAAAAATTATTAGACAATAATCATTAATCGGAGTTGAGAAAATGAAACCAGAAGACGTTGGACGATATTATCACGTAAATCTTGTTCTATCATTGCTTCAACCCTTAATTTAAGGCTTTTCACGAGATTCAGCCTATATGTATGATTCCTTTTTATTTTGTATAATAAAATAAAATTACTTAGACGCTACAAAAAGTTATACTTAGCTATAAACTAAGAATAGTTTAGTAACTTATTTATGCACTCATAACTATATTCTACTATTAAAAACAATAAAATCAATTTCTTATAGCAAATATTTCTATTCATTTAGATAGTGAAATGGGTGATAGTAATAGATATTACATTATCTAATGTATACTTCTAAAATAAAATATATGTATTCTGTACAATCATTGGCATTGGCAAAGGATGCGCCCTATCATAATCTTAAAGTGACAGTATTTCATAATATTGTTTTACCATTTTAATTTTAAAATCAGGAGGTTTTAGCCATAGCAATTATCCCAAATTTACGATTCTCACCTAAGGGAACTAAGGCAAAAGTGCCTAAAAATTATCCATATAGTGATGTTTTGTTTGATTACGCTGAATTTCTGCGTCAAGCAGATACTGCTGGCAGTATCGCAAAGAATCCACGAACCGATAGAAAAGTTGTAATTCTAGGGGGTGGTGCTTCGGCAATTTGCATTGCTTACGAACTATTACGTACAGGGGTGAAAATAGTAGCAATCATAGTCCCTGAGGATGAGAAGCCTCAATTTCGGGCTGGACGCTGTTTCAGTTACCAATTTGAAGGAAATGAAAAATTTTTGGCGGAAATGGGTATCCTTACTAGTCCTGATGCGACTGAGAAAGAAATGCGTATGCGCCGATTGGTTGAGGACGTCTACCACATTAATGAGGAATTTGCTAAATACCTTGTACCAATCGATAATGATTATGAAAAAAATACTGTATTTATTGATTGGACAAATGAACAAAATTATCGTGGTGCTTTCAAATTAGACCAACCCGGTCAAGGTAGCAAAACGCAGAATATTTTTCTTGATTATTTGAAAAAAGGAGATACAGATGATGATTCACGAGTCTTTATCGCAGGAGTCATTCTTCTTCTCATCATTCGTTGCCTCGTAGAACACCTATAAATAGCTTTATCGTAGCAGATAAAACGCGGTTGCAGTTTATAGAAAACCCTGTATAAATTATGTTTGCCATCATTTAGGGTTGTTTCTTCTGATTTACAATAAGCGCATTTTGTTTTTTTGAGATGCATCATATTCTTATCTTGGAAATTCCTTAAAAACCTGTATAATATTCATTAGATTGTTCTTTTTTAGTCTCTAATACTCTCTTCAAGAGTAAAAGGTAATCAATGAGATAATTGTCTTAAAACTAGAAAATTCCAAAAACTATACCAAAGAATTATATCGCCAAGCGAGAAAAAAATGAAACCAGAAATTATTACATTAGAAGCCTTTACCGATAATTACATTTATCTTCTTCAAGATGGGCACGGCAAAATCATTGTCGTTGATCCGGGCGATGCCGATGCCATTTGCGATTTTCTTGAAAATAATCAATTAAATGTTCATTATGTGTTGGTGACCCACCATCATAGCGACCATATCGCGGCAATAGGCACGCTTCACGCCGAACATCATTGTGAGGTTATTGCGCCCGCAAAAGAAGCACAACGTATTCCCGATGCAAAACATCTTGTGAAAGATACTGATAAAATCACTCTTAATAAATTCGAAATTACAGCCATTGAAACCCCCGGTCATACAAAAGGGCATATCTGTTATCATATCCCCCAACTCAATATATTATTTTCAGGTGATGCATTATTCGCATTCGGTTGCGGGCGTTTAATGGAAGGAACAGCAGCGCAATTATGCCATTCCTTATCTAAGTTATGTGAATTGCCTGATGAAACAATGGTTTATTGTGGGCATGAATATACAATGAAGAATATTGAATTTACCCGTGAATTTAGCAAACAAATTGGTTTTACTTTGCCTGATTTATTCGAACAGCGCGCAGAAAAAATGCAACAATTGCGTGATGCTGGTCAACACACCATGCCGTTTAATTTAGGCGAAGAAAAATTAACCAATCTTTTCATGCAAGCCGATAATCCTGAATTGATTAATCTTCTTGAGGCGCATGGCGAAATTGAAGCTTTTACCAAAATAAGAACAGCACGCAATCATTTTTAATAATAATGTTAATCAATAATGAATGAGCCAATCCTACATGAGCCAGAAACATTAGCAGCAGAACAAGCCATCTATCAACGGTTAGATACACTGAATATCCCCTATGAGATGTTTGAACACGCGCCCTTATTCACAGTAGAAGAAGCCTTAAATGTGATGGATGATATTCCCGGCGCTCATGTAAAAAATTTATTTTTGCGCGATAAAAAGAAAAACTATTTTCTGATTACCGCCTATCACGAAACACCCATTGACTTAAAAGGCTTGCGCCATCAGATTGCTGCCAAAGATATTAATATCAGTGGCAATCTTTCTTTTGCCAATGCCCAAAGCCTATGGGAACAGTTGCAAATTCGCCCCGGCAGTGTTAATCCGCTTGTTCTGATGCATATTGCCAAGGATGCAAATATCTGTTTTCTGTTAGATGAAACATTGGTCAAAGCAGAATCTGTAAATCTGCACCCGATGCGTAACGATAAAAGCATCACCTTAAAAAGCAGTGATTTAATGAATTTTCTTGAAAAAACAGGGCATTTTATCAATGTTTTTGATTTTACAAACAGCACCAAAACACCCGATTAAAATTCTATCTGATGAAACTTTATAATCCTTTTGGTTTCACTTCATAGCCAGATTCCTCTGGTTCATCATCAATCATCTCAGCAGGAAAACCATCTGTTAACACTTTTACATTCACAGCTTCTTCTAATCTTTTGATAATATTAGGCGACCATTCCCGCTCACCATAACGTTGAACGCCATCTTTGATAATTTCAATCATCAAAGGCGATATTTCTAATGGCAAGCCAACCTTATCGGCTAATTGTTGAAATAATAACATATCTTTGAGTACCAAATCTAATGTGAAGCTAATATCGCGACTGCCATTTAATGTGACTTGTGTTTCGGTTTCATGCACAAAAGAATTTCCCGAAGAAACTCGAATGGCTTCATAGGCTGTATTCAAATTGATATTTGCAGCAGCACAGGTTGTCATCGCTTCTGCTAATGAAAGCAAATTTGCTGTTGCCAAATAATTGGTAACCACTTTTAACATAGATGCTGACCCTAACTCACCCGTATGCAAAATACGCCTGCCAAGCATCGTTAATAACGGTAAAACTTTATCAAATGTCTCGCGCGTGCAACCGGCAAAAATCGCAATATTGCCTGTTGCGGCACGGTGGCACCCGCCCGATACAGGGCAATCAACAGGGGATACACCTTTTTCAATAAATTTTTTGCCTATCCGTTGCACCTCATCAGCATCGGTGGTACTCATCTCCATCCATATTTTGCCCGCAGAAATGCCTGCTAAAATACCATTCTCACCTTCGGTTACTTCCGAACAAGCCGCAGGTGTTGGCAAACATGTGATGATATAATCTACTTTTTCTGCCATTTCTTTGGGTGAATCTGCCCATGAGGCTCCTTGATTCAAAAAACTTTGTGCAATCTTTTTATCAAGTTCATGCACTGTTAAATCAACGCCATTTCTTAAGAGTGACCCCGCTAATTTACCACCGACATTACCCAGACCAATAAAACCAACCTTATACACCATCATTATGCCCCTTTTATCATTCAAGTGAATTTGCTATTAAAAAATAGACGCGCTAACGCTAGCATAAAAAACATTCATTTGCTTATAATAAGCAGCATCTTCACAAAAATTTATCGACTAAAATTATGAAGCGCGCTTTTTATTTTTGACAGCTTTTTTAATCATTGCTTTTCTGGTGGCAGGTTTTTTACTGGCTCTTTTTTTATCCGCATAAGGATTCTTGCCAAGCCGTGCCACAAGCCGTAACGGCACACCATACCATTCAAAATCTTCCCTGAGCGCACCTGATAAATAACGCATATAATCGGTAGGAATTTGCACTGATGAAAATAAATGAAATTGTGGTGGGCGGGTTTTGACTTGCGCCATATAACGGATTTTCAATCTGCGTCCGCTCACCAAAGGTGGGCTGTGAATCTGTAATTTATTGGCTAACCAATCATTTAATTTAGGCGTGCTAACCCTGCGACACCATAATTCATAAAGCTGTAGGGCAATTTCAGGAATAATATCAAATTCCTTATCTTTGATTGCCGAAAGAGTGATAATGGGAACATGACGAATCATCGGCAATGTATTGGCAACAATTTCCTGCACCTTTTGTAAAACAGCTTGCTTATTCTTAATTTTATCCCATTTATTCAGTAAAATCATCACGGCACGCCCTTCATCGGCAACATGCCGAATCAAGCGTAATTCTTGCCGTTCTAGCGGTTCTTCTGCATCAATCACAACAGCCACAATATGAGAGAATCGAATGGCTTTGAGCGTATCACCCACACTTAGTTTTTCTGCGCGTTCATCAATACGGCTGGCACGGCGCATACCTGCTGTATCATACAAAGTGAAAATATGCTCTTGCCAATGCCAATCAAATGCCAACGCATCGCGGGTTGTACCCGCTTCATCATTCACAATCACCCTATCATCGCGTAATAATTTATTAATCAAGGTTGATTTGCCAACATTCGGACGCCCCATTAAAACAAGATTAATCGATTTTTCCGTAGATTCTGTAATATCTTCATCGCCATAATGCGCCTCCAATATATCCGCTAATTTTATTTTTAACGCATCAATACCCACACCATGGGCGGCAGAAATAGGAAATAAATCATCAAACCCCAACCGTGCAAAATCTGCCAATAATGGCATGGCATTGGGTTGTTCAACCTTATTCACCAATACCAATATCGGCACACCGCTCATCATGATTTTTTTTGCTAATATTTCATCATGGGGCAACAATCCTGCCCTGCCATCTAAGATAAATAAAATTAAATCCGCCTCATCAATGCCACGGTTAATTTGTTGATTCATTTTATCTTGCAATTGTTTTTTCTGTGGTGGGGAATCTTGTGTCTCTTCCCATCCTGCCATATCCGTCATACAAACAGGGAATCCTGACATCACAGTTTGCTGTTCACGCCTATCACGGGTAAGCCCGGGCATATCATCCACCAACGCAATTTGCTTTCCGCATAACCGATTGAAAAGCGTTGATTTGCCAACATTCGGACGCCCTACCAAAGCCACTCTAAATAAAGATTGAGGCATTAGCTATCAATTCAATGCGTATAATTTGCCGTTAGAACCAATGATATATAAAATCCCATTGGCACTAATTGGATGGGTATGAAAACCACTGCCAAATTTATAACGCTTCACCTGTTTGCCTGTTGCCACATCATGTAAATAAAGACGCTTTTCATGATTTGCCACCACCAGATAAGGTGCCGCTAGCAAGGGTCCATTCCAAACGATACGTTCGTACCCTTCTTTGCCTTTTTCCCAATTTTGCAATTCTTCTACCCAATGCACTTTACCAGAACGCGTTGCAATCGCATAAAGCACCGATTGGTCGTCAAGCACAAAAAGATACTCGCCCGATAGGCTGATTGGGGTGCTCGCAGAAAGAGGAACTTCCCAAACCATGCCCCCTGTCCGCAAATCAAGTGCCACTAATTTTCCTGAATAGCTACTCGCATAAACACGGTTACCATCTACCACAAAGCCTGCAACCACACTGGCAATCTGCCCCAACGCATCTACTCTTGAGCTTGTTGCTAAATTTTGTTTCCAGATAGTTTCACCATCCGCCCGATTAATGGCAACAATTTCGCCATTGGCATAACCTGCAACCACAATATTTTCTGAAACTGCTGGGCTAATTGATTGAATCAATCCCACCCGTGATACCACCGATTCATGTCGCCAATTCACAGCACCATTCGCACCATCAAGCGCAAAGGTAATATTATTAATCGAGGTGATAAAAATATCATTGCCCTCAATCGTCGGCGTACTATGAATCGGATGGCGTAAATTTGTTTGCCATAATAATTGACCATTGCCCCTGCTAAGCCCATACACAAAACCTGCGCCCGTTGTGATAATCACCGCTTCAGATGTTACCGCCATGCCACCGCCATAAGCCTGTTTATCACCTTTAACGATAGGTAATTTTATCCGCCATAATTTCTTACCTTTTCTGTTAAGATTATGCGCGCTGACACGAAATTTATGGTCAACCCAATAAAGCGTATCGGCAAAAATAACCGGTTGCGCCATCAAGGAAATACCACTTTTATCGCCTTTGCCTAATTTGCGACGCCATAAAGGACGCTTCCTTTCAAACGCGATTTGATTATTCACCGACACATGCCCAGCACTGCCCCGATATTGTTGCCAATTTAATTGGTTGCTATTGGGTGCCAATCGAATATTTTGTTCGCTTAAAGCACTATCCACTTGCAAGGCTGTTTTTGTGCCTAACACATCGATTCTTTTGCCCGGCAGTTTATCCGCACCCCCACAGGCAACAAGCATCCCCATAAAAAGAATAGGCAATAAAAGGGATAATGTTATTCTTTTCAAATGGTGAAACATGGAACGATAACCAATGATGATTTTATTGTGATACTGCATCGCCTGCATTTTGCAATGTTGCTCTATCATGAATTTCTTGTGCCAAATTACGCAAATTAGCTGTGGTTGCTGTATCATCAAGAATAGATTGGGCAAAGGCTTGTGCGCTGATATAATTTTCCTGATAAATGGCGCTCACAGCCGCATAATAAAGTGCCAAACCACGAAATGGCGATTCTTGTTGTAAGATAGGCTCTAACACCTGCCCCGCTTCAAGATAATTTTTATCTTCTAAATATAAGACGGCTGATTCAATCCGCGCCAATCCACCATAAATATCATCCGTATTGGCAATAATCTGATTATATAAGGTGAAGGCTTCATCTTTATTGCCTATCGCTTTCTCGCGCGCCTGATAGAACCGTGCAAAATTGGTATATTCATCTTGTGTTTCAGCAATAAAGGCTTCTATCCTTTCAGCCCTTCCTGCTTCAGGGGCTGATAGGATTTCTTGCCAGCTATCGCTACGAATTTGTGCCTGTTCTTGCGTGTTGGTTTGATAAAATTCACGAACGGTAACCCCCACAACAATCGATATAAGCACGCCAATAATGACAAAACGCCATCTGCGCCAAAAAGCCTTGACCTTATCGTCACGTAACGCCTCTTCCACATCTCTAAAAATATCATCAGCCATTATGATTCCTTACATCATCTATTTCATTCTATTTGTTTTTCGCAAATAGCAACAAGTACGTCAAGCGGTTTATCATGATTTTGATGCAGAATATTTCTACAATAGTTTCTTACAGCCATTTCATGTATAATCATAGCCATGAAACAAGATGATAAAACACATATCAATCATAAAGTAGATTTCGGTTTTACGCAAATTGATGCGGATGATAAGCCCAAAAAAGTGCGTGAAGTTTTTTCTTCAGTCGCCAGTAACTATGATTTGATGAATGATATTATGTCGTTAGGCTTGCATCATCTGTGGAAAAAACGCTTGCTAGAAAAATTGCAACCCAACCGTCATTTGCTGGATATTGCTGGTGGCACGGCTGATATTGCGCTGGGCTACATCAAAAAAGGCGGTGCCCATGCCACTTTATGCGATTTAACTCATGAAATGCTTGCATACGGGCAAGCACGCATACTCAACCAACACCCCTCTCAAATGAAAAAGCTTAGCTTCATCAATGGTGATGCTGAAAATTTGCCTTTTAAGCCTCAAAAATTTGATTACATCACCATTGCTTTTGGTTTGCGGAATATGACCTTCAAGGATAAAGCCCTGAAAGCGGCATTTAATTGCTTAAAGCCGGGCGGGCAATTGCTTATTTTAGAATTTACCCCTGTTGATGATGCGGGGATAAAAGAAATTTACGATTGGTGGAGCTTTCAAATCCTGCCTAAATTGGGCAAAACCATTGCCAATGATGCCGATTCCTACCAATATTTGGCTGAAAGTATCCGTCAATTTCCAAAAGCAGAACAATTACAAGAAATGATGCACATCGCTGGTTTTCGGCAATGCCGATGGCAAAAACTGAATTTAGGCATTGTGGCGATTCATAGTGGCTTTCGTGTTTCCATCGATGAGCCCAAAACATGTTAAGATTTTTCAGAAAAATCATCAGCCGTTATATCCTTACCTTTAAGATTATAGTGATTGTTACAAGATGGGGGTTATGGCGGTTATTATATCAGCGTCGCTATTTGCCCTTTATGCTCTATTACCCTCTTTCCTTGCTGGTATCCCGTAAAGCGCGTGGCTTCAATAATGGTCAAAGACTTGTCCATTGTTTTATTCATTTAGGGGGGAGCTTCATTAAATTCGGGCAAATTTTATCGGTGCGCCCTGATATTATTGGCAATGAATTGGCAGATTCCTTGCGTCAATTACAAGATAATCTGCCCCCTTTTAGCAGTAAAATTGTTAAAAATATTATTGAAAAAAATCTAAACAAACCACTTGATGAAATTTTCATGACCTTTGATGAAACACCGATTGCCGCCGCTTCGATTGCACAAATCCATCATGCGGTTTTACATAATGGCGATGAGGTGGCAGTCAAAATTTTACGCCCCAATATTCATAAAATATTTGCCCGTGATATTGATTTGCTTCATACGCTTTGTCGTTATTTAGAATTTTTTATCAAAAGAAGTCGGCTTTTTAGATTCCGAGAAATCATTGAAACCTACCAAAGTTGGATTAAAAATGAACTGAATTTACGTTTAGAATTAATTTCTTGTAAAGAATTGCATCACCATCTTATCAACGAAAATCATATTATCATTCCCCAAACCTATCCCCATTATAGCAATCAAAATCTATTGGTGATGGAATGGATAGAGGGTATTAAAATTGATGAAAAGCAAAAATTGCTAGATGCGGGGCATCAGCCCGAAGCTATTATTAAGAATGCCGTAGAATTGTTTTTTCTACAAGTGTTTCGTGATGGGTTTTTTCATGCCGATATTCATCCGGGCAATCTATTCATTCAACAAGATGGTTCTTTGGCGGCGGTCGATTTTGGCATCACTGGCAGGCTTGATAAGCAAACACGATTTTTTCTTGCTGATATTTTGATTGGCTTTATTCATGGCGATTATAATTTAGTCGCAAAAGTACATTTTGATATGGGTTATGTGCCTGCCACTCAAAGCCAAAAAGATTTTGCCTCAGCCTTGCGCGTGATTGGCGAACCGATGTTTAGGAGCGATGTTAAAACTATCTCATTCGCTGAAATTTTGATTGAAATGATTGCGCTGGCACGGCAGTTTGATATGAAGCCACAATTGAATTTACTCTTACTGCATAAAACCATGATTCAAGCCGAAGGCATTGGTAGAATTTTAGTGCCGGGCAAAAATATCTGGCTATTGGCGCAACCGCTTATTGAAGAATGGCTGATATTAAACCGCAATCCATTGCAAACATTAAAAAATCTTGGGCAAGAATTTCTACCTCTTATCATCAAATTGCCTGCCATTTTACAGCAAATAAATACCAATTCTGAACCACAAATGCCTATCCCTACCAATAGTCTTGGCAAAACAAAAAATAAAATTTGGTATCTGCCCATTGGCATCATCATTGGTTTCTTAGGCAGTATGGTATTATTTTCGCCTTTCTTACTGACCTGAAAATCATGCCTACAATCGTTCCCAGCCACCGTGAAAACATTCAATCTGCGGCAGTTATTTTGCGTCACGGCGGGCTTATTGCCATGCCCACTGAAACAGTTTATGGGCTTGCCGGTAACGCGTATGATGATGATGCGATTAGATTGATTTACCACACCAAAGCGCGTCCTGCCCATAATCCGCTGATTATTCATATCGCTAATGCTGATGATGCCTATAATCTGGCAGAAATTCCTGCGAACTCACAAGCAGAAAAACTGATAAATGAACATTGGCGCAATGATAATCCTATCATCAAAGGGGCTTTAACCCTTGTGCTTAATGCGAAAAAAAACACGTCTCTTTCACCTTTGCTGATAACAACGCAAAATTCTATTGCCATCAGATGCCCAAAACACCCAATTGCTAAAAGGCTGATTCAGGAATGTAACTTTCCTTTGGCAGCCCCCAGTGCTAATATTTCAGGGCAGTTAAGCCCCACTTGTGCCATACATGTTATGCAAAATTTTGCCAAACATTCCCAACCTGAATTGATTTTAGATGATGCAGAAGCATGCCATGATGGCATAGAATCCACAATCATTGATGCGCGAGACGATGCCCTGAAACTGTTACGGCATGGCAGTTTATATTTACAAGAAACGGTTTTATCGCAAGAAAAAATCATCATCGCACCGGGCATGTTATCCAGCCATTATCAGCCGAAAAGCCTGTTACGCTTGAACGCAACCGCGCCTAATGATGATGAAATCATGCTAGGTTTTGGTGCCATTGATGGCACGCTTAATCTTTCTAAAACAGGTGATTTACACCAAGCCGCTTATCATTTTTATGATTATCTGCACCAATTAGATAAACTCAATCAACAAAGAAAACAACAGGGAAATCAGCAGAAAATTGCGGTTGCCCCTATTCCCAATCAAGATATTGGCATCGCATTGAATGATAGGCTTATTCGTGCAAGTCTGCCACAGGATAAATCACCTGCCCCTGCCGATTAATCTATTAATTCTTGTCGTTTAGGAGTTATTTCTTCGCTTAGAAAATAAAAATCATGCCCAATGATACAGCTTTCAGCTCCATTCGGGGTCATTGTGAACATCACCACACTTGGTTCGCCGGGGAAAAATTGCGGCACAAGATTAGGAAAAATAAATCCAAAAATAGAATTTTTTTCTTGCCGATTTTTAATTTTTTTGATTGGTTTTTCATCACTACCCTCATGGGCAACAATTTTATGGCTGTGATGCCATCATCGCTCCAATTTGCTTGCGATTTATAATCAATCATTTTCATTAAAATTTGATGATGAGCCGCGCAATTAACATTTTTAGCTTTTTCCAATGCCACCAAACTGATAAATCTTGGCATCATGGTACTCATTCACAAACACAAATCCGCCATAATTTTCTATTTAAGGGTTTTAGATTGGCATTATCGGGAATCCATTCGCCCAAAGCCTCACCACCACGCGCCCGCACAAAACAACCATCGCTTTTATAGCACCATGCATACAATCAGCTTAGCATTGCCTTGCCCTTGTAACAATGGATGCGCGCGGTGCGAACACACATTATAAAATGCCTGCAAGTTTTTATTTTGGTCTCTAATAACAAAAATTTCTTGGTCGCCTGCACGCCCACAATAATAATCCCCTGCATTTGGCAAATCATTTTCATGGCATTGATACCACCAATTACGTGCAAATATTTTTTCTTGTTCAAGCACATAAATTTCATTCTGCCAATACCATGTTGCGGGCAAGGTCCATGATTGTTCAGCATTATCGGGATTAAAACGCCCTGATTGTTGAATATATCTATTCATCATTTCACCCTTTTCAAAAATCTTAAATTCACCCTTTTGCTTACAATAAGCATAATTAATATTTTCAATAATACAAATGTTTTTTACAATGGATAAATAAATGGATAGATAATATCCCCCTGCCGATTAATCAACATAATATCGATATTGATTTTATTGTCTGAAAGATTTTCTGCGGTTTAGCTTTTTCTGCCACCAAACTGATAAATCTCTGCGCCATATCATCACCTTCCTCTTGTAACAAAATCAATAAATGAGCGGCACTATTCGCATCCCTCATTTTTTGCGCCAATATTTCTGAACAGCCACATTCATCTTTTGCCCAACCTGCAATTTTCTGAAAATCAATTTGCGCGCGCGCGCTGTGCAAATCGCCATGCCCCGATGCTAATTTTAACATTTTACCAAACCCGCCAGAAATAATGACCTTTTGAATCGGGTTTTTACGTAAATATTTTAACATGCCTGCCGCAAAATCACCCATATCAATCAGCGCGTGAGGGGAAAGCTGATAATGTTGCATCACGGCTTGTTCTGATAGATTGCCGGTGCTACCTGCAATATGGGTCAATCCAAGCGCGCGCGCCACATCAATTCCGCGATGAATCGCATGAATCCAAGCCGCGCAAGAATAAGGCCGCACAATGCCGGTTGTGCCTAAAATCGATAAACCGCCTATAATTCCCAAACGCGGATTCCATGTTTTTTCTGCTAAATTCTCACCATCTTTAACTGATAATGTGATTGTAATTTCTGCTTGTAAATCATGTTCAATCGCTAATGCTTCAAGATGGTCACGAATCATTTTACGTGGCACAGGATTAATCGCAGGTTCGCCAACCGGCACGGGTAGCCCGGGCTTGGTCACAATGCCTATTCCTTTACCCGCCACAAAAATAATGTTTATTGGCTCTTTTATTGGCTTTTTTATTGGCTGGTGATTGGGTTTAATCGCAAGATGCGCCGTAATGGTTGCGCCGTGAGTAACATCAGGGTCATCACCAGCATCTTTAATGGTGGAAGCCGATGCCTCAAATTCAGAAAATTTCACATCATGAAGTGTAAATGGTACTTGTTCGCCTTTGGGCAGATTTATGGAAACTGTAGAAAATGATTTTTGATGGAGCCATGAAAACAATGCGGCTTTTGAACATGCAGTCGCACATGCCCCTGTTGTGAAACCCGTACGTAACTTTTTATCATTATTTGATTCTGTCACAAACTCACGTGCCTACAACATTATATGCGCCTGCAACTGGCATTACGCACCTGCAACTGGCATTACGCACCTGCAACCGTCATTTCAGAAATTTTGATGGTCGGCACATTAATGGCTTGCTCAAATATCAAATCATCTGCAACTGATAAATTTTGATACATAGCCAATAAATTACCCGCAATGGTCATCTCTTGCACAGGATAGGTTAATTTACCATTTTCAATCCAAAACCCTTCAGCCCCTTGCGAATAATCACCCGTTACCCCATTAAAGCCCATCCCCATTGTTTGGGTAACATAAAAGCCTTGCTTAATATCAGCAAGCAAATCAGTTTCAGAAATTTTACTAGGCGCAATATAGGCATTGCTAATTCCCGGCGATGGTGGTGAAGAAATGCCTCTTCTTGCATTACCGGTGCTTTGTTTATTTAATTTGCGCGCTGTGCGTAAATCCAAAATCCAGCCTGTTAGAACCCCATTTTCAATCCAATGGTTTTTTACGGTTGCCAAACCTTCCCCATCAAAAAATCTACTGCCAAGCCCGTTAATCATATGCGGGTCTTCGATAATTTGAATATCAGGATTGAAAAGCTCCTGCCCCATTTTTTCTTTTAAGAATGAGGTTCCTTTGCAAATGGCATCGCCATTAATGGCACTTAATAAATAGCCGAGCAAACTACGCCCCACACGTGGCGAAAAAACCACTGGTGCTTGCATTGATTCAGCTTGCCTTGCGCCCATTTTTCTAATTGCGCGCATGGCAGCTTTCTTACCAATTTTTTCGGCATCACTTAAATTTTGCCAATGGGTGGCGGTGCTATAAGCATAATCGGTTTGCATTTTATCGCCCTCACCCGCAATCATAGAGGCTGAAACGCCAAAAGTCGTTCTTTGATTATAGGCGCAAAACCCATTAGAAATCGCCAAAACAGTTTTTGATTTGCTTGCTGAGGCATGAGCCCCCTCTGAATTGCTAACGCCCTCAACTGAAAGTGCAGTTTCTTCAGCCTGTTTCGCATTTTCAATCAGCATTTCCATTGTCACATCTTCATTATCATAAAGTTGTAATTCATCATTTTCAGGATAATCTTTCATCACGTCATTTTTATCAGCTGGCAAACTATCCTTATCAACTGGCACTATCCGCGCCATTTGCACCGCACGTATTGCCAAATCTTCTAAGGTTTCTTTGCCCATATCATTGCTTGAAACAATGGCTTGCGCGCCACCTACAATCGCACGCAAACCTAATTGGCGCGCCTCAGATTTTTCCATCACCTCAACTCTGCCAAGCCGTTGCCCATAAGAAAAAGATTCACTGGTTGCCACCACAGCATCGGCATGGTCTGCCCCTGCTTTTAACGCAAGTTGAATAATATTTTGGGCAATATCATCTAAATCTGACATAAGGAATCCTTTTTGTTGCGGTCTTATCACGAGACCATTATAATCACCTTCATATTTACTGAAGCAAACCTATAAGTGCAAGTGATAAAAGTGAAAATGAAAAATGCCTAAAATAAAAGATGGTAAAACCTTAAAAGATTTTATTCCTCAATCCTCTGATGAGAAGGTGAAGCAAGCCTATGCAAAGCTTTCCCCCAAAATTGATGCCAGTATTGATGCCCGTACAAAGGCAGAAATGCAAGCGGACGAGGCAGGAGAAAAATCGCGTTCAGAAAATCACAAAAAAAATGATGGTGAAATTGTTGCTGAAACCGGTGGTCCCAAAGGGCTAGAACCCACACGCTATGGTGATTGGGAACGCGCCGGACGATGTTTTGATTTTTAAGCTTTATAGTTTTGTTTTTTGTTTTTTCGCAAATTAGCTGGTTTTAGGTGTTAATATCGGCACTGACCCGATACGACTATCTTTCTTTTTATTCGTCTTCTTCGCGATAAGCGTATCGCGCGCTATTTTCTTACCTGCCAGTAAATCTTGAATTTCCTGCCCATTTAATGTTTCATATTTCAATAAAGCTTGTGCAAGATTTTCTAATTGGTCGGCATTTTTCTTCAAAATATCACGGCATGTTTTATCAGCTTTGGTGACAATTTTTCTAATTTCCACATCAATCTGACGCGCCGTATCTTCACTGACATTTTGCTGTTTAGAAACTGAATGCCCTAAAAACACTTCTTGTTGATTCTCAGTATAATATAACGGACCTAATGTTTCACTCATGCCCCATTCAGTCACCATTTTTCTGGCAATACCGGTGGCTTGCTGAATATCGGAGCTCGCGCCTGTTGTTATTTTATCAGCACCAAAAATCATCTCTTCAGCAACTCTACCGCCCATTGCCACAACTAAATTGGCTTCTAATTTATCACGCCCATAGGCAAAATGGTCTTTTTCTGGCAAACGCATCACCATACCTAATGCTTGTCCACGTGGAATAATGGTTGCCTTATGAATCGGGTCAGAGGCTTCAGAATGTAAGGCGGCAATCGCATGACCACTTTCATGATAGGCTGTCAATTTACGCTCTTCTTCACCCATCACCAACGACCGACGTTCCGCGCCCATCATCACTTTATCTTTGGCTTCTTCTAATTCTTCCATTGCTACCACTTTACGATTCCGTTTTGCTGCCAGCAATGCGGATTCATTGACCAAATTAGCCAAATCAGCACCAGAAAACCCCGGTGTGCCACGAGCAATAATACGTGGTTCCACATCAGGACCTACGCGAACTTTTTCTAAATGCACTTGTAGAATTTTTTCTCTGCCATCAATATCAGGATTAGGCACAACAACTTGCCTATCAAAACGCCCCGGACGCAATAAAGCAGGGTCTAACACATCAGGGCGGTTTGTTGCCGCAACCAACACAATCCCTTCTTGCGTCTCAAAACCATCCATTTCAACTAACATTTGGTTAAGCGTTTGTTCGCGCTCATCATTACCGCCACCAAGTCCGGCACCACGATGGCGTCCAACCGCATCAATCTCATCAATAAAAATAATACAAGGCGCATTTTTTCTACCCTGTTCAAACATATCACGCACACGGCTAGCACCCACGCCCACAAACATTTCTACAAAATCAGAACCTGAAATGCTGAAAAATGGCACTTCTGCTTCACCCGCAACAGCGCGCGCAATCAATGTTTTACCCGTGCCCGGAGGTCCAATCAACAAAACGCCTTTTGGAATTTTGCCACCTAAGCGTTGGAACTTTTCTGGTGAACGCAAAAATTCTACAATTTCTTCTAATTCCTGTTTGGCTTCTTCAACACCTGCGACATCATGAAAGGTGATTTTGCCTTTTTTCTCACTCAATAATTTTGCCCGCGATTTTCCAAAGCCCATCGCTTTACCGCCTGAACCTTGCATCTGACGCATAAAGAAAATCCATACGCCAATTAAAAGCAACATTGGGAACCATTGAATTAAAATATAAATCAAACTAATTCCTTGTTCGGGAGGCGTTACCGATACCAAAACGCCTGAATCAATCAGCCGTGATACTAAATCTGGGTCATCAGGGGCATAAGTCTTAAATGAGGTGCCACTTTTGTAAAGCCCTTTAATCTGATTATCCTGCATTTCAACCTGTGCCACCTGACCAGTTTCAACCTGCCCAATAAAATGGCTATAGGCAATAGGCGCAACACCGCTATTTCTACCAACCCCTTGAAACAGATTGATAAGAAGAAACAAACCACCAGCAATGGCAATCCATACAAGAACATTACGATTGATATTCATTAAAATTAGCCTAAATAAATTTTATCTACATATAATAATATAGGATGATTTTATAAAAATGCAAGTAAACAGCAATAAATTTTACAAACCATGTGATTTAACCATATCATTTATCAGCCATACATCCGAAAAATGGCACTGCCTTCAATTGTCCATCAGCAAACCAAGCAGGAAATTTTTTAATAAGCGCGCGCGGAAATTTTTGCTTCATCACTTGCCATGCGGGCAATCGCATTAAATCATTATCTCGAGAAATAGGCATTGCTCGCCATTGCTTGATACCCGCATCACCTAATATGCCCAACTGCCAATCATCCTTTATCTTCGCAAAGCTAGATTCTAAAGCACCGGCAGGAAATAAAAACAGCGCATTATCATGAAACCATAGATTAACACCCGCGATATGCACGCCACGAATATGTTCTGGGGTTTGTAATTTTTTCTGTATCTGCAATAATTTTTGATAACGGGGTGGATATTTTTTGCCAAGCATCGCGATTCCATCTGCTAAAATTTTAAGCAATAATGATTGATAGGCATCATCATGCCAATTTTGAAAGAGGCTGCTTTCCATACGAATAAAACCAAGCGGATGATAAAGACAATATTGTGCTTTCAAACACAGCATTTCTTGTTGTAATAAATGTTTCGTTGCTTGCAAATGCAACGCTGTTTGTTTGATTTTTTTGGAATCAAAGCCCATTGCCTGCAATGATTCTTGTGCTTTCCTGATTCGATTGCGCGTAAATTTCATAGAATCATTCGATGAATCGCATATATAGCCAATCTGCTGTTCATCCAATAATTGTCTAATATCCGATGCATCAACATTTAATAACGGACGCGCAATCTTAACATGATGAAGGTTGCGTTCCGCTTCCATAGATGCCAGACCATAAACACCACTACCGCGCATCAGATTTAACCAAAAGCCCTCTAGCCTATCATCATTGTGATGCCCCACCAATAAAAATAGAATATCGTTCTGCAAACAATAATCTTCCATCAAACCATAGCGATAATCACGTGCCCAATTTTGAATATTTTGCGTGGGTTTTTTTGAAATAGCTTCAGAAAGAATGGTTGCATCCATATGATATTGCTTCAATAATTCTACTGTTTGCAAGGTTTCTAATGTTGCTTCAGAACGTAGCTGATGATCGACAATCAAAACATGTAGCTGATGTTTTATCTTTTTATTCGTAGATTGCGCCAACCATTTTTGCGTAAAGAGAGTTAGCAATAGTGAATCAGCACCACCAGAACAAGCACAAGCGATATGCAATTCTTGATGACATAAATCACCCAATAAATGACTTAAATATTGGTTAAATTCAACATAAAGTTCCGAAAGGTGCAAATTCTGTTCAGCCGATGACACCATCTTTTATTCAGCAGAGAGCTGATTAACAATATTTTGTAGCTGTTTTACCAATGCATTATGATTTTTTTGCAATTTTTTAATAGAAGATGCTTGCCGATTAATTGTTTTTTGTTGTTTTTTTAACAATGCGTTTTGCTGTGCGATTAAGGTTAATAAATCTTTCTGCTGTGATTCGCTAGATGTTTTAAATTCATCATTAGATATTTTAAATTCATCAAAAGATTCATAAAATTCTATTTGAGATTCTTGTGATTCTTCACTCAAAGACCGCATTTCTTGTTGCAACCTTTCTACAATCGTTACCCTATCAGTTACTTCTTTCAAACTTAATGCAAATGTTTCCACCTGTCCAAATGCTTGGACTGCTTCTTGTTCAAGAAAATCGATTCTATCTTGGAAGCGCAATATAATGGCAGCCATATCTTTTGACTGTTTTTTACGGATGGTCTTTAATTCTGCCTCTGATAAATCCTGATTAAGGGCATTTTTTAATTGTTTGACCGTTATTTTTAATTTTTCAACATCTTGATTCTCTGTTAATTCTGCAACATTTTGCTGCAAGTCATCAATATTTTGTTTGATTATTTTTAAGGATTCTACAAGTTGCACATTGGCTTTAGCAATAATCGTATCGCGTTCTTGTTCAGAAATCGTGTCATCGGGCAAAATATCTTCAGTTTCAGCATCCTCAGTTTCAACTGTCTCAATATCAGTAGCCGCAATATCTTCTTGCGACAAAGCAAGGTCAACAAATAAGCCACCAAGCAATAACGATAATAATGGCAATAGAAATAACAAACGCATGAAAATCAACTTTATAAATATTTACCAAAATAAAAGGGCAGGAAATTCTTCCTGCCCTTCCATCATTTACTATGAATAAAGAACAATATTAGTAGTTAAATAGCAAGATAACACCGCGACGATTCTCACGCCACGAACTTTGATCACTACCCACTACTTCAGGACGCTCTTTACCATAAGATATTTTACGTAACCGTTCAGAAGGAACGCCTTGCGCGATGATACGTCCATAAACAGTATTTGCACGTCTTTCACCCAAAGCAAGGTTATATTCCCTTGTTCCGCGCTCATCACAATGACCTTCAATAACCATTGTCACATCCGGATTTTGCTTCAACAAAGCGGCATAAATATCCGTTGTTTGACGATCGTTTGCACCTTGAAAACCATATTTATTATAATCAAAGAGCACCCTATCAGGCATAACACCAAGCATTTCGGTTAAAGTGGCATCAACAACATCACCGTTACCATCAACGCCAACAGCTCTGCCATTGCGCAATTCAACGGCAACTAGCTCCCCTGCTTCCGCACTGACCGCCTCAGCTGCTGCTGCTGCTTCTTCTTCTGTTCCAGTAGGGGCCGCCGCACAAGCGGTTAAAAAACCCAATACCATTGTGATTGCAATTACTTTTAGCTTCATTTTTTTCTCCACAATTCATTACAAAATAAATTTTCCCCAATGGAAAATCCAATATGGCAATATCAATCGCACATAAATTCTTAAGGCATTACCTAAGCAACACCCAATAATGAAACATTTTATCAGAAGATTGATATAAATACTAGTTTTTTTTCAATTTCTTATTATCAACCAACAAAACAATGCGACAAATCCCAATAAAGCACAATAAAGTTTCATGATAAATGGATTATAAAACGCATTACCTCTTGCAAAATTAAAAAAACTATCCATATAAGTATCATATTTTTTCAATCTTTTTTGAGTTTTTTACACGCAATAATTTTACAAAATTTACGAAATAAATTTTAAGGAATGAATATCATGCCTCATTTGAAAAACATAAAACTGACATTACTGATTGGTTTTATTGTAAACATTATCATGATAAATCCTACCCATGCTGAAACAGTAAGAATTGCCGGTTCTTCAACCGTGTTCCCTTTTTCTACAGTAATTGCTGAACAAATTGGTAGAAAAACAGGCTCTCCCCCTATTGTAGAGAGCACGGGTTCAGGTTCAGGCATGCGGTCAATTTGCAAAAAAGACATTGATATTGCCAATTCATCAAGGCGGGCAAAAGCATCAGAAATTGTAACATGTCAACAAAACGGCACAAATTTAATTGAATTTTGGGTTGGTCGTGATGGCATTGTGTTGGCAGTGAATAAAGATAACACACAACTCACATCACTTAGCTTGAAGCAACTTTATCAAGCCCTTGCCAAGCAAGTTCATGTGAAGGGTCAGTTGGTGGCAAACCCTTACAAAAAATGGAATGAGATTTCGCCTGATTTGCCCAATAGCAAGATTTTGATTTATGGACCTCCCCCTACTTCTGGTACAAGAGATGCGCTTGAGAATCTTGGATTACTGAAAGGAGCAGAAGCCGTTTCTGAAATGGCAATTTTGAAAAAAAATGATAAAAAGCAATTTGAAAAATTAGCCGCGACACTTCGTGAAGATGGTGTTTATGTAGAAGGTGGCGAAAATGATAATCTGCTTATCCGCAAATTAAATGATGAAAAAGATGCCATTGCTATTTTTGGCTTCTCGTATCTTGATAGCAATCAAGGAGCGATTCGCGGTGTCAGCATCAATAATATTGCACCAGATTTTGATAATATTGTTGAAAATAGTTATCGATTGGCACGCCCCCTTTATTTTTATGTTCGCCATGACCGTTGGCCAGACAAAAATCTACAAGATTATGTCCGCGCTTTTATCCATGAAGATGCCATTGGAGCCGATGGCTTTTTGCTTGATAAAGGTTTGGTACCCTTATCAGAAGAAGAGTTTTCAGTACAACACAAGCAATTAAGCGATGCTGTCCGACTCACAGAAGCAATGCTTCGTTAAAAACACACTTGCAAGCACCCTAATTAAAAGGCTTTTATATCTAATTAAAGCCTTTTGATTCTACCCTCAAGGGGTTGACTCATTTTGAATTATCATGCAGAGATAGCCTCAGAAATTTAGAATAAAGATGGATAAAGAGGGGAAAAAGGACAAATTTTGTCTTCCACCACACAAACACAATATTCTTCCCACTGGAAAAATCTTGCCCTATGTGCATTGTTGCCCGTTGGCTTTGCGGTTTTATTACTCTCTTATATTGCCACGCTTTACCCTGAATTAACGATGCAAAGTCGTATTGGCTCTATCAGCATCAGTATTTTAGTTTTAAGCATTATGTTTCTTTTGTTAAGCCGATTTGCATTACGAAATTTCTTCAATCGTCCTATCCGGCTTATCTATGAAAAAATTATTTTAGCGATTTTATTCTTATGTTCCATGGTTGCTGTGATTACAACCATCGGCATCGTGCTTTCCTTAATTTTTGAAGCCTTTGCTTTTTTTAAACAAATCCCCATCACTGATTTTTTATTCGGGCTAGAATGGTCGCCACAAAGCGCGTTCCATTATAAAGAAAAGCAAGCGGGTGTTGATTTCAAATTTGGGGCGATTCCTGTGTTATTTGGCACATTTGCCATCACGATTATTGCCGTTTTGATTGCTATTTTTTTCGGACTTTCTTCTGCCATCTATCTTTCCGAATATGCCTCAGAACGAAGACGTGCTTTCTTAAAACCAATGTTAGAAATTTTAGCAGGCATTCCTACTGTTGTTTATGGTTTCTTTGCCGCCCTTACTGTGGCACCTATCATCAAAGATATTGGTACATTTTTAGGCATTAATTCTAGTGCCGAAAGCGCCCTTGCCGCAGGGCTTGTGATGGGGATTATGTTGATTCCTTTTATTTCATCTTTAAGCGATGATGTGTTTCATACCATTCCGCAATCCTTACGCGATGCTTCTTACGCGATGGGTGCTACCAATAGTGAAACCATTGTTTTGGTATTGTTACCCGCCGCTATGCCCGGATTGATAGGTGCCATCTTGCTTGCAGTTAGCCGTGCCATTGGTGAAACCATGATTGTGGTGATGGCGGCAGGTTTGGCGGCGCAAATCAATTTCAATCCTTTTCAAGCCGTAACCACTGTAACGGTGCAGATTGTTAGCTTACTGGTTGGTGACCAAGAATTTGATTCGCCCAAAACATTGGCGGCCTTTGCATTGGGTTTATTGCTATTTATCATTACATTAATATTAAATATCTTTGCCCTGCATGTCAGAAAAAGATTCACGCGTATTTATGATTAATTACTAATGAATCATATGTTACAAAAACGCCTCCGTCGTGAAAAATATTTTCGTCGTTTCTGCCTGAGTGCCATTGCTTTTGCACTATTTTTCTTACTATTTTTTGCCGTTGACATTACCTCGCGTGCCATTCCTGCTTTTCATCAACATTATATTAGTTTTGATATTTATTTAGACTCAGACTATCTTGACCCTGATGGCAATCAAACCGAAGAATCATTGCGCAATGGCAGATATAGCCCCTTGATTAAAAAAACATTGCGCGAGGCATTTCCTAACATTACAAAATCTTCTGATAAAAGAAAACTTTACAAAATCATTAGCATTAATAGCCCCTATCTGTTGGCTGATTATGTGATTAAACATCCTGAAAAATTAGGCACGTGGATTAATTTTTCATTCCCAGCTGATGATGAAATAGATATTGCCCTCAAATATGATTTGAACATCGCAGGGCAAGATGGCATCAGTCGTAATATTACTGATACACAAATTATATGGTTAGAAAAATTACGCAATAATGGACAAATCAAGAATCATATTAATTTTCGTTTCCTGACCAATAATGATTCCCGTGAATCAGAAACCGCAGGGATTTTAGGTGCGCTGGTAGGCTCGTTTTGGTTATTGTTAATTACCTTGATACTCTCAATGCCGTTAGGCGTACTTGCCGCTATTTATCTTGCTGAATTTGCCCCTGAAAATAGATTAACTGATTTTATTGAAGTGAATATTAATAACCTTGCCGCTGTGCCATCGATCGTTTTTGGTTTGCTAGGTTTGGCTATTTTCCTTAATTTTTTCGGACTCCCGCGCTCCACCCCTTTGGTTGGTGGCTTGGTACTTTCATTAATGTCCATGCCTACCATTATCATTATCACCCGAACAGCCCTTAAAAGCGTGCCTATTTCTATCCGTGAAGCAGCCTTAGGGATAGGGGCTAGCCGTATGCAAATGATTTTTCATCATGTTTTGCCCATCTGTTTTCCATCGATTCTAACAGGTTCTATCATTGCTATGGCGCAGGCGTTAGGTGAAACCGCACCTTTATTGATGATTGGCATGGTGGCATTTATTATCAATACCCCTGCAAGCCCGTTTGAATTTGCCTCTGCTTTGCCTGTGCAAATTTTTATTTGGGCAGATACCCCCGAATTAGGTTTTGTCGCACGTTCTGCGGCGGCGATTCTTGTCTTGCTGATTTTTCTAATTAGCTTTAATCTATTGGCAATTATTTTAAGACAAAAATTAACTCGTAAATTATAATATTATCTTGAGGATAATCATGGTCGCAAAAACAAACCATAAGAAAAATAAAATTCAGCCCAAAATTCATCTTGAAGATTTGAGTGTTTCTTATGATAATAAACAGGTTACTTTTGATGTGAGTTTAGCTATTAAACCTCACCAAGTTACTGCTTTGATTGGTCCATCAGGCTGTGGTAAATCCACAATCTTGCGCTGTATCAACCGTATGAATGATGTCATTAAAAATTGCCATGTTAAAGGTGCTATCTATATTGATGATACCAATATTTATGGCAGTGATATTGATGTGCATGATTTGCGCGCCCGTGTGGGTATGGTTTTTCAGAAACCGAATCCTTTTCCAAAAACCATCTATGAAAATGTTGCCTATGGTCCCCGCATTCATGGCATGACAAATAGCAAAAAAGAATTAGATGAAATAGTAGAAAAAAGCCTTAAACGTGCAGGTCTATTAGAAGAAGTCAAAGATAGATTGCATCAGCAAGCATCCGGGCTTTCAGGCGGACAACAGCAACGGCTGTGTATTGCACGCACAATTGCTATCAACCCTGAAATTATCTTAATGGACGAGCCTTGCTCCGCCTTAGACCCCATTGCAACGGCTCATATTGAAAATTTAATTGCCGAATTAAAAAAGAAATTCACCATCATTATTGTCACCCATTCCATGCAACAAGCAGCGCGCATCTCGCAACATACTGCCTTTTTCCATCTGGGTAAATTGATAGAATATAGCGATACAGAAACCATGTTTACCAACCCTAAAAAAAGGAAAACCGAAGATTATATCACTGGCAGGATAGGATAAAATTATGACGCAATCACATATACATAAACAATTTAGCACCGATTTACAAATTTTGAATGATCAGCTTTCCGATTTATCACATTCGGTTTATCAGCAAGTCTGCGATTCGCTTAATGGTGTGCAGACTGATGACTTAAAGCTTTTAGAAACAGTCCGCCAAAAAGAAAAAACCATTGATAAAAAACAACATATGATTAACGATGATACTGTGCGCGTGATTGCCCTTAGGCAACCCGTTGGTATCGATTTACGCTATTTGCTGATGGTCCGCGATGCTGCCAATGAATTAGAACGGCTGGGTGATTATGCCAATAATATTGCAAAATGGTATAAAAAAGCATCTGATTCTGGGGGCATATCAGGTTTTTCTGACTTAAAACATATCATTCATTATGTCTGTAATATGGTTGCGCAATATAACGAGCTTTATGAAGGCGATATGGAGGATAATATCAGAGCAGAACGCGCCATCGCGCTGATTAAATCCGATGATGAATTGGATAATATGTATGTCAGCCTGTTTCGTGAATCACTCACCTATACGCTTGAAGATACCAAAAAAATTACTGCCTTTACCCATTATATGCTGATTATCAAACATATCGAACGGATGGGGGATTTGGTGACCAATCTTTCAGAAATGCTGTATTATTATTATATGGGCGTTTATCCCGATATTGAATAAGACCATTGAATAATAACAGCCCATATAAGCGTGTTTTATTATTGGGTGGCACAGAAGATGCCCGCCATATTGCCGATTTATTAATCGAGGCTTTTCCAACGGAACGCACGAACTTACAGCTAATTTATTCACTTGCAGGGGTTACGGAATCACCTTATTTGCCTAAAAATATCGATAGAATGATTTTACGACAAGGCGGTTTCGGAGGAATCAAAAAATTACAAACCTATCTTCATGATATGGATGCCGTGATTGATGCAACACACCCTTTTGCCACACAAATATCTCATCATATCAGTATTGCTTGCAAATATGTGCAATGTCCTTTATTGCGCTATCAGCGAAAAGCATGGCAGATAAAACCCTCATCGCAACCTTCATGCCGCGTGATTAAAACTGATGATGATATAAAATCCGCACTCAAACATCACCCGCAGGCACGCCATGTTTTAATTGCTTTAGGGCATAAATCATTGCCTCATTTATTACCGATTTTTGCCAGCGACGATTTTAACCATCAACAATTTTACCTTCGCTTGATAAGCCCACCTCAATATAATATGCCAGAATATAGCATGTCAGAAAATTGCCATATCATCATGGCTGATTTACCGTTTACAGCGCAAAAAGAAACTGATTTGCTGAAATCCCATGCGATTGACCTGTTGATATGCCGTAATTCAGGGGCAGAATCATCACAAAAAAAATTAACCATTGCCCAACAGCTTCACATTCCGATTATTCTATTAGAACAACCTGCATTGCCAAATGATAGCCATTCACAAACAAATGAAAAACAGGCTGTTATCGATTTTATCAAAAATAATCTTTTATCTTGAAAAAGACTCAACGCACCCTTATGATGCTAGGGAATATATCAACTCTTATATGATTTGCGCGCATGACACGTTCCGAATTAATCACTTTGTTAATAGAAAAAAATAACCATCTTACCCAGCATGATGCGAAGAATGTGGTGGATGTTTTTTTCAAAAAAATGAGCGATTCTTTAGAGAATGGCAACCGTATTGAGTTGCGTGGTTTTGGTGCATTCAGTGTTAAAACCTCTCAGGCACGTGTTGGCAGAAACCCACGTAATGGTGATATTGTGAATGTAAAAGCAAAAAAATCACCTGCCTTCAAAACGGGTAAAGCACTCTTTGAACGGATGAATGAGGAATAATAATGCGTCAGATTTTTAATATCTTTTCACTCTGTTTGATGATTTTTGCAATTATCTTTGCGGTTTCTAATCGGTTTTCTGTACCGCTTGCTTTTTGGCCATTTCCTTTTTCAGTAGAAACGCCTTTATTTTTAATCGCCTTTTGCTTCTTCTTAATTGGCTTTATATTGGGCTGGCTTAATTACTGGCTTCATGTGCGCCCACGCCTTCATGCCGAAATCAAAGATTTGCGTGAAAGGTTGCACTATCTGAAAGAACATAGTGTTTTGCAAAATAAAGAAGACGATAAAACCACTTAAAATAATCCGTAGATAGGGGCATAATAGATGACAAAAGGAATCATGATATGTGGTCATGGCTCACGTTCTGATGATGCAATAGGGCAATTTAAAATCCTTGTTGAGAAAATCACCCAACGCATGGCACCGATGCCTGTTGATTATGGTTTTTTAGAATTTGCGACTCCTACCATTGCTCAAGGCTTGGATAATTTAATGAAAAAAGCCGATGATATTTTGGCCATACCCGGCATGTTGTTTGCCGCAGGGCATGCAAAAAATGATATTCCTTCGGTGCTCAATCAATATGATGCCACTCATGATGCCATCAATATTCGCTATGGGCGTGAATTAGGCATTGATTTGAAATTGCTAGATGCTGCTTGCCAACGGATTAAAGAGAGCCTTGAAAACAAAGAAGATTACCCGCTTGAGAAAACCTTGTTGATGGTTGTTGGGCGTGGTGCTTCTGACCCTGATGCCAATTCTAATATTTTTAAAATCGCGCGAATGGTTGGCGAAGCGATGGGTTTTGGTTGGGTAGAAATTTGCTATTCAGGGGTGACATTTCCGCTTGTGACGCCGGGGCTTGAACATGCCACAAAATTAGGGTTTAAGCGCATTGTGGTTTTTCCATATTTCTTATTTAGTGGTATTCTGATTGATAGAATTTATGAACATACCGATGGGGTGGCTACCAATTTTCCTGAAATTGAATTTATCAAAGCGGGTTATCTTGATAGTCATGATAAAGTTGTGGATGCGTTTTTGGATAGAATCAGTGAAATTGAACAAGGCATCAATAATATGAATTGCCAATTATGCAAATATCGCGAACAATTTGTTGGTTTTGAAAATGAGGTTGGTTTAAAGCAAGAAAGCCATCATCATCATGTGGAAGGCATTGGCACAAATGCCACGCAAAAAAACAATGAACAACATGAGCATAACCACGACCATAATCACAACCATATACACGAACATAATCACGAGCATCATCCTTATCCTCATGCCAATCATCCTTTAGGTCCCAAAACCTTAAAAAATAATTAGACGAAACATGAACCAGCCCGCCATTATCTCACCGCCCCCTTATTTGCGATGCCCCGAGGCTATCTATCAGGAATCTTTTCAGCAAATTGATGCGCTGGTTGATTATTCCCCTTTTCCTAAAAATTTACATTCTGTGCTTCGCCGTCTTATCCATGCAGTTGGGCGTCCGGAGATTGCGGATGTTTTTTGTTTCTCGCAAGGCTGGCATGATGATGCTTTTCTAACCAAAATCAAAGCAACCCATCTTATTTTTACTGATAGTGAAATGACACGCTCTGGCATTATCAAAAAAAACCTACCTGAAAAAATGCATGTTGAATGCACCATCAATCAGCCCAATATTGCCACTATGGCACAAAAACAAAGTACCACACGCAGTGCCATCGCGGTTGATTTATGGCAAGCAGAGCCACAACAATCAATCGCTGTTATTGGCAATGCACCCACTGCTTTGTTTCATCTTCTCAATAATATTCAGCATCAAAAAATTCTGCCCTTATGTGTGATTGCCTTTCCTGTTGGTTTTGTAGGGGCGGCAGAATCAAAAGATTTCCTGATGAAGCATCAAGAGATATGGGGTTTTGAATGGCTTACCTTAAAAGGGCGTGAGGGTGGCTCTGCCCTAGCGGCGGCGGCTATTAATGCTTTATTTGCAGAAAATTCATGATAGAAAAATGGCTACAGATTATTGGAATCGGTGAAGAGGGCTTCGATGCGCTTCACCCCAAAGCCCAGCAAAAAATCCATGATGCTGATTATATTATTGGTGGCAAACGCCATCTGAATATGTTGCCAAAAACAATCGCAGCGCATCAGCAAACATGGCTTTCCCCATTAAAAGAAACAATAACCCTAATTAAAAACCATGCTGGCAAGCCCACTATTATCCTCGCCAGTGGCGACCCGATGGAATTTGGCATTGGCACAACATTGGCGCAACATTTTTCTGATGATGAGATGACAATCACCCCATGGGTTAGCTCGTTTTCTTTGGCACTTGCACATTTACAATGGGCGCGCCATCAAACTCAATGTCTCACATTACATGGGCGCGCGTTAAATATCGTTAATCCTTATTTGCAACCGAACCAAAAATTACTTGTGCTTGCCCATGATGGCGATAGTCCAAAACAGCTTGCTGATTATCTCACCGCGCATGGTTTTGCAAACAGCAAATTTTATGTATTATCGCATTTAGGGCATGATACTCAGGAAAACATTAGCGATTTTATTGCCAATCAACCACCCGAAAAAGCTTTTCCTGATTTAAGTGTTATCGCCGTCATTTTAGATAGTAACCCTGAACAAAATTGGCATTCTACCCAAGCAGGTCTGCCAGATGATTGCTATCAGCATGGTGGTAAAATCACCAAAGCTGAAGCACGCGCGGCGGCACTTAGCAAATTAAAACCGTCTCAAAATGCTTGCCTTTGGGATTTAGGGGCAGGCGTAGGCTCGATTGCCATTGAATGGGCGCGCGCAGGGGGAGACGCAATCGCGATTGAACAAGATACTCGCCAGCTTGTGGATTTGCATCATAATATCATGCAATGGGGCAATGATAAAATCACTCTCATTGAAGATGATTTCAATAACATCTTAGATGAATTGCCCAATCCCGATGCCATTTTTATCGGGGGTGGTATCACATTATCTTTGCTACAAAATTGCTTTCAAAGATTGAAGCAAGGGGGCAGAATGGTTGTGCATGCAGTGACCTTAGAATCGCAACAAATCTTACTTAATTTTGTAAATGAGGGCGGGCATTTAGATAAAATCACGATTGCAAGAATGCAAAAAATTGGTAATTTTCATGGTTTCAAACCTCTGATGGAAGTGATGCAATTTTCGCGGATAAAGCATTAATGGCACAAATTTATGGCATAGGTATGGGACCGGGCGACCCTGAATTAATCACCATGAAAGCATTAAAAAAATTGGAAACAGTGCCTGTGATTGCTTATCCTGCCGCTGATGATAAACCATCTTTTGTCAGACAAATCGCTGATAATTGGTTAGCAAAATATCCTACAAAAACAGAAATTATCATCACCATTCCGATGAAGCTTAATTTAGAAAGAGCCGACATAGATAACATTTATGATAAAGCCGCTGATGATATTTTATCACACGCCAATCAAGAAAAAGATGTTGCCATTCTGTGCGAGGGTGACCCATTTTTATATGGTTCTTTTATCTATCTTTTTGATGCATTATCAAGCAAAATTGCCAAACAAAATTTACCCCACCAGATTGAAATTATCCCCGGTATTTCATCTATTCTTTCATCTGCATCACGCATCCAAAAACCACTGGCACGCCAGAATGAAACAGTGCTGATTATGCCTGCACTCACTATCGATGATGCCTTCGCACAGAAAATTAAATCATCACCCATTATTATTTTAATGAAAATTGGTGCACGTTTCGGAAAATTACGCGCCTTGTTAGAGAAAATGGATTTACTCAACTATGCTAGCTACATTGAATATGCCAGCCTACCGAACGAAAAAATTATCCCTATGCATGAAACAAATTTCAGCCATGCGCCTTATTTTTCTATGGTTATTATTCATCATCATAAAATGACGGATATCTCATGAATTTTCCTTATATCAGCTTTTATCATCCCTTTGGAGAGTATCCTGAATGGTGCAAGAATTACACAGCCCCCTATCACTTAATTGCTGATAAAAATGCCTTACAAGCATCATTTGAAAACACAATTCCCATTATCGGATTTTGTGCATCAGGCATTCTCATCAGGCAGATTGCACCCCTTCTGAAAGATAAATGGCACGAGCCGCCTATATTAATGGTGGTTGGTGAACCGCAAAAAGGCACAATTATCCCCTTATTAGGCGGGCATCATGGGGGCAATCAGCTTGCCAAAAAACTTGCAGAACTCTGGCAATTAACACCGATTATCAGCACTGCCAGCGACCAAACAGCATTCAGTATTGATGATGTGCCAGAAGGTTGGATGGTTAATCCTGATAGTACGCAATATCTCAAACAATATGCAAAAAAACTTATCCAAAACCAACCGCTTACAATCTATGCCGATAATGAGCATTATCTAAACGCCTATCAGCAAATCATCGGCTTGAATGATGAATATCAGCATCTTTTAACGCCTGTTGCCAAGCCTGAAAAAGCTGATATTATTATTAGCCCTTTCATCCATGAAAATAGCCAAGCTGTGCATATTATCCCGCCTGTGATTGTGGCAGGGTTAGGGGCTATTCGCGATGCTGATAGCGCAATCACCCATGAATTATTTTTAACTGCCTGCCAAAAAGCCAATATTTTACCGCAATCCATCACTGCCATTGCATCGATTGACCTCAAACATAATGAAACAGCCTTGCATCATCTTGCCAACCATTATCGTAAAGATTTACGCTTTTTTAGTGCTGATGAATTAAAGCCTATCAAAACACCGAACCCTTCTAAAATTGTTGAAAATGAAATCGGTTGTGCTTCGGTATGTGAGGCATCGGCTCTTTTACTCGCAGGTGAGCAGGCGCAATTATGCCAAGAAAAAATCAAAAATACCCATGCCACTTGTGCCATTGCCATTGCAGAAAAACCCCTCAATATCCTCAAAGGTAAAAAAGCGGGGTTTCTTCATGTGGTTGGGCTTGGTCCCGGTGATGATGCGTATCGTTTGCCAATTGCCAATCACGTTTTGGCACAGTCAGAAATTATTGTGGGTTACCAGCTTTATTTAGATATGGTCAAACAGCAATTCCCCCATGCCACTTATATTGCGTTGCCATTGGGGCAAGAAATTGAACGGGCGCAAACCGCACTTGATTATGCACTTAAAGGGCATCGGACTGCTTTATTAGCATCGGGGGATCCGGGCATTTACGCGCTGGCAACATTGGTGATTGAACAAGCGAATAAAATATCTTCCCCGCCTATGATTGAAATTATTCCCGGCATCACTGCTATGCAAATGTTATCCGCACGCATGGGCGCACCGATGGGGCATGATTTTTGTGCCATCTCGCTTTCTGATTTACTGACCCCCAAAGAACAAATCATTAAACGTATTAAGGCGGTTGCCGAAGCTGATTTTGTCATTAGTTTTTATAATCCACAAAGCGAGAAAAGACGTGATTTACTGCCTTTTGCCATTGATATTTTACAAAAATCCCGCCCTGAACATACTCCTGTTATCGTTGGGCGTAATTTAGGGCGCGTTGATGAGACCATTACCCGTAGCAACTTAAAAGATTTTGACTGTGACACAATTGATATGTTTTGCTTGGTGATGATTGGTGCATCGCAAAGTGATTATGTGCATCAAAAATATGTCTATACCCCACGGGGCTATCACAAAAAGGAAAATTCATGACTGTTTACTTTATTGGCGCAGGTCCCGGTGCCCCCGACCTTATTACCTTACGGGCTGTAACATGTCTTGAAAAATGCCAAATGATTATCTATGCTGGGTCGCTAATCCCGCAAGAAATTTTATCCCATGCAACAACAGATGCGGAAATTCATGATAGCGCGCCTCTGCATTTAGAACAAATTATGGCACTCATGTTCGAAGCGCATCAAAAAAATTATGATATTGCGCGGCTTCATTCTGGCGACCCTTCACTTTATGGGGCAACCACTGAGCAGATGGAAATTTTACAAAAAAACAATATTCCTTTTGAAATTATACCCGGCGTAACTGCCTATAGTGCGGCGGCGGCAAAGTTGCAACAAGAGCTAACCTTGCCCAATATTTCGCAGAGCGTTATTTTAACACGCACCGCCATGCGTGCCTCACAAATGCCCGAACATGAAACGTTAGAGAATTTTGCTAAAAGCCGTGCCACTTTGGCAATTCATCTTTCTATTACCAATCTTGCCAATATCGTTAAAATTCTGACCCCCTATTATGGCGCCGATTGCCCCGTTTATATTGCGTATCGTGCCAGCTGGCAAGATGAACAATATCTTAAAGGCACACTTGCTGATATTCGCACACAGGTGAAACAAGCGGGCATTACACGCACTGCTTTAATCTTTGTAGGGCATGTGTTAGGTGCAAGCAATGTAACCCCAAGCCATCTTTATGATAAAAATCATCATCATGTGCTACGTGAGAAAAATTAGTAAAAAATAAATAAAATTATTAAAAAACTATTTACATTCTTATTTTTTATGATATTATCCTTGTATATTACTAATGGAGAAAAAATCATGAATTGTTATTTTGTTACTGTCCCACGCAAATTTACAGATATTTCTGCTGCACCCTTAAAGCTTATCAATCGCATTATCGTTGTGATTTATTCTGATAATGCAATGATGGTAAAGATTAAAGACCACCTTCATAAAGATGTAGACCCCTATAATAGGGAAGTCACGCCTGCTAAGAGACTTACCGAAATTATCATGACAGCTCATAAAATCAATAAGGATATTTTATTCCTCAATAATGAAAATCATGATTTAACATCAAGAATTAATTTTCTTAAGAAGCAAAAAATCTCCTATAATATTATAGGGCATGAGCCTTATCAAATTGCTGCATAATTAAGTAAAGAAAATTACTAGATTGGCATTACTAGACTGGCATTACTAGACTGGCATTACTAGACTGGCATTACTAGACTGGCATTACTAGACTGGCATTACTAGACTGGCATTATTAGACTGGTATTACTAGATTGGCATTTGGTTTTGTTTATAGTGGTAATATCAACCCTATGAATTAACGATGATGAGGTATAAAATGAAACTTGTGAATGTAAAACGTGTTACTGTGCAAACACGTGAACAAGATGTAGAATCTATATTAAATGCGGTGACGCTGATAGACCCCTTAGAATATGGGATTTATGACCGTAATGCCTACATCAAACGTAATTGCACAAGTATTTACAAGCCCAAAGAAGGCTCTACAACACACATACATCTTGCACAACCGAAACACAATATACAGCCGAAACACAATACAGATAGTGTGGAGCTAACTTTTGATGTTTCAGGTGATTTGGAAAATGTTTTGCAAGCAGTTATTGATAATCCTAACCGCTGGTATAACCAGTAAATCCTAATCCAGTAATAATCCCTGCATCCATAATTTAAAGTGGCTAACAAACCAAAAACTGGTGGGCCCATCAGGACTTGAACCTGAAACCTGACCGTTATGAGCGGTATGCTCTAACCAAATTGAGCTATGGGCCCCAAAAAATCTATGTTATGAATCTAGGAAACTTTTTAATTTACGCGAACGTGAAGGGTGTTTCAATTTACGCAACGCTTTGGCTTCAATTTGCCTGATACGTTCCCGCGTGACTGAAAATTGTTGACCAACTTCTTCAAGCGTATGGTCGGTATTCATGCCAATACCAAAACGCATTCTTAACACACGTTCTTCACGGGGGGTTAACGAGCCTAAAATACGTGTGACAATTTCTTTTAAGTTACCCTGAATCGTTACATCAGTTGGTAACACAGCATTTTTATCTTCAATAAAATCACCCAAAGAACTATCTTCTTCATCGCCAATGGGGGTTTCAAGTGAAATCGGCTCTTTAGAAATTTTCAACACTTTGCGAACTTTTTCAAGTGGCATTTCTAACTTTTCTGCCAATTCTTCCGGCGTTGGCTCACGCCCAATTTCATGCAACATTTGTCGTGTTGTCCGTAAAATTTTATTGATGGTTTCAATCATATGCACCGGAATCCGAATGGTGCGGGCTTGGTCGGCAATCGAACGGGTGATGGCTTGGCGAATCCACCATGTGGCATAGGTAGAAAATTTATAACCACGCCGATATTCAAATTTATCAACCGCTTTCATCAAACCGATATTGCCTTCTTGTATTAAATCCAAAAATTGCAATCCGCGATTGGTGTATTTTTTGGCAATAGAAATAACAAGACGTAAATTCGCTTCAATCATTTCACGTTTTGCACGGCTGGCTTGCCTTTCACCGCTTTGAATCAATTGCACCAAATCACGAAATTCATTCAATGGCATAACAATTTTATGCATGATTTGCAATAATTGCTCACGCGCAACTTCCACATCATCTTGATACTGATTGACAAATCTTTGCCAAGCTTTGGTCTCGCTTTTTAAGTACCAATCATTCTTCAATTCATTACCCAAATAATGTTTGCGGAAATCTGGGGCTTTAACACCGCATTCAATTGCTTTACGCGCCAATTTACCATCAATCGCCACAATCTCACGATAAACCATCAGCATATCTTCGGTTAATTTTTCTATGGCATTATTATTAAAGCGGAACCCTAACATTAAAGCACCAATTTCATATCGAATCACATCATATTTTTCTTTCAATTCCGCAGAATGAGGCTCGCCATTAATCAACAATTCTAAACGCTGATTTTGTAACAACCGCATATCTGTAAATTTTTCTGTGATTTTATCAATAGCTTCCATAATCGGGGTGCGTAACACATCTTCTAACACGGCTAATGGAATCGGGATATCACCATCTTCTTCTACTACCTCTTCTTCAGCAACAGTTTCATCGGTAGCTATTTCATCGGTAGCTATTTCATCGGTGGTTATTTCATCAGCAACAACCTCAGTAGAGTTACTATTATCAGCTTCATCATTGCTCAAACTCTTCTCAAGTGCAGCATTCGCATTAAATTGCGCCAAATCAGTTGCAATCATATTTTCATATTGTTCGCGTTCTTCAGCAGGTAGAATATTCCAACAGCCCATTAAATCTACAACTTCACGCAAACCAAGATTGCCATTAACAATATCATCATACCAACCGCCCAATGTTTGAACAGTTAAAGGACTATGCGCCAATGTTTCAATGATTTGTTTGCGCCCAAACTCAATTCTTTTGGCAATGGCAATTTCGCCTTCGCGTGATAATAATTCCACCGCGCCCATTTCACGCAGATACATTCTTACTGGGTCATCCGTGTGATTATAGCTTTCAGAAATATTACCACCGCCACTATCGGCAACCAAATTCTTTCCAGCCACTTCTTCTGTTGCATCTGAAACATCAATGCCTGCTTCGGAAAGACGCATAATAATTTCATCCATCAATTCACTCGAATCGGCATTATCATCAATAAGATTGTTTACCTCATCAAAGGTAACAAATCCGCGTGATTTACTCATAGTGGTTAATTTTTTGATAAGCTTATCGTTCGCCGCTTGTTTTTCAGCATCAGAAAGGTTGCTCTGAACAACCTCAGTATTTTCGCTTGCCATGATTCCTCGCCCTAATATATCTGAACGGTTAAATTATAAATGCCCTATCGGCTTTTGTTCCTTAAAGCAATTTTAATGCCTGAATAAATCATTACCCTCAAAAAGAATTAGCGATTCCTTTCGTTAAAAGCAAGTATTTTAATGGGTGATTCGGTATAAAATCATTTATCTTCTATCTGCCTATCAAAGATTTTCTGTTCTACCAGCTCTAGCTGTTCGCGCAACATTGCTCGTTTCACCGCAGGTAATTTACTCTGCTTCAATTCACTTTTCAATAATTGATAATCTAACGCATCAAAATAATGCATGACCATCTGATGATTCGCCTTTTGGGCATCAATGGCAACCGCCTGTTCGTGATGATGATAAAGATTAAATAACAGTGGCATTTCTTGTTGTGCCAAAATTTTTGTTTCAGGGTTTTCTGCCTCATCATCATTCAAATAAAAGCGTAATTCTGCAAATAAATCATCTGCTTTGGCGAGCGTGGCATAATGCGCCATTTTTTCTTCATAGGCTACATATAATTCTGGATGATAAAGAAACATCAATGCCAATGTTTGATATAAACGATATTCGGGCGATAGGGATTCATTTTTGTTTGGCATAATCATAGATGCAAAATGATTTTGTTTCTTGCCACGCAGGCTTTCCCATATCATTTGTTTGAAAAAATTACGATAATGTTTACTTAAAGTGCTATTTTTGATACGGTTGGCATAATCCATTAATTGCTGTTCTAACCCTGCACGGGTTTCAGGTGTGCGCAAGGTAAATTCCTGAATGGTATGATGAAATAACATTTTACCCAATGGCATCGCTTGTTGCAGTTGATTATCAAATTCTACACTGCCATAATCTTGCAAAAAACTATCAGGGTCATGCCCTTCAGGCATAAAACAACATAGCAAACTTTTACCCGGCTGTAATAACGGCAAAGCGCGCAACGCCACCCGTAACCCTGCCGCTTTCCCTGCTTTATCACCATCAAAACAAAGAATGGGTTCCGAAGCAAGACGCCATAATTGTATTAATTGCTGTTCGGTTAATGCCGTGCCTAATGGTGCCACCGCCCCCTTAAAGCCTTTGCCTACCAAACGCAATACATCCATATAACCTTCAGCCACAATCAAATATTCGCCTTTTTTTGTTGCCTGCATCGCTTGGTCATAATGGTAAAGCTCAGCACCTTTATGAAATAAAATAGTTTCTGGTGAATTGATATATTTTGCCTTATCACTCTCGCGCAAGCTTCGTCCGCCAAAGGCAATCACTCGCGAACGGGCATCCTTAATCGGAAATATCAAGCGATGCCGAAAACGGGCATAAGGGCGTTTTTCTTTATTGCCTTGCTCATCGTCACCATAGGCAATCACACCAACTTTTTCCAATTGTTCATCGGTAACATCACGCGCATGCATATATTGCAAAAATTCATGAAAGCCCTGATTATCTGGTGCATATCCCAAATGAAATTGCTTAATCAGTGAATCATCCACACCGCGTTTTTGTAAATAGTCACGGGCAGTTTTGCCTTGCGCGCCCTGCATTAATTTCTGATGAAAATAATCCGCTACCAGCACCATCACATGATAATAATCTTTGCTTTCTGCCTGACGCACATTGCTACCAAAAAAACTATCTGGAATCGTCATGCTTGCATCATCTGCTAAAATTTGCACAGCATCCTTAAATTCTAAATTCTGCCGTTCCATCAGCCATGAAATCGCATCACCATGTTTGCCACACCCAAAACAATGATAAAATTGCTTATCTTCTACCACATTAAAGGATGGGGTTTTTTCGTGATGAAACGGACATAAGCCAAGAGCATCGCGCCCCTTACGGGTTAGCTTCATATCGCGCCCAATCAGCCCAATCAGGCTGGTTTTCATTTTTAATTGTTCCAGAAAATCATCCATCTGATGATTATTCTCCCCGCATCATTATGTCTGTTATCATATGAATATCATAGGCTATCGGGGGATAGGTATCAACCGCCTAATTTTTGCTTTGCCATCACCGCAGCTTTGGTGAAATCAATTTGTGCCGGATGTTTAAGCCGTAATTCTGCCATTAATACACCCATCGATTTTAACCCAAAAATTTCTTTTTCTGAAATCACATTTTCAATGGCTTTTTCAATTTCTTTATCCGCAAATTGTCTTGGCAAAAATTGTTGAATCACGCCAATTTCAGTTTTCTCATGTTCTGCCATATCGGGCTGACCATTGTTTTTATAATAATCACCATCTTCACGGCGTTGTTTCACCATGGTTTCTAATAATTCTAAAATTTCATAATCAGCAATGCCATTATCATGCCCACGCGCACGCGCTGCAATATCGCGGTCAGCGATTGCCGTCATAATCAGCCTTAATGTGCTGGTTGCCGTATCATCATCTACACTTTCAGCTAATTCTAGCGTTTGTGATAATGTGTCGCGCATAACTGCCATCCATATTCTCCTCTTTTAAAAACTACTCTTGATGGGATAATCATTGATGAAGATAACAAGCAATTCACGCGCCAAAACCCTATAATCGCTCTTAAATTGCTCTCAAACCTATCATAGCAAAACCCTTTCATCATGCAAGTAAATTCATCTTGCGTCCTCTATGATTTTACGCTATGATACGCCTCGCAAAACTGATTTTGTGCAATACAACATTTTTGCAATTTCTAACCAAATCAAATATAGATAAAGCTGATGAAAAAAGAAATCCACCCTGATTATCACCGTGTCACTGTTCAAATGACGGATGGCACTAATTATGAAACCTATAGCACATGGGGCAAAGAAGGTGATGTGATGAAGCTAGAAATTGACCCGCTGACCCATCCCGTTTGGACAGGTGGGCAACAAAGATTGCTAGAGGCTGGGCAATTGGCGCGCTTTAATAAGCGTTTCCAAAATTTTGGCTTAAAATAACATACCCCCTTAATATTATGTAAGTAATATGCCAATCTAGATTGATGTATATTATCTGCCATTAATTAAAAAAATCTGCTATAATTAAGTTATGAATCAACCTGTATCCTATCAAACTGATGAGGCTCTTAAATCGTGCCTTGATATTCTAACCCATTTGGTTGGTTTTGATACTGTTTCGGATAAAAGCAACCTTGATTTAATGGCTTATGTGCAATCTTATTTGAACGAATATGATGTGACGCACCAATTGATTACCGCCCCTGCTGAACACGCAATCCCTAACGATAAAGATAAAGCAAATTTATGGGCAGCTATAGGTTCGGCTGATGTACGCGATAATGTGCCGGGAATTGCCCTTTCTGGTCATACCGATGTTGTACCCATAACGGGGCAGAAATGGGATACAGACCCTTTCACCCTGCATGTTACTGAAGATAAAGCCTATGGGCGTGGGACATGCGATATGAAAGGCTTTCTTGCTTGCACGCTTGCGATGGTGCCTTATTTTGCATCACTGCCTTTGAAAAAACCGCTAATGCTCTATTTTTCTTATGATGAGGAAATTGGTTGCACGGGGGTACCTCATCTCATCAATTGTTTGGGAAAAAATCTGCCTGCCCCTGAAATGGTGCTTGTGGGTGAACCTTCTTTGATGAAAACCCTTTCAGCGCATAAATCCATGCTGTCATGCGAAACAACCATTACAGGGCGTGCCGGGCATTCTTCTAATCTTGAAAAAGGCGTAAGCGCAACGATGGTTGCAGCGCGTTTGGTCAATTTTATCATTGAAATGTTAGAAGAGAATAAGCAAAAATCTGGCAATAACGATGAGGATAATGCTTTCGACCCTCCTTATACTGGCTTGCATGTTGGCATCATTGAAGGCGGGATAGCCTTGAATATCATCGCTGAAAAAGCCCGTTTCTTATGGGATGTCCGAAGTGTCTCAGGCGATGACCCTGAATCTTATGTCAGGAGATTGCATCAATTTGCAGAAGAAAAATTACTGCCCGAAATGCGCGCGATTGCGCCCGAAAGCGATATTGTCACGCAATATGACCACGCTTTGCCTAATTTTAATTACGAACCTAATTCCAAAGCAGAACAGTTGGTGCGCCGTTTAAGTGGTGATAATTCTTTGAATTTTGCCTCTTATATGGCAGAAACAGGTTTGTTTCAAAAAGCAGGTTTTCCTACCATTATTTTTGGTCCGGGCGATATTGCCCAAGCCCATCAACCCAATGAATGGGTACATCTTAACCAATTACGAGGCTGTTTAGATTTTCTCTATCAACTCGGACAAGATATGATTTAATTCATAAGATAATGCTATCTTATTATGGCACGCACACAATCCCATCATTCCCCTACCGAACACAGCAAAACGCAATCATCTGATTATCAAATGCTTGCACCTGATAGCAATCAGCATCATTTGCAAGAGCCACCGCAAGCCTCTTTTAGTACCACTAAATTAGAAAAGGGTTGCGATATTATTCGCACCTTTGCCAAAACATGCCCCGAACAACCCGGCTGTTATCGCATGTTTAGTAAAGAGGACACATTGCTTTATGTTGGCAAGGCAAAAAATCTTAGAAAACGTGTGATAAGTTACGCCAATCATGACAAACAATCAGGGCGAATTTTGCGAATGATTGCTGAAACAACATCACTCTCATTCACCACCACCCATACAGAAATAGAAGCCTTATTGTTAGAATCAAATCTCATTAAACAGCAATCCCCGCGCTATAATATTTTGCTCAAAGATGATAAATCCATGCCTCGCTTATTGATTAGGCGCGACCATGATTTTCCCCGTATGGTAAAACATAGAGGAATGAAAGATATTAAAGGTGATTATTTTGGACCTTTCCCGTCAAGCTCGACTGTAAATCGGGCGATTATTGATTTGCAAAAGATTTTCAAATTACGCGATTGTTCAGATTCTGTTTTCAAAGCACACCATGACCGCCCTTGCATGCGCTATCAAATCAAACGCTGTTCCGGTCCATGTGCTGGATTAATTGGCAAGGAAGACTATCAAAAATCCGTTACAATCCTGAAAGATTTTCTTTCTGGCAATCATGATAAAGTACGGATAACCATTCAAGCCGAAATGGCGCAAGCAAGCAAAATGCTGGAATATGAAAAAGCCATGAACAAGCGCGACCAATTAAAATATCTGGCACAATTAACAAGCTTCCAACGTATCAATTTAACGGATATGAAAGATATTGATGTCATTGCCCTTCAATCGGAGCGGGGGCAATCCTGCATTACGGTTTTCTTTTATCGTGGCGGTTGTTTGTTAGGGCATCGTAATTATTTTCCTAAACATAGCCATGATACCGAACCCAAAGAAATTATGGCGTCTTTCTTAGCGCAACTTTATACACAGCATATGCCACCCAAACATATTTTTCTGAATCTCATGCCTGATGATGTAGATTTTCTCACCGATTTACTGTCTAGCCTTCGCAATGGCAAATTAGAATTAACAACGCCCCTGCGCGGTGACCGTAAAAAATTAATCACACATGCCGAAGATAACGCCAAACAAGCCCTTAATATCAGCCATGCCGCACGGCTTTCATGGCAAAATGCGCTAGAATTGCTCAAAGAGAAACTACAATTATCAAAATTACCTGAACGTATTGAAACTTATGATAACAGCCATATTCAAGGCAGTCATGCCGCTAGCTCGATGGTGGTAGCAGGTTCTGAGGGGCTTATGAAACAGGCTTATCGTAAATTCCATATTAAAAAACCACAAACAAAGCTTGGCGGTGATGATTATGCCATGATGCATGAAATTATGCATAGACGATTCACCCGTTATAAAAGAGGTGAGAAACAATGGGCAATTCATCCTGATATTTTGCTGATTGATGGTGGCAAAGGGCAGGTGAAAATCGTGAAATCAGTGCTTGATGCGCTAAATATCGATAACATAACATTGCTAGGCATTGCCAAAGGCAAAGATAGGAATGCGGGTAAAGAAACATTTTGCCTTGCCAATGGAGACACGTTCACTTTACCCGATAATGACCCTTTGTTATTCTTTCTACAACGCTTGCGTGATGAGGCGCATCGCTATGCGTTAGGCGCGCATCAGCAAAAACGTAGCAAGCAAACCTTGCAAAACCCCCTTGATGAAATTGAGGGGATTGGTGCCATGCGCAAAAAACAATTATTACAATATTTTGGTTCTGCCAAAGAAGTTGCCAATGCCGCTTTAGAAGATTTGCAAAATGTACCGGGATTAGGGAATAGAATTGCTCAAAAAATCTATGCTCACTTTCAAAATTAAACTCCCCCTTCACAAAGTGATATATTATAAATTTTCTAGTAAAAATTTTAGAAAAATGTTAGCATAGCATCATGGAAAAACTTGTTGATTCATTTGCACGGCATATCACTTATATGCGTATGTCCGTTACCGATAGATGCGATTTACGCTGTGTTTATTGCATGCCTCAAAATATGAAATTCATGCCCAAAAAAGATTTGGCAACATTAGAAGAATTACGCGATTTGGCAACGATTTTTACACAGCTTGGTGTTAAAAAATTACGAATCACTGGTGGCGAACCACTTTTGCGGCGCAATGTTATCTGGCTAATAGAAGAATTAGGCGCGCTGAAACAAGATAATAAATTAGAACAGCTCGTCATGACAAGCAATGCCACGCAACTGGCAAAAATGGCAAAACAATTAAGCGACGCAGGCATGGACCGTATCAATGTTTCCTTAGATTCATTAGATGAAAATCTATTTTCGCTTGTTACCCGTGGCGGTAAATTATCGGATGTCTTAAACGGCATTGATACAGCAATTTCATATGGCATCAAGATTAAAATTAATGTCGTCGCACTCAAAAATGTTAATGACCAATCATTAGATGATTTTGTCCGTTTCGCAGGCGAGCGACAATGCGACCTCACTTTCATTGAGGTGATGCCAATGGGCGATATGGGCAGTGAAACCCGCCTTGCCCAATATATTCCACTGAGTGATGTCAAAGAAAATTTACAAAAAAACTGGCAACTAACCCCTTCCACCTATCAATCAGGGGGGCCTGCTTATTATTATCTATGCGCTGAAACAGGGCAAAAAATTGGCTTTATCACCCCCCTCACACAAAATTTCTGCGCGCAATGTAACCGCGTTCGTCTGACCGCTACAGGCAAATTACATAGCTGTTTAGGGCAAGAAAACCAGATGGACCTGTTGAAAACCTTACGCGAGCAAGATGAAAACGCCGTCATAGAAGCTATTCAACAGGCGATTGCTGAAAAACCAAAAAGCCATGATTTCGCAATCAGCCATGATTATACCCATGAAACAAACCGTTATATGAGTGTCACGGGTGGCTGACATACAAAAAAAAATTGCTATTCTAAAGAATGATACAACAAAGGCACGTGCCACATCTGATTTTTTACAACAGAAAATACAATCCGTGCCATTGGCAGACGCTGATAAAATCATCTGTATTGGTGGTGATGGTTTTATGTTAGAAACACTTCATGACACAATCAAAAAACCACTTGCAAAAAAACCGCCTATCTATGGTATTAACCGTGGTTCTTATGGTTTTTTACTAAATGGTTTTGATGAAAATAAAGATGACATTGTCACAAAAATCAATCATGCCAAACCGCTAACACTTCACCCTTTGCACTTAACAGCCATCGATAAAAATGGCACCATTCATCAATGCCATGCCATTAATGAAGTTTCTTTATTTCGCCGTATCGCGCAAATCGCAAAATTACGCATTAAAATTGATGGCCAGGTGCGGTTAGAAAGTCTTTGGTGCGATGGCATTATTATTTCCACCCCTGCCGGCAGCACTGCCTATAATTATGCCGCTTATGGGTCGATTGTTCCCCTTGATTCAAAAATTCTATGTTTAACGCCTATCGCGCCTTTTCGCCCTCCGCGCTGGCGTGGGGCATTGCTTCCCCATGATTCCCATATCGTGATTGAGGTGATTGAATCAGAAAAACGTCCTGTTTCAGCGGTCGCGGATAATGTTGAAATTGAAGATGTCGTCAAAATCGAATTATTCTTAGACAAACACATGCCCTTCACATTGTTATTTGACCCTGATGCTGGATTGGCAGAACGGATTTTGACACAACAATTTTCAATATAAGGTATCTATATATGACCCAACAAGAATTTGACCTTTTTGTGATTGGCGCAGGTTCAGGCGGTGTTCGCGCTGCCAGAAAAGCGTCTGAATTTGGCGCAAAAGTTGGTATTGCAGAAAATCGTTTTTTAGGTGGCACATGCGTAAATGTAGGGTGTGTTCCAAAAAAATTATTTGTTTATGCCGCAGAATTTAGCAAAAATTTTGATAATGCCAAAGATTTTGGTTGGCACGTCAATGCAAGTTTTAATTGGCAAATTTTGCGTGACAATACAGCCCAATCAATTACAAGATTGAAGCAAATTTATGGCAATATTCTTAAAGATAACAATGTTACTTTATTTAACAACACAGCATCATTGGCAGGTGACAATCAAATCATGCTTGATTCGAACCAAACCATTACTGCCAAGAAAATTCTCATTGCCACAGGAGGCGCGCCTATTCGCCCCAATATCAAAGGTGCGGAACATTGTTTAATTTCTGATGATTTATTTTCTCTGCCCGAACTTCCCAAAGATATTCTCATCTTTGGCGGTGGTTATATCGGCACAGAATTTTCCTGTATCCTTGCTGGATTGGGCGTGAATGTAACGCAGAATATGCGGAGCGAAAGCTCTTTCTTACGCAGTTTTGATAATGAAATCAGCGCACATCTCAAAGATATTCTCAATCAATCAAAGGGCATCACACAAATCTATGCCGCACCTCAAACCATCATAAAACAAACTGATGGTAGCCTATTGGTTACATTTGAGAATGGCACATCATGGCAAGGTTCAACGGTGCTTTCTGCGATTGGCCGCAAAGCAAATCTTGAAAATCTTATGTTAGAAAATGCTGGGCTTACCCCAAATGACAAAGGTTTTTTAACAGTCGATGAAACTTTCCAAACCAGTAACAAACATATTTATGCCATTGGTGATACTACCGGTGGCACAGCCTTAACCCCCATCGCCATTCGCCAAGCCATGCACTTTGCCTATCAGCAATTCCATCAAAAACCTTGCCCATTTCCTGCTATCAATCCTGATACTGTCCCCAAAGCTGTTTTTGCAATTCCTCCCATCGGTTCCGTTGGTCCTTCGCAAGAACAAGCGTTGCAAAATTATCAAAAAATTCGTGTCTATCGTAACAAATTTCGTGGCATGAAACAGAGTTTAGGCACAAGCGAGGAAAAAATGTTGATGAAACTGATTGTCAATGATGCTGATGATAAAGTGATTGCTTGCCATATTGTTGGTGCTGATGCTCCTGAAATAATTCAGCTGATGGGTGTAATTATTCACAATCAATTAACCAAAGCGCAGATGGATGAAACCATTCCCCTGCATCCGGTTTCTGCTGAAGAATTGGTTACCATGTCGAGTGCACCTGAAATTATCAGCGCATCATAAATCATGACAAATGGTTATTATACACCGCCTGAACCGCGTGGTTTTTTTGGCATTGGGGTAGAAAATTTTTCTAAACCCCATAATGCCGGTAGCCTTTACCGAACAGCACATGCTTTCCATGCCGATTTTGTATTCGCCATTGCTGCCACGCCTGAAGTGAGGAAAATAGGCAAGATTGATACCTCGCAAACCCAACGCCATGTACCTTTTTATTTTTGTCAAACCATCCAAGAATTACCTGTGCCTTTTGATTGCGAATTGGTGGGGGTAGAATTATTAGATGATGCTGATTTGCTTCCTGATTTTCATCATCCAGAACGTGCCATTTATATTTTAGGTCCTGAAAAAGGTTCCCTCAATCCAGAAACGGTTGAAAAATGCCAGCATCTTATCAAGATTCCTACCAAATTTTGTGTGAATGTTGGCATTGCGGGCGCACTTATTCTCTATGACCGCTATATTAAACAAGCAACGCGTTCCGGTATTCGTGGTTAAGCCATTTGGGATTCATGATTTGCCATTTGGGATTTGAGATTCGTTAAGTTTCTATCAATTTTATCAAAAATATGTTAGGATAATCCTCTAAAGAGAATCATCTAAAGAGGGAAAAATGCGTCATATCGTATTCATTGTCGCATTATTGAGCCTTATCTCTGCAACAAGCCATGCCGGTAACGATGGCAGTGAAGCACGCCATATTGCCACCTATCAACAATGGAATGTCTCGATATTTTTTGACCGCGCCACAAAAAGCTGTGTTATCAGCAATCAAGGTGCTGTCTCTCAAATCTCAAAAGATAAAAAAAATAAATCAGAAGGCGTTACCCCTGCTATTAATACTGATGATATTGACGCTTTTCTATTCATTACAAATTGGCCCGAGCGTAAAGAATATCTCGCAATCTCTGCCCGAACTCATATTTTACTAAAAAAGAATAAAAATGCATGGCTGGTTTTCCCAAATAATCAGCGTTTTCCTTTGCAACAAAATGCCATTGATGCCAAGCCTAACCCGCGTTATCGGGCGGATATTTTGAATCTGCTACGCAACAATCCCTATGTAGAAATCGTTAATTACACTAATAATGGGCAAGAAGTTAGAAAATATTACGATTTACAAGGCATTGATAATGCACTTGCGGCATTGATTAGATTTTGCCCTTTACCCCCTTAAATCATGCAAGAGAAAAAATTACATTGGTGGCTGATTCGCCATGCACCAATTTTGTCTATAGATGAATCTGGTCACAGCACCGCAGGAAAATTTATCGGGCAGTTAGATATTGGTTGCGAATCATTTTATCCGCAAACATTGAAATGGCTCATTCACGCATTACCAAATAAAGCATTACTGATTGATAGTGGCTTAAAACGAAGCAAACAAACAGCCGAAACTTTAACAGATGCAGGCTTAACATATGCTGCCTATGAAGAAAATCCTGCCTTTGCTGAACAAAATTTCGGCGATTGGCAAGGCATGGATTATGATGAACATTATCAAAAATATCGTACTTATTGGGATAATGTGATTGATAACAAACCGCCTGATGGCGAAAGTTTTTCTGATTTATGCACACGGGTTAACAAAGCGATGATGAATTATTATTACGGTGCAAACCTCTATCAACATGGTGTCTCACAGCATATTATTGTGATTGGGCATTCAGGTTCTATTCGTGCCATGATTGCCAGCACCCTTAATGAAACGATGGAATCAGCCTTGAGTTATGAACTTGCCCCTTTCTCGCTAAGCCATTTTATCATGTCTCAAAAAGAAGGTAACTTAATTGTAGAAAAAGCAGGCATCAACCAAATAGCAGATGATTCAACGCTCTCATGAAAAATATTATTTTCATTCTTGGCGGTGTTCGTTCGGGCAAAAGCAATTATGGCTTGGCTTTAGGCAATCAGTTGGCAGAGCAACATCAATTACAAAAAATCTTTATTGCTACCGCACAGGCTGATGATACAACAATGCAAGCACGTATTGCCAAACATCAACAAACACGCGATGCTGATTGGCAGTTGGCAGAAATTCCTCTTGCCGTTTCTGACTATTTAAAGCAATCACAATCAAATCAGCTTTTATTAATTGATTGCATCAGTATCTGGCTTAATAATAGTCTCTATCATCAATATGATAAAAAAGATTCTCTTGAACAGCTTGGCAATGCCATCAAAAACTGCCCTGCTCATCTTATTTTTATCGGACAAGAAATAGGATTAGCCCCCCATCATGAGAACCACATTGTGAGGCAATTTGTTGATGATAATGGTGAAATGAATCAAAAACTGGCAAAAATGGCTAACAAGGTTTATTTTGTCAGTGCCGGTCTTCCAGTTACATTAAAAGGATAAATTTATGTCAAAAATTGCTGCTACAATTTTCACAGGCTTTTTAGGAGCAGGTAAAACCAGCCTGATTCGAATGTTGGCCGAACAAGCACAAGGTAAAAAACTTGCGTTTCTTATCAATGAATTTGGTGATTTAGGCATTGATGGGCAATTATTATCAGCATGTGATGATTGCGATGAAACATTTATCAAGGATGAAGATGTTATTGAACTTGCCAATGGCTGTATCTGTTGTACAGTAGCTGATGATTTTCTGCCTGCTATTGAAAAAATTTTAGCACGTGATGAAAAAATTGACCATATTATCATTGAAACATCGGGGCTTGCCTTGCCAAAACCTTTGGTGAAGGCTTTTAATTGGCCAAGCATTAAACCTTATCTAACCGTAGATGGCGTGATTAGTGTAGTAGATGCGGCGGCGATTGCCAATGGTTTGCTGACTGCTGAACGCGAAAAAATCGAGCAAATGCGCCGTGATGATGACGCGATTGATCATGAAACACCCATTGAAGAATTATTTGAAGAACAATTACAATGTGCCGATTTGATTGTACTTAGCAAAACAGACCTGATTGACCAAGATGCCATTGCTGATGTGAAACAACAAATTAATCCTTATCTGCGTTCTGGGGTAAAAATTTTAAGCAAAACAAAACAATTGCCCATTGATATTTTACTTGGCATTCAAGCTTCTGCTGAAGATGATTTACAATCGCGCCCATCGCATCATGATGACGGACACGACCATGACCATGATGATTTCACCAGCTTTGTTGTCACATTTGATGAGGTGCAAGATGGCGAGCGATTAGAGAAAATTTTGCAGAGGCTGATTGCCAACCATAATATTTTACGAATCAAAGGCTTTATCGCCTATCAAAATATCGCAAGGCGCGGTATTGTGCAGGCGGTGGGGCAGAATATCAATCGCTATTTTGATAATGGCCCTCATAAACAGCGCCAATCTTCACTTGTGTTTATCGGTGAATATGGGCTCGATGAACAGGCAATCAAGCAATATTTACTACAAAATCTGATTTCGTCATAATGATTCAAAAAATTTATCACGAAATAGTAGCTGATGATTGCGAAAATATCTATTTAACTGTAAAATGCCCCCTGCTTAGAAAGCTCATCATAAAAGAGATATAATTTGGATTTTGATAATTTTTTTGACGAAAAGCTAACCCAGCTTAAAGAAAATGGGAATTACCGATATTTCACAGAATTAATGCGTGAAGCGGGGCGGTTTCCTCATGCCAAATTTTATCAAAATACCAAAGAACATAGTCACATTAAAATCTGGTGCTCTAATGATTATCTTGGTTTAGGGCAACATCCTAAACTGATTGAAGCCATGCATAAAGCGATTGATTTAAGTGGTGCTGGTGCTGGTGGCACGCGAAATATTTCAGGAACGCATCATTATCATGTGTTATTAGAACAAAAACTCGCTAAATTTCATAATAAGGAACAGTCCCTTATTTTCACCTCTGGCTATGTTGCTAATATTACAAGCCTTAGTACATTAGGGCGCAATATCCCCAATCTAATTTTTTATTCTGATTCTGGTAATCATAATTCCATGATTGAGGGCATGCGCTTAAGCCGTGCCGATAAACGAATTTTTCGTCATAATGATGTGGCGCATCTCAAAGAACTTATCAAACAAGATGATGCAACACGACCAAAAATTATTGTGATAGAATCTGTGTATTCTATGCATGGCACCATCACCCCTTTGGCCGATATTGTGCAAGTTGCCCGCGACCATAATGCCATGATTTTCTTAGATGAGGTTCATGCCGTTGGGCTTTATGGTGAAAAAGGTGGCGGTATCGCCCAGCAAGAAGGGCTGGCTGATGAGATTGATATTATTCAAGGCACAATGGCAAAAGCATTTGGTGCCATTGGTGGCTATATCGCTGGTAAATCATCGGTGGTGGATTTTATCCGCTCTTATGGCTACGGCTTTATTTTTACAACATCACTGCCCCCTGCCATTTGTGCTGCCGTGATAGCGGCGCTTGATATTGTTCAACAAGATGAAATCTTGCGCGCACGATTGCATAAAAATGCTCAACTGTTAAAGAATCGGATCAAACAAGTGAATATCCCACTTGGTAATAGCGAAACCCATATTGTGCCGGTTATCATTGGTGATAGCCATTTATGCCGTGAAATTGCCGAAGAATTATTATTTGAACATCATATTTATGTGCAACCCATTAATTACCCCACTGTTGCAAAAGGGCAAGAACGGTTGCGCTTTACGCCAAATCCACTTCATACCGAAAATGATATTGAAGAATTAATCACTATTTTGCATGGAATTTTTTCTAAAAGAAATATTCTCTCCAAAGCCTTATAATTCATGAAAAGATTGTGATATGGAATACCCAATTGAAGTTTCTACCAAAACGGTTTATCTTGACCAACATTCTAACAAAGATGAACAACAATATGTATGGGCCTACCATATTACCATTTCCAACCATTCTGATGATAAGGTGCAATTGATGAGTCGCCATTGGAAAATAGCTGATAATAGTGGCATCACCAAAGAGGTGAAGGGAAAAGGCGTTGTTGGAAAACAGCCTATTTTAGCTCCGGGTGAAATTTTTGAATATACCAGCTCAACCAGCCTCACCAGCCCATCGGGCATGATGTTTGGTAATTATGAAATGTGCAAAAATGATGGTGATTTGTTTTTGGTAGAAATACCTGCTTTTTCACTAGATGCACCCGACCATACTCCTTTCATTCATTAATAATGGGTTATGAATATGAGTGATGACCAAAGAAATGGCGTGAAACGTAAAGATGCTGAACAAGCCGTTCGAACATTAATTCAGTGGGCGGGTGATAATCCCAACCGTGAGGGGCTTAAAGAAACCCCTGCCCGTGTTGCGCGTGCATGGCAAGAGTTTTGTTCAGGCTATGAAGATGATGCCAGTCAATTGTTGCAAACCGTCTTTAATGAAACAGAAAATTACCAAGATATTATTTTACTCAAAGATATTGCTTTTGAATCCCATTGCGAGCATCATTTGGTACCCATTATTGGACATGCCCATATCGCTTATATCCCAAAAAAATCAGTCATTGGTATTTCAAAATTAGCGCGCCTTGTAGATTGCTATACCAAAAGGCTACAATTACAAGAAAGACTAACCACCCAAATTGGACACGCAATTATGGAACATCTGCAACCTCTTGGCGTGGCAGTGGCAATCAGCTCTAACCATCATTGCATGACCACACGCGGGGTTTATAAACCACAAAGCGATATGTTGACATTGCATATGGCAGGCTGTTTTAACGATGCTGATAAAAGGCAAGAATTTTTAAGCCTTATTGGCTATCCTTAATCATTATTGCGAAATATCTTTTGCCTAAAGAAAAGCATCATATCACATTATTTGCCTTTGGTGCGGGGACTTCTATTCTTGAATTTGCAAAGAATTTTGGGCATAAATATCATATTTATGGCACATATCGTGATGCTCAAAAAGTAAAATCTTTAACGCAGGCAAACATTACTCCGATTTTATTTGATGATGAAAAAATGATTGCTGAAACTTTGAAACATGCTGATGCCATTATCATTTCTACCCCGCCGATTCGTGGTTTGCAACTCCCTTTTGTGGACCCTTGTCTCATGCATTATCATAAAATTATCGCAGAGCAAAATAAATTTTACTGTTACCTTTCTACAACGGGTGTCTATGGCAATCATGATGGTAAAATGATTGATGAAAAAACCGTACCAAACCCGCAATCCTTACGAGCAAAATGCCGATTGCAAGCCGAGCAAGAATGGCAAAACCATGCGCGGAATCTTTGTATTTTGCGCTTAGCGGGCATTTACGGGAATGAACGCAATCAACTAAAACAATTACGCGCCGACCAACCGCCTAAATATACGATTCGAAAAAACAATCAAAATGGTGAACCGCAAAAATTTAACCGTATCCATGAAACAGATATTGCCTATGCGATTGAATGTGCGATTACTAAAAATCTACAAGGCATTTATAATTTATGTGATGATGAAGCAGCACCCCCTGAAGCACCTCTTTATTATGCCGCGCAATTATTGAATATAACCCCGCCACCCATCAAAGATTACCATGATATTGAACAAGAATTATCGCCCATGCAAAAGAGTTTTTACCAAGATGATAAGCGTGTTGATAATCGGAAAATTAAAAAAGCAGGCGTTACGTTACGCTATAAAAATTACCGTGAGGGGCTTCATGCCATTTATCACAATCATTTTTCTGATGATTTTTCTGATGGCACTAATTTCATCGATTCTTGATGCAAGATATTTTCTAAAACAACCATCATTTCTTTCTTCGGCAAACCAGACTTTATCGGGGGCAGAAATTGAATCGTCACAATCCCAGATTTATAGACGCCTTTCTTAGGAAAAAAACAACCTGAATTTAAGGCAACAGGCACAATATCAATCTTTAATTTCTGATAAATGACGCCAACTCCGCCTTTTAATGGCATTCTTTGCCCGGGTAATGTACGTGTGCCCTCAGGGTAAATAATAATGGCTCTGCCCATCTTTTTAAATTTTTCTGCGACTAATAGCATTTTTTGTAATGCCTTCACGCCTGATTTTCTATCAATGGCAATGGTGCGCCCCAAACGCGCAAACCACCACCCCCAAAGCGGAATCCATAATAATTCACGTTTCAGAATAAAGGAAAATTGTGGAATATGTCTGAACAGAATAAATGTTTCTAACAATGATTGATGCTTGCTGGCAATAATAAAAGCACCTGTTTGGGGCAAATTATCTAACCCCTTTATCTGATAGCGAATACCCCAAATCACTTTTACCAAAAAGAAAAACATTGTTAACCATTGGTGGCAAACCCAGATTAAATGCCTCTTAAAGAAAGGAATCAGAATCATCCAATAAAATACAAAGCATAGCACAATCGTCATCACAATAACGCATAGCCAGAAAATTATTTTTTTAATAAATTGCATCACAATAAATGATTGGCAATCAGATTAGGGCAATGTCGTGAATGCACCCACTGGGGCATCATCATAATCAACCCCGCGGAAAAAGCCTAGAAATGTGGTAACCACATATTTATTATATTCCGAAATAATTAAAGCACGTGTGCCCGGTAAGTCACCCCAACTATTATTACGCCCATATTCTGATAAAATCGGATAAGTGAAAATTTTCAATGGCAAATCAGCTTGTCTTAAATAATAAAGACTACGTGGCATATGATAACTAGAAGTTACCAAAATAATACGTTTATAATCATTTGCTTTAAGCCAACTCAAACTTTCTTTTGCATTGCCATAAGTATCACGTGCATTATAACCAACTGTGACACAACATGAAATTTTTTGCTGATTATCATTACTGAAATTCTTAATCAGGCTTACAACTTCAACCCCACCATGCACTCCTGAGATGAATAATTCTTTCGCATGGTTATTTCTTAATAAATCAAAACCTGTATCCAATCTATCATTGCCACCAGTAAATACCAAAATCGCATCCGCACGCGATTCTGCCGTACGCGAAATATCTTCTTGGCTTAAAGGTTCGGGTAAATTCGCTGCAAACACCCATAAGCCAACTGCCCAAATAATTGGAATGCTACCTAATATTCCTGAAAGGACTAATTTTCTGCGTCTTTCTGCCCTTTGTCTGCTTCTCCTGCTCATGGTATTGACCTTGCTAATTGTGTTTTAACAGTAATGCGTGTTGTGCCCACGGCTAATATGACAAATATCCCCGGCAATAGCAACAATATCGGCCATTGCCATATCTCTAAAATTAACAATGGCAACCAATTAAGTACAGCTTGCCCTGCTATTAAGCGAATAACCGTCATCACAAATATGGCAATTACAAATCCTGGCAATGCACCGCGCCATGTTGATGCAACAATATTATTCAAAAATTGTTTCAACAAATAATCATCTTCGGCACCAAATAAATGCAGTAATTCAATAATTTCTGCATGTGTGCTCATCGCGGCGCGTACTGCAAATATAATCATAATCGCGGCTGTTACAATCACCACTAAAATTGATAAATACGCAACAAATTGAAACGCATTCGCAAGCCTTACCAATCTTTGTCGCCAAACATTATGGTCATCTAACACGGCACGCGGGTTTAATTTATGCAATGAAGCGCGCACCGTTTCCAAATTTTCTGCATTAATGGCTTTCATCGTTACATCAATCAATGTCGGCAATGGCAAGCCATCTACCTTTGCCGCTTCACCAAACCATGGCACTAATAATTGCTTTATTTCTGTGTTATCAATGATACGGGCATTAATGATTTCGGGTAATAATTCAATCTCACCTATCAAAAGCTGAATCTGTTGCATCCGCGCTTGTTGCTCATCTGGTGCCAGCACATCATCGAAAGAATCGATAATAATCGTCACCTTACCTGTTAAATCATTTTGCCATAATTGCGAAATATTACCAACGACCATGCCCCCTGTCATCATCAGCATTGCCATAAAAGTCATGAAACCAACAATCCATGGCAAAAGGTTATTTGCCTTATCTTGGGCAAGTGGAATATCTTGATTTATTTTTTTGTTTCCAATCATTTTTTGACCATTTTCTTCCGCGCAACAACCTGCGCTGTGCCACTTGCAAGCCTCAGCATTGTATGAGGATGTTCGGTTAATAAACGCTGATTATGGGTGGCAATAATCACACTTGTGCCATTGCGATTTAATTGTTCAAAAAGATAAAACAATTTTTTTGCAATATTATCATCTACATTGCCCGTAGGCTCATCAGCCAATAATAATTTAGGGTTGGTAATCACCGCGCGTGCAATCGCCACCCTTTGCTGTTGTCCACCTGAAAGGGTGAGCGGATAGGCATTAACATGATCGGTTAATTCTACCCATTCCATCAATTCACTGACATTTTTAAGGATTTTACTTTCATCCGTGCCACGTAACCGCAAAGGCAATGCAATATTATCAAAAGCAGAAAGATGATTTAACAACCGAAAATCCTGAAACACAACACCTATTTTGCGTCTAAATTCTGGCAATTGCTTGCGCCTTAATGTGGCTGTGTCACTGCCAAACATATAAATTAATCCACGGCTAGGCTTATGTGCCAAATACATTAAGCGCATCAAAGTGGTTTTGCCAGCACCACTGGCACCGGTTAAATATAGGAATGCACCCTCTTCCACTTCAAAGCTTAAATCATGCAGAATTTCATCGCCTCCGCCATAACGCATACCCACATTATCAAACCTAATCACCGCCATATTTCAATTATACTTTCCCTATATTCAGGCGTACATTGTACGCATAAAAAATTCATGTGTCTGATGATTCCACTTTTCTATAAACCAAATAATCAGTTTTTTCACTCACTTGCTGAAAAAGACTTTTATTATTAAACATGCTTTCACTACTGCCAAGCATGATATGACCATTAGGTTTCAAAGAATCAAACATTAAACGTAATACTTTTTTTCTATCATCACTGCCAAAATAAATTAACACATTGCGACATAAAATAAAATCAAATTGAAAGTTAATATGTTGTGGCAAAGGTTCAAATAAATTATGTTGAAAAAATTGTACTTTTGAACGAATACTCTCTTTTAACTGCCATGTATTCAAATTCAACTGTTCAAAATAATCAATCAATTCTATAATCGGCAAGCCACGTTGCACCTCTAGCTTATTATATTGACCCGTTTCTGCTTTTTGCAAAGTGTTTTCAGAAATATCAGAACCATACATATGAATAGGATGTTTATTGATGCGGGCGGCTTCTTTTTCACAAATCAATGCCAAAGAATAAATTTCTTGCCCACTAGAACAAGCCGACGACCACATACGTATCGGCTCACCGATTGTTTTGTTTGCCAATAATTCTGGCAAGACAAAATTTTTAAATGTTTGAAATGCTGGTCTATCACGGTAAAACGCCGTTTCATGATTAAGTAAATGTTCTACCAATTCATTTTGTAATTTATGGTCCATAAAAGAATGACTGGCAATATGCTCTGTGAGTTCTTCTTGCGTTTTAAATTCAGTATGAATCAAAAAGAACTGCATAATTTTATGTTTTAAAATCTGAAAACTATCGGTATTGGTAACAACACCCGTTCGCTCTTCCATCATTTTGGCAATAATCTCCAAAGTTTTATCGAATGACATCGTTTTCTGGCTCTAAGATTTTAATAGTTTTTTGCACCATGGCAAAATTTCTTGCGGGGGCAATGTTGCCATGGTTGCACCTTTATGTGCAATCGCGCCCGGCATTCCCCAAATAAGCGATGTTTCTTTATCTTGAACAATAACAACACCGCCTTTATCTACCAATGTTTCTGCGCTGATATGCCCATCACGCCCCATACCGGTGAGTACAATCATCAAAATATCCTTACCATAAACTGCCATCATATGTTTCACCATCACTTCAACCGACGGTTTGCAACAATGTTCTGGGGGGCTCTCTTTATCTTCATAAACACTAATTTGATTGCCTGATTTTTTAATTCCCAAATGGCTACCCCCATGGGCAACATAAATGCCATTATTTTCAACAGCCATTTCTTTTTCATACACTTCCTTTACATTTAAGTTATTTCGACTAGCAAGCTGTTCAGCCAAAACACCCGTAAAGAAATTAGGCATATGTTGCGTTAAAAAAATTGGTAATCCTAATTGCGCCAATTCAGGCACTAATTTTTGTACCAAAGGTGGTCCGCCTGTGGAAGCCCCTAACGCAATCGCTTTGGGCCTAAAGTTAGCCGGCACAGGGCGCAAAGCTTGTATATTTTGATTGTCTTGATTTGCTTGCTGAATATCTGCAAAAATTTTATGATTGCGTTTCACCTCTTCTGGATTGACATCTTTTAATGAGCCAATATTCGGAGCAGATAGTGGTTTCAGCTCTTTTGGTTTTGTAGCAGGATTGTTTTTTATTGTTTTCTGATGTTGTATCTCTGTATCGCGTGGTTTTAAGGAAGATGGTTTTTTGGCAATTTTCACATCTTTTGTCACTTCTTTTATAACTGATTTTACCACTGATTTTATAGGGCTATTGGTTTTGGGCGATACTACATTTTTCTTAGTTTCTAATTTATCTTTTTCAGAATCATTCTTTTCTTGCGATGGTTTTTGTATTGGAAGCGATGTGCGAGATATATGCTTGACTGGTTTTTTATGTTCTTGGGCATTATCTAATGAATCTGCATCATCCTGACTTTCGTGTCTTTGACTTAATTGCCCCCGCTTCTTTTCAAGTGCACTGCTATATCGCATATCCCGCGCTAATATTTCTCTACGTTGCAATCCTAGCGTCAAAACTTTTTCATTCATATAATCCTGAAACTCTTGCGCGCTTAAATTACGCCTTACCGCGCTGGGTTTTTCCAAATAATCTGCCGCACCACTATTAAGCGCTATATGCGTAATTTCTGCATGCTCCCAATTTAAGGTAGAGGCAATAATCACCATTATTTCTGGGTCGTAATAAAGCAATTTCGTTAAAGCTTCCAAACCGTTCATAACAGGCATTTCAATATCTAAAATGATGACATCTATATCGTGATTGCGTTGTTTTATCAACGCATCCAAGCCATTTTCGGCAATCGCAACAATATGAACATGTGGGTTTTGTTCTAACATGTGCATATAAAATTTACGCACAATCGGAGCATCATCAACAATCATAACGTTAATGATATCTTGTTCCTTAACAATTTCTGATAAAGAACCACTCATTTTACTGTGCCTCTACTGAATAAAAATAATTTACTGATATTTTGCCAACAACAAAGCTCAGCCAAAAAATTATAAAATGCCAATCTCAGAGAATTTGCTCTTAATGATTGCTTCATCAAACGGCTTCATAATATATTCATTAGCACCCGCATCCATGCCTTCTTTTACATGGTCTGCATCACTTTCAGTTGTGCAAAAAATAACCTTTGTATTCTGACTATTTCCTTCAGCTCTAAACTTCTTTAAGAAATCAATTCCAGACATAACAGGCATATTCCAATCTAAAAGAATCACATCAGGCATTAAATCTGTGCAAGCATCAAAGGCCTCTTGACCATTTTCTGCCTCACGGACATCCAGACCAATTTCCTCTATAATCTTGCGTGCCATGATACGCACAATTTTTGAATCATCAACAACCAAACACTGCTTCGGCATTTATCAATTCCTTCACGAACTAAGTTAGTTTATACTTAATATTAAGAAATCCGTCTTATGTCAACCCTTAACCCTTCGGAAAATGGTAAATATCCTATAATAACGTAAAATAATATTATCTTAGATAGATATTTCATTAAAACACAGGTAATTATCGTCTTTGACGTACGATAATGTTGATAGAGCCTCAATGAGATAAAATAATTATGTTTTAAACATCAACAGGCTTTGTATCAATGCCCGCTTATCACTTTTGATAATAAAATCAGTGAAACCAGCAATATAACCTGCTTCTGTATCAATAGAATGGACATTAGCTGTCACCGCAAGCACTGGCAAATTCGTCCAAGGACCATCTTCACGCAATTGACTGGTAAAACTAAAGATTTCTTCGCCAAACGAATCAATATCAGCAATAATCGCATCAAATTTTATATGCCTTTGTTGCAATTCATTCGCTTCAATCACAGAATTCACTGTTGTAACCCGATGCCCCGAGGCAGAAAGATACGGCACAACCAAATCACGATAAATATCATTGGCATCAATCAACAACACCCTATGCATTTGCGTGGCACGGCGTGACACAGAATTCATATATAAATCATGCCCTAATTGTTCAGTGAAAGCAGCTTTCCAGTAAAATTCAGGGTCAATAATATCAGTAGCCTCACCACGAATAATGGTAGAACCTACAATGCCGGGGGTTTCAGTTGTCATTTGCACTTCTAAACGTTCTTCAACAATATCTTTGATTTCTTGGACAATCAGCCCCATAGAATGATTATCATCAGAAAAGACAAGCACTGGAAATTTACCTTCTGTTGGCACGGCTTCATTTTCCAAAGTAACAACGGGCATCAATTTACCACGATATTGCACAGCAGGCTGATTATTCGGATATTCAACACCGCGCATATCAATTTCTTCTAAGCGTGCAACAACACCAAGTGGCACAGCCTTTTTCACGCCTTCCCCTGATTGGAATAAAAGCAATGTCATCTTAGAATGGTCTTGCAACTCACTATCTGAGCTTTCATCATCTTGAATACCTGCCGCCATATGAATATCACCCACAACTTTACCAACACCGTTTGGATCAATAATCATAATTACCGAACCATCACCTAAAATCGTGTTGCCACTAAAATAAGGAATCTCACGAATAATTTTACCCGTTGGTTTCACCACAATCTCTTCAGTATCATTCACTTGTTCTACAATAATACCAAAATAATTATTACCAATTTTCGTGACCACAATATAATTATTCATTGTGCCACCGATAGAATGCATAATTTGCAGGTAACGCCCAACTTGACGCTTCTCAGTAAGGCTAAAATTCGCTTCAATCTCGCTTAAACTTTTATCACCCAAGGCTTCAATGGCACGCCTTGCATCTTCCTGACGGCGCTCATTTGTTTGTGTCACATAGCGTTCATCATTCTTTTCATCAATAACAACTGACTGAATGGCTTGAACTTCTTCAACCACTGCATCCGTCGAATCAGTCGCATTCTCATCAACATTTTCTGCTTCACTTGAATTATCTTCATGAAAACTATTATCATCTTCTTCAAGCTTACCATCAAACGCATCGTCCAAACGCTCATCTTCACGTTCAACACTTTCAAAATCGCTTTCCTGACGTTTGATAAAACCACGCAATGCCTCTTGATTAACCAATTCAAGCGCCATACGATGAATATCAGTTTTGCTATAGCGCACGCTTGGTGCAACGCCTAGTACCTTACGAAGTGGTAATAATGGCAATAATCTGTTGCGTAACCGCAATACAGGGGTACGCTGAATCAACTCAATCCGATGTTCCGACATATCCGAAACATTCACCAATTCCATCACAGAAATTTGAGGAATCGCAAAACGTTCTATACCGCATTTTACAATCAATGCTTGAACAATCGCTAATGTTAACGGAATTTTAATGATAAAGGTCGTGCCACGTCCCAATGTGGATTGCAATTCAATCGTGCCGCCAATTTTATCAATATTGGTTTTAACCACATCCATACCAACACCACGCCCTGATACAGAAGAAACTTTTTCAGCCGTTGAAAAGCCCGGATGAAAAATATAGGCATTTAATTGTGAACCACTCAGCGCATTTGCTTCACCCTCGGAAACAACACTATTTTTTATCAGTTTTTTACGAATAATTTCAGAATCAATACCAGCACCATCGTCTGCAATTTCAATAATGATATGCCCACCTTCATGATAGGCTTGCAATACAATATTGCCCTGCTCTGGTTTATGAGCTTGCGTTCGCACTTTAGGCGTTTCCACACCATGATCCGCTGAATTCCGAATCATATGCAAAAGCGGGTCTTTGATAATTTCTAAAACTTGCCTATCTAACTCGGTTTCAGCACCAACCATTTTAAGGTTAATATTTTTACCTAATTCATGATTCAAATCACGAATCAACCGTGGCAATTTATTCCATGCATTCCCAATCGGTTGCATACGGGTTTTCATCACCCCTTCTTGCAATTCCGATGTAATAATATTCAAACGTTGTAACGGTCCTGAAAAAGATGTGTCTTGTCGGTTCCGTAATAATTGTAACAACTGATTTCGCGTCAAGACCAACTCAGAAACCATCGTCATCAAATTTTCTAACAAATCTACAGATACGCGAATCGCATTTTGCGCGCCGCCACCTTTAGATTCGCCTGCATGTTCACCAACAGCATTACCGCCTGCTGTTGCAGGTGCATTACCGCCTTTGGTAGCAGGTAAATTTTGTGACACTTCTTCATTCACAAGCACATCAGCAGCACTTTTAATTTCGTCCATCATGGATGGCACATCACCCACTCGTGCGTCTGGGTCATGCCCCATATCAACTTCAACCGCACGCTCTTGTTCTGATGCCACTTCTGGTTCAGGAGCAGGGGTTGGCTTAGCTTCAACAACAGGTGGAGTTTCAGCAACTGGCGCAGGCGCCACTTCGACTACGGGTGCGGGTGCGGGTGCTGCAGGTTTGGCTACAGTTGCCTTCCCTGTACTTGCGGTATCATTTAGCTGAGCAATTAATTCTGCATCATCGCCATCAGGTTCAAGTTCTGTTTCGGCCAGATTATCAAGAATCATTTTAATTCTATCAAGCGATTGCAAAACAAGTGTAATTAAATCACCTGTTACCTGCATCTTTCCATTACGGAACTGCCCTAATAGGGTTTCTGCCGCATGCGAAATACGTTCCAAACGTGGTAAATTTAAGAATCCACATGTGCCTTTAATGGTATGCACAATACGGAAAATCTTAGAAAGTGTTTCCTCATCATTAGGATTTTGTTCGAATCTAACTAGCTCGGTATCCAATTGCTCCATGGATTCCTGAGCTTCTGAGAGAAATTCACTTAACAAATCATCCATAATTTACCCCAATTCCCTTAAAATTCTATTAACTACTACCCAAACTAATGAAGATAGTATAGCCGTGTTTCTTGCAAAAATCGCACCAAAAAATATTTTGCTTTTCTCTTATGCAAAATAGCATTATATCATGCAATATGATGACACTATCATCTGGATAATCGTTCCTCCAATTTTTTTCAGAATATTTTCCCAAATTTTGATACTATTATAGCATAATTTTTGTTATAACAGCAACTGTAAAGCGTTATCTTGATTGCAAATTATTTTAGCAACCCATGCAAACGCGCATATAATGATAGATAGAGGAATTAAATGCCAACCAAACATGCCCTCATTCGTAATTGGGGTTGTCAAATGAATGTCTATGATGGGCAAAGAATGGCTGATATATTAGGCAAATTAGGCTATGGTCTAACCAATAATCCTGATGATGCTGATTTGGTGATTTTTAACACCTGCCATATTCGTGAAAAAGCAACCGAGAAAATTTACAGTGAATTGGGCAGATTGCGCCCATCAAAACAGCATGCCACTAAAGAAAATCGCAATATGTTGGTGGCGATAGCAGGCTGTGTGGCACAAGCAGAAGGTGAAGAGATTCTTAAAAATAGCCCTATCGTTGATATGGTTTTCGGACCACAATCTTATCACCGCTTGCCTGAAATGCTGGCGCAAATCGAGCGTAAAAAAGGTAAAAAAATATTAGATTTAGATTTTCCCGTTGAAGATAAGTTTGATTCTCTGCCTGATACAAACTTACAGAACAAAAAAACCATCAGTGCGTTTTTAACCATTCAAGAAGGTTGCGATAAATTTTGTAGTTTTTGTGTGGTTCCTTATACCAGAGGCGCAGAATTTTCACGCCCTGCAGGAAAAATCTTTGCGGAAGCCCAGAATCTCATCGAACAAAATGTGCAAGAAATCACTCTTTTAGGGCAAAATGTTAATGGCTGGCAAGGGGAAGGCACAGATGGCAAAATTTGGAATTTTGCGCGTCTGCTTTATGGTTTTGCTGAAAAATTCCCATCACTCAAGCGGTTGCGCTATACCACATCGCATCCACGCCATATGAATGATGATTTGATTCGCGCGCATGGCGACTTAAAATTACTCATGCCTTATTTGCATTTACCGGTGCAATCAGGCAGTGACAAAATCCTTAAAGCCATGAATCGGGGGCATAGCAGAGATGATTATCTGAGAAGTGTTGATAAATTAAGGCATCATTGCCCTGATATTGCGCTTTCTTCTGATTTTATTGTTGGGTTCCCCAGTGAGACGCAAAAGGATTTTGCTGATACCATCTCCCTTATCAATCAGGTGCATTATGGTTCGGCTTATTCATTTAAGTATTCTCCGCGCCCCGGCACGCCTGCCGCGCTTATGGAAGAACAAATTAATGAGGCTGAAAAATCTGCGCGCCTAACCCTATTGCAACAATTAATAACAGAGCAACAAAAAAGCTTTAATCGCAGTCATATTGGCAAAGTTTTACCGATTCTATTTGAAAAGCCCGGCAAGCATGAGAACCAAATCGTAGGGCGAACGCCTTATTTGCAACCCGCTTATGCCACATTAGATACCATTCATATCGGTGAAGAAATTTCTTGTCAGATTAATGAATTAACTGCCAATTCTTTTGCTGTGAAACCCCTGAATCATGTTGCGTAAATGTCTCAAATATCAATAGAATTTTCAGAGAACCATCTTATTAGCGCGCTTGCCACCCCACCCTATTCGTGGTTAGATGCGATTGAAAGCCGTTTATCGGTGAGAATTTTTCAACGGGGCAACCATGTGATTTTAGAAGGCGAAGAAAAATCTTGCCAATTGGCATCCGATTGTTTGCAAAAACTCTATCAATCTGCTGAAAATGGTGAGTTTCTATCCCCACAAAACAATACATCATCGGATATAATCAGCGCAGATTTTACCAATGAAAAACCCCATAACAATACTCGTAACAATGCCCATCACCATTTAGATGCTCATAATTTGGAAACTCTTCTAGAATCTGCCACCAATGATAATAAAATTTCAGCATCAAAATCATCCGCATCAAAAAAATCATTGGCATCGGCAAGGTATCATGATGATTATTTGCTGATTGGCAGTAAAAAATTAATCCCTGCCAATCAATCGCAAAATCTTTATCTTGAAGCCATTACCAACCATCCTCTCACTTTTGGGATTGGTCCCGCTGGCACAGGCAAAACACATCTGGCAGTAGGTTATGGTGTTAAATTGCTATTAGAAGAAAAAATATCACATATTATTTTTGCGCGCCCTGCTGTAGAAGCGGGTGAAAAATTAGGTTATTTGCCCGGCGACATGCATGATAAAGTAGAACCTTATTTTCAACCCATTTATGATTCGCTTTATGAATTTTTAGGCAAAGAACAAACAGAACGCTATATGGCAATGGGTAAAATTGAAATTGCCCCCCTTGCTTATATGCGTGGCAGAACCTTAAAAAATGCTTTTATTCTATTAGATGAGGCACAAAATACCACTGCTGGGCAGATGAAAATGCTTTTAACGCGATTAGGCGAAAATAGTCATATGGTAATTAATGGTGATTTATCGCAAATTGATTTATCTCATCAACAGCAATCAGGCTTAAAAGATGCCATTAACCGTTTTCACACGATTGATGCTATCGCCATTTGCCATTTTTCTGCACATGATAGTATGAGGCATCCGCTTGTACGTCAGATATTACATGTTTATAATGATGGTAACCATTAACTCATGATAAATGTAAATCCTCCTTATGAACATGCCCCTTTATCATCTGCTGATGATGAGCCTCCGGATTTATTAATCACCACACAACAGCAAGAGCAGAAAATTCTATGGAATGAAGATGCTGTTTTAGCATCTGTTTTGCCTGCATTGGCGCATGGTTACCAATATATGAAAGTAGATTTTCCTGCCCTCAATCAAATGGAAATATCCTTATTGTTAAGTGATGATCAAACCATCACCACCTTAAACAAACAATGGCGCAATCAAGAAAAACCAACCAATGTCTTATCATTCGCACAATTTTCTTACGAACAATTAACATCTGGCAAGCATCTGAATGCAGATGATTTTCTAGGGTTGGGCATATTAGCCCATCAAACTGGCGTTGCTATGAAATATCCTTTGGGCGATATTGTGCTTAGTTTTGAGACCTGTCAAAAAGAAGCGCAAGCAAGTAACATCGATTTTTACCATCATACCACCCATTTATTTATTCACGGATTTTTACATCTGTTAGGCTATGACCATGAAGATGATAAGGATGCTGAAAAAATGCAACAAACAGAAATTGCTATTTTGCAAAAATGTGATATTGCCAACCCCTATCATGAAAAATCTTCTATAACCCCTAACCACTCTCATACAGGTCATCACCATGTTTAAACGCTCGCGCGCACGTGAAAAAATTGTTGAATTAATTAGCAATCAAAATGGTCCGACCGACCAAATCGATAGCCGTGAAAGAGAGCTTATTAGTAATATTTTAAGTGTCCGCGATATTAGCGTTGCCAACATCATGACGCCAAGAGGAGAAATTATTGGTATTGATAGTCAACGCAAAACTCCCGATATTTTAAATTTTATTGCCAATGGGCAACATTCACGCTACCCACTTTATAATGAAACATTGGATAATATTATCGGCACAATTCATGTGAAATCACTCTATGCATGGCTGTTAAAAAATAAAAATGCACCTGCAAATAATGGTACCAATCCTCCTTTTACGAATTTGGTAAAGAAATTCATTCATCAACCTGCTTTTGTTGCCCCTTCCATGCGCGTGCTAGATTTACTGCTTTATATGCGTGAGGAACGCAATCATATTGCCTTTGTAGTTGATGAATATGGTGGCATTGATGGGCTGGTAACCATCGAAGATGCATTAGAAGAAATTGTTGGTTCTATTGAAGATGAATATGACAATGAAGATGATAATGGCATTATTCAGCATAAGGATGGCACTGTGACCATGAATGGCACGTTTAAGTTGGAAGATTTCCAACAAAAATTTCATATTGCGCTCAATGATGAAGAAGTGGCAGAAGATTTTGATACGATTGGTGGGCTTATTGTGTGGCTTGCAGGGCGTGTGCCAAACAAGGGCGAGCTTATTAAATGGCGTGCAATCATTGATGACAATCCTGATATAAAAACACCCAAAATGATGGAATTTGAAATTATTAGAAGCTTGCCGAATCGGGTAGTAACAGTAAAGTTGCATAACATACCAAGCACTATAAATGAAAAGTAGTTATAATTTTTTGCCCCATTCCTAAGGTTGTATAGAACTAATTAAATAATAACTGATAGTTTTATAAACTTGCTTTTTTTATCATTTTTATTTATTATAACTGATGGTATCTTGCAAAATGATTCAATAAAAGATTATGATGCATCTGGTTACAAGATGTTGTAGTTCTCTACATATCTGAAAAGTAGCTAGTACACTATGAGAAAATAATAATAAATTTCTTATTAGCTTTGTGGTTTTATGATTAAAAGAAAACCAATGGGTGACGTGTAATTTGTAAGGATATTAGTGTGGCTCAAAAATATAAAAGAACGCGTTTAGGCGCAAATATGGTTGACGGCTACGTCGGACAACAGCTTAGAAAACAAAGAACTTTGCTTGGTTTAAGTCAGCAAGCTTTAGGTGATAAGGTAGCCCTTACCTTTCAGCAAATTCAAAAATATGAACGTGGCGCAAATCGTATTGGAGCATCAAGGCTCTATCAATTTGGACAGGTTTTAAATGTATCGATCGAATATTTTTTTCAAGCAGTCCCTGATGATATGGCAAGTAAAATCACCACCCGCAATGAAGATGGTGAATTTAAAATCTGGGAAGAAAAACAATCTGTTTATGAAGCAGAACCGCTCATCACAAAACGTGAAACATTAGAGTTGGTGCGTGCTTATTATAATATTCCTAGCCCGCAAATGCGTAAGAAATTTTTTGAATTATGCAAATCACTCTCTGCAGATAGTCCAGAACAAACATAAAAAACTATCGTTTATCCTTGTGGTTTTATTACCTTAAAGGTGCGTTTGGGCTTATCTCAACGATTACGATAATTCAAGAAAAACAGGTGCATGGTCAGAAGGTTTTTCAGTGCCACGCATTTTTTTATCCACCCAACAATTTTTAAGATTATCCGCTATTTGAGGCGATAATAAAAAATAATCAATCCGAATACCTTCATCTTTTTGCCAACGCCCCCTACGCAAATCCCAATAGCTATAGCCAATATCATCAGGGTAAAGGCTACGCCAACAATCCACCATGCCCATTCCTAACATTTGATAGAATAAATTTCGCGCTTCAGGTTGATAGACTGCATCATGCTGAAAATCTTGCCATTGATACATATCTTTTTTTTCACGGCAAATATTAAAATCCCCACCCAAAATGATTTTTTCTTGTGGGTTATTTTTCAAACGCTCCGCAATCATCTGATTTAAGCGTTGCATCCATTTTAATTTATAAATAAATTTTTTAGAAACGCTACCTGCTTTATCAGTGGCTGCCTCATCTTGAATAGGATTGCCATTGGGCAGGTAAATACTTGCAACCGATATATCTCCAAATTTTGCCTCAATAAAGCGCGCTTGTTCATCTGCACCACCGTCGATGCCCTCATCTTGCCGATAAGAAGGAAGCCTATCGCTGATTAATTCACCTTTATTCTTGCTGATAATTGCCACGCCATTATAAGATTTCTGCCCATTCAGCAACAGATGATAGCCACGTTTTTCAAATTCTTCTCTTGGGAATTCTTCGGCAACACATTTGATTTCTTGGCATAACACAATATCTGGCGAATGCGTATCCAACCATATCAAAAAAGTTTCAAGACGCGCGCGAATAGAATTGACATTAAAACTAGCAATCAGCACGAAGAATACATTCTATGTTGAGAACGACACACCACAACCACAGCTGTTGGTCGCGTTAGGATTAATTACTTGGAAGTTTTCACCAGCAAGATTCTGTTGAAAATCTACAATCGCATTTTGCAAAAAACCCGCTGACGCAGAATCAACCAATAAGCTTACATCATTCTGTTTCACATATTCTGTCTCAACTGCATTTTGCTTATCGTCTAAAGAAAATTCATATTGATAACCCGAACAACCGCCTGCTTGCACACGAAGCCGCAATAATTTATCAGGGCTTGTCCCAAACAAATGCCGTAATTTTTTTTCTGCTGGCACCGTTAGGCTTAAATTAATGGCATCAGCACTTGGTTCTACAGAGGTAGAAAAATCTGTCTCTGATTCAAAAGTAAATTCTTGTTCTTCCATAATTAAAACCATCCTGCTCTCTTAATTTTGATACAAAACTCATATCATCTATTATGCGCCTTTTCATTGATTTTGCAATGGTTTTCGGCGAAATTATCATCCTGTAAAAAGATTGCCTGAAAATATAAAAAATGCTATTGTACTTTCTGTATTTTCAAAAGAGGAAAAAATGTCTGTTATCTTAATTATATTATTCACTTTTGCGTTATTCTCTGTGCTTGGTGTGCTTGGTTTAGGGCTTTTTTCTATGGCGCGTGGTGGTGATTTTTCATTAAAATATGGCAATAAATTAATGCAATTACGTATTGTCGTGCAAGCTTTCGCGATTGTCATTTTTGTCATTTTACTTTTTCTGATAAAAAATTAATCCCCTTACAAATTATGGTTCGTTTAACAAAAATTACCACCAAACACGGCGATAAAGGCAAAACGATGCTGGGTGATGGCAATTTCGTGGCAAAATCGCATCCACGCATCAATGCTTATGGCACTATTGATGAAGCTGGCGCGGTCATTGGGGTTGCGATTGGCTTTATCCATGATAACACGCCTGATAATAATAGACCTGTGGTTGATTTATTACGTACCATGCAACAGCATCTGTTTAATTTAGGCTCTATGCTATGCCGCCCTTATGATGAGACAAAACCCTTTAAGACACCCATTACTGAAGAAAATATTCACTTCTTAGAAAAGCATATTGAAGATTATAATCAAAGTTTGTCACCCTTAGAAAGTTTTATTCTTTCAGGGGGTACACAAGCTTCGGCACATCTCCATTTGGCGCGCACAATCATCAGGCGTGCTGAACGCGAAACCAATTTGCTTTCATTATCTGAATATGTGCCTGAAACAATCTGCATCTATCTGAATAGAATTTCTGATTTATTATTTATTTTGGCACGCATTATGAATGATAAAGGTAACAATGATATTTTATGGCGACCTTAGAAAATGAAACTAACACATCATAATTTTACCTCTCTCATCTTTTTTTGTTTGATGATTTGCATGTTGCTATTCACGCATCAGAACATTGCCTATGGTCAACAAAAAAATAGTGATGGCACCATTACGTTGATTTTGGGGCATAATTTACAAAAAGGAAACCCGATATTAGAATTATTCTTAAAACGTTGGGCAAGTTATTTTACGCAAGTGACGAATAATCGCGGTAAGATTGTTTTTCAAGGTCCTCAAGATGGCAAAAGAGGCAAAAATAGAAGGTTTAGCAACAATAATATTGACAATTTGGTTCGCTCAGGGCGAATTGATTTGGCTTTTGTGAATCTATTTGATGCACCTAAGAAAAGTTTTTTCTATAGTAAATTATTTGCTTTGCCTTTTGTTGCCCGTGATACAGAAATTGCGAGCCATACATTTTGGGATATTGCCACCAACTATTTGCGTGAAGAATATCGTGATTTAGAATTATTATCATTACATGTTGACCCTTATACAATGTTGCATTACGGCGAACGCCCGCCGATACAGCTGGCTGATGTGCCTCTCAACAGAGTTCTTTTCCCTGATGACTTAAAAGGGCATGTGATTGCAACCAATAACACCCACCTTGCTGATTTTGTCAAATTTAGCCAAGGGGTTAGCGTAAATGTACCTTTTTACTATCAAGAAAAAGCGCGTACATTCACACAAGGGCAAACCGATGCGTTCTGGCTAGCACATAGCGAGATTAATCACGAAGAGCTTTCATTTCTGAATCGCCATACTGTATTTAAGGGCATTGGCACCCCTTATTATTTCGCTTTTAATCAAGATATTTTCAATTTATTGCCACGTGAATGGCGGAAAATATTAAAAAGCAGTTTAGGGGGTAAAAATCTAGTTGATTTTGCCGTTGAGGTAACAGAACATATTCAAAGAACCGAATTAAGTAAATTACGCAACCGAAACGACCTTATCGTTACGCTTAATTCCGAACAGCAACATAGATGGCGCAATAGTGCCAATTTATATATCAGTGATTTTTTCAGAAGTCCAAGAAATATTAATGATGAAGCACTTGTTGTGATTTTCAATCTGATGCAAGAAAATATGATAAAGCTAGAAAAACAAAATCAGAGGAGACGTTAATGGGACTGATAGAAACCCCCGCCTATGATGAAAATTGGCACGCCACAAATTTTTCACTTCCCAATCTTGATAAGAAATTGGTTCGTTTAGATGATGTTTTCGGTAAGAATGGTGCTATTATCGCTTTTATTTGCAACCATTGCCCGTTTGTGCAGGCCATTATTGATGATATGGTTTTGATATTTAATGACTTAAAACAATATGATATGGGTGCCTGTGCCATTATGTCGAATGATGCCGTCAATTATCCTGCGGATAGTCCTGAAAAAATGCAAATTTTTGCCAAACAACATCACATGAATTTCCCTTATCTTTATGATGAAACACAAGAAGTTGCCAAATCATATGATGCCGTTTGCACCCCTGATTTTTTTGGCTTTAATGCAGAAAAAAAATTGCGCTTCCGTGGCAGAATTTATGAACCCAACAAACGCCCTGATGACTTAAAAACAAGCGAGCTTTTTAAGTCCATGCAAGAGATTGCACAAACAGGTAATATCACCCAACAACAATTTCCTTCTATGGGCTGCTCTATCAAATGGTCAAAATAATTTTATATATTATCAATCGTTTCAACCGTAAGCTCCATATTTTTAAGCATGAGGTAGCATCTCTGCATGACTTAAAAAATATTGATAAAGACACATTATTTGAAATTCTTCGCTATGGTTTTATGGGTGTGATTAACACATTGGTTTATGCCATTACTGGTTTGGCACTTCATAGAGTGTTTCATATTCCTCCCCTAGAAGCAAATTTTATCGCCATCGGATTTTCTTTTATAACTGGTTTCATCGGGCATAATTTTTACACATATCGTCAAGAAAAAATACATTTTATGAGCCTTTTCCGTTTTGTTATTGTGCAAATCATTGCTTTAATCATTTCACAAAGCATCGTTTATCTTGTTGTTAATGTTCTGCATCTTATTTATGAAATTGCCTTATTATTAAGCATCGCAATATTACCACCTGTGGTTTGGAGCCTTGGTCATATCTGGGTTTTTCGTGGCGAAAAGCGTCAAAAGAAATCAAAATCAAAAAAGTGATAAATCTTGCCTACAATTAATGATATTGCGATTCAATTAGTCTCTCAATTTGATTATTTAGATGATTGGGAAACTCGCTATAGCTACCTGATGGATTTAGGTGAAAAATTATCTCCCTTTGATGAATATAAGCGGGTTGAGGAAAATATTGTACATGGTTGTATGTCACAAGTCTGGTTGCAGGCTGATTATGATGGTGCTGTAATGAATTTTTCTGGCACCAGCGATTCCAACATTGTCCGCGGATTAATGGCATTGCTATTTGCCCTTTATCATCAACAAAAACCTGATGATATTTGCACGCATAATCCTGAAGAGTTTTTTGCACAATTAGGGTTAACCAAGCATTTATCACCATCACGAAGCAATGGCTTTTATGCCATGACGCAGAAAATAAAATTATTAAGCCACCATAATAGCTCTTAATGTTTTTTGTAAATTTTGCAAATCAGCTGGTAAATCAGCTGTAAAGCTCATAATTTCTTCATTTCTTGGATGCCTGAAACTTAAATGTGCGGCATGTAATGCCTGACGATGAAATGTAATTGGCTCTCCTGCTATTTTTACCTTTGCACCATAAATAGGGTCACCAATCAATGGCAAAGCAACAGCACTCATCTGCACTCTAATCTGGTGGGTGCGCCCTGTATGAAGCTCACATTCAATTTGTGCGGTTTGATTGCCATAAATTTCCTGAAGTTTATAATTCATTATGGCTTTCTTGCCTTTTGATTCATCACGATAAAGATGCATTCTTTTGCGGTCAACCGGATGGCGACCAATATAACCCTCTAAACATGCTTGATGTATTTCTGGTGCTTTTTTGGTAAAAGCGATGTAATAACGCTTGATGGAATGGTCAAAAAATTGCGCGCTCAAATGTTGATGCGCTTTATCATTTTTGGCAACCACCAAAATTCCGCTAGTATCTTTATCCAACCTGTGCACAATCCCCGGGCGCATAACGCCCCCTATATTTGCACCTCCAGTAGAAAGATTTTCTCCACAATGATGCAATAACGCATTTACCAACGTGCCATGCCATTGCCCCGGCGCAGGATGCACACACATAAAAGCCACCTTATTGACAACCAATAAATCCTCATCTTCATATAAAATATCTAAGGGAATATCTTCTGCTTCAACATCAAGCGTTTCAATTTCTGGCACAGCCCAGCTGATGTCATCCCCTATTTGCACACGATAATCCGCTTCATCAACCAACTCATCATTGTGCCATACATAGCCTTGCTGCACTAATTTTTTGATACGTGTTCGGCTCAATTCACTCATGCCAGATAAGATTTTATCAATCCTACCTGTCATGACGACTTTTTTCTTAAAATATTCCATCACGCAAAATTATCATTGCTTTTTTTGCTGTTCTAGCAAAATATTATCAATCTGCAATAAAATATCTTCTGCCAGCGTTAAACCAGACGTTCCTTCAGTGAAATGTTCTAAACTTTTTTGTGCCAAACGGTCTGCGGCATCCCATTTGCCCAGCCTAAAATAATATTCAGCCAATGATAAATCACGATTACCTTCATCACCAAGCCTATCATAAATTTTTGAAAGCAATTGCCACGCATTTAAGATGTAAGCATCCTTATTTTTGGCACGATGGGCATAAATTTGTGCCTGTTTGAAAATCTTTTTATCGTCATCGCTCAATGGTTTATCAGCACCCACTTTTGCGAAAGTTTTCTCTGATAGGCTAAGCGCTATCTGATAATCCAATAAAGCGGTTTTTCTATCAGGTGTTTTCTTGAAAATTTTGATTGCCTGCCGATAGGCTTTCACAGCACCATCATACATATTCGCGGCAAGTAAAATATCACCTTTTAGCTCCCATAGATAAGGGTCTTGCTTGTTTTTATTGATAAGCATATCTAATGATGCAATCGCTTTTTGTGGTTGCCGATTCAGATGAAACGCAATCGCACGCACATAAATATCAATATCAGAATTGCCATCATAGCGTTTAATCAAATCGCTTGGGCGTTCCCCATAAGCAATAATTTTTGCTTTAAGCCGTTGATGCCAAAGCGTAAATCCTGAACGCTCTGGTTTATCTTTATGAATGGAAAGCTCATTTTGATGTTGCACAAAATTCAACCTATCCTTACTTAAAGGGTGGGTTAGTGAATATTCATCAAAGCTAACGCCTTGTTCTCGTTCTGTCAAATAGCCCATAAAATTTGCCATCGGATAAAGGGGCAATTCTGCCTGATTCAATAAATCTACCGCAATTTGGTCGGCAGCAATTTCACGCAAACGTGACCCTTTCAAATAGGTTTTTTGTGCCGTATCCGCACCCCCTAACGAACCAACAATCGCCGCATCAATATTATTCGTGCCAAGCCCAATCACTAAAGATGCAAGGGCTGTTGCCAAAGCAACCTTACCAGCATTTTCTTGACTCTTTAAGGTTTGGCTAACATGCCCCGCCACAATATGACCTAATTCATGCGCGACGACTGATGTAATTTCTTCATGGGAGCGCGCCGCTAAAATAAGCCCCGTATTAACAAAAATGGCATCACCCCCTGCCACAAATGCATTTAATGCTCTATCATTGATGATAATAAAACGTAATTTACCTTGCCCATAACCCCCTACATTCAAAACAGGCTGGCTTAATTCTTGTAGGAAATTTTCTATTTCCGTATCACGCACAATATTTTGTGCATGAACATTGTTGGGGGATAAAAAGAGTAAAATCATTATCAGCGCCATCATCATGGTCTTAACCATAGGCTGATAAACATATTTTTGTCTCAAAAATTCTTTGATAATCATGATGATATGTTATCACAAATAAAAAATGCAAATCAAATCAAAAAATCAAGAATTACGCATTAACCGTTAATTCAGGCAATATATAGCCTCGCCCCCATGCCGTTCTGATATAATCAGTTTTTTTAGGGTCTAAATCAGTTAATTTTTTACGTAATTTGCAAATGAAAACCGCAATAATACGTTCCGATGGATATTTGCCCGATTTGGGGTCGTATAATTTATCCATAATCGATTCCTTAGCAATGGCAACTCCCTTACGTTCGGCTAGCATTTCCAAAATCGCATATTCTTTTGCCGTCAAATCAACTTGCCTCTCATTCACGAACACCCTTTTTTGCATCAGTTCAATCTTCAAACTTCCCGTTTCAACAATTTTCTCTGGCTCCACCACAGCTACATTGCTACGGCGCATTAAGGAACGAATTCGCGCAATCAATTCGCGACGGTCAAATGGTTTTGTTAGGTAATCATCCGCCCCTGATACCAAACCTTCAACCTTATTATCCGTATTAGAAAGCCCCGAAAGAATAAGCACTGGGGTATTTTTGCCCATAGAACGAATATCACGAAGCAATGTATAACCATCCATATCAGGTAACATTAAATCCAGAACAATTACTTGATAATCGCTCTTTTTCAAAAAATCTAGCGCCTCACTGCCCCGTGATGCCATATCTAACTGAAAACCCTCACGATTAAGTGCCATTTTTATTAGGCTAATCATAGAAATATCATCTTCTATTACCAAAATACGCATCATTACCTCACTCATACCACATGCTGTTTATTAAGCTTACCACTTAAAAATTAATAATTATACCTATTATTTAATCTATTATTTATCATATTATTAACAATTAGTCAATTTTTTAATATGATTTTAATAAAATAACGCTTTTTTTCACAATTAATTCTGGCTTTTCACAATTAATTCTGATAACTTCCAGATAGTGATATAAATTTCCTCACCATATATCATGGGTTAACATATGCATTTTTTTGACGCGATGCGCCGCGAAGTCGCACGCACCTCTAGTTACGTTATCAGTGGCGAAGTTGTTGCCATTAAAGGCTTAGCCATTGCCATTTCTGGCATTGCGCGCCATATTGCCATTGGTGAACGTTGTTTTTTAGAACGCCCTAACAAGCATGATTTACCCTGTGAAATTATCGGTGTTGACCAAGATGTTGTGATGGCAATGCCTTTCGGGCAGATGGAAGGTGTGGGTGTAGGCAATCGTGTTAAGATTACCCATAGCGATGCTGTTATATACCCACATGCTGATTGGCTAGGGCGCACGATTGATGCTTTTGGTCATGCGTTAGATGATTTAGGCGCGCTCACTTATGGCGATAATGCGTTCCCTATTCATAACAGCCCACCACCAGCACATCAACGCCGTTTAATCGGTGAAAAATTATGTTTGGGTGTGCGGGCATTAGATAGTTTCGTGCCATGCTGTAAAGGGCAACGTCTGGGTATTTTTGCAGGTTCGGGTGTGGGTAAATCCATCATGATGGGAATGATTGCCCGCCATAGTGATGCCGATATTATTGTGGTTGGCTTAATTGGCGAACGTGGGCGTGAAGTGCGCGAATTTATTGAAAATGCACTTGGCAAGGAAAATATGAAACGCTGTGTTTTGGTGGTTTCCACCTCGGATGAGCCAGCTTTATGCCGTAAACAAGCCGCCTTTACCGCAACCGCTGTTGCTGAATATTTTCGCAATCAGGGCAAAGATGTACTTCTTTTGCTCGATTCTATCACGCGCTTTGCAATGGCATTGCGTGAAATTGGACTTTCTGTTGGCGAACCCCCCACAACAAAAGGCTATCCCCCTTCTGTTTTCACATATTTACCAAAATTATTAGAACGCGCTGGTCCGGGCTGTATCAAACCCAACCGTGACGGCGTGGTTGAGGGCAATATCACAGGCTTATTCACTGTTTTGGTTGAAGGCGATGACCATAATGAACCAGTTTCTGATGCAATCCGTAGTATTTTAGATGGTCATATTATGCTGAATCGCGATATTGCCCATCGCGGACGCTACCCTGCGATTGATATTATGAAATCTGTATCGCGTGCTTTGCCCAGCTGTAATAATACATTAGAGAATGAAATTCTACAAAATGCGCGTGAAAATATTGGACGTTTTGAAGATATGTCCGACCTTATCTCGCTAGGCACCTACCGTAAAGGCAGTGATAAGCAGGTTGACCTTGCGATTGAGCTCAATCCAAAATTAGAAGGTTTTTTCAGACAAAGCCCCGAAGAAAAAACAACAATCCCCGAAGGATTCAAACAGCTTGCAGGAATCTTAAATATGACTTACGAAACAGTGTTACCGCCTGCAGATACAATTCAAGCTCCCCCAACACAGCAAAATAAAAATACACCATCTACCCATCAGTTGCGACAACAAGCTTCTGATGAAAGACGTATTTTGACATAATGAACCCATGCTTAAAACCTTAAAAACCCTCATCCGTATCCAAGATAATGAATTACAAGGTTTTCGTGTGAAATTAAATAAAGCAGAAGAACAAGAAGAAAATCTTATCAAAAGATTGCACGAATTCGATGATGCAATTGCACATGAACAAGAAATGACGACCCAAGATTATCTTATGTCAAAAAGCTATTCTGCCTATTTGGAATATGCTTTAGACCAAAGAAAAAAGTTTGCAATGCTGATACGTGATGCCCAAGCCATCACAAAAATTGCCCGCGATAATTTGCAAAAATCTTATGCAGAGATGAAAAGACTAGAAAATATCGAGAAGATAAAAAAAGAAGAAGCCCGAAAAGAACTAGAAATGAAGGAACAAAAAGCAATAGATGATTTGATTCAAGCAACCTATAAACCAAATAAAGAAAATATTCTATAAATGCTAATAATTTTTCAGATGGCTTGCAACATGATAATCTGCGCGATAAGATAACCACCATGAATGATTTATTTTCAAACGCTAGCAATTCTAGCGATAATCCAAAAAATATCAAAACGGATGATAAAATAACTGCGCCCAAAACAAAGCATGGTTATAGCGCTGAAGATATTGAAATTTTAGAAGGGCTAGAACCTGTTAGACGCAGACCGGGCATGTATATTGGTGGTACTGATGAAACTGCCTTGCATCATTTATTTGCAGAAATTTTAGATAATTCAATGGATGAAGCCCTATCTGGTTTCGCACGAAATATTCATTGTGAATTGCATGAAGATGGCTCTATTACCGTCAGCGATAATGGGCGCGGGATTCCATGCGACCCTCACCCACGCCATCCCGAAAAATCTGCCCTAGAAGTTATTTTAACCAGCCTGCATTCAGGTGGAAAATTTTCTGGCGATGTCTATGAAATATCAGGCGGTTTACATGGTGTTGGTATTTCGGTTGTGAATGCGCTTTCTGATAGGTTTTTAGCGCAAATTACCCGTGATGGCAAAACCTATCAACTTGATTGCGTGCGCGGTGTTCCCAGCGGTAAATTGACGCAACAAATCGCAGAAAAAAATTCAAAAACTGGTACCAAAATTACGTTCCACCCTGATGCAGAAATTTTTGGTGATTTGCAATTTAATGCTCTCAAGCTCTATAAAATGACGCAAGCCAAAGCCTATCTACATGGTGGTATTCAAATCTATTGGCAATGCCCTATTTCGCTGGCACAAAAATTTGGAATTTCGGCAAAAGAAAGATTTCATTATCCGGGGGGCTTGAAAGATTATATGGAAATTCAAGCCAAAAATCGTGATAATTTACTCAAGAATGATTTTTCAGGTGATGTCAAAAACAATAATGGCGAGCGTGTGCAATGGGTATTACGCTGGTTTCAACATGGCGATAATATTACTGAATCATGGTGTAATGCGGTGCCAACCCCGCAAGGGGGCTATCATGAAACAGCCATGCGCCAAACATTATTGCGTGGCTTAAAGAATTATGGCGATCTTGCTGGCAATAAAAGAACAGGGCAGTTAACCAGTGATGATATTATCAATGGCTGTGCTTTATTGGTTTCCATTTTTATCCGCGAACCACAATTTCAAGGGCAAACCAAAGAGAAACTTGTCTCGCCCGAAGCGGGTAAATTAATTGATAATTCCGTGAAAGACCAATTTGAACATTGGTTGACTGCTGACCCAGCCCAAGCCGATTTGCTGTTACAGCTTGCCTTAGAAAATATGGATGAAAGGCTGAAAAGGCGTGCGCTGAAAAACAATATGCGCAAAACCCCTTTACAGCGTTTGCGCCTGCCGGGCAAGCTTTCTGATTGTAGCAGTGAAGGCAGTATCGGCACAGAATTATTCATTGTAGAAGGTGATTCCGCAGGGGGTTCCGCAAAGCAAGCGCGCAATCGTAACTTCCAAGCTGTGTTACCCTTACGCGGTAAAATCTTAAATGTTGCCTCTGCATCCGTTGAAAAATTAGCGCAAAATCAGGAATTATCTGATTTATGCCTCGCTTTAGGATGCGGGACGGGTGGTGATTACCGCGAAGAAGATTTGCGTTATGAAAAAATTGTCATCATGACCGATGCCGATGTTGATGGCGCACATATCGCCGCTTTGCTCATGACATTTTTCTATCGTGAATTGCATGAATTAATCTTAAAAGGGCATCTTTATTTAGCCATGCCACCGCTTTATCGTATCAGTGCCGGCAGTCAATCATTCTATGCTCATGACGATAATGAGCGCGACAAAATCATCGCGGCGAATTTTCGTTCCAATCAAAAACCTGATATTAGCCGTTTCAAAGGTTTGGGTGAGATGCCTGCGAAGCAATTGCGGGAAACCACAATGAACCCTGAAACACGCAATTTAATGCAAGTTAATATTCCAAAGGCTGAAAGTTTTGAAGCGCGTGAAACCGAACAATTAGTAGAAGATTTATTAGGGCGTAATCCAGAAAAAAGATTTAATTTTATCTGCAAACATGCCTCTTTTGTTACCAATTTAGATATTTGAACATGATAAAAACTGCCTTGCAAATGGACCCGCCTCAGCAGATTAACATCACAGGCGATAGTAGCTATCTGCTAGGCAAAGAAGCGCAAAAGCGCAATTATCCGCTTTATTATTATCACCCAAAAAATCTTTCATGGGATTCCAAACATGGAAGCTTTGCCTTCATGCAAAAATTGCAATTCACTGATGATGCCAAAAATCCTGCCATTTTAGGCGCTGAAGAAATCATTCCTTTAAGTGAAATGCAGGTGATTTTAATGCGTCAAGACCCACCGTTTGATATGAATTACATCACCGCCACTCATATTTTAGAACAGAGTGATAATTTATTGGTGGTCAATAATGCCTCTGCGGTACGAAATGCGCCTGAAAAAATTTGGGTCAATCTGTTTAAAAAATTTATGCCACGCACATTGATAAGCCGTAATGTTTCAGAAATTAAAAAATTTCATCATGAGATGGGTTCTATCATTATCAAACCACTTTATGGCAATGGCGGTTTTGGTATTTTTAAGATTGATAAAAATGATGCAAATTTAGACGCGCTGATAGAATTATTTCAATCAATTGATAATTTACCCATCATCGCACAGCAATATCTGCCCAATGTCGATAAGGGTGATAAACGTATCATTTTAATTGATGGCGAAATTGGCGGTGCCATTGACCGTATCCCACAAAAAGGGCAGGTGCGCTCTAACATGCATGTGGGGGGCAAAGCTGTAAAAGCCACGCTTACGAAGCGCGATTATGAAATTTGTGAAGCATTAAAACAACCCTTAAAACAACAGGGATTGCTGTTTACAGGTATTGATATTATCGATGGACATTTGACAGAAATCAATGTAACATCCCCAACGGGTATTCAAGAAATTAATCGCTTTGATAAGAAGCATTTAGAAGCTGATATTTGGAATGCGATTGAAGCAAAATTATAGGCATAAAATGACAAAAACTCCACCAAAACCAAACAATAAAACCACGCAAATGATTACTGATTATGCGCCATTGCTTATCTTTTTTATCAGCTATAAATTTTATGATATTTTTGTTGCCACCGCCACCTTGATTGTAACCTCAACCATTGCAGTCATTTATATTTATGTCAGAGAACGTCGCTTTGCGACCCTGCCCACAGCCACAGCCATTTTGGTACTCATTTTTGGCAGTGCCACATTACTGCTACAAGATGAGAATCTTATTAAATTAAAAAGCACGATTATTCAGCTTTTATTTGCTTTGATTTTAATAGGCTCCGCAATCATTAAAAAGACCCATGATAAAATTACTTTTCAAAGATTATATTGCACTTGACCAAAAAGGCTGGATAACCTTAAGCTGGCATTATGGTTTGCTGTTTTTGTTGACCGCCACATTAAATGAAATTGTTCGGCAGACACAATCTACAGATTTTTGGGTGAATTTCAAAGTATTTGGGATTACGGCTCTTTTTGTTGTGTTCGGTATTTTGCAAACATGGCGTTTGCGCCATCATATTCAGATTGATTCTAAATAAATATCAGCCCACTAATAAACCATTTTCCCGAAAACTAAAATGCTTAGAACGGGTAATAATGATATGGTCATGCAAGGCAATATCAAGCGGTTTTAAGATGTGATGCAATTTTTTTGTAAAATCAATATCACCTTGCGATGGTTCGGGTGAACCACTTGGGTGATTATGAACAATAATTAAAGCGGTTGCGCCTTTATCAAAAGCCTGCTTCACAATTTCACGCGGATAAAGCGTAACATGGTTGATGGTGCCTGTTTGAATAACCTTATAATCAATCACATGATTGCGCTGGTCTAAACAAATCATACAAAATTGTTCCCTATCTCCATACGCCATATGCACACGGCAATAATCTAACACTGCCTGCCATGAACTAATAATATTTTGCGCGTCCATTTTTTCTGCAACCAATCTTAACGATGCTTGATGGGCTATTTTAATGGCAATAATCACCGCTTCACCCACGCCTTTTACCTGCATCATTTGGATTGGATTTGCCGTTAACACATCCGCAAACGAGCCAAATATCCTCATCAATTCTTTTGCCAATGGTTTTACATCACCGCGCGGCAAAGCTTGCGCCAAAATCAATTCTAATAATTCATAATCTGCCAAACCATCTGCATGTGTTAGCATTTTTTTTCGCAAACGGTTGCGATGCCCATGATAATGGGGTTTGCTGGGTGCTGTTTTTTTGAGCGGTGTTTCTATAGCTTTGCCCGAATATTCCATTATGTTATTACATCTGCCATTAAATTTTATAAGGTGGCTTGTGCAAATTTTTTGGCGAGAGTGTAAAAATTTCATAACCATCTTTCACCACTGCCAATGTATGTTCAAATTGTGCGGATAATTTCCTATCTTTGGTGATGGCAGTCCAGCCATCGGATAATATTTTCACTTGCCAATCTCCGCAATTAATCATTGGCTCAATCGTAAAAATCATACCTTCTTCTAAGATAATTCCCTCACCCGGATTGCCATAATGCATCACAGAAGGAGAATCATGAAAATTTCTACCAATCCCATGCCCACAAAAATCACGCACCACTGAAAACCGATTTTTTTCGCCATGCTGTTGAATCGCATGACCAATATCACCCAAACTTGCGCCGGGTTTAACAGCCTCAATCCCTTTCATCAAACATTCATAGGTGGCTTGCGTTAGCAACTGTGCTTGGCGCGGGATTTTATCACCACACCAATACATTCTACTGGTATCACCATACCAACCATCTAAAATAACCGTGACATCAATGTTAAGAATATCACCATTTTTTAAGAGCCGTTCATCATCAGGAATGCCATGGCACACAACATGATTGATGGAAATGCAGGTAGATTTAGGAAAGCCACGATAATTAAGTGGCGCAGGATAGGCATTATGGTCAAGAATAAATTCGTGGCATAGCCTATCTAATTTGCCCGTAGAAATGCCGGGCTTCACAAAAGGCGTAATATAATCCAATACTTCTGCTGCCAATTTTCCCGCTTGGCGCATATAGACATAATCTTCTTCATTATAAATTGGAACAGTTCGTAACATGATTTTAACCCTATTTTAACTTATCTTTTCCCTGCAAGCATCATACCATTTTTCTTGTTGCAATAAATCACTTTGCTTTTGTTGTACCCAATTTGCTTCACCCGCTTCGGTGACTTCTTCTTTCCAAAATGGTGCTTCTATTTTCAATCTATCAGCCATAAATTGACACGCTTCAAACGCTTCTTTTCTATGGGAGGCGGAAACCGCCAATAATAATATCACCTGACCGGGATAAATAATGCCACTGCGATGAAATAATAACAGATGATTGATGGTAAAATTTTTCATTAATTCACTACCAATCTGCTGTAAGATTTTTTCACACATGCCCGAATAATGTTCTAAATTCATGGATAGCAATTTTTCACCTTGCTGATTAAACCCTCGCATCATGCCCATAAAATGACACAATGCGCCCTGCTGTAATGCATCATCATCTGTTTTGTGCTGTTGATGAAAATCTGATAAAGTCTGATAGGCATCAAAATCATCACATTTCACCTGAATATCAATTATGTTTGCACCCATATTCTAACCACCTGTTACAGGCGGAAAAAAGGCAATTTCATCACCTGCTTTAATCAGAGTTTCCTGTGTTTGATAATGCTGATTCACCGCAATTTTTATGACATTTTGTTGTTCCAAAAGAATTTGATATATCTCATTAGATTGACCCAAATGCTCCATCAATTCACCAACAGTTTTGATGGAATCAGGCAGTGAGATTTCTTCTGAATTTTTACCAATTTTTTGGCGCAACCACGCAAAATATAAAATCTTAATCATCAAAAAAACTGCCTCAATGGAATATAATGAACCCTATCACCTTGTTTGACCTGCGTTGTATCATGCGCCAATACTGCAAAACCATCCACGCCTATCAAAGAAGAAATAACACCTGCTCCCTTTTTGCCATAGCGCGATAAAATCGGCAAGCCTGTTTTTGTATCATAAGACTTAATTTTTACCCTTATATATTCAACACGTTGCGGGCGTTTATCGCAAGAAAAATCGGTAAGTGCTGGAAATTGCATGGCATGAGTGATTTTTTTTCGCCCCTGTAGCTTCATCATCATCGGCAAAGCAATCAATAGAAACACCGTAAAAGCTGCCACCGGATTGCCCGGCAAACCAATGATGGGCATATCCTGCCAATAGCCAATGCCAAGCGGACGCCCCGGTTTAATTGCCGCTCGCAAAAAAGATAATTTACCCTCTTGTTCCAACAAATGACGAATATAATCCTTGCCACCTTCTGACATGCCTCCTGAGCTGATGAGCAAGTGATGATTTTCAGAGGCCTGATGAAACACCGTACGAATATCCTCAAGATTATCTGGAACAATGCCATAATCATGAATTTGAACCCCATAAGAATGCAGTAAATTTTTCAATAATGGACGATTTGCATCATAAATTTGCCCATGAGATAAATCCTCGCCATCGGCACGTAATTCATCGCCACTAGACATTAATGCCACACGCAATGAAGGCAATAATGGCACTTCCTGAATGCCCAAAGCTGACATCATCGCTAACATCGGTGGGGTTAATTCATCACATCTATTGAATATTTTATCATTTTTTTGCAAATCATCACCCACAGGGCGGTAATTATCATATTGTTTCAATCCTTTTGGGATTTCAATCATGGGATTTTGTTTAGACAATAATTGATTCTGTAAAGAAAAAATATCTTGCTGAATATCTTCTAACATCACAATTGTATCGGCTGATGCAGGCATCGGCGCACCAGTGAAAATAATCGCGGCTTCATTTTTTTTAAGATGATATTTTTTTACTGCACCTGCTTCAATCGATGCTGTTATTTGGAAAAATGCTTTGCCATTTTCATTCAGCTGATGCTGATAATCCTGATAAGAAAAACCATAACCATCTACCGCTGAATTGGCAAAATGAGGCACATCTATAGGTGCCATAATATCTTTGGCTAATAACCGCCCACGCACAGATTGATTGACCATATCCGCCAAAGGCACTGTTTCACAACCCGCCACAAGCATCTCTAAATTTTCAATCATCTGATAAATTTTTTCAAGCGGTAACAAACCACCTTCGGCAAAACAATCATAAAGCTGTGCCATGATTCTATTCCATCAATCTATTTTCAAATGCAATTTTTCTGTTATAAAATTTGCAACCATCATCATATCATCTAAATCAAGCCATGTAACATTTTTTTTATGACGCAATTTATCAGCATCTTTTTGGGGGCTTGCCACTGCTACAATATGGGAATCTTTCTCAACCAATAACGGCTTGCCTAAATCACTTCTGTAAATTTCAATTTTATCAATCGGGGCATTTTTATAGCCTTCTACAAAAATCACATCCGCATAATTTACTTGCGCAATTAACTCATCTAATGTTAATTCCTGTTTTAATTCAACCAGATGCGCGTAACGTTTTTCAGAACCAATCAAAATTTCACATGCCCCTGCCTGTCTATGACGGTAACTATCCTTGCCTTTATGGTCCATATCAAAAGAATGATGGGCATGTTTGATGAGCGCAATCGCAATATTTTTTTCTGAAAAATAGGTGATTAATTTTTCCAACAGAGTTGTTTTACCCGAACCGCTAAAACCTGCAAACCCTAGCAATGGCACATTAGCTTTTGAGGTTGTCTTAACCATTAGATGATGGAATCTTTTTTAATTCAATCATTGTTTTCCTAAAATATTGTATCCCAGTCACCACCGACATAATAGCAGAACATATTAATAAAAATTCTCCCAAACTAACACCAGATAAAATCACATAGCGATGCTCTAAAAAAATGATAAAGACTGCAACCATTTGGGCTGTTGTCTTAAATTTTGCTAATTGCGTAACGGGTAATTTAATTTTATAAAATCCACTATATTCGCGCACACCTGCGATGATAAATTCACGCGATACAATCAATATCGCCGCAAAATAACCCGGAAAATTTACAAGATCCAACACCGCAATACCAAACAACATGGTTGTGATGAGAATCTTATCAGCAATCGGGTCAAGCATTGCGCCTATATGAGACACCGCATCTAATTTGCGTGCCAACCAACCATCAACATAATCTGTTACAAAAGCGTAAACCATCACAATAAGAATAATCAACCAAGTCGATGGATTTTCTTGATGATGGTAGTCTTCTACCATCAAATAAAACAGCAAAGGTCCACATAAAATACGTGATAATGTTAATAAATTTGGAATCGCTTTAATCATCTTTTATATCCATTTTCTATGATTCATAGAATAAATTATTATTGTCTTAATTCTGCACCCAGTTTCAAGACTTCTGCAATAATGGTCGCACTTATCCCTTCTAATATTTCTTCGGTGAAAGATTGCTCTAAAGGTTGTAAAACAACAGTTAGTGCTAAGGATTTTTTATTTTCACCTAATGAAGCATCTTGATAATAATCAAAAATTTTTATATCCGTCAAATGTTTTTTTTCACTTTTTTTAATGGTATCCATTAATTCACTCGCAGTGATTTTTTCATCTAACACAAACGCAAAATCACGTGTTACAGCTTGATAGGGTGAGATATTTAATTTCTTTTTTGCTTTATTTGCTCTATGAGATGAAGGCAGATTATCAATAAAAATTTCACCAATATAAATTGTTTTTTTCAAAGAAAAATCTTGTGCCGCGCTTGGATGAAGCTCTCCAAAATGCGCAATCACTGTTTTGCCAAGCATGAAACTACCTGAACGACCCGGATGATAATAATCGGGAGTATTTTTTTGTACTATTTTTAATTGAGTTACCTGCAAACCAACAGCTTCAATGGCAGCAATAATATCTGCTTTTATATCAAATAAATTTGTCTTATTTTCCTGATTTTGCCAATCTTTTTCATGTCTCTGACCACTTCGCAAAAGTGCGCCCACCAATCTTTGACCATTCATTGCATTAAAAAAAGCAGGACCAATTTCAAAAATTGCCATATCCATAATTTTACGCGCATGGTTTTCTTGCATCGATTCTAACAACGACACTAAAGGCGTTGGCCGCATAATATCTAATGTGCTAGAGATAGGATTTTGCAAACGTAAATTTTCAGGCTTGGCATCCGCACCCCAAAACCGTACCGCTTTCGTACTATCGCAAAACGACCAGCTATACGCTTCATTCAACCCTCTTACACATAAAGCACGCCTCATATAATTAACACGCTTTTGCGTAAGCGTTAAAATATCATTCGCAACGGCTTTTTGTCTTGGCAAGGAAATCGTCGGAATATTATCATAACCATAAATCCGTAAAATTTCTTCAACAAGGCAATTTTCATATTCAATATCAGGGCGAAAGCTAGGAATGGCAAGCTGTAACTTTTTTTCATCACTTTGCAATATTTCAAACCCCAAAGATGTTAAGATTTCCTCCACCTGTGTTTGGGCAATATTAACACCACCAAGACTGGCTAATTTTTGTAAATGAAACGTAATATTGCGCGTTGCATCAGGATAATCACCAGCACTCACAAGCGCACTCACCTCACCGCCACAAATTTCTTGCACCAAATGAGATGCATAATCCAATCCCGATAATAATGCCTGACTATCAATTTTTCTTTCAAACCTAAAACGCGCATCGGAATTGATATTAAGCGCACGCCCCGTTTCAGCGACATTAACGGCATCAAACAATGCCGCTTCTATGAATATATTTTGAGTTTCTGGCGCGCAACCAGAATCTACACCACCCATAACACCCGCTAGACTAAGAATATTAGATTTATCAACAATCACGCTCATTTTTTGCGAACATTCATAATCATTATCATCAAGTGCGGTTATTTTATCCCCTGCGACTGCCTTGCGAAGCGTTAAATCGCCGTTAATTTTATCAGCATCAAACACATGGAGCGGACGGGCTAAATCAAAAGTAATGTAATTGGTAATATCAACCAAGGGCGAGATTAATTTAACCCCGATTGCTTTCAAACGACGGCGCATCCAAAGTGGCGTTTCACCCTTATTATTTACATTCGAAACATATCGCCCTGCAATATAAGGGCAATGATGTTGTTCATCATTCGGCAAATCAATATGCCATTTAATGGGACTTGTTATTGTTTCTTGAAGCGCGGGTTTTTCTTTAATTTTAAGCGGTTTTAATGTGCCAATTCCTGCGGCGGCTAAATCACGCGCAATCCCACGCACACCCAAACAATCGCCTCGGTTAGGGGTAACCGCAATTTCAATAACCACATCATCCAACCCTACATAACGCGCATAATTTTCACCAATGGGTGCTGTTTCAGGCAGTTCAATAATGCCCTCATGCGCATCAGAAATTTGTAATTCACGTTCGGAACAAAGCATGCCTTGAGATTCAATTCCGCGAATTTTACTCTGTTTAATTGTAAAATCACTGCCCGGAACATAGGTGCCAATCGGTGCAAAAACACCTTTCATGCCCAGCTTAGCATTTGGCGCACCACAAATCACTTGATGATGATTTTTGCCATCAAAAACTTGGCATAATTTTAATGTATCAGCATCAGGATGTTGCCCACATTCCGTCACTTCCGCAATCACAAAATCTTGCAATAATGTGATATTATCTTGCACCCCTTCCACTTCTAACCCTTGTTGGGTTAGCAAATGGCATAATCTATCCAATGATACATCATCATTCATCGCCAAATGTTCGGCAAGCCATTCTAAAGTGAATCTCATAGCCCCATTCCCCTTATGGTACTGGCAGTATCGTACGGTAAAAACCCATAATGTTTCATCCAGCGTAAATCGCATTGAAAGAACGTTCGCAAATCAGGAATGCCATATTTCAGCATCGCCAATCTTTCAATACCAATACCAAACGCAAAGCCTTGATAAATATCAGGGTCGGTATCACAGGCGCGCAAAACATTCGGATGCACCATGCCACAACCCAAAATTTCTAACCATTTATCGCCTTCGCCAATTCGAATCATGCCATCTTTAATGCCATAGCCAATATCCAATTCTGCGCTTGGTTCAGTGAAAGGAAAATGATTGGCGCGAAACCGCACGGGAATTGAATCTTTTTCAAAAAACGCATGGACAAAATCAATCAAACAACCTTTCAAATGCCCCATATGGGTTTGCTGGTCTATCCAGATACCCTCCACCTGATGAAACATTGGCGTATGGGTTTGGTCTGAATCACTGCGATATGTCCGTCCGGGGGCAATCACCCTGACTGGTTTTTCTTTTGATTGCAACGCCCTGATTTGAACAGGTGATGTATGGGTACGTAACACAGGCGGTTCGCTATTTTTATCGGCATCCATCGAAGGGTGCAGATAAAATGTATCGTGCATTTGCCGTGCGGGATGTGATGGTGGAATATTTAAGGCTGTAAAATTATGAAAATCATCTTCAATTTCAGGTCCTTCAGCAACTGAAAAACCAAACTGCCCGAAAATAGCAATAATTTCATCAATGGTTTGGCTAATCGGATGCATGCGCCCCACTTGCCATGGACGTGACGGCATGGTGACATCAACGGTTTCAGAGACTAACTTTATTTGCAATTCTTGTTCATCAAGAATTTTCTTACGTGCTGATAACGCATCGGTTATTTCTTGTTTGATTAAATTTAATCTTTTGCCTTGTTCACGTTTTTCATCACCATCTAGCCCCGATAATGATTTCATCGCCTCGGTTAAACTGCCTTTTTTGCCAAGCAAAGCCACACGTAATGATTCAAGCGTTTGAGAATCATTCGCCTTTTGCACATCATCACATGCTTGATTTAATAATGGCTGAAATTCATCCATCAATATCAGGATGCTTTTGACCCTGAATTGTTTTTAGGGTCAACCTTATCAATATGTGACTGAATTTTCTTTACCAAAGCCGTAAAATCTTCTGGTGCAGAAACTGCAATTTCAGCCAGCATTTTTCTATCAATTTCCATCTCTGCTTTTGCAAGCCCACCCATAAAGAGTGCATAGCTGGTACCATTGGCACGTGCCGCCGCATTGATGCGTTGTATCCAAAGCCTACGAAAATCGCGTTTACGGTTGCGCCTATCGCGATAAGCATATTGACCTGCTTTTTCAACAGCCTGTCGTGCAACTTTAATCGTATTTTTTCTTCTGCCAAAATAACCTTTTGCTTTGGCGATAACTTTTTTATGGCGCGCATGAGATGTGACGCCGCGTTTGACTCTTGCCATAACTTATTTCCCCTTACCTGCAAAATAACGTTTTACAAAGCGCGCATCTTGTGGCGCCATAACCTGTGCACCACGATTGGTCCGTTTCATTTTTTGTGAACGGCTACCCGTATTATGGCGCAGATAGGCAGAGAAAAATTTTACCTTACCAGTGGCGGTAATCTTAAATCGTTTTTTAAACGAACTTTTGGTTTTCAATTTGGGCATTTTAACCTCACTTTTAATGATGTGATGAACCAGACGAGAGGCATACCCGTTCGAACTTTTTTGCCATTAAATTAATGACGGCAATTTGTTCAGCCTTTTATCTGGATGATAATCACGATGTTTTCACATCGCGAAAGAAGTAATTTACTCATAATCGCGTTATTTTTCAAGGAAAATCTTATCTAAAAGCCAATAATATTTTTGAGATGCTTTATTTTCATCGGACTGATGAAAACTGCATCGATTCTAATATCAGGCGATGAGATAAATTGACGCGCATAATGTTTGCTTGCCATCTGCGCCACATATTGCAATCTTTGTTTTTTTCTTGTGGTGATGCTTTCCAATGCGTCACGCATATTTTGCCGATATTTCACCTCTACCAGTAATAATAAATTGCCACGTCGCATCAGTAAATCAGCCTCAAAAATAATTTTCTTGCGCCATGCCAGCGGACGATAACCTTTGCACATCAAAAAAAGCAATGCGATAATTTCTGCATATTTTCCACGAAAATAAGCGCGCTGATATTTATTCTTCATCTTGTTTTGCTTTTAAGGCAAGCGCATATTGATACACTTCTTGGCGTTTGACCCCACTTAAATCAGCCACCATCTGAACAGCCTGCTTCACACGCATTGTTTTCATATTTTCTTGTAATAATGCCTGCCAATCATCTTCATCCATCATCATATTGGGCGTTTGATTGCCCTCTAGCACCAACACATATTCGCCCTTCAAAGTTAAATCATCGGGAATTTCATTAAGATTAATATGCCTGACCTCTTCATAAAATTTAGTTAATTCACGGGCAAGCACAAGGTTTCGCCCATCAAAAATTTCTGCCAATTCTTGCAAAAATTTTGGCAATCGTAATGCGGTTTCGTAAATAATCAGCGTCATGGGTAGGCTCTTTACCGATAATAGCAAATCTTGACGCATCTTTATTTTGCGCGGCATAAAGCCTAAAAAGATAAAACGGTCACTTGGCAACGCAGAAACAACCAACGCCGTAATCGCAGCGCAGGCGCCGGGCAAATGATACACTGGAATCTGTTTATCTTTACATTCTTTAACCAATTTATAACCCGGGTCAGAAATTAGCGGTGTGCCCGCATCGCTAACAAGCGCAATGGTTTTTTCTTCTTCTTGCAACCATTTGATAATTTTAGGACGCATTCTATGCCCATTATGGTCATGGTAAGATATGATTTTTGGCACATTAATCTGATAAAATTCTAGCAATTTACGCGTAACACGAGTATCTTCGCATAATAAAATATCACAATGGCGCAAAAGGTTAAGCCCACGCATAGAAATATCTTGCAAATTACCAATCGGAGTTGCAAGCAAATATAACCCCGCGATGAAATCATGGTTTTTTTTCGTTGCAAATGCTTTATCTATCGGTGCTTTATTGTTATAAATAGTCATGGAATTATCAATGTTTAAAATTACGCTAGCATATCAGTTTTCCAAATTATATGCGCTTCTTTTTAAGATGCAAGCCACAATCTTTGCGCTATTTTGTCTGGTTTTGATGAATCTATCGATGATTTCATCGCAGGCATTCGCACAGCCGGGGGGAACAATTTTTAACTTCTCTGATTTGCAAGAATATATTATTCAGCCAACCATTACATTTACTCCCAGAGATGATGAACGATTCCAACAGTTTCTGTTTAACCGTGACCAAAAAATCATATCCGAAGAATCCTCAAAAACCCGTCCTAATTTTTCTATCTCAGCCGCACGGAAAAGGCTTTTAGAACGCGATAATGAATTGCGGATTGGCGTTATTTTGCCTGAAAAGAAATTAGAAAAACTGGTAGAGCTGATGCATTACGCCGCACAGATGGCATTTTTTGATTATGGCAAGCAAGATGCAAGATTGTTTTTTTATGATATTGGCGAAGATGATGAAGAAACAAGAGAGGTTGTGAAACAAGCGACTCGCGATGGGATTGATATTGTTTTAGGACCTTTATTTGCTGAATCCGTTCAAAAAATTGCGCCCTATATTGGTGCCAGCGGATTGCCAATGATTGCGTTTTCCAACTCTGAAGGCATTGCCGAACGCGGTTCTTATATTTTTGGATTGACCCCTTCGCAACAAGCAAAACAAATTATCAATTATGCTTTGGCAAATGATTCTAAAAAAATTGCTATTTTTACCCCCGAGAATGATTATGGCAGATTGGTTGCAGAAACCGCTAAAAATGAGTTGGCAAAGCACGGTAAATCGCTTTCTTACCTCACTTATTATGATGAAAATAGCACAGATTTATCGCAACAGGTCAGGCAATTTACCCATTATGATTATCGTAAATTACAACTTACCTTGCATAAAAAGAATGTTTCAAAAGTAGCAAGCTCCAATAATCCAGAAATTATCAAAAATATGATTGTCAAAATTAAAGAACTGGCACCAAAAAATATCCGTAATTATTACAATTCATTAAATAATCGTAATATATTGCGTGCGGAAGCCAAAAGGCTCAAAGATATTGATACTGTGAGTGGACCGCCTTTTGATTCAATTTTAGTGGTGGTAGGTTCATCGCGATTGTTGCAAACCATTATTTCCTTATTCGCTTTTTACGATTTGAACACACAGAATGTTGATATTTACGGACTGCAATTATGGGATGAAATGCGTAGCCTTAAAAATGACCCTGCTTTGGCTGGTGCTTTGCATATCAGCATCGATTCCCCGCGTTATAAGGATTTTCAAAAACGCTATAAAAAGCTATTTAACAAAAACCCACCCACTTTGGTTTCGCTTGTTTATGATGCGACTATTCTGGCACTCAACGCCAATACAGATGGCAAGATTGACCCTTCTACCCTGCATATTTCGCGGGGTTATAGTGGGGTTGGTTCGCATTTTAGATTTTTAGAAAATGGCGTTGTGGAACGGCTTTACAGCATCAAAAAAATTGATGGTAAAAATAGTCAAGTTGTGCAAATTGCACCAAAGATTTTTCCATCTAATTATTGATGGCTCACTTATCAAAGAACAGTTGAATCAGCTGAATATCAGCATCAATGAAGGCACTCTATACCCTTTATTAAATCGCATGCATGATAATGGTTATCTTTCTTCAATATGGAAAACGCCTGAAAATAATAAAGGACACCCAATCAGGCAATATAACATCAACGAACAAGGTAAAAACTTGTTTCAAATCTTACTGGCTGCATATCAAGAAAATTATAATGCATTACAGGCACTCATCAAAAAGAATTAGGAGATTATGATGAACAAAGAAAAATATCTAAAACAAATCAGACGCGAATTATTAAGTGAATTTTTTGCAAAAAATTGTTATAGTTTTTTATGAAAAAAAATGTTCTTGAAGTATCACAAATGTTTGAAGGGTCGTTATTTACAACTGAATTTCTGCAAAATGCCATTCAAGATACGGGCGAATGGCAATCGCTAGATGATGATAATAATAACCCCTATCAAAAGTTCAGAACTATTTTTGATGAAATCACACCGAAACTTGCTGATTTTAAGGAAGATGAAGCGGTTACCATTCAGCAAATCATCACGCCTTTACTAGAATCTTTGGGGTGGGCATCACTACCCGAACAACAACAAGGCAATTACCGCCCCGATAGTTTACTATTTGAAAACACGCAAATCCGTGAAAATGCGCAAAATCAAACCGATACAACCGAACGGTTTAAAAAAGCCCGTTTAATCGGTGAATTTAAACGGTGGAATTTACCACTAGATAGGGCAGATAAAGAAGGTGGCCTACATAAAAACGCTCCTTCCACGCAAATTTTGGGCTATCTTTCGTATTTTGATACCCGAACCAGTGGTAAGCTACTTTGGGGCATTTTAACCAATGGCAATGATTGGCGTCTCTATTACCATAAAGCCGTTGCCCGCACCGAAGGTTTTTTCAATATTCGCTTGCAAGATATGGCAAAAGCCGATGCTGAAACGCAGAACTATTGGTGCAAAATATTTTACCTTATCTTTTCGAGCAACAGCTTCGCTGAAAATTTACCGCTTCATTATTATGAAGAAGGCAAAAGATGGGAACGCAATCTTGCCGAAAATCTATCAAAACTAATCTTTGATAAAATCTTTGTCAATCTAGCAAAGGGTATTAAATGTACAGATGCCGAAGCTAAAAATTTAGAAAATCTTAAAAATAATACGCTGATTATCATGTATCGCATTTTGTTTATTCTTTACGCTGAAGATAGGGATTTATTACCCCGCAATAATGAAACTTATCAAAATTATTCGCTAACGGGCATGCGTGAAGAAATCATTGAAAAAGGCGAGAATTATTCTGCTACCGCTACATCGCAATGGCAACGGCTTAACAGCATTTTCACCATCATTGAAAAAGGCGATGTCGATTGCGGAATCCCCCCTTATAATGGCGGTTTATTTAGCGATAACGCATTAAAGGGCAGTTTCACCATTAATGATAAAAGCCTGATGCAGATTATTGATACATTATCGCGCCATCAGAAAAAATGGATTAATTACCGCGATTTATCGGTGCAACAGCTAGGCTCTATCTATGAGGTGTTATTAGAACACCAACTTTATCATACTGATAACCATACATCTGAACAGCCTGATTTAATGCTTATTCGCAATAGCTTTGCCCGTAAAAAAAGCGGTTCCTATTACACGCCCGAAGATTTGGTGCTAAGGGTGATTGAAGAAACCATTGAACCCTTAATTGATGATGCATGGCAGCGTTTTGAAAATGCTAAAAATGCCGAACGCGCCAAAACTCATGATGTTGCCATGAAAATATTAAGCCTAAAAATTTGCGACCCCGCCATGGGCAGTGGGCATTTTCTGGTATCGCTGGTAGATTATCTATCAGCACGAATTTCCGATATACTTACTGAAACATTAGATTTTTGCACAACACCCAGCACCTCAAAAATTTTCAATAATTACCAATCACCGCTTGAAAGTGATATTACTAATTTGCGTGATGAAATTATGGCACAAGCCAAAAAACATGGCTGGCATGTTGAAGAAAAACATTTAGAAGATAGGCATTTGGTGCGTAGAATGGTGCTAAAGCGCGTGATTCATGGCGTGGACTTAAACCCGATGGCAGTAGAATTGGCAAAATTATCCTTATGGCTTCATAGTTTCACAGTGGGCGCACCGCTTTCTTTTTTAGACCATCATTTGCGGGTTGGCAATTCCCTATTTGGTGAATTTATTGGCAATGTAGTGCCTGATTTTCATAGTGATATGTTTTTAATGCCCATCATGCAACAGGCAAAAAGCAGCGCGGATGGTATGGTAAAGATTGGTATGTTACCCGATGCCAATATAGACCAAGTCAAGCAATCTGCTGAATGGTTTGAAGAAGTGCAAAAAGCCACCAACCCGCTAAAAGCTTTTTTAGATTTTCGTATTGCCTTGCGGTTTTTGGGTGTGCATGATTTTGCCAAAAACCGCCCACGGGTTTTGAATGTAATTCTGGATGGTTCGCTCATCAAGAAATATCAATGCCAAGATGTTACAGAATTATTGCAAATGGATTTTACCGATAAGGTAGCAAATGTGGTGCTAGACCTATCACCTGCAAAAAAAGGTGAAAAATTAAGCGATGTGGATAATAAAACCCTAGAATTACAAGCTTTGAAATTAATTGATGAGGTGCAGAAACTTAAAGCTGACTTACATTTTTTTCATTGGCAAGTGGCGTTTCCTGATATTTGGCAACAATGGGAATCCGTTGAATTACAAGGCGGTTTTGATGCGGTAATCTCTAATCCACCCATGGGATACAATAAGAATTGAAGAGATAGAATTTTTTGATGGGCGCGATAAAAATATTGCAAGCCAAAGCAATAAAGCCAAGCGTGAAGCCGAAATTGAAAAATTACAACAAGCCAATCCTGCCCTGTATGAAGAATATCAAAACACGCAAAATTTAAGTGAAAATATGCGCGAAGTGGCAAGAAATATTGGTTGTATTTCTTATAAAGAAGTTTATCAAAAAAATATCACAGCCAAAAAAGCCTATCGGCTAGAAAAATATATTACTCATGATTACCCCTTACTGGCAGGCGGTGATACCAATCTTTACGCTTTGTTTGTTGAACGGGCGCATAAATTGCTGAAACCCACAGGCATAAGCGGGCTTGTTGTGCCATCAGGGATTTATGGCGATAAAAGCAAGAGTGATTTTTTTGGCAAAATTGCCAGCGAATCCCGTTTGAAAATTCTTTATGATTATGAAAATAAAAAACAATTTTTTCCTGATGTTCATAGTAGTTTTAAGTTTTGTATTTTTGTTGCTGGTGGCACGAAACGCAATTTTGCTGAAGCCAAATTAGCGTTTTTTCTGCGTAAGGGTGAAGATGCCCCTGCCGATAAGGGTGGTAAAATTGAAGAAAAAACCATTATCTTGACCGCAGAAGATTTTACCTTATTAAACCCCAATACCAAAACCGCACCGATTTTACGCGAGAATAAAACCGCTGAAATTTTACTGAAAATCTATCGCAAATTCCCGATATTGCATCATGATGGGCAGGTGCCACTTTATCCGATTAAATATATCCGTTTATTTGATATGAGCAATGATAGCGGACTGTTTAAAACCTCGGCAGAATTAGACGCACAAGATTATTACCAAACCGCACCTAATTTGTGGCAAAAGGGCAAAGATAAAAATTTTCACCGGCCACTTTATGAAGGCAAAAGCTTTTATCATTATAATCATCGCGCATCAGGGGTGAAGGATTTGAATGATAGTTTACGCAATCAAGCCCGTGCCATTCATAGTGATGATGAAAATTAGCCAAGTTCGATTTTTTGCCAAGCCCCCGTTATTGGATTGCGGAAACTGAGATTATGCGTGAATGGCAATCACCATTAAATTGGGCAATCGCTTTTCGAGATATTACTAACGCCACCAATGAACGCACCATGATTGCCAGTGCTGTGCCTAAAGCTGGTGTTGGCAATAGTGCACCTTTATTATTGCCACTGAATCAAGATGAGGCAAGCATAGCGGAATATCAGCAAACCATGCCTTCATTATTGGCAAATCTAAGTAGCTTTGCCTTTGATTTCATCACACGGCAAAAAATTCATGGCACGAATTTGAATTATTTTGTGGTGCAACAGCTTAGCCGTAATTCCGCCTGAAGCCTATCAACAAAAATTTGGCACGCATATCAGCGCGGAACACCTTATCAAACAGCATCTTATCCAGCTTTGCTATAACAGCCATGATATGCAAGATTTTGCCATCGCTTGTGGTGCAAATAAAAATGCCGAGCCCATCACATGGAATCCCGAACAACGCCGCCATTTAATGGCACGGCTAGACGCGCTGTATTTTCTGCTTTACGGCATAGATGAAGAAGATGCCAATTTTATTCTGGAATCCTTCCTGATTACCAAAAATTCTGAAATAAAAACCTATGGCGATTACCGCCTAAAAACCCTTATTCTTAGCTATATAAAAGCCCTAAAAGCAGGCGATAGCACAAGTATTATACAAGATGGTTAGAGTTAAACATTACCGATTACCACCTTAGATTGTTAGGAATATCTAAGTGACTTTTTAGAAAGTCAACATGTTCCTTTAAGTCTTCTGTGATATGACCGTAAAGTGGGTCAATACCAACTTGCACACCTTCTATCCTAGCTAATTTTAATGCTGAAATCATATCGGCATCTCCAGTTATCAAGATAATCACATCAGCTAATTGTTTGTAAGCAATAGATGCAATATCTAAACCGATTTTCATATCAACGCCTTTTTGATTAATGCTTGGCTTAATATCTTTTTCTTCAAAATCGTTAATTGTAATTTCTTTTTTGATAAGTTGTTTTGTTTTTTTTTGATCAAGAAGCCATTGTCCTTTGTTCCACTTCACGCGACCTAACCTTAAGGCAAAATTAGGTGTTGTTCGAATATTATTATGAAGTGTTGTTTGTTTTATATAAATTTCTGATTTTGAAAAATCTCTATATTTTTGTGATATGGGATGATGATAACCACTTTCAGATAATGGCGCGCTATCATAATAAAAAACTCTATATAATTCTCTATTTCCTCTTATATCATCTCTTTCTTCACCTACGGTAATATGCCTATGGCAATATTTCCATATACCATATCCATCCAAATCTTTTGTTAAGAAAGGGTCATTCGTTTTTAGATTTTCTTCAACGATTTTGCGTTTTATATAGTTGACTCTTTTAACCATATATGCGCCATCGATAAGAATAGCTACTCTTTTTTTCATACGGATATATCCAAAAAACGAAGCCTTTGGTTACTCACTTTTCATAGATTTTGTTTGAAAAATTTTGTCCAAAGGCAGTATTAGAACTCTGTTATACACTAAAGAGTTATATAGTAGGAAGGGGTGGTGCTTAGTTTTTTTTAGATGATTCTTTAAAAAGCACTAAAACTAGCCAAAAATTGTCAAAAAAGATTAATTACTTAAAAATAGAGTCGAGTCTATTCTTCAAAAAAGAGTCTTTTTCCATATTTTATTTATTTGCACTCGAATCGAATAAATTTACTTTCGCATAAATAAATTTGTGGCATCTCGTAAAGTGTTGAAATAAAATTAACGCGGGGGTTTTTGGGGGTCGTGCCGATAAGGCACGCCGCACCCCCAAATTAGCGCAATGCGGGCTTTGCTCGCATAAGCGATATTAACATTAATTTTTGGTGAAGAGCTTCATCATGATTGGTGATAATATAATCACCAATACAATCCGCAACAAATGATGCGTGATGATAAAGCTAATATCTGCACCAATAATCAAAGCTAAAATGGTAATCTCCGCTTGTCCACCGGGGGTAAAAGCAAGCAGAATATCGATAGGTGTATTGAAAGAAAACCATATAATAGTATAGTAAAAAATCAGCGTTATTAATCCAAGAAAAATACAAAAACCAAATGATGCGATAATATCACGGCGTAATTCCTGTATGGTAATGCCAACATATTTTACCCCGATGCTGGCACCAATAAAATATTGTGCCATCCATATCGCCTCAGCTGGTGGACGATGCGTTAAAATACCGAGCAAGGATAAGATAGCAGCCGCGATTAAAGGTCCTAAAATAGATGCACCGAACAACCCTACTTTTTTTGCAATATACCAGCCGAACAATCCTGCAAAAATCATGATAAGAATTTGATTGATTGGCATATTTATAATAGGCATACCGGGTGGATTAGATAAATCAAATTGCCAAATATTAATTAATATAATCGGCAAAATGGTAACAATCACAAATACTCTTGTACTATGCACTAATGCAAGAGAGCGGATATTTGCGCCTGCTTCTTTGCCAAATAGAATCATATCTTGCAACCCACCGGGCATAGAAGCGTAATAGGCAGTGATAAAATCATATTTCCATAAATAATGAAAATAGGGAATACCAATCAAGCCAATCAGCACAATCATGAATACCATTAATAATAGGCTTGGCCATATGCTGATTATATTAAGCAATAAAGCTACTGTAATGGTGGCGCCAATTGCGACCCCTAAAATGGTTCGCATACCATCGCTTATTGGCTCGATAGTTTTTAATTGCACCCCGCATAAGGTAACCACTAGGCATAAAAAGATTGGACCAAGTAAGAAAGGCAAAGGTAAATTGATAAAATAAAACAACCCCATTCCTAAGCAGGCGACCCCGTAGGTTTTACTATAGTCAATTATTTGTTGCATGAAATCATATTTTTTTATAGATGTAGTTGTTGTTTAAATGGTTCAAAATTTTGGCAAAATTTTGGCAAAATCTTGATAGGGAAGATGCGAGTTTTCTTGTTTAATTTTTTTGCCAATCGGACAATCGGCATCATGAGCATTGGGCAAATAGGCAATGCCGGTTAAAAACTCACCAACAATTTCTTTACCCACAAAACGAAAATGCTTTTTCAATAATTTTATCCAATAAGCTTTCGCAAAATCGATGATAGGTATCTGTACATTTGCCTGTATGTTTTCCTGTATGTTTTCCTGTATGCTTTTAATGAGCGTACCATGTTGCATTTCTAACCATTGAGAAAAACTTTTATATTCTTTTTGAATATCAATCATAGCACGGGCATTGCCAATGATGGCATCAATTTTCAACCGATATTTAATGACATCTTCTTCTTGCATCAATCTCGCAATATCAGTTTCACTGTAATTTGCGACAATGTGAATATCAAAATTATCAAAGGCACGGCGCATGCCCTGATGTTTTTTCATAATGGTTTGCCATGAAAGCCCTGCTTGGGCGACTTCCAAGCAATAATATTCGAATAAGGAATGGTCATTTTGGCAGGGAAAACCATGAATTTGGTCATGATGATAATTTAATAAAGGGTTACTGCGCGCCGCTTCACAATAGCTACTCATTTAAAAACTGATATTAAAAATTCTTAAAATAATCATGGTGATACAGCTAATCACAAAAGTAATGATTGAGGTTAAAAGAAATTTTTTACCAATTTGTGGGTTTTTAGGCGCACCTGATGCATGACCTTTGGTTGGGTTTTCCTCTATTTCATGCCCTTTTGATAGAATAGTCATTAAAACAACCCACCATATAATAAGGTAAATAAAGGAAAAATTAGCGATGAATTGCATGATTTTATTTCCATGTGTTTTTTGACAAAAATCATTGAATAATTTATAGATAATAACATCTAGATTATGGTATTTGTGTCATAATTTGCGTTAAGATACAATAGTATTATATGGTTTTCTAAGATTGAGGAGTATCATCATGGATTTATCCAAAATTTCGGTTGGTAAAAACCCGCCTGAAGATATTAATGTTGTGATTGAAGTTTCATCGGGTTCTAGCCCAGTCAAATATGAATTTGATAAGGATTCAGGAGCTATTTTTGTGGATAGGTTTTTAAGCACGGCTATGTTTTATCCTGCTAATTATGGTTTCATTCCCCATACGCTTTCAGGCGATGGCGACCCATGCGATGTTTTGGTTTATAGTCATTTGCCTGTGGTGCCGGGCTCGGTTATCCGTTCGCGCCCTATAGGGGTGTTGATGATGGAAGATGAGGCTGGGCAAGATGAAAAAATCCTTGCGGTGCCTCACAGTAAATTGCATCCTAGTTACGATACAATCAAAAACCATTCTGATTTACCTGAAATTATTCTTAAGCAAATCAGTCATTTTTTTGAACGCTATAAGGATTTAGAAGCAGGTAAATGGGTCAAAGTCACTGGCTGGGAAAATGCTGAAAAAGCGCGGGCAATTATTAAGGAAAGTATGATTTAATATGGCGGGTCACTCCAAATTCAAAAATATTATGCACCGTAAGGGTGCGCAAGATAAAAAACGTGCAGGTGCGTTTGCAAAACTTGCCCGTGAGATTACGGTTGCCGTTAAATTAGGCGGTGATGATTTGGCATCGAATCACCGGTTACGTTCCGCGGTTACGGCAGCGCGTACGGATAATATGCCTAAGGATAATATTACAAGGGCAATTAGCAAAGGCGCGGGAAATGATGCCGATTCAAATTATGAAGAAATTCGCTATGAGGGTTACGGCACCGGTGGTGTTTCGTTGATTTTAGAGATATTAACTGATAACCGTAATAGAACAGCTTCTGAAGTGCGCTCGGCTTTCTCAAAACATGGCGGTAATTTAGGCGAAACCGGGTCAGTGGCTTTTATGTTTGATAGGCTAGGCGAAATTTTATTTGCCGCCGATGTTTCATCAGAAGAAGAAATGTTTGAAGTGGCATTAGAAGCGGGGGCAAATAATGTTGTGTTTTCTGCTGAAGATGGGCATCAGATTCATTGTCAATCTGATGAATTACAAAATGTTGCAAGCGCATTAGAAGCAAAATTCTCTGAGCCAAAATCAGCAAAATTGGTGTGGGTACCTAAAAATCTGATAGCGGTAGCAAGGGCAGAAGATGCAAAAAAATTGTTTAGATTGATAGATATTTTGGATGATAATGATGATGTGCAAAATATTTATGCGAACTATGATATTGCCGATGATATTATGGAAGAAATTGTTGCAGGTGGCTAATGGCTCTTAAACACACCCGTCGGATTATAGGAATTGATCCGGGATTAGTAAGCACAGGGTGGGGAGTGATTGAAACAGATGGTCATCGGCTAGATTTTGTAGGATGTGGTGCGATTATGCCCGATAAAAAACAGCCACTATCTTATCGGCTTTTTGAATTGCATCAGCAGATGGTTAAAATTATCTCTGATTATCAACCGAATGAAGCCGCGATTGAAGAAATTTTTGTGAATAATAATTCAGCGTCTAGTTTGAAATTAAGTATGGCGCGCGGTGTGTTGCTGATGTTGCCTCATTTATTTTCAGTTGATGTTAAGGAATATCAAAATCGGACGATTAAACAGGCGATTACTGGTTCTGGGCGCGCGGATAAGCAACAAATTCAGCAGATGGTGCATCATTTATTACCGATGGCAAAAAAATCTATCACAAATCATGATATGGCAGATGCTTTGGCGATTGCGATTACCCACGCCCATAGTCGGGCTGTTATGGCGAAATGGACAGGCTGATGATTGGTTACTTAAAAGGTATTATTGTTGTGATTGAACAGGCTCATCTGGTATTAGATGTCAATCAGGTTGGCTATTTGGTTTATTGCGGTGAAAAATATTGTGTTTCATCCCGTATTGGCGATGAAAAGGTTTTTTTTATTGAAACTGTGATCCGTGAAAATGATATGAGCCTTTATGGCTTTGCAACGTTAGAAGAAAAACAATGGTTTAGATTGTTAGGCAAGGTGCAAGGGGTGGGTGCAAAAATGGCAATGATGCTGTTGGCACAATTTAATGGCAACGAACTGGCTAAGATTATCATGGCGCAAGATACAAAATCATTAACGCTTGCCCATGGGGTTGGTGGCAAATTAGCACAACGAATCATTAATGAATTGCATGATAAATTACCTGATAAATTGCTTGGTACTATAAAAATATTTGATGATAAAAATGTTTCTTCGGTGAAGGAATCTGATGAGTTTGCCACTGCGCTTGCGGGGCTTATTCAACTGGGCTTCTCGCGTCAGCAATCTTATGAAAGTCTATTGCTTGTGAGTGAGGAACAAGAAGATATGCAGGCAGATGATTTATTGAAATTTGCGTTACGGAATTTATCATCATGAGTGACAGAAGAACAGATATGCTTAATAGCGAATACACACCTGCATTAGATGATATGCATGAAAATTCACTTAGACCTAAAAATCTAAAAGATTTTATTGGGCAATCAGCATTAAAAACCAATCTTAAAACCTTTATTGATGCGGCAAAAAAACGTGATGAGCCACTTGACCATACGCTATTTTATGGTGCGCCGGGTTTGGGCAAAACCAGTTTGGCGCAAATTATTGCTTCTGAAATGGGCGGACGATTTCATTCAACATCAGGGCCTGTGATTAATAAAGCAGGTGATTTGGCGGCATTGCTAACGGGGCTTGAAAAAGGTGATGTGTTATTCATTGATGAGATTCATAGATTGTCATCAGCGATTGAAGAAATTTTATATCCAGCGATGGAAGATTATAAATTAAATATTATGATTGGTGAAGGACCTGCGGCACGGTCGATTGAGATTGCTTTGCCACCTTTTACGTTGGTTGCCGCAACAACGCGGGCAGGGTTGATTACCAAACCATTAAGGGAACGGTTCGGGATTCCTATGCAGTTAGAATTTTATCAACCCAATGAATTATGCGTGATTATTAGCCGTGCGGCTTTATTATTATCCTGTCCGATTGCAGAAGATGCTGCCCTAGAAATTGCGGCAAGAAGTCGTGGTACACCGCGCATTGCCTTACGGTTATTAAAGCGTGTCCGTGATTTTTGGCAACTTTCAGAATATCCTACTTTGGCAAAACCTCAAGCGAGTGAATTTTTATATCAGCTGGATGTGGATGGTTTGGGGTTAGATAAATTTGACCGTGATTATTTGAAAGTGATTGCCAATCATTTTTCAGGTGGACCTGTAGGGCTTGAAAGTTTGGCGGCATCTCTTTCTACCGCCTCTGATTCACTAGAGGAAATGACAGAGCCTTTTCTCATTCAGCAAGGTTTGTTACAGCGCACCCCGCGCGGACGGATGCTCACAAAAAATGGCTATCGCTATTTAGGATTGCAAGGCATTAATACAAACCAAGATGCACAAACAGAAAGTCTTTTTGATGACACAATATGAATTTTCCACCCGTGTTTATTATGAAGATACCGATGCGATGGGCATTGTTTATTATGCCAATTATTTACGGTTTTTTGAACGTGCGCGTACGGAATGTTTGCGTGAAGGTGGTTTTGAAAAATCAGGCTCTGGTCTATTAGGCGATGATAAGAAAATTGCGTTTGTGGTAAGACGCTGTGATATTCGCTTTGTGAAGCCTGCTTATCATGATGATTGGCTACGCATTACCACTAATATTGTGAATGATGAAAAGGCACGAATTTTGCGTAAGAAAACGGGTGTGATTGATATGTTACAACGCATTTATCACGAAAAAGAATTGTTGGTGCGGTTACGTGTTCATTTGGTGACGATTGACCAAGAAGGTCAGCTGATAGCATTACCGCAACAAATATTGGATTATTTTGATTTAACTTAGGGAATAATATGGAAGCAGGAACAGAACTTTCATTATGGTATTTATTATTAAATGCTGATTGGATTGGCAAATCAACGATTATTTTGTTATTGATACTTTCAGTGACGAGCTGGGGGATTATCATTTATAAGATAAAAATGTTTCATCAATTAAATATTTCATCAGAGATATTTATTAATAAATTTAGACAATCTAATTCTTTATTTCAACTTGCCTCAGAAACCAATTTGCAAACAGCAGAACCAAGCGAACGCATGTTTTTAGCAGCCATTCGTGAGTGGCGATTATCTACAACCAATCAAACGGTTCGGCGTGCCTCGTTAGATGAGCGCATTAACAAAGTGCTACAAATCACATTAGATGAAGAAAGTCAATATTTAGAAAAACATCTTTCTTTTTTGGCAACGGTTAGCTCAACAGCACCTTTCATTGGATTATTTGGCACTGTATGGGGAATTATGTCCTCGTTTCAAGCCATTGCGGTTACCAAACAAACCAATTTGGCAGTGGTTGCGCCCGGCATTTCAGAAGCTTTATTTGCAACTGCTTTAGGGCTTGTTACCGCCATTCCAGCGGCTTATTTTTATAATTATTTGAATACGCGATTGGGTAATTATATGGGTATATTGGAACGGTTCAGTGAACAATTTATGGTAATTTTATCGCGACATTTTGATAAAACTTTGCAATCTGAGTAATTAATTATGGGCATTCAAACATCACCATCCGGTCAAAGAGGGCGGTTATTCAAAAGAAGACGAAAAGGCTTTGTTTCAGAAATTAATGTGACTCCTTTTGTAGATGTTATGTTGGTTTTGCTGATTGTTTTTATGATTACCGCACCTTTATTAAGCGTTGGTGTGCCGGTGGATTTACCTGAATCAAGCGCGCCTGCGTTTAGTAACCCGAATGAACCTTTGGTGATTACCATTTCTTCAAAGGGTGTGCTTTATATAGAAAAGACAAAAATTTCAAATAAAAATATGATTTCTCATTTAGAAACAGCCGCTAAATATAACAAAAATGTACGTGTTTTTATCCGCGCCCATAAGAATTTGCGTTATTCTAAAGTTGTGGCTGTGATGGGTGATATTACAGCAGCTGGTTTTACAAAAGTTGCACTGATTACTGATAATAAAAGATAGGAATGATTAATAAATTACTGCATGCACCTTATTATCGCGCGCTACGGGTTTCATTAGCTGTGCATGTTGGATTTATCTTATTTGCTGGCTTTGATGTTTTTGATTTATTTGTGCCACGATCGATTGAATTACCACCTGATGTGCAGGTTCTTTCAGAGGCAGAATTTCAGCAAATTGTAAAACAACAAAAGCAAAAGCCAAAAGTAGCAGAAAAACCATTGCCAAAACCAGCACCAAAAAAAGAAAATAATACGGCTTTTGCAACACTTAAAAATATTTCTGATAATGTCAAAAAATTATCAACAGCTAGCAAGGATAAAGTCCAAGAGCCAAAGAAAGCAGAGGTTACGAAGAATCAAACCGAATTGGCAACAAAAACGGATAAGAAAAAGAAAAAAATAAAGAAAATTGATTTAAGTAATTTGGTGATTAAACCAAGTAAAACCAATCAGGTGAGTAATAAAGCGCTTGATGAGATTGAAAAGAAAACCAAACAGATTCAGCAAAATATTGTTGAAAAGCCAAAAGAAGAAAAAATTATACCAGAAGAAGAAATTGCTGAAACCACTCAACAGGCAGTAGAGAATGATGTTGAATCAGACTTAACCCGTGAGGAATTAACGATTTTACGAGAACAAATTTTTACTTGCTGGAATCCTCCGATTGGTGCTAAAAACATTGAAGGCTTAATTATTAGAGTAAAGGTTGATTTAGATGCAGAAGGTTATCTTCAAAATGCCAAAGTGCTTCATAAATTGACTGTTAATAAAAGTGACCCTTTTTATCGAACAGCAGTTGAAAGTGCCTTGCGGGCAGTTTATCATCCTGATTGCACACCGTTGCAATTGCCAAAAGATAAATATGATGTGTGGCAAAATACTGTTCTAACCTTTAACCCAACTGAGATTCTAAAATGAAAAAATATATTTTCTTATTATCCATATTAAGCCTGTTGTGGCAGATGCCAGCATGGGCTGATTTACAAGTTGATATTACCAGTGGTGATTTTAAGCCCTTGCCGATTGCTTTTTTACCATTTGAAGTGATTGATGAGAAGGGTAAAATAGATACCGATATGGATAAATTAGGTAAAAATTTAGTGGGGGTTATCCATGTAAATTTATCGCAATCTGGTTTATTTAAGGGTATTCCAAGGCTTGATTTTGTAGAAAATAACGTTGGTTTTTATGAACGTCCTGATTTTGGCGCATGGCGATTGACGAATACACAAGCGATTTTAATGGGCAAGGTTGAACGTAAGGGCAAGGAATTAGCACTTATTTCATTTAGATTATGGGATGTTTTTGCCCAAAAACAAATTGCTGCTTTTAGTTATACGGTGCGCTTAGGCGGTTGGCGTCGTGTTGCGCATAAAATTTCTGACCATGTCTATCAGCGAATCACAGGTGAAGATGGTTATTTTGATACACGTATTATTTATGTGGCAGAATCAGGTCCGTTGAATAATCGGGTTAAGCAATTGGCGATTATGGATCAAGATGGTTATAACACTCATGTTATTTCCGAAGATGAAGGGCTTGTTTTAACACCGCGTTTTTCGCCATCACGTCAAGAAATAATTTATATGAGGCTTTATGATAGGCACGCACGTATTTATTGGCTGGATTTAATTGGTGGCAAGCAATTTTCATTGGGTGATTTTAATGGCATGTATTATGCGCCACGTTTTACCCCTTCGGGTAATGCAGTGTTATTTTCTTATGCTGAGGATGGTAATTCAGATATTTGGTATTTGGATTTACGAACGAAGGAAAGGAGACGTTTGACGCGTCATAGTAGCATTGATACCTCACCCTCTGCCTCGCCTGATGGTAAATTTATTACCTTTACTTCCGATAGAGGTGGCAAGCCACAAATTTATGTGATGCGTAATAATGGTGGTAATGTAAAACGAATTAGCTATAGCAAAGGGAATTTTAGCACGCCAGTTTGGTCGCCTCGTGGTGATTATATTGCGTTTACAAGGCAATATGCTGGAAAATTTGCGATTGGTGTTGTGCAGCCTGATGGCAAGGGTTTGCGGATTTTATTTACAGATTATCATGTGGAAGCACCGACATGGTCACCCAATGGTAGAGTCTTGATGTTTTATAAGCGTGAAAAAAGCAATTTAGATGGCACAGGCGGGCGTACACGCATTTATTCTATAGATGTGACAGGGTATAATTTACGTGAAATTCCGACCCCTACCGATGCATCTGACCCTGCATGGTCGCCTATTATTTTCTAACCGCGTTTATGTATGTGTGTGTATGTTCTGTATGTTTTTCTCAATGTTTTTTTCAATGTTTTTTTCAGGGCTGTTCCAAAAATATTTCAGCCAAATATGTTCAGGCATATTTTTAATGATTTTAGCCATTATATAAATAATGATGAGATTAAAATAGATAGGCATAATGAATATAGCCGAATAATGCGATGAAAGCGGTAATTCTATCCAGCATGTCTATGGTTGTGCGTAACGAACGAAGTGATTATTTTTTACGATAAAATAATGCTGCTTGAGAAGTGATGGGCTATCAATTAAGTCTCATGTAAGATAATTTTTTTGATTGCCGCAATGGCACGCGCGGGGTTCAAGCCTTTCGGGCAAGCTTGTGTGCAATTCATGATGGTATGGCAACGGTAGAGCTTAAAAGGGTCTTCCAATGCTTTGGCACGATTTACGGTATCATCATCACGGCTATCAACCATCCAACGATAGGCTTGCAATAATACAGCAGGTCCTAAATAGCTATCACCATTCCACCAATAGCTTGGGCATGAGGTTGAACAGCAAAAACATAAGATACATTCATAAAGCCCATCTAAAACTTCTCTATCTTCAGGAGTTTGGATATGTTCCTTATCAAGTGCCACTTTTTGATTGGTTTTAAGCCAAGGTTCAATACTGGCTAATTGTTCATAGATTTTTTTGACATCAGGCACCAAATCTTTGACAACTTCGCGATGAGGCAGTGGGTAAAGAGAAATGGTTCCTTTAAACTCATCAATATGGGTGGTGCATGCCAAACCATTGATACCGTTAATATTCATAGCGCAAGAACCACAAACCCCCTCACGGCAAGAACGCCTAAAGGTTAGGGTTGAATCAATTTCATTTTTGATTTTAATGATGGCATCCAAAACCATCGGCCCACAATCATTCAAATCAATAGAATAGCTATCAATTTTGGGATTATCGCTTTTTTCTGGATTATAACGATAAATCTTAAAAGTTTTTAACTCCTGCTTATGCCCGTCCTCTTGAGGAGGGCTTGGCCAATTTTTGCCTTTTTTCGGGCGTGAATTTTTGGGTAAGATGAGTTGTGCCATTTGCTTTAGTACCTCGCTATCATCATTATATTACTTTACCAACTTTATTGCTAATAAATTATCTAATACAAAAGGCAATTGTTTAATTTTATTGATTGCCGCATGGATAACAGCGCAACGCGTTTGGTGGGTAATCATCATTAAAGAAACAGAATTTGGTTCGCGTCTTTTTTCAGTGTTGTTTTGCATAAACATATCAATTGAAACGCCATATTCTTTCATAATCGCCATAATATCAGCCAAAACGCCCGGAATATCTTTGACGCGGATACGGATAAAATGTTGCGCATCATAATTATCATGTGGAAAATAATCGGCATTTTTAAGATATTTTGGTTTGATAGCAAAAGGCTGATTGCTATGATTGGGGTGGCGAACAATATTAATCAAATCAGAAAACACAGCCACTGCGGTAGGGTTTCCGCCCGCACCCGCACCTGTTAATATGTTTGTACCCGCATAACGCCCTTTAACAGAAACAGCATTCATTTCATTATCAATATGCGCCAAAGGCGAGTGATGGGGCAGTAACACAGGACTAACGGCAAGATAAAGCCTATCTTTGATACGTTCACCATGGGCAATTAGTTTCATTCGATAGCCCAAAGATTCGGCAAAAGCAATGTCATTATATTGAATATTTTCGATTCCCTCTACATAGATTTGCGTGGTATCAGGTTTGGCTTGAAAGCTAATGGTTGCCAGAAGAGCAAGTTTTTGCGCCGCATCCATGCCTGAAATATCTAAGGTGGGGTCTGCTTCAGCCAAGCCCATTTCTTGTGCTATTTTTAACGCATCCGCAAAATCCATCTGCTCATGTTGCATTTTGGTTAAAATATAATTAGATGTGCCATTGAGAATGCCAGAAATTTCTTCAATATCATCATGAACAAGATGGTTAGAAAGAGTTGCAACAATTGGGACTACCCCTGCAACAGCGGCTTCCCACCCCATCATCACTTGATTTTGTTCTACCAATTCAGCAATTTCATAACCAGCACGTGCCAATAAAGCTTTGTTTGCGGTGACCACAGATTTTTTATTTTTGATGGCAGTTGTCAGCGTCTCTTCGGCAATACCATCTTCGCCCCCTATCAATTCTACAACAATATCAACATCATTATGTTGTGCCATTTCGACAGGATTATCAAACCATTGATATTGGCTCACATCACTATTACGTTTTTTATTTTTATCACGGGCAGAAACAGCAACAATTTCTAGGGGCAAAGCGGGTTGCGATTTTTCTTGCAAGCTATTTTGCGTTTCCTTAATTAAGGAGATTAATCCACAACCTACTGTGCCAAGCCCAGCAATGGCAATTTTTCTCACCTGATGCTCTACGTCAACCATTATTCTTTAATCAATAGACGCGTTTTTTAGGAGGAATCGGTTTAATATCGTTGCTCATTGGTTTATCTTTGACAGGACGATAGCTGATTTTTGATTTTCCATCTTTGGCAATATCAATGATTGTATGTTTCATCCATTTTTTATCATCACGTTCAGAAAAATCTTCACGCGCATGTGCCCCGCGCGATTCTTGGCGATTAAGTGCGGCATGGACTGTTGCGGTCGCTTGCATTAAAAGATTTTCAAATTCTAATGTTTCAATTAAATCTGTGTTCCAAATCAAGCCTTTATCAGCAACTTTAACTTTTTTGAATTTTTTCCAAATTGCATCAACGCGTTGTTTGCCCTCTTTTAGAGTTTTTTCGGTACGGAAAACGGAGACATCTTCTTGCATGGCACGTTGCATCTCAAGGCGTAATTCAGCTGTGGTATAATCACCATCTTGCTTCAATAAGTTTTTGATTTTTTCAATTGATTCGCTACCATCATCTTTAGCAAGCGCGGTTACTTTTTTACTTTTATTTGCTTCAAGCACTGAAATACATTGTTGCGCCGCCGCTTTCCCAAACACAACCAAATCTAGCAATGAATTAGAACCAAGCCGATTGGCACCATGTACCGAAACACACGCCGCCTCGCCCACAGCCATGAGCCCATTAACAGTGGCATCATCTTTTTTGCCTGATGGATTCAACACTTCCCCATGATAATTTGTAGGAATACCGCCCATATTATAGTGGCAGGTTGGTAAAACAGGAATGGGTTCTTTGGTCACATCAATGCCTGCAAATATTTTTGCTGTATCACTGATACCGGGCAAACGTTGATGAATAATATCAGGGTCCAAATGATTGATATGAAGATAAATATGGTCTTTACGTTTGCCAACGCCTCGTCCTTCGCGGATTTCTAACGTCATGGCACGGCTAACAACATCACGCGAGGCTAAATCCTTTGCAGAGGGGGCATAACGTTCCATAAATCGTTCCCCTTCTGAGTTTGTTAAATAACCACCTTCACCGCGCACACCTTCGGTAATTAAACAACCTGCGCCATAAATTCCTGTTGGGTGGAATTGCACAAATTCGGTATCTTGTAAAGGCAAACCTGCACGTATAGCCATGCCTCCACCATCACCAGTGCAGCTATGGGCAGATGTGCAAGAGAAAAAGACGCGACCATAACCGCCTGTTGCCATAATAACCATCTTTGAAGTGAAACGATGAAATGTGCCATCTTCCATACACATTGTCATCACGCCACGGCAAGAACCCGATTTCATGATTAAATCGGTGGCAAAATATTCTACGAAAAATTCAACCTTATGTTTTAAGCTTTGTTGATAGAGCGTATGAAGCATGGCATGGCCCGTTCTATCAGCCGCCGCACAGGTGCGTAATGCAGGTGCGCCTTCACCAAATTCTGTTGTCATACCACCAAAGGCACGTTGATAAATTTTCCCCTCAGGGGTGCGTGAAAAAGGCATACCATAATGTTCTAATTCCAACACGGCTTCACCAGCATTACGAACCATAAATTCTATGGCATCTTGGTCGCCTAACCAGTCAGAACCTTTGACAGTATCATACATATGCCAACGCCAATTATCTTCGCCCATATTGCCCAAAGATGCTGAAATACCACCTTGTGCTGCCACAGTATGGCTACGGGTAGGGAATAATTTTGTAACACAGGCCACTTTTAAGCCTGCTTCAGCTAAACCAACAGCAGTTCTTAAACCAGCACCACCAGCACCAACAACAACAACATCATAGTCATGATCTATTATTTTTGCCATTATTCTTCCTTAATCAATTTATGATAAATGCATGATAATGATGGCGATAACAGCACCAATCATTAAGATACGGCAACCGCCATCAACCAGTAACAGAGCAAGCTGATGCATCAATTTGTGATGAACATAATCTCGAACGATAGTTTCAAGTCCTAAACGTGCATGTGACATGACACAGATAATTGTTAAACTTAATAAGATAGCGTTGAGAGGGCTTTGCAACCATAGAACCGTACCATCATAAGATTGATTTGCTTTGCTTAAGAAACCACCATAAAAAAACCAAGGCAGTAAAAAAATCATTATTATTGATGAGAGATGCTGATGATACCACACATGACTGGGACTATTCTTAAAGCCTACAGTTTTAAGAAAATTTATCAAAAAGTTAAAAAATATTTTCATTTCATCTTACCATATCATACCATTACCTATAATTGGCAAATGAGCGAGCCAAACTAGTGTCGCGCTTATAAAAGCGATATAACCGAATAAACGGGCATGTCCTAAATCTAAGAACTTAACGGCATCAAAAATCAGATGACGCACGCCCAAGAAAAAATGCAGGATAAGCGACCATGCAAAGAAGAATGCTATAAGTTTGAAAATAACATTGCTTGTAATATAAAGAAAAATATCATTTGTGATGTTGCCAATAAAACCATAGGCGATTAGCCTTAGACATAAAAAGACAAAACCAGCCGTGATAACAAGGCTTGTTAAGCGGTGCATGATTGAAAAAAACATTGTCCATTGCCAACGATAGACTTGCAAATGTGGCGATAAGGGGCGTTGATTATTCATGTGTGAAACCTAAAAATTATTACCAAAAAAAGATGTCATTATCGTAACCTAATGATAAAAAAATTGCAAGCATCCTACTCTGGCATCCTACTCTGGCATCCTACTTTGGCATCATGCCCTGAAAGTAACATGGCGATAATTGAGCGCTTCTGCCAAATGAATTTGGCTAATCGATTCGTGAACAGTCATATCGGCAAGTGTACGTGCCACTTTCAATACACGATGAAAGCCACGTGCCGATAGACGTAATTTGTTGGCAGCCTCAATAAGAAATTGTTTTTCTTTTTGGTCTAAAGGTGCAATTTTTTCTAATAACTCCCCTTCCGCATGGGCATTGCATAACAATGCGCTATTTAATTTTTTGAATCTTTCTTGTTGAAGCTGGCGTGTTTTTATAACGCGTTTGGCAATATCAGCACTTGATTCTGTAGGGGTAGGTAGCGTTAAATCAATGGCAGGAATTTCTGGCACATTAATATGGATATCGATTCTATCAAAAATAGGTCCTGATATTTTAGATTGATACTTAAACCCACATTCAGGGGCTTGCTTACATTCACGCGATTCATCACCTAAATAGCCACATCGGCACGGATTCATTGCTGCCAATAATTGAAAACGCGATGGGTAGGTAAGGTGCGAATTGACCCGTGCAATCATGGCTTCACCAGTTTCAATGGGTTGCCTTAAAGCTTCTAGGGCTTGGCGTGGAAATTCAGCAAACTCATCCATGAATAACACACCATGATGAGCCAATGATATTTCACCGGGTTTTGCACGGCTACCACCCCCCACCAATGCAGGAACTGATGCGGTATGATGGGGCGCACGGAATGGACGAGTTTGAGTGATACCGTTTTTATTCGTGAAACCAGAAATAGAATGAATCACTGCAACATCCAATGCTTCGCGCCCATTAAGAGGCGGTAAAATTGTTGGCAATCTTTTTGCTAACATAGATTTGCCAGACCCCGGCGGCCCTAACATTAATACATGATGCCCCCCTGATGCTGCCACTTCTAAGGCACGTTTGGCTTGTTCTTGCCCTTTCACATCACGAAAATCATAATGATATTGTTCAGCATTTTCTTGATTGGCTTCAGGGCGAGGAATCGAAATTTCGTCTTTGATATGACTAATCAGTTGAAACAAACTTTCAGGAGCAAGAATCGGATTATCAGGGGCAAGCCATGCGGCTTCATGCCCACATCCTTTTGGGCAAATGATGGTTTTTTGATTCTCTAAAGCATAAAGGGCGGCGGGCAAAACGCCATTAACAGCAAGAATTTTGCCATCTAAACTTAGCTCACCCAACGCGATATATTCTTGCATTTTATCATGGGGCAGAATATCAATCGCGGTTAAAACGCCAAGCGCGATGGCCAAATCAAAATGACTGCCTTCTTTTTGCAAATCAGCAGGCGATAGATTCACAGTGATTTTTTTGGCAGGCAAATTAATGCCAAACGATAATAAAGCTCCGCGTACCCGTTCACGACTTTCGGTGACAGCTTTATCAGGTAAGCCCACAATCGTAAAACTAGGCAAGCCACTACTGAGCAACACCTGTACGTTCACAGGGAGAACATTTAAACCTTCAAAGGCTATGGTGGAGATTGAAGCAACCATGATTAAGGAAGCATCATAGGGTAAAAAATTATATATGGGTACCTATGAATTGAAATTCTTACTTGCCAATCAGGAATAAAATCCGCATCTTGATAAGATGACGATGAAAATTGCAACATGGAATATTAACTCCGTTCGTTTGAGAATTGAAATGGTTCTAGACTTCTTGCGAGAGGCTAGCCCTGATATTTTATGTTTGCAGGAAACCAAAACCATAAATGATACTTTCCCAGCAAAAGCATTTATAGATGCGGGCTATCCGCATTTAGCGTATCAGGGTATGAAATCGTATAATGGAGTTGCTATTATTTCACGCTTGCCTGTGCAGGATGAATTGCAATTACATTTAACAGGCAAACAAGATTGTCGCCATATTGCGGTGCGTGTTCAGGATATTGAAATTCACAATTTCTATGTGCCTGCTGGTGGTGATGTGCCGAACCGCGATGAAAATATAAAATTTGCCCATAAATTAGATTTTGTTGATGAGATGGGGCAATGGTTTACAAAAAATCGGCAAAAAAACCAGAAAATGGTTCTTGTGGGTGATTTGAATATTGCGCCTTTGCCAGAAGATGTTTGGTCGCATAAGCAATTACTGAATGTTGTATCGCATACTGCGATTGAGGTAGAAAAATTTTCTGCCATGCGTGATAATTTTGGTTGGGTAGATGCGATTCGATATTTATATCCTGCCCGTGATGAAGATGATAATGAGGTGAAATTATATAGTTGGTGGTCGTACCGTTCGCGTGATTGGCGCGTGAACAACCGAGGCAGACGGCTTGACCATATTTGGGTGACGCCTGCGTTACAATCTGCGTTAAAAAGGGCAGAACTGCAAAGTGAGTGGCGCAACAGAGAAAAACCATCTGACCATGTGCCTGTTGTCATTGAATTGTTATGATCGAATTGAATTAAGCCATGAAGAATCAACCACCCAATCATAACGAATCATTTCAGGATTTTGATATTGATGTAGATAAAAAATACCAAAGCGATTCACCGATTTTTGCGGAACCAGAAGTTTTAGAAGAAAGCCAAAAGATAACAAATGATGCCACAGAAAAACCAATCATAAGCTATTCAGTTGAAATTCCGCAGCACGCATCTACCCCATTAAGCCCATTAACTCATAAAGAACAACGTGAGATTGCGAAGGGCAAACGCAAAATAGAGGCAAGAATTGATTTGCATGGTTTTTTTCAAAAACAAGCCCATCAAGAAATTGTTACTTTTATTAATGATGCGAAGATGAATCAAAAAAGAATGCTATTGATTGTGACAGGCAAAGGCAAAGGTACGTTAAAAAATGCACTGCCACATTGGTTAAGTTTTTTTAAGGATGATATTCTTTATCAAGGTATTGCTGCCCCAAAAGATGGTGGTGATGGGGCTTATTATGTATTTTTGAAAAAACAAAAATAAGGGGATTTTAGATGATAAAAGTAAAATTTAATCAACAACCCAAAACAATCCTCATCACAGGCTGTTCAAGTGGCATTGGTTTGGCAACAGCCTTGTTTTTGAAACAACAAAATTGGCGAGTTTTTGCCACTGTTCGCCGTGACGACGATAAAAAAAGACTAGAAAAGCAAGGGTTGGAAACATTTTTACTGGATTTAGATGATTCTAATTCTATCAAAAAAGCCGTACAGGAAATTTTACAAAGCAGTGATGGGCAGTTAAGTGCCTTATGTAATAATGCAGCCTATGGTTTGCCAGCGGCATTAGAGGATGTTAGCCGTGAGGCATTGCGGGCGCAATTTGAGACGAATTTATTTGGCACGCATGAATTAACCAATGCTATTTTACCCGTGATGCGTCAGCAAGGCTATGGGCGTATCATTCAAATAAGTTCGGTATTAGGTTTGGTGGCGATGGGTTTGCGCGGTGCTTATAATGCCAGTAAATATGCGCTTGAAGGCTTAACCGATACATTACGCTTAGAATTAAAAGGAAGCAATATTGATGTTGTTTTGATTGAGCCCGGACCTATCGATTCACAATTTCGTGCCAATGCTCAAAAATCATTTGAAAAATGGGTTGATATTGAAAAAAGCGTTTTTTCTAAAATGTATAAAGATATGTATCAGCAACGGATTGTGAAAAATAAAAATGTACCGTTCACATTGCCTTCAGAAGCAGTGGCAAAATTAATAAAACATACACTTAATGTGCGTACGCCTAAAGCACGTTATTATATCACAGTGCCTACATTTATATTCGGTTATCTAAGAAGAATTTTATCAACAAAATGGTTGGATTATGTTTTGTTTGGTGCTGGCATGACCATTCCCAAAAAATCTATTCAATCTGAATCTAAGGATTAATCATGTCGCATTTGGTTGTTTTTGATTGCGAAGGCACGCTTACCGATAGTCATGCGATGACGGTTATGGCGATGCAATCTGTTTTTGCCAATCAGTTTGGGGTAACCCCAGATGCTGATAAAATTCGTGAGATGATTGGCTTAACGATTGATGAGATAATGACAACATTGGCGCAACATTATCAATTATCACTTCATCAAGATATGATATTTTCTATGGCACATGATTATGAAAAAAAACTCCTTCATGCGCGGGCTGATGATGCAATTAGGGAAAAATTATTTTCAGGTATGAAAGAGTTATTAGAAAAATTAGCAACGCATCATGTGTGTTTGGCGATTATCACAGGGCGGTCACGCAGTGGTTTAGATTATATGCTTGATTTTCATGGCTTGAAGCATTTTTTCACCGTTACCCATACAGCAAATGATGGTGTTGCAAAGCCGAACCCTGATATGCTCAAGCAAACCATGCGTGAGGTTGGGGTATCGCCTGCCCATACAGCTATGATTGGCGATACGGTCTTTGATATAGAAATGGCAGTGCAAGCAAAGGCAATTCCGATTGGTGTGGGTTGGGGCTATCATCCGCAAGAAGCCCTCATCAGAAGTGGGGCATCTTTTGTGGCTGATGATACGCTCTCATTATATGATTATTTAACGCAAATTTGGAAGTTATGATGGCAAAAATAATATTGCCTCATCCGTTAGAAATTTCATCATTAGAAAATCAGCATTGGCAAAATTGGCAAATTCTATCGAATCATCAACCCTTGCTAACCCCCAAAGGCAATCCAATGATTTTGCCATCAAAAAACATGGCTGAAAAGTTGCAAGCAGAAGCCAAACAATGGCATCATCATAAAAAACCTGCCTATCAGCTTTTTCCGCGAATCTGTTATGTGCTTGATTATGTCATGATGGATGAAGCAGGTGTTTTAATTGATAAAATTATTTCTTATAGCAAGAATGATTTATTATGTTATCGCATTGATGCGCCTGAAGAATTAGCAAAATACGAACAAGAACAATGGCAAAAATGGTTAGATTGGGCGCGAATTAATCATAAGATTGATTTTAAGGTCACCTTTTCTATTGAGCAGGTGAATCATCTACCTGCATCGTTGGCAAAAATCAAAGATGATATGTTACAAAAAAATGCTTATCAGCAAGCAGGGTTTTTAGAATTGGTTGAAATTTTAGGCTCCATTATTTTAAGTTTTGCAATCATAAAATATCCAGAACAATCGGAAGAAATTTTTGCATGTTCTATGTTGCATGAAAATTACCAAGCAGAAAAATGGGGCGCCACTGAGGAATATCAGGAAGACTATCAACTGAAATATCAAAATTTATGTGATGCGCTGGAATTCTATCAATTATCAATTTAGTCAATTAGAGGGTTGATTGAGTGCGTGCCATGCCCAATCAGCTGTTTCAGCAAGCATAGGATTAGGATTATGTCGCCATGTCTCTATCGCAGGCAAATGGTTTTTATTTTCGCTATTGCCGATTGCAATCAGAATATTACGAATAAATCTTTCATAGCCTAAACGTTTGATGGGTGATTTACTGAAATTCTTGCGAAATAGGGCTTCATCCCATTTTAAGAATTCCGCTAAAGAACGATTTTGAAGGCTCTCGCGGGTTTTAAAATCAAGCTCTTGGCTGATAGTGGCAAATTTATTCCATGGGCAAACTGCCAAACAATCATCGCACCCAAAAATTCTATTGCCAATTTGGGAACGAAATTCTAAAGGGATACTGCCTTGATGTTCGATGGTTAAATAGGCAATACATTTGCGCGCATCCAGATGATAGGGTTGTGTGATGGCATTTGTCGGGCAAATATCGATGCAGGCGGTACAAGACCCGCAATAATCTTCAGATGCTGTAAGAGGTTCATCTTCCAAAATATGAGATGTGGCAATCGTGGCAAGCAACAGCCATGAGCCATGTTTTTGCGATACCAGATTGCTATGCTTGCCTTGCCAACCAAGCCCGGCTAATTGCGCCAAAGGTTTTTCTGCAAGTGGTGCGGTATCCACATAGATACGGTAATCGCCCCCATAATGATGGGCTAATTTTTGCGTGATGGCACGTAATTTTTTTTTCAAGAAATCATGATAATCACGCCCCAATGCGTAACTGGCAATCGCGCCTTGATTTTTCTGTTTCAACCATTCTAGTGGTTGATGTTCAGGCATGTAATTCACCCCTAAAATGATGAGGGTGTTCATTGTTTTCATCAAGGCTTTGGGGTCAGTTCTTACTGCGATTGTATCTGCCAGCCACTCCATTGTACCATGTTCTTTTTCTGCTATAAACTCATGAAAACGCTTGATATTTTGTTTTGGCAATTTAGGATTTGTGATGATACCTGCAACATCAAACCCCATTTCAAGCGCATGGTCATTCATGATTTTTGCAGATAATTTAGCCATTATAATCTTGCAGAAAGGCGCGGTGAAATTCAGCAAATGAATGGCTTTCAATAGCGATACGCGCACGTTGCATCAGCGTTTGATAATATTGAATATTGTGCCAACTTAACAGCATGGATGCTAAAATTTCACCAGATTTTACCAAATGATGTAAGTAAGCGAGGCTATAATTTGTGCAAGCAGGGCAAGGGCAATTTTCCATGATTGGATTTTCATCGGTCTTAAAACGATGGTTGCGGATATTAAACGCGCCTTCATCGGTAAATATTTGCCCATTACGCCCGGAACGTGTTGGCATCACACAATCAAACATATCAACGCCATTTGCAATGCCATTTAGCAAATCAGTTGGTTTGCCAACGCCCATTAAATAACGCGGTCTATCTTCGGGCAATAAAGGGCAACTGCAAGCCAGCATATCCAACATTTCTTGCTTGGTTTCACCCACTGCCAAACCACCAATCGCATAGCCGTGAAAACCAATTTCTACTAAATTTTCAGCAGAGATTTTTCGCAAATCTTCATAGACGGAACCTTGCATAATGCCGAAAATACCATAATCTTGCCGTTTTATAAAAGCCTGTTTGCTTCTTTGCGCCCAACGCATGGAAAGTTGCATAGATTTTTCTGCTTGTTCATGGCTTGCGGGGTAAGGGGTGCATTCATCAAAAGCCATTGTGATAGTGGCATTTAAATCATGTTGAATTTCAATAGATGTTTCTGGACTTAATAAATATTTTGCACCATCAATATGAGAATTAAACATCACGCCTTCTTCGGAAATTTTGCGCAATTTTGCCAATGACATTACTTGATAGCCACCTGAATCGGTTAAAATAGGACCTTGCCAATTCATCATTTTTTGTAACCCCCCTAAGGATGCAACCTGTTTGGCACCGGGGCGTAGCATCAAATGATAAGTATTGCCTAAAATAATTTGCGCGCCTGTTGCCTTTACCGATTCAGGAAACATGGCTTTGACGGTGCCTGCCGTGCCAACGGGCATAAAGGTAGGGGTATCAATGATGCCATGGGCAGTATGTAAAGTACCACGCCTTGCTTTTTGTGATTGATGTGTGAGATGGAATTTCATGATTTACTTTACAATATATTTATTGAGGAGGCATCTTTATCTAGGATACATCTTTATTTAAGAGACAGGCATCGCCATAAGATAAAAACCGATACTGATTATGAATGGCATGCTGATAGCCCGTCAAGATATTTTCTCTGCCCGAAAAAGCACTGACCAATGCCATTAAAGTAGAACAAGGTTGATGAAAATTTGTCATCAGCCTATCGCATAATTTGAATGGAAAGCCGGGGGTGATAAAAATATCAACCATGCCAGTTTGCGCGTCAGGGTAAAGATTATCGGGTTTTTGCTGTTTGGTTTTTATCATTGCCCATTCTAGCAAACGCAATGATGTTGTGCCAACTGCGATAATATCGCCATGATTGGCTTTACATGTTTTGATTGCATCAATGGCTGTTTGCGATAATTCGCCCCATTCGTGATGAATCACATGGTCTTGGATATTTTTGGTTTTAACAGGTAAAAAAGTACCTGCACCCACATGCAGGGTGATTTCGGCGATAGAGATATTTTTACGCTGTAATTTTTGCAACAATTCAGAGGTAAAATGTAACCCAGCAGTGGGGGCAGCCACCGCACCTTGATGTTTGGCAAAGCAGGTTTGATAATGTGTTTTATCTTGATGCTCGCTTTCCCGTTTCAAATAAGGTGGAATCGGCATGGCACCATGCTGATGTAATTGTTGCAACAAATCATCGCCCTCGCAATTAAAGCGAAGCAAAATTCTGCCATCAGATAATTTTTCTTCTAACTGCCAGTAAAAATCTTTTGTGATATGCATTTTATCACCGATTGTAATTTTTTTACTGGGGTAAGCAAGCCCTACCCATAAAGCATCCATCGCATGATAATTTTGATTGGCAGGTTCTAAAAGATTACATTTGATGAAAACGCCTTGATTATTATCAGGGTTGCCATCATTTTGCTTTTGATAGGCATCACGTTTCTGGCGGGTTGCATGTAACAAAGCGGGCAAAACTTTGGTATTATTGACAATCAGCAAATCATGCGGGTTTAGCAAATTAGGCAAATCAGCAATGTGATAATCATTCAATAAAACTGTATCGTTTGTTTGCGGTTGTAAATGCAGAAGGCGCGCTTGTTCGTGGGGTAATATCGGAAATTTTGCAATCGCCTGTTCTGGCAAATCATAATAAAAATCAGAGGTTCGCAAAACTTGTCTGCCTAAAGGTGAATAATCGAAACAGAGGTAATAAACATAATCCCATAAAAATTTTAACAGCAAAATCACCAAACCCCCAGCTTATCCAAGGCAAGCCAGTGCCAGCAAAAGCGATTGAGAAGAATAGCAAACTATCTAATAATGAGGCAAATAATGTTGAGATAAGAGGTGCTTGCCACCATGGTTTTTTGCGTAACCTATCAAAAAGCGTTGCATCTAAAAGCTGTGCCAATAAAAATGCAGTGGCTGATGCAATGGCGATACGGGCATCACCAGCAAGAAATGAAAGAAAAATGCCAACCATAAAACCAGCATAAATAGCAGTGCGCGCTTGCTTCAAACCATAATGGCGATTGGTAATATCATTGATTAAAAAACACAAAGGATAGCTAAACGCACCCCATGTTAGCCAATCATTGATAGGCAATGTTACCAGATAATTGGATAAAACAACCACCAAGCCCATGGCGATAATGGGCAAGCCAATATAAGGGGAAAATTTATAGGGGGAAATTTGTTGCATGATATATCCTTTATTGTTTATCGTTAAAATAGCGATGCTTATAAAATGATGCAATAGTTTAATAAAACTGTTATATGTTTTTAATGTTGAAATGAGTGTCGAAAGAAGATTAATAATGAATGAGACGGTTCGCTTACCGATCATTGACCAACTGCGTGGATTCGCTTTTGTGTTGATGGCAATTTTTCACTTTTGCTTTGATTTGGTGTTTTTGCTAGGCGTGCCAATTCCCATATTTAACCATCCTTTTTGGCTTGGTTTCCGTATGGTGATTTTATTACTTTTCTTAGGCATGGTTGGCGTTTGTTTAAGCCTCAATTATCAGCGTGGTTTTGTTGTTAAAAAATACCATCAGCGACTCTTAAAATTAGCTGCAATCGCTTTGTTGATTACGCTTGTTACAGCTATCATGATGCCACAATTGGTAATTTTTTTCGGGATTATTCATCTTATTTTTGTGTCATCATTTTTGGCACTGCCTTTTTTACTTTTTGGAAAAAAATTGGAAAAAAAATTGGGCAAAAATTATCTTTATTATTATGTCGGTTTGGGTGTGGCATTATTGCTGATAGGGCATTTTGTGCAGATTTTTCCATCAAATAGTATTTGGTCGTGGCTATGGTTAACAAGTCCTATTCCACAAACAGGTGATTATGCCCCGATTGTGCCATGGTTTGGCTTTGTGTTGATTGGGATTGCGCTTGGTTATGATGCTGATAAATGGGCAAAGAAGCAATATTTACCCATTATGATTGATAGACCTTTACGATGGTGTGGCAGACATGCTTTGATTCTTTATTTGGTGCATCAGCCAATTTTATGGGCAGGATTTTTTGCTTATTTTTATCTTTTCTTAAGATAAAATATTACCAACTACCTGTATTTTCCATAGATGCCCATGGCTCGGCAGATGGTTTAGAATCACCTTTTTGTAATAATTCTATGGAGATACCATCGGGTGATTTTATGAATGCCATATGACCATCGCGCGGTGGGCGGTTAATCACAACGCCTTTATCCATTAAATTTTGGCATAATTGATAAATATCATCAACATCAAAAGCCAAATGCCCAAAATTACGCCCCGATTGATAATCTTCTTTATCCCAATTATAGGTGAGTTCAAGCATGGGGGCTTTTGTTTCATTGGCGGATGCCACATCTTGTTTGGCGGCTAGAAAAATCAATGTAAAACGCCCTTTGTCATTATTCACTCTGCGAATTTCCTGCATGCCTAATTTGTGACAATAAAAATCTAGTGATTTTTCAATATCAGTGATTCGAACCATCGTGTGTAAATAGCGCATATTATTTTTCTTTTTTAGGCGATGATAGCATCAGGATAGCTTGTCCGCAATGATTTGATGCTATAATCTAGAAAATTTGCAGCGGCAACCGATAAAACCTTGCCATTTAAGTAACCGATATTAAGCATGGCAGAAGTCATATTGCTATTATCAAGTTGACGGCTGATAATATTTTCTACTTTGTTAAATGGCGACATGGTGGCAGGCATTTGAAATGAAATACCATTTTCATAACGCAAATAAGCATGAATAAATTCGTAAGAATCTGTTTCGATGGTATGGCTAAGATTAAGATTTTTTTGAACAGCAAGCCTATCAAGTAAAATACGGAGATGGTTGTTTTGACGGGGCAAAATAAGCGGATAATCAATACAATCCTGCAAATAAAGCGGTTTCTTTTTGTTTAAGGGATGTTTTTTCCGCATGATGCAATGAATGGGTTGTAGCAACCGCCCAGTCACATAAAAATAGGGTGATTGAATGGGTTCACAAATAAAGGCAATATCGGCATGATGGTTTTGCAGGGCAAGTTCTGCTTTATAGCCTGTTCTTTGCATGAGTTGAAAGGTCACTGCGGGATAAATTTTACGATAATTCGCGATTTGTTTCGGTAAAAAATAATAAAGTGCTTCTTGCGAGCTGGCGATTTTGATATGCCCACGTCGCATGCCTGTTAAATCTGAAATTTGTGTATGAACACGCTCTAAATTAGAAAATTGCTGGCGAATATATTGAATAAAAATTTCACCAGCAGCATTGAGTCGCATCCCTGATGGCAGGCGTTCAAAAATAGGTTCCCCTAACTCTGATTCAATGGCTAAAATTCTTCTGTTCAATGCTGTCGCTGTAATTGCCATTGTTTCCGCTGCCTTGCGAATTGATTTTTCGCGTGCAACGGCATCTATGTAGCGTAAACTTGCCATATGGCGCATGATAAGTTACCAATCTAATTTACTAGGCAAATGAAGCAATGCAATTTTTGCATCACTTTTATATAAATATAAATCTTTATAAGAGAATATAGTTATAAAATGATTTGTCAATGCAATTTTTGCATCGCTGATAGGCAAAAATAGCACAATTATTTTACACAATTACCTGTTATGGTAGCACAATTTTAATAAAGATGTGTCCCCTTAGGCAGGTATCAGTTTCTGGTATCTGCCTTTTTTATGGATAAATCTTGCAATTTAAGGCTATTATGATTATATTCATGGATGATGATAGATAATCATTTTTATTATGAAGGAGTCATATTATGGTAACACGTCATTCACCAATTGCACAAACGGGTGTGAACATTGATGAGGGTTTGCGTCAATATATGTTGCGCGTTTACAACCTCATGGCGATGGCTATTGGGGTCACAGGTTTGGTTGCTTATTTTGTTGCAAGCAATCCTGGTCTCATGCAATCCATCGCGCTTGGTCCAATGAAATGGGTTTTATTTGCGGTTATTTTAGGATTAGGATTTATGGCACCACGTTTGATTTTAGGCGGTTCCTCTACAACAGCACAAGCTGCTTTTTGGATTTATGCCATCGCATGGGGTGCGTTGATTGCACCAATGCTTTATGCTTATACAGGTGCCAGTGTTGCGCGTGCGTTCTTTATCACAGCTGCTACATTCGCTGGGATGAGCTTTTATGGCTATACCACAAAACGTGATTTAGCCCCGATGGGCAGATTTTTAGCGATGGCTGTTATTGGTATTTTCGTTGCGATGATTGCAAATTTCTTTTTCAAATCTTCAGGATTTGATTTTATTCTTTCAATCTTTGTGGTGTTGGTATTTTCTGCGATGACTGCTTATGAAACGCAACAAATTAAAGAAAGCTATTATGCTGGTGATTCAGCAGGCACACAAAATGCAAAAGCTATTTTTGGAGCCTTTCTACTTTATGGTAGTTTTGTAACATTATTTATATGGATATTGCATTTAGTAGGCGTTACACGCGGCGAATAATGCTTTCATAAATATCTATAGTGGATTAAACGCCCGTCCTATATTTTGGGGTGGGCGTTTTTCGTTGGAAAAGATGATGGTAGAATTATTTGATTTAATGATAAAAAATGGCATTTGCTTAACGCCAATGGGGCGTGTGCAAACGGATATTGCGGTGCGTGATGGCAAAATTATTGCCTTGGGTGATTTTTCAGCATCACAAGCAAAAGATTGTTTTGATGCGAATAATTTTTATATTTTACCCGGAATTATCGATACGCAGGTGCATTTTAGAGAGCCGGGGCTTGACCATAAAGAAGATATTCATACAGGCTCGATGGCGGCGGCGATGGGCGGAGTTACGGGTTTTTTTGAAATGCCGAACACCAAGCCTGCCACATTAGATGAGGCAAGTTTCAATCATAAAATTGCATGTGGCAATGCAGGGTCGTTGGTAGATTTTGCTTTTTTCATTGGGGGTTCCGCAGAAAATATTGCACAATTATCTCATTTGGAAAAATTGCCGGGTGTTGCAGGTATTAAAATTTTTATGGGTTCTTCCACAGGCTCGCTTTTGGTTGAAGAAGAAGAGATTTTACGCGATATTTTACAAAATGGTCATGCACCTGTATCGATTCATGCCGAAGATGAAGCACGCTTGAAAGAAAGATTTGCGATTGCATCTCAAGAGGCTGACCCTAAGGCGCATCCATTATGGCGTGATGCAGAATGTGCGCTGATTGCAACGCGTAGAATTATTAAATTAGCCTATGAAACAAAACGTCATGTCCATGTATTGCATATTAGTACAGGGGATGAAATTGCATTATTACAAGCCAATAAAGCATGGGTTTCTGCCGAAGTAACCCCGCAACATCTCACATTATCCGCGCCTGAATGTTATGAAAAATTAGGCAGTTTTGCACAGATGAATCCGCCAATACGGGATAAATCGCATCAGGATAAGTTATGGCAGGCACTTCATCAGGGTGTGTTTGATATTATGGGTTCAGACCATGCACCGCATTTGCCTGAGGAAAAAGCCCAACCCTATCCCAATAGCCCATCGGGAATGCCGGGCGTGCAAACGATGGTGCCGATTATGCTTACCCATATCAATCAGGGGAAATTAAGTTTAGAACGATTTGTAGATTTGACGGCATATGGACCGCAACGAATTTTTCAGATTCAAGGAAAAGGCAGAATTGTTGCTGGTTATGATGCTGATTTTACGATTATTGATATGAAGAAAAAACATGTTATAAATAATGCTGAAATTGTTTCCAAAGCAGGCTGGACTCCTTTTGATGGTTTTCAGGCTCATGGTTTTCCTGTGGCAACGATTGTGCGTGGCAATATTGTGATGCGCGAAGGTAGTTTATTATGTGATAAAGGCGGAAAGGCGATGGAGTTTAGAAGATAATGTCTAAAAAGATTTTAACAAATACAAAAATTACAAAAATTTTGCAGGAATTTCCAGCATGGAATTATGATGCGGATAAGAAATCACTGTGTTTTTCGTATAAATTCAAAAGTTTTGAGGCTTGTTTTGCCATGATGATTCGAATCGCCATGCTTGCAGAAAAACAGAATCATCACCCTGATTGGTTTAATAGTTATCGTAGATTAGATATTGCTTTGACCAGCCATGATGTGGGTGGTATCACGATGCGTGATATTAAAATGATGCGTACCCTCACGCAATTATTTTCTGATTTGGTAGTCGCTGATTCGGCTTAAAAATTGTTTGTTGGTTTGCATGGTTATTTCATCATCAGTCAATAACAGATGAAAATTATCACTGATATTATCAATCAGCGGAATAAAAATATCGGTCATTTCTTGCTTGCCAAAATTACTAAGCACATAATTGCTAACTCTATCAGGGTTTCCGGGATGCCCAATGCCAATTCGCATACGCCAATAATCTTTACCGATGGCTTGGGAAATATCTTTTAAGCCATTATGCCCAGCTGTGCCACCACTAAATTTTAATTTAACAATGCCTTGCGGCAAATCAAGCTCGTCATGAATCACTAATAATTGTGTGGGGGGTAGTTTATGAAATTCAAGGATTTTACGAACAGGCGCACCAGAACAATTGACATATTGTTGCGGCCAAACAAGATGGTTTTTTTGCCCCGTCACATTAAAATCAGTACTGGCAATGAGAGATTGGTGCTTTTTTTGTTGATGAAGCTGATATTTAGCAACCAACGCATCTAAAATAAGAAAACCAATATTATGGCGGTTGAATTGATATTGCGAACCGGGGTTGCCAATACCGACAATCACAAATGCCATTTTAATTTATCGCAGAATATCAGCTTTCTGTGACTTCTTCTTCTGCGCCTTCTTCAGTTTCGCTAGTAGCAGTTTCACTGCTGGTCATACCACGTGGAATAGCAATGGTCGCAATCGTAAAATCGCGTTCAATAGGGATAATAATATTTTCAGGCAATTTAACATGGCTGATGTGAATCGATTGTCCCAATTCATAATCTGCCAAATCAAGATTAACCATTTCAGGGATATGTTGCGGTTTACATCTCACAGGAATTTTATAACGAACCATATTTAAGACACCGCCACGTTTGATACCCGGACATTTATCTTGATTAAGAATATGAATCGGCACTTCTACAGTCACATCTTGTTTATCACTGATACGGTAAAAATCAGCATGAATAATATCATCACTCACCGGATGAAATTGTAAATCACGGACAATAATTTGTTCTGATTTGCCACCTTCTATATCAACTTGATACACAGCAGAAAAGAATTTGCCCGTATGAAGCTGTTTTAGAACTTGTCTTGGGTCCAGTGATATTTTGGTGGGTTCTTTTTTATCACCATAAATAATTGCAGGCACTAAATTTTTGCGACGCAAATATTTTGCCATTTCTTTACCTGATTTTTCACGCATAACTGCGTTTAAGCTAACAACCACAACAAACTCCGTTTATATTTAATATAAGAAACACGAGCGGAACTATACGCTAAATTACCTCTATCAGTCAATAAAATCTTCATTGGGGTAGAATTTTTGTTTTGCTATCAATCAAATAATGATGAAACGGATTGATTGCGACAAATATTATCAATAGCTTTGGCAAGCAAAGGGGCAATGGATATTTGACGTATCTTTTTATTTTTGAGAATCTCATCAGATAATTTCAAAGAATTTGTGACAACCAGCTCATCAAGAGATGAATTAATAATACGTTCATTGGCTTTGCCCGAAAAAATACCATGGGCAATATAAGCAGAAACTTTTTTGGCACCATGCGCTTTTAATGTATCGGCAGCATTGCATAAAGTGCCCGCAGAATCACAAATATCATCAATCAAGATACAATTTTTATTCTCAGGATTGCCAATAATATTCATCACTTCCGAATGCCCAGCTTTTTCACGCCGTTTATCAACAATAACAATTTCACTATCTAAACGCTGGGCAATATTACGGGTACGTAAAATACCCCCCACATCAGGCGATACAAAAATTAAATCATTGTTAGGATAGTTTTTCTTTATATCGCTGACAAAAACAGGTGATGAGTAAAGATTATCAGCAGGTACATTGAAAAATCCCTGAATTTGTCCTGAATGTAATTCTAAGGTTAAGATACGGTGTGCGCCTGCTGTTACAATTAAATCAGCCACTAATTTTGCGGTAATCGGGGTGCGTGGTCCTGTCTTCCTATCTTGTCGTGCATAACCAAAATAGGGAATAACAGCTGTGATACGTTTTGCAGAACCTCTTTTGAGGGCATCTTCAATAATGAGTAATTCCATTAATTTCTCATTAGATGGGTTGCCAGTGGATTGAATTACAAAAACATCTTCACCGCGCACATTTTCCATAATTTCTACAAAACTCTCGCCATCAGCAAAACGGCGGATATTACATTTGATAAGCGGAATTTTTAAAATATCTGCAATGTCTTGCGCTAAATCTGAATTAGATGTTCCATCAATCAGTTTCATTTATTTTGCCATTTCTTCACTCATCGCTTTTGAACGCTGAGAGGCGGCTTGTAATGCTTTATACATTAAATCGGGCAGGGCATTTTCATGTAACAATTGTGCAATGGCTTGTTCTGTTGTGCCACCGGGCAAGGCAATTTTTTCGCGCAATGTTTGACTGTTCAATTCTACGTCTTTCATATATTCTGCCGAACCTAACACTGTTTCTAAAGCTAATCTTTCGGCTCGTTCGGGTTCAAAACCCAATTTAACAGCCGCTTGTGCCATGGTTTCAACCAATAAAAACAGATAAGCAGGTCCGCTTCCAGCAAGAGCAGTAAATACGTCCATCTCTTCTTCAGATTGTAAAATATCCACCTCACCCAAAGGTTGCATTAATTTTTTGCTATTTTTCCTAATCGTCTCGGTGCAGTTTTCATTATAAAAAATTGCATTCATACCACGCCCAATAGAGGTTGGCATATTAGGCATAACCCTAATAATTGCGGCTTTTTCACCTAAAATTTGACGATAAAAACTCTCACGCAAACCAGCGGCAACCGTCATAAAGGGGATATTTTTTTCAGTGAATGCTTTGTAAGAGGGAAGCACATCTTTCATGATTTGCGGACGTACCGCCATCACGATCATCGTATTCTCGTGATTAAACTTATCATTGGCAACCAATTCAGCAATTTCTGCATCTTTATGTTGTGGAAAAGTAATAGTTTTGGAATAATTACCAAGATTTTTTAATGGAAAACGAGGCGCAATCACATGCGCATCTTCAGCTGTGACAATATGCGAGGCAAGCCATCCTTCTAGCATAGCACCACCCATATGACCGCATCCTACAATAATTACCTGCATGTTACTCCCTATCTATCATAAATTAGGCGACTCCCGCTGTTTCCATGAGAATCATATCTAAGGCTTCTTTAGGTTTTAGATTGCCCCAAATAACATATTGAAAAGCAGGATAATAACGGTCGCATTCAGCAAGCATAATATTTAAGGCTTCTTTAAGCTGTTCTTGGCAATTATGGCTTCCTTGATAAAGAGGCAAACCTAAACGGAATAACAAAGATAATGAATGATGTTCAATTTCAAAATGCCCCACCCATAATCGTTCATTCACACGCGAGAGCATCTCATAAAGAACTTCTTTACGGCTTTCTACATATTTTGCATCTAAACGGCACGAGACATTAAGCAGTTTAATTGCTGTTTGCCACTGGAAAAAAAGATGGTAATGACTGATATTACCTTCTGTGCTGGTTAAGATTTCATTTTCACTGGGGCGTTCAAAAAACCATTGGTTTTCCGCGAACATATCTTCTAGCCAATCCAAAGGATGAGCATCAGGTCCGGCAAGAACTTGCGTATCAAGATTCATTTTATATTCCTTAATAACACGCTGATAACGACTTATTTATCGTTATTTCCGCCCCGATGGATTTCATTTAATAATTTTTATTCCTTCGCCAGACGATATGTCAAGTAACTTGCCATTTTTCTTTTTTATCAGCAAGCCATTGTTGCTATCTATCCACTAATTATTTATTTATTTAATCAAGTTTAAGTTATTTAAAGGGTGAAAATCATCATGAAATTGATTAAAATGATTTTTTTACAATAGGATTATAAATGGATAAAGAATTATTAGATATGTTAATTTGCCCTGTCAGCCGAACATCTCTGCGATATGATGCCGAAGCGCAATATTTGATAAGTGATGAAGCAGGTTTGCGCTATTCGATTAAGGGTGGCATTCCTATTTTGTTAAAAGAAAGCGCGGAAAAAATATAATGGGCTATAGTAAACGAGAAACACCACCTGATAGAGTTTGCGAGCATGAGGAATGTGGGCAAATTGCTACCCATCGCGCGCCCCTTTCGCCCGAACGGTTAGATGATTATTATTGGTTTTGTGTTGAGCATGTGCGTGCCTATAATAAAGCGTGGAATTATTATAAAGATATGGATGCAGGTATGATTGCACGCGACCAATATAATGATTTATTAGGCAATCGCCCGACATGGTCGTTTGGATTTTCGGAACATCATAAACATTTCACCGATGATTTTGCAACCAACTTTTCTCAAGAAGAATTTTCAGAACAAGCGCGTAAAGATTGGCACACCGCAGATTGGCGTACGGGTGAAGAAAATAAACAGCAACCAGATGAAGAAATTCCGATAATTTCTGCTAAAACACATTATTCATTACGAAAAATGCAATTATCATTACCAATTAATTTGCAAGAATTAAAAAAACGATATAAAACCCTTGTTAAACAATTGCATCCTGATATTCATGGGCATAGCGAGAAAAATAAAAAGAAATTACAAGAGATAAACCTTGCTTACCATGATTTGAAAAAATGGTTACAAAAATCTTCAGCATCAATCTAACAATTAAGGATAAAAAATGAGCGATATATTGCCTGAAAAGCCCGATGGCGAAGTTTCTGCAAAAGAGATTTTTGATATTAATTTTGATATTAAAATTCCATCTTTTCGTAAAAAAACAGACCATGTGCCTGATATTGATAAGAATTATTTTTTTGATGAAACCGTAACTAAGGCGATTTTGGCAGGTTTTGCTTTCAACCGCAGAGTATTGTTGCAGGGCTTGCATGGCACGGGGAAATCCACCCATATTGAACAGGTGGCGGCACGGCTTAACTGGCCTTGTATTCGCATTAATTTAGATAGCCATATCAGCCGTATTGATTTGATTGGCAAAGATGTGATTATGTTAGAAGATGGTCAGCAGGTGACAAAATTTCAAGAGGGCATGTTACCCTTTGCTTTACAAAATGCGGTTGCGCTTTGTTTTGATGAATATGATGCCGGGCGTCCGGATGTGATGTTTGTTATTCAACGTATTTTGGAACAAGAAGGCAAATTAACATTGCTTGATCAAGGGCGTGTTCTTAACCCTCATCCTTATTTTCGCTTATTCGGTACTGCAAATACGGTTGGTTTAGGGGATACAACGGGTCTCTATCATGGCACACAACAAATCAATCAAGGGCAGATGGATAGATGGAATATTGTTGCCCGTTTAGGCTATATGGAACCTCAACGTGAAGCTGGTCTTATCAGCGCGAAGGTGCCTGATTTAGATAAGGGCATGGTTGAAGGCATGGTTGCATTGGCTGGTTTAACCCGTCAAGCCTTTGCCAATGGTGATATTTCTATTTTGATGAGCCCGCGCACAGTGTTATCATGGGCAGATAATATGCGCATTTTTGGTGATGTGAAAGAAAGTTTTTATTTAAGTTTTTTGAATAAAGCAGATGAATCGGAATATGAAATGCTTGGTGAATTTTATCAGCGTTGTTTTGTCGAAGAGATGGCATCATAAAATCACATGGAAGAGGCAGAACAAACCAAATCAGCTTTTGCCACTGTGATTCGAGCACTTGCCCGTGATGATACATTGGATGTTGTCTATGGGCATCGCGATTCTGAATTGGCAGGTGACCAAGCAAAATTGCCTCATATTAGCGATATTGATAAAAAACAATTACGGGGTATCAGTGATAAATTAGGAATTGAACGTCAATTGCATGATTCGATTCTATTTTTGCAACAATGCCCCCAGCAAACACAACATGCCCAGATATTTAATGCGCTAGAACAAGCCCGTCAGCATATTTTGGCACATCGGCAATTAAAAGGCGTTGGGCAAAATATCAGTGATTATTATGTGGAAGAATTTTCAGTGTCTCCTGCGGCAACCGCACCGCAAAATCTTGATAAGCCTTCAGCTGAAATCATGCGTGCATTATTTTATCATATGCGAACGGGTGAAACATTGCCTGAAATTTACCAGCCGCATTTACAAAAATGGCAAAAGCAATTAACCCCTTTGTTAGAGGCGAATTTTGCTAAGATTGATTTATCCAATCAGCAAGAATTTGGTCAACAGATTAATATGTTTTTAGACATGTTAGATAAATTAGGCGAGGGTGACAGCAATCAAAATCAAGATGCTGAGGAACAAGCAGAAAATCAATCGGCTGAATCAGAAAGCCAATCGCAAAATGATGAGCAAGGCGAAGAAGGTCAGCAAGGTGATAATGATGAAGTGCAAGCTGATGATACATCTGATGATTTCCGCCGCACAGATTCATCAAGCGGTGATTTGGATAATGTGCAAACCATTAATCCTTTTGATTTGATGGATCAAGATATGCGCGATGCGCTAGCAGAAGCCGCTGGCAGTGGTTACCGTGTTTTTACCCGTGAATTTGATAGGGTCAAGCCTGCCAATGCGATTGTAGAATCTGTTGAAGAAATGAAAGATTTGCGAAAATATTTAGATGAATCTATGAATAATTTTCGGGGTTTAACAACAAAATTAGCCAACAGGCTTGCCCGCAAATTACAAGCGCAACAAAATCGGCATTGGCATTTTGATTTAGAAGAAGGCATTTTAGATACCAGTCGTTTAACGCGCATCATTACCAATCCGGGTTCGGCACTTAGTTATAAGCAGGAATCTGATATTGAGTTTCGTGATACGGTGGTGAGTTTATTGATTGATAATTCAGGTTCAATGCGCGGACGTCCGATTAATATTGCGGCAATGAGTGCGGATATTTTAGCAAGCGTGATGGATAGGTGCGGGATTAAAACGGAGATTTCTGGTTTTACCACCAATTCATGGAAAGGCGGGCAGGCACGGCAACAATGGATAGAGATGGGCAGACCCAAATATCCCGGGCGGTTGAATGATTTGCTTTATGTCATTTATAAATATGCCGATCAATCTTATCGTCATGCGCGCGAAGGGTTAGGGGTGATGCTTAAAGAAGGGTTGCTGAAAGAAAATATTGATGGCGAGGCGTTACAATGGTCAGCAGAGAGGCTGTTGAATCGCATGGAGAAACGTAAAATTTTGATGGTAATTTCAGATGGCGCGCCAGTGGATGATGCCACGCTCTCAGCGAATAAAGGCTATTATTTAGAACAGCATTTGCGTGATATGATTGATTGGATTGAAAAAAAGACAGAGATTGAATTGATAGCGATTGGTATTGGGCATGATGTGACGCGTTATTATAAGCGCGCTGTTACCATCGCGGATGTTGAAATGCTGGCAGAAACCATGCTTAATGAGCTTGAATTATTATTTGATGAAAAACAGGTGAAGAAAAAAACTTTGTGAAAAGAGTAACAACTTTATTTATGACAATAAAATACAGTGATAGGGTGTGTGAGAAATAACTAAAGATAAAGTAAAGGGCTTATGAGTGAATGATGAATTATTAACAGATGAAGATATTCAAAGATTGCATGGGAATTTTAATCCTGAAACTGTTAAGCATGCGCTTGTGGATGCCGAAAAAAGATTGCAGCATGAGTTAGATGTCAAAAAAGATTTGGATGAGAAAGCATTTTGGTTCTTAAAGTTTTTGGTTCCTGTAGTAACTTTATTAGCAGGCTATATATTGATTAATTTCACTGATTTTAAAAGTCTTCTAGGGGAAGCTAATCTTTGGATAGCTAGTATGACTTTACTAATCACTTTTTTAATTTTATTTTTACCAATTATATTTTTTATTTTGTCATTATTGAATAAAAAATATGGCGTGTTAGGCCGTTACCCTGATACATGGCTAGATGAAAATACTATTGCCAATAGTGAAAATTATTATATTACTAATTTGGTTTATATATTAACGGATTATCAAAGTTCAATCGCAAATAGTGCACATAGTAATGCTAAAAAAGCATTATATATAACATATGGAATGGTAGTTATGTTAGCAGGATTTATAATAGGATTTGTTATACTTCTTATTATATTATTTTATTTTGCTATATGAGTTTTTCTAAAAGTTTCTTTTTTGAATAATGTCTGTCCGTGGGGGGCGTGACGGTGCAGAAGAAGGGTTAGCACCATATGTTTGCCTACCACCTGTTTGTGGTGGGCGCGCTGGCGCAGCAGAAGATGGCGGTTTAGATTGCTGTGATGCATTTGATGGTTTGTTTTTATTATCAGATGTCATGATTAATTCCTTTCAATAACAGTTTATTCTAGCATTTTGTAGTAAAAAGACAATGATTAATCATCATCAGTGATGGTGCTTTTGTAAAAACCCGCTTTATCAAATATATGCGCGTGATATTCTTCTTGTTGTTTGAGTAATTTTTCAATAGCTTCAATAAATATTTTAAAATCTTTATTTTCTGTAGCTATTCTATTAGTGGTGCTCCAATCAATGGCGCGTTCACGGGCGGGGAATAGAACTAGACCGCCATCATCCCCTATATTAATGACGCCAATGCCATGCAGATTTGATAATATATTCAATTCTTCTATGGCATCTTGATTAATTTCCTGTGCCACCAAATAACCTAAATTTGCCCATGAGGAATTGCTAACCGTTTGAAAAAATACTTCACGCACATTAGAACGGTTGATGAGTAATTTCACTTCAAAAGACCAAATTTTGATACGTTTATCACCATAGGCTTGGTGCAATTTCTTGAGATTGTCATGCCACTCTGTATTTAAAAACTCTATCGCTACGATATCGGGGTGCAACCATTTATTGCCATTCTTGCCACGCTTATTACTGGATTTTCCCTCATTAATTCTTTTACTGAACAGATGATATTCTCCATAAAGATAGTCAGTCAAGATAGGATATAAATCTTTTTCTGATAGTTGTGTTTCTTGCGGTTCACTGGTTGCAATTTCTTCCTCATCACTTTTATCGCTGTAATAATATTTGCGTGGACGGTCAACAGTGGTTTTTATCTTAGGATATTTTTTTTGAATGGGAATACGTGAAGAACCTATTTCGCGGACAAGCTGCTGAATTAAAGCTCCATCACTATCTAAAAGTGTTGTTGCATTTGAATTTTGTCGTTTTTCTTCACATTCAGCAGGATAAGTTTCAAATATCCATTCAGCGATTTGCCGTGTGGTGAATCGTTCTTGTGGTTTATCTTTTAAGAATTGATAGGTTTTTTCACGTAACTTTAACGACATATTTTTCCTTAGGGCTATTACGCCGCTAATTTTCGCAATACATAAGAAAGAATACCGCCATGGTTGAAATAATTCAATTCATCGGCTGTATCGATACGGCATAATAGATTAAGAGTTAGCTTTTCACCATTGGCACGGGTGACATTCATGCTGATAGTTTGCGCGGGTTTTAATTGCGCGATATTTTGAATATCGAATGTTTCAGAACCATCAAATTTCAAATTATCGGCACTATCCCCATTGGTAAATTGCACGGGTAAAACCCCCATACCAATCAGATTCGAACGATGAATTCGCTCAAAACTTTCAGCAATCACAGCACGGATACCCAAAAGCCTTGTGCCTTTTGCCGCCCAATCGCGTGACGAGCCAGTGCCATATTCTTTACCAGCAAGTACAATCAGTGGCGTTTGATTTTCAGCATGTTTCAGTGCCGCATCATAAATGCTCATCTGTTCACCTTCATATAAGGTAACGCCACCTTCACTGCCGGGAACCATTTTATTCTTGATACGCACATTGGCAAAAGTGCCACGCATCATTACTTCATGATTGCCACGCCTTGCGCCATATGAATTGAAATCTTTGGCATTGACACCATTTTCTACCAGATATTCACCTGCTGGCGTTGTTTCCTTAAAGGCACCTGCTGGTGAGATATGGTCGGTGGTAATCGAATCGCCCAAAATGAGAAGCGGTTTCGCGCTGATAATATCTGCTTGTGGCTCTGCAGTTTTTTGCAAATTATCGACAAAAGGTGGCATTCTCACGTAAGTGGAATCATCTTGCCAATCAAATAATTCTGATGCTTTAACAACAACTTTTTGCCATTGTTCAGGACCAAGAAACACATCGCGATAACGGTTGATGAATAATTCCGCATTAAGTGTTTTATCCATCACTTGTTGAATTTCTTGTTGGTCAGGCCAAACATCTTTGAGGTAAACAGCATTGCCATCTGCATCCTTGCCAAGGGGTTGGCTATCCATATCAACCAGCACTGTACCTAACAAAGCATAGGCAACCACAAGCGGTGGTGATGCTAGAAAATTACTACGGACTTGCCCTGAAATTCTGCCCTCAAAATTGCGATTGCCAGAAAGCACCGCACACACATGTAGATTGTTGTCATCCACATTTTGTGAAATTTCAGCTGGTAACGGACCAGAATTACCAATGCAAGTGGTGCAACCATAACCAACCAAATTGAAGCCAAGCGCATTTAAATCATCCATTAAGCCTGCTTTTTCAAGATAATCAGTTACAACTTGCGAGCCGGGTGCCAAAGATGTTTTGACCCAAGATTTTGGCTTTAAGCCTTTGTTGCGTGCGTTGCGTGCCAATAATCCAGCAGCGATTAACACAGAAGGATTCGATGTATTGGTACAGCTGGTAATCGCCGCAATCACAATCGAGCCATGTGCCAATGCATCATTATTTTCAGGCAATGTTAGCCCTTCACTGGCGATATGCTTTTGCATATTGCCTGCTAATTTTGGCAGTTCAATGCGGTCTTGCGGACGTTTCGGACCTGCCACTGAGGTGACAACATCATTAAGGTCTAAGGATAAAGTATCATTATAATTGGCGATGATAGTATCATCATACCACATGCCTTGCGCTTGCATATAATCTTTGACCAGTGCAATTTGTTCTTCATCACGACCCGTTAAACGTAAATAATTTAGGGTTTCTTCATCGATTGGAAAAATACCGCAAGTTGCACCATATTCAGGCGCCATATTGGCGATGGTTGCCCGTTCAGCAAGGCTAAGATTTTTAAGACCAGTCCCATAAAATTCTACAAATTTTCCGACCACGCCTTTGGCACGCAACATTTCTACAACCCGTAGCACCAAATCGGTGGCATTCGTGCCAGCGCGCATTTTACCTTTAAGTTCAAAGCCAACCACATCAGGAATCAGCATAGAAATGGGTTGCCCTAACATGGCAGCTTCCGCTTCAATACCGCCAACGCCCCAGCCTAAAACGCCTAGCCCATTGACCATTGTTGTATGGCTATCCGTGCCAACAACTGTATCAGGGAAAGCAACCATGTCGCCATTTTCATCAGCGGATGCCCACACAATACGTGCCAAATATTCAATATTAACCTGATGGCATACCCCTGTACCCGGTGGCACAACACGGAAATTATCAAAGGCTTCTTGCCCCCAGCGTAAAAATTCGTACCGTTCTTTATTGCGAGCAAATTCAATCTCAACATTTTTTTCAAAAGCATTTTCACTGCCAAAAAAATCTACCATCACGGAATGGTCAATTACCAAATCAACAGGGGTTAAGGGATTGATTTTTTTAGGGTCGGCTCCCATATTCTTCATGGCTTGGCGCATGGCTGCCAAATCAGCAATGGCAGGAACGCCTGTGAAATCTTGCATTAAAACACGTGCAGGATGATAGGAAATTTCATCATCTTGTGTTGTTTTTTGTTGTGCGCGTTTTGCAATGGCATCAATATCGGATGTTTTCACGGCATTATTATCTTCGCAACGGAGTAGATTTTCTAATAAAATTTTAAGAGAAAAAGGTAATTGTGTAAGATTATTGCCCGATTGTTCTGCATAAGCAGGCAATGAATAATAAGAATATTCTTTATTGTTGATGCTGAGTTTTCGGCGAGTATTGAGTGAATCATGACCAATTTTTGTCATTTTTAAACCTTTCATCACATTAAGGAAGCAAGAAGCTTCTTAGATATTAATACGTAAGTATGTATAGGAAATTAAAAAAGGTTAGAGGATGAAGATGAACTTATATCCTACTATAATATTCACAATATAGTATAAATCGGTTATGTATTCAAGTGTAACGGCAAAATCTGGTGCAAAATTGGCACGAATATTGTAGGATAGTAATCGTTAAAGCAATCAATGGATAGGAGATAAAGAAATTGAGCTATTTCAGTTATCCTGAAGGTCATAATGATGGCAAATCCAGTATGGATGAAGAAGAGCGCTATATCATGGATGATATTGACTCGCATGAGTGGAAAATCTTAATGGATTACGTCTATATGATTGATTTTGGTGTTGACGAAACATTGATTGGGCAAGATGCAAACGATAGAAGCATGTGTATCTTACTAAAAGGTGAAGCAATTGTGCTTAAATCACATCCGATTATTGGTTATCAAATGGTTAGCCATGTAGCGGCGGGGCAAGTATTTGGTGAAATTGCGTTTTTCAATAACAAACCACGAATTGCCACAGTTGTTGCAACTGAGGCTGGGAAATATATTAAAATGGGTTTTGATTCTTATTTAAGGCTTGTTAATGAACATCCTGTCATTGCAAGCAAAATTGTGATGAGTTTGGCGTTGATATTTGCTGCGCGTAACCGTTATGCGAACCGCTTGATTAGTTTTTCTTTAAGTGCATAGATGATAGGAAGTTCATAGAGTATGTTTAGCCTTATTTATAAACGCTTTTATAATTATCTTGAAGTGCCAAGAAAAATGCCACGTATTTTGTTGTTTATTTTACGCATCTTTTCGCTTGTTGGCATTGGTGGCTTTTTATTTACGCTTTATCGTTTTCCTGATTTGGGTAATTTGATTTTATGGGGAATTATTATTCCTTTGCTGCCATTGCTTATTTTCATTGCGCCGGGGATGTGGCGGAATATATGTCCGGCGGCATCGCTTAATCAGATACCTCGTAAATTAAAATTAGGCTTAAAATTGAAATTGGGTGGCCAAGCTCGCACATGGAGCTATTTGATTGCCTCCATCATGTTTTTTATTTTGATATTGGTTAATCTTGTGGAAAGTGAAGTGCAATATGATTATTCATTGATGATTGTGTCGGTGTTTTTGATAGCGGGTTTTTTGATGGGATTTATTTTTGAAGGAAAAGGTGGATGGTGCGGTACATTTTGTCCATTTTCACCATTAGAAAGAGTGTGGGGAAGCACCCCTATATTAAATAGTCGCAATGGTTTTTGTAAAAGCTGTGTGGGTTGCCAGAAAAATTGTATGGATTTTAATCCACGTGCGGCTTTCATTAGTGATTTATACGATGTTGATTCAAGCTACCGTAATGTGCGTGTGTTATTTATGGTTTTTTTGCCGGGGTTCTTTGCCGGGTTGTTTTTTCCACCATTGGCACCATCTATTTTTGGCGTTAGCTTGATAGGTAATATTTTTGCTTTCTCTCTTATATCGGTGGGTGTGTTTCACCTTATTCGTGCTTATTTACCCATTTCCCCCTATCGGGTAGCGCATGTTTACGTGTTAATAAGTTTTGGTATTTTTTATTATGGTATGTTGCCACAAATTCTTGCCAATATTACTTTACTTGAAACGGCAATTACCAATGACTATATAAAGATGACGCTTTCAATGTTTTCTGAAGAATATCTTACATTATATTATATTTTCATTGGCTTTTTGATGGTTTTATCATTGTTTATCTCTATCGTCCATGAATTGCGCTTTACTCTTATTGGTACCTTACCCTCCGTGTTTAGAGTCAATGTAGACAAATTATTACGGAGCATTAAAGAATTTACCGATGGTATGATGGTGAGTGAGGAAACCAACGAACTTTCTTTTTCTATTTTTGAGGGTCAAACTTTGTTGAATGCGCTTGAGAATGCTGAATTTCATATAGAGAGTGGTTGCAGAATGGGAATTTGTGGCTCTGACCCCGTTGCGATTACTGAAAATGAAGATAATCTTTCACCGATTACCCCTGAAGAAGCCGATACATTAAGCCGTTTAGGATTGCTTGGTCATGCCAGATTGGCTTGTATGACAACAGTGACCGGTTCGGTTGGTATCAGTATGGATTGTTTTTCCAATCATGCTAAAGATTTAGCAACGGCACAAAAATCAAATATTGGTTGGGGTATGTTGGATATTCCAGAACGTCAAAAACATAGTGACGACCCGCTTAGGGGAAGAAAAGTTGTGGTTTTAGGGAATGGCGTTGCGGGCATGTCAACTGTGCAATATTTACGCAGGTTAAGTCCGGGTGTTGAAATTACAGTTGCAACCAATGAAATTTATCCTTTTTACAATCGAATGGGACTTGTCAAATTATTAGAAAACAGACTTTATTCGGTCGATAATATGATTTTATTACCACCTGATTGGTATGAACAATCGCGAATTCAGCAAATGCTTAATACAAAAATATCGCGTATTAACCTTGAGAGCAAAACAGTGTATCATGGGCAACATAGCGATAAGATAGAATATGATATTTTGGTATTGGCATTGGGAGCAAAACCCCATACACCTGATATTCAAGGGATTGCCTTAGAAGGTAGTTTTACGGTTCGTAGCATGGAAGATATGACAGAAATTAACAATTATATCCAGAAGTCACGGGTTAAGAAAATCACAGTTGTTGGCGGTGGTTGGCAGGGTATTGAGATTGCAACCATGTTAAGAAAGCGTAATTACGAGATTACATTGGTTCATGCTTATGAGAATTTGCTTAATAAATTAGGCAACCCAAAAGCATCACAAATCTTAAAAGATTTTTTAATAAATCAGATACGCTTAAATGTAGAGTGTCAAACGGGTGTCTCACGTATTAGTGGACAATCTAATGTAGAAAAAGTTCATTTGACACAACAAGATAAAACAGTCAGCACTGATTTATGTATTTTTTCAACAGGCGTTGAAGGCAATGCAGATTTTGTAAGTAAATCCGCTATTCGTTGCGGGCAGTATGGCATTCGGATTAATCGCAAAATGGAAACATCAGAAGAAGGAATTTATGCCATAGGTGATTGTGCTGAAATACTTGAGGAACCGATTGGTTTATGGGGTACTGCTATGGAAATGGGCAAGGTTGCGGCTCTTAATATTGCGGGTCAACCCACAGAATTTGACCCTGATATGTGTTTATTGCCACGTATTTTGAAAATTCCTCAAATCGATTTTCGTTGTTTTGGCAAAACAACACCCGGATCAGAAGATAGAATGTTTGAAGGGCATGACCCAGTTAGTAATAAATATTGGTCAGTGATTGTTAATGGCAATAATTATATGATAGGTGGTATTTTCATTAATCAGTATGAAATGGCAAATTCGCTTTATAAAGCGATGCGTTTTAGATTGGATATATCACAATTATTGCCAGTTAATCTTTCAGAAGAAGAATTGATGGCGGATGAAGCAGCGGAAGCTTTGGTGCCCAATATTCCTTTTAGACGGTAGGGTTTGGCATAAATTGTGAATTTTCCTCCTGATGCTAGATTATATCCTGAAAGTGAAGATATGTTTCGCACCCCCTATCAACGTGACCGTGATAGGATTATTCATTCGCGTGCGTTTCGGCGGTTAAAGCATAAAACGCAAGTTTTTGTTGCCCCTCAAGATGATCATTATCGCACACGGCTAACCCATACCATTGAAGTGGCACAAATTGCGCGGACATTGGCAGTTATTTTTAAGTGTGATGAAAGTTTGGCTGAGGCACTGGCGCTGGCACATGATTTAGGTCATCCACCCTTCGGACATGCTGGTGAAGATGCGCTTGATGGTAAATTAAAAGAATATGGGCATGAAAATGGTTTTGACCATAATATTCAAACATTGCGCGTCTTGACGTGTTTAGAAAAGCGTAGCCCGCATTATCATGGGTTAAATTTAACACAAGCGGTGATTGCTGGCACATTAAAACATTCTTTCCCGCTTCCTAGCATCACCGATTATGAAAAAAACTTAGCTCTGAAATATCACATTCATTTAGAAGCCTCGCCTATGATTGAAGCGCAGATTGCTGCTATTGCTGATGATATTGCCTATAATCATCACGATATGGATGATGGCTTGCGTGCGGGGATTTTTACTTTAGATATGATGGCAAAGCATTTGCCTTTTACAGCTGAATATTTGCAAGAAATTCGTGCGATGACCGAAGATAATTCCATCATCATTCATATGTTGGTTGGGAAATTAATTAACGCAACGGTTACTGATTTGGTAGAGACAAGTCAGGCATCTCATCGGGCTAATAAAGCGAAAATCATTGATTTTTCTAAAGAAATGCAGGATAAACAACAGATGCAAAAAGAATTTCTTTTCCATCATATGTACCGACATGCTCACGTTGTGCAAAAAAATACGGATGGGCAAAAAATGTTAAATGATTTGTTTGATTCTTTTGTAAAAAAACCAGAAAAACTCCCCCTAGAATGGCAAAAAATGGTGCAATCATCATCTCAAACATTGAATTTGCGTGTGGTTGCTGATTATATTGCTGGCATGAGTGATGGTTTTGCCACGCAATTATGGCGTGAAATGATAGAAGTTGATTGAAGCATGGATATTTTTCAAGAATTCTGTTCATTTTTGGCAAAAAAGATTGCTGAAAATCATGATATTTTTCACACGGATGATAATTTTATCCCGCAAGTAGAATTTCCAAAATCAGCCGAGCATGGTGATTTTACCAGTAATGTTGCGATGGTTTTGGCAAAAAAAGCGAAACAAAACCCACGCAAATTGGCAGAAATTTTACAATCTTACCTGCAAGAACATTCAGCTGTTGAACAAGTGGATGTGGCAGGGGCAGGGTTCTTAAATTGGCGTGTTAAGCCTGATTATTTTCATCAAACCATGTTGATGATTTTGCAAGAAAAAGAAAAATTTGGTCATCAGCCTGCTAATGGGCAAAAAATTAATGTGGAATATGTCTCAGCAAACCCTACAGGTCCGTTGCATGTCGGGCATGTGCGTGGTGCTGTTTTTGGCGATGTGGTTGCGAATATTTTATCGGCATGTGGTTATGATGTTTTGCGTGAATATTATATCAATGATGCTGGCAATCAAGTTGCTTTACTAACCCGTTCGGTTTATTGGCGTTATCAGGAATTATTATCAGCGAATGATGGGGAAATGCCTGCGGATTATTACCCCGGAGATTATTTGATTCCGATTGCAGAAAAAATCATGGACAAAGATGGTAAAAAATGGCTTGAAGCATCAGAAGAAGAATATTTTGCTTATTTTCGCGATGAAACCTTAGCAATTATTATGGAGGATATTCGCGAAGATTTATCGGCACTGAATATCACGATGGATTGTTATAATTCAGAGCAAAAATTAGTTACCGCCAATAAAACAGATGAGGCGGTTGCTCATATGGCAAAGAAAAACCTTGTATATCAAGGGGTGTTGCCACCCCCGAAAGGTAAATTGCCCGATGATTGGGAAGAACGGGAACAATTATTGTTTAAGTCTACTGATTTTGGTGATGAAATTGACCGCCCCTTACAAAAATCTGATGGCAATTATACATATTTCAGCAACGATATCGCTTGCCATTATGATAAATATCAACGTGGTTTTACACGAATGATTAATATTTTTGGTGCCGACCATGGCGGTTATGTGAAACGGTTGAAAGCGGCAGTGCAGGCGATGAGTGATGGCAAGGCAGTTTTAGAGATTGCTTTGATGCAGATTGTGCGGTTGATGGATGCAGGACAACCGATGAAAATGTCTAAAAGAAGTGGCTCCTTTGTAACATTGCGCCAACTTGTTGATGCGGTAGGGGCAGATGCCATTCGTTTTACCATGCTAACGCGCGATAATAATGCACAAATGGATTTTGATTTTTCTGTGGTAACGGCACAATCATCTGATAATCCTGTATTTTACGTGCAATATGCCCATGCGCGGATTTGTTCGGTTAAAAATTTGGTGCGCGATGCTTTTCCTGATGAAAATTTTGATAATTTGGATTCTAATAATTTACAGGGACAAGAAATCTTACCTTTGCTTGATTTGTTGCGTGATGAAAAAGAATTGGCTATTATAAAAAAATGTGCTTATTTTCCGATTATTTTAGAGCAAGCAGGTAGTAAAGTTCAGCCACATTTGCTTAGTTATTATTTGTTAGAATTGGCTGAATTGTTTCATAAATTATGGTCGGCGGGGAATCGTGATTTAGAAATGCGATTTATCGTGGAAAATAATATAAAATTAACCAAGGCGCGTTTAATTTTAGCAGAAATTTTGCTTAATGTTTTAAGAAACGGTTTGCAAATTATGCAAGTGGAAGCCCCTGAAAAGTTGTAGGTAAAATTGTAGGTTGAATGTGAACAGATGAAAACAGCAAATAAACAAATAACCCCTTTGATTATTGGTGGTGGTGCACTGATGTTATTTTTGGCAATTATGTTTTATGGATTATTTTCTGGTAGAACAGGGCTTGGTAACGACCCTATTCCTTTGATTAAAGTGGATAGGCCTGTGAAAATAGCACCTGATGGGGTGCATATTCGCCCGGAACCGCATCGTGATATTACCGTATTTGATGTGTTTGATGAAAATGCCGCAAATACCGAAGAAAGTTCGAATCTGTTGCAAAAAATTGAAGAACCAACATTGTCAGAATTGAATGGTGCTGAAAAGGCTCCAGAAATGAATTTAGAAAACATACAAAAAGAACCCGTACAGGTGCAACCAATAAAACAGCCACCAGCCAAAGCAAAAGAGGCAATCAAAACACCGCCATCCTCTTCAAAAAAGGCAAGCATCAATGCGGGGCATTATATTCAGCTAGCGGCCTTTGCGGATGCCACAAGCGCGCAAGAAAACTGGAATGCACTGCAAGCAAAACATCAAACATTGCTTGCCAATACGCCTTATGTTGTTCAAGAATGGCGTGACCCCAATCGAAATAAATTATTTTATCGTCTTTTAGTAGGTCCATTTAATAATAAAAATAAAGCGGATGATTTATGCGCGCGCTTGCAAAAATTATCACAAAATTGTTTTACACGCCAATTAGCGCTTCAGTAAGCCATCATTCAAAAAGAGATAGGAAAAAGATAAGATGATTGATGACATTTTGCCTGAAATATCACCTGAAACATTATTGCTTGATTCTGTAAATGATAAATCTTCTTTTTTGATTGAAATGGAAGATTATGAAGGACCATTGGATTTATTACTGGATTTATCACGCCGTAAAAAATTTGATTTGGCAAAAATATCGATTGCAGAATTGGCACGGCAATATATTCGATTTATTGAAACAGCACAAAGATTGAAAATTGAAATTGCTGCCGATTATTTGGTGATGGCAACCTATCTGGCATGGTTAAAATCGCGTTTGCTGATGCCTTATGATGACGAGGAAGAAGAAGAGTTAAACCCTGAAATTCAAGCAGAAAATTTACGGTTAAGATTATTACATTTAGAGCAAATTAAATTGCGTGCCAATGATTTAATGGCGCGGTCGCGTTTAGGACATGATTTTTTTAGTAATGGCAAACCAGAACATATGGGGGTGCGCGAACAAGCCCAATATGATGCCAATCTTGTGGATATTTTACGCAGCTATGGCGAGATTACCATGCGCAGTCAGAAGGGAAAATTTGAAATCATCCCAAGCCGTTTATTTAGCCCAGAACAAATGTATCAGCGTTTAAGTTTGATGTTAGGCGTTGCGGAAGATTGGCAAAATATGAAAGAATTTATGCCAGATTGTACGGAAACTATCATCAAAAAATCTGCTTTTTCAGGGTTGTTGGTGGCAGGGCTTAATATGACCAAAGAAGGCAAGATTGATATTCAGCAATCGGCGCCTTTTGCACCACTTTATATTAAGTCGCTTTAAGAATCGTATGATGACAGAGAATTTATCAGAAAAAGCCATGTTAGAGGCCTTGCTATTTGCGAGCGCGCAACCCTTATCAGAACAAGAATTGCGTGATTATTTGCCAGAAGGCATAGCGATTAATGCGCTTTTGCAAGAGTTAAAGCAGGATTATCAAGATAGGGGCATTCGGTTAGAACAATATGGTGATAAATGGATGTTCCATACCGCATTGGCGGCGAAGAAGTTACTATCGCCCCTCAAAATTGAAGAAAGAAAATTGTCACGCGCCGCTTTAGAAGTGTTGGCAATCATTGCCTATCATGGGCCTGTAACACGTGCTGAAATTGATGCAATTCGCGGGGTTCAGGTTAGCCGCGGCACGTTAGATATTTTAATGGAATGTGATTGGATTTATCCAAGCAAAGCACAAGAAGGGATTGCGCGTGGTTGGCAATGGCAGGTAACGGATATGTTTCTTGTGCATTTTAAGTTAGGCTCACTTGAAGATTTGCCGGGCGTCTCGGAATTGCAAGATACTGGATTTATCCCTGATATGTTTCAAAAATTCTCGGAAGAAGAAATGCGTGATGAGTAGTCTGCAGCAAATATTGAACTGAACGGCAACGAGACTAATAGGTGATAATAGTTAATAATAATACGCCCATTAGTACTTGACATTCTTTTATGACAATTTTATTATCTAGATAGAGAAGAAAAATTCTTTTCTGCAATTTAAACCCCTCCAGTTACCCATATGGGTACCGTTCTTTCTTAGTGAAAGAATATAGTTAATCTTAGAGGTAGGTTCAGATTGCTTATTAAATTAGTTATTTTTCACACTAAGAAAGGAATTTAATATGACTAAGAACGCACAATTTAAGCATCAAAATCGTTCAGAACAACTAAACCCTCAAAATGCAAAATACTATCTGGCTCGTGGCGTTCCTCGTGAAGAGGCACAAAAGCTGGCAGTGGAACAGATAGACAAAAATAAAAAATAATTTTCATATCATTTAAAATAATTAACTATGTTAATTATTTATGGGGCAATAATTTTATTATTGCCCCTTTTTTTGATGAGATACAAATTATCACGCCCTATCCGCGGTGATTGATAAGCCTCTTTTATGCGCCTGTAGTAATTTTTGTACAAAACCATAGGTAAAAAAACTATCTACCATAATGGCTAACCCTGATATTATTAACACAGAGGTATAATCAGGTTGCCAAATATCTAATTGATAAAGTATAAATCCCGTTCCGAATACAAGCCCATTCACAATGAGGGATTGATATGCCATATATTCCGTTCTTCCCGTACCATAAAATAAACTATCCGCTGTTAAATTAAGCATAATGAACATGTAAGGTATGGCTAAAATTAATATGGCGTGACGTGAAGCCTGAATTTGTGTAGCATCATTGCTGAAAATGCCAGCAATATCACTCCAAAATATTAATAAAATAGGAATGATGAGGGCATTTAAACCGCTTAGCAATACAGCATTTTTAATAATTTTATCGGGGGCCTCTGAATGATTAGGAATAAGTGCTTTGGTTGTTTCAGAGATGATAAAGGTAGGTATTAGCACAAAGCCCCATAAAATATGCATTGTAAGATAATAACCGCCAATAAAGGCTTCGCCCATTTTATTAATCAAGCTTAATACCATATAGGAATATGCTAAATTTCGAACCAAACTATCCGCACCACTTCCCCAAATAACACGCCATAAAAAGCGCCATTGTATGTCTGCTAAAATATTGACATTTAATATCAAACGAATTTTTGTTGTTTTTAAGAATAAAATCAGCATTACAGTAAATAAAATCACTTCACTGAAAATACGCGCCCATGCATAACCGATAATTCCTAAATCTAGAGAAAAGGAATAGCCACCAATGAATAATGCATTGAAACCAATATTTAAGGTAAGTGAGAGCAATTGAAAAATAATAATATTACGATATAAAAATCCAGATTTTAGGGCAATAAGCAACATTTGTGATAGGAAAGAGAATAATACTCCAAAAATATTTATTTTAAGATACGCACTAGTTTCTGCCCGAATTGCTTCAGGAGTATTGGTGATGGTAACAAATATATCAGCAATAAAATAAAATAAGAGAGAGCCAATGATGATGACAGTCATGACAACAATGTTAGCAGTAATGAATTTTGCAACAAAATCTTTATGATGCAGATAGAGGAAATAAAACATTGGCAATATAAAAGCTTCTTGTAGAACCTCTAACGCTAATTCTACAAATTTCCATTGCGCTAAAATTGCCAATCCATTTGTATTGGGTAATTCATTACCGATTAAATAAATAGCATAGCTACTATAGAGGGATTGGAAAATATTACCGACTAATAGCAAGGTAAGAAAAAGCTTCCAATTCCAATAATGAGATTCAAATTTTAAGATATTAAACATTTATATCCATTCAAAATAATTAAGTGCATAATTTATTATTTTTTACCAGAATTTGCGCTTTTTGCTTTTGTGGTTGATTTTTTAGCAGTTGATTGCTTGGCAAAAACTTTAATCGGTTCGCTCTTTTTATCAATCACATCGCGGTTAATCACAACCTCTTTAACATTGTTGTCTGTTGGCACTTCATACATCATATCCAATAAGGCATCTTCTAAAATAGAACGCAAACCACGTGCGCCGATTTTACGATTTTCTGCCTCTACTGCAATGGCTTGGTAGGCATCATCGGTGAAGTTTAAGGTAACATCATCCATCTCAAATAATTTTTGATATTGTTTAACAAGCGCATTTTTTGGCTGTGTTAAAATTTGAATGAAGGCTTCCTTATCTAAATCTTCCAATGTTGCCATGACCGGTAATCTGCCAGTAAATTCAGGAATAAGACCATATTTAATCAAATCAGAAGTTTGCACATCGGCAAAAATTTCACCAACATTTCGCTCTTCATTATCACGAATCTTTGAACCAAAGCCAATTGATGAAAGGTCACTGCGTTGGGTGATAATTTTTTCTAAGCCCGAAAAAGCACCGCCACAAATGAAGAGAATATTGGTGGTATCAACTTGTAGAAATTCTTGTTGAGGATGTTTACGCCCACCTTGTGGCGGAATAGACGCAACCGTACCTTCCATAATTTTGAGCAATGCCTGTTGCACACCTTCGCCAGAAACATCACGGGTAATAGAAGGGTTTTCTGCCTTACGGCTAATTTTATCAATCTCATCAATATAGATAATGCCTTGCTGTGCGCGTTCTACATTGTAATCGGAGGCTTGCAGTAATTTTAAGATAATATTTTCTACATCTTCGCCAACATAACCCGCTTCGGTAAGTGTTGTGGCATCAGCGATTGTAAAGGGTACATTTAAGATACGGGCTAATGTTTGGGCAAGCAATGTTTTGCCTGAACCGGTTGGACCAATCAGCAAAATATTGGATTTAGATAATTCCACATCATTTTGATTATTTTCACCATAGCGCAGGCGTTTATAATGGTTATAAACTGCGACTGATAAAATACGTTTGGCATGTCGTTGCCCGATGACATAATCATTTAATGTTTCAAAAATAATTTTTGGCGTGGGAATAGCTTTATTTTCATAATCCATATCATGATGGTTTAAGTCATCATGGATAATATCTTTGCATAATTCCACACATTCATCACAAATGAAAACATTTGGACCAGCAATTAATTTTTTAACATCGCCTTGTCCTTTGCCACAAAAAGAACAATTTAACTTTTTCTTGTCATTATCACTCATTGATCCTCCTCAGTTTTTGGCCGTTCTTGCATCACTTCATCAATTAAGCCGAATTTTTTTGCTTCGCTGGCTGACATGAAATTATCACGTTCCATGGCTTTTTCGATAGTTGATAATTTTTGCCCTGTGCAATCACAGAAAATTTTATTAAGATTTTCACGAATTCGCAAAATTTCTTTTGCTTGAATTTCAATATCTGTCGCTTGCCCTTGCGCACCACCGGAAGGTTGATGAATCATGATACGGCTATTAGGTAACGCGTAACGCTTGCCTTTTGCACCTGCGGTTAGCAATAAAGCGCCCATTGACGCGGCTTGTCCAAAACATAATGTCGCAATATCCGGACGAACATAATTCATGGTATCAAAAATTGACATGCCTGATGTCACAATGCCACCGGGGGAATTGACATAAAACCAGATGTCTTTTTTAGGATTATCTGCTTCTAAAAATAACATTTGCGCGCAAACTAAAGAGGCAGTGTAATCATCTACCGCACCGGTTAAAAAAATGATGCGTTCTTTTAAGAGCCGTGAATAAATATCAAAAGCGCGTTCCCCGCGGTTCGTTTGTTCCACCACCATGGGGACCAGATTCATCATTTCTTGCAAATTATTCATGATTATTTATCTTTCTTCGTTGACTTCGTTGGCTTCGTTGGCTTCGTTGGCTTTTTGGCGTTTTCTTTTTTTGGTTTCTTATTGTCTTTTTTTGTTTCTTTCTTAGATTTCTTACCTGATGATTTTTTACGACCATCGCTACTATTTTCTTTTTCAAGCGCGGTTAATTCTTCAGGAGTTATCTCACGCGCTGTGGCATCAATTTTTTCGAGCAGATGGTTAATGGCCTTTTCTTCTAAAATAGGCGATGCTAAATTTTGTCTCATTTGAGGATTTTTTTGATAATATTCATTGATTTCTTTGGCTTGTTCGGGATTGCGCATGGCTTCCACACGAATGAGCTGTTCAATTTCCTGCTCGGTTGCTTCAATCTTATGTTCCGCACAATATTTATCAATGAAAAACGCCATTCGTAAGCGACGTTCAGCAATGGCACGATATTCGGTTTCTAATTCCTTATTAGATTTATCGACATCTTCAGGGTCGATTTGCCCCATGTCACGAATTTGTTGAATCTGTTGCCAAATAGATTGAAATTCTGCTTCAACCATATTTTCAGGCAAATCATATTTATAAATACCTTCAATCGAATCGAAGATTTGCCGTTTAACGATGCGTGAAATACTGCCTTGATAGCGTTCAGACATATTGGCTTTGAGGGCTTTTTTCAATTCATCTAAATCTTTTTGACCATATTTTTTAGCCAGTTCGTCATCGATTGTTGTGGCAACGGGTGCTGAGATTTTATGTAATTTAATATCAAATTCAGTTGTTGCGCCAGCTAAGTTTTCAGCTTGATAATTTTCAGGGAACGTAACGGTGATACGGAACTCATCACCAACTTTTTTGCCAGTAATGCCTTCTTCGAATCCCGGAATCATACTTTTAGAACCTAATTTGAGCGCAAATTCTTTTGCTTCACCACCTTCAAATACTACACCATCTTTGAAACCTTTGAAATCGATGGTCACTTCATCGCCTTCTTTGCAGGCGCGTTTTTCAGTAATTGGTTCGCTTGTTCCTGACTCTTCAGCAAGCGATTGCAAACCCGCTTCAACATCTTTATCATCAATTTTGATGGTTAATTTTTCAGCCTTAATCCTGCTCAAATCGCCTAATTTAATATCAGGCTTTAAGTCAATAATCACACTAAATTCTAAATCATCATTATCATCAAATTTATCTAAATTAATACGTGGTTGCGTGGCACTTTCTAATTGATGGTCACTGATAATTTTTTGACCAGCATCATTGGCAAAATCTTGTAATGTTTCGGATAGAACCTCGCGTCTATAGCGTTGGCGTAACACAGTTAACGGCACTTTTCCTGCTCGGAAGCCCGGTATTTTAATATTTTGTCCTACCTTTTCCAGCTTTTCATCAATGCTTTTATTAATATCGTTCGCAGGAACTATCACTTTATAATGGCGCGTGAGTTTTTCTTTTTTTGTTTCGGTAATTTGCATTATTTTTTAGTCCGTTTTACTGATGTTGTTAATAACGATAGCGTTAATGATAAGCCGATAAATGGCAGGATAGGTGTTTATGGTGCGGGCGGAGGGACTTGAACCCCCACGGGTTACCCCACTGGTACCTAAAACCAGCGCGTCTACCAATTTCGCCACGCCCGCTTTTACATTTATTCAAAATACTAAATTTCAAAAAATTAAGCCTAGATATTATCATAGTTAAATGTATAAAGGTAAAAATGTTTTTTTTCAAAAGATTTTTGTCTATTTTTTTGATTAATGAAGAGATATTTTTATAATCAATTAAGAAAATACTTTATATTTATAATGGTTTAGGTTGATTATGTGCTTTTTTATGAAACATTTTGATAAAAGCAGGTAGTGACAGCATTTTAGAGCCATCATAATTTTTGCTTGTTGTAAAAGCTGAACGACTATGGGCATCGTAACGAATATGAGGGATACCAAAGCTATCTGTAGAAAGCCCTGTTACATTAACATATTCTATCGCCTTATCACTTCTGGTGCGGCTAAATGATGAACCAATACGGATATAATCAAAAATTTCTTTGCCATTTTTTAAGTGGCGTTTAATAATAATGCTTGGACGTCTTTTATTGGGGTCAAGATATTTCGCCTGCGTCTTACCCTTCAGTGCAATATAAGTCATATGTTCCTCCCGCTTAAAAATGCGGCTTATGATTATGTTTCTTGAAATAACTTGCAAGCATTGTGCCATCATTGTAAAATACCTTGCAAATATTATCTAAAAATAAAAGACAGGGTAAAAAATGACGTATGTGGTAACAGATAAATGTATTAATTGTAAATATCAGGATTGTGTAGAAGTATGCCCTGTAGATTGCTTTTATGAAGGCGAGAATATGCTTGTGATTCATCCTGATGAATGTATTGATTGCGGTGTGTGCGAGCCAGAATGCCCAACGGATGCCATTTTACCTGATACGGATAATGTGGCGAATGATTGGATTGATTTCAATCGCAAATATTCTGAAGATTGGCCTAATATCACCCGTATCGGCACAGTGCCAGAAGATGCTGATGAATGGAAAGGCAAGCCTAATAAAATGGATTTATTTAGTGAGAAGCCCGGAGTTGGTGATTGAGAATCGTTGATTAAACATTGGTGATGCGCATCATTTTGATGAAGATGTTTGTTTGGTGATGAATTGATAATTATTATGACCTGCCCTTGTAATCCTTTTATGACTGTCCCATATATGAGGGGTTATTGTCATATCAAGATGGAGATTTTAATCCGATGAAACAGCTTTACCCCGTTTTACCTATCCGCGATATTGTTGTATTTCCGCATATTGTTGTTCCCTTATTGGTTGGGCGTGAAAAATCAATCAGTGCGTTAGAAGAAGTCATTGATAATGGTGATAAGCAAATTTTACTTGCCACCCAGCGCGATGATAGTGTGGATGACCCATCAGAAGAAGATTTATATTCGGTAGGCACATTATGCAATGTATTGCAAATGTTAAAATTACCCAATGGCACTGTGAAAGTGTTGGTTGAGGGGGTGCGTCGTATGCAGGTGAGCAAATATTCGCGTGAGAAGCAATATTTACGTGCCTATGCAGAAGATTTAGAAGAAGTTGGCGTTTCTGATGCTGATAGCAAAGAAGTTGATGCCATTATGCGTGTGGTTATTGAGCAATTTGAACAATATGCACGGCTTAACAAAAAAGTGCCTGAAGAGGTGCTTAATTCTGTTCGGCAGATAGAAGATGCCTCAAAATTAGCTGATACAGTTGCCCAACATTTGATTATAAAAAATGAAGATAAGCAAACATTATTGGAAACCTTATCGGGTTTGGCGCGGTTAGAAATCATCCATAGCTATATGGAAAATGAAATGGATGTGCTGAAAGTAGAAGGTAAGATTCGGTCACGTGTGAAAAGGCAAATGGAAAAAAGCCAACGTGAATATTACCTTAACGAGCAAATGAAAGCCATTCAACGCGAGTTAGGCGACCAAGATGAAGAGCATAATGAGATTAAGGATTTTGAAAATAAAATCAATTCTCTGAAATTTAGTAAAGAAGCGAAAGCGAAAGCGTCATCAGAGTTGAAAAAATTACGACAAATGGCGCCAATGGCAGCGGAAGCAACGGTGGTACGGAATTATTTAGAATGGATTTGTTCCCTTCCTTGGAGCAAAAGGTCGCGCATTTCACGCGATTTGGCACGTGCTGAGGCGATTTTAGATGCCGAACATTATGGGCTTGATAAGGTTAAAGAACGCATTATGGAATTTTTAGCGGTGCAGTTGCGCTCTAAAAAAGTCAAAGGCTCTATTCTTTGTTTGGTTGGGCCTCCCGGTGTTGGCAAAACCTCGCTTGGGAAATCTATTGCCAAAGCTACAGGGCGTGAATTTGTGCGTATGGCATTGGGCGGTGTGCGTGATGAATCAGAAATTCGTGGGCATAGGCGTACTTATATTGGTTCGTTACCCGGCAAAATTATTCAAGGCATGAAAAAAGCTGGTACAGTGAATCCGTTCTTTTTACTTGATGAGATTGATAAATTAGGCGGCGATTGGCGTGGCGACCCATCATCAGCCTTGCTTGAAGTGTTAGACTCTGAACAAAATCATGTTTTCAATGACCATTATATGGAAATTGATTATGATTTGTCTGAGGTAATGTTTGTAACAACCGCCAATACCATGAATATGCCAGCACCTTTATTAGATAGAATGGAAATTATTCGTATCTCTGGCTATACCGAAGATGAAAAAGTTGCGATTGCCAGCAAGCATTTGATTTTAAAATTACATAAAGAAAATAACGTTAAAAAATCTGAATGGAAAATTGATGAAGATGCCATTCGGGACATTATTCGTTATTATTCACGTGAAAGCGGTGTACGGGTATTAGAACGCGAATTATCAAGCCTGATGCGCAAAGCAGTGCTGGAAATTACCAAATCAAAAGGTAAGGTGACATCTGTGCATGTTACCGCAGAAAATTTACAAGATTATTTAGGTGTTCGTAAATTCCGCTATGGGCTTGCCGAAGAAAAAGATGCGGTGGGCATGGTAACAGGCTTGGCATGGACACAATTTGGTGGTGAATTATTAACGATTGAATCTGTTTTAATCCCCGGCAAAGGTAAAGTTACGAAAACTGGCAAATTAGGCGATGTCATGCAAGAATCGATTCAGGCGGCAGAAAATTTTGTCAAAAGCCGTGCGGCGCATTTTGGCATTATGCGTGAGGCATTTGAGGATACCGATATTCATGTGCATGTGCCTGAAGGTGCAACCCCTAAAGATGGTCCTTCGGCAGGTGTTGCCATGATGACGTCCATGGTTTCTATCTTGACAAATGTGCCAGTGCGTAAAGATGTAGCAATGACGGGGGAAATCACCCTACGTGGCAATGTATTACCCATTGGTGGCTTAAAAGAAAAGTTGTTGGCAGCTTTGCGTGGTAAAATCAGCACAGTGCTTATTCCTTACGAGAACGAGAAAGATTTGGTGGAAATTCCTGATAATGTGAAGCAGGGTTTAACCATTATTCCTGTCAAAACCGCTGATGATGTTTTGAAACATGCGCTAACACAGAAATTAACACCTGTTAAATGGGCTGATAAATTGGTGAGTGGGCGTAAAAAAGAAGAACAGAATTCTACAAAACCAGTGGAACATTAAAGAATTTATGTTATTTCATAAATATCAAAAGCATCATTTTTAAGTGTATATTTTGCCAATTTTTATTAAAAATAGCAAAAAATTTAAATTTTCTTTGGAAAACCTTGATGTTTTGCAGATTTTACAGTTTTCAAGTTGACGGCAAAAGGTAGAATTCATCATAAATAAGAACATAGACAATGTTGATAGAAATAAGATTGTCTAAAATCTTTATATTTTTTATATTTTTTTAAGGAGAATAGTTGTGAATAAAGGTGAATTAATTGATGCGATTGCAGGTGCTACAAAATTAAGCAAGTCTGATTCAGGTTCTGCTGTTGATGCAATTTTTGATACAATTACAAAATCATTGAAGAAAAAAGATGATGTACGCATTGTTGGTTTTGGGACATTTACAGCTGTAAAACAAGCAGCGCGTGATGGTCGCAATCCACGTACAGGTGAAAAATTAAAAATTCCTGCATCTATTCAGCCTAAATTCCGTGCTGGTAAGGCTTTAAAAGAAGCATTAAATTAAAAATTTTTTAGAGAAGCGGGGCAATGATGCTCCGCTTTTTTAATTTTGATTGATTTTATTTCTCTAAAAAGAGTAGAATAACTCCGCTTAGAAAGAGTAGGGCGATTAGCTCAGTTGGTAGAGCATCTCGTTTACACCGAGAGGGTCGGCAGTTCGAGCCTGTCATCGCCCACCATTTTTTTCCTTATGAATATAGTTTGGGGATAAGAATAACAGTTTAAGGTTATTTAATTTTTTTTTGTACCATTGGGCAGTAAGCTAAAGATATTATTTTTTAATTTTTAGGAATAATTATGAAATTTAAAATAGGCGAGCTTTTTTGTGGTGCTGGTGGTATAGGGCTTGGTGCAAAGCTTGCTAATATTAACAATGTTCACGTTCAACATATTTGGGCAACAGATTACAATCAGGATGCCTGTAATAGTTATCAGCATAATCTTGGATGCGAGAATGTAATTTGCAAAGATATAAAAGCCATTAATTTTAATTCCTTTAAAAAATATGAAAAAATTGATTGTCTAACATTTGGATTTCCTTGCAATGATTTTAGTGTTGTCGGTGAACACCAAGGGATAAGGGGTTCTTTTGGTGGTTTGTATAGGTATTGTGTAGATGCGCTTAAAGTTTTTAAGCCATCTTATTTTTTGGCAGAAAATGTTAGCGGTCTTAGAAGCGCGAATGATGGTAATACCTTCAACCTCATAATGCAGGAATTTTTTGATGCAGGCTATAAACTTGTTCCTCATCTCTATAAATTCAATGAATATGGCGTGCCACAAAAGCGTCATAGAATTATTATCATTGGCATTAGGAGTGATTTGAAATGCCAGTTTTTTGTACCATCTCATCTACCTTATAAAAACCTAGATGTTAGTGCAAAAACAGCATTATCAAATATTCCCCAAAATTCTAAAAATCATGAACTTACAAAACAATCTACAGTAGTCGTGGAAAGGCTTAAATATATTAAGCAGGGTGAAAATGCGTTTACGGCAAATCTTCCTTCACATCTGACTTTAAATGTAAAGGGTGCAAAAATAAGCCAGATTTATAAGAGATTAAAAGCGAATGAACCTGCTTACACAGTAACGGGAAGTGGTGGTGGTGGAACGCATGTTTATCATTATCAAGAAAATCGAGCACTAACAAATAGAGAACGGGCGAGACTTCAATCATTTCCAGATTGGTTTGAATTTTTAGGTTCAAAAGAAAGTGTAAGAAAACAGATAGGTATGGCTGTACCACCACTGGGTATAAAAATTATATTTGAGGCTTTGATTAAAAGCATTTGTGAAATACCGTATAACAATCAAATACAAAATATTAAATATACGCAGAATAAGAATGACGAACTTATCACTACATAGCGAAAACCTTTTTGAAAAAGTTTTAATTGAACCCGCAACTCATGCTGATGAAGTCTGCATCATTTCTGGTTTTGCAACGCCAAGCATGGCAATGCATCATTTAGAAGCTACAGATAATATAAAGGTCAACTTGATTGTAGGAATGACACCAACACAAGGTATCTATGATATTCATCATAAAAATTTTGTAGATATGATGAGTTCTACAATGAAGGATAGGTTTTATTGTTCTTATATGGGGGCTTCAGAGGCTTCTGTACATTCAAAAATTTATGTATGGCTAAAAACAGGAGAACCAGTAAAAGCCTTTTGTGGTTCACCTAACTACTCAATAAATGCTTTTAAAAAAAGGCAAATAGAAAGCATTACAGAGTGTAATCCTAATGATGCGTTGATTTTTTACAAAAAATTGGAAACTTTAAGCATATATTGTAATCATCAAGACGCAGAAAGCTTTTGTACAAAAAAAGCAAATCAAACAATGATATTAGAAAGTAGTCTTAGGAAGATTCAAAAGACGAACGATGATGAGAGTGTTATGTTGCCTTTATATTCCGTAAAAGAAAGTAGAATGCATGAAAAATCAGGTTTGAATTGGGGACAAAGAGATGGGCGTGAAAAAAATCAGGCTTATATACCTATTCCTGTTGAAATTGTACGTGGTAACTTTTTTCCTAAAAAAGGCGAACATTTTTCAGTTCTCACAGAAGAGGGCTTTCCCTTAGTTTGCGTGGTTGCACAAGATGGTAATAAGGCAATAGAAACACCGCATAATAATAGTATTCTTGGTAAATATTTTAGAAAAAAGTTAGGTGTGCCTTTGGATAAAAAAGTAACTTTAGAACATTTGGATAAATTCGGTAATAGATACGTAAAATTTATAAGATTAGATAACGAAGATTATTTAATGGAATTTAAATCTAAATAAATCCTTCCCTTGCCCTAACCTAACCCCATTTTTCCTACTTGAAAAAAATACATATCAACGATTTTCATGATGGGATATTTAACATCACTCTCACTGTTGATTTTGTTTTGAGCCTCATGAAGTTTATCATTATTCTTTTTGCACCATCCAAGTAAATTAGCAAAATTAGATTTATTGAGTGTTTGGTTTTTAGCAATAGTATTAGCTTCAAAGACTTTATGAACACCAGTTTTCAATAATCTATCATAGGCTGGCATACATCCAAGCGTTCCCAGTAAAATTTTAGAGACTAGGGTATCTGAAACATTATTGTCTTTATAACTTCTCCTTATCTCTTTAATCATGTCAAATAATAAGTTAATATTATCTTCATTATCAAATTTTTCTAATGTAACAGTGTTTAATGGTATGTATTTTTTATCTAATAATATTTTTACTACCTCTGTATGAACTTTATAATTTTTTTGTAAAAGAAATGAAGCACGTAACATTCCCCAGCTTGCTAGATAAAACCCTAAATGCAGACTGGCTTGGTGGTCAATATCTTTTGCTTTGTTAGATTGAAAATAACTGTAACAATGTTCCCAAGATTTATAGCGGTGGTTAGGGTCATTCCGTATTTCGTCGTAAAATGTATCCACTGTTTCAGATATGTCATCCACTGTTTTAGATATGTCACCCATTATCTTAATTCCTAACATAACATCGGTTGCTTTATGCAATCTTAACATAAGTTTGTGTGGATTGCATCGATAACTGCCCATCGGGCATTATTATTTAAGGGGGAAGCGACTTCGCTTATCGGCGATGAGGGTCGGCAGTTCGAGCCTGTCATCGCCCACCATTTTTATCCCTTATGAATATAGCTTGAGGTTATATCACTGAGGAGGTTTTTTATATTCCGCAATTTTTTCTTCTAACTTTTTATAATAATCCCTTTTATATTCCGCAATTTTTTCTTCTAACTTTTTATAATAATCCCTTTTTCCAAGCCCTGTAATATAAGAGGCAGATTCGCCGTTTTCATCTTTTGGGGATAATTTACCATGAACCCAGCCAAACGCATCTATCTTGTCATATGTAAGCGAATTCTTTTCTTTTATCTGTTTTATTTTAGAAAAATACTCTTTAGGTTTAATTGTTTTGTTAAAACCAAAAAATTCAGAATAAGTTGCTTTGGCTAAACTGTCATAAATAGGGAATTCAAAATTTGTTTCATAATACAAATATTTGCTTAATAGAGAGATGGGTTTTACATCTTCCTGCGTTCCTTTTTTTGTGATTGGATAAGTAAGATTATCTATATCCCCTTCCATCATTTTTTCTACCAATTTCTTCGTACCATGTTCGTTGATAATATTCATTGTTCCTTTAATAGAGCTTCTTGTAGAATAAAGTTTATTGAGAATTGTTAAGCGTGTTTCGAGGCAAATACCTTTGTCATTAAACGGTTGTTGAACTTTGTCATTAAACAGTTGTTGAAGATGTTTTTTATTATAAAGATATGGAATCTCCATCATTTTTTTGTCGTTATTAAGTAAGCTGTATGCGCATTCAATAATCTTTATGAGTTCTTCGTCTAATTTTGGATTGAATTTTTTTGTCATCATTTAATTCCTAACATAACATTGGTTGCTTTTTCCATTGAAGTTTTCACGAGGTCGTTATGCAATCTTAACATAAATTTGTGTGGATTGCATCGATAACTGCCCATCGTTTTATTATTTAAAGGGGGGTGCGACATACGCTTCATTATTTAAGGGGGAAGCGATATCGCTTCTCTGAGGGTAGGGCACCCTCGATTTTGCTACGCAAAATAGTGGGAACCCAGTGCAAGCCCACGCCATAAAAATGACCCCCCTTAAACCCCCCGCCGCGCCTAGCACTAGCATCTCATAAAGTTTCAAGACATTATTTATGCGGGGGTCGACATATTATTTATAAAGGGGGGGCGCGGTATCGGTTATTTTTTTAAGGGGGCGACATTTCCTTGTGCATAAGCGGGGCAAACAAATAGAATGCTGAACAAAATGGTGAGCAATATTCTCATAATAAACTCTCTATGTTAAAGAAGTAGTTAGAAAGCATGATAATTAACAAAATTAACAAAATAGCACAACATTTTTTGCAATCAGCGGACTGCTACCATGGAAAGATGAAGCCAATTTCAATTTGTGCCGCTCTAGGGTTATATTCTGCCCTGATGCCTTGTCCTGCTATCGCTATATATTCTACCCCAATAGGCAAAACAAAAAATAATGGATCGTTAGTGCCACTAACAGTATGGAAACCAAGAGTTTCTTCTTCTTCACAAAGAAACTCTGTTGCACAATCAGGGTCCGTTGTTTTGTAACTTCCAATGCCCTCATACTCCATAGCTCGCAGACCTATTAAAGGGCGAGTATAGAATGACAAATTGTTTATTTGTATAAATTTAATGTTTATAGCAGTTGCTGCATAAAAACCTATACTTGTGAATGTACTATCTTCTGTAAATTCATGCTCTTCACCGTTGAGTGTAAATTTTTGCCCTTTAAGATATTGTGTTGTTCTTGTTCCTGTCGTGCCAAAAGTATATTCTATTGCGAAACGCCCCTTACTGCGACCTCTAAAAAATTGGTAACCATTTTTTTCAGCTGTTGTGCCATTTTGATAGGATACGATAGAATGCTTCTGAACAGGAAAAACCTCTATACCAAAACTATCTTCATTAAGAGGTTTTAGTTGAACATGCGTATCAAATAAATACTTGCTTTGCATAAATCCTTGATAAGAACGCGGTGCAGAGGCATCATATTTTAGTATAATTTCTCGATAAGGAAATATAGGGGCGTTCTTTTTTGATATAATAATTCCTTCATAAGGATACACTTCAAAGCCGTCACTCTCTGATAAAGTTTCTTGATAAGGAGGCACTAAGCCTACTAAGCCGTTATCTGCTGGTATCATTTCTTCAGAAGCAGGCGATGCAGAACCATCATTTTCTGGTAGAATTCTTTCCAAAGCAGGCAGTGCAGAACCATCATTTTCTGGTGCAATTCTTTCCAAAGCAGGCAGTGCAGAACCATCATTTTCTGGTGCAATTCTTTCCAAAGCAGGCAGTGCAGAACCATCATTTTCTGGTGCAATTCTTTCCAAAGCAGGCAATGCAGAGCCATCATCTTCTTGCGCGTATGCAGAGTACGTAAATAGGATGCAGGACAAAATGATAAGTAATATTTTCATAATTATCAACTCTCTACATAAAAGAATGGGCTTGGAAAAATAACATCACGTTAATATATCGCAAAATATATGCCACAGCGAGAATATAGTGCAATATTATGGTATATAGGGGGGTTACTGAAAACATTATCGATGGTTGTTGAAAGTAGTAGCGGGGGTTTGGGGGTCATTTTATACGTGGGCTTCTGCCTCACGCTATATAAAATGTCGCACCCCCAAAAAATAACGGAGCGTATGTCGACCCCCGCATTAATATCGAGCATCGCACCCCCCTTAAATAATAATGCGGAGCAAAAATCTCGATTTCAGTATAAAGCACGAGCGGGGGGTTTAAGGGGGGTCATTTTATACGTGGGCTTCTGCCTCACGCTATATAAAATGTCGCACCCCCCTTTTATTAATGACGCGGGGGGTTAAAGTCTCGATTTCAGTATAAAGCACGAGCGAGGGGGTTGTTAAGGGGGATATATCGCAAGGCGATGGGCTTGCCCTCATCGCCGAGAAGCGATATCGCTTCCCCCTTAAATAATAATGCGTAATATATAAAAAGGGATTACGAAGCCCCACGCTTGAAAATACACTCAAGCAGGAAAACTATATAAGAAAGTGGGATTTAGGGTAATATGTTTTATTGAAGCTCGCTCATCGATATCTCAAAGCACAAGCGGGGGATATATTAAACACAAACTCGATTTCAGTATAAAGCACGAGCGAGGGGGTTGTTAAGGGGGATATATCGCAAGGCGATGGGCTTGCCCTCATCGCCGAGAAGCGATATCGCTTCCCCCTTAAATAATAATGCGGAGCAAAAATCTCGATTTCAGTATAAAGCACAGCGAGGGGATTAAACACAAACTCGATTTGAGTATAAAGCACAGCGAGGGGGTTGTTAAGGGGGATATATCGCAAGGCGATGGGCTTGCCCTCATCGCCGAGAAGCGATATCCGCTTCCCCCTTAAATAATAATGCGGAGCAAAAATCTCGATTTCAGTATAAAGCACGAGCGGGGGGTTTAAGGGGGGTCATTTTTATGGTGTGGGCTTGCCCTCACAACATAAAAAATGTCGCACCCCCCTTTTATTAATGACGCGGGGGGTTAAAGTCTCGATTTCAGTATAAAGCACAGCGAGGGGATTAAACACAAACTCGATTTGAGTATAAAGCACAGCGAGGGGGTTGTTAAGGGGGATATATCGCAAGGCGATGGGCTTGCCCTCATCGCCGAGAAGCGATATCGCTTCCCCCTTAAATAATAATGCGGAGCAAAAATCTCGATTTCAGTATAAAGCACAGCGAGGGGGTTGTTAAGTAATCACGGAGTCAGTGTTAAGGTGTGCGGGGGGTCAAAAGGGGGTACATAGCGAGGCATGGGCGCACCGCCAAAAACAATGCCGAAGTGTATGTCGCACCCCCCTTAAATAATAATGCGGAGCAAAAATCTCGATTTCAGTATAAAGCACAGCGAGGGGGTTGTTAAGTAATCACGGAGTCAGTGTTAAGGTGTGCGGGGGGTCAAAGGGGGGTACATAGCGAGGCATGGGCGCACCGCCAAAAACAATGCCGAAGTGTATGTCGCACCCCCCTTAAATAATAATGCGGAGCAAAAATCTCGATTTGAGTATAAAGCACAGCGAGGGGGTTGTTAAGGGGGATATATCGCAAGGCGATGGGCTTGCCCTCATCGCCGAGAAGCGATATCCGCTTCCCCCTTAAATAATAATGCGTAATATATAAAAAGGGATTACGAAGCCCCACGCTTGAGAAACAAAAACTCAAACGCAAGAAAACTATATAAGAAAGTGGGATTTAGGGTAATATGTTTTATTGGTTGTATCTTTGCAATAAAAATTATAAAATTTTGATTAGGATACGTTTTATAGGAAAGAATTTTTGCGTGATGGTTGAAGATAATATAATTATCAAATGTCGTGATGATAGTATGGAAGAGACAAAAACCTCTGATAGGTTTAACAATAAATATTTAAATGCAATTCGCCAACATGTAGAACCGTGGCTTACCGCAAAAGTTTGCAGTCTTCTATTGATAAAAGCAAAAGTGGAATTGCGCTTGCACGATAAAGGCACAATGGCGCGAAATTACGACACAGGCTTCCGAGTCTACGAACGCAATCTAGAAAATCTTTATACTAGAATTAAAGGGACTATTTTTTGATGAGTGAGAGTGAAGAAAAAGAAAAATTATTTACATTAGTGCAAATTTACTTAAAACAATGCAATCTTATCATATGGGGTTCAGGCGCAACAGTTCCTTTTGGAATGCCGACAATGGATAGTTTAAAACAAGAGCTTGGTATAACAAGTGAGAAAAACTTGGAAGAAATATTGTCAGCATGTAATGATAATGAAAGAAAGAAATACGAAAAGAATATATTCAGAATTATTAATGAAAAAGATAAAAAAGTGCATAAAGAGTTTTCTAACAACCTCTTGATAGAACCAATACAGAGGTTAATAGAGTTTTTTTATAGCTCTCATCCAAATTTACTTCATATTATTACAACCAATTATGATTGCATTTTAGAATATATTTTAGCTTATTATAATTTTCCTTTTTCAGATGGTTATTCTGGACGTGAATTTTCAAAATTCAAATCAAAAAACTTTAAATCAAAAGAATGTATCAATTTATATAAAGTACACGGTTCATTGCGATGGCATGATAATAAGTTTTCTCATTATAACGATATGATGGATGCTATATTTCCTAATATACACAAATATGAACAAGCATTTAACGACCCCTTCAGAACGCTTATTCATAAATCTGATGATGCTATTTCAAGTTCTAACAGCTTTCTTGCAATCGGATTTGGTTTTAACGATACACATTTAACACCAAAAATAGTATCTGCTATTGAAGAAAGAAAAAAGATAGTTGTTGTCACCAAAAAAGCAACAGACGCTTGTAAAAATATGTTAGATAAAGCATCGGATTATGTGTTAATTGAAGAAGGTAAAAAAGAGCAAAAAACATGCTTTACCTATAAGGAAAAGGGAAGAAAAAGAAAGAGTAGCTTGACAGGAAGCTATTGGAACATTCAAGAATTCAATAACATTTTCAACAATGAAGGAATAAAAACTAATGAATAATCAATCACAGAATCAAAATTTAGGAAAAATACAAAGCGTTGATACAGGAACCGTAACCATTCAAATTTACGAAGAAGAGACATTAAATAACCTTCAAATCAACCAAATTTTGAAAATACAGTCAACCAATTCTGGAGAATATATTATTGCTCTAGTTAATAAAATTATGCGCAAGGCAATGCAAACAACAGATGGAAATGAGCAAGATGTAGTTAGTAACCTTGTTAAAGCTCAATTAGTTGGCACTTGGTATATGCAAATAGGAATACAATCTAATATTTTTAAGCGTAGTTTAGACGTTGTACCAAGTATTGGCAGTGATACTTCTTTATTAATTGGAGATGATTTAAAAACTTTTATGAGTGCAATTAGCTCAAAAGAAAAAAACCAGTTAAAACTTGGAAAATATGCAATACAAAAAGATACCTCAGCTTTTATAAATGGTGATAAATTTTTTCAAAGACATGCTGTTATTGTTGGCGGTACAGGTTCAGGGAAATCTTGGAGCGTTGCTAATATTTTAGAACAGGCTTCAAAACTTTCTTCCGTCAATAATATTGTATTTGATTTACATGGAGAGTATCAACCATTAAAAGATTTAGATAATACAATAGCCTTAAAGATTGCAGGGCCTTCAGATGATACAAACAATCAAAACCTTGTTTTTCTTCCTTATTGGTTGTTGTCATATGAAGAAATGGAGGCTTTTCTTTTAGATAGAAGTGATAGTAATGCACCCAATCAAGCAAGAGCATTATTTGATACAATAATTAAACTAAAAAAAGATAAACTTGATAAAAATAATGGCAAACAGGAAGCTATTCTCAATGATTTTACGATTGATAGTCCAATTCCATATAATTTAACTCAAGTTATTGAAAAATTAGATAAATTAGATTCTGAAATGATTCAAGGTTCTGGTTCTAAAGAAAAACAAGGACCTCTACACGGTAAATTAACAAGATTTATTCAAAGGCTGAAAAGCAAACAAAGTGACAAAAGACTTAATTTTATTTTTAATAATAGTGAGGAATTTCAAAATTATGATTGGCTAAACACGCTTATTGATAAATTGATGGCTTTTGAAACTAAAAAATCAGGCAGTAAGATTATAGATTTTTCAGAAGTGCCTTCAGATATTTTACCTTTAATTACAGGTTTAATTGCACGATTAATATTCTCTGTTCAGCAATGGACAGACCGTGAAACAAGGCATCCGATTGCGTTGTTCTGTGATGAAGCACATTTGTATATTCCTCAAGATAATAAAGGTAGCATTGAAGCAAAAGGACTTTATAATTTTGAAAGAATTGCTAAAGAAGGTAGAAAGTATGGCGTTTCTCTAGTTGTCATTAGTCAAAGACCCGCGGATGTAAGTAAAACCGTATTAAGCCAATGCGGTAATTTTATTGCAATGCGCCTCACTAACCCAGATGACCAAAATGTAATAAAACGTCTTCTTCCTGATAGTTTGGGTGATTTTATAGAAGCGTTACCCACTTTAGATATTGGAGAATGTATTATTGTAGGCGATGCTTGTTTATTACCTAGTAGAATAAAAATTAATAAACCCAATATTAAACCTAATAGTGCAACGATAGATGTTTGGACGGAATGGTCAGAAACTAAAAATGAAAATTCAATTGAAAAAGCTGTTCAAGCATTAAGACAACAAAGTAAGTAATTTTAACCAAAAAAATAGCCCCAAAGTAGCCCCGCACTTATTATTTAAGGGGGAAGCGTTATCGTTTTATTATTTAAGGGGGGGTGCGACATTTTTTTTCGATGAGGCAAAAGCCCATCTCCAAAAATGACCCCCTTTTAACCCCCCGCTCGTGCCTAGAAATATCGATGAGGAGGCTGGGCTTAACAACCCCCGCACTACCTTGAATTAGCTTAATCAAAGGATTGCGAAATATTTTTAATGATTAAATGGCGCGCCTGAGAGGATTTGAACCCCTGACCCCATGCTTAGAAGGCACGTGCTCTATCCAACTGAGCTACAGGCGCAGCAACTTTAACCAATCACTTTTAACCAATCAATGGGCGTCAATCTAATGAGTCCAAGGTTGCGTACGCTGATAAGAAAAATTATCGGCATAGGCTTTTGGTTTTATTTTTCGCTCGCGCGGTAATAAAATATGGTAACTATGCCCCTGTGCTTTTGCCCAATTTTCAGCCTCAGCCATTGTAGAAAAGCGCATCCGTAACAAACGATTGGTATTGGGTTGTGTTTTCCACTGCATACCCGCATCCAATATCTTCACTTGTTCAAGCTCGAATTGCACAATCCATTCATCTGTGCCAGCCCTGCCCGATTGCATGGCTGTTTTTGGCTTTTGAAAAATTCTGACCCGTGACATGAAATTCTCCAATATTCATTAATTATTCATAAGGTTGGTCGGGACGGCTGGATTCGAACCAACGACATCCTGCTCCCAAAGCAGGCACTCTACCAAGCTGAGCTACGTCCCGAATAAAAAGAATAGTAACCTTATTCCTATAATTAAGCTCATTTGGCAAGAAAAATTATACATAAAGATGCAAAAATAATCAATATTTCTGTAATTTGTTGTGATGCCCCTAATAAATCACCAGAAAAACCACCAAACTTCTTAACAATGAAAAAATAAAGCGCGTAAATTTGTACAAGCCAAAAAAGCAAAATGAGTTCCCATTGAATATCAAAAAACAGAAAATACTTAACCAACGCAAAACTTAATGCAAAGCTTAACAATAACGTAATCATCAATTGCCATTTACTGATATTGGCAATCATTTTTGCAAGCTGACTGCCTTCAATAATGGGTAACATATAAATTAACACCACCCATTGCGCGCGCGATAGCATATGGGCAAGGGGCAAAATAAGCCATAATATTTTTGGATGAATAACCGCCGTAAACAGCATTGCTTTACCCAAAATCACCAAAATAAGTGCCAACGCACCATAGGTGCCAATGGCATGGCTATCACGAATAATTTGTAGTTTTTCCTGAGAATTCTGCGCGCGCACCCCCAACGCATCGGCACTATCAGCAAGCCCATCTTCATGCAAACCACCTGTAAGAATCACCTGAGCAATCAATGCCATTGCCCCACAAACAAAAGGAGGAAAATTTAACCAATAGCCAAGCTGATAAAAAAATGCGACCATCAAGCCAATCAACATGCCTGCAAAAGGTAAAAAAATAACTGTTTTATTCAGTGAATGATAAGGCACTTTTGGCAAAGGCAAAATCGTTAAAAAATGTAATAAATTGATAAGCATTATCAGTGGATAAAGAATAACCAATATCGTTTTTTTAATCTTATTTCTCATGATTATTCATTGCATTCTGTTACACATTAAAATATTACTATTGCATTCATCATTAACACATTAGAAAAAAATAATGGAAAGAAAATAATGGATACAACATTTTCTGATATTACCGCGCTATTCAAACAATTTAAACCGCTTGATAAAGAAATTTACAATCAAGCAATAAAGCATCAGGCACAATTAACCAAGCCAGAAAAATCTTTGGGAAGATTAGAAGAGCTTGCTTGTTGGTATGAATCTGTGCGTGGCAAGCATCCAGCCCCACTTAACATTCCACGCATCGCAGTATTTGCTGGCAATCATGGCATTGCCCATCAACAACAAATATCCGCTTTTCCTGCCGATGTCACAATCGCTATGTTACAAAATTTTCAAAATGGCGGTGCTGCCATCAATCAAATCGCTGGCGCTGTTGATGCCGATTTTGTTGCCTATGATTTGCAATTAGAACAACCCACCAAAGATTTTACCAAAGAACCTGCCATGACCGAGCAAGCCTGCGCCCATGCCATTAGCTACGGCATGATGGCAATAGATGATAAGGTGGATGTGATAGTCCCCGGCGAGATGGGCATTGGCAATACGGCTTCAGCGGCGGCCATTTATCATGCGCTTTATGGCGGAAAAGCCAAAGATTGGGTTGGGCGTGGTACCGGTGTTGATGATGTAATTTATGATAATAAAGTATCCTTAATTAAAAAATCTGTGCAACTGCATCAGCCATATTTTCAGGGTGATTATCGCAGTTTAGAAATATTACGCCATTTAGGTGGCTTTGAAATTGCCGCTATGGTGGGGTGCATCATGGCAGCCCGTATCGCAAAAGTGGCAGTGATTTTAGATGGCTTTGTTTCATGTGCGGCGGCGGCGATTTTACATGATATTGATAAAGACTATATTAATCATTGTATCGTTGGGCATGTTTCCGCAGAACAAGCGCATCAATATGTGTTGAAAAAAATTGATAAAGAGCCGATTTTAGATTTGAATATGCGTCTAGGCGAAGCAAGCGGTGGTGCCACTGCGATTGCTATCTTAAAGATTGCCCTTGCCTGCCATCATGGTATGGCAAGCTTTGCAGATGCAGCTGTTTCAGAAAAAATATCTTCTTAAATAATCGCAAAAAACCATTTTGTTTTCTACTACCATCGTAATTTGGTTTGAGCATAATCAGCGAAAATTTGATGCTTTTGATAAAATTCCTGTAGCATTGTTTCATTGGCATCATCATATTGTTGTGCCAATCCCATCTCATGCCACGCAATACCGCTAGTAATAAACAAGCCATCACCACCCATATTTTTAATGCCTTGAATATCGTGATGAATCGAATCACCAATGGCAAGAAATTTTTTACTCATCTTTTGTTTTGTAATACGTTCTGCCGCCTGATAAACAGCCTCGTAAGGTTTGCCATGCCAACAAACAGTACCGCCATATTCTTGTTCATAAATTTCAGCAATTGCACCCGGGCATAATTCTAAAGAACCATCTGGTGCCACTGATATTTTATCAGGATTGATACATGCCATTGGTATATTGCGCATCTTTGCCTGTTGCAATAAAGGGCGATAATAATCAATCGATTCCTCCCGATTAATGCCTGCACATAGAATAAAATCAGCATGGTTAATATCAGCAACTGTTTCAAGGGGCATATTTTCTAGCACAACATGTTGTAAATGCGCCTGTTGTTCTGTTGCAATTAAATCTTGTTCCCAACTCAGCACATAACAATATTTGCCTAAATTTTGATAAAATGGATGATGCCGATTGAGAATATTATCCTGAAAATCCGTGCCAGAGGTAATAATTGCATCATAATAATCTTGCGTTACGCCTAAATTTGTTAGCATTTCAGCAGTCGCATCGTAAGGTTTGCTAGAATTAGAAAGAATAATGATTGTTTTATTGTGTTTTTTTAACTGCCCAAGCGCATCACGCGCCTGTTCAAAACAGATATGACCATTATGCAACACACCCCATTGGTCAACCAAATAAATATCGTAATTATCGGCAATCTCAGATAAATGTTGAATGATTGTCATTTATAGGTCGACGCCTATTGCCTCACTGATATGACTAAAGCCATCTTCCTTAAGATATCTTGCCATATCAGTCAGAATATGACAGGTAAAATAATTACTTTCATAAATTAAACCTGTATATAATTGCAATAAGCACGCACCAGCACGTATTTTTTGATAGGCTTGATAACCATTACTGATGCCACCAACGCCAATCAATGGAATTTTATTTTCGGTGATACGGGCAAATTGTTTTAAAATTTCTGTAGAGCTTTCAAATAAAGGCTTACCACTTAATCCGCCCGTCTCATTTTTATGAATATTTCTAAGATGGTCAGGACGTTCTATTGTGGTATTGGTAAGAATTAAACCATCTATTCCCTCATTTTTACCTGCAAGCACAGCTTTTGCCAAATCATTAACATGTTCCTTATCCAAATCAGGCGCTAATTTAAGAAAAATCGGAATGTTGATGTTATGTTTTTCTGCATGGTTTTTACATTGCCCTATCAATTTTTGAATCATATCAGGCTTTTGTAAATCGCGTAAATTCGGTGTATTGGGTGATGAAATATTAATGGTAATATAATCAGCAACATTCGAAAATTTTTGAAAACAAGTCAAATAATCATCAATCTCACCTGTTGTATTTTTACCAATATTCACCCCAATAAGATGATGTGGTTTTTTGATAGCATGAATTTTCTGCAAATTTTTTGATACAGCATCCATTCCTGCATTGTTAAAACCCATCCTATTAATAATAGCCTTATCTTCTGGCAATCTAAATATACGCGGACGTGCATTGCCTGCTTGTGCCAATGGCGTAACGGTACCATATTCTGCAAAACTAAATCCCAACCGAAATATATTAAGCCCTGATATTGCATCCTTATCATAACCAGCGGCAACTCCCACAGGATGGATAAAATTCAATCCTGCAATTTTCTGTTCAAATATTGTTTCAACAATAGTCGGAAGCTTTACACTTGGCATAAGAAATAATAGCCTTAAAGTTAAATCTTTTGCCGTTTCAGGATTTAATTTTTGCACAATAAAAGATTTTTTTATAAAATCAAAAAAATTTGATAACATTGGAGGCGTGATTTCAAAATTGATTTCACGCTTTGGCATATCTATTGTTCCTTCAGAAGCAAACTCATTAGGCACTAATTTTTGCTCGAATCGATCAGTTTCTGAACAATCAGCAAATTTACTTAATGGGTTATCATATTGCATTTTTCAATACTTATTCTTAGTGATGGTGCCGACACACGGATTCGAACCGCGGACCTTAGGTTTACAAAACCCCTGCTCTACCAACTGAGCTACGTCGGCACTGTAAAAAACACGCTTATTTAAGAAACTATATAAAATGATTTCCACCTCATGAATTGAGTCTGAATCTTCATCATAAAGCCTTTTATTAAAAAATAAAATAAATCAAACAATAGTATGATATTTTTCCCTAGATAAATTCTTATCTGTAATAATCAATTTTTGTTAAAATCACAAGTGATTTTATTTTCAGATTGAAATATGCTTAACTCCCCCTTATGCCTTAAACCAAAATTTTATATAAAGAAAAATCCATTGAAATGACGTAAAGTGACGTTAAAGGGATAATTCCCTTAATTTTACGCTATCAAAATGAAAATTTATCTTTATAATCAATTCGTAAAATCTATTGATAGGAAATGGAATCATCAATGAGTGAAAAATTTGAATGGACAGATGAAAACATCAAAATCTTAAAAGATATGCTCAATGCAGGTGCATCTGCCCGTGATATTGCAGAAAAATTAGGTAATACCCGCAATGCCGTTATTGGTAAAGCAAATCGATTAAAACTTTCTACCCCTAAAAGCGATAAAGAAAAAACTGTTAAAGAGAAAAAATCAACAGCCATCACCTATCCAGACGATAATTTATGCCAATGGCCAACTGGGCATCCGAATGAAGAGGGGTTTCATTTTTGTGGCAAACCTGTACAAGGAAGTTTGCCTTATTGCGAAGCCCATTGTAATAGTGCTTATAGGCGTTCAACCGCACAAACCACCGCATAATATTATTGCAATAATATTGATAATTTGTATAATGAATATTGTTAATTGATAACATCAACCCTCGGGGTGTTAGGAAAACTCCTAACTGAGAAGCAAGCTAACCCGTTGAACCTGATCTAGTTAAAACTAGCGTAGGAAAGGATAAATAATGAAATACCTCCTCACTTATATGATTGCTTTTTATCTTGTCGTCGCTCAACTTAGTTTGGCACAAGAAAAAAAACCTATCTTAACAATCTATACCTATTCTTCTTTTACATCTGAATGGGGACCGGGACCAAAAATTGCAGAAGAATTTGAAAAATCATGCAATTGCACTGTTCGTTATATTAGCTTTAATGATGGCGTTTCTCTGCTGACTCGAATCAAGTTAGAAAATAAAAATAACGAAGCGGATATTGTACTAGGCTTAGATACAAATTTAATTGCTGAAGCACGTAAAACAGGCTTATTCACGCTTCATGGTTTCAATAAAAAAGATTTAAGAGTTTTAGAATTACCTTTTCAATGGGAAGATGATTTTTTTCTCCCTTATGATTATGGCTGGTTTTCTTTCGTTTATAATCAAGATAAATTACCAAACCCACCCAAATCTTTAGAAGAATTAACAAATCTTAAGTTGAAATTATTGGTGCAAGACCCACGCACCAGTACGCCGGGTTTAGGGTTGTTGCTATGGGTGCGCCATCTTTATGGTGATGATGATACAAAAGTTTGGCGTAAATTAAACAAGCAAATTATCTCTTATAGCAAAAGCTGGGAAGAAGCATATGGTTTATTCTTAAAAGGCGAAGGCGATATGGTACTCAGCTATACAACATCGCCAGCATATCATGCCGTTATTGAAAAGAACCTTTCTTATAAAGCCGCGATATTTTCAGAAGGCCATTACATTCAAATAGAAACTGCGGGCAAAATGAAAAATAGTAAGCAATCAGAATTAGCAGATGATTTCTTAAAATTTATGTTGTTAAGGAATTTTCAAAAACATATCCCAACCACAAATTGGATGTATCCAACCATTGGCGGAATCAAACTACCACGCCCATTTGAAGCTTTGCCAAAGCCGCAAGCAACATTGATAATAGATAGTGATGAGGTGGCAGAAAACCGTACTGCTTGGACAAAAAGGTGGCTTTACACACAATAAATCGCATCAAAAATGCGGACATAATTCCTCTAATGACCTTGCTTCATCTGGCAATGCTAGCGATAACAATTGCCTTGCCAATTATTTGTATAGGTGTTTTAAGTGGATTTTTCTTATCCAATTTTGAATTTTCAAAATTTACGCAGCTCTGGCAAGATATTTATTTTAGAAAAATTATTATTTTTACATTTCAGCAAGCTAGCCTATCAGCTTTTTTAAGTATTATGCTTGCCATTCCTATCGCACGAATGGTCATCAGGCAATTTTACCCAAACCGTCATTATGTCAAAAATTTCTGTCTGCTTATTTCTGTATTACCACAAATTATGGTGGTATTTGCATTGGTTAATTTACATGGCGCATCGGGTTGGATAAGTATTTTATGGCAATTTTTTAGCCAATCAGAAACATCTTTTTATTATCTGTACGGCTTTAATGGGATTCTATTAGGCCATATTTTCTTAAATCTACCTTTGGCATTATTCATCATTCTTCATAAAATGGAGGAGATACCACAAGAAATTTGGAAAAACGCTTTATTGCTAAATTTCAGCCATAGAAATTATTTTTTATGGTTAGAATATCCCTTATTAAAAAAAATCATTCCTGCATTATTTGGCATTATTTTTACCTTCTGCGCCCTTAGCTTTACCATTATTCTCACATTAGGTGGAAAGCCTACTTTCAATACGTTAGAGGTCGCCATCTATCAGGCGATTAAATATGATTACGATTTACCCCTTGCGGCGCAATTAGGGTTGGTTCAAATGTTATGTTGTGTTGCTATTTTATTATTAACGACTGGTCAGAAAAAAATATTTCACTTCACCATCACAAAAGCGCATGTGATTAAAAAAAATAAATGGCATTCCAGAATCCGCTTCGATGGCAATCAATTCAACATAAAATGCCTTGATTATTTCTGGCTATTCGTATTTTCTTTACTGGTGATTATGCCCTTACTCACCATGCTAATCCCCAGCACATTACACCTAAAACTACCACAAAAGACCATCAGTGCCATTTTGAATAGCTTTATGATTGGAATCAGTAGTACATGTTTCACATTTATTTGTGCGCTTGCCATCATCAACACCGCACAATATTACAAAAAACAACGCGAATTAATTTTACTTTCTGGCTATGCTATTTTTGTAACCCCACCTATTTTATTATCATCCGCACTTTTTATCAATTTATCCCAATTCCCCCCTTTAATTTTAGTCTGCATTATCAATAGCTTAATGGCATTACCAATTATGTTAAGAATCATCGCATTGCCCGCATTTCAAATTTATGATACGCAATATCGTTTGATAAATATGCTTCATTTAAATAATAAAACCCGATTTTTTCATATATTTTTACCACAATTAAAATTTCCTATCTTACTGGCAGGCACCTTTACCCTTTGCCTCTCATTTGGTGATATCAGTGCCATCGCCTTATTTGGGCATGAGAGTTTTACCACCCTACCTTTTTTAATCTTTTCATTATTAGGCAGTTACAGAATTGACCAAGCCTTCACTCTTTTTACAATCATGCTTTTAATTTACATCACAATCTTTGGGATTTTTTATCATTATGCTAAAACTTGACCATGCCATATTTTCATTTGATGACAAAAATTCATTTCATTTTAATTGTCAGTTCAAACAAACTGCTGTAACACTCATCACAGGTGCAAGCGGTGCGGGTAAATCTACCTTGCTTCATTTAATTGCAGGATTCTACAAGCTAGAATCAGGTGCTATTCTTCACAATGATAAAGAAATTCATCATCTATTGCCTGCACAAAAAAAGATAAGTTTTCTGTTCCAAGCGCATAATTTATTTCCTCATCTCAATCTTAGACAAAATATCGCCCTTGCCTTTGCGAATAAATCGGTAAATCTATCCAATCAACAGCAAAATCAACTGGTTGATGATTTAATCCATCGCTTTAAGTTACAAGATTATCATGCAGAATTTCCTGAAAATATCTCAGGCGGGCAACAGCAACGTGTTGCATTGGCGCGTATTTTTGCTCAAATTCAAACACAGCAATGTCAGATTCTGTTACTTGATGAACCTTTTAACGGGCTTGATGCAGGTTTAAGGGCAGAATTAATGGCTGAGATTCATCATATCACAAAAAAATTTCAACTCATTTGCTTGTTCATTTCTCATCACCCAGAAGAAATTACAAAATTTGCTGATGATAAATGGCATGTTTGCGATGGACGAATCGACTTAATGGCTTAATTATTCCATAATCAGCAAAAAGGAAAATCCATGTTAAGTTTATTTTCAGAACCCTATCTGTTTCCCTATTACGACCCAGCTCTTTTGCGTATTGGGCCATTTTCGATTCATTATTACGCGCTTGCCTATGTCGCAGGATTATTTTTTGCACTTTACAATGTCACTTATGTCACGCAATGGCAGGAAAAACCAATTAAACGCAATGAAATTTTTGCTTCTTTTAATTTTGTTTTACTCTCTGCAATTATAGGCGGTAGGTTAGGTTACACATTATTTTATAATTTTGGTTACTATCTACAGCATCCCATTGAAATTTTTTATATTTGGCAAGGAGGTATGTCTTTCCATGGGGGCATGATTGGTTGTGCCTTAGGGATTTTATATTACTGTAAAAAAGCAAATATTAATTATTTCTGTGCCATGGATGTCACCTGCTTATCGGTGCCTATCCCCTTATTTTTAGGAAGAATGGCGAATTATATTAATGGTGAATTATGGGGCAGACCAACAGATGGCAGTTGGGGAGTGATTTTTTCACGTGTTGATAATGTGCCACGCCACCCTAGTCAACTCTATGAAGCCGCCACAGAAGGCATTCTACTTTATGTGATTTTATTCTTACTGGCACGGTATCGTAAAATTTTATATTATCCCGGATTAATCTCATCCTTATTCATTATCGGCTATGGGCTGATGCGCTTTTTTGTAGAATTTTTCCGTGAACCAGATAGTCATTTAGGATTACTTTACCAAAATCTTTCACGTGGGCAACATTTGGCATTAATCCAAATTATTGTTGGCATTGGCTTTTTTATTATTTTTTATCGCATCTCACTTCGTAAAAATGCCTAACATAGAAAATCATTTAACTGAAAAAATTAAAACACAGGCTATCCAAAATCCAATCAGGCTTGACCATTATATGGCACTGTGTCTTGCTGATGAAAAACATGGCTATTATACATATGGCGACCGTTTAGGCAAAAAAGGCGATTTTATCACCGCGCCAGAAATCAGCCAATTATTTGGTGAGATTATTGCCGCTTGGCTGATTCATCATTACCAGCAAAAAAGATTATCAGGGCAGAAAACATCCTTTGTAGAAATTGGCGCAGGAAAGGGGAGTTTAATGCGCGATATTCTAACCCATATCGAAAATCTTGCACCCGATATTTATGAAAGTGCCTCGTTTCATATTATTGAAACCAGCAAAACATTCACCAAAATTCAACAAGAAACGCTTCATGATAAATCAGTCACATGGCATCAAACCATTGATGAATTGCCAGATAATTTTTTAATTTTATGGGGCAATGAATTTTTAGATGCCTTGCCTATTCGGCAATTTCATAGATATGAACATCAATGGCTTGAAACCCATATCAGCTTTAACGAGAAAAATCAGCAATGGCATTTTTGCCATAATCCTTTGACACATTTTTTGCCTGATTATCTTAAAAACATACAGGCTGATGATAGACAATGGTTAGAATTTTCACCCGCTGCCATACATTTTTGTGATTATTTAGCAAAATATCTAAAACAAAAAGATGGCTTTGCGCTGTTCATTGATTATGGCAATACAGAAATAGTTCAACATACACCCACCTTACAGGCTGTAAAAAATCATCAATTTGCCAATATTTTTGACGCAATCGGTGAAACAGATTTAACCGCTCATGTTAATTTTGCATTGCTGAACCATATTTTTACCGACTATCAATTGAATGTTGAATTTTATAATCAAAAATATTTTCTAACCACATTTGGCATTTGCGAACGGGCAGAACAATTAATCACACAAAACCCAGAACATGCCAAAAAAATCACGCAAGATTTGCATCGTCTAATTGATGATACGCAAATGGGTGATTTATTTAAAATCATGACTATTAATATATAGGTATCCATTATGAAAAATATACTTGACCAATCACCGAGCCTTTATCTAAAACAACATGCTGATAATCCCATTCATTGGCAATTATGGGGTGAGTCTATTCATAGAATGGCAAAAGAAATGAACCGTCCAATTTTTATTTCTATCGGCTATTCCGCTTGCCATTGGTGTCATGTGATGGCGCATGAAGTTTTTGAAAAGCCTCAGATTGCTGATTTCTTAAATCAACATTTTATTTCTGTGAAAATCGACCGCGAAGAATATCCAACCATCGATATGATTTATCAACGTGCCATTTCCTTATTAGGCATACAGGGTGGATGGCCTTTAACCATTTTTGCAACACCCGATGGAAAACCTTTTTGGGGTGGCACTTATTTTCCACTTCATGACCAATATGGCAGACCCGGTTTTTCACGTATTATCAGCACCATTCAACAAAATTGGCAGGATAAAAAACAAGATATTTTACAAAGTGCTGATGAAATTACCAATGCCATGCAAGAAATAGACAATGTATCAGAAACATACAGTTTAAGCATACAGCATGTACGTTCGATGGCTGCACAATTAAGTCATTATTTAGATACAGAACATGGCGGCATTGGCAATGCCCCTAAATTCCCACAATCGCAACCTTTTGAATTGCTTGTACGTTATGCAGAAACATCCCATAATGATGCGCTACCCTTTGATGATATTTTTAATTGGTTGAAACAAACATTTGATAATCTCTGTTTGGGCGGTTTATATGACCATATTGGCGGTGGCTTTTATCGCTATGCCACAGATAATATTTGGCTCGTGCCACATTTTGAAAAAATGCTATATGACAATGCGTTGATTATCGATTTATTACAGCATTATCAAGCGACAAATCCTATTTATAAAAACGCCATTCATGAATCACTGAATTTTTTTAGCAATGAAATGCAAGCAGATATAGGAGGGTTTTATACCGCATTAGATGCCGATAGTGAAGGCGAGGAAGGTAAATTTTACCTATGGGACAAAAAAGAAGTTCAGCAATTGCTTGGGGATAAAGCAAAAGATTTTTGCCAAAAATATCATATCACTGAAAATGGTAATTTTGAAGGTAAGAATATTTTGAATCGTTTAGAGGAACAAACCATAGATGCTGATTGCAATGATGGTTTCGCAAGTGAAAAGAAAATTTTATGGAAAAAACGTACACAAAGAGTACCCCCTTGTCGTGATGAGAAAATATTAACTGACTGGAATGGTTTAATCATTCAAACATTCGCAAACGCATCGATGATTTATCATCATTCTGATTATTTAACCATCGCGCAAGATACCTATGATTTTATTATCAACAATCTCAGCCACCAAGATACAGGGCTTTACCATTGTTACGCAGACGGAACGGCTTATATTGATGGCAGGCTTGATGATTATGCCAATATGATTCTGGCAAGCATGATTCTTTATAGCATCACGGGCAAGCAAGATTATATCACAACAGCAAAAAAATGGACGGACCATGTGATTAAAAATTTCTCGCATATTTCAGGTGCCTATCATTGCAATAAAACCGATAAAGATATGATTATTAATCCTATCAGCGCCATCGATAACCCTACCCCTTCGGGCAATGCTATATTTGCAAAAACATTATTTCGTTTAGGTATGATTACAGGCAATCATGATTATATTGTAAAATCAGAAAAGCTAATCAATGCATTTTCTGAACAGCTGTTAAAAAACTTTCCTTCTATGTGTGGATTGCTGAATGCCTATTTAAGCAATCAAAATCTTTACTGTTTTGCGATGATGGGAAGTGAACGCGAACAGCAAAACGCACGCGAAATGATTCTAAACATACAGCCTCGTGATTTTATTATCACCCAAACAAGCATCTTAAAAAATAATGCCACTCTTTACGGTTATGATACGAAATATCAAGAAGATTTATCAGACAATGATTCCCTAGAAATTATTATCTGCCAAAACAAGCAATGTTTTGCACCCATCAAAAATATATCGGATTTGCAACAATTTTTAGAGAAAGAATTTAGCCAACAGGCTTAAAAGCATCTATTGATTCATAGAATCAAAAAATTCTGCATTATTCTTGGTTTCTTTTAATTTGCTCAATAAAAAGTCCATACCATCAACTGTACCCATCGGAATCAGGATACGGCGCAACATCCACATTTTAGAAAGTGTGCCCTTATCGGTCAGTAATTCTTCCTTACGCGTGCCTGAATGATTGATATCAATGGAAGGGAATGTGCGCTTATCAGCCAATTTTCTATCCAAAATCAACTCTGAATTGCCTGTACCCTTAAATTCTTCAAAAATCACCTCATCCATTCTACTGCCTGTATCAATCAAAGCTGTAGAAATAATGGTTAAAGAGCCACCCTCTTCAATATTACGGGCAGCACCAAAGAATCTTTTAGGTTTTTGTAATGCATTCGAATCAACACCACCAGTTAAAACCTTGCCCGAGCTTGGCACAACTGTATTGTAAGCACGTGCTAACCGCGTAATAGAATCAAGCAAGATAACAACATCACGTTTATGCTCTACCAATCTTTTTGCCTTTTCAATAACCATCTCCGCAACTTGTACATGCCGCAAAGCTGGCTCATCAAACGTAGAGCTAACAACTTCACCTTTAACGGAACGTTGCATATCTGTAACTTCTTCAGGTCTTTCATCAATCAGTAACACAATCAAATATATTTCGGGATGATTATGAGTAATCGCATGGGCAATTTTTTGCATGACCACTGTTTTACCTGTACGTGGCGGTGCCACCACCAATGCACGTTGCCCTTTACCCATCGGAGAAATAATATCTATAACCCTTGTCGTAACATTTTCAGGAATGTTTTCAATCTCCATAGATAATTTAGTGTCAGGATAGAGCGGGGTTAAATTATCAAAATTGATTCGCTTGCGTAACACATCGGTTTCTTCATAATTAACCTTCGTAATTTTCATCATCGCAAAATACCGTTCACCATTTTTTGGTGCGCGAATCTCACCTTCTACTGTATCCCCTGTACGCAATCCTAATGCTTTAATTTGATTGGGCCCTAAATAAATATCATCCGGACCCGGAAGATAATTTGCATCAGCTGAACGCAAAAATCCAAAACCATCTTGTAATATTTCTACAACCCCTTCGCCATAAATTGAAATATCGCGAAGTACCATTTGTTTCAGAATCGAAAAAATTAACTCTTGTCGTTTTAAGTTGCTGGCATTTTCAACTTCTGCTTCTTCTGCTTCGGTTAATAATGCTTGGGTGGTTTTCTTTTTAAGGTCATTAAGATGCATGTCATATCTGTCTTTTGAAAGGCGGGAATATAATTATCATAAGTTAACAAAATATAATTATTCCAAATGGACAATGTAAAATCATTTCGGTTAAATAATTTTATCAATAAGGAGGGATATGTGCTTTATATTAAAAACACATACGTAACAGATTACGGTTTTATCTCATTTTGTCAATTCTTTTCATTATAAATAAAATGTTATGAATAATGATGACTATTGATAACGGGCTTGCAATGTTTCTTTATCTTGAACAAACCCAAAATAAACGTAATTGGGAGGCGTTATGTCTGTTGGATAATACACAGTCAATTTATTTTTAATGCGTAAATTATTTAATTTTTTCCAATCAGATGGGCGATAGGTAACTCTTTCACGCCAAAGTAATTTTTTATCTTTATCAAGAAAACTAACAAACACACCAAAAGGAGGATAGGGAATCGCTGATTCAGCATCACCTTCAAATTCTAAAACCAAATTAAAATGAATACGTGTTTTCTTTTTCTTAACAATACATACATCACTCAACTGAGCAAATGAAACATGATAAAGATAGCTATCCGTACGTTCAAAGCCCGGCGCCTTCAGAGCTAAATCATCTGCATGATTTAAAACATAAATTTCCGGACATTGCGCCTGCAATCGCGCTTTTTCAATCGCACGTTTTTGCCTACACCCTGTCAGTATTATTAATAAAATTAAACTATATAAAAAATATTTTTTCATCATTTTATGATATAACGCTTTTAGAGATTTGAAACAAGCTACTTGCGCTTTTATTAAGGCGCTTTTATTAAGGCGCTTTTATTAAGAATGGTTATTGTAAATCATGATACAAACAAAACCGATATTAAACCTTTATTTAGCAAATCCGCGTGGCTTTTGTGCAGGCGTGGACCGCGCCATTCAGATTGTAGAAAATGCTATCGAAAAATATGGCATTCCCATTTATGTGCGTCATGAAATTGTTCACAATAAATATGTGGTTGACGAACTCAAAAAAAAAGGTGCTATCTTCATTGATGAGCTTGATGAGATGGAGGATACCAGCCGTCCGGTTATTTTTTCAGCCCACGGGGTGCCTAAATCAGTGCCAAAATTTGCCGAAGAAAATAAGCTTTTTTATATTGATGCCACCTGCCCACTGGTCAGCAAGGTTCATTATGAAACCATTCATTATGCCAAAGAAAATTATCATATTTTGCTGATTGGCCATAAAAATCATCCAGAAGTTGTTGGCACAATGGGGCAAATCAATGAAGATGCAATTAGCTTGATTGAAACTGTTGAAGATGCTGAAAAAATTACAATTCCAAATGATGAAAAAGTCGCTTTAGTCACGCAAACCACATTATCATTAGATGATACAGCAAAAATTCGTGATAAATTAGTCTCACGTTTCCCACATATTATTGTTCCAAAAAATGAAGATATTTGCTACGCCACCACCAATAGACAAATGGCAGTCAAAGAAATTGCAAAATATGCTGAGGCAGTTTTAATTATTGGGTCTTATAATTCATCAAATTCGGTAAGATTAGTAGAAGTAGCAGAAAAAGAAGGTGTTAATTATGTCAAACTTATTAAAGATGAACATGAAATCCCAATTGAAGAAATTAAAAAAATCTCGCATCTTGGCATTAGTGCAGGCGCATCTGCACCTGAAATATTAGTTCAGGGCATTATCAATAAATTAAAAGAAACCTATCAGCTAGTAGAAAATCATATCAAAATTGCTGAAGAGAATATTCAATTTAATCTGCCACGTATCTTGAAATGACAGAAAAAAACATCTCTATCTATACAGATGGCTCATGCCTCAATAATCCGGGCGCGGGGGGTTGGGCTGCTTTACTGATTTATGGTGATACAAAAAAAGAAATTTGCGGAGGCGAACACCACACCACCAATAACCGCATGGAATTAACCGCAATCATTAAAGCTTTATCAATAATAAAGCGTGATTTACCCATCAATATCTACTCTGATAGCCGTTATGTGATTGATGGTATTGAAAAATATTGTCATAATTGGGTTAAAAATGGATGGAAAAAATCAGATAAAAAACCTGTTGAGAATAAAGACTTATGGCAAGAACTTTATCCATTAAGTAAGCAATATACTATTATATGGCAATGGGTGAAGGCCCATGCTACCAATGAGTATAATAATTATGTTGATGAGCTTGCCCGAAATGAAGCGATGAAATTTAAGCAATAAAATGACATCATCTTCTGACCAAAAACCTGTACAGCAAAATCTTGAAATTGACGCGTCTCAACTGCAAAATAAAAACACACCCATGATTGCACAATTTTTAGAAATTAAAACACGTGTACCAGAATGTTTGCTTTTTTATAGAATGGGCGATTTTTATGAATTATTTTTTAATGATGCCATTATTGCTGCCAAAATATTAGATATTACACTCACCAAACGTGGCTTCCATAAGGGCGACCCTATTCCTATGTGTGGTGTGCCTGTACATTCGCATGAAAGTTATTTACATAAATTAATCGCTAGTGGCAAAAAAATTGCCATTTGCGAACAATTAGAAGACCCAAAAGAAGCGAAGAAACGCGGACCAAAATCAATCGTTAAACGTGATATTGTTAGAATTGTAACCCCGGGCACCATCACAGAAGATAATTTACTCAATGCGCGCGACCATAATTTTCTTACTGCCATTGTTCAAATCCGTGATAAGATTGCTTTGGCATGGCTTGATATTTCAACAGGCGAATTCTTCACAGAGAATACGCCCCTTCATGACTTACATAATATCTTGCACCGTTTGAATCCAAGTGAAATTTTAATCGCAGAGGAAAAAAAATCGCAATTTGCGGATATTATCAATCTTTTTGAAAATAAATTTACTTTTTTACCTGCCAGCCGTTTTGACCCAAAAAATTCTGCCCATTATTTAACTGAATTTTTTAAACAAGATATTAATGCATGGGGCGATTTTAATGATGCACAAATTACTGCCGCAGGTAGCTTGCTTGATTATGTTCGAATCATGCAAGTCAATGCTATGCCTCATATCAGACGCTTGCAGAATTTTAAAAATCAACATTTTATGCAATTAGACAAAACCGCACATCACAGTTTAGAAATTTGCCAATCACCTCATGGCAGACATTATAGTTTACTTGGTAAAATCGATAAATGCCGTTCTTCTGGTGGTGCGCGTTTATTAAAATCATGGCTTAATGCGCCACTTTTTGATTTAGAAACCATTCAGAATAGACATCAAGCCATTGATAGTATGCAAAAATTTATCGATAATTTTCAAACATATTATCAAGAAATCATCTCTTTTCTGAATGAAATTGGAGATATGGAACGGGCTTTAAATCGTTTAAGTCTCAATAGAGGCAATCCGCGTGATATGCAAATTATTGGTCATAATTTAGCAATATCTTTTCAAATCAAAGCTTTATTCGCCCATCATATCCATGAAATGCCTTTCTTAATTCAAGAAAATTTTAATCAAATTCATGATTTATCGTATTTACATCAAAAAATACAAACAGCCTTAAAAAATGAGTTGCCTGTATTAATACGCGATGGTGGTTTTATTGCTCAAAGTTTTTCAGCACAATTAGACCATGTACAACAGCTGACCCATAATGGCAAACAAATTTTACTCGCATTAGAGCAAAAATACCGTAAAGAAACAGGGGTAGAAAATTTAAAAATTAAACAAAATAATGTTTTAGGTATTTTTATTGAAATTCCTGCACGCCATAGTGAAAAATTAACAACTGATTTTATTCATAGGCAAAGCACGGCAAATACAGCACGCTTTACAACCAGCGAGTTAGAACAATCAGCCCGTGATATTATGGAAGCACGACAAAAATCAATTGCCATTGAAATTGAACTATTTGAATCACTCAAAAATGATATTTTAACATATTCGCAAGAGATTTTTAATATTGCCTCAGCATTAAGTTTTTTTGATTTAACATTATCACATGCTGAATTTGCAAAACTGCATCATTATTCTTGCCCGATAATGAGTGAAAACCAAAATTTATGTATTACCGAAGGGCGGCACCCCATTGTTGAATTATCACACATCAGTGGGCAAAATAATTTTATTGCCAATGATTGCCATCTATCAGATGAAAATTTCTTATGGATTTTAACAGGTCCCAATATGGCAGGCAAAAGTACATTTTTAAGGCAAAATGCCCTTATTATTATCATGGCACAAGCAGGGCTGTATGTGCCTGCAAAAAACGCACAGATTGGGTTGGTTGATAAATTATTTAGCCGTGTTGGTGCCGGTGATGATATTGCACGCGGACATTCAACTTTTATGGTAGAAATGCTTGAAACATCAATGATTCTCAATAATGCCACTGATAAATCTTTTGTTATTTTAGATGAGATAGGGCGCGGTACAGCTACTTTTGATGGTCTCTCTTTAGCGCATGCAATCACAGAATATTTGCATGATAAAATCCAATGTCGCACTATTTTTGCAACCCATTATCACGAATTAAACCAATTAAATAATTCTTGTAAAAACCTATGCCCGATGCATATTGCTGTACAAGAATATCAAGGGGATATTATCTTCACACATCAAATTAAACAGGGAAGTGCTGAACGTTCTTATGGTATTCATGTTGCAAAATTAGCAGGTATTAATAGTGATATTTTAAAACGTGCCCAAATGATTTTACAACAATTGGAATCAGAAAAAAACTTAACAACTGAAAATCTTCCTTTAGTTGATTGGCAAAATCAATCAGATTCATCATCACAAAAATTTAAAGAAATTGAAACATTTATCAATAGTACCAATCCCGATGAATTATCACCCCGTGATGCGCTAGATTGTCTTTATCATATAAAAATGTTACTTTCAAAAAATTAATGAGGAGAATCGATGATGAAAAAAGTTTTTATTTGGGATATTGCGATAAGATTATTCCATTGGCTATTGGTTATTTGTTTTATTGGTGCCTTTGCCACGATAAAAACAAATCATGTTGAATGGCATGCTTTATTTGGCTGTATCATAGCAGGCTTATTATTCTTTAGAATAATGTGGGGCTTTTTTGGTTCACAAACCGCCCGTTTTCGTTATTTTTTTAAACCTCATAAAATCATTGCTTATCTTCAAAATAAAGAAAAACCATTAGGACATAATCCATTAGGTGCCTTAATGGTATTGGGATTTATTTTCATTTTAAGCCTGCAAATCATATTGGGGCTATTTAGCAATGATGATATATTATTTGATGCACCCTTTGCGCATCTCATTGAACGTTCACTTTCTGATAAAATCACATGGATTCATATTAATTTATCAAAACTTATTATTTTTATGGTGGTTATTCATGTTGGTGCGGTGCTTTATTATTGGCTTAAAAAGAAACAGAATCTTGTTATAACAATGATTCGCGGTTGGCAATATCAAGAAAAAGCACCTGAAAAACCACTCTTTTTTGCCTCTTCATGGCGTTATATCATCATTATTTCACTCGCAATTTTATTTAGTCTATTGCTTATTTCTTATTTGCCTTAACCCAATGAAAATCCAGCTTTTATCGGAAAACCTTATCAACCAAATAGCTGCTGGTGAAGTTATTGAAAAACCTGCCTCGGTTGTCAAAGAATTGGTAGAGAATGCCATAGATGCAGGTGCAACAAAAGTTTCTCTTGCCATTCGTCATGCCGGCAAATCATTTATTGCTATGCAAGATAATGGCGAAGGAATGAGCAAAGAAGAATTAGAAATGGCACTGTTACGCCATGCAACTTCTAAATTACAATTAGGACAATTAGATAAGATTAAAACATGTGGCTTTAGAGGTGAGGCATTACCTTCAATTGCTTCAATCAGCCGTCTTTCTATTACAAGCAAAGCAAAAAACCAACAACAAGGCTGGCAAATTATTCTTGAAGGCGGCAAACAAATCTCTTCAAAACCAGCTAATTGTCAACAAGGAACATTGGTTGAAGTGCGGGATATTTTTTATGCAACCCCTGCACGTTTAAAGTTTTTACGTTCCGACCGTTATGAAAATCTACATATTTTTGATATTTATGCATCTCTTATTTTGGCAAACCCATCTATTGCATTTCAATTTCATGATGGCACAAGAGAACGTTTTCATCTACCAGCCATTGAAAAATCACTTTTTAGTGAAGAATTTGATGATGATTTTTTTGGACGAATGAAAAATTTATTCGGCAAAACAGTGCAAAATAACTATATTTCTGTTAAAGCTGAGTTTGAAAATAATAAAATACATGGCTATATTGGATTGCCCACATACACATCTGGACGCAATGATAAGCAATTTTTCTTTATTAATCAACGTGTTGTTAAAGATAAATTATTAACTGGCGTTTTACGTGCCGCTTTTTCTGATTTTATCCCTAGCAGACGTTATCCTGTATGTATGTTATTTCTAACTGTACCTCATCAGGAAATTGATGTGAATGTTCACCCCGCAAAAACAGAAGTTCGTTTTCAAGACCCTCAAAAAATTCGACATTTTATTTTTACAAATATTAAAAAGCATTTGCAAACAAACGGACAATTCGTTGCAGAGGAAAATCAGACCCATTTAAATACATATTTTCAAAAAGAAACAACATTTTCTACAACAACACAACCTCAACAATTACAATTAAATGAAAAAGTAAGAAATTTATTACCACCATCAGCACGCCCTTTTCAGCAAGAAAATCACGATATACAAAATCAAATAAACAATCCAATATCAGAGCAATTGCAATCTTACCCGATGGGAGCCGCAGTGGCACAATTGCACAAAAATTATATCATTGCTCAAAATGAGACTGGATTTATTATTATTGACCAACATGCTGCCCATGAACGTATTGTTTATGAAAAAATGAAAGAGAATTTAACCAATAAAGCCATCGAATCACAACGTTTATTAGTACCAGAAATTATTACTTTTACTAAAGAAGAACGTGATTTACTATTGGAACATCAAAAAAACTTAAATGAATGCGGGCTTGAAATTAATGAATTTGGCATCAATGATATTATCGTCACGGCGATTCCTGCCATGTTGAAAAATCCTAATTTTGATACTTTATTTGAGCATTTATTAACTGAATTTAAAAACCATAGTAACAATAATCCTTTAATGCATCTTTTAGAAAGAATTTGTGCCACAATGGCATGCTATGGTTCGATTCGTTCAGGCAGATTAATGAGTGTGGATGATATGAATGCCCTCTTGCGTTTAATGGAGAAAACCCCTCATTCTGGTCAATGTAATCATGGCAGACCAACTTTTATCAAAATGAGCTTAACTGATTTAGAAAAATTATTTGAAAGACGCTAATGTTTCCTATTTTTATTGCGAATAGCTTTTATATTTTTGCTTTAGGGCTGGTGATTCCATCGCTTCCTTTTATGGTTATCCATCGGGGGGGTGACCCGGCATTGGCATCCATTATTTTTGCAGCTTTTTCTGCCGCCGCTTTCATTTCTGCACCTATTTGGGGCGCTATGGCTGATAAATATGGTGCTAAAAAAACCCTAATTATTAGCGCGATTCTCACTGCTATTTGCTATTTACTGATGGGTTTATCAGAAACTGTTATAGAATTATTTATCATTCGAATCATGGCAGGCTTTTCCGCTGGATGGCTTGCATCAAGCTTAACCTATATGGCGAATATCAGCGATAACAGCAATCGTACCAAAGCAATGGGGATATTAGGCGCAAGTTTTGGCATTGGATTTACCTTAGGTCCTGCCAGTAGTGGTATTATTTTACAATATTATCATTATGAAATTACGGCATTGGTAAGCATGATGATTGCCCTGCTCGTCGCTTTATTTAGTATTTTCCTATTGCCACCATCGCGGAATATTGATGGAGAAGAAAAGCAATCTCTCATCACATCCATAAAAATCATAAGTCAATTACCAACAATAAAATTACTTTTTTTATGTTATTTTGCTGTGCTTATTATTTTCACATCACTAGAAGGCAGTTTTGCGTTATGGATTCAGTTTATTCTACAAGGCGATGCTGATTTATTATCATGGTTATTGGCCTGCTCAGGGATTGTTTCTATCATCATTCAAGGTGGATTATTAGGTAGATTGAATAAAATATTCTCTGAAAAAATACTTGTTTTAGCGGGTATTTTATTACTGATAAGCAGTTTTATAAGCCTAACTTTTGCAACAAGCAATCATTATGTTGCTTTTTTGCCTGTGATTTTAGCCGCTGCTGGTTTAGGACTTCATAACCCTTGTATGCAAAGCCTTATAAGCCAATCAGTAGATAAAAATAAGCATGGAATTTTATTAGGGAGTGTCCAATCTTTTGCATCTTTGGCACGCATTATTGGTTCTTCATTGGCAGGATTATTATTTATTAATCTAGGCGTTCAAAACTTCTATTTTAGCTGTGCTTTCATCTTAATGATTGTTTTCATAATATTATTATTACGGCTTAAAAATAGCTAAAAAAACAATAATAATAAGGATTACAGTTGGAATTTCATTAATTTTTCGGAAAAAACGACTATTTTGTTTATTCTCATGCTTGATAAATCTTTTTCTACATTTTCCTAAATAAATATGAAAAAAAGTAAGTACCAATACAAATATAAATTTGATAATTAGCCATGAAGCAAATCCATAATCATTGGTGAAAAAAAGTAAAATTCCAAAAATCCAAGTGAGTAACATTGCTGGATTCATAATAATTTTTAATAAACGATATTCCATTATCTCAAATGTTTTTGCTGTTTTCGATAAAGGTGTTTCATCAGCATGATATACAAATAAACGGGGAAGATAAAATAACCCTGCCATCCATGAGGTGAACGAAATAATATGACAGGCTAAAAGAAATTGATACATAGCATATTATTGATGTGGGCAATCTTTATGATTTTTTTCACATGTAAACCCTGAGCAAGAATGATTAAGGAGTTTTTGTTCTATCAAAAGCTTATCTACTTCTGTTTCTAGCCCATTAATAAATTTTTCATTTTCTGATACCGTTGCAATTCTTACATAATTTTTAACATAATGCTCTTCAGCGAGTCCTTTATATTCACAATCTAACTCTACCAATGTTTCAGAATGTTCTGAAACAAAAGCAATTGGCACCACAATAAGTGATTTTTTATCTTTACCGGCACGCATAATTTCATCTTCTGTATAAGGTTTTATCCACTCTAAAGGACCTACTCTACTTTGATAACATACAAACCAATCTGGTAATTTTTTTACTTTTTTTACGATAGATTCAGCTGTTTTTTCTATTTGCGATGCGTAAGGATCACCTTTTTCTACAATGTTTTTTGGTAATCCATGTGCTGAAAATAAGATACGCCATTCTTCAAAATTTTTAATTTTCTGCAATTCTTTTTGTAATAAATCTGCAACCCCATCTATAAATCCTTGATTATCAGGGTAACAACATAATTTATAACTAGGTTGAGTGAGACCGTATGTTTTTGCATATTTATCCCATTCTTCAAAAGACGAACGGGTGGTTGTGGTAGAATATTGCGGGTAAAGTGGTAATAAAACAATCTTATCTGGTTGAAATTCTTGCACATCTTTAGCAGTTTTTTTTGCCATAGGATGCCAATAACGCATTGAAATAAAACATTTAAAAGCATTTTTATTTTTATTAAGTTTTTTTTCTAACAAATTTGCTTGTTTTTGAGTGTTTTCTAATAAAGGAGATTTACCACCCAAAATTTTATAAATTTCTTTTGCTGTCTCTGAACGTTTTTTAGAAATAACATACGCTAAAAACATACGGAGTAGATAAGGTAACCGAATAATATTTTTATCGGCAAATAAATTAAATAAAAAAGGACGTACAGCCTGCATGCTATCAGGTGCGCCTAAATTAAATAAAATAACTGCTACTTTTTCACTCATTCTTAAATTCTCGTATTGTTTTAACCAACAGACTAATCTTCTCAGGGTTCGTTTCTTTTGATATACCATGCCCAAGATTAAAAATGAAAGAATGTTGTTTCATCTGATTAAGAATTACGTGAATCTTGTTAATAAGTTGCTGATCATCACCCAAAAGAACAAGAGGATCCATATTACCCTGCAAAATAATATTAGGATTTTCTTGTGCTATCAAAGCCATATTGACAGATTCATCACATTGTAGGGCTGTAATATTTGTTTTATGAGCATAATCTTCAATTTTATGGCCTGCGCCACGCGGAAAACCAATGATTGGAATATTAGAATCATATTTTTTCATTGCAGTAACAATTTTTTTCATTGGTTGAATTGAAAATTTTTCAAATTCATCAAATGGTAATAAGCCTGACCAACTATCAAAAATTTGAATCACATCAATTCCTGATTTTATCTTGTTGTTTTAAGCAAAGAATAATAGCATCTGTAATCATATTAATTATCTTTTGAAAAATTTCAGGCTCTTGATAAAGTAATTTTTTTGTTTCATAAAAATTTTGAATATTTTTTCCTGAAACCATATAACAAGCAATCGTCCAAGGGGCACCACAAAAACCAATTAAAGCTTTATCAGATGGTAATGCTTTGCGCGTTTTAGAAATAGCTTCAAAAACAGGTGATAAAAACTCTTCTAAATTTTCTAATGAAAGTTTTTGAATATCATTCTGTGTTCTTATTTTTTCAACAATAGGACCCTCATTTTCAATAAAATCAACTTTTAAACCTAAAGCATCAGGAATAATTAAAATATCTGAAAATATAATTGCAGCATCTAAATCATAACGTTCAATCGGTTGCATCGTTGCTTCTAGAACAGCTTCTGGATGATAGCAAAATTCTAAAAATGACGAAAATTTTTTTCGTAATTGTCTATATTCTGGTAAATAACGTCCTGCTTGTCTCATAATCCAAATGGGTATTTGAGAGTTTTCTTTTTTATTTAATTGATTAAGTAATAAAGACATAAATAATTAATTTAAACTTCTTTTATTGTAAGTGTATGTATAAATAGGAAAAATAGTTTTCAACAAATTTTGAAGAATTTTTCTTATTTTCTTTATAGAGTAATTATGTGGATAAAAGAATAAAAAAATATAAAAGTAGCCTGATGATAAGAAAAAAAATGGGATAAAAAATATGTGTATAATGTAAAAAAAATTATACACATGATTCATTTAATGTCATTTAATTAAAATAAAAATATTTTCTGTGGGTAAAAAATGAACAAAAATCAAAAATTTATTTTTTAATGAATTATTAAACACTTATCCCCATTCTATGATAGGAATATAAATGCATCATATTTATATGATTTCAGATTCTTCAGGTGAAACAGTTCAAAATACTGTTAAAGCTTGTTTAGGACAGTTTTCTTCTATTAAAACTCAAGAACATATTTTTTCTTTGGTTCGTACAGATAGTCAAATCATTGATATTAATAAAAATATTTTAGAAATGGCAAAAGACAATAAGGTAATTGTTTTTTATTCTATTGTGAATATTACATTAGAAGAATTATTATTACAAAATATGAAACATATGAAAATTATGGCAATTTCTATTTTGCATCAAGGTTTAACGGCATTTTCTGAATTTTTCAATATTCAGCCCGCCAATCGCCCGGGCACGCAACATTTAATGGATAAGGACTATTTTCAGCGTATTAGTGCGATGGAATTTGCGCTGATACATGATGACGGTCAATCACCATGGAATCTTGATGAGGCTGAAATTATTATCATTGGTTTGTCGCGTACGTCGAAAACACCTACCTGTATGTATCTTGCCAATAAAGGAATAAAGGTTGCGAATGTTCCTTTTGTGAAAGAAGTTGAACTTCCAAAATATCTTTATAGAAAAGATAGAAACCCTCATCAATTAGTCATAGGGTTGCTTGCAAACTTTAATACATTGGTTGCTATTCGCCAAACGCGTTTAGAAACGCTTAAATCTGATAATTATGTCACAGAATATACAGACCCTATTTCTGTACGTGAAGAAATTAGATTGGCGCGAAAGTTTTTTAAAGAAAATAATATTAAGGCGATTGATGTAACGCATCGTTCCATTGAAGAAGTATCCGCCTATATTTTAGCAGAATATGAAAATTATAAAGATGTCTCAAAATAAAAATATTATTTTAGCATCACAAAGTGAAACGCGGGCAAAAATATTACAATTTTCTGGTATTAATTTTTTCACACAAGCCTCTGATTTGAATGAATCTTTATTGATTGAGGAATTTATAAAAACACAAGATAATCCATCATTATTGGTGCAATATTTGGCTGATGAGAAAGCAAAATTCATTTCACAAAAAAACCAAAATGATTATGTGATTGGCGGTGATACTATATTGGTTTTTCAAGATGAAATTATTCAAAAATCAGCTGATATGGTTGAGGCAAAGATTTTATTAAAAAAATTAAGGGGTCAGCAGCAAATTTTATATAGTGCTGTTTCTGTATATCATCAGAATCATCACATTTTTCAATATTGTGATGAGGCAAGATTAGAAATGTTTGATTTTTCGGATGAATTTTTAGATAATTACCTTCATGAGATGGGTAATAAAATTTTGCAATCAGTTGGCTGTGCTATGATTGAAGCGGAAGGTGTTCGTTTATTTAGAAAAATTATGGGTGATTATTGGACAATTATGGGGTTACCTTTAATGCCGTTGCTTAATTTTTTACGTGAGAATGATTTGATAGATAGGTAAGATTATGAATCAAAATGAAAAAAAATTATATGCTGTGCTTGGATTTCCTATCCATCATTCCTTATCACCTAAAATTCATCAATTTTGGCTCAACAAACATAAAATTAATGCCAATTATACAGCCCTTCCTGTAAAAGCTGATTATTTGTCAGAAATTTTTACATCCTTACCAAAGATGGGATTTTATGGTGTGAATTTAACGCTTCCTTTAAAAGAGGTGGGATTCAGTTTATGTGATGAATTATCAGATGCGGCTCAAAAAATTGGTGCGGTCAATATGATAAAATTCAAAGATAATAAGGTTTATGGGCATAATACGGATGCAGATGGGTTTATTCAATCATTAAAAAAGCAAGCCAATTGGCAATCATCGCGTAAAACATTATTAATTGGAGCTGGTGGGGCTGCACGTGCAGTTCTTTATGGTTTATTGAATGAACATACACCCCATATTGTCATTTATAATAGAACAAAGCAACGTGCTGAAAAATTGCGTGATGATTTTATGGCGCAATATCAAGATGCTCAGATTGATATTGTCACAGATTTAGATAGAATTGAAGGCATAGATCTTATCATTAATTCTTCTAGCTGTGGCACAAATGGCGTGAATGACTTAAATATTGATTTTTCTTTCTATTCTTCGCCTATTACTGCTTATGATTTGGTTTATAATCCTCAACAAACTAAGTTTTTACGTGATGCAGAAGATTCTTCACACCAAGCTATTAATGGGTTGGGCATGCTATATTATCAAGCCGCTTTTGCTTTTAAGGGTTGGTTCGGGGAAATGCCAGAAATTGATGATGATTTGCATCATTATGTAAATCAGTAACATGCGAATTATTGGCATTACAGGCTCGATTGCAAGCGGTAAAACCAGCCTTGTAAAATTATTAAAAAACCGTTCAATATCGATATTTAATGCTGATAAAATAGCGCATCATTTGTTGAATCATGAGGCCTTGCCGATGGTTTTAGAGTTATTTCCAGATGTTGCAGAACGGAATCATCATCAAATTACGACGATTAATCGGCAAAAATTAGCGAAGATTGTTTTTTCAGATGAAAAATCATTGGCACAATTAGAAAAAATCATGCATCCTTTGGTTAGAAAAAAAATGTTTGCCTTTATAAAACAATCCTTTATTCAACGTAGAAGTTTGATTTTATTGGATATTCCTTTGTTGTTTGAAAATAAATTATATGGCTATTGTGATGATGTTATTTTGGCGGATATTTTACCCCATATTCAAAAAAGGCGTTTGCAAATGATTCGAAAAATGCCTGAAAATTTACAAAAATCTGTCTTAAAAAAACAGATGCCATTGCATGAGAAGCGTAAACATACAAATGATATTATTTTTATGAATTTAGAGCGTGGACTGAATAAAAGGCAAGCGATTGCATTATTACAAAAAATAAAAGCCCGCAAAAAAACGGGCTTTCATCATAAATATGTTTTATATTAATGAAGTAATGTTTCAATAATTTGATGATATTGTATCTGGTCAGAAAAATAGAGCGTGATTTTTCCATCATTATTTTTTTCTGCAATTTCTACCTTAATACCTAATTTTTCTTGTAGCTTTTGCTCTTGATCAACAATATTAGGATTACGCTCATTCACTATGTAATTGCTGGTATTTTCTGTGGATGATGGTGTTTTAATTTTGGCAATTATTTTCTCCACTGCACGTACAGATAATTTCTTATTTTTGATTTGATGCGCAATATCAAGTGCAATATCTTCTTCTAAACCAACCAATGCACGTGCATGGCCTGCATGGATAGCACCTTCTTGAATAAAGGAAATGATATTTTTTGATAAATTTAATAAACGTAAGCTATTTGCAATGGCTGAACGGCTTTTGCCTAAACGTTCCGCCAACATTTCTTGCGTATAGTCAAATTTACTTTGTAATTTCTTCAAGCCATTTGCTTCTTCAATTGCATTTAAGTCTTCGCGTTGCATATTCTCTATCAATGCAATTTCTAAAACTTCCTGCTCATCAAGAAGATGAACAAGAACAGGCACTTCATGCAAGCCTGCTTTTTGTGCGGCGCGCCATCTACGCTCCCCTGCAATAATTTCAAAATTATCCGCAGATGGTGTTGGACGTACCAATATAGGCTGTAACATTCCTGTATTTTTCAAAGATTCAGCAAGTTCTATTAAGCCATCTTCTGAAAAATATTGTCGTGGTTGGTCTGCTCTGGGTGATAGCATGGCAATAGGTAATTTGCGATACCCTTGACTATTTTGCGTTATGGTATCATCTATTTGTTCATTATTAAGCACATTAATTTCATCGCCTAAAAGGGCAGAAAGACCTTTGCCTAAATTAGTTTTCGTGGCATTCATGCTGAAACCCTTTCTTTTTTATGGTTTTGTTGTAATATTTCACTGGCAAGATTGATATAAGCAGTGGAACCGGGACATTGATTATCATAAAGCAAAACAGGTTTACCATGAGAGGGTGCTTCAGAAATCCGAATATTTCTAGGAATAACGGTTTGATAAACTTTATTGCCAAGATGGTTTTTAACATCATTGGCAACTAAATCAGAAAGATTATTACGTTTATCATACATTGTTAAAACAATGCCTTCAATTTCCAGATGAGGGTTAAGGTTTTTACGTACGCGTGCAATGGTTTTCAAAAGATGACTTAAACCTTCTAACGCATAGAATTCGCATTGTAAGGGAACCATAACTGAATTTGAGGCACATAACGCATTTAGCGTAAGGTGACCGAGCGCAGGCGGGCAATCAATGAGGATATAATCAAATTGTCCTTTAATCGGTGCAATCGCTTCTCTAAGTAAATTTTCACGGTTCTCCATATTGGTTAATTCTACTTCTGCACCAGAAAGATTAACAGAAGAGGGAATAAGATAGAGGTTCGGAATTTTTGTTGTGATAATTGTTTGTTCAGCCGTTGTTAGCCCTAACAATAACTGGTAGCTGGTATTGGTGCTATTATCTGAAACACCTAAACCTGTTGTTGCATTTTTTTGTGAATCCAAATCAATAATCAAGACTTTTTTATGAGCGGCGGCAAGCGCAGTGCCAAGATTGATGGCAGTTGTGGTTTTACCAACCCCACCTTTTTGATTAGAAATTGATATTGTTTTGGTATCGTAACTATTTTTTGTTTCCATCAGCATGAGAAATCTCCTTACAAGCAATTAGAAATGTGTGTTGTTCCGAAAGTGGAATAACTTTTTCATTTATATGCCATGATTTGAGTGCTTCCGTCAACTCTGTTTGGTAATTTTTTCCCTTATAAAACAGACATAATGTGTTTTGATGCATAAAATTGCTAGAATAATCGAGTAATTTTGATAGATTTGTTAATGCACGTGCGGTGATAATATCAAAAGTTTGAATAGGTAAATTTTCTATTCGGCAATGGTGCAAATGAATTTTTGTATGGGTTATACGTGCAATTTCCCTTAAAAAGGCGACTTTTCTTGCATCGCTTTCTACCAGGTGGAAGTGAAACTTATCATGATTGTGAAAATTTTCTTGATAATAAATCGCAGCAATTAAGCCCGGAAAACCTGCACCAGTTCCAAAATCAGCAACTGAAAAATTATCTGTAATATTCTGTGGAAAAAAATTAATAAGCTCAAGCGATTGCTTAATATGACGTTGCCATATATCTTCATTCGGAGCCGTAAGGTTGATTTTTTTCTGCCATTTCATAAGATTATCAGCAAATAATTGCAATTTAGGGCTATCACGCCATGTTTCACGTGAAACATTTAGAGTCATGTGTATTCCTAATTAATTGATTAAGCCGCAGAATTTTGTGAAAATTGTGCTGAATGTTTTTTAATATAATATAATAATGTTAATAAGGCTGCAGGTGTTATGCCCGGAATTGTTGCCGCATCAGCAAGATTCTTTGGGCAATGGCTGGTCAGCTTCTGTTGCACCTCATTAGAAAGCCCAGCGATTTGTTGAAAATTTAATTGTTTTGGTATCGTAATATTTTTATCACGCTGATAAATGGCAATATCTTGCGATTGTCGTTCAAGATAACCTGAATAGAGTGCATCAATTTCTAATTTTTCTGTGATTTTTGTATCAATATTTAATAATTCAGGCCATATTGTGCAGATATCTTGCCATTTGATTTGTGATTGCGCCAGCCACTTCATGGCAGTTCTTCTTTTGCCATCTTGTGTGACTTGAAAATTTAATTTTTTTAATTGGGTCGGCGTTGCTTGTAATTGATGAAGTCTTTCCCGCCCATCTTGTAGCAGATGATAGAATTTCTGCCATTTTTGATGCCGTTCGTGCGAGATAACATTGGCGGCGGTACCAAAATCATATAATCTTTCTTCAGCATTATCCGCCCGCAACCATAAACGATATTCAGCGCGTGAGGTAAACATACGGTAAGGTTCTTGTGCGCCATGGCGTGTTAAATCATCAATCATCACCCCAATATAAGAATTCGTGCGTGATAGGGTAACAGCCTCTTGATTTTTTGCGTGATAACCAGCATTGATACCAGCCAAAATTCCCTGCCCAGCGGCCTCTTCATAGCCAGTGGTGCCATTGATTTGCCCTGCTAAGAATAATCCTTTAATCTTTTGGGTTTCTAGGGTTGGCAATAAAGCGCGCGGGTCAACATAATCATATTCTACCGCATAGCCATATTGCACAATCTCGCATTTTTCTAATCCGGCAATGGAATGAATATATTCAGTTTGCACTTCTTCTGGCAAAGCGGTTGAAATGCCATTGGGGTAAATTAAATCGCTTTTTAATCCTTCAGGTTCTAGAAAAACTTGATGTTGCGTACGATTGGCAAAACGAATAATTTTATCTTCAATAGACGGGCAATAACGTGGACCAACCGATTGAATTTGCCCAGAATAAATGGCAGATGTATTAATATTATCACGGATAATTTGATGCGTTTTTTCATTGGTATAAGTGATGCCACACTGAATTTGTGGATTCGGCAATGTCTCTGTCATGAATGAAAAAGGTACAGGCTCCGCATCAGCATCTTGCATTTCTAATTGCGACCAATTAATTGTAGAGGCTTTTAAGCGTGGCGGTGTACCTGTTTTTAAGCGACCCAAAGGAAAATCATATTCTGTTAAAATACGCGAAAGCCCATGGCACGCTTTTTCACCAATTCTTCCCGCCTGAATAGTTTTTTTACCAATATGGATAAGCCCATTGAGAAACGTACCCGTTGTTAAAATCACCTGACTTGCATGAATAGTTGAACCATCTTGCAAGATAACGCCTTTAACTGTATCATTTTCAATCTGCAAATTTTCCACAGCACCTTGCAAAATATCTAAAGATTGATGGGTATGCAACAAATTTTGAACAGCGTGCTTATATAATTGTCGGTCGGCTTGTGTGCGCGGACCATGTACCGCAGGGCCTTTTGAACGGTTTAAGATTCTGAATTGGATACCGCCTAAATCAGCCGCCTTGCCCATAATGCCATCTAACGCATCTATTTCTCGCACAAGATGCCCTTTGCCAACGCCACCGATGGCAGGATTGCAAGACATTTCCCCAATCGTATCTGTTTTATGAGTAATTAATAATGTAGGTACGCTCATACGCGCACTTGCCGCCGCCGCTTCACAGCCAGCATGCCCACCGCCAATCACAATCACATCGTAATTATTTGTCTTCACTATTCATCTTCTTTGGTCATCCTTTTTGCCTATTCTTACTTGTCCTTTTTGCTATCCTTTGCGCTGATTATAAAGGAATTCTTGATAATAACAATATGATTTTATTTACCGATACAGAAATCCTTAAAAATAATATCAAGCAGTGATTCTACATCGATATGCCCTGTTAATTTCCCCATCAGCGTTGCACAATGGCGCAAATTTTCGGCAATCAGTTCAATTTTATCAGGCTCTGTTTCATACAATTCTATGCATGTTTCCATATGATGTTTCACGTGAAACAAAATATCACGATAACGGTGATGCGTAATATAAGGCGATGTCCGTGTATGCGTCATTTTTTCTTGAATCAATAATGTTAATCTATCTAAGAAATTTTGGATATTCTGGTCGCGCAATAAAGATATTGCAATATAATCATCGGTTTTTTGCAGTGATTTTGATGGTTCCAAGTCAATCTTATTGAGAAGTTGAATATCAGCATTCTCTATATCAATCTTATCAATCCCACCAGCCTCGTTCATCGCTGCAACATTAATGATAATATCAGCATGTTTTGCCAATATCTCACTACGCCTGATGCCCTCTTGTTCAATCAAATCATCGCTTTGCCGTATGCCTGCACTATCACTTAAAATAACGGCATAACCGCCAATATTGATGCTCACTTCTAAAATATCGCGCGTTGTGCCTGCGATGGGGGTTGTAATGGCAATATCGCGTTTGGCAAGATGATTAAGCAAGGTAGATTTGCCTGTATTCGGCGCACCAATCAACGCAACTTTAATACCTTTTCGGATAAGTTCGCCAATATGATTATCATCTAAATGCGCTGTAATTTCTTGATGCAACAGCTGTATGTTTTGTTGTTGTTGTTTCATAATATCGCCAAAATCTTCATCTTCTGTAAAATCAATCATTGCTTCCATATGGGCTAATAAAGTAATCAAGCGCGTTTTCATTGTTTGATAATAACTGCCTAACGCGCCTTGCATCTGCTTCAACGCCAATTCATGCTGTGCGTTGGTTTCCGCCAAAATAAGGTCATTGATGGCTTCGGCTTGCGTCAAATCCATCTTGCCACTTAAAAAGCTACGTTTGGTAAATTCACCGGGTAAGGCCATACGGCATTGCAATTCATTCAGCCGATTGGTAATTTTCTTCATAATGGCAGGGCTACCATGATGATGCAATTCTGCGTAATCTTCGCCTGTATAGCTGTTCGGTGCAGGAAAATACACAATGATGGCTTGGTCGATAACATCGCCATCGGCATCTTTCAACCATTTCACTTTTGCTTGCTTAGGGTTGTTAACAATACTGTCATCCGCAAGGCTTGTGATGATGTTCGTACACTGCGTCCCTGATAATCTAATAATGGCAATTGCTGAGGGGAAACTGCCACTTGCCAGCGCGTAAATCGTATCTTCTGCCGTATGTGTCATGAACGTTCATTGATGGCAGTAATAATCGTGCTATCATCCATATAATCCAGCTCACCCCCTACAGGCAAACCGTGGGCAAGTCGTGTCATTTTAATGGGCATATCAGCAAATAGCCGATTGATATAATGCGTGGTTGTTTGCCCTTCTACGGTTAAATTTGTTGCTAGAATCAGCTCTACCTCGTCATATATTTCGCATAAATTTGTTACGCGTACGTGCAAATCATGTAATTTAAGATGCTCTGGTCCCACCCCTTCAATCGCGGAAAGTACACCCCCTAACACATGATAACACCCCTTAAACGAACCGCTTCGTTCAATTGCCCATAAATCGCTGATATTTTCAATAATGGCAATCATATTTTGCTTTCTTCTATCATCTGTGCAGATATAGCAGGGTGATTCTGTATCAATATTGCCACAGATATGGCAATGAATGATTGTTTCATGGGCATTTTCTAATAGTTTCGCAATCGTAATAAGATTATTGGTTTGTTTCGTCAGCAGATGCAACGCGATACGTTTGGCAGAACGCGGGCCTAAACCGGGTAAATTTTGGAGTTCCTTAATAAGATTATTGATAATTTCCATAAAACCCTCTATATAGTTTCTGTTTTATTGAATGGGTGCGATAATGATGCTAACGAAATTATTATCAGATATAATCGTAAAAATCACGGCAACGATTTATTAATGATAATGAATTCCCAACATAATGATTCCGCTTTGTGAAAAAAATTACAAAAGCTTAACCATTTTCAATGAATATTCTTATCAGAAATATTATTATATCGGAATCAATTATCGACTAAAATTTAATTTTGCAAGTGAAATTTTTTCGCCACTGAACTGATACTGATTTTGCGCTTGATGGGGGCAAAAGAATCAAAATCTTAACTACAATTATAGTTAAACATCTCGTCAATGCAACAAATATGTGTGAAATTAGGTAAAATTATGGCTAAAATTTGCCATGAAAGCTATGGTAGCGTTAAGTTTTACCATAAACCATTATCGTAAGAGGATTTGTCTCATGTTGTTTTTCATGCTATTTACCAAGCAACTCTCATGCCAATTCCCGGGACAATTCCCGGGACAATTCCCGGGACAATTCCCGCATAAACTCCCGCATAAACTCCCGCATAAACTCCCGCATAAATTCCCGCGCCAATTTGTGAGACAACTCCCGCGCAAAATCCCGCTATGTCTTATCCTCATTTTATCATTATCCCCCCCTATCCATGCTCAAACCACTGATTATTATGGGCTTAAAATTGCCAAACCCGATAAAATCATTGAAACATTCAAGATAGAATATCCTAAAACACGCGAAGATAAACGGCGCGGTCTCATGTTTCGCACCGCACTTGCCGATAATACAGGCATGATTTTTTATTATAAACGCCCTAGCCTGATTGCCATGTGGATGGAGAACACTTATATATCGTTAGATATGTTATTTGTGGCACCTTTTGATGAAACCATCAAAAAACCTGATAATATCCCCGATAATTACCAGCTTGGCGGTAAAATTATCCATATTGCCGAACGCACAACGCCTTTATCGCGCAAAGAAATTACCGCAGGTAAAAAGGTCAATGCGGTGATTGAAATCAAAGCGGGGCAAGCAAAGAAACGCAACCTTAACATAGGCGATATCATCTACTGGGATTTAGATAATAAATTAAAGTAAATCATCAATTTAGCCTGATTCAACTTTAATTATGTAACATAATGCAATATACTGTAGCAAAAATGCTACAGATACTATAAAAAAGGCTGATTCCCTGCTATCTTATTGTGCTTTTTGGTAATAAGCCTTGAAAAAAACTTGGCTCTCAATTACCTTTACACTTAGCACGCGATGTAATGATAAGTTTAATCCTGTTAAATGGTTGAAGCCTATCATTAAGCGCGCTGAATGGCTTATCAATAGGCTTTTAATATTTGAGATGGCAGATGAGATGATTTCATCTATATATGTTGTATCAGATAGCTTGAAAGAGGGAGAGTATCCTCCGCAAGGTTTGAGTAAATTGGTAGTTTATAACTTAAATGATATTCAGGAGAATTTCAGATGAAAAAATTATTAATTGCAAGCTCTGCCATCATTGGTGCTGGTATGCTTGCTTCTACAGCGGTCGCCGCTAATAATATAACACTTGGTGGTAGCTATACATTTACTATTGATTTGGGTGGTAATGATAATGCCAGTGATTCAATGACTTTTGGTGGTGGTAGCTATAGCTTTTATGGTTCTGCTTCAAAAACAACTGATTCAGGTCTTGTATTGTCTGGTGCAACCCATCTTGATGGTAATGATGCAGATGGCGGGGCTAACTGGGATACGTCAACAGGTTCTATTGCAGGCGATTTCGGTGTTGTTAGTTTCTCTAACGAAGGTGGCTCTGCCGTTGGTATGGTATCTTCAGGACATGGTAAATCAGTTTCATGGAATGATGCAGCTGGTAGTGGTGCAGGTAATGCAGGTGGTGGCGCAGGTATTGGTGCAGGTGAAGATTCTACAGTTACCTATACATCACCAAATATCAATGGTTTAACCTTCGGTTATACTATGGCTGAAAATGGTGGTAATAGCGAAATTGATTTTGAAAAAGAAAGTGGTAGTGGTGCTGATTTTAGCATTACGGATGATGGTGCTGGTGGACATACGAGCTATACTGGTTTGGGTGTAAAATACTCAACAGCTGGTCTGACTGTTGGTTATGCTTCTGCTTCTTCAAGCACAGCAATCACTGTTAAAGGTTCTGATGCTGCTACTGATGATGGTGAATATTCAACTGGTTGGTCTGGTAGCAAGCTTTCTTTAGGCTATGCAACAGGTCCTTTTGCAGTCACTTATTCAACTGTTACTAAAGAAGCTGATGATGTCAAAACAGCTGGTGAAGCAACAAAAGTAACCGATAAAGGTGCTATTGCTGCTGCAGATACCAATGAAACTGCGATTGGCGTTAGCTATAATTATGGTGCGGGTACCGTATCTTATGTAACATCAACAGAAGATGTTGCTGATCCTACAGTTGCTTCAGGTGAAGAGGGTAAAGCAGAAGATGTTGCGGCAACAACGCTTGCTGTTAGTCATGGTTTGTCAAATGGTATTACGGTACGTTTTGAACAACATGCTGGTAAAGCAGAGCTTGATGCCTCTAAAGATGGTTTTGAAACTTTCTCACAGAATCTAATCACAGTTTCACTTAATTTCTAATTTAACATTAGTTAATTAAATTTATTGATTAAGGGAGAAGGTTTTACCTTCTCCCTTTTTCTATTCGATAATCTATCGATAATTCATCTCATAAACATTTATCAATGCTTGACATTAGCGCACGGCTTTGGCAAAAATTAGCCATGAATTATCTTTCTAAACATTATATTATATTATTAGGTGCCATTTTTATGCTATCAGCATGCAATGTGCAACGCACAACTTTCGAAGATACCCTAACCAAAAAAGATAAAGAAAAATACGGCATTGGGCAAACAAAGATTGGGCAAAATGAAAAAGCACTTTTTGCCGGTGATAAAGATAAAGCAGGGCGCGATAATACCAGCATATTGGCAGGCGGTGATTTACAGATTAACCGCTATTTATGGACAGCAAGCCTAGATGTTGCCTCATTCTTGCCATTATCGCAAATTGATGCGGTGGGCGGAGTGATTCTTACCGATTGGCATGCTTTGCCTGAAAAACCGAATGAACGCTATAAGGCAAATATTATCATTACCGGTACAGCCTTGCGTGCAGATGCCTTGAATATCTCACTATTTAAGCAAAGAAACAATGGAGGTAATTGGCAAGATACCGCCATTGCTGATGAAACAACGCAACAATTTAAGGATTCTATTCTCACCCGTGCGCGCGAGATTCGTTTCTTCTCAATCGGGTCGAATCAATAAAATGCGCTATCCGTTTCGTGTAATTGAAAAGAAATGGCAGAAATATTGGCAAGACAATCAATCATTTGAAGTTGATGAATCTTCTGATAAACCCCCTTATTATGTGTTAGAAATGTTTCCCTACCCTTCGGGGCGGATTCATATTGGGCATGTCCGTAATTATACGATGGGCGATGTGGTTGCGCGTTATAGGCGCGCCATTGGCTATGAAGTGATGCACCCTATGGGTTGGGATGCGTTTGGCTTGCCCGCAGAAAATGCCGCTTTTGAAAATAACGCCCACCCTAAGATATGGACGTATGAAAATATCAAAGCCATGAAACAGCAATTATCTCTGTTAGGGCTTTCCTTAGATTGGAGCCGTGAGCTTGCCACGTGCGACCCCGATTATTATAAGCATGAACAAGCCATGTTTATTGATTTTTATCAAAAAGGCTTGGCATATCGCAAAGAATCATGGGTGAATTGGGATCCGGTAGAAAATACCGTGCTTGCCAATGAACAAGTGATTGATGGCAAGGGCTGGCGTTCGGGTGTAGCAGTGGAAAAGAAACAGCTGAATCAATGGTTTTTCAAAATCACCCATTATGCTGAATCACTTGAAGAAACAATGCAAACATTAGATGATTGGCCTGCAAAAGTAAAATTGATGCAACATAATTGGATTGGGCGTTCCAAAGGTGCGGAAATTGAATTTACGCTTAACAATAAAAGTGATTCGAATCAGCAAAAAATTAAAATATTTACCACCCGCCCCGATACCATCTATGGCGCGGCTTTCATTGCCATTTCACCAGAACACCCCCTTGCTGGGCAAATTGCTGAAAATAACCCCCAAGCCGGTGAATTCATTAATGAATGCGCGCGTATGGCAACGGGGGAAGCCGCATTAGAAAAAGCTGAAAAACAAGGGTTTCTCACCGATTACCTCGCGGATTTTCCTTTTGATGATACAAAAACATTACCCGTTTATATTGCCAATTTCGTCTTGATGGAATATGGCACGGGGGCGATTTTTGGCTGTCCGGCACATGACCAGCGCGATTTGGATTTTGCCAATAAATATCAATTACCAGTAACAAAAGTTGTAAACCCCAAAGGGCAAGATATCACCATTACCGATAAAGCCTATATAGGCGATGGCGTGATGGTAAATTCAGAATTTCTTGATGGGCTTGGTGTGCCTGATGCCATTGAAAAAGCCATTGAAAAATTACAAGAAAAAGGTACGGGCAGTAAGAAAACAACATGGCGGTTGCGCGATTGGGGCGTATCACGGCAACGCTATTGGGGTTGCCCTGTGCCGATGATTCATTGCGATGATTGTGGCATTGTGCCTGTGCCTAAAAAAGATTTGCCGGTAACTCTGCCCGATGATGTCACCTTTGATAAGCCCGGCAATCCGCTTGATAGCCACCCAACATGGAAAGATACGTCTTGCCCGAATTGTAATAAGCAAGCAAAACGTGAAACCGATACGTTCGATACTTTTATGGAATCATCATGGTATTTTATTCGTTTTTGCGACCCACATAATAAAGAACAGCCTGCTGATTTAGAAAAAATCAAAAAATGGTTGCCTGTTCAGCAATATATTGGTGGGGTAGAACATGCGATTTTGCATCTTTTATATGCGCGTTTTTTCATGCGGGCGATGCAAGATTGCGGTTATGCCGATAATCTGCAAGAACCATTTGCGGGGCTTTATACACAAGGCATGGTATGCCATAGAACGTATCAATCGGCTAAAACAGGCAAATGGGAATTTGCCAATAATGTCAAAAAAACCGAGGATGGCAAATTTATTCATAAGGAAACAGGCGACGATATTATCGTAGGGCGTGTTGAAAAAATGAGTAAATCTAAGAAGAATGTTGTTGACCCAGAAGATATTATTGATATTTATGGTGCGGATACGATTCGATTATTCGCGCTTTCTGATTCACCCCCTGATAGAGATTTTGAATGGACAGAAACCGGTATGGATGGGGCATGGCGTTATCTGAATAAATTATGGCGATTGGCATTAGAGAATTATGATGCAGATAGTCACGATTATGATGAAGCAAAAGATGGTCAAAAGTTAAGCGTTGATGGTAAAAAATTGCGAAATATCTTGCACCAGACAATCAAAGAAGTAGGGCAAGATATTGAAAAATATCACTTTAATCGCGCAGTGGCACGGTTACGTGAATTAAGCAATTTGGTGCAGAATATGAAATTTGAAAACCAATCTGATAAAGCCTTATGCGGTGAGAGCATTAAAATATTGGTGCGGTTATTTAATCCATTCATTCCCCATATTACCGAAGAATTATGGCAAAAATTAACATCGAATCAAAATTTACTGCTTTTATCATGGCCTGAATATGATTCGCGCTTCATTGTGGCAGATGAAATCAATTTGCCGATTCAAGTGAATGGTAAGATGCGGGGCAATATTAATATTGCTGTGGACATGCCGCAAGATGAGGTGGTGACTTTTGCAAAAGAAGTAGATACAGTCAAGAATGCACTTGCTGGTGCTGATATTAAAAAAGTTATTTATGTGCCTAACAAAATCTTAAATTTGGTGAAATAAATGTTCCGTATTTTTCTTATTATCATGCTTTTTATTATTTCTGCTTGTTCGCCAGTGGTAGAAGATACCGTGACGCGCGAGCAAAATATTTGGCAATTATTGCGTCAGGTAAAAGTTGGCTATATGGCGGAATATCACGGGCAGTTATTACAGCAAGAATTAGAGGCGGGTTTCAATAGCCTTCAGAAAAAAGCCCCGCATAATTATGATTTGAAAGTGGATTTATCAAGGAAAAATATTGATTTAGTCGGTAGAAATTTGTATCAGGCAAAAGCAATTATAAAATTATATCGGGTAGATGATGGCACATTGCTTCATGAATCGCAGATTTTAGCGCAAAGCCGTTATAGTAATTCAGGCACAGATATTCGAAAAGAAAAATCACGAAAATCAGCTGAGGAACGTGCGATTCAGCAATTATCACGGCAGGTTGTTTTAGATATCCAAAATTACTTTTTAGTCGCTATTGAAAATAATGATTTATAAGAATCAGCATAGCTTGCTTTCTGCAAAACAGCATTTTTTTTTAATTTATGGCAGTGATGAAGGTAAGACTTATCTGATTGGGAACGCGTTACAGAAAAAACTAAACCGTGATGTTAAAAAATTTAATGGTGAAGAATTAGAAAAACAGCCCGCTTTGCTTGCAGATGAAATTAATAGTGTTAGTTTATTTGCAGAATCGCAGTTGATTATTGTGGATGTGCGTGATTCTTTATCGGTGAAATTACAAAATCAGTTGTTAAAAACTTTAGAAAAAAATCCACAATCCAAAAATTTTGTACTTTTTTTGGCGTATAATTTAACGCCAAGTTCAAAAATCAGGAAATTTTTTGAAACGAAAGATTTTTGCGCGATTATGCCATGCTATATGCCTGACGCAAAGGAAGTTACAACTTCATTACAGCAAAAGTTACAATCAGAACAGATGAGTATTGATGAGGATGCGAAGCAATTATTTTTACAAAAAGTAACAGGAAATTCGTATCGAATCGAGCAAGAGCTTAATAAGTTACTGCTTTTTAAGGAAAAAAACGCGCATATTACTTTCAGTGATATTCAGCAATTAATCGGCAAATATGATGAATTACAAATCAACGACCTTGTCTATGCAATTTTTTCAGGCAATAGAAAAGAGATGGAAAATCTATTAGAAAATAATGAGATAGAGTCGATTCCTGTTATTTTTGCAATCCGCCGTCATTTGTTATTATTGACGGATATTAATCAAATCTGTGGTGATAAAAAACAAAATGCTCGAACGGTGATTGACCAATTAAGACCTCCAATTTTTTTCAAGTTAAAAAATGACTTAAATATGCAGGTAAGAAAATGGAGACGTGGGAAATTATTAAAATTTTATAGGCAAACGATGGATATAGAATTGCAAGTAAAATGGCAGCCATTAATTGGCAATGCAATGGCAAAAAATCTATTGTTAGAGATTGTGGCTGATTAATAAATTTAATTATTCTGCTTTGAGCGGACGTTCAAAAAATTGGTGGCTAAGCTGATAAGGGTCAGCATTTTGATAAAGCACTTGATAAATTGCATGGCAGATAGGTAATTCAAGTTTAGGAAATAATTGATAAATTGCTTTTGCGCTAAAAACACCTTCTACTGTTTTTTCACCATGATTTAAGAATTCCTGTATATTGACTGCGCCTTTAATAAAATCATAACCAAATGATGTGTTGCGTGATTTAAGTGATGAACAAGTCAGCATTAAATCGCCAATGCCCCCTAAGCCATGCGTTGTTTCTTTTTTGCCACCCAATGCATCAACCAAACGCATTATTTCATGGATGCTACGGGTAATCAGTGCCATTCGGGCATTTTCGCCTAAATCCATTGCCATTGCCATCCCACACGCAATCGCAATCACATTTTTTATAAGCCCAACGGACTCTAAACCAATTTGGTCAAAATGATAATAAGGACGAAACCATTGATGATTAAGGCTTTGCATCACTGATTCGATAGCAGTTTGATGGTTTTGATTGCCCGCAATGATTGTGGCAGCTGGTTTGTTTTGGGCGATTTCAATGGCAAAATTAGGTCCTGAAAGTGATAAACAAATATTATCGCAATGGTTTTTGATAATCTGATGAGGTAATAATAATTCTTCTTGTTCTAATCCTTTGGCGCAATTTACAAGAATTGTATGTGGATTTAAGGCTGGCATTTCTTTTAAGAATTTGGATATTTTTTGGGTTGGAATAACAAGAAAAATAATATCAGCACCATCAATCGCACTCTCAAGCTCTGGAATATAATTGATTGTTTCAGGTAAAATTACATCGGGTAATTTATTAGGGTGTTGATTTGTTTTTGTCATATGGTTGAGTGATTCTTTATCTCTGCCCCATAGAATCGCCTCGCCTTGTGCGCGTGCAACAGTGGCAGCAATGGCTGTGCCCCATGCACCCGCGCCTAAAATAGTTACTTTTTGTAGTTTATTCATATGCTTACCATATCTGTTAAAGGCCAACGTGGTCTAATCATCATATCTGTATGTTTCATCATATGTGTATGTTCGCTCTGTATGCGTTCGATTCCTGCCCATGCAATCATCGCTGCATTATCCGTGCATAATTTCATAGGCGGACAAAATAATTCAGCATTTTCATCATCACAAAAATTTTGCAATTTTTTTTGAATCAGTTGATTTCTTGCAACGCCCCCAACAACAGCAATGGGAATTTTTTTTATGTTAAAATCTTGCCTAAACCGTATGATGGCTTGTTTAAGACGGTTACAAAAAATATCAGCGATTGTTTGTTGCAAACTGGCGGCAAAATTCGCGATTTTTTGGTTATCTAATTGATTCTCTGCTAAAATTTTTCGCCGAATTGCTGATTTTAATCCTGAAAATGAAAAATTACAGTTTGCTTGTTGGGTTAAAGGGGTTGGCAATGATACGAGTTGATTATAATTTTTTGCAATTTCTTCAATGGCAGGTCCTCCGGGGTAAGGCAATCCAAGTAAATTGGCAATTTTATCAAAGGTTTCTCCTGCCGCATCATCTAATGTTTGCCCATAAAGCTCATAATTGTTGATATCTTTGATTGCCAAAATCTGGCAATGCCCTCCTGATATTAATAACGTAAGATAAGGAAATGGCACGTGATGACTGAGCCTGATAGAGAGCGCATGCCCTTCTAAATGATTAATGCCATAGCAGGGAATATCAAGAATATGTGATAATGTTTGGGCAAAGTTGACTCCTATCATTAAGCCACCAATCAGACCCGGCCCCGATGTGACAGAGATTGCATTAATATCACTTAAAGAGAAATTATTTTTTTCAAGACTGATTTTTGTCAAATTTTGAATGATTTCAAGATGAGAGCGGGCAGCAATTTCTGGTACAACCCCCCCATAAATTTGATGCTTATCAATTTGTGAGTAAATTTCATTACAATAAATTGTTTTATCATTGTCAATCAGAGCGATTGCGGTTTCATCGCAAGATGATTCGATTCCCATCATCAGGAGTTTTTTTGCTGATAAAGCTTTTTCATTCATTTTTAATAGCATCTAAAATAATAATAAGGGCATCATTTAATTTGGCAATATTTTTACCGCCTGATTGCGCCAATGTTGCTTTGCCACCGCCTTTACCATCGATAATATCTTCTGCCAATTTTATCAATTTCCCTGCATGAAATTTTTCGCTCAATGCTTCTGATATGCTAACCATTAATGAAACGCGTTCTTCAAATGCTGTACCAAGAATAACAATGGATGGGGTCTGATGCATATCATGGAGATTTTTTGTTAAGGCTTTTAAGTCTTTTGGTGAACAATCTAAAGCTCTTATTATCACTGGAATATCGTTGATAATGGTATCATTATTATTGTCATTATTATTGAGTGATGCTTTACGGCGCAATTCTTGATTTTCTTTTTCAATCTGTTTGATACGCTCTTGCATGGTTTGCAGGCGTTCTGGCATATTTTCAACGCTTGTTTTTAGAATTTTAGTACTGCTTTTTATAATCTTATCTATATGTTGGATATGGTGATAAAGTGCCTCACCGCAAACCGCTTCAATACGTCTAATACCAGAGGCAATGCTCGATTCGCTTAAAATTTTAAATAACCCAATTTCAGCGGTTTCTTGTACATGCGTGCCACCGCACAGTTCCACAGAATAGAAACGGTTTTTTTCTTGATGATAGCTTCCTATAGTCACAACACGTACTTCATCATCATATTTTTCACCAAATAAAGCGAGCGCACCGTTTTTGACAGCATTTTCTTTACTGGTAACGATGGTGGTAACGGCATGATTTGCAAGAATTTCTTGATTAACCTGCTGTTCAATCTTCAGCAATATTTCCTCATCAATGGCAGAATGATGGCTAAAATCAAACCGCAAATGATGTGGCGATACCAAAGAACCGCTTTGCGCCACATGCGCGCCTAAATGTTGGCGTAATGATTCATGAAGAAGATGGGTTGCAGAATGGTGAGATTTTAAGTTTCTGCGCTTCGTGCTATCAATTTGCAAATGGACATTATTGTTTTTAGATAAAGAACCCTTTTGCATGATGCCATAATGTAAAAACAACCCTAAAGATTTTTGTGTATCACGAACCATAAAAATATTTTCACCGATGCTTATCGTACCATTATCACCAATTTGTCCGCCCGATTCGCCATAAAAAGGAGTTTGGTTGACAATGATAATCGCTTCTTCCCCTTGTGTGATTTTATCAACCGCCTGATTTTCTTTGACAATATGTTGGATGATTGCTTCAGAAGTATTATGCTGGTAGCCTAAAAATTCGGTTGCAGAAGTATCTTCTTTTAATTCGAACCAAATTTTATCGGTTTTTTCAACACCAGAACCCTTCCATGCGGCGCGCGCACGTTTTTTTTGCTGTTGCATCGCTTCATCGAAGCCCGTTATATCTAGTAATAAATTCTTACCCCGCAAAATATCTGCGGTTAAATCAAGAGGAAAACCGTAAGTATCATAAAGCGTAAAAGCAATATCGCCTGATAATTTATCACCCTTACTTAAAGGTGAAATGGCATCTTCTAATATTTTTAAGCCACGTGCCAATGTATCTTGAAAGCGTTCTTCTTCGCTTTTCAAGGTTTCTCGAATCAGATGTTCGGCATGATTAAGTTCGGTATAATGCCCGCCCATTAACGTCGTCATATGATGAGGCAATTGATAGAGAAACGGTTGACGGCTTCCAATTAAATGGGCATGGCGCATGGCACGGCGCATGATACGGCGCAATACATAACCCCGCCCCTCATTCGATGGCAAAACCCCATCAGCAATTAGAAAACATATGGCACGAATATGGTCAGCAATGGCTTTATGGCTGGCTTGGTTTTGTGTTGGGTCAGAATTAATCATATCTGAAATGGTTCGAATCAGATTGGCAAAAATATCAATATCGTAATTATCATGTTTGCCCTGTAAAATGGTTGCCATTCTTTCAATGCCCATGCCAGTATCAATGGATGCTTTGGGCAAATTTATCCGTTCATCGGGTGATATTTGCTCATATTGCATGAAAACCAGATTCCAAATTTCAATGAAACGGTCACCATCCTCATCAGGGCTCCCCGGAGGACCGCCCGGAATATGGTCGCCATGGTCATAAAAAATTTCAGAACAAGGTCCACAAGGTCCTGTATCACCCATACGCCAGAAATTATCATCAGTGGCGATTCGAATGATGCGCCTATCATCTAAATTTGCGATTTTTTTCCAATAGGATGCCGCTTCATCATCATCATGATAAATGGTGACTATTAATTTTTCTTGAGGAAGCCCATATTCTTTGACAACTAGGTTCCATGCCAATTCTATGGCATTTTCTTTGAAATAATCTCCGAATGAAAAATTACCCAACATTTCAAAAAAGGTATGATGGCGGGCTGTGTAGCCAACATTTTCTAAATCATTATGTTTGCCACCAGCACGAACACATTTTTGTGCGGTTACCGCAGAGGGTGTAGGGCGTTGTTGCTCGCCTGTAAAAATATTTTTAAATTGCACCATGCCAGCATTGGTGAACATTAAGGTTGGGTCATTTTCAGGCACTAAGAGTGATGATGCAATTTTAGAATGATTATGTTTCGTAAAATAATCTAAAAACAGGGTGCGAATATCGTTAACGCTTTGCATAAATAAAAATCTCTTTCATTATTTCCAAAAATTTTTGCTAAATAATACCAAAAGTGTAAAAAATTCTAAACGCCCTAACAGCATTCCAATAATCATAATCCATTTTGCACTTCCTGCTAATGATTCAAAATTACCCGCAGGTCCAACAATATCACCTAATCCGGGTCCTACATTGGCAATGGCAGTTGCAGCAGAAGAAACCGCAGTGATAAAATCTAAACCAGTGAAGCTTAATAAAATCGCAAAAAAGGCAAATGTCATAATATAAAGAAAGAAAAATCCCATGACGGCATCATTAATATCTTTAGGTAAGGGCCTACCATTATAAGTGGGAAGAAAAATACCATGAGGTTGCATCATTTGTTTGATTTGTAATTTTACGCTTTGAAATAAAACAATGGTACGAAACATTTTTAAGCCGCACGTAGTAGAACCAGCGCAACCGCCAATAAACATAATCACAAAAAATAAAGGTTGTGCGCCTGATGTCCAAATAGAATAATTATCGGATGCATAGCCTGTGCCGGTCATGATTGAGGTGACATTAAAGGCTGTTAAACGAAGTGATTCAAAAAATTCGCGTTCGCTTCCCACCCATAAATTAAGCGTCATAAGTGAGGTAAAAGCTATTAATAGCATAAAGAACCAACGAATTTGTTGTTCGTTAAACAAAGCATCATAGCGCCCTAATAGTACAACTTTTAGATAAATTACAAAGGGTAAACTGCCACAAATCATGAAAATAATGGCAATGATTTCAACAGTGATATTGTCAAAATAACTTAAAGACGCATCATGTGTACTAAATCCCCCTGTGGCAACGGTGGTCATGGCATGATTAATGGCATCAAAGGCGCTCATATTGCCCATTAATCCATAAAGAATGGCACATGAAACGGTTAAGAAAATGTAACAAAAGGAAATCCACATCACCAGTTGGGTGGCACGCGGCAGTGTTTTTTCCATATTGGTAGAAAATTCCATACGGAACAGATTCATGCCACCAATTTGCAAAAGGGGCAAAATGGCAATTGCCATCACAATAATACCAATGCCACCAAACCATTGTAATAATGAGCGCCATAATAATAGCCCAGCATCTGTTTCATCTAGATTGCCAAAAACGGTTGAGCCTGTGGTGGTAATCGCGGAAACTGTTTCAAAATAAGCATTGGTGAAAGAAAGATTGGCTGTGGAAACTAAAAAAGGAATTGTCGCAAAAGCGGGTAATGTCATCCATGATAAAACGGTGAGAAGAAAAGCAAATTTACCAGACATTTTTTGTCGTTCGGTAGAAAATGTTGCCAGTACAAGAATAATGCCAATCATAATGACAATGCCAGAACTTACGGGAAAAATATATTTATCTGGCGAATCTAGATAATAATCCACTGCCGCAGGTAGCAACATGGTCATTCCGATAATGATGGTCATCAAACCTTGTGCGGCAACAATTGGTCTAAATCTATGCACAATAACATCTCAAAACTTTATGAAGAGGGTAATGATAAAATAAAATCAACGATTTTTATATTTGCGATGGCAAGATGAACAGGTTTTACCAACCACACCAAATTGGGCACGAAATGCTTGAATATCATTTGATTCAGCAAGTTTAACAAGATTAGATGTTTCGCGCACCAAAGATTGTATCTCTAGGGTGAAATCATCATTATCTGTCCAGATATTTTCTTTTGCTTTGCTTTTGCCATTATTCTTAACATTTTCCTTAAAAGCATCACCTAATCGCATCGCGCTAATATCCATAATAGATGCCAACCCACTAAGATGATTCTGATGGTCAATATTTCCTTTTAGAATATTAGAAATGACTGTAAGATTACGTTGTAAATTAAACATTAAATTACGCCTGTAATCAATAACATAGTCAGGCTTACCTTCGGCAAAGGCTTGCGAAGAGAAAGAAAATAATAGAATAATGATTAAGGATGTTAGTTTAAATGGTAAAAAACTAACCAAAAAAGCATTTTTGTAAATATTCATCTATCATTTCTCCTAAAAATTTTATTCAGATACGACAGCTCAATCATCAAGAGAATAGAAAAAAAAACCTTTTCTTGCAAGGGTAAAGCCATTATCAGTCGCTTTATTGTTATTTTTTTAACATTATTAAGGGCAATAGTTGATAAGAAACAAAAATATTTTATTTTAGGCAATGCCAAAACTGTTTACTTTTGTAGCAAAATTTGTTAAAAAGCCCTATAAATCTAACGAGTGATTTGATTACCTATATATTATTTCCTATATATTATTTAACGTGGTTTTTTCTTGTAAAGAGAAGGTTTTTTATGGCACAAAAGGTGACTATTAGTGAAGTGGTTTTGCGCTACACACAAGCACTTTATATTTTGAGTGAAGAAAAACAAGTCACTCAACAGATTTCTGGTGAGCTTGAGGCTTTATGTAATGTGTTGAATCAACATTCAATATTGGAACGTGCCTTTTTTAATCCTGTTATTTCTAATAGGCAACATGTTAATCTATGCAAAGCTTTAAGTGAAAAATTAGGCTTGAGCGAGATTGGTAAAAATTTTATCTGTGTGCTTGCGAGTAAAGGAAGATTAAATTTGCTAAAAGCGATAGAAAAAAAATTTCAAGAATTTTGGACGAATAGTCGTGGTGAAACAAAGATTGAGGTTACCAGCGCACATTTGCTTAATGATGATACGTTGTCTTCATTAAAGGCACAATTAGAACAGATGACAGGTAAATCTGTATTTGTTGATAATAAGGTTGATAGTAACATTATTGCTGGATTGATTATTAAAATTGGTTCACATATGTTTGATTTTTCTGCACAAACGCGCTTACGGCGCATTGCCCATCATATGGAGGGATTGTAAAATTATGGATATTCAAGCTTCGGAAGTCTCAGATCTTCTAAAATCAGAGATTGAAAATTTTGATATTGATGCCAATGTTGCTGAGGTTGGTCAAGTCATCTCGGTAGGTGATGGTGTGGCACGCGTATATGGTTTGGATAATGTCCGTGCTGGTGAGTTGGTTGAATTTGAATCAGGCGTGAAAGGCATGGCATTAAATTTAGAAAAAGATAATGTCGGTATCGTGATTTTCGGTGATGATAGACAAATTAAAGAGAGTGAAACTGTTAAGCGGACAAATTCTATTGTGGATGTGCCAATCGGTAAGGGTTTGTTAGGGCGCGTGGTTGATGCGCTTGGCAATCCAATTGATGGCAAAGGGCCCATTGAATCAAGCGAACGTCGCATGGTTGAAATTAAAGCACCCGGTATTATTCCACGTAAATCTGTTCATGAACCAGTGCAAACTGGCTTGAAATCTGTTGATTCTTTGGTGCCTATCGGGCGCGGTCAACGTGAATTAATCATTGGTGATAGACAAACTGGTAAAACGGCTGTTGCGCTTGATACGATTATCAATCAAAAAACAGTGAATCAGGGCGATGATGAAAGTAAGAAACTTTATTGTATCTATGTTGTGATTGGGCAAAAACGTTCAACTGTAGCACAGTTTGTAAAGGTTTTGGAAGATAGGGGCGCGTTGGAATATACCATTATTGTTGCTGCGACCGCATCTGACCCTGCGCCGATGCAATTTTTAGCCCCTTATAGTGGCTGTGTGATGGGTGAGTATTTTCGTGATAATGGTATGCATGCACTGATTGTTTATGATGATTTATCAAAACAGGCAACGGCTTATCGTCAAATGTCACTTTTATTACGACGTCCTCCGGGTCGTGAAGCTTATCCGGGTGATGTGTTTTATTTGCACTCACGCTTGTTAGAACGTTCTGCAAAAATGAATGATAAAGAAGGTGGTGGGTCGTTAACGGCACTGCCAATCATTGAAACACAAGCAGGTGATGTTTCTGCTTATATCCCAACGAATGTTATTTCCATTACGGATGGTCAAATTTTTCTTGAATCAAGCCTATTCTTTAAGGGTATTCGTCCTGCGATTAATGTGGGTATTTCTGTAAGCCGTGTTGGTTCTGCCGCACAAACAAAGGCAATGAAAAAAGTTTCTGGTTCTATTAAGCTTGATTTGGCACAATTTAGAGAAATGGAAGCATTCTCACAATTTGCTTCTGACCTTGATGTTGCCACGCAAAAATTACTGGCACGCGGTGCAAGACTCACCGAACTATTAAAACAGCCTCAATATTCGCCCCTTGCAATGGCAGAACAAGTTGTTTCTATTTATGCAGGTGTGAATGGCTATTTAGACGAATTGAAAATTGCCAATGTCCATGATTTTGAGGTGCGTTTGTTAGAAACGATGCATAAAATTCATGGTGATTTAATGACAGAGATTAGTGAATCAGGTGCGCTTTCAGAAGAAAATGAACAGCGTTTGAAAAAGATTTTGGAAGAGTTTAAGACCGATTTTGCTTAAAATAAAGCATGTTGGGAAACAGGTGAAACAATGGCAAATCTAAAAGAGTTACGTTCGCGCATTGATAATGTGAAGGGTACCAAAAGGATTACGTCTGCTATGAAGATGGTCGCAGCGGCAAAATTGCGTCGCGCACAGCAAAATGCGGAGCGTGCGCGCCCTTATTCTGAACGTATGGGTAAATTGATTGCGTCACTTTCAGCGGAATATCGTGAAGGTGATGAGCTTGTTAAAAATGGTCCACCTTTATTGGTTGGTAAGCCAAGTGATGCAAATTCACTTTATATTATTATATCGGCTGATAGGGGATTATGCGGTGGTTTCAATAGTAATTTGGTTAAATTTGTGTTGAATCGTCGTTCTAAATTGCAATCAGAAGGTAAAGATATGAGCCTTATTATGATTGGGCGCAAAATTGTGAGTGCAATTGGTTTTACAGATTCTACCTTTGAAGTGCATGAAGAAGTTGGAAAAGCCGCAGGGCACTATGATTTTGCACAAGGTTTGGCAGAAAGATTAATTGAATATTATCAAAATGATGAATTTAGTGAATGTTATTTGGTATTTAACCGGTTTGTATCGATTTTGGAGCAAGAATTATCGCAAGAAAAATTAATACCATTTCAACCGAAAATAGATGAAAAAACAGAACAAGAAGAATTTTTAGGAAATTTTGAATATGAACCTGATAGGGAAGATGTTCTGAATGAATTACTGCCTAAAAATATTGCGGTGCAAATTTATAGTGCCATGCTTGAATCTTCTGCAGCAGAACAAGCTGCACGGATGACGGCAATGGATAATGCAACGCGCAATGCAGAAGATATGATTGGAAATATTACATTATTGTATAATCGTCAACGCCAAGCAAATATTACCAAAGAACTGATTGAGATTATCTCTGGTGCTGAGGCGTTATAGTCATTAATTTGGAAGGTGAATGATGCAACAAGATGAAAATGAACAAAAAGAAGAAATGATGAATCCAGAAGTAGGAGGTGAAACACCTTCTATGGCTGAAGAATTGGGTGCTGAAATGCCTGCTTCTGACATCATGGCTGGTATGGAAGAAGAAATGGGTGCTGCAATGTCTGGTTCTGATGAAATGCAATGTCCGACTCAATGAATGATCCGATGAATGATCCGATGAGTGATTCTATGGCTGAAGATATGAGTGCGGAAGAGACACCAGCTTCTGATTCTATGGCTTCTGATTCTATGGCTTCTGATTCTATGGCTGAAGATATGAGTGCGGAAGAGACACCAACTTCTTATTCTATGGCTGAGGAGATGCCTGATCCGATGAATGATTCTATGGCTGATATGGGGACTGAAGAAATGGGCGCGGAAAATTCTGATGAAATGCCTGACCCGATGCCTGACTCAATCAATGACCCGATGAATGATTCTATGGCTGAAGATATGAGTGCAGAAGAGACATCAGTTTCTGATTCTATGGCTGAAGATATGGGCGCAGAGGCAATGCCAGCAAGTGATGAGAATATTTTAGAAGAAGCCCCGATTATAGCGGGTGCGATTGGTAAAATTAATCAGATTTTAGGTGCGGTTGTTGATGTTTCGTTTGAAGATGAATTGCCTGCTATCTTAAATGCCCTTCAAGTGAAGGGTACTTCAAATAAGTTAATGTTGGAAGTTGCACAACATTTGGGTGAAAAAACGGTACGTTGTATTGCGATGGATGCAACTGAGGGGTTAATGCGTGGTATGGAAGTGGTAGATACAGGCACACCATTGAATGTTCCAGTTGGACCCGGTGTTTTAGGTAGAATTTTGAATGTTATTGGGGAACCTATCGATGAAAGAGGGCCCGTTAAATCTGTTAAATTTATGCCAATTCATCGCTTGGCACCTGAATTTGTAGAGCAATCAACTGAAGTAGAACAGCTTGTGACGGGCATTAAGGTCGTTGATTTGCTGACGCCTTATCCACGTGGTGGTAAAATTGGTTTGTTTGGGGGTGCAGGGGTTGGCAAAACTGTGCTTATTCAAGAATTGATTAATAATATTGCCAAAGGGCATGGTGGCTATTCTGTTTTTGCAGGCGTTGGTGAACGTACACGTGAAGGAAATGATCTTTATTATGAGATGATTGATTCAGGTGTGATTGATGTGGATGGCGATAATTCAAAATGTGCGCTGGTTTTTGGACAAATGAATGAACCTCCGGGTGCACGCGCACGGGTTGCTTTGACTGGCTTAACGCAGGCAGAATATTTCCGTGATGAAGAAGGGCAAGATGTGTTGTTCTTTATTGATAATATTTTTCGCTTTACACAAGCTGGCTCAGAAGTTTCGGCATTGCTAGGGCGAATTCCATCAGCGGTGGGCTATCAGCCAACATTAGCAACTGATATGGGTTCAATGCAGGAAAGAATTACAACAACTTCAAAAGGATCGATTACTTCAGTGCAAGCAGTGTATGTGCCTGCGGATGATTTGACTGACCCTGCGCCTGCAACAACATTCTCGCATTTAGATGCCACAACAGTGTTATCACGCTCAATTGCAGAACAAGGTATTTATCCTGCGGTTGACCCTCTTGATTCGACGTCAAGAATTCTTGACCCGCAAATGGTTGGTGAAGAACATTATACAGTAGCGCGTGAGGTGCAAAAAACATTACAAAGCTATAAGGAATTGCAGGAAATTATTGCGATTTTAGGCATGGATGAATTATCTGAAGAAGATAGATTGACCGTGCAAAGAGCAAGGAAATTGCAACGTTTCTTATCACAGCCTTTTCATGTGGCTGAAGTGTTTACTGGTAGCCCCGGTAAATTTGTAGATTTGAAAGATACAATTAGTGGCTTTAAGGCAATTATTCGTGGTGAATGTGATGATTTACCAGAGGCAGCATTTTACATGGTTGGCTCATTAGAAGAAGTTTATGCAAAAGCCAGTGAATTACAGAAAAGTGCTGCATAATCATGAGTGGAGCAACAACATTTCAACTGGAGTTTGTAACCCCTGAAGAGGTGGTGGCATCTAAACCTGCCGAAATGGTTGTTGTGCCTGCCGTTGAAGGTGATATTGGCGTTTTGCCGGGTCATTCGCAGGTGATTGCGCGTTTACGCCCCGGTATGGTATGCGTGTTCAGTAATAATGAGATTCAAGAACGTGTTTTTGTAGAAGGCGGTATTGCAGAAATTAATTCTGAAAATTGTGTTTTATTAATTGAAAAAGCCATTGCCGAAAAATCATTGGATATACAAGATATTACCAGTGAGCTTGAAAAATTACGTGAAAAACTTTCTGATAAGCCTCATGATATGGGATTACAGAAAAAAATCATGATTATGGAAGCAAAAATAGAAGCAGTGAATCATCCGCCTTATGGCTAAAAAATTCTGTGTTGGAGGAAAAAATGGCAGGTAGTTTAAATAAAGTAACATTATTGGGTAATTTGGGGCGTGACCCCGAAATTCGCACAACGCAGAATGGCAAAAAAATTGCCAATTTTTCAATTGCGACAAGTGAACGTTGGCGTGGTTCTGATGGGCAACAGCAAGAACGTACAGAATGGCATCGGATTGTTGTTTTTTCTGAAGGTTTGGTTGGTGTGATTGAACGCTATGTTAAACGTGGTAGTAAATTATATATTGAAGGTCAGTTGCAAACACGTAAATGGCAAGATAAGCAAGGGCAAGATCGCTATAGTACAGAAGTTGTCTTAAAAAATTTTAGCTCACAGCTTATTATGCTTGATGGTCGTTCATCAGAAGGTGGTTATCAACAATCTTCAGCGGGTAGTGGCAATAATTCATCGCAAGATATGAATGATGATGGTGCAATGGCTGATAATTCCTATGATAGCAATCAAGATTTGGATGATGAAATTCCTTTTTAATAGGATTTAATTAATGTTGTTATTGCTCAAAGGTTGGCTACCACATATTTTTTTGGTGGGTGCAGTTGTTGCTGAGGTAATAGCGACAAGCCTTCTTAAAGATACCAACGAATTCAAAAGATGGGATATTGTCCTCATCATGATGGGGTTTTACTCACTCTCGTTCTTTATGCTATCCATTGTAGTGAAAACAATACCGGTTGGTGTCGTTTATGCGATTTGGTCAGGGCTTGGTGTTATCTTGATTTCTTTGATTGCTGCCTATAAATATGCAGAAATTCCAAATTTCCCTACAATTAGTGGTTTAGCTTTGATTGTTATTGGCGTTGTTATTGTGAATCTATATGGTGCTAGTCATTAATATGATAAGGGGTTGCCGCCTTACTTACCGCAAGGAACCCCTTAAAAACCCCGCAATCATTGGCAAAGCTAACGATAAAATTTTAAGGGGTTGTGACCTTGCTTATCGCAAGGAACCCCTTAGAACCCCCGCAATCTTAATATTCATCTTATCATTGGCAAAGCTAACGATAAAATTTTAAGGGGTTGCGACCTTGCTTACCGCAAGGAACCCCTTAGAACCCCCGCAATTTTTGGCAAGGCCAAAAGATAATATTATAAGGGGTTGCCGCCTTGCTTACCGCAAGGAACCCCTTAAAAACCCCCGCAATCTTTGGCAAAGCCAAAAGATAAGATAAAAATTAATGTCGCCACCCAAGATGTTCGCCACCATCAAGGGCAATGATTTGCCCTGTTAAACTGCTTTGCTGTAAAATAAACAGCACAGTTTGGCACATTTCATTAATATCTACTGCTTGCTCAAGGGGTAATTTTTGATATTGCTTGCGAAAATGCTCATCTGTTTGGTGTATGCTTGGTAAGGTAGGTCCCGGTCCAATAGCGTTCACCCGTATGTTTGGTGCCAATGCCAATGCCAATGTTCGCGTTAATGTCCAAAGAGCTGATTTTGCAATGGTATAGCTGGTAAAATAAGGTGTCAGTTTCAACACGCGTTGGTCTATTATATTGATAATATTACCTTTTTTACCATCTGGAAGTATTTTTGCAAATTGTTGTGATAACCAAAAAGGCGCTTCTAAATTGGTCATCATATGTTTATCCCAAGAATCAAAGTCGGTGCTATGCCATTCGTCCCATTGGAAAATAGAAGCATTATTAATCAGTAAGGTTAGAGGGGGCATTTTTTGGCTAATATTAGGAATAAGATTGTAAATTGCATTGCGGTCTGTGAGGTCGGCTTGAAAAATTTCCGCTTGTCCGCCTGATTCGATAATTATTCTCTGCAATTTTTTGGCATCATCTTCAGATTGATGGTAATGAATGGCAATGGCGTAATGATTTTTTGCCAATATTGTTGCAATGGCTGCGCCGATTCGCTTTGCGCTCCCTGTAATTAAGGCTGTTTGACTGAGATGGTCATTCATGATTCTAAAAATTCTTGGACATGGTCGGTTAATTCATTAATGGGTGTACGTTCGATGATAACATTTTCAGGAAATGCATCTTGCATCTGACTCGGAAAGGCTGAATCTAACAATATAAATACTCCTTTATCATCTTTATGCCTGATTAATCTACCAAAAGCTTGTTTAAGACGAAAACGCACCAAACGTTCACTATAAATTCTACCAAAAAATTGTTGTCGTGCCGATGTTAAAATATCCGGGCGTGGCCATGGCATTTTATCTAGTATCACTTGCCTTAAACCTCTGCCCGGCACATCAATTCCATCACGTAAACTATCCGTGCCTAACAGGCAGGCATTTTCATCATGCTTGAAAATTTCTACTAAATTAGACACTGAATATTTATCAATATGCTGGGCATAAAGCTGAATATCATGGTCTGATAATTTTTGTATAATTTCCTGATGAGTGGTTTTTAATTGTTTGATAGAAGTGAATAGCCCTAATGAGCCACCTTTGGCAGCAAGAAATAATTGTAAATAAGCTTGATTAATTTTTGCTTGCTGACGCTTAATATCAGTGGCGATAAAAATACGGGTTTGATTTTGATAATCAAAGTCATTTTTATAACGGGCAATCAAAGGCGTTGGAAAATCACTGACCCCCTGTATGGCGGTTGCCAAATCATCTTGCTCAATTTGTTCGTGAGAAAATAAAGTTGCAGAGGTCATTGCAAAACCATTTAATTTTTGTAATAAATTATCAGAAAGCAGTTGCATAGGATTAATGGCATGGCGACAAAATTCAAAATCATAGCTGATTCCTTGTTTTCGTTTCACCATTAACCAATCAATATGTGTTTCTGAAAAATTTTGCTGAGCCAAATCATTAATCATCTCATACCAATGATTCAGCATTGTTAAAAAATGCTCTAACCGCTTAGCAATGCGTTCAATCCCGATGATGTCAGCTTTTTCACAATCACTATCTTCTAAAAATATTTGTAATTTTTGACCAATAGCATGAATTGGAATAATCAGTACTTTAATGGCTTCGGTAAGATGATGGGCGGTTTTGCTTAATTCAGGAGGGGTGGGTTGAATGGGGGCTTCTATATTGTAATAAGGATTCGCATTCTTGCCATAAGCAACAACATACAGATTTAACTGCTGTAAAAATATTTCAACCTCACCTCGTGGATGTCCATTCAGAATCCGTTGGCACCAATTTTCTTCTGGTAAAAAATCCAAAGCAAGGGCTAATTGCTCCATGAGAGGTTTCATTTCTTTATGGTCGGCAAATTTACCCAGACGAGAACGAAAGCCACGCGGAATAGGGCGGAATAAATTTCTTTGTTGCTGTGTTGTGCTATCACTGAACCATTGTTTGAGTTGCGTGCTTTCTATGCCGTTAAATTTAACTGCGTAAAAATTATCTGCTGCTTGAAAAAGATGATGTGCCTCATCAAAAATCATGACATTAAGACGTGGATTATTTTCTATCGCACCGCTTTCTGCTTCGGTTAATGAGAGGGCATGATTGCTGACAATAATATCAGCATGGCGTCCATTATGGCGTGTCATTTCAACAAAACAGCGTTTATAATGGGGGCAAAGCTGATGAATACACCCATAACGGCGGTCTGCAAGCTCTTGTGTTAAACGATGGTCAAATAAATCCTCTAACCAAGCAGGAAAATCATCACCATTCATATCACCGAATTTTGTTTCTGTAATCCAACGCGCGACCAATCCTAAACCAATCATAAAACGTTGATTTGAAATAAAATGACGCTCAATCGCTTGTTGAAAATTTAATAGACAGAGATAATTCTCACGCCCCTTACGGATGATAATATTATCATGAAAAGATTTTGCTTCATGATAGATTTGATGCTGTAAATTTTTGCTGTATGTGCTTACCCATACAGAGGCATTATTCTGTACAGCATACAGGTAAGAAGGCAATAAATAACCTAATGTTTTTCCTGTACCTGTATAGGCTTCAACCAGTGCAAGATTTGCTGGGGAATCATCGAATCTGGGTTGAAAAATATGCGCCAACGCATGGCTATATTCATGCTGTGCGTCTCGCATTTCTATATTGCGTTCAGCGATGATTTTTTTCAGCATATTTGTAATATCATCCAAATCCGGTGGCTTTTGTGCATGGGGTGGCAGGATGGGTTTGCTCTGCCATTCGGGTAATTTTTGCCATGCGGTAAAGGCTGATTGTTCATCGTCATATTTCATATTTTCTTGTGAGGGTAAATATTTTGTCCATTCCCAGCCTGCTTTTTGCATTTTTTGGGCAAGCGCATATAAATTTCCATATTCATGATGATGGATAATGGTATTTTGCAGATGATGGGCAATATCACGCAAAATAATGGCTTGTTGCATGATTTCTTTATCAAAAGGCATATCAAAGGTTTTGGCAATGCCAGCAATGGTTGGCGGGGCAATCAGCGTTGGGTTACAAAAACTAATCCATTCTAAAATATCCAAACAGGGAAAATTAAAACTTATCCCTAATTGATGCTTGATAACTTTCCGATGGCATAATAAAGGGCAGGCACCATCGGTAAGAAGCTTGTTGATTTCATGCTTAGGTAATTGTTGTATCGTCTCGCCATCTATCCAAAAATATTGCTTATGGTGAATAATCAAAACGGGTTGTTGGCTAAAATCGGTCAAAAAAATCTCCATAGGAATTTTATGTCGCTTTAACCATATATTATTGCCGTAATTGGTTAAAAGAAAGGGATGATTTATGTTATATTATTTTATTGCATTTTGTGTTATTTACAGTTATTTAGGGTTAGTTTTTCACATATTTTAGGAGTTCACAATGGCTGATAATGATGATTTAGATCTGAACACGCTTTCTGATGATGAGCTGGTTGAGCAAATGTGGGATGATTTGTATGATGGACTTGCTGATGAAATCACAGCAGGCACTAATATTTTATTGGAACGTGGTTGGCAACCTTATGATGTTTTGACCAAAGCATTGGTTGAGGGGATGCGAATTGTTGGAATAGATTTTCGTGATGGCATTTTATTTGTGCCAGAGGTGCTTCTTTCTGCCAATTCCATGAAAGCTGGGATGGCAATTTTGCGACCCTTATTGATTGCAACAGGCGCGCCTAAATTGGGTAAAGTGGTTATTGGCACTGTCAAAGGCGATATTCATGATATTGGTAAAAATTTAGTCTCTATGATGATGGAAGGTGCTGGTTTTGAAGTGGTGGATATTGGTATCAATACCTCAGTAGAAGAATATTTTGCGGCTTTAGAAGAACATCAACCTGATATTTTAGGCATGTCTGCTTTGCTAACAACCACAATGACTTACATGAAAGTTGTGATTGATGCGATGAAAGAAAAAGGCATTCGTGATGATTATGTTGTGCTTGTTGGTGGTGCGCCATTGAATGAAGAATTTGGCGAAGCAGTAGGGGCGGATGGCTATTGCCGTGATGCGGCAGTTGCTGTAGAAACTGCCAAAGAATTCATGAAACGCAAGCATAATCAATAGTCATGGCAAAGGATTGGTTATTACCAACCGCACAAGGGCGTGTTTTTTGGGCAAATAAAGAAAAATACGTTGCTGATATTCCCATCAATGAAAGAGTTGCGATTATTGCTTGTGGTGCCCTTGCCCATGAAATTGTTCATTTGATTCGAATCAATGATTTCCATCATTTGCAACTTTTTTGCTTGCCCGCACAATTACATAATCGTCCTGATTTGATTGTACCCTCCTTACAGGAAAAACTCATTGAGCTTAGGGCTGCAGGTTATCAAAATATCCTGATAGGCTATGGTGATTGTGGCACGGGTGGTAAGTTAGATCAATTTATTGCAAAAGAAGGCTTAAAAAGAATCGCGGGCAATCATTGCTATGCGTTTTTTGCAGGTTTAGAAGAATTTGATGCCATGATGGAACAGGAATTAGGCACGTTTTTTTTAACGGATTATATGGCAAAATTTTTCTATTCATTGATTGTTCGTGGCATGGGGCTTGAAGAACATCCAGAATTAAAAGATATGTATTTTGGAAATTATAAAAGAGTGGTTTATTTGGCGCAAACCAATGATAAGGAACTGAGTAGAGAAGCAGAATCTGCGGCTGATTTTTTAGGGCTTGATTATGAAAGAGTGCAGGTTAATTATGGCATGTTGAATGATTTTGTAGTTGAAGCTGGCATTTCATCTTCTTAAAAACGCAATTCTATAATTGATTTTTCATGATTGTAATGGTCAATCAACAGGTTGATATTAATGATAATTAATGTGATTGCAACGCCGGGGAAAATTGCCAAATGGGGCGCGATATGTGCAAAATTTTGAGCATCAAACAACATTTTTCCTAAACTATTTTGGTCAGGCGATGCGCCAAAGCCTAAATAACTTAAACCCGCTTCGGTTAAAATAGCAATGGTGAAAAGGCTCGCAATTTGCACTAGAATAGGCTTGCGAATATTGGGCAAATAATAAAGATAAAAAATCTGCCATTTTGACGCCCCCAATGCTTGTGCTGATTTGATAAAATAGGCTGATTGCAGGGTTAAAATCTGACTACGGGTAAGCTTAATCAGGACAGGCAAGGTAAATAAAGCAATCGCAGAAATGGGTACAAAGCGTCCTACACCAAAATGGGCGGCAATAAAGATAGCGGTAATAATTGTCGGAAAAGCAAAAAGAAAATCAGCCAAAATCATGATGATTTTGCCAATGATATTTGGTTTAATCGCAAAAAAACCTAGCAAAACAGCCATGATAGATGTTGGAATAATGGCTAGGCTAGCAATGAAAAGGCTTTGCCCCATACCATAGAGCAATAAAGATAAAATATCGCGCCCTAGATAATCGCGCCCTAAAAGATAATGCCATGAGGGCAGAGAAAATCTTTGGGCAATATCAATTTTTTCAATATCATAAGGTTGCCAAAAAACACCGATAATGGAAATAATAATTAAGAAACATAAGCATAGGAAAGATAAAGAAAGTGCGCGCATGATTATTCTTTATCAAAGGATGGGCGTGGGTCAATGATTTGACGGAGATAGTCGCTGATGAAATTTAACCCAAGTAACAATAAAATGAAAAATAGAAAAATAATTTGCAACGATGTGATATCGCGTTTCAGCAAGGATTGCACGGCAAAATGCCCCATACCGGGCAGAAAGAAAATATTCTCAACAACGATGGTACCAGAAAATAAAAAAGCAAATTGTAATGCAGAAAGGGTCAGTAAGGGGGCTGCAATATTTTTCAACAAATGATGCCATAAAATTTGTAATTGTGAGCAACCTTTACAAAGTGCTGTTAAAATAAAGGGTTGTTTTAGAATATTAAGTGTTTGGATATGTGTGAAACGTGCGCTAATTGCAATTTGTGGCAATGCCAGCACGATGCTAGGCAAGATAAAAGATTTTATGATAGGCGAATTGATACCGCCTGCGGGCAATATCTGCCAATGGATGGCAAATAATAACGTCAGTAACATGGCGCACCAAAAACTAGGAATGGCTAAAAATACAAACAGCATCATATGCAGAGATTTTTCAAGAGTAGGATATTTTTGATTATAGCGATGCCATGCCATCCATAGACCTAAAGGCACAGCAATCATATTGCTTAATAATAATGATGAAACAGCCAATGTAAGGCTGATAGGGATTTTATTTGCCAAAAGTTCTGAAATAGGTGTTTGATAGATGATGCTATTGCCTAAATCACCCTGTAAAATTTGTTTTATCCAGCTAAAATAGCCCTGCCAAAATGTTTGGTTTAATCCTAATTCTTGCCGTAAATTCGCAAGCGTTTGTTCGGTGCCATGAATGCCCAAAAGCAACTCACTGGCATCACCGGGCAAATGATTGAAAAGCGTAAAAACAAAAAATGATGTTAATAATAATAATGAAATGAATAATAATAATTTTTTTGCAAATCTATTATCCCAAATAATTTTTATGATTACTGCCATGAAATATTGGTAATATCAACAGCCTGAGTAGGGCTATTTTCCCAGTAGCCTTGCAAATCTGTATGCCATACGCCTAATTTTGGTAATTGGAATAAGAATCCATTCACGGCATCATTGGCTAAAATTTCTTGCGCTATTTTATATAAATCTTCTAATTCTTTTTGATTTACAGAATTTTGAATCTGGGCAATAATTCCGTTAAATTCAGGATTTTGATAAGAGAAATAATAATCATCCCGGGCATAAATATTAATATCATTGGGTTCGCTATGCGAAATGATGGTGAAATCATAATTTTTCCCTTTGAAGACATTGCTTAACCAGCCACTCCAATCAACATTATTAAGCGCTATATTAATGCCAGTGGCACGTAATTGTGCGGCAATAATTTCACCAGAACGGCGCGCATAACCCGGTGGTGGCAAATCAATTTGCAATTCTTCCCCTTGATAATTTGTTTTGGCAAGATAGGCTTTTGCCTTTTCTAAATCAAAAGGAGTTACATCTGATAAATCTTGATAAAATTGATGATGGGGTGGAATATGTGAATATATAGGCTTCGCACTTCCAAACATTGCGCCATCAATAATCGCTTTTTTATCAAGCGAATGCGCAACAGCAAGGCGCATATTTTTATCTGCTAATAAGAGATTTTTATGGTTCATGGCTAAAATTGTTTCCCCTTCGGTAGAGCCAATGACAATTTCTAAGTTTTCTTGCGCGCCCAATCTCTCTAATTGTTCAGCGGCTTGAAAATTGGGAAAGCCATCCACAATTTGAGTGGAAATAGCATTAAAGGCGGCGGTTATATCAGGAAAGAACATAAAAGTTGCTTTTTCCAGTGCGACTAAATCGTCATGATAATCATCATTGCGGATAAGCGTGATGGATTGCCCTTTCTGCCATTCAGAAAACTTAAATGCACCTGTGCCAATAGGGCTTTGCTTGTTCGTTTCGGCAGATGTTTCATCAACCATCACAGCATCACCCCATGCCATTTTATAAGGGAATGCACTATCTGCTTTTTGCAATGTGATGGTAATTTCATAATCAGATATTTTGGTAATATCAATAATATCGGCAAATAAAACTTTTTGTGCGTTTGTGCTATTATCGTCACGGGCGCGGTTGAGTGAAAAGATAACATCATCAGCGTTAAAAACCTCATTATTATGGAAGCGTACGTTTTCTTTCAGATAAAATTTATAAATTAAGCCATCATCGGAAATATCCCAAGATTCTGCAAGCAAAGGCACGGTTTCAGCATGTTCATTGATACGGGTCAAGCCTTCAAATATATTATGATAGACAATATCATCAATGGCACCCGCTGCCCCTGCGGTTGGGTCAAGATGGTCAGGTTCTAATGTCAGCCCAATATTAACATCATTACGTTGGCTAATCTCAGAGCTATCTTTATTGCAAGCCATTAATATCCCCATGGATAATAATGTGATGATGATGGTTAATTTTTTAGATAATATTTTCATTTGTTCCTCGTGATAATTTTTTAAATGTCTAACAAAATAACTGAGCAAAATGCCTAACAAAATGCCTAACAAAACGACTGGGCAAAACGACTGGGCAAAACGACTGGGCAAACAGGTTATTCTATTTAAATTATTTATAGCTAAAAATTATTGTTATGACAATATATTATTTCAGATTTGACTTTAGGAAATCACGATAATTAGGGTGCGAAGGAATGGATTGTGCCTCTAAAATGGCACGCATCACCGCACGCGTTACACAATGGGCAGCAAGAGCAGTTAATTGCACCAACAATAAAGAATGATTTTTGTTATCAGTAGCCCTTTGAGTAGTAGTCATGTCAGAAGTTTTCATCTGAGAAGTGGAAAGCGCGAAACATACATCACCATCATAAAGCGTATGGCAAGGATAAATCGCACGTGCCAAACCATCGCTTGCACCATTGGCAAGGGCTTTTAATTCTGCCTTGTTAAGGCTCATATTGGTGGCAATGATGGCAAGGCTGGTATTTTGATTTTGAAAACCTGCCTTGCAGAATGGCATCTGTTCGCTTGCTGTATGTTTTTGCTGTATGTGTTTATAAATCTGTTGCGGGTCATCTTCTGGCTTTAAAAAATTTGCACCATATAATTCACCCTGATGATTGATAATGCTACTGCCAAAGCTATTTAAGGCAACCAAAGCCCCGATTTTAATATCAGGATGGTTTGGTAAAATTGTTGATGCGCTGCCAATACCACCTTTCAGATTGCCAGAAACAGCACCCGTTCCGGCACCTACATTTCCTAAGGAAAATTCTTTGCTAAGATTATGAAATGCTTGTTCGGCAAGCACGCTATAATCAGGCAATGTTTGATTCAGCCGTAAATCAAATAAGGAAGCCGAAGGAATGATGGGGACCCGGTGGGCATCCGTGGCAAAGCCTTTTTCTTGCTGATGAAGAATTTTCATAAGGGCATCAGCTGCGGCAAGCCCATAGGCGGAACCGCCTGAAAGGCAAATAGCATCAATGTTTGTGACTAATTTTTCGGGTTCTAATAGGTGCAAATCACGGCTTGCAGGGGCGCCACCGCGTAACATATAGCTAGCCACACAAGGCTGTTCGGGAACAATTAAGGTAACGCCAGAACGGTTATTATCATTGACGATTTCGCTTTGCCCAACCAAAATACCATCAATATCAGTAATCAAATTCCGCATCATTTTTATGGCAAAATCACTTGCCATTTATTGTTGATATAGCCTTCTAAAGGACGAAAACGCTGTTTGTAATTCATTTTAGGTGATTTTTCTACCCAATAACCAAGATAAAGATAGTTAAGATAATGGGTATTGACATGGTTAATCAGGTCTAAAATCATAAAACTTCCCAAGCTACGTTCGGTCAAAAACGGGTTATAAAAACTATAAACGGCAGAATAACCATCATTAAATTTATCTAAAATACAGGCTGCCACCAATTCTTTTTGATTCAATCTATATTCCATCAAATAAGTATCAACGGGCGATTGTAGCATCATATCAGCATATTCTTGAAAACTCATATTAGACATTTCGCCTTTGCTATGACGCGTTGCCACATAAAGATGGAATAATTCATATTGTTCATAGGTAATATCAGTGGTGAGTAATTTTCCGGTAATATCAAAATTTTTATTCAAGATTCTTTGCCAAGATGATTTCATCTTAAAGTCATTACAACGAATCCGTGTTGAGATACAGGCAGAACATTGCGGGCAGATAGGACGATACATGATATTATGAGAACGGCGAAAGCCTGCATTGGAAAAACTCATCGCTTCATCAATCGTCAAAGAACGGTTAATGCGCGTGAACAGCTGATATTCTGAATGATTATCCAGATAGGGGCAATCCATTGGCTGTGAGCGAAAGAAAATATGAGGTGCGTCTTGTTTCATTTTAGATTAATATAATGTTATGAGTTTCTATGAAAAGGTTAAATGGATGCGTCGAACCATTGTACGAATAATGGCAATGTTTTTTTTGCTTGGCTGTGCGCCACAAGCAAATTTTCCTGATTTGCAATCAGTCCCCCATGCACCTGAAGAAGTATTAAATGAAAACAATGGTAATCGTCCTTCCATTATTATTGAACAAGATTAATTTTTATAATAATCACCTAAACGTAAGCGTAACGCATTCAGTTTGATAAAACCTTCTGCATCGCGTTGATTATAAACATCATCTTCTTCAAACGTTACATGTTCTTGTGAATAAAGGCTATGATTACTTTCTCTGCCAATAACCGCGACACTGCCTTTGTAAAGCCGTAATAAAACTTTGCCATTCACATTGTTTTGTGATTGGTCAATGGCGGCTTGTAGCATGGCACGTTCGGGTGAAAACCAAAAGCCATTATAAATTATTTTTGCATAGCGGGGCATTAATTCATCTTTAAGGTGAGCCGCCTCTCTATCAAGGGTAATGGATTCTATGGCGCGATGGGCTTTCAAAAGTAATGTGCCACCGGGTGTTTCATAAATACCACGTGATTTCATACCTACAAATCTGTTTTCTACCAAATCAATGCGTCCGATGCCATGTTTGCCAGCAATTTCATTAAGTTGGGTGAGCAATGTTGCAGGTGATAAAGTCTTATCATTCAATGCCACTGCATCGCCTTGATGAAAAGTAATAGCGATATCTTCTGGTTTGTCAGGCGCATCCAATGGGGAAACAGTTTTTTGATAGACATGTTCAGGGGCGATTTTGGCAGGGTCTTCTAAAATTTTCCCTTCTGCAGAAATATGCAACATATTGGCATCTACTGAAAAAGGCGCTTCGCCGAATTTATCTTTTGGTATATGGATTTGGTGTGTTTGGGCATAGGCAATTAATTTATTCCTGCTATTTAAGTCCCATTCGCGCCATGGCGCAATCACTTTAATGGTAGGGTTAAGTGCATAATAGCCAAGTTCAAAGCGCACTTGGTCGTTGCCTTTACCAGTGGCACCATGGGCAACGGCATCAGCATCATTTTCTTTTGCAATTTCGATCTGGCGTTTGGCAATGAGTGGACGCGCAATGGAAGTGCCAAGTAGATATTCGCCTTCATAAACAGTATTGGCGCGGAACATTGGAAAGACATAATCTTTGATAAATTCTTCACGTAAATCATCAATGTAAATTTTGCTAGCACCTGATTTTTTTGCTTTTTGACGCACTTGTTCAGAATCATCGCCTTGCCCTAAATCAGCAAAGAAAGTGATAATTTCAGCTTGGTAAGTTTCTTTAAGCCAGTGGAGAATAACGGATGTATCTAATCCACCTGAATAGGCTAATACAATTTTTTTGATGGTTTTATCTGTCATATTCCATACCCCATAAGCATATCATGTAAGTATCTTATGTTTTTTTCTGATTAAGGCAAGCAACATTTTTAGGGATAATAATAGCACTATCATGTTGTGCAGTGCCATATTTTTTTTGATATTGCTCAAGGCAAGGGTTTTGAGGGATACGTTGAAAATCAGCATGAGCAGTATCTATATTAAAAATGGGGACAATATGAGCAATCATAAAATAGCTACTTAATAGCAAGCTACTATTGATAAGAATACTTAATTTTTTTTTAAATAAAAACATTTTCCGTCTCCACAAATGCCATAAATGAAATATATGAGTGCCAATATAACAAGACTATAATAGCAATTTTGATGCCATCTTATGATGGTTGCTCTTGTTGATGAATAGGGATTATTATGGTTCATGGCTTGCAGTGAGATATAAAGTTATGTAATATTTTTCAATTATGTAGCATATAAATTAAGGGTGCTTTAGGTGCAAATATGGTTGCAAATTTAAGCGGTGAAGCCAAAGAAGTTGCTTTAGATATTATAGAATATCTGGAGGAAATGGAAGATGAAGACTTTCTGCTAGAACAAATAGAAGGGGCCAATCAGGAATTTCCGGATTATTTAATTTTTTGGAATTATTGTACAGCTCTTTATTTTTGCAGAAAAAGAAAATGGGGTCATGCTTATTCTTTATTAAAAAAAGCCTATGATATTGGCAGTCATGACCAAGATACAATTTATTTGTTGGCAATTGTTACAGCAATTTTGGGTATGAGCGATGATGCGCTTTATTATATTAAATTAAGCGCGGTTGTAGAGGAATTGAATGAGGAATTTATTCCTTTATGGTTGCCTAAGTTTGAGGATGCTTTTTTCTCTCGTGATTCACAAGAATTATTGGATATCGTACGTTATAAAATACGCCATGGGCATTATAAAATAGCCTATGATGAATGTTATGATTTAAGCTTGGCCTATACAGCTCAGGTAGAAATATTTGCGCTAATGATACAATTGTCAATTTTGATTAACCGTCCTCATAACGGTGTTAAATATATAGAAAAGCTTATCAATTACTTTCAAGGAAATTTAATATCCGTAGAATCCTTGTTAATGAGTGATTTATTCTTACATTTAGGACAAAAAGAAAATACGCAATTATGGTTAGAGGAAGCTTTTCAGAATTTTGATAATGATAATTTTTCAAAAACAGAACAGCGTTTATTATTTAGATTCAATCCTCAATATCACGCCATAAAAAGCCATTATAGACAGAATTTAATTGATGAAAGAAAAGAATTAGAAAGGAAATATTGTTCACAAAGCAATGTTGTACCACAATATGAGTCACAAAAAAGAGAAGGGCGTAAAAATATAAGATTGGGTGTTTTTATTAGTTCCCACTTTAATAGTGAGGATAGGCTCAATTATTTTTCAAAGAAATTATTATTATTTAAGAACACAAATTTGTTAATTTATTTTTATTTTGACCGTGAAACATTTATTGATGATTATGCAAAATATGATTCCTTAGCAACAAATATCACTTATGTTTCTAGGGTAGATAACCATACATTGGCAGAGATTGTTTATCGTGATGAAATTGATATATTGATTGATATGAATGATTATGCGATTCCCTCGCGCATTGATTTCTGGAAAAGAAAATCTGCCTTTATGAGTGTTTTATATGGAGGTGAGCCAGACACAGCTCATCTATGGGGATATGATGCTGTTTTGGGAGATCAATATATTTACCCACTTGAAAATGGAAAATCATTAGAAAGAGGCGAAGGTATCATTCAGCATGAAGAAGGCAAAGCCAGTATTTTAAGAATGCGGCATCATTTGCTACAATATATCGCAGTTCAGCTGTTGGATAAAGTGGATACGCCAGAAAAAAAGGATGGTTTTTGGGTTGGTGTTTATAGTAGGCGAATAGATTTAGACGATGATAAAATAATTATGCTTCGTCAATTATTACAAGAAAACCCTGATATGATATTGCTATTTGAGAGCGATATATTAGGTGGCGAGATTATGTTTCAAGAGGTGATGGAAGGGATTTGTGATGGTGATGAAAATTTGCAGGAGCGCGTTACGAATTTACCTTATGATTTGACATTAGAAAATTTTATTCTTTTCCCTGATGTTATTTTAAATCTTGCACCTTCCCATATTCAACTGGTTCAAAATTGCATCTTATATGAAAGAATATGTTTATGCTATCAAGGTTCTATGCCTAGCGAGCGTGTTGATGCCGCTATTTTATTAAGTTTGAATGAAGATTTTAAGGATAAATTGGTTTTTGATAATTGGGTAGATTATAAGAAAATGATTGTTAAATTAGCTGATGATAAAGAAATAAGAAAACAATATTATGCTATGTTAAGTGAATGTAATAAACAAAATCATAAAAAATTATCTGAAAATATTGTGATTACTTATGATGATTGGCAATTTATGATTACAAATTTCTTTGATGGGAAAATTTTGTAATGGCAGAACAAATGACAAAAGAAACAGTTAAATTATCAACAAAATTATATCAAAAAAATTTACAGTTTTTTCAAGAAAATCAACCTCGCCTTTACGAGGCTCTTAAAGATAAAGAATATTCGTTTGAAGATTTAAAAATTAATGATGATGGAGACCCTGTTAACATTATTAATAATGATGAATGGTTGTATCCTGAAGATGCTCAGGAATATGTTAAAAAGCAGATAGTTGATGAAACACTTTTTTTTAGAAAAGGTATCAGTTTAACGGGTTTTAATTTTGAAAGTCATTTTGGATTAAGCTATGCAGAACGTAATATTGCAAAAACCACAGATGTTAGTAAAAATGGATTTATTGGGAGTCAATATATTAAGAAATTTTTTGATGAAGGAATGGTTAATTATGATTTATTGATTAAGCAGGATCATCATCCTGACTTTGATGGCAGTTCATTTTTCATTTGTTTTGGCTTGGGGCTTGGCTATCATATAGATTTGTTATTTGAAAAATATCAGTTTGCCTCCTTAATTATTTTTGAAAATCAGTATAAATATATCCAACATGCGGCTCATATCCATGATTTTTCTGATTGGTATAAAAAATGTGATAATAAATTAGGTAAGCTGATTATTGTTGATTCTTCTTATTTTATGAAGAAAGGGCTTGATCAAGAAATTTCTTCATATATTTATAATAGTTTTCACTACCCACTTTTTGATAATAATTTATTTTTTACACATATAGATACAGTGGATTATCGTGATTTTAAGATAGATTTTAACACAACAATGGATTCATTGAAAATGGGCAGAGGATTCATAGAAGATGAAATGTGTATGTTTCATAATTCTATGACAAATATATTTAGAAATTTGAATAATCAGCGCGATATCTCTGATAAAATCCTGACAAAAAAATTAGTTAATTTTCAAAAATTACCCTTATTGATTGTCGCAAATGGTCCTTCTTTAGATGGTTCTATTGATGTTATTAAAAAAAGAGTTGCAGAAGGCTATATGGTGATGTCTTGTGGTTCTACATTAACAACATTGCTTGAATATGATATTTTTCCTGATATTGTTGTGAATTCAGAAAATGCTTTTGGGACTTATTGGTTAACATCCAAATATGTGGATAAATATAAGGACGACCCAGGTTGGAAGAATATTATTTTTATTGGTTTCCAAACATCTTCCCCTGCTTTGGTATCTTTATTTGAAAGAGTGATATATGTTTTACGTTCACCCAGCATGAATGCAAAAGATATTGCCCAGAGTTTTTTTGATGAAGATGTATTAAAAAAGAATAGATGGGGAATACCTTTTACAGTGCCGAATGTGGTCAATTTAGCACTTTCCGCTGCGATTCCTTTAGGGTTTAGAGAAATATATTGTGTAGGGATGGATTTAGGTAGTAAAAGTGGTGCGGTGGTTCATTCAAAACGCTCTTTTTATCAAAAAAATGAAATAGAAAATCATAAGATAAAAATTAAAGCGAAAAAAGGTTATCAGCGTGATGATATTATTTATCATTTGTCTAGTATTGGGGCTGTTTTTCCATCCTATAAAAATATACGTGGTAATTTTGGTGGCATGGGTACATCTAATTTTATTTTGAATCAAACAGCTATCATGATTAATGATTTATTAGAACGGGCTGAAAGAAGTCATTTTAGTCGTTATCAGGTGTATAATTGCAGTGATGGTCGGTTTATAGGCAATACAACTCCTTTATTACCTGAGTTTATTCCAGAACTTTCCGATTCATTACGTTTGATTGATAAAGAAGAAGAGAAAACAAAATTATTTGAATCACAATTTTCGATTAATTACACTGAAGAGGTGAATAAAAATATTGATGGATTGATGAAAAATAATCTTGAGGTATTGGATAAAAAATTCACAAATATCAAAAATTTGATGAAGAGGTCACGTCAGAAGGATATTAAAGAATATCAGGATTTTGAAAAATTTATTGCTGAAATGATGAAGATTTTTTTAGAAACAAAATTTGAAATTAATGATGGTGATTTTCTACAAAATGATGAGATTAATAAGGCGATTATTGGCACTTCAATTTTTTATTTTCATTATTTTTATAAAATATTTGTCTATCTCAAAAAAGAAGATTACTCAAAATTTGGTGAGATAATGTTTGATATGCTAGAGAATATGCTTGAGCAAGATTTTCAATATGTTGAATTTATTATTAAAAGACATCGTGAACATTTAGGAAAGTTTGATTTTATTGATAATGGGCAATCACCTAAATCGATGAATGACAGAAATTTTTATAAACATTTTATCCATCATCTTTATCGTAAGCGTCAAAAACTTGATATGGCTTATCCGGGATTGTTTTTTGAAGAAAGATCACTTCCTTATGTAAAAGGTCGATGGTAGTAATTTAATTTTATGAATATAATGATGAGTGATTTTTTCTATTTACCACAATTTCAATATGGTGTTTTTATATTGATTGTTTTGAGTATTTTAGCATGGCTAGAAATAAAGTTTTTGCGTGTCTTTTTTATATTCAAACGGATTATTAGCAAAGTTTTGCATGTGGCATCCATTCATAAGAACCCTATCCCTTATGGTGGTGGGATTGCGCTTGTGGATATGTTTGTGTTGGCATTGATTGCTTGGTTAATTTGGATAGCCCCTTTTGTTGAATTGCCAACTATTTTAGGTGTTGAGTTTTTATTGGCAATTATCGGTATTTGCCTAGTATCATTTTGGGATGATATTAAACCGTTGCCCCCTTTGCCACGCTTATGTGTGCAGATGGTATTTGTTGCTGTGTTACTGCCTTTATTGCCGGGTTCTATTTTATTAGATTATTTTCCTTTATGGTTTGATTGGCTGTTTGCTTTTTTATTTTGGACTTGTTTTACTAATTTTTTCAATTTTATGGATGGCATTGATGGGATTAGCGGTGTTGAAATGGGTTCAGTGGGTGCGGGTTTATTTATTGTCACGCTATTTATTGGCAATGAGGATATTTTCTTAACAACGGGTTTGCCCGGTTTGGCATTATTATTGGCGGCGCTTGTTTTTTTACTGTGGAATTGGCACCCCGCAAAAATATTTTTAGGCGATTGTGGCTCTGTGCCCATTGGTTTTATCATTGCAGGTTTGATGTTACAGCTTTCTAGCTATGGCTATTGGGAAATTGCGATTATCTTACCTCTTTATTATTATATGGATGCGGGTCTTACCTTGCTGAAAAGAATGATTCGATTGGAAAAAATATGGCTTCCACATGTCTCGCATTTTTATCATATGGCGCGTATTTCAGGTTACAAGCATAACACCATTAGCCGTGCAATCCTTATCAATAATTGTCTGCTGATTTGCTTTGCAATCTTGTCTATTCATTATGAATTTTTATCATTAATTGTAGCCTTTGTTAGTACATCCTCATTGTTATTTTGGATGTGGCGTGGCAAAAAAGCTTAAATTATTTTTTTGATTTTTTTCGTGATTTTGGCGATTTATCTTGTTTGAGTTTCTTATCATGGATAATTGTTAATGCCATATCATGATTGGCAGGGCTAGCACTAATAGGTATTTCTAAATCTTGATAACGTAAGGCAGTTAATTCATCACGCATGGTTTTTGCCTCCTCAAAATTAAGTTCATCAGCTTTTTGGCGCATGGCTTGTTCTAATTTTGGCAGATAACGGCGCAATGAGATGCTATCTAATAATAATTGTGCGTCTTCACCTTTATGATGCTTCTGATAAGTTTCATCAATAATCTGATTTCCTTTTAGATAAGGCATATCATGTACAGCGCGTTTGATTGATTGCGGTGTAATACCATGTTTTTCATTATGCTCTTGCTGTTTTTGTCGGCGACGCTCTGTTTCATGAAGCGCATATTTGAGTGATTCAGTCATATGGTCGGCATAGAGTAAAACACGCCCATCTACATTACGTGCGGCGCGCCCGATGGTTTGCACCAAAGATGTTTTGGAACGTAAGAAACCTTCTTTATCGGCATCTAAAATTGCCACCAACACACATTCAGGAATATCCAACCCTTCGCGCAACAGATTAATACCAACCAATACATCAAAGACTCCTTGCCGTAAATCTCGGATAATTTGAATACGTTCTAATGTTTCAATATCAGAATGCAAATAGCGGACTTTTAATCCCGCCTCATCAAGATATTCGGTTAATTCTTCAGAAAATTTCTTCGTTAATGTTGTAATTAACACACGTCCATTTTTGGCACTGATTAAACGGCACTCACTAACAACATCTTCCACTTGCCCATCAATCGGGCGAACTTCGCATGGTGGGTCAAGCAAACCAGTGGGGCGAACAATTTGTTCGGCAATATGTGATTGGCTTAATTCTAACTCCCACTCCCTAGGTGTGGCAGAAACAAAAATAGTTTGTGGGCGTGTTTCATTCCATTCTTCAAATTTTAAGGGGCGGTTATCCAAGCATGAAGGCAAGCGAAATCCATATTCAGAAAGGGTTGATTTACGACTATAATCCCCCTTATACATGGCACCTAATTGTGGTATCATCACATGACTTTCATCCACAAATAATAAAGAATCTTTTGAAAAATATTCAAATAAAGTTGGTGGTGCTTCGCCTTTTTGACGACCACTTAAAAAGCGAGAATAGTTCTCAATGCCTTGACACATACCAGTTGTTTGCAACATTTCAATGTCAAAAACTGTTCGTTGTTCTAATCTTTGTGCCTCAAGTAATTTATTATTTTGTCTGAGAAACTCTAACTGTACTTGTAGTTCATTTTTGATATGTTCAATCGCTTTTTGTAAGGTAGGACGCGGCGTTACATAATGTGAATTGGCATAAATACGGATATGTTGTGGTGATTCAAGAGTGGCACCGGTGAGTGGGTCAAAGGTTTTAATATGCTCTATCTCATCACCAAAAAAACTGATACGCCATGCGCAATCTTCCAAATGGGCAGGAAAAATTTCTACATTATCACCGCGCACACGGAATCTTCCACGACTAAAGTCTATTTCATTGCGATTATATTGTAGCATGGTGGCTTGCTTTAAGAATTCTTGCTGTTTCATTTGCATGCCCGGCTCTACATCAATCACCATTTTTGAATAGGTTTCACGGTCGCCAATACCGTAAATACAGGAAACCGAAGCCACAATAATGACATCTTTATATTCAAGAACGGCACGGGTGGCACTATGGCGCATGCGGTCAATTTGTTCATTGATTGTTGATTCTTTTTCAATAAAAGTATCCGTGCGTGGCACATAAGCTTCGGGTTGATAATAATCGTAATAAGAAACAAAATATTCCACATGATTATTAGGAAAGAAATCACGCATCTCGGCATAAAGCTGTGCTGCCAATGTTTTATTATGCGCTAAGATAAGAGCAGGTTTTTGTGTTTGCTCGATAATATGCGCCATGGTAAAGGTTTTGCCAGAACCTGTAACCCCTAATAAGGTTTGATTATGTAAATTATTATGGATACCCTCAGTTAGCTGTTTAATGGCAAGGGGTTGGTCACCTGCAGGTTCAAAATCTGACTTCAGTGCAAAGAGGCTCATGATGATTTTTGTAAATAATTTTGGATATAAGGCGCAAAAATATTAATTAACTCTTGATAGAGTGTTTTTTTGAACGGCACAATCATATCGGGCAAATCATTGATATTTGACCATTGCCAATCTGAAAATTCAGGAATTTCTGTTTGTAAATTAATTTCTGCCTCATCACCGGTGAAAGCAAAACAACACCATTTTTGTTTCTGCCCGATATATTTCCCTTGCCATAATTGGCTGCGTAATTCCTCAGGCAGGTCATAATAAAGCCAATCCATATGTTGATGAATGAATGTAATGGTTTCCATAGATGTTTCTTCTTTTAACTCACGCTTTGCGGTTGTCAGAACATCTTCACCTTCTTCCATTCCCCCTTGTGGCATTTGCCAATAATCGCCTTGATAATCAATACGGTTGGCAGTAAAAATTTTGCCTTGCTGTGAAACAACCATGATTCCTACACAGGGGCGGTAAAGTTCATTATTTTTAGTCATTTTTATGGGGCATCATATAAATAAGAGGCTGGAATAATTTGAATATTATTTAATTCTGTAATCCAATCAATGATTCCATCTATTGAAAAATTATAAGCATGAATGCGTGCGATAAAAATTCTTTTATTGCTGTTTGAAATAATATCAATCAAATCATCTAATTGTCTTTGGTGATTGTCTCTGGTTGTGTAACTATGAAATTGCCAATCAATAGAATTACTCAAATTTTGCCCTGCAGCACGTGCATCGGCAAGATAATTATTATGCACCAAAGATATTAAGGTTTGTTGATTGAATCTTTGAAAAATATTTCTTAGTCTATTTTGTGGAATGGCTGTTTGTGAAAGATAAGGTGTGATAATGCCAACATAGCCCGTTGTTACACCCATCAATTGATTAAGCAAAATATCATCATTGATTTCCTCATTGCTTACATCAAATCCTAAAGGACCGGGGTCAAAATTTATTCGATGCTCAGATGTCGCAACTGGCATATGAATCAAAGCTTCATGCCCAGTAGAACGTGAAAATAACATCCATTGCCCTAAAAAATCAGCATAAGGATTAAATTCTAATGTCACCTCAGGGGGGGTATCAATAGCAAATTCTGTAACCTCTTTATTTTGCCCAAGTCCAGCAATAATAAAAACAAGCTGTTTCTTTCTTCTATCAATTGGCTGGTTATAACTAGAACGGTACCTTTGCCAAATAGGCACATCATCGTAAGATGAGGGTATTGGCCCATGCTCATTTAAGGTAATAAAATTGGGGTCTAATGCATCTGTAGGACTTTTGATATAATTTCCCCAAAATGCTTGTTGTGAATTTTTACTCAAATTTTGTAGTGAAATCGGGTAAATATATTGTTTAACGGGGATACGTACAAAGGAACGCTCAGCAATAGAAAGATTGATAGAGGCGGGCGCATAAAAGGCATAAAGTAATAAACCTGCAATCGTCAATGTGAAAATAAGAATGTAACATATATAGTAAAACCACCAAGGGTAGGATGTAAAAACACGCTTGAATCTTGAGAAGAAACGCTTTTGTTTAATAAGGCGCACTTGTTCAGAGTCAAATGTAAAAAAATCACTCTTTTGTTCAAATTTTCCAAATTTTTTTCGTGAACCTCTAGCCATAAAACCTATTTACTGATGATTCGATTGATAAATGGCAATCCCTTTAAGAATATCAATGCTACGCTGTAATTGATAATCATCTTCATACAGAGCATTTTTGTCATTATCCTCATCGGTTGGTTTGTCATTATTTTCTTGTGTATCTAATGCGCCTCGCAAATCTTTTTCAAATCTTTTATTTGAGGTTACTTCTTCAACTTTCACCAAAGGAATCTCAATATCTGGCTCAATGCCTTTGCCTTGAATGGATGTGCCTGAAGGTGTGTAATAGCGTTGAACCGTTAATTTCACAGCGGCATCCGAGTATTTTTTCAAGCCAAAAATATTCTGCACAGAACCTTTGCCAAAAGAAGTTGTACCCACAATCACAGCGCGTTTATGGTCTTGCAAGGCACCAGCAACAATTTCTGAAGCCGATGCTGAGCCATTATTAATAAGCACCACTAAGGGCAAACCATTGGTGACATCACCGGGGCGTGCTTGCGAACGAGAAGAGTTTTTTTCATCGCGTCCGCGGGTAGAAACAATTTCACCCTGTTCTAAAAAAGCATCACTCACCAATACCGCCTGCTTGAGTAATCCGCCGGGATTATTTCGCAAATCAAGCACAAAACCCAATAAAGGTGTTTGTGATTTTTTTGCTGTGCTGTTTATTTTTTTAATTTCTTGCAATAGGCTTGACGTGGTATTTTCGCTAAAATTCGTGATTCTAATATAACCAACATTGTCAATTGTTGCAGAACGAACAGAACGCAATTGAATGGTTTCACGTTTTAAGGTGACATCAAAGGGGTCAACCCCTTTACGAAAAATAGAAAGAACAATGCGTGTACCCGGTTTGCCGCGCATTTTTTTTACCGCTTCATGTAAACCCAGCCCTTGTATTGTTTCAGAATCTAAATGAGTGATAATATCACCTGCCATAATACCAGCTCGGCTTGCAGGGGTATCATCTAATGGAGAAATCACTTTTACAAAACCTTGTTCTTGGGTTACTTCTAACCCTAAACCACCAAATTTACCACTTGTTGAGGTTTTGAATTCTTTTAATGTTTCTGCATCAAGATAAGCAGAGTGTGGGTCAAGGCTGGAAATCATGCCAGCAATGGCTGCTTCTATCAGCTCTTTATCGCTCACTTCATTGACATAATCGCGTTTGATTAAGTCAAAAGTTTCACCAAAGGCACTGAGTAACTTTGCTGTATCTTTATCATCATCAGCGGCATAAGCGCTGACAGAAAATATAAGAATAAGTAGAGTGAGTAAATATTTCATGAAAAAACCTTAAAAAAATTGCCTAAAAGAATTATTTGATTATTTATAAATGACTTTGCCTAAGAAAGCCAACTTTTCGGATTAATATGTTTACCATTTTTACGAATTTCAACATATAATTCAATATTCTGTTCTGACATTTTGCCAACGGGTTCATTTTGTAAGACCCATTGTCCACGTTTTGCATATAAATCAGTAAGACCTGAAATAACGGTATGGTAATCATTGCGATGTTCAATAATTAGCATCTTCCCTTGATTCTGAAATTCGCCAGAAAAAACAACTTTGCCATCAAAAGATGCTAAAATTTGTGAATCCGCACGGGTTTTGACCACAATACCGCGTGAGCTTAAGCCAAAGGGTGTTTTTTGTCCAAATTGGCGAACAATTTTTCCTTTACCCGGTAAAGTGATTTTACCCTTGCTGGGAAAATTTCGAATGGTGCGTGGTTTTTCTTTTCTTCCTGCTTTTGCGACGCTTTTCGTTTTGCTCGCTTTTTGTACAAGCTCTGTAATATTCTTTGATTCTTTGGTGAGTTTCCGTGTTTCTGATGATAATTGCGTTAAGGTTTTCTGATTTACTTTCAGAAGCTTTTGCTTGCCATCCACCAAACGGGTAATGCGGATATGATTTTCTGCTAAATCTTCATTGGTTTCAAATAATAAAATACGCTCATTTTCTAATTTTTGTTGGGTTTCTACCAACTCAATAATTTCGTGATTGATGCCTTTGATACGATTTTGTAGGCGGGGTGTAATATAAGTGATTAAAAGATGACTTCGCACGGCGGCAAGTCCATCAGCAGGATAAATTAAAAATAGTCGGTCTGGCTTATCAGAAATTTGCAACATGGCAGACAAAGTATCGCCTAATTTTTTATTATCTTTAATGACTTTATTACGTTGCTGTAATTCTTGCGATGCCAATAACCCAACTCTTTCTTCAATACGTGTGATTTTTGATTGGGTTTCATTGGTGCGGTTGGCGATTAAAATCAAATCTTTTTGTAATTTTTCAACATCTTGACCTAAGATTCGTTGTTTTTGGGTGAGGCTATTTTTTTTCTGGGTAAGCTGTTTTGCCTTATCGGCAAATGCCCCTGATGTTGATAATAACAGTATCGCAAGCATCACAAAAGGGATGCGAATAGAATAATTTATAAATTGATTAAACATTTGCCACTCATTTCTTGAGGTTGTTTTATATTCATTAATGCCAATAAAGAAGGGGCAATATCTGCCAAAGTACCATCTTTTAACTGTAAATGACGTGTGCCATAATAATGTAACTTTACGGGATTCAAACTATGTGCGGTATGCGGGTTGCCCGTTTTTTCATCAAACATAATTTCAATATTACCATGGTCGGCAGTCAAAAGCATTTCAGCATTTTCTTCAGATTGATTGCGCTTATCAATAGAAGAGAGTATTCTGCCAAGCATTTCATCAATAAACTCTATTGCTTGTGTGGCTGCTTGTAAATTGCCAGTATGCCCGACCATATCAGGATTGGCATAATTGGTAATAATTAAATCATAGGCACCATTTTCAATGGCATCACATAGGGCATCTGTTACTTGCACCCCCGACATTTCAGGTTGCAAATCATAGGTAGCAACTTTAGGCGATGGCACTAAAATACGTGTCTCATTGGCAAAGGGTTTTTCAATACCACCATTGAAAAAATAAGTGACATGGGCATATTTTTCTGTTTCAGCAAGGCGCAATTGTGTTTTGCCATGGGCTGAAATAGTTTCACCCAATGTTTGTTCAATTTTATGAGGCGGGAATAAAGCTTGTAACTTTTTATCAAGTTGTTCGGAATAGCTACAAATTCCAAAGATATTGCTTAATTCAGCTGTGCTTTGCTTGCTGTCTGGCAATCTATCATTGTTGCTAATCAGTCCCATAATTTGTCGCACCCTATCGGCACGGAAATTTGCACAAATCACAATATCGCCTGCTTTGATTCCTTGATAATTACCAATGATGGCAGGGGGAATAAATTCATCAGTGATATTTTGTTGATAGGCATTTTCAATGGCTTGTTCTGCATTCAAAAATGATTGTTGCGCTTGACCATCATTAATCGCAATATAAGCCTGCGCGGTTCGCTGCCAATTTTTATCACGGTCCATGGCAAAATAACGCCCTGATATGGTAGCAATGGGGGCAGTAGATTGCGTTTTGAAATCACTTAAAAAATCAAGCGCACTTTGTGGCGGACAATCGCGGCCATCGGTAAAAGCATGAATGACGCAATCATGTTTTTTTGCCATGATATGGTTTGCTAATTTTGCAATATGGTTTTGGTGGGAATGGACACCCCCTTGCGATAATAAACCTAAAATATGCACACGGCTTTGCGGGGCGAAAGTTAAAGCATCATTGAGGGGTTGATAAGTTTCAAGGAAATCTTTTTCAAATGCTTGTGTGATACGTGGTAGGCTTTGGCAAATAATACGCCCTGCCCCTAAATTAAGATGCCCTACTTCTGAATTGCCCATCTGCCCTTCAGATAAGCCAACGGCTTCTCCGTAAGTTTTAAGAAAACTTTGCGGTGCTGATGCCGATAAATAATCCCAATTAGGGGTATTGCCCAATAGAATCGGATTATATTTTTTTTCTTCTGAATGCCCCCAACCATCCAAAATGCATAAAATAACAGTTTTTTTCATGGTAATGTGGATATTATCTATAGAATAGGTTTGATGAGGAAGTTTCCGTGAATCAGGTTTTAATCATTACTAAAATCAATTGATTTAATGTAAAAGCCAAGATAATCTATCATTTTTATCTGTGATTGGCAAAAATTATTACTGCAAATTCGTAATTAAAACTAAAAAAAGATATGAAATAATGGTTTATATTAAAAATATTGCTTTTTATGTATTTTTTGCTTTTCTTTTGCAATGTTTATCATTAGAATTGCGCAAACTTATTATTTAAGATTAAGCTTAAAATCTGTTCACCAGATATAACATCAAAATTTGCTTCTCATTTTATTGAGAGTGCAGATTTTTTTGTTTTGTTTTTGTGAGCGGTTTTTTGTAAAGAAAGGTCTGCATAGTGGCTCGGATTGCCGGCGTTAATATTCCTACAGGGAAACGTGTGATTATCGCACTTACCTATATTTATGGTATAGGAAATTATCATGCTCGTAAAATTTGTGAAGCATGTTCGATTGAATCACGTATGCGTGTGAATCAGCTTACCGATGATCAGGTTGCGCTTATTCGCGACCAGATTGATAAAAATTATCAGGTTGAAGGTGATTTACGTCGTGAAACATCTATGAATATTAAAAGATTACTTGATTTAGGTTGTTATCGTGGTTTGCGCCATCGTCGTGGCTTACCCGTAAGAGGGCAACGTACTCATACAAATGCACGCACGCGCAAAGGCCCTGCCAAAGCGATTGCAGGTAAGAAGAAATAAAGGATAAATTATGGCAAAGCGTGTTGTTCGTAAAAAAAAGGAAAAGAAAAATATATCCTCAGGGATAGCCCATATTAGTTCTACCTTTAACAATACAATTATCACCATCAGTGATGTGCAAGGAAATGCAATTTCATGGTCATCAGCTGGTGCACAAGGTTTTAAGGGCAGTCGTAAATCAACGCCTTATGCGGCGCAAATTGCTGCTGAAGATGCTGCGCGTAAAGCATTGGAACAAGGAATGAAAACGTTAGAAGTGAATGTTAAGGGTCCGGGGTCTGGGCGTGAAACAGCACTTCGTGCATTGCAAGCAATTGGATTGGTGGTAACGAGCATTAGCGATGTAACCCCTATTCCACATAATGGGTGTCGTCCACCCAAAAGAAGACGAGTTTAATAATTTAATTGATTTAAGGAATGATATGAGCAACCAAGTTCAATCTCACATTCAAAAAAACTGGATAGATTTAATGAGTTCAGGTAATTTGGAGTTAAATCCGGGTTATGATGAAAAACGCAGTGCTGAAATTGTTGCCCATCCGCTAGAACGCGGATTTGGTCTTACTTTGGGCAATGCTTTAAGAAGAGTGTTGCTATCATCTTTACAAGGTGGCGCTGTTACATCCGTTCAGATTAAAGGCGTTTTGCATGAATTTTCATCTCTGCCGGGTGTTAAAGAAGAAATTATTGATATTATCTTAAATATTAAAAATCTGGCATTAAAAATTGATACAGGCAAGCCAAGTAAAATTTACCTTAATCATAAGGGAACAGGGCCTGTAACTGCTGGTATGATTGAAACAGGTGCTGATATTGAGGTGATGAACCCTGATTTGGTGATTTGTAATTTAAGTGGCAATGGTGAAATTTCTATGGAGATGAATGTAGAATTGGGCAAAGGCTATGTGCCTGCCGCGCAAAATCGTCCTGAAGATGCGCCTATTGGCTTAATTGCTGTTGATTCTATTTTCTCACCTGTGCGTAAAGTTTCTTATAAGGTTGATAATACGCGCGTTGGGCAAGATACAGATTATGATAAATTGATTATGAATATTGAAACCAATGGTGCGGTTGTGCCTGAAGATGCCGTTGCCTATGCCGCCCGTATCTTGGTAGAACAGCTTCATGCATTTATTAATTTCCAAGAACCCGAAGCTGTGAAAAGCGAAGAAGTGATAGAGGAAATACCCTTTAATCGTAATTTATTGCGTAAGGTGGACGAACTTGAATTGTCAGTGCGTTCAGCAAATTGCTTGAAAAATGATAATATTATTTATATTGGTGATTTGGTACAAAAAACAGAGAATGAGATGTTACGCACCCCTAATTTTGGTCGTAAATCATTGAATGAAATTAAAGAAATTTTAAGTCAATTAGGGCTTTCTTTTGGGATGGATATTGCAGAATGGCCACCTGAAAATATTGAAAGCATGATTAAAAAATTAGATGATGGTTTTTAAGGGCTGAGATTATGCGACATCGTAAAACAAACCGTAAGTTAAATAGAACGGCATCTCATAGAAAAGCAATGTTCATGAATATGGCTGTTGCTTTGATTAAGCATGAGCAGATTAAAACAACAGTGCCTAAAGCAAAAGAATTGCGCCCAGTGGTAGAAAAATTGATTACGATTGGCAGAAAAGGGCGTTTGCATGATCGCAGAAGAGTGTATGCTTTTTTACGTGATGAAGCGATGACCAAAAAATTATGCGATGTATTGGGCAAGCGTTATGAAAAACGTTCAGGTGGTTATACGCGCGTCTTAAAAGCAGGTTGGCGTTATGGCGATACAGCTGATATGGCCTATATTGAATTGGTTGATAGAGATGTGGATGCGAAGGGCAAAGATTCAGGTCCTGCGCAATCATCATCAGCTCAAGCGAGCCAAGAAATCGCACCTGTCGCATAGCATATAAAAGCTATGAAGCGAACCATGAGGCACATTTATTAATATTATTGCGTTTTCTTAAATGGATGCTTTTTTGAACTTAAAGCCAATTGATTTTGATTAACGTTGCCAAAAGGATTTTCCATCATCATCTGCTGATGTTTTTTCAGGCTCATCATCATTTTTTGATGTGCTGAAAAAGCTTGTTTTACCACTTTTAGACTTTTTTACAGTGCCGGGCCATGCAATTTCTGAATTTTTTAGACTGGTTAAAAATTGTCTGATATTATTTTCAACTGATTTTATCATTCTTTCTGAGGATGATGTGTTTTTTGTTTTTTCTTGGCTAACAACAAAATATTGTAGGTAAAAGTTTCTACCTGTATTTTTATCAATCAATTCGTAACTGATGATAGATTCAGCGTTTCTTAATTGTACTTTACGCACTTGTACTAAGAGAGCAATTTTATGATTAGATAAATCGTTAAATATTGCAGAACGAATAATTGATTCTTGTAAGGATGCCATAAACGCGATTGTAAATGGTTCAATATCAAAATAAAAAGTGCCTAAACGCGCTTCTTCGGTATCAAAGGTAATGATAATATCTTCTAAATCAGCATCCTTTTTTTGTTGCTTGCTAATAACAGGGTTAAAGCGTAAATTTTCTTGTGCATTTGCAGTTGCTAAGCACCAGCCTGTAAATAACATGCTTATCATGATATGTATAAAAATTGATTTTATTGCAGTCATGTTTGCTTCTTTTCTCACATCTCAGTACTAATATTATGTCCCATTACTAATATTTAGACATATTTTATCATTTTTTTTTATAAATAACATCAATTTATTTATGATTTTAGAAAATCTTTGAAATTTTGCTTGGCAATATCAATTAAATCACTTTTCAGCAGAGCAAACATTTGATGATCTTCACGAAAACCATTGATTTCAAGAAAGCTTCGTGCTTCGCCCTCTGCTTTGAAATTGCATTTTTTCAGAAGATTGATAGAAGGGCGATTATTTGCCATGCAAAAAGCTTCTAAACGCTCAAAATGCAACTCCATAAAGGCATAGCGTGAAACTAAGGCAATGGCTTCTTTCATATAGCCTTGACGGGTAAATTCTTCGCCCATCCAATAGCCAAGTTGGGTGGCGGCAGCCGCACCAAAACGGATATTGCCCATTGTGATGCCTCCCATTAACTGCTGGTCAGATTTGCGGACGATAAAATAAACGATATTGCGCCATTCTTTACGGTGCTTGGTGAATTTTTTTAAGATTTGCTTATAACCAGTTTTTGTGAGTAAGCTGATATCCCAGCGTGGTTCCCATGGTTGCAAGAATCCATGATTATTGTGGCGCACCTCAATCCATTGCCCGCAATGTTTATTAGCTGGTAATTCTAAAATAATATGATTACCAATTAGCTTTTTTTTTGGGTGAGACTCTAAAAACATCTTAATGGATGGAAAAATCTTCTTGTGGGCCTACTGAAATCCAAGATTCAGGGCTTGCTTGTAATTGTTTTACAAAATTGTTGATTGATTCGATATTAATGGCATTAATCTTTTCAGTCACTTCTTCTAATGAAAAGATTTTTTCATATAAATGATATATTTTGGCGTTATGTTGCATGCGATGGCTCAGACTTTCATGGCCCATATAAAGTTTCGCCAGCAACTGTTTACGCGCCATTTCCACCTCTTCTTGCGTGATATCATTATCAATCTTTTGCAATTCATCTCTGATGGCTTGTTGCAATTTTTCTGCTTGAGGGGGGTTGGTTGCCGCATAAATACCAAAAATACCAGTATCTTGGTAGCATTGTAGAAAACTTTGTACCGCATAGGCCAAACCTAATTTTTCACGGATTGTTTGAAATAATCGTGACGACATCGTCTCCCCAAAAATTTCAGAAAATGCAATGGCACTATAATAAAATGGGTCTGTCACTTTCATGGCAGGAAATGCCAAACAAAGATGAAATTGTTCAATAGGACGTTTAATATGTTGATGACCATTGGCAGGTGTGGCGTTCGTAAATTTTGCCCCTTGTTTTTTAGAAGGCAGTTCGGAGAAATATTTTTCTATTAAGGTGATAATTTTATCGGAATCAAATTTTCCAGCGACCGAAAGAATAATATTGTCAGCACTGTAATAATCCTGCATAAAATCATGTAATTCTGGAGCATGGATTTGTTGCAAACTATCTTGATACCCTAAAATAGGTTCACCCAAATGGTTGTTGGGAAAAAATACTTTCTGCAAACCATCAAACAAAACATCTTGCGGGTCATCTTCTGATTGCAAAATTTCTTGAATCACCACCTCACGTTCGCTATTTAAATCGGGAATTGTAAAAAGAGGCGCACTCAGCATATCAGATAAAATATCAATGCCTTTTTCAGCATCTTCTGCCATCATCCGCACATAATAGGCTGTTTCTTCACGTGCGGTAAAAGCATTGATACTGCCCCCTAATTGTTCAATTTCTTGCGTGATTGCATAAGCAGAGCGTTTTTTTGTACCCTTAAAAACCATATGTTCTAAAAAATGTGCCAGCCCCGAAATTTTTTCATAACGCGCCCCTGTTTTGATAAAAGCACCAATCGCAATGGTATAGCTATCGGGAATTGGGTCTAATAAAATCATTAGTCCTGATGGTAATTGGTGGCACAATCTATGGGTAAGCGCATTCATGGTTTTTTTTGCCATATTTGAAAGCTTTAATCAAGCAATTTCACGCTTGCAGGCATGCATAGAACATGCCATATATAGCCATGATGAATCACTCTCATGATATAATTTTTAAGGGATAAACATGGTTGACCGCCAAAATATTCGCAATTTTGCTATTATCGCTCATATCGACCATGGCAAATCAACCCTTGCCGATAGGTTGATTGAAAAAGCAGGTAATTTACATGAACGTGATATGAAAGAACAATTGCTTGATTCTATGGAGCTAGAGCGAGAACGAGGCATTACCATTAAAGCCCAAACGGTGCGCTTGAATTATCATGATAATGGCACTGATTATGTCTTAAATTTGATTGATACGCCGGGGCATGTTGATTTTTCTTACGAGGTATCGCGTTCTTTGAGTGCCTGTGAAGGCGCGTTATTGGTGGTAGATGCATCGCAAGGGGTGGAAGCGCAAACATTGGCAAATGTTTATTTGGCACTTGAGGCAAATTTAGAAATTATCCCCATTTTGAATAAAGTAGATTTGCCCGCAGCAGAACCGAATAGAATTATCAAGCAGATTGAAGATGTGATTGGGCTTGAATGTGATAAGGTTGTGATGATTTCTGCCAAAACAGGTAAGAATATTGAACAAGTTTTTGACCGTATCATCAATGATTTGCCTGCCCCTCAACCCAGTGAGGAAGAAAAATTAAGCGCGCTTTTGGTAGATAGCTGGTATGATACCTATTTGGGAGTCATGATTTTGGTGCGGGTTTATTCAGGTACGATTAAAAAGGGTATGAAAATCCGTATGCTCTCTAACGATGCGGTATGGCAAGTAGAACGGGTGGGTATTTTTAATCCGCGTGCTGAAATGGTTGATGCGCTTCATGAAGGTGAAGTTGGCTTTCTTACCGCAGGGGTGAAAGCTGTTGCCGATACAAATATTGGTGATACGATGACCGATGATAGAAACCCCATCACCACGCCTTTAAAAGGTTTTAAGCCATCTGTGCCTGTTGTGTTTTGTGGCATGTTCCCCGTAGATGCGGCAGATTATAAAAATTTACGCGATGCGATTGAAAAATTAGCCTTAAATGATTCAAGCTTTCATTATGAAACTGAAAATTCTACTGCATTAGGGCTTGGTTTCCGTTGTGGCTTTTTGGGCTTGTTGCATATGGAAATCATTATGGAACGGTTGTTGCGTGAATTTGATTTAGATTTAATTTCTACCGCACCTTCAGTTGTTTATCAGATTGCTTTGAGTAATGGCGAGGTTAAAATTTTGCAAAATCCGGCTGATTTTCCTGAAGTAACGCGCATTACTGAAATTTCAGAACCGTGGATTAAGGCGCGTATTTTAGTGCCAGAAGAATATATGGGCGCGGTGATGACTCTATGTACGGATAAGCGTGGTAAGCAATGCGAGATGAGTTATGTTGATGGGCGGGCATTGCTGGTTTATGAATTACCGTTGAATGAAATTGTGTTTGATTTTTACGATAGGCTTAAATCTGTGTCGCGTGGCTATGCTTCGTTTGATTATGAATTACAAGATTATCAACCGGGTGATTTGGTTAAATTATCCATTCTTATTAATGCGGAACCCGTAGAAGCATTGTCAATCATTGTGCATCGTGGTGCAGCTGAAATGAGAGGGCGTGATGTTTGTACAAGGCTCAAAGATTTGATACCACGCCACATGTTTAAGATTCCGATTCAAGCGGCGATTGGTGGCAAGGTGATTGCGCGCGAAACAATCAATGCGATGCGTAAAGATGTAACGGCAAAATGTTATGGTGGCGATATTACCCGTAAGCGTAAATTGTTGGAAAAACAGAAAAAAGGTAAAAAGAAAATGCGTCAATTTGGTAAGGTAGATATTCCGCAAAATGCTTTTATTGAAGCTTTGCGCATGGGCGACAAATAGGCATGATGTTAATAAAATGGCTTTATATCAAAAGAGTTTTGCATGCTTAGCTTAAAAGAAATCAAAAGCAATGCCATTGCGTTTTCTAGAGAATGGGAAAATGCCTCGCGTGAAAATGCAGAATCCCAAAGTTTTTATAATGATTTCTTTGAGATATTTGGCATTGAACGCAAGCGTGTTGCAGTTTTTGAAAGCTTTGCAAAAAAGCTAGATGGTGGTGGTGGACGCATTGATGTATTTTGGAAAGGCACATTGCTGATTGAACAAAAATCAGCAAATGGAAATTTAGAAAAAGCCAAACAGCAAGCCTTAGATTACACAATCTCTATGAGCCCAGAAGAAATGCCCCGCTATATTATGGTGTGTGATTTCCAGCAATTTGAACTTTACGATTTAGAAACTGAAATTGCCGATGATGCGGTGGCAATTTTTGCCCTTGCTGATTTGCATAACCACATACATCATTTTGGCTTTATTGCCGGTTACACCAAGCGGATTTATGAAGACCAAGAACCTGTTAATATTCAAGCGGCTGAACTCATGGGCTTACTGCATGATGCCTTAAAAGAAAATAGCTATCAGGGCAAAGAGCTTGAACAATTTTTGATTAGAATTTTATTTTGCTTATTTGCAGAAGATACAGGGATTTTTAACAAAGATAGTTTCAAATTTTATATTGAAGATACTACCAAGAAAGATGGCAGTGATTTAGGGTTGCATCTTCAACGCATTTTCCAAGAATTAAATACAGAAACAGCTAACAAACAAAGCAATATTTCTATTGCGTTAAAAAGCTTTCCTTATGTGAATGGTGATATTTTTGCAGAAAAATTGGAGGGGGTAGATTTTAACCAGAATATGCGCGATACTTTGCTAAAATGCTGTGCGTTTGATTGGGGGCAAATATCGCCCGCTATTTTTGGTTCTATGTTTCAATCTGCCACCGACCAAAAGGCAAGGCGAATATTGGGCGCGCATTATACCTCTGAACAAAATATCATGAAAATTATGAAACCGTTATTTTTAGATGAATTATGGCAAGAATTTGAGAAAATTAAAAATCAACCGAAAAAACTGGAAATATTTCATCAAAAAATTGCCAAGCTGAAATTTTTAGACCCTGCTTGTGGCTGTGGCAACTTCTTAATTATCGCCTATCGTGAATTACGGCTGTTAGAAATTGAAATTTTACGCCAACGATATAACCCAGATACTGAACAGCTGTTTGAAATATCAAACTTAATTCATGTGAATATTCACCAATTTTATGGCATTGAATATGAAGAATTGCCTGCCAAAATTGCTGAAATAGCATTATGGTTGACCGACCATCAGATGAACCTCAAATTAAGCGAAACCTTTGGTGAATATTTTTCACGGATTCCCTTGACTAAATTTCGCAATATTGTCCATGCCAATGCCTTACGGTTGGAATGGCAGAAGGTAACAGGAAATGGGCTAAATTATATTTTAGGCAATCCGCCTTTTGTAGGAAGTAAGTTTCAGACACTCGAACAAAAAAGCGATATGAAAGTTATTTTTGGCGAGGCAAAAGGTGCAGGCGTGCTAGATTATGTCACAGCTTGGTATGCAAAAGCCTGCGCTACTATTGATAATAATCCGCATATTAAGGTAGCATTTGTTTCCACCAATTCTATCACGCAAGGCGAACAGGTGGCGGTGTTATGGGGTTATCTATTCAAAAAATATCAAATTCAACTTCATTTTGCCCATCGCACTTTTCAATGGCAGAATGAGGCACGGGGCAAGGCGGCGGTGCATTGTGTGATAATTGGTTTTGGTAAGAATCCATCACAACAGAAATTACTCTATGATTATCAAAATATTAAAGGTCAACCGCAAGAACGGCTTGCCAAAAATATCAATCCTTATTTGCTGGATGCCGATAATATTTTGGTAACTAAACGGAGTAAACCAATTTGTGATGTACCAGAAATTAATAAAGGTAGCCAGCCTGCAGATGGCGGTTTTTTATTGTTGGATGAATCAGAAAAAGATGCGTTGATTTTTAATGATAAACGAGCTGAAAAATTTATCCGCCCATATTGGGGTGGGCGTGAATTTTTACATCATATTCCGCGCTTTTGCATTTGGCTGAAAGATGTTTCGCCACATGAATATAGTGATATTGCTGAAATTATGGAACGGGTGAAAGCTGTAAAAGCAGAACGTGAAAAAAGTAAGAAAAAAGCCACGCGAGAAATGGCAAAAACACCTACTATTTTTACAGAAATTCGCCAACCTGAAACTGACTATTTGTTAATTCCAAGTATTACATCAGAAAGCAGAGATTATATCCCGATTGCTTTTTTAGATAAAAACATAGTGGCTTCTAATCTTTGTTTAATCGTGCCGAATGCAAATCTCTATGAATTTGGTATCTTAACCTCTGAAATGCATCATTGTTGGATGCGCTATACCGCAGGAAGATTAAAGAATGATTATCGCTATTCAGCTGTTATCGTCTATAATAATTTTATCTGGCCGCAAAATATTAAAGATGCTGAAAAAGCAAAAATATCCGCATTGGCAGAGGCGGTTTTACAAGCACGCAAAATCCATTTAGATAAGGGAAGCACATTAGCAGATTTATATAACCCTTTATCTATGCCTAAAGATTTACGTGATGCTCATAATGTGTTAGATAAAGCGGTCGATAAAACCTATCGCACAGAAGCCTTTAAGAGTGAACGCGAACGGATAGAATATCTATTCTCGCTTTACCATAAAATCGGCTCACTGATTTAATAGAAATTGATTCAAAGCTATATCATCACCCTCTGCTCTGGCGATTCATCAGGTTGGTGGATATTTGCGTAACTCTCGATTTGTTTTTAAGAGTCTTGACAGATTTTATGGGTCATGTAATATCTTGACATTAAGCGCGAGAATTTCTCAATTTTTAAAGAAAACACATAATGAATTCATCAAATTTACAACGTAATCTTATTGGTTTTGACCGCGTGCAATTACAGCAACTGATGCTGACATTGGGCGAAAAACCATTCCGCGCCAATCAGCTTTTTCATTGGATTTATCATCAAGGCGCGCAACAGATTGATGCGATGCATAATTTGGCAAAACCATTCAGGCAAAAATTAATCGATGAAGGTTATTTTATTACGCGTCCTGAAATTGCCCGGCATCAAAAATCAAAAGATGGTACTGAAAAATGGTTGTTCAAACTTGCTGATGGTAACGAGATTGAAACCGTTTATATTCCTGAAAAAACCAGAGGCACGTTATGTATTTCATCGCAAATAGGGTGTACGTTAAATTGTAGCTTTTGCCATACAGGTACGCAAAGGCTGGTACGGAATTTAACGGCAGGCGAAATTGTTGGTCAGCTGATGGCGGCGCGCGATGCATTTGGTGAATGGCCTACCCCTTATGAAGGGCGTAAAATATCTAATATTGTGATGATGGGAATGGGCGAACCACTTTATAATTATGATAATGTTGCCTCCGCCATTCGGCTTTTTTGTGATGAAGAGGGCATTTCGCTCTCGCGCAGAAGGGTGACGTTATCCACATCGGGCGTTGTGCCATTGATTGAAAAAGTAGGGCAGGAACTTGGTTGTATTTTGGCAATTTCTCTTCATGCGGTGAATGATGAATTGCGCGATGAGTTGGTGCCAATTAACAAAAAATGGAATATTGCCAGCCTATTGGAAGCGTGCCGTAATTATCCGGGGCTTAAAAATTCTAAGCGCATTACATTTGAATATGTCATGCTGAAAGATATGAATGATTCAGAAGAAGATGCGCGCAAATTGGTGCAACTGATTGCGGGCATTCCTGCAAAAATCAATCTGATTCCTTTTAACCCATGGCCCGGCAGTTTTTATGAAACATCACCCAAAGCAAATATAGAAAAATTTGCTGAAATTGTCATGCGTGCGGGGTACGCCTCCCCTGTACGTACGCCCAGAGGTGCGGATATATTATCAGCGTGCGGACAGTTAAAATCTGAAAGCGTTCATGCCAATTTATTACCATCTGCCTGAATTTGCACAATCCCTTGAAAAAGGGGTTTTGATGGGGATTGACCCGGGAAAAAAGCGCATAGGTGTAGCATTTTCAGACCCTCAGCAAAATATTGCATTCTCTGCTTTTATTGCCAATCAACTGCATGAAACATTGCCAGAATTTACAAAACGTTCAGCCATTGGCGTGGTGATGGGATTGCCACGAAACACCGATGGCACGATAGGGGCATCAGCGAAAAATGCCGAAAAACAAGCCAGCAAATTGTTAGAATTATTAGGTGATGTGCCGATTTTATTGTGGGAAGAATGGTATTCTAGCAGTGCGATGGAAAAAATGCTGATTGATGAAGTGGATATGAGCCGTGCGAAACGCAAGAAAAATTTGGATAAATTAGCGGCGGCTTTTATTTTACAAGGCGCGTTAGATGCGATACGAAATTTACAAAATCAACCTTAATATATTGCGATAAAACCATAGTTATTGTTGCTTAACTGTGTTGAATCTGTTAATTTTTGCCTGCTTCATAAAGTTCGCGCCTGTAGCTCAGTTGGATAGAGTGCTTGACTACGAATCAAGAGGTCGGGAGTTCGAATCTTCCCAGGCGCGCCATATAGCAAGGCTTTCAGCCGTTAAGAAAAGCAAAAATTACCGATAAACCATTCGGGTAAGCAATGGGTAAGCAGGAAAAATATGCATTTACCATCACATATAAGATATGAATTATGGAATAAAGGAAAACCTTTAAATGAGGTTTTTAAAAAGGTAAAAATCGAAAATACAAAAAGTTTACCTGACACTGATTCGAACGATAGTTTTTGGCATAGAGTTGGTAAAGCGGTTGATTATTTAACAGAAAATACAATACCTACAAATAATATGCTTATGCTTGCAGAAAAAGGCACGAATATTTGGCTTGGGTTGCTTTCACCCAATGGCGTGCATGATGCGCCTGTTATTATTCCTATAACGCATATTAAGCAGGTAAGAAAAAGTTTTTTTGGCAGTTCTGATGATATTGATATAACTAAGAAACAAGATGAAAAAGAATATCTTATTGCAAGCTATGTTCAAGTGCGGGTGATAAAACGTGAAACTCTTATCAAAGCACAACAGGAATATGCAAGCTCGCAAGATAAAGCACCCATCGCACCGATGTTTAAAAAGCAAACAGGCAAGGCGGGTCGCCCTTCGGTAAAATCTTATCTGGTAGAAGCGTTCGATGCGTTGGTTGCAGATGGTATGATTGATTCAAACGGTTCGTTTCGTTCGCATTGTCCGCTTATCCGTTCATGGCTTGTGAATGCTTATCCCGAAGATTCTGCGCGGTTAGGGAATTTGGCAGATGAAACAATGCGTAAGGTGTTAGCACCGTTATTTTATGAATTGTAGAAACGGTTTAAAACGGTTCATGAGCAATTTAAACCATATATACTATATATAGAGGTGCTCTATATATAGCGTTTAGAACCGTTAAAAACAGGCGGTTTCCATTCCAATTTATTCCAATAAATTGGAACTTTTGCCAATATATAGGAATATATATTGGAATCAAAAACTGTTCTAATTGTGATGATATTAACAAGCGGGGGTTAAAGGGGGTATCGCAAGATGCTAATCCTATGGATATAGCATCGAGAAGCGATGTCGCCTCCCTTATTATAGAAAGCAAAAGCAGATGATAAATTTTGAAAAAGACTATATGGATATGCTCATTACTGAACAGGAAACGGCAAAATTTTTATGTCATTCAGTGAAAACATTACAAGGCTGGCGGACAAAAAATATTGGCCCGAAATTTGTGCGCATTTCAGGGCGTTCTATCCGTTACCGTCGTAGAGATTTGCAAACATGGATTGAGAGCAAGTTGCAGGGATGATGCACATAGAGAATTATAATATGGATTTTTTCACGACCTTATAGTAGTATTTTTAAGCTTAGTGATACTATTATAGGGAGTGTTTTATGACAAATAATAATAATTTTTCTAACTATAAGATAGTTACACTCGCTTTATACAACGCGGGTGGCAAATTAAAATATAAAGACACTGAAGATGTAGGAATTGAAGCAGATAAAATTTCCCCAGGCAGATTTAGATGGGCTAAACGTAAAGAAATGATTTCGGATGCAGTTATTAAAGATGGACTTTATGATGCAAGAAAAAAGAAAAATGGAGAGCTTGTTACAGGTGTTTCAAAAACAGGCTGGCTATTAACAGAGGCTGGTATAGATTTTTGTGAAAAAAATCAAGATTTTATAGAAGAGGAAGCTATTAGATTAACAAGGACAGACAAAACTTGGAAATCTAAAGAGAAGAATAGATTACTTAATGAAATTGCACATAAAAAGTATGTTAATAATTCACTCGATGAAATTACAAAAAATGATGTAGAAGCATTTTTTCGGATAAATCATTATATAACGGGACATGTGAGGGAAAAAAAAATTAAACTCATTTCCAATCATTTTTCTAAGGATATAGGTTTGAAAAAAACTATAGATTTTTTAATTGATCTCATGGATAAGGCAGAAAAAGAATGATAGATAATGTTGAGAAAAATATTGTTGCAAAGTCAGATGTTGCCCGTGATATTTTGCAAACTAGTGCATTATTTAAGCATTCAAAAATGGTGATTTGGGAATATGTTGAAAACGGTATTAGTTATAGGGATTCAGATGTAACACCTAAGATAAGAGTAAAAATTGATAAGCAGACTAAAACCATAGTCATCACAGACAATGGGAGAGGGATGGATATAGAGGATTTGCAAAGATTTTTTACAGCGCATGCAGAAAATTTTGATAGACAACAAGAGCGTAAAGTTAGAGGTAAACATGGAACAGGGGGGCTGTCTGCCCTTGGTATTGCAGAATCATTGACTGTTGAAAGTGTTAAGGATGGCAAACAAAATACAATAAAATTAACAAGAAAATATTTATCTGAAAATTCAGGAAGACAAGAATTACCTTTAGAAAATATTGCAAAAGATAAACTTGTTAATCAGGCTAATGGAACAAAAATAACTATTAAGGATGTTCAAAACCCTTCTCATTTGGTGGAGAGGCCAATAATTGAGCATATTGAAACAAAGCTGAGATTATATTCAGATGCTGAGATTAAAATTAATAATCATCTTTGTGAATATCAAGAACCTGCATATATAAGTAAAGAAACATTTAAGCCTGAAAGTGAGTTCCATAAGCAACTCGGAGATATAGAATTATATATATATGTTTCCAGTCAAAATTTACCTACAGATAAGCAAGGTATAGCTATATCTGCAACGTCTGAAATACATGAATCTAATTATAATTCTGTTCAAGGAAAAGATTTTTGTGAAAAGATTTTTGGATATGTAGATGTGCCATTGCTTGATGATGAAAAAGCCCCTCCTGCATTTGACCAATCTAGGAGTGGAAAATTAAATCCTGAAAATAATTTAGTAAAAAATTTATATAGTTTTATATTCATAAATGTTGAAAAAGTAAGAAAAGAACTTGAGAATGAGAGAAAAAACAAAAAGAAAGAAGAAGAAATAAAAAAATTCCAAGATTTAGATAAAGACGTTAGTAATATCATTAATGAACATTTTAAACAGTTTAGCTCTGAATTCGCTAAAACAAATTCTCAAAATACGGGCGGAAGGGATTTCTCTCAGGGGGAAATTAAAGATATGGATAGTGATGACGTTCAAGAGGGAGAAACTCTTGTTTCTGGAGGAAATATACCAGCCTCATATGAAGAAACAGAATTTTTAGGGGAAACAGATAACTCAGTTTATCCAAATAATCATCAGCATAATATCTTAAGAGAAGATAGTGTTACCCCCAATTCATTAGGGAGTAAAATAAAAGAAGGTATACAAAAAAAGCCTAAAGGTGGATTTAGTGTTAAACCTGACCATCTGGGAGAAGAACAAAAAAGAGCGGTATTTAAATCAGATGAAAGAACTATATATATTAATCTCGATCATCCGCAATTAAGTGCAGCTTATAAATTATGTGATAGTAATGTTGATGATGAAATATTTAAGAGATTATATTATGAAATTGCTTTTCTAGAATACGTGATAGCTCTTATTTTTCTTAAAGAAGAGGCAGGACATTATCGGGACTCTACAGATGCACTTGCGGATACTTTGGAGCAAGTAGATAAGGTTGCTAGAAATATTGCTCAACTGTACTCATAAATAAGGAAGCACTTATTATGTGTGAAGAAATTTATAATAATGATATTGAATCTATTTTGCCATCATTAGAAACAGAAGAAGATTTTAATATTCACTTATTAAAGGGTGTCAAGGAACTTAATTTTTCAGGGAAGACAACAAAATTTTTAGAAAGTAATAATATTATATTAGTAGGGGATTTAGTAAAATTTTCTGAAAATGAATTATTAAGATTTCAAAAATTTGGACGTAAGACACTTAATGAATTAAAACAAAAATTAGCTACATATAATCTCATGTTTGGTATGAGGGTTGATAATTGGGAAAAGAGTAAACTTATTCTAAAAGAACAGTATGAAGATTCGCTGAATATATTAAGGAAGAAAGAGGCGATAGAAACAATAGAAAATTTTCTTGGACATAAAATGACAACTATAGAAGATGAAATAGAAGGTGTAATTTATAGTTTAAGGTTAAGTGAAAAAGAAAAAGAAATATTTATTATGAGAAATGGTTTTGATCAACAAGGAATAAAAACACTTCAGGAAGTAGGATTAGTGGTAGGCGGAGTAAGTAGACAGTGGATACAACAGATAGAAGCAAAAATATTAAAAAAATTGAAACATATGAATTTATTTGCACCTATTACAGAAAACGTTCTTCAGATAGTTTCAAATAATAAAATTATATTAAAATCAGAGGTGGAAAAAACTCTCTATAATAAAGGTTACACAAAAAGTATAGTAGATTTAAGAGTGTTAATGAAGTTGGCAGAATTACTAGGTAAGGAAGTAAAATTTAAAATTGAGAATTCTATGTTAATTTCAAAAAATAATATTAATGATTTAGAAAAAATAATTAGCTATGCAAAAAAGAAATCATCAAAATATGGGTATGTTTATTTAGAAGATATTCAAGATAATTTCCTCAATATAAAAGATGATTATAATTTTACGGATATTTCAAAAATTTTAGAAATAACGGATGGGTTTAAATGGTTGGTTAAAGATGAAGAGTGTTTTTATTTTCAAAATAGAGAAAATGCTCTTATTAATAAAATAATAAAGATATTCTCAGTAACTAATCGTTTAGATGTTTCATTATTAAGAGAAGCATTAAGAAGACATCATAGAGTTAGAATAGTTCCAACGAAGAAAGCACTTTTACGATTATGTTCAGGAATAGAAGGATTTGAAATTTCAGAGAATAATATTTTTTCTAATAATAATTATGAAGCTAGTAAAAAATTAAGTGATATAGAACTTAAATTGTATCATATCTTTGAAAAAAGGGGCCCTATATTGAATAGGCTTGAATTAAAAAAAATATCTGAAGAAGTAGAGATTAATGGGAATAGTTTTAACGCGTTTCTATCTTCTTCACCTATAATACGGAGATATGAAACGGGTGTTTATGGCATAATTGGAAGTAAAACTTCGTTGGTAGACATAGAATCTAAAAGAATTCATGCAAGAAAAAACAAAGTTTTACTTGATAGTGGTTGGACAAAAGACGGTTATTTATGGATTTTGTATAAAATATCTGATGCATTATTAAATATAGGTGTTGGAAGTGTGAATACCAATAATAAAGGTTTTATTATGCAGGGAGATTATAAATTATTTTCTATTTCAGGAAATTTTTTAGATAATATTAAAGTGAGTGATAGTAAACAATTTTGGAATTTAAAGAAAGCTTTAAGAAAGTTAGGTGCAGATACTGGAGATTATTTATTAACTAAATGGGATACAAAAAATAACAAAGTATATCTTGATATTGGTAATGAAGAACTTTTAGATGAAGTTGAAGCAATATAGGCTTAAAAAGCTAAATTATCAGTGTTTTGGAGATGCCTATAGGTTTGTTTTAAAGAAATTTTTTCTAATCCCAACCATCAGGTTTTCGTATATTTGTATCAGGAATAGGGTTTGGAAGTTGGGCTTTTTTAAGCGATTTATTTTTTATTTTTTTAACAAAGTCAGCGTGTTCTTTTAATTTATCAGATGTTGTTGTATTTTGCCCTGGCGTTAATAAAATTAGAATTTTATCTTTGTGATGTTGTTTAACAAGTTTCATGGCTTCTACCATATCGCTATCGTTAGAAACAATCACGGCACAATCATATTTATTAAGCCAAGCATCATTTAATAGATGAACGGATAAATTGACATCAGAACCCTTTTCTTCAGTGTCTATTATTTCTACAAGATTATGAGGTGGTGCTGAAAGAGGTCTTTTAACATCGTGAGTAAGAAAGTGTCCATATTTTACTTCGATATTTGGAATATGTGCTTTAAGTGCACGAATATATGTTTTTTGTCGAACAGGTGCTGATTTATCTGTTCTACCATTTACGCGTGTAGTAAAATATTTTATACATTCAATTTGATTGTCATCGCTTAGTAGGTTGCAAAATAATTTGTTTAAATCAAGCCATTTATAAGTTGTTCCTTTAAGAGCACGATAGTAAAGATTAAAACCGTCAATATAGATAAATGTGCGCATGAAGTTACCTAAAAAAAGCAAGGGTTTACCCGAAGATAAACCCTGCGACCTGTGAAATCAATGCCACAGGCGTTGTATTATGATTCTAATATAAAAATGGATGTGAATAAAGAGATTCAAGTAATATTTTATAAAATTTATAAGAACATTAATTAGTAGTTTTTGATGATTCTTAAAAAACCTTAAAAATCAGTAATTTAAGAATATTGAGTCGAGTTAAAATTAATACTTATCCACAGAAAAAAAGTTATTTTTAAATAAAAAGTTACTTCGATTCGATAAAGTCACTTACTTCCTCATAAACAAATTTGTAGCATCCCTTAACGGTTTATCGGCAAGATGAGCATAACGCATGGTGGTTTCGGCTTGGGTGTGTCCTAGTAGTTTTCCGATAATGGGTAAACTTACGCCGTTTTGCACCAGATGCGATGCGAATGTATGGCGTAAATCATGAATGCGCGCATTTTCTAGTTTAACCGTTTCGCATAATGTTACCCAAAAACTTCTCACATCATCAACGGATTTACTTGCATCATGGGGTGATGGGAATAAATATTCGCTTTCAATATAGCATTCATTTTGCATGGTGCGGAGTAAGGCAATTGCATTTTCAGATAGCGGAATTGTTTCTTCACGGTTCTGCTTTGTAGTATGCGAGGGCTTTGTCCATGTGCCTTGCGATAAATCAAAATCTTGCCATTTTGCATATAATACTTCACGCTTGCGTGCGCCTGTGAACAGTAACAAACGGATAGCATTTGCACTGTTTTGATACGGGCTTTTATCAAGCGCATTCATTAAACGGTTTACTTCATTAGCGGTTAGCCAACGCATTCTTTTATGTTCATGATTTTTTGGAATACCACGCACGGGGTTTTTTTCTATCCACTCCCAATCAATCGCAAGATTAAACATTTTCAATAGCAATGTTCGCACCCGATTAGCACGGTAAGGAGTGTTTTTCATATTGATAAGGATAGGTTCAATAATACGCCGTTCAAGTGAGGCAAGCTTAATATTACCAATCTTAGGCAGTAAAAACATATCAAGCATTACTTTATCATCTTTTGCCCCGTTTAGCCTTTTGTTAGGGAACGCATGACGGGTAAGGTAATCTTCGGCAAGCATAGCGAAAGTAGGGGCGCGTCGTGCCTCTTGTTTTTCCATCGCAGGGTCTTTGCCATGTGTTACATTAGCAAGCAAGGAGCGGGCTAATTTACGGGCTTCATCAGGCATCAGAATACCATATTTGCCAAGCGTCATACGGCGTGATTGCCCGTGAAAGCGATATTGAATGAGAAAGCTTTTATGTCCGCTTATTTTTGCTCGCAAGCCAAAACCCGATAACACGTTATCCCAATAGATAATATCACGGTTTAACCGTTCAGGTATGGCATCGATAAAGCTTTTATTAATGCGAGGCATTTTTGAATCCTTTTCTTTCGGGTAAGCAGGGGGTAAGCACTTAACCATAAAAATACAAAGAAGTAGGGAAAAAACGCAAGTAAAAATTTTGAAAATATTATTTATAAACAAGGGCTTAAAGGGGTATAGCAAACTATAGAGAAGTTAATTTGCAAGGCTACGAATCAAGAGGTCGGGAGTTCGAATCTTCCCAGGCGCGCCATTTTACCTTTTATTATCAGCTATTTATAAAGCTATGTAGAATTTGATGGTGACTTTAACTTTTTCGGGGCTACCATGGGGCTACCTTTTATATTAATCATTATTATATTTACTATTGAATAAACTTGCTTTCATTTTTTTGTAAAGGTAGAATTATTTAGATGTTAATTGGCAAGGGGAGTTTTATAAAATGAAAATAAAGAAAATATTTATAGAAAATTACCGCGCAATTAAAAGTTTAGAGGTAGATTTGAAATATTCAATCAATCCTATTATCGGTATTAATGAAGCAGGTAAAACAAGTATATTAAAAGCAATATTAGCGTTTGATAAAAGTAGAGATTCATACAATAAAGGTGAGCATTTAGACCCTCAAAATAAATATCATACAAAGGATACAACAGATTGTATGATTAAAGCTTCTATATTTCTTGATGCAGAAGAAATTAAAAAGCTTATTAAATTTTTAAATATTAAAACAGATACAGATGATTTTGTTATTATTGAAAAATTTTATGAGAAAGATGAATTTTTGCTTATTCGTAAATTAAGCAAAGATAAAAGTCCGCAGTATAAACATGGTAAATATCTCTATAGTAATGAAAATCTTTCAGATAACGTAAGCAATAGAGTAAGAGATTTTTTAGTTATGCATTTACCTATATTGCTATATTTTGATGACTTTACGGATAGAGTTCCCGAACAAATATCATTTCCTAACGATTATAAAGATACTGGCAAATTATCACCCAAGGCTATTGAGAAAGATTGGCAAGAGATAATTCAAGAAATTTTCCGCCGTGCTGATACGGAAGGCATTGAAAGTGAAGATACATCTAAACCGCTTCAAAACTTTCTTACAATAAAAGATGTGGATAGAAAAGATAATATATTATCAGATATTGAATATACTCTAAATAAGGAAATTATTGAAGAATGGCAAAAGATTAAAAAGAGAGGCGATACGAGTTTTGCTGATGATAGTATGAAGTTAGAATTGCAAATGTCTTTTTCCGAAGGTAATAAGTTTACTTTTAAAGTTAAAGATAGCGCAAGTAATAATAAAAAAAGACTTTTCAACATTAATGAACGGAGCAAGGGTTTTCAATGGTTTTTTAATTATATGATTAAGCTGAAATTTAATCCGAGATATAGAGTGAAGCAAGAAAACTCAATATTTCTTTTAGATGAGCCTGGTTCGTATTTGCATTCATCGGCTCAAGAAGAGCTTTTGAAAGAGTTAAAAGAAGTGTCTAAAGAAAATACGATAATTTATTGCACCCATTCTCAATTTTTACTAAATCCAGAACATATTAAATTAGGAAATATTAAGATTGCTGAAAAAAAAGAAGATAGTATAGTTTTGCATGACTATGGAAGTTATAGAACAGATAATAAAGGAGGTGCTTTAACTCCCATTTATCAAGCATTACAATTAAACTTTTCTTTTGATTTTAGAGGTAAAATTGTTGTTACAGAGGGGGTAACGGATTTTTATTTTTTTAATATGCTAAAAAAGTATACTGATAAGATAGATGAAAATATAACGTTTATTCCTGGAACGGGAGCAGGAAGTTTATCAACATTATTGAGTTTATCAATAGCTTTTTCGGAAAAGTTTTTAGTCATACTTGATAAAGATGATGATGGGACAGAAGCTAAGAAAAAATATATTGGTAGTTTTGGTGATAAAGTTTCGGAATTTATTTATATGTATAAAAATGATAAGAAAAAATGCGAATTAGAAGATATTTTTTCTCCTTTGGATGGAAAGAAATTAAAAACTATAACAAGTGCTGATAATATAAAAAAAGCATTACCAATTCTCTATTATGATAACATAGAAGAAGAAAAAAGAAAATTTATAGAGGGACTTGATAATACCACTCTTAAGAATTTAAAAGGCACTTTTGAAGCAATTTCAAAATTAAGTCAGAATAGTTCAATATAACAATAGATTCTTTTATCTATCAAAAACTCACCTCTTCTATTTTGGTATAAAGATTTTCTAGGTTGTTTTCATAGACTCGGAAACCTGTGCCGTGATTTCTTGCCATTGTGCCTTTATCACGCAGTCGTAAATTTACAAGTAACTGTTCGGCTTTAAATTGGCTTTTCAACATAAAGAACAAATTTTTCTCGGTATGCTTTAATTTTCTAAAGATATTTGCAAAAAATTCGGAACTATCTTTTAGATTAAATAAAGCATAACTATTCGAGTTTTGGTAATGCGGGGGTTAAGGGGGGCATCGCGGTGCAATCGGTCTGATTGCATAGCGTATGTCGCACCCCCTTAATAAACTAAATAACACGATTTACAAGCATGGATTGAGAGTAAGTTAAAAAAAACTAACGCTTGCTAGGTTTGTGGTTAGGGTTCTTTTGATTAGCTTTATTATCAACATTGGCTTTATTTGCAGAATTTTGCCCTGATGTGTCTTTATTGGTATTTTGCTGATTAGCACTATTGTCTTTTGGATTAGTCTTTTTTGGCATAGTAATTTCCTTCTCATGAAATATATTGATAGTTGTATTACAGATTTTATTTTACCATAAATATTATTTTATAAAAGGAAAAAATAAAATGGCTAGTAATAAAAATATAGGCACAATTAATTTATGTGTGCATTACGCTGATAAATAGAATAAAATAATTCAAGTTGTCAACATTATTGTTTTTCATTATAATTGTGAAATGGTTTATCTATCTTATGGATGGAAGTTATATTAAAATGTATTCTCGATTGGCAGAACAAAAACCTTTAACGCCCGAACAAGGTTACGCGCTTTATCATTCCATTGGTCATCGGCCGAAGGGAAAAATAGAAATGGCGAAAAGCCTAGCGAGTTTTGTGCATTTATGGAATGCGCCCAGTACTGATGTTTGGCCTAAAACATTGGCGTTAATATCTGATTTTCGTCATAATATGGCGCGCTTATTGGGTAAAAATGTTACAGCTGATGAAATTGCTTTGGTGGGGAGTGTTACCGCTGGATTGCTTCATTTAATTGATGGGTTGGGAGCAAAAAAATTACAAGGGCGGTCTGTTTTAATTGCTGATGATGCATTTCCATCTTTGCATTTTTTATTGCAAGGCATGGCAGAAAAATATCATTTCACCATTGAGCGCGTTGCCATAAGGCAGGGACAATATTACGTCACGGATGAAGATTATATAGCCGCATTGAATAAAAACACCATATTGGCATTGGTGACATGGGTCAGTTCAACAAGTTCTGCGATGGCAAATTTGCAAGCGATTGCTGATACTGCTTCCGATGATTGTTTGTTGGTATGCGATGTGACTCAAGGCATAGGCATTCGTGATTTAGAACTTCCCACGCGTTATGATGCCCTAATAACAAGCTCTTTGAAATGGCTGTCCGGTTCAGCAGGGGCAGGAGTTTTATGGGTGAAAGCAAGTAAAATTGATATGTTCAATCCGGGTTTTCGCGGATGGTTCTCACAAGAAAATCCTATGAATTGGGATTTAGATAATTTTTGTCTATCGCCTACTTCAAGCCGTTTTGAAAATGGTACACCTAACCCTCTGCCTTATGTGGCAAGCCTGCCGGGACTAAAATGGATAATCGCAGGTGGTTTGGATAAACAAAAAAAACATAATCTTGCTATGACAGAAGCATTGCTGAATGATTTGCAAGCAGCCAATATGAATATTGTTACCCCTATGGATAATAATAAACGGGGTGGTTCGGTGATGGTGCATGTGGGTTCGGATAAAAATGCCAAAAACTTGACGCATACATTGCAAGAAAAATCCATTGCCATTGATAATAGGGGAGCGATTATCCGCTTTTCACCGGGTATTTTAACGGCGAAACGGGCGAGTCAATTATTCGTAAATCATCTGATAACCCATTGCCGATAAGAGATATTATGAGCACAGAAAATAATTCATATGATATTGCCCATATTGCGGGTATTTATATCGATGCACCGTTAGATTTTACGTTTCAATATTTGAGCAATCCTCTTTTACTAGGGAATTGGGCATTAGGGTGTCGGCAGGTGAAGCCAACTGGTATTGAAGATTTATTTGTAGGGGAATCCCTGTTTGATGGTAGCCAAGCCTATTTTCAAATTAAAGCCTATCGTGATTTATATTTGATAGATTATGAAATTGGCAGTCAAACAAAGCGAGTGCCACGCATCAGCATCCGATTGGCATCAAATGAATGGTGCGATTTATCTGAAGATCAATGCGCTGTTGCTATGTTTGCATGGCGCACAAGAACGATGCAAACAGCGCGCTGGCAACAATTAATTCGCGCCCATGAATGCGAAATTTTGCTAGTAAAAGCACAAATTGAAACGCTTTTTCATCTCAAATCGTAAAAAATTAAAATCCTAACAGACGGGGCAAGAATAAGCTAATAGCGGGAATGTAGGTCACCAATAATAGGGCGATGAGGCTAACGAGTAAAAAGGGTAATATTTCTTTCAATAAGGCAATCATGCCACAGCCAATAATACGTTCAGCAGCAAATAGGCAAACTCCCAATGGCGGGGTTAGCAAGCCAATATTCAAGTTAAGAATGGCAATCGCGCCAAAATGAATGGGGTCAATCCCAATTGTTTCAGCAGATTTTGCAAGTATGGGCATGAATAAAATAATCACTGCGGCGGGGTCAATAAACATGCCTAAAATCAGCATGATAATATTGAGAATAATGAGTAAAAAAATAGGGCTAATATTAAAGTCAATAATAGCATTTTCTACCATATGCGGAACATTTTCTACGCCTAACACCCAGCTAAAAATTGCGCCACAGCCTAAAATAATCAGTAGCTGCGATGAAAAAAGAGCACAATGTGATAAGGCGGCAGCAAAATTTTTCAGGGTGATGGTTTTATAAATAATAACACCTAATATCAACGTATAAAATGTTGCAACACTGCCTGCTTCGGTAGGGGTCATGATGCCGCCTAGAATCCCCACAAGAATAATAACAGGCACCATCAAAGGTGGCAGTGCCTTCAAAGTTGCTCGGGCAATGATGGGAGCAGAACGTTCCATTTCTACTTTTGCAAAATTGTGTTTTTTAGCTTGATAAAACACCAAAACCATTTGCACAAAACCAATCAATAAGCCCGGTCCAATACAAGCAGCAAATAATCCACCAATGGAAACTCCTATGATAGAGCCATAAATAACAACAATTAGGGAAGGGGGCACCATAGGACCGATGATGGATGATGATGCTGTTACCGCCGCCGCATAGGCAGGCTTATAGCCATTTTTAACCATTGCAGGGATAAAGATTTTTCCTAAAGCGGCAATATCACCTAATGCCACGCCAGTAATGCCAGAAAATAATATCGATGCGCCAATATTGACTTGCGCTAAACCGCCGGGCAACCAACCAAATAAAATATTTGCAAGTGTTGTTAAACGTTCGGTGATTTTGCCGGTATTGATAAGCTCGCCTGTTAGAATAAATAGTGGAATGGACATCAGCACAAAGGCATCAATGCCTTGAAAAATTCGTCCGGGCAACACGGGTAGAAAAACCATTTGACCACTGCTGATAAGCCAAATCAGTGAAGACATCACCATTGTCCACGCGACTGGCAAACCAATAATCAGCAAGAGCAAAAAACTTGCGATAAATAAAAAAAGCGAAAGAGTCATCAGACTGTATCAGAAGTTGTAATATTATAATACTGCTGCCATGGGCGATGCTGCCAAGTTATATTCAAACGATATAGAATAAATACTAAAGCACAGCCAAATGAGATTGGTAGAATCAGATAAGGATATTCTAAAGGAATTTGCAACCCTGCGCTTGTTTGTCCGCGCGCAAAATCTACCGAAGCAAATGATGCCCAAGATAAAATGATAAATACAAGCAGGCTGATAAGTTCAATAAAAAACTGAATAAACCAATACATTTTTGCGGTCAAGATTTCTTGTAGGAAGGTTACCCGAATATGGGCATTATCTCTAATGCTGGCAGATGCCCCTAATAAAGTGCCACAAACAAGGGCATATCTGCCTATTTCTTCTGTAAAAAAAGGTGTAAAGTTAAACCCGTATCGTAAGATGACCTGTAATAGCACCAACATAAACAACACGAATAAGCATAATGATGCCAATAAGCGCAAACAATGATAAAGCCCATTTACCACGATACGAGTTTTCCACCTATTTAGAGAGGCGTTTAACCTCTGCTAACACGTCATCAAGCAATGATGGTGTGTCCATATTTTTTTTAAGCCACTTAATAGCATCAGGGCGGGTAGCATCAGCAAATTCTTTTTTCATGCTAGGGGTGAATTGAATAATTTCTACACCGTTACTTTGTGCTTTTTTGATGCCCTCTCCCTCAAGCGCACGTGATGTTTTACGATTAAAGGCAATGGCATCTTTGCCTGCCCGAAAGACGATTTTTTGATGCTTTTTAGATAGGCTGTTAAACCATTTATCATTGATTCCCAGTGGTCCGAAGGCGTAAATATGTCCATCAAGCATCAAATAAGGTTGCACCTCGTGAAGTTTAATCAGATTAAACACCCATACGGCATTATCTTGCCCATCAACAACACCTGTTTTGAGTGAGGTATAAAGTTCTGGGAAGGAGATAGGCGTTGCAGAACCGCCAAGTGCTTTGATAGGGACACCAAAAACTGGCGAAATAACACGCATTTTCAATCCTTTCATATCTGATGGTTTCCGAATAGGCTTATTGGCACTGTAATGTTTAAAGCCACCAGATTCCCACCAACCTAGCACGCGAATGCCGGTTTTTTTACGAATATCTTCTGCCATAGCTGTGCCGATTTTACCATCGAGTAATTTCCAAGCAGTTTGTTCATCTGGAAACAGATAAGGAAAAGATAAAACCTGAATATCTTTATAAACTGACGCATAATTGCCATCTGCTGCATCCGACATTTGGATAACACCTTGGCGCATTTGATTAAGCCGTTCATCAGGCTTGCCTAAAGCACCGCCATAAATGATGTCCACTTTAATCTCATTCTTAGATGCTTTTTCAACTTCTGTTTTGAAAAATTCATACATGCCATTAACAGGTTCTGCACCAGGAAAGTCTTTCTTCAGAGAAAGTCCCACCTTTATTTCTAATGCGTGAATAGCAGGAACGTAAGTTAGCATAAATATCACAAGCATTGTATTTTTGAGTAATTTAATCATAATTTTATTCCTTAATATTATAAAATTTACCTAATTATGCTAACAAATAAATTTGATATTGTCTATATTATTTTATACAAGGAAAAAATAAAATCGCTAGGACTTATATGCAAAAGTTAATAAAAAAGGGTTTATAAGGGCTTCCTATAAATATAAAATTTTAATTTTTTATGTTTATGGGTAATCAAAAGCTTTATCAATTTTTTTTATTTGTAAAATCGTTTAAACCAACATCGCAAATTTGTATATCTTGCTTATCAAAAAATAAGAAGCTATAAAATGCATAAGACTTTCTAAAATATTGTTAAAAGGGTTTCTTGTGTGCTTAGTTTAAAAGAAATAAAAAGCAATGCCATTGCGTTTTCCAAAGAATGGGAAGATGCATCGCGTGAAAATGCAGAATCTCAAAGCTTTTATAATGATTTCTTTAAGATATTTGGCATTGCACGCAAACGCGTTGCAACTTTTGAAAGCTTTGCAAAAAAGCTAGATGGTGGTACAGGGCGCATTGATGTATTTTGGAAAGGCACATTGCTGATAGAACAAAAATCGGCAGGGGGCAGTTTAGAAAAAGCCAAACAACAAGCTTTAGATTATACAATTTCTATGAGCCCAGAAGAAATGCCCCGTTATATTATGGTGTGTGATTTTCAGCAATTTGAACTTTATGATTTAGAAACCGAAATAGATGGCGAAGCGGTGACAATTTTTGGCAAACCTTTGGGTGCATGTTGAAGGTGATGCCGAATTGTTAAAGATAGATACACGTATGAAAAAAGGTATCCAGAGTCTGATTAAACAAGCAAGAAATCGTGATGAAATTACTAGTGACCTTCCAGTAAAGTGGCTTGTCGCTTTTTTTGATAGTACTTTTACTGCAGGATGGGCTCTTGTTAGTTCAAATTCTTTGTCTCCTAAAAAAGCAGCAATTTATGCAAAGGAAACATTTTTTAATGGTTGTTCAAGATAAATTGTAAGTAAGAGACTGTAAATATTGCAGAAATGATAAAACCATTTCTAAAATGGGCGGGTGGAAAAAGCCAAATACTCAATAAATTATCGGATCGGTTGCCAAGCGATATTCATAGCGTTACAGAATATTGTGAACCGTTTATTGGTGGCGGTGCGTTATTTTTATATATTGCCTCACACTTCAAGAATATTGAAAAATTTTATTTAAACGATAAAAACCAAGATATTTATAATTGCTGGCAAGTGATTAAGCAGCATCCTACCGAATTGATAAATTCGTTATCTGCCTTAAAAAGCAAATATCTTGCCTTGAATGATAGCGTAAGAACAGAAATGTATTATGAAATACGAACGCGTTATAATGAAGAAAATTTAGATAATATCACACGTGCAAGCTTCACAATTTTTTTGAATAAAACGTGTTTTAACGGCTTGTATAGGGTGAATAGGCAAGGCAAGTTTAACGTGCCACAAGGCAAATATAAAAACCCCGAAATATTTTCTATTGAAAATATAAGCAATATTTCAAAAATTTTGCAAAAAGCCACTATCAGCAATTTAGATTTTTCCGATATAAATTACCCCACGCAAAATTCGTTTATATATTTTGATCCGCCTTATCGAGAATTGAATCAAACCTCTTGCTTCAAAAGTTATGATAAAGGGGGGTTTGATGATGAAAAACAAATAGAGTTATCTAACCTATATAAATTTTTATCGAATAATTATGTGATGCTAAGCAATTCGGATCCTAAGAATGTTAACGAAAATGATGATTTTTTTGATAATCTATATGATGAATATAATATTAACCGTATATCAGCGCGTAGGGTTATTAATTCGGATAAAAGCAAACGGGGTGCTATATCTGAATTGATAATAACGAATTATTGATGCAAAGAACATGAAATGATTATTGGTGGCAAGGGTGGTGCGAATACCACAAAATCGGGGTTAAAATTTGAAAGAGAGGTTGACTTAAAAACCTTGCTTTCAAAAATTGACGGCTATAAAATTATTGAAGCCACGAATATGGCAATAGATGTATGACTAAATGCGCCGGGGTTGATAATAATGCCAGCATAATCATGCCTTGCTTCATGGATTTTATCAATGAGCGCGCCTTCATGATTTGATTGAAAAGCATCGAGCATGAGTGATGCTTTTTGGGCTATTTTTTGACATTGTGCGGTAATATCATCAAGAGTTCATAAACAAAGATTTTAGGGTGCTCTATCCGCACCTCAAATGCTTCTATAATTTGTTTTTTTTGATTTGGTGATGGTAAAAAGAATATCTTCAGGTGGATAATTAATTTTGTCACATAGGTTGCTTAAAAATTTAATCAGGCTATTTGCATTTTTTCCTGTATCAACAAATTTTCCTGTTACAAATTCACAATAACCATTTGTTTCTTTTCGTTCAGAAAATGAATTTTCAAATTCATCACTTTTAATGATTTTATTAAACTCGGTAGGTGAATATTCATAAAAATTTTTACAAATTTTTATGGTAAAGTCTTTCCATGTTCCAACTTGTAGTTCATTATTATTAATAACAATATACTTGGGTTTTAGAAAACTAAAATCTTCTTCGTCAAATGTTAAATCATATTTTTCATCTTCTATGTTATTACTAGAATAATTTGTTTCAGGGTAAATCCAAATTTTTAGAATGTCTTGTACTAAAAGTTTACTTCTATCTTCAATAGCTTCACCATCCCATTTTACAGTATCAGCTAATTTACAATTAAGAGTTAATTTATTTTCTTCAATTTTTTGTTTTTCTTTCATTGTTTTATTAGATAATTCTGAATTCTTTGCCGTTAGTGATAAATTACCTAACGTATGTAAATATTTTTGATGAATTTCATTCGAATTATCACCTAAATTTCTTTTCCAAGTTTCAGTAAGTTTTTGTGGCATAATATGTTCAATGGTTAAATCTTCTTTTTCAACTTTGTATGCAGATGCAAAATTTTCTAATTTATGCAACAAAAAAAGCGTGTATTTTTTGTGATATATATCGTTATGAATGAATGCATTTTTTAATTCTTCATTTGTTTGAAACTTAGCTGTACCTGATTTATTCAAAAGTATAAATTTAAAAACTTCCAAATAAGAAGCTGGTTCTTTGACATTTCTCTCTTTTTCAATATCTTTATGTAATACAGAAAAAACTTTATTAAACCCTTGTGTGCTTCCAGAAATAACAATTCTCCTAAAAAGTAAGCTTTCTAAAATTTGTAATATCTTTTTAACTTCATCAAGTGTTAAAATATCTTTTTTTAAATTATCAAAAACTGCTAAAAAATAAGGGTATGCTACTGTATTATCAAGGATACGAAAATTTTCTAACCGTTCAGTAATTTCTGAATCATCATGAGCTTTGCTTATAAAGTAACAATAAATTTGCGCAAAATATAATAATTCTTTAAGAATATCTTCGCGTTCGTTAAATGCTTCTTTTGTATATTCCTTAAATTCTTCATAAACGGCTTTTTGTTTAACGACTTTTTTATTTTTTAGTGTTAGATAATCTCTTATAAAATTAGAAAGATTAGTGCCATTTTCACCTGTTAGTTGTTCAATTTTACGCCAATAACTATTATACATATTTTCTTGCGTTTGTTCTTTAAGTTCCATTAAAATATAGTTGCGGATAAGGTCGGCAGATGTTAGTTCTACCCCTGTGGAATTAATACTCTCAAAAATCAATTGAGGATTATCATTCTTTCTGTTCAAATTGATGAGCACAACATTGAGTTTTTTGATGGCATCAAGAATTTTAACAGGTTCAAGCTCTTCTTTTTCTATTGCGTTAAGAAAAAAATGATAATTATTTGTAATATTAGAATCATTATTTTCTACCTCGCCCTTAAATAATTTTTCAAAAAACTCTTTGTCATTCTTATTAGGTTTTAAACGAACACGTTTATTATCACCTTTTTCTATATATTTATTGATTAAAAAATCATTGATTTGTTCGGGTAGATTGCTTTTATTTTCATCGCCTTCTTGCTTTTTTTCAACATAATTCGATAAAGCAATTAATAAAATAGAAATTGTTGTTAATCGTTGCTGACCATCAATAACACTAAATGTGCTCGGTGCTTCATCATCACTGATAGTGACGATCGTTCCTAAAAAATGGTTTTTTCCTTCTGCACATATTTCTTTAATATCTTTCCATAATTGACGGCAATTGTGTATTTTCCATGCATAATCTCTTTGATAAACTGGTATAAAAAAATTTTTATCCTGTCCTTCTAAAAATTGGTATATTGGTTTTTCTTCAGCATGCATGGTATCCTCCTAAATATTACTTTAACAAAGAGATTGTCATTTTTTTATGATAAATTTCCATACTTTGTTAATTATTAGCTTTAGTATAATGTTATGTGGTTAATTTTAGCAACTCATAACATCGTATAATTTTGGATATAATATAATTACTTGTTTTTTTATTTAATCCTGAATGTATAGCAATATCCGTTGATGATAAATTTTCATTCAAAAAATGATATTTTCTCATTATGATATACTTAATTCCGCATAAATATATTTATCGTTTCGTGTGGTTTATCGGCAATGATAGACGCTTAATAAGATAGTTTTAACACGCGTTGTAAGATATTTTATTTTAATAATTCAATCATTTTTTGCGTAGCAAATTCATAACCGATAGCCCCTAGCCCCACAATAACCCCATTGGCACGTGCCGCAATATAGGAATGATGGCGGAATTTTTCGCGTTGATGAATATTGCTTAAATGCACTTCAATCACATAACCTTTATAGGCATTTAATGCATCGAATATGGCAATAGATGTATGACTAAATGCGCCGGGGTTGATAATAATGCCAGCATAATCATGCCTTGCTTCATGGATTTTATCAATGAGCGCGCCTTCATGATTTGATTGAAAAGCATTTAGAGTCAATGATGCTTCTTGGGCTATTTTTTGACATTTTACAGTAATATCATTGAGTGTTTCATAACCGTAAATTTCCGGTTCCCTTTCACCCAATAAATTAAGGTTAGGGCCGTTAATGATAAGAATCTTTTTCATCATTTTTTAATATTACGCGCCCATGCTTCGGCGGTATCAACGGCTTGATTAGCATCTTCTGGGGTAAGTTGCCCTTGTAACGAATTCAGTTGTATAATGGCTTTTTCATCACCTGATTTGGCAGCCAAATGATACCAGCCATAAGCGGATTTGTAATCATTAATACCTACATCTATATCTAATAATAATTCACCCAACGCCAATAAAGCAGAAGTATTTTTATTGCGTGCAGAACGTTTATACCAGTTAATAGCTTTTTCATAATTTTTAGAAACAGAGGGTCCACCGACACTATATAAATCGCCCAATGCTTTTTGTGCATCTTTATTGCCGTTTTTGGCGGCTTTTGAGAATAGCTTAAAGGCTCTGCCATTATCTTCGGGCACATCTTTGCCATCAAGATATAATTGTCCTAAAGAAAACTGTGCGTTGCTATCACCTTGGTCAGCTGCCAATTGGAACCAATATATTTTTTGTTGCGCATCTTTTGGCACACCTTTGCCTTCAGAAAATAACGTTGCCAATGCCACTTGTGCCGATTTATTGCCTTTTTCAGCGGCTTTCCAATACCATTTAGCAGCTCTGCCATAATTGATAACAGTACCCAAACCTTCGGCATACATTTCTGCAACACGAATTTCTGAAGCGGCGTCATCATGTTCTTCAGCAGCTTGTATGTAATATTTCAATGCGTTTATATGGTCTTGTGGAACTCCCTCTGTGCCAGAATAAAGAATATTAGCAAGCTGAATGGTCGAATCACGATGCCCTTGTTTGGCAGCTTCCTTATACCAACGAACAGCCTCAACAGCATCAGAAGCTTTACCCAAGCCTTTATAGTTAATTTCACCTAACTTAGCCTGAGCAAAAGCATAGTTTTTATTCGCTGCTTTTATATACCAAGTTTCTGCTTTACGATAATATTTGTGTTTGAAAAAACCGTATTTAGCGTAAAACATATAGCTATTTGCCAATTCAATTTGTGCTTCAATATTGCCTTGTTTAGCCAATATTTCTTTTTTACGTACGCCTTCAGCACTCAACCCTGCAATTAGGATAAGTAATAATACAATCAGTGCGATAATGGTTATTGTGATACGGCGCGTCATAAAAAGTAACTCCAATAAATTTTAAAACCATAGCAATTTTATCATAAATTTATGATAAAATCAGCAATATTCCGTTATTGGAACTATTTAATGCCATGTAATGTTAAAAGTCATACAATTTTAAAAGTTAGGCAATTTTAAAAGCTAGGCAATTTTAAAAGCTAGGCAATGTTAAAAATTCTTCAGCCAATAAAGATGATTCCAAAGTAAAATTTTTACTTTGTTGGATTGCCAATTCAGTTGCAGAATGCGAACCAATCCAGCCTAATAGCACCATTTTTCTTAACATAATAAAGGTAGGAATAAGGGCAATATCGCGCGTGGTTAAAGAATGTATCTGTTGATAGCCTTCTAGCCATTTTTTAATCATGGCAGGTTTTTCGGGATGATTTTCAATGAATGAAAAAGCTGCGCCAAGGTCGTACATAAACCAGCCAAATCCTGAATCATCAAAATCAATAATCTTTATATCATCCCCTTCCATTAAAAAGTTAGCAATCCGTAAATCAGCATGAATCAAACCAAAATTATCAGCGTTTTTTCCATAAATTTGTAAATTATCAGCAATCTTTTGTTGTGCTTGTGTCAATAATATTTCAGCATCCTCATTCATATAAGGTGCATTTTGCCATGCGCCCCAATGGGGGTTTTTGCCAATCGTGCCATCAAAATCCCAAGATAACCTTGTAAAATAATCAGGATAATCAGGTGAATAGCACCATTGTTTAACATGTTGATGTAATTTTGCGGTCACCTTGCCCAAATGATAAAATTTTTGAGGCAAATCATCTGTTTCATTAACATGCTCCCCTGATAAAAATTCAAATAAAATCATATGATAATCATTGTGTGTCATGTCATCATGATATTTTTGTAATTTTTTACCATTACACCCTTTTAAAATTTTAGCAGTGGTAACGATATGATGGCTGTATAAATTTTCAATCCATGCAATTTCACTTAAAATTGCTTCTGTTGAGTGGTATCCAAGATGATTAATCCGCAAAATAAATTGGTTATTTTGAGTGGTGATTTTAAAAGTAGCATTTTCGGAAAGATTGATGAGTTGATAGTTGGCGTTTTTAGGAATATCCCATAGATAATGGCTTTCTTTCGCAATCATTTTAAGTGCAGGCACCATAAGGGCAAAGTCAGTCATGAGATTTTGCCATTATGTGCGTGCAATATTAGCACCAAGTTTAGAAAATTTTTCTTCAAAATTTTCATAGCCTCTATCTAAATGGTAAATATGACGCAACGTTGTCTCACCTTTTGCGGAAAGTGCGGCAATCACCAACCCAAAACAGGCACGAATATCTGATGCGGCAATATCAGTTCCTACAAGTGGAGCACCGCCATGAATAATGGCTTTAGAACCTTGAATATCAATTTTCGCGCCCATTTTTTGATATTCAATGGCATGCATGAAACGGTTTTCAAAAATTAATTCATTGATTTCTGAACGACCATTGACCAAACATAATAACGCCATTAATTGTGCTTGAATATCAGTAGCAAAACCCGGATAGGGTTCGGTATTGATATGTTGTGGTGCAAAGCTTTCAGGCGAGCCACTGATACGTATCTGATGATTGTTAATATCCACAACGGCGCCACCTTGTTGCAAAATAGTTAGAAAATTTGTCATAATATCAGGATTTGTATGGGTAAGGGTGATGTCGCCGCGGGTTGCAATTGCCGCAATGGCAAAGCTAGCAGCCTCAATTCTATCAGCGATGATATGATGCTTGGCGGCATTAAGTGCGGCACCATTATTGCCCTTAATCTGTAGGGTAGATGTGCCTATTCCTTCTATGATGACCCCCATAGATTGCAGCAAGTGAGCCAAATCGGTGATTTCTGGTTCTAATGCTACATTTTCTAATAGGCTGTCACCTTTGGCAAGAGCCGCGCTTAGCATGAGATGTTCCGTCGCACCCACTGAAACAATCGGAAATTTGATATGCGCGCCTTTTAAGCCCTCTTGAGAGAGTTTCGTATGCACTTTGCCATCACTGACATCAATCGTGGCACCCATCGCTTGCAAACCTTTTAAGTGTAAATCGATGGGGCGTGCGCCAATGGCATCACCACCGGGCAATGTTACTGATGCTTTGCCTTCACGCGCTAATAAAGGACCTAGCACAAGTACAGAAGCGCGCATTTGATTAACAGCCTCATGAACAGCAAGAATTGATTTGATTTGATTGATTTCAATATCTAATAATTGCGGTGAACCAGTGTCACCTGTTTTATTATCAACAATTTTTGCATCCGCGCCTAATTCACTTAAAATCTCTATCAATTTTTGCGTGTCTGCAAGCAGAGGAAAGTTAGATAATGTCAATTTTTTATCTGTGAGTAATGAGGCGCACATAAGGGGCAAAGCAGAATTCTTTGCACCGCTAATGGCAACGTTTCCTGATAAATGTGTGTTTCCTTGAATGGTTAAATGAGGCATGATATTATTCCGATAATCCGCTTGTCCAAGTGTCGCGGTGAACATGAATTGATAATAATAAACCGATGGCAAACATGGTGGTAATCAGTGCAGAACCGCCATAAGAAAGCAATGGTAATGGCACACCTACAACGGGTAATAGGCTCATCACCATGCCCAAATTGACAAAGATATATAAAAATAACGTAATACTAATGCCCATTGCCAGCAACTTACCAAATTGATGACGGCAATAAAAAGAGGTTGCAAAAGCAATCAGGATAATTAAGAAATAAAGAATGATAACGGTGATGCCACCTATAAAGCCTAATTCTTCTGCCAACATGGCAAAAATGAAATCAGTATGTTTTTCAGGTAAAAAATTTAAGTGACTTTGTGTGCCTTCTGCAAAACCCTTGCCTAGAAAACCACCAGAACCTAAAGCAATTTTTGATTGGATAACATGATAACCTGAACCAAGCGGGTCACTTTCAGGATTTAAGAAAACAAGGATACGGTCTTTTTGATAATCGCGTAAATTAAGCCATAATGCAGGAATTGCCGCAAGCCCCGTTGCCCCTGCGAATAGAAAAATCCATAATCGTATGCCTGCTAAGAATAACAGAGAAGTCCCGCCTGCCATCAGCACCAAAGATGTTCCTAAATCGGGTTGTTTTAAGATGAATGCAATCGGTACGGCGATGATGATGATGGGTGGAATCATGTTTGGCAACCGGTTAATCTGCTCCAAAGGCAAACGATGGAAATAACGTGCCAAGGCTAAAATAACGGCAATTTTCATTAATTCAGAAGGTTGGATACGAATGAAGCCTAAATTAAGCCAACGTTGCGCGCCACCCCCTAAAGAACCAAAAATTTCTACTAATAATAAAGCAAATAAACAGGCAAAATAAAGCCAGTAAGAAGATTTATACCAAAAACGAATATTAACGCTTGCGATAATCAGCATACCCACAAAAGCACCGCAAAAACGAATAAGCTGTTTAGATGCCCAAGGATTCATAGAACCACCTGCCGCGGAATAGAGCATCATGAAACCGAAAATGCTTAACCCAAGAACAGCCAGCACTAAAATCCAATTAATATCGCGTAATTTATCCCACATATAGATTAACTTTTATAAAGCCGTTGCACATTGACCAAAATATCACGTGCAAGCGGGGCTGCGGCAACCGAGCCACTGCCACCATGTTCAACCACCACTGAAATTGCCCAACGTGGTTTTTTAACCGGCGCGTAGCCAATAAATAGCGCATGGTCGCGTCTTTCCCATTCTAATAAATGATTGGCAAGTATGCCACTATTACGTTCTTCTTCACTGATATTTCTAACCTGTCCTGTGCCAGTTTTACCCGCATAACCCCATTGTGGGTTGCCAACACGGGCATGGTAAGCTGTGCCAGTTTTATGATTAACAACATCATTCATGGCTATTTTTATGATTTCTAAATGCAGGTCTTTAACGGGTAATTTATCATAGATTGATAGATTTTGGTTAAAAATAAGTTCCTTTTGTTCATTAGGTAACGTTTGTAAACGCGGGGTAACCGCATAACCACCATTCACGATGCGTGAGAGCATGGTAGCAAGTTGCAGGGGTGTTGAGGTGAGATACCCTTGCCCGATGCCGGTAATGGCTGTTTCGCCATTTTCCCATCGGGTGCCAATATTTTTTTCTTTCCATTTCATTGTTGGTACGATGCCAGCTTTATTATTGGGCAATTCAATATTTAAATCGACTCCTAAACCGAACATATTGGCATATTCAGCAATTAAATCGACCCCTAATTCCAATGCTACTTTATAGAACCAAACATCGCATGAGTTACTGATTGCCTTAATCATATTAACATTTCTATGCCCCCAATGCGCCCAACAATAGAAATTGCGGTCACCATAGCGATAATAGCCTGCACAATAATGTTTTGTGGCAGAGCTTATCTGATTTTCTAATGCTGCCATCGCAACAACGGGCTTAAAAGTAGAAGCGGGTGCATATAATCCTGAGATGGCTTTATTGATGAGGGGTTTATAAGGATTATTGAGTAAATTATCCCATTCGCGTTGTTCAATCCCGCGCACAAATTTGTTAGGGTCAAAATTAGGAGCTGATGCCATAGCTAAAATTTCACCTGAATGAACATCCATTAATACAATAGCACCTGATGCAACATTTGATAAACGTTGGGTGACATAATCTTGTAAACGATTATCAATGCTAATTTGAACATTCCCCCCTTTTGTTGCGGGAATATGCTTCACTTCTTTAAGGGGGCGTCCTGATGCATTCACTTCTAAATGAATAGAGCCACCTTCGCCACGCAAATCATCTTCATAAAATTTCTCCAAACCACTTTTGCCAATATGGAAACCCGGAATATTAAATAACCGGCTTTTCTTGGTTTCTTTGGCATTTGGTTGTGCAACAAATCCAATGATATGACCATAAAGATTGCCTTGCGGATAGATACGTTCTTGCCCTACATCGATAAAGACACCCGGCAAGTTTAACCGTTCTACTTCAATTTGACTCACTTCGGTCCATTGTAGATGTTCTGCTAACTCAATCGGGCGGAAAACAGGGCTACGGCTAATATCTTCAAGAATTTTCTTTTGTGCAGATGCTGGTAAAACAACAATTCTGCTTAGCTTTTTGAGAACATCGCGAACATTATCAGTTTCTTCTGGGATTAATAAAATACGGTAATTATCGGTGTTGCGTGCCAATTCTAAAGCGTTACGGTCGTAGATACGCCCTCGCTCAGGGGCAACTAAACGTGAACGAATACGGTTCTCATCTGCTAATGTTTTATAGCGGTCAGATTCCAATAATTGCAAATAGGTCAATCTGCCTGCCAATACGCCAAAAACCGCCATTTGCCCACTTAACAGAAAGATAGAGCGACGCGTAAAGATTTTTTGACGTGATTCACGCATTAAAGCCATTTAACTCACCATAATTTTTGACGTAAAAAAGTAAAGATACCATGAAGTGGCATATAACATAAACCTGCTAATAACATACTTAAAATTAATTCTCCAAAATTAGCATGATGCCCTTGCGCTAAAGTCACAATGATATGACTAAAAAATGGAATGAATAACATTGCCATATAAATTGCCAATGAAAGAAAAACAGAATTATTCCAAAACTTATCTCGCACAATATTACAAATAATATAACAAAGCATAAAGCCTACGCTATAAAGACCAATAATTTGCCCGATAAGTAAATCTAGCCAAATACCAAAAAATAATGCCATCATAGGATGAAAATAGCGATTGCCACTAAAAGACCAATAAAAGATACCAATGAACAGCCAAAAAACTGAGAAACCTTCCAAATAAGTGAAGATAGAATGTGATATTCCTAGAAGCATAAGGGTTAAACAGCTAAGAAAAGGCAAGGTTGCTTTTAGGCAATAGATATATGGTTGCTCATTTTGGCTCATAAGGCGTTTACGATTTGCCATTTAATTTTGTCTTTCCTGATAATTTTCTGAAATATTTGTCTTACTATCTTCGAGAATAATTTTTGCCCCAAAACTTAAAATATCAATATATTCTAAAATATGAGGGTTGGTGATAAGGCTTATTTTGATGATATCGCTTTTGCTTGCAATAATTTGTCCAATCGGTATCCCCGGTGGAAAAATGCCACCATGCCCTGATGTAAATACATTCATTCCCGGCGTAATAACGGAATCAATCGGTGCGAAAAACACATCGGTTTTATCAGAATTATTACCAGCCATAATGGCACGTAAGCGTTCGGGTCCTATAATCACAGGAATACGGCTGTTAATGTCGGTGAGTAATAAAATGCGGGCATAATTATTTTTAGTATCAATCACACGCCCTACTAAGGAACCATTATTTAAGGCAATATCATTTTCATTGATATGATTGATTTTTCCCGAATTGATAATAAAACTATTAATGAAAGTACCCGATAAATCAGCAATGATACGGGCAACAACAAAATTACCGGGTAGTTTTGGAAAATCTTTTGCCAGATTCCATCTTTCGCGCAATAATTGATTTTCGGCTAATAATTGACGTGCATAGGCTTCCCAATAGCTGGCTTGACGCATATCTAATTGTAAATTTTCATATTTTTTTTGTAATTCTTTATAATCGCCGAGATTCTCGCTAACATCATGGGCAATTTTGAAAGGGCTATTAACAATTTTGATGATGGGTGAAGTTACTGCCATAACACCGCCACGCACGCCATCATATAAATTTTTATAAATTTGTCCACTTACAAGTAACAAAAAAGCAATGATTGTTAAAGCAATTAAATAAGTATGCTGTGTGTTAATCCCAGAAGCTAAACCGTAGCGGCGTGAGCGACGTGCCATTGCTTAAATTTCATCGATTAATAAGGAGCGCAATACTTTCATTTCCTCTAGGCAACGACCTGTTCCAAGCACAACGCATGAAAGAGCATCTTCAGCGATAGAAACAGGTAAGCCAACACTATCACGTAATACCTTATCAAAATTACGTAACATACCGCCACCACCAGTTAGCACGATACCTTTATCAACAATATCAGATGCCAATTCAGGGTCAGTATGCTCTAAAGCGGTTTTAACCGCATCAATAATGGCTGTTACAGGTTCGGTTAATGCTTCAACAATTTGCGATGATGTGATAACAATCTCTTTAGGCACCCCATTCATTAAATCGCGCCCTTTAATTTCCATTGTTTGTTCTTTATCTTTGCCCATCACACGTGCGGTGCCAATGGTTTTTTTGATACGTTCGGCAGAGCTTTCGCCCACGAGCAAATTATGGGTACGTCTGACATAATTGATAATGGCTTCATCCATTTTATCGCCACCTACACGCACAGAACGGGCATAAACAATGCCACCTAATGAAAGCACAGCAACTTCGGTTGTGCCACCGCCAATATCCACCACCATAGAACCTGTGGGCTCATGAATAGGCAAACGTGCGCCAATTGCCGCTGCCATGGGTTCTTCAATTAAAAAAACACGTCTTGCACCGGCGGATTCTGCGGATTCTTGAATGGCACGTCTTTCTACAGCAGTAGAACCAGAAGGCACGCAAACAATCACTTCAGGGGCTGAAAAGCTACGTCTGTTATGGACTTTACGAATGAAATGTTTAATCATTTCTTCAGCAACATGGAAATCAGCAATCACGCCATCACGCAACGGGCGAATGGCTTGAATAGACCCCGGTGTGCGCCCTAGCATTAATTTTGCTTCTTCACCAACAGCCAACACATCGCGCCTGCCTTTATCATCAATCGAGATGGCAACAACGGAAGGTTCATTCAAAACAATGCCACGCCCTTTAACATAAACAAGCGTATTGGCAGTACCCAAATCTATGGCCATATCAGAAGATAAAAAACCAAATAAATGTGATAACATATTTTAGCCTTAAAAAATGAGGCAGATTAACAACAAGACTAGCTTCAGAAAATATTTAAAAAAATTGCAAATCTCTTTTCATCTGCTAGAAAATATATAACCTAAAAAAAACACACAAGCAAGCATATTGTAAAGAATTATGATATAATACAGGGGTACAGCAAAATCGTGAGTTTTTTTATCATTATCGTCAGAATTTTCTTAGCGAGCATGCTTGACATAAAATCAGCAATCATGGCAAATAGTAAAGTTATGACTTATGTCATATTTTTTAAGGAAGATAAAATCATGTCACGTAGGCGTAGTCAAAGTAGGCGCAATCAAAATAACATGGGCTCATTTTATTTGGTGCTGTCTGGGATTATTCTGTTGATTATTATCATTGTTTATTTAGGAATAATCAAAGACCCCACATCAAATATTGAACGTGACATAAAAAAGATTAATTTAGAATTAAATTTAGATAATAAACTATAATTTAATTAAAATAAGCAAAGTTCTGGGGTGAAAAATTAAACATAACGCCTTTTGAAAGTTTGCTTGTGATGATAAAAGATAGCAATTTATTAGAACAATTTTTAGAAATGATGATGGTAGAGCGCGGCGCGGCTACCCATACGATACAAGCCTATACAAAAGATTTGCAAAATTATCAGCAATTTCTGCAAGAAAATAAAAGCAGTTTTATGCATGTTGATAAATCTTTATTAATGCATTGGCACAGTGATTTAAAGATGCGCGGGCATAAGGATTCTAGTATTGCCCGTAAATATTCGGCTGTTCGGCAATTACATAAATTTATGCTTGCGGAACAATGGCGTGATGATAACCCTACAAAATTATTGAAAATGCCCAAAATAGGCAGAACTTTGCCCAAAATTCTTTCTAAAGAAGAAATAGAACGGTTGTTTGAGGCACTTAATGGCATGAAACAAGAGAATTCTCACGAAGCAACGCGTTTCATTTGTTTATTAGAAATTCTTTATGGCAGTGGCTTGCGTGTTTCAGAATTGGTCAGCCTACCCTTATCAGCGATTTTATTTGATTTGAAATTATTGCGGATTATTGGCAAAGGCAATAAAGAACGGGTTGTGCCTTTATCAGGCATGGCATTGGCAGCCTTGCAAACATGGCTGAGTATCCGAGAAAAGTATCTACCAAAACATGCCCATGATGAAGATGCACTGGTTGATGCGGGCTATCTATTTCCTTCTAACAGCAAAGAAGGGCATTTAACCCGCCAGCGTTTCGGACAAATGCTCAAAGAGTTAGCAGTCAAAGCCAATATTCCAAAAGAAAAAATTAGTCCGCATGTGTTGCGTCATGCTTTTGCCAGTCATTTACTGAATAATGGGGCAGGGTTATTAACGGTACAAAAAATGCTAGGGCATGCCGATATTACGACCACGCAAATTTATACACATATTTTAGATGATGAGTTAAAAAACTTTGTGTTGGAACAGCATCCATTGAATCAGATGTCATTAAAAATGCTTAATGAGTAAGCTCCAGATGGTTTTTATGGGCAATCACACCGCTGATGCTGATAGAGACAATAACAACGCAGACGCCAATTATTTGAACGGGTAACAAAACATCACCTAGTAAGAAATAGGCTGTGGCAATTGTTATGAAAGGTTCTATATTCATAATAAGACTTGCCAAATCAGGACGTAAGAATGTGGTTGAAAGATAAATAAAGGCGATGCCGACCATATAACAAAAAATGCCAATTAAAAGGAGTGTCCAACCAGAAATTGAGACAGGTGGTTGATAACCATCGGTAAGAAGTATAAGAACCACAGAGATAATCGTAAGGGCAAAACTGCCAATAAAAATGATACTATGGGTTTTTACTTCACCCCCTGCAATATAACCAATAAAATATAGCATTGCTGCACCGATTGCCGCTAATAAAGCTAAGAAAACCCCCCATAGATTGATGGTATTAAATTCGGGTCCAATTGCCAAACATAATCCAATAAATGTCGTGATGTAAAATAAAGACAATAATAAAGAAGGCAGTTTCTTGGTTAAGAAAGCGATGGTGAGAAGTACAAGAATAGGAAAAATATAAAGAATGATAATCATAAGCCCGGGCGAAATAAAGGTGAGGGCATAGATAGTCCCAAAAGCGGTTAAATTAAGCGAGCAACATGCAAGAAGAATGGCTTTGCGTGGGATAATACGAATGTTAAGAGGTTGTTTATGGATAATAGAGAACAGCCATAAAAATATTACTGGTACCAAGCCATGCAATAAAATAACAAAAAGTGCACCTGCACCATCATCATAAGCATACTTAAATAAAGCGGGCGTGATACCAAGGGAAAGCGCAGCGATTAAAGTAAGCAATATGCCTGAAAGAGGTTTACTGCCTAAGGCTATTAATTTATCCATATGTTACACTCAAGAATGTTCGATGACCGTCATATCTTCTGGTTCCATATGCTCGCGATGCCCGATAACGCCCCCGACTGATATAGCGATAATGACTGCAAACACGCCTAATAATTGAAGAGGCGTGAGAATATGACCCAATAACAGATAGGCTGTCACAATCCCTACAAAAGGTTCAAAATTCATGAATAATGTTGCTAAATCAGGGCGAAATACGGTTGTAGAAACAATCACCATTAACATGCCAAATGTATAGCAAATTGCCGCTAAAATTAATGCGCTCCAACCGACTGTTGATGCAGGAAAAGTAATCTTGCCTGTGAATAATATTGCGAGTACTGCCATCACGCCAACGAAAAAACTACCCATAAACAGGATGCTATGAGACTTCACTTCACGCCCTGCTATATGCCCGACAAACATGATAACACTTGCACCTGCAGCCGCAATAAAGGCAAGCCCGACGCCAAACCAGCTAATTGTATCAAATTTTGCCCCAATTGCCAGAACCAAACCAAGAAAGGCAACAAAATAAATCGATGCTAACTTAAATGAAGGCAATTTACGATTGAGAATTGAAACCGAGATGAGTACGATAATAGGAAAGCTGTATAAAATAACCACGGCAAGGTTAGGCGAGATGTAATTGATAGAACTCATTAACCCAAAGGCAGTCATGCTCATAGAAAGCCCTGCAATCAGAACAACTTTTGGAGAGATTTTATGTAATTGAAGTGGCTGTTTAATAATTTTGCTATAAAGAAATAGGCTGATAACAGGTATGAAACCACTTCTAACCAAAACAACAGAAAGTACATTACCACCTTCTTGATAAACGATTTTTGAGAGACTAGGTGTAACCCCTAATAATACTGCTGAACCAAGTGCTAAGATAATGCCCAATATAGGATGAGTGCCTAAGCCCTCAAATGTAAGTTTGCGTTGCATAATTTTGCCCCCTTAATAAACCATTTTAACCTTAAAATAAATTTTTAAGGAGGTCAAAGGAAATAAATGAGTTAGATGAAAATAAAACAAAGCAAAATCATCTTTACAGATTTACCTACAAACTTTACAATATCTAACAGAGTGGAATGATAGCAATGATGCGCGTTAAGATATATTTTTAGTGAGGGATGAGATGAAAGAAAATACTGGTAAATATCAGAAATTTCCAGCCGTTAAACTCGCCAATAGAAGTTGGCCAGATAATCAAATCACGCAAGCACCGATTTGGTGTTCTGTGGATTTGCGTGATGGCAATCAGGCATTGATTGAGCCGATGGGTGTGGAACGTAAATTACGCATGTTTAAGAAATTATTGGAGATTGGCTTTAAGGAAATTGAAGTTGGCTTTCCGGCGGCATCACAGACTGATTTTGATTTTGTACGGCAATTGATTGATGATAATCTTATTCCAGATGATGTGTTTATTCAGGTGCTCACGCAATCGCGCGACCATTTGATTGAAAGAACGTTTGAGGCAATTCAGGGTGCCAAAAATGTTATTGTGCATTTTTATAATTCTACGAATCCTTTGCAACGCCGTGTGGTCTTTAATGAAAGCAAACAAGGTATTAAAAAAATTGCCACGAATGGTGCAACATTGATTAAACAATTAGCCGAAAGCCAATCTGATATTAATATTCGCTATGAATATTCACCAGAAAGTTTTTCGGATACGGAATTAGATTTTTCGCTTGAGATTTGTGAGGGGGTTATGGAAATTATGCAACCAACCCTTGATAAGAAAATCATTCTGAATTTGCCGGCAACGGTTGAAATGTCAACACCGAATATTCATGCGGACCAGATTGAATATTTTTGTAAAAACTTAAAAAATCGCCAATATGCGATTATCAGTTTACACCCCCATAATGATAGGGGGGCTGCGGTAGCCGCCACAGAATTGGGTTTATTGGCAGGTGCCCAGCGTGTTGAAGGCACATTATTTGGCAATGGTGAGCGCACAGGGAATGTTGATTTGGTAACATTGGCATTGAATTTATACACGCAAGGCGTTCGTCCGAATTTGGATTTTTCTGATATTAATGCCATTCAACAAATGGCAGAATATTGCACGCAATTACCAGTTCATCCGCGTCATCCTTATGTGGGCGAGTTGGTGTTCACTGCGTTTTCAGGCTCTCATCAAGATGCCATTAAAAAAGGCTTTCATGAAATGCGACAAACCAATGAGCCTTTATGGCAGGTGCCTTATTTGCCCATTGACCCTTCTGATATTGGGCGTAATTATGAGGCGGTAATCAGGATTAATAGTCAATCGGGTAAGGGCGGGGTTGCCTATATTATGGAGACTGATTATGGGTTTGAATTGCCGCGGTTATTTCAGATTGAATTTAGCCGTGTGGTGCAAGAAACCGCTGAAGATACGGGCAAAGAATTGATGTCGGCACAGATTTTACAAATTTTTGAAGAGACTTACTTAAATGCTGAAAACCCTGTTAAATTTATAGACCATCAATCACAACCTGATTCGATAACAGAAGAATTGCGCGTGCTTAATGCAAGGGTGATGATTGCTGATAAGAAAATGTTACTTGAGGGGAAAGGCAATGGTCCTATTGATGCTTATTTGAAAGTGTTGAATAAGCATTTTCAGACAAATTATCGTATTAATAATTATCAGCAACATGCGTTAGGTGCGGGTTCAGATGCAAGCTCTGCAACCTATATCCAATTATCTTCAGATGAAGGGGTGGCTTATTTTGGCGTGGGCAAACATTCCAATATTGTAACAGCATCATTGCGCGCGGTAACCAGTGCCTTTAACCGTGCGATAAATAGTTGAAGAGATTTAAGATGGATTCTGAAATGATGTGTGTTTTTTGTAAAAAAATATTAGCCGATGGTGGGGTTTTAATTATAAATTACCCGATGAGTAAAGGTATTATGTATAGAATAGGGCGAGGTCAAATATAATGCCCATCAATAATATATCATTGGCAAAGATTGCTATTTTATTACCGTGTTATAATGAACAAGGCGCTATAGGCGATGTGGTAAAAACATTCAAAGAAAAATTACCGCAGGCTGATATTTATGTTTATGACAATAATTCATCTGATGGAACTATGGCTGAAGCTTTAGATGCCGGTGCGATTGTACGAACAGAAAAATATCAGGGCAAAGGCAATGTTGTTAGGCGTATGTTTAGGGATATTGATGCCGATTATTACGTGATGACTGATGGTGATGGCACTTATGACGCCGATAAGGTGGTTCAGATGCTTGAGGTTTGTATGGCAGGCTATGATATGGTTGTTGGCAAAAGAATAGATGCTGAGAATGAAAAAACCTATCGTCCGGGGCATGTTTTTGGCAACCGTCTGATTACGTTTGTAGCAGGATTGTTTTTTGGTAAAAGTTTTACGGATATTTTATCAGGATATCGTGTTTTTTCTAAACGATTTGTGAAAACATTTCCTTCAATCAGCAATGGTTTTGAAATTGAAACAGAGCTAACAATTTACGCGCTTACCTTAAAAATAAATTTTGCTGAAATTGATACTATTTATTATGCTCGTAAGGGTGAAACCAGTAGTAAATTACGCACATATCGTGATGGCACAAAAATTTTGATATTAATGTTGCGGTTATTTAAGGATTATAAACCATTATTATTATTCTCAATGATTGCCAGTGTTTTTGGATTATTGTTTGTGGTGTTGTTTGTTCCTATTTATTTAGAGTTTCAAGCAACTGGATTGGTGCCTAAAATACCGACATTCGTGGCAAGTGTTTTCTTCTTAATGCTTTCAATTTTTTCGTTATTTACAGGCTTGATTTTAGATAGTTTGGCGCGCCGTAATTTAACAGGAATGATGCAACAATTTAACGGTTATGAAACAAAATAATCGGTTTTATCAATCAGTAATTTTTTGGTTGTTGCTATTTTATTATATCTGCGGTTTTGTGCTTAGCCCGAATGATTTACAATTTATGCCTTTTAAGGTTGCTTATTGGTTTGATGATTCAGGAACTTACGCAAATTTTTCTGCTTTTCGTCCGTTATTATATCCGGTTATTTTGAGTATCATCAAATATTTATTTGGTGCTTATGAAAAGATTTTTATCATCCAACATTTGGTGCATGTTTTAGCCTGTGCTTATTTATGGCAGGTTGGCAGGTGTTATTTTAAGATAAAATGGGCGTTTTTACTGGTATGGTTGGTCATTTTTTTGAATCCTGTTAATTTCGCGTATCATTATGCGATTTTAACGGATTCACTATTTTATAGCCTACTCATTATTTTTTCAGCACAGTTGATAAAAGCCTATCATCAGAAGAAATATAATTACGATTTCATTGTGGTGATTGCATTGGCTATTTTATTGCGCCCCATTGGTATTGTGTTGTTACCGATGCTCATTATTCTTTATCTATTGCATGGCAGAACTCCAGAATTATCCATAAAAAAATTAATCACTGCTTGTGTGATGATTGTTACTGTAATGATAGCTGAACGAGGCGCACATGATTGGTATCATGGCAAGCCAAGCCAAGAAAATCTTTCGATTCTTGCCACTCATATGATAGGAAAAGCAGGGGTGATGGCAAGCCATATTGATGCTGATAATTTGCTTGCGGATACTCATCCAAACTATGATTTGGCATCTGATTTTGCAACAGAAGCACAAGTTTTTTCAGCGGTAACAAAAACATTCTCAGGGAGTTGCTTTACCAAAGCAGGACCTTTTTTAGAAGTTTATTTTCAGCATGGACATTTCAGGCAATCAAAGCTTGATAAAGCTTCCATTGCTAAAATATCACAAGATATTTTACGTACGCATCCGTTGGAATGGGGAAAAATCACATTATGCCACTATCTACAAGGGTGGTTGATATTGCCTGAATATAGTGTGTTTTTTCAACCTATTTATGAACAAACCATTCATTCATTATTTTCAAATATTGCGGGCAATGATTTTGAAAAACTTGCCAAGATTTACTTTTATCAGATTGAGAAAAGCTATGTTTTGATAACGCCAATTTTATTATTATTTTTGCTAATGGGGGTGATTTCTTTTGGATTATTATTGTATCAATTCTATAGATGGCAGTTTTATTTATGGCGTCATAGAACAACGCCTTTATCCAATGCTTTAGGCTGTGCCATTTTTTTAAGCTTTCTGCCCCACGGTTATTTATTGGCAGTTGCGATTTTTAATATCGCCTCACAACGCTATACAGTGGCAATTTTTCCAACTATTTTACTAGCGATGCTGTTTTTATTTGAGCAATATTATCCCACATTACGGGTGGCATTTTTCAACCATTGGCGTAGATTATCATCATCAAAATAAGGCGATAATTTTTGCCATACCATTTGGTGATAATGATTCAGCCATGTTATTTCCGAAGCATTAAGAAGATTTTTATCGATGAGGTCAAGGTTAATGGGGCATAAGGTAATTGTTTCAAAATGAAGCCATGTATCATTAATATCGCCATTGCTTTTTGTGAGAATTAAATTTTCTATTCGAATACCATAGGCATTTTCTTGATAATGTCCCGGTTCATTAGAAAATATCATACCCTCTTCAAGTGCCATATCCATATTGGGTGAGATATGACAAGGTCCTTCATGCACATCTAAATACATGCCCACCCCATGCCCTGTGCCATGCCGATAATGACACTGATATTGCCAAAGTGGCGCACGGCAAATGGCATCAAGCTGCCCACCATTCGTGCCATAAGGAAAATGTTGCATGGCAAGGTTGATATGAGCTTTTAGCACAAGCGTATAATCGCGCATTATCAACGCATTATCAATTTTTCCATAGGGAATTGTGCGGGTAATATCGGTGGTACCATTGATGTAATGTCCGCCTGAATCCAGCAACAATAAGCAACCATTCTGTTGATTGGCGCGGTAATTTGTTTGCGTATTGCTATGGTAATGCACAATGGCACCATGTTCTGCAAAGGCGGCAATGGTGGCAAAGCTTGCCCCCCGATAAAAGGAATGTTGCTGGCGAAATTTCTCTAATGTTTCGGCGATTGTTAACTCATCTGTTGTGGGTTGTTGTTCTAACCAATGTAAAAACTTTACCATAGCCACCCCATCGGCAATATGGGCATCACGGATGGCATTACTTTCTTCTTCATTTTTTATCGCCCGTTGCTTTTGCATGGGTTGGTCGGCAATGATAAAAGATAGTTCGTGATTTTCAAATAACTCTTTAATATAGAAAGGCGTTTTTTTACCATCCATCAGGCAGGTTTCTTGCTTTAATTGCGCCATAAAACCGATAAGATGTTTTATCGGATAACATGTGATGAAATGCGTATCCAGATATTGTTTGATTTCAGGAGTTATTTTAGATTGATTGATGAATAAATTTGCGTTTTGTTGCGTGATAATCAGCATGGCAATATTCACTGGCGCATAATAAATATCACTGCCACGTATGTTTAACAGCCATGCAATCATGCTTAGGTCGCTGATAAAATTTGCGCTAATAAATGTTTCATTGGCATGATGCTCATGTAATTGATTGCGTAGCTGTTTTATTTTTTTTGATGCTGTTTTTCCTGAATATTTTTCATCCATAATATGAGGCAATGACAAAGGTTCCGCAGGGCGATTTTGCCAAAAAATATCAATCGGATTGTCAATAAAACCTTCTAATATTGCATTATTTTTGGTGATAATTTTAGAAATTTTTTCGTGCATATCGATGGATAATTGCCATTTGGGAAAACCAACGCGTTCCCCTGATTGGACATGGTCTTGTAAATAGTCTTCTATATTGGATTTTGAACCATCATGGCAAATCACATGTTCGGGGGTTTGTTGTTGCATTTGAATTGTATAGCGAGAATCGCTAAATAACACGCATTCATTTGCACTGATACAAACAAAGCCACTACTGCCTGAAAAACCTGTTAGCCATAGGATACGTTCATTGCAAGCAGGTAGAAATTCCTGATTATAGCGGTCAGCACGTGGCAATAAAAAATATGTTAAATTCTCACTCACCAACCATTCTTGAATCATCGCGATGCGTTGCGTATAGGTGGCTTTATTTGTATCAGGCTCTTGTTTTAGCCAATGAAGGTAATCATCATAGATTTTTTGATTTTCTGCATGAAAGGGAATGCCAAGCTTGGCAAAAATATCTTCTGGTTCGCGGCACGTTAAATCAGGGCGAGAGGCGCAAATTTGATGAATCAATGTGCTTGTCATGATGGTTTTCTTTGGTAAAGCTGTGCCATCCAATCATTTTGCTGATATTGTTGCAAAAGTTTGAATTTTTTTTGAAAGGCATGATGCAGAAATGATTGTTGTTTTACCAGCAAACCTGAAAGCAGTAAATAGCCTTTAGGGGCAAGAATTTTTGCAAAAGGCAGGCGCATTTGGCTGAGTGGTTCTGCTAAAATATTGGCAATGATAAGTTGATAAGATCTGCGGTAAGGCATAAAAGGACTATCTGATTGATGAATATCAAATCGATGCGCCATATGATTAATCATGCTGTTTTCTTTGCTGATGATAACGGCTTCTTTGGCGATATCAATCGCGGTGATATGGCTTTGTTTGAACAGATGGGCGGCAGTTAAGCCTAAAATATTTGTGCCACAGCCCATATCTAAAATATGATTAATAGGATTATAACGTCTATATTGTGGGGCATGTTTCTTGGCAAGCATGGTTAAAATTTTGATGCATAATTGCGTGGTGGCATGTTTGCCTGTGCCAAAAGCGAGTGACCCACTAATTTTAATCATTGGGCGATGGGTGAAATCTTGTGTTTTAATTTGCCCGCCCCCCGGAACAATAAAAAACCTATCGATGGTGAAAGGGCGTATCATCTTCATATTTTCTTCTAACCAATTTTTATCGGGCAATGTTTCAATATGATAATGCAAGGCTGATGAATGATTGCCACAACTGAGCATGGCAAGCGAATGAAGCGATTCAATCAACCCTTTATTGGGTGCTTCATCGCAAAAAGCTTGATAATGCCAGATATTTTCGGAGCCTCTGAAAATAGAAGAATTGGGAAAATCATTCGCAAATGCTTTAAGCACAGTATCGCAATCGGCTTCAGCAATCGAGAAACGAAGAATAAAACTCATATTTACGTGGCAACAATATGGGCAGCACAAAATTTGAATTCAGGGATTTTGCCATAAGGGTCTAATTTTGGATTGGTCAGCATATTGGCAGGGCTTTCAGCAAAGCAGAACGGAATGAATATCATACCATCGGCAACATCACGGTCGGCGCGCGCCATTAATTCTAACATGCCACGTCTGGTGCTTACCCGCACTTTATTCCCCGGGGTCACGCCTAATTTTTGTAATTCTTTCGGGTTCAAATGTGCGACTGCCGCAGGCTCTACCGCATCTAACACTGCTGCACGGCGGGTCATGGCACCTGTGTGCCAATGTTCTAACATGCGCCCTGTTGTTAAAATATAAGGATAGTCTGTATCGGGCACTTCATCAGGGGGGACAATATTGGTTGGCACTAATTTTACTTTGCCTGATTGGGTTGGGAAACCATCACCAAAAATAATTGCCTCGCCCGGCTCATCTTCATGCGCGCATGGGTAGGTGACTGCATCTTCACGTTCTAAACGCTTCCAGCTAATGCCGGCAATCGATGGCATGATTTCACGCATTTCGGCAAACACTTCATGCACCCCTTGATAGTTCCAATTAAGTCCAATATGCTGGGCAATCGCTTGAATAATAATCCAATCTTGACGGACGCCTTGTGCCATTTCAATCGCAGGGCGTGCCATTTGCACTTGACGGTTGGTATTGGTAAAACTGCCTAATTTTTCGGCAAAAGCACTTGCTGGTAAAATAACATCGGCATGATAAGCGGTTTCCGTTAAGAAAATTTCCTGCACCACCAAATGGTCTAATTTTGCCAATGCTTTACGGGCATGGGTGGTATCAGGGTCAGACATGGCAGGATTTTCGCCCATAATATACATGCCTTTTACGGTATCTGCCAAAATAGCATCAATAATTTCCACCACAGTTAAACCGCGTTTGGGGTCTAATGTTGTATCCCAAAATTTTTCAAATTTTGCTTTTACATCTGGATTCTCAACCGATTGATAATCCGGATACATGATTGGGATTAAGCCAACATCTGATGCGCCTTGCACATTATTTTGTCCGCGCAACGGATGCAAACCTGCACCTTCACGCCCGATATTGCCTGTAATGGCAGCCAATGTTATCAGCGAACGGTTGTTATCCGTGCCATGCACATGTTGCGAGACACCCATGCCCCAGAAAATAATACCATTTTTGCAATTTGCAAAAGCGCGTGCCACATCGCGAATGGCATCTGCTTCAATACCACAAATGCCAGCCATTTTTTCAGGTGGAAATTGCTTGATATTTTCTTTGATAGCATCATAATCTTCACACATTTTGGTGATATAATCATGGTCAACCAGATTTTCTTCAATGATTGTGTAGATAATGGCATTGAGTAACGATACATCTGTACCCGCTTTAAATTGCAGATGACGCCACGCATGACGAACAAGCCCTTGCCCGCGCGGGTCAAGCACAATTAATTTCTTCCCTTGTTTGACAGCATTTTTGAAAAATGTTGCTGCAACGGGGTGATTTTCAGTAGGGCGCGCGCCGATTACAATGATGCAATCACTATCTTTGGCGGCAGTAAATGGGGCTGTCACTGCACCCGAGCCAATTCCTTCAATCAAAGCTGCCACGGATGAGGCATGGCATAGCCTTGTACAATGGTCAACATTGTTGGTACGGAAGCCTGTACGAATTAATTTTTGAAACAGATAAGCCTCTTCATTAGAACCTTTTGCCGAACCAAATCCTGCTAAGGAGCCATTGCCATGTTTATTGAGAATTTTTGTAAATCCTTTGCCAACAAATGTTAATGCTTCATCCCATTCGGCTTCACGGAAATGTGTATAAGGATTGGCAGGGTCAATCTGGTCATCCCATTTTTTTGGCACATCATCTCTGCGTATTAATGGTTTTGTTAAACGATGGGGGTGATGCGTATAATCTAAACCGAACCTACCCTTCACACATAGGCGATTGCGGTTGGCAGGACCTTCGCGCCCATCTACTTTCACAATTTTATTATCTTTCACATGAATTTCAGTTTGGCAACCTACCCCACAATAAGGGCATAGGCTATTGATGGTTTTATCAGCGGCACCTTGATAAATTTGCTCATCATTGACCATCGTTTTAGGCATGAGCGCGCCTGTTGGACAGGCTTGCACACATTCCCCGCAAGCAACGCAGGTAGAACTTCCCATCTCATCATCAAAATCAAAAATAATTTTTGCATTTTTACCACGATAACCCATACCAATTACATCATTCACCTGTATATCACGGCAGGCACGCACACAAAGGGTGCAATTAATACATGCATCTAGATTCACTGCCATCGCAGGATGCGAAAGGTCGCATTCAGGAGTTTCCTTACCATCAAAGCGCGGCTCTACCATTCCAATTTTATTCACCCATTGCCAAAGAGGCGCATCATGATGATGGTTTTTCTCGCGTTCCGGTTGGTCAGAAAGTAACAATTCAAACACCATCTTGCGTGATTTTTCTGCCCGTTCAGAAACAGAATTAACAACCATTCCTTCTTGTGCTTTGCGGATACATGAAGCGGCTAAGACGCGCTCGCCTTCAACTTCTACCATACAGGCACGGCAATTTCCATCAGAGGGGTAATCTACTTTAGGTGAATAGCATAGATGCGGAATTTCTATCCCTTGCCTTTGTGCCACCTGCCAAATGGTTTCATCTTCAAAGGCTTCTATTGTTTCATTGTTAAGGGTGATATTAAAAGATTTTTTCATTTTTATTCCTAATGATTAATGTGCTGATGGCAGTATCGATAATTATTTTATTCTAGTCAATAAAATAACAGTTTTTTAAGAATAATTTTTAAGATGGCATATCATTTAGACTATTGCGATGATTGTTACGGTCATTTCTAGGTGTGAAACCATAGATGGTACGGAAACAGCGGGAAAAATGTGATGCTGTATTAAAACCGCACGCAAAGGCGATTTCAGCAATAGAAAGATTGGTTTGCTGTAGCAATCTTTTAGAACGGTCTAAGCGTAATTTAAGATAATAGCGTCTTGGGCTGATGGCAAGATGTTGGTAGAATAAGCGTTCTAATTGGCGACATGAGGTGCCTGCAATCGCAGCAATTTCCTCGCGTGAAATGGTTTTTTCGCAATTATCTTCCATAGCACTAATGGCTTTAAGAAGCTTTGGATGGTTAATTTGCAAACGTACACGCAAGGGTAAAATGTTATTTTCATCCGTTTGACGGTTTTTTTCATGGATAAATTGTTCGCAAATTGCATTGGCAAGGTCGGAGCCATGTTTGTTACTGATAATGTTGGTAATCATTTCAAACGCAGCGGTTGAACCGCAACAAGTCAGGCGATTTCGGTCACATTCATAAAGGGTGGCACGCGCATCTAATTCAGGAAAGTTTTCGCGAAAACTATCTAAATTTTCCCAATGAATGGTGCAACGATAACCAGCCAAAACCCCCGCACGTGCCAACACATAACTGCCTGTGCAAACAGAACCAATATAATTATGACTGCGTCCGATACGTTGAATAAAGCTTAATGTCGGTTTATCATCAAAGAAATGGATATTCACCCCACTACAGACGAATAAATTATCAATGGGTTCATCATCTTCTATGGAGCCATGAACAGCAATAGGAATATTGCTTGATGAGAATACGGGATTGCTATCTTTAGAAATAAGTTTCCAGCGGTACAATTCTTTTTCGGCAAGGCGGTTTGCCATTCTAAAAGGTTCTACCAATGATGCGAATGGCAACATAGAAAAACCCGGAATCAGCAATAATGTAATTTTATCAATGTTTCCAGTAGCAATTGGTTTGAGTGAAGCTGTCAAAAAAATCCCTTTTTCCTAATCTATTCTTTACGATTATAACTTAAAAATACGAATATGAAAAATAAAATTATAGGGCTTGACCTATTTTAACGCTTTGATTAAAACTAAATGTAATCATTTGATAAAAGTGATTGGCGCAATTTGTTTTTTTTGGGTTGTTTTCTGGCATAAAATTTGCCATTATTTCAGTAGATAGACTTTTCACAATTTTATAAATATTAATTTGTGGAAATAGCAGGGGAATAAATTTTAAGGAGTCCTTAGCAATGGTTTATGATGTTGAAAATCTTTTTACGGTTCGCCCTGAACGCGCCTCTATTGGGCAAGCGCAACGCAAAAAACCAGTTGCTGGCAATCAATCCTTTGTTGATTTTACAACCGACACACAAGCCACAAGCTCATCTCAGAAAAGCACCCAACAAAGTATAAGAGCGGCAAGCCCTTTTGATGTAGATGGTGCCTTCAAAAGATTGGGTGAAATTTTAGCCAATAATACAAGAAACCAGTTAGAACAAAGCTATAGCGGTCGTGGTTCTATCTTGAATTTGGTCGCATAGATTAAATTACAGCCATTCTAATAATAACGGAATAAGCGGTAAATCAGCAGGTAACATTTTATATTGGTAAAGCTGTGTGCCCTTTCACCCATTGTAGTTTTTGCCCCTCACGCGCTACCATATTGCCTTGCCATAAATGGCAAATATATAGAGGCATCAATAAATGAAAATCATCATAATTATGGCTGGCAAAAGCAATAGGCGCAAAGCAACCTAAGCTTGTTGTGATATTTAACTCTTCTTGTAACTCTCGCAATAACGCCGCTTCAGGTGTCTCGCCTTTTTCTATTTTGCCACCGGGGAATTCCCAATAACCAGCGAATGTTTTGCCTTCAGGGCGTTCATTAATCAACACACGCCCATCCGCATCAATCAATGCCACGGCAACCACCAATTTAATGTTATCAGTGCTAAGGGCTAAATCTTGATTTTGACAGGGATGGTTAGAATTTGCCATTTTCATTGCTATTGTAATTATGATTAACTACGGTAATCAGCATTAATGCGGATATAATCTTCGGTTAAGTCACAGCTATAAATGGTCGCTTCACCTTTGCCCAAGCCAATATCTATCATAATAGCAATGGTATCTTGGCGGAAATATTTATCAAGTTTACCACTATCAAACGGGCATAAATCACCTTTTTGCAAGATAGTTTCATCCGCAATCATGATGGATAAATCTTGCGGTGTTGCTGGCTCGCCTGATTTGCCGATTGCCATCGCAATCCGTCCCCAATTGGCATCACCCCCTGCAATGGCAGTTTTCACCAAAGGGGAATTTGCAATGGATTTCCCAATAATATGCGCGGATTCTCTATTTTTAGCCCCTTTCACATGGATTGTGATAAATTTACGCGCGCCCTCACCATCGCGAACAATTTGTTTGGCAAGGTCAAGCATAACGTCATGCAATCCCTGTTTGAAATCGGCTAGTTTTTCAGTATCGTCAATCAATGGATTTTGCGCCATACCAGTTGCACTCACAATCACCATATCGCTTGTTGAACTATCACTATCCACTGTGATGCTGTTAAAGGTGTCATCAACAATTTCTGCTGTCATTTTTTTCAACATATGGGGGGCAATCAGCGCATCGGTAAAAATAAAACCAAGCATGGTTGCCATATTCGGTTCAATCATTCCCGAACCTTTGGCAATGCCAACAATGTTGATGGGTTTGCCTGCAATCATAGAATTGGCATGGGCAGCTTTTGGAAAGGTATCCGTGGTCATAATGGCACGCGCGGCCTGCTCCCATTGATTGGGTGCTAAATTTTGACATAAATTCTTCATGGCAGTGATGATTTTTTCAAAATCAAGTTTTTCACCAATCACGCCAGTAGAAGCTTGCAAAATATGCTCTGCTTTAATATCGAGTGCTTTGCTTAAATGTTCCGCAATTTCTGACGTTGCTTGTTCGCCATGCTTGCCGGTAAGTACATTGGCATTGCCCGCATTGATAATAATCGCTTCAGCGCGCGCGTTCTTTAAGATTGGTTTGCACCAAATAATAGGCGCGCCGGGCATAGAAGAACGAGTTAATGTGCCCGCCACATAGCTATTGGGTGCCATTTTAATAAGCAATAAATCATTGCGGTCTTGATATTTTATGCCGGTGGCACAAACTGCCATTTGCACGCCAGCAACATTTGGCAAAGTAGAAAAATCTGTTTGATATTTTTTCATGGATTTGATGGTATTTTTTAATCTATTTTTATCATATTGAATGATGGAAAGGCAAAAGGCAATAGGTTTTATTGTATTTTTGTTGGTTTTATGGTAAATAACGATAAGGTTTTTTATCATAATTTATGAGTTTAACAAGGAAGCAATTATCATGAGAATGACGCGTGCAGTTAGAAAAATTTTAAGCCATTACGAAAGTGATAGTCCGGGCACGAAAGCAAATTTAGCACGGATATTAATGCAAGGCAAGTTAGGCGGCACGGGTAAAATGGTGATATTGCCTGTTGACCAAGGTTTTGAACATGGTCCGGCGCGTTCTTTTGCGATTAATCCTGATGGCTATGACCCCCATTATCATCATCGATTGGCGATTGATGCGGGTTTGAATGCTTATGCGGCACCATTAGGGGCATTAGAAGCAAGCTCGAATACATTTGCCGGGCAAATTCCCACCATCTTAAAAGTTAATTCTTCTACAAGTTGGGCAATGACGAAAGATCAAGCTGTCACAGGTTCGGTACAAGATGCGCTTCGTTTAGGGGCAAGTGCGATTGGTTTTACAATTTATCCGGGCTCTGATAAGCAATTTGATATGATGGAAGAAATTCGTGAAATGACGAAAGAAGCAAAATCTTATGGGCTTGCGGTGGTGATTTGGTCGTATCCGCGTGGTGGTGACCTTAGCAAAGATGGCGAAACGGCATTGGATGTTACTGCCTATGGCGCGCATATGGCAGCCCTTTTAGGGGCGCATATTATTAAAGTAAAACCACCTACAGCGCATTTGGAACAAAAAGAAGCGAAGGAAGTTTATGAAAAACATAAGATTGCCAAAGATAGGCTTTCCGATAGGATTGCTCATATTATGCAATCATCTTTTGCGATGCGTAGGATTGTGGTGTTTTCAGGGGGTGCGTCAAAAGATTTGGATTCGCTTTATAAAGAAATTCGTGAATTACGCGATGGTGGTGCGAATGGTTCTATTCTTGGGCGCAATGCGTTTCAACGCCCTCGTGATGAGGCATTAGATATGTTGAACAAAATTGTTGCAATTTATCGCCATCAATTTTAGCTTTCTTTATTGTTTTCTGAATGTATTATGACTATAATCGTTGAGGGTGCACGAATTTAAAAATAATGGTTAACATATGGGTAGGTTAAAATAATGGGTTTTATAAAAAGAATTTTTGCACGATTTTTTCGACTTTTCAGAATTTTTTTGTATGTTGCTAAAATTCCGGGCTATGTGGTTTGGATTTTAGATTATATTTTTGGTATATTCTTTTTACTCTTAAGAAAAATCGCTCAATTCATAGATAGCGTCATGCTACGCCCTTGCCATAATACACGCCCTTATCGGTGGTATAAAAAAATGGATGATTCGTCACGTTTGGCATTCTGGGTTATTTTAATCACAGTGGTTTGGATTTTTTCAGGTTCTTTTGGTGGTGCTGGCAACAGATTTGGCGGTCAAAATAAAGATGGTGAGCAATTAAGAAGTGTGCAGATTGAAGCATCAGTGGCACAATCTTATCAGCCACTGATTGAAATTTCAGGTGTTACTGAAGCGAACCATAAATTAGATATTCGCGCGCAAACAGCTGGCACAGTTCAAGAAATTGTTAAGCTTAAGGGCAGTGAATTAGAAGTGGATGAAGTATTTCTGGAGCTAGATAACACCATCCGTAATGCAGAATTGAAGCAAGCAACTGCCAGTTATAATCAGTTGCGCCTTGAAAATCAGGCGGCGACATCTTTGGCAAAAGGCGGGTATCAATCACGCGTAAAAGCAACCGAGATTCAAGCAAACTTTGCCCGTGCGGAAGCTTCATTGGCACAAGCGCGTTATAATCTTGCAAAAAGCCGTTTTAGTGCTCCATTTGCTGGCACGTTGGTAGATTTACCGCTTGATATTGGTGATTATGTTTCACCGGGCATATTTGTGGGTACAGTGATTGATTTAGACCCGATTAAGATTACGGGCTATGTTTCTGAAAAAGAAGTGCAAAGCTTAGAAGGCTTAGGCGAGATAGAGGTTCGCATCGATGATGAAAGCTATGTGGGGCAATTGGTCTTTATTTCTACGTCGGCAAATTCGCGCACACGTTCTTTTGCGGTTGAAGTCATTGTAGAAAATCCTGATGAATCGATTCGTGATGGCGTGCCTGCAACGTTGCGTTTGTTACAAAATTCAGAGGAAGCCCATTTTATTTCATCCGCATGGCTGACTCTCAATAGTGATGGCACAATTGGCGTGCGTGTGGTTGATGAAGAAGATGTTGTTGTATTTCTGCCTGTTGATATTATTCAAGATACGGATAAGGGCGTTTGGATATCTGAATTGCCGAGCAAAATTAATATTATCACAGTTGGGCAAGAAACGGTAACAGTTGGTGAAAAAGTAAAAGCAGTAGAATAAGTAGAATAAGAGAAAAATTAATCTGAAAAGATGTTTAATTAAAAGGAAAAATAGATGTCAATTATTGATTTAGGTATGAAACGCTCGCGCACCTTTGTAATGTTATTGTTGTTATTATTGGTTTCGGGCAGTGTGGCTTATAAGAATATTCCTAAAGAATCTGCACCCGATATTGCTATTCCTATCATTTATATTTCCACCTCTCTCAAAGGTATTTCATCGGTTGATTCAGAGAAATTATTGATTAAGCCACTCGAAAAATCTTTGTCCCAAATAGAAGGCTTGAAGGAAATGAATTCCACAGGCTATCTTGGTGGTGCGAATGTTGTGTTGGAATTTGATGCGGGTTTCAATGTAGAGCAGGCGTTGCGCGATGTTCAAGAAAAAGTAGATGAGGTGAAAGGCGAATTTCCTTCAGATGCAGATGAACCAACGGTTAATGAGGTGAATTTCAGCTTATTTCCAGTGATTCAAATATCATTATCAGGCGATATTGATGGCAGAATTTTATTAAATTACGCGCAAGAATTGCAAGAAGAGATAGAGAAATTATCACAAATATTGCGCGTTGATTTAGATGGTGAGCGTGAAGAAGTTGTTGAGGTAACGATTAATCCTGTTAAGTTGCAATCTTATAATATCACACCCAACCAAATTGTGCAGGCGATTTCTTCATCGAATTTATTGGTGGCGGCAGGTAATTTAGAAGGTGAATCAGGAAAATTTGCGATAAAAGTGCCAAGCCTGATTGAAAGCATTGATGATCTAAAGCGGTTTCCTATTATTTCAGCGGGTGAATCGGTGGTTGTGTTAGAAGATGTGACCGATATTAAAAGAACTTTCAAAGATGTGCAGGCAGTGGCACGGCTTAATGGGCAGTCAGCCCTCACCCTTTCAGTTGTGAAACGGACGGGTGAAAATATTATTCAAGCCTCGCAAGATGTGCGTGGATTGGTTGATGAGGTTTCAAAAAATTGGCCAAGAGCGATTTCCATTGATATTACCCAAGATGAGGCGGAAGGCATTAAAAATTCTTTAACCAGCCTACAAAATTCAGTGATTAGCGCGATTGTTTTGGTAATGATTGTTGTTTTAAGCACATTGGGTTTGCGTCCTTCATTACTTGTTGGCATTTCAATTCCCGGTTCGTTCTTAAGCGGTATTTTAATCATGGATTTAATTGGAATCACGCTTAATTTTGTTGTGTTATTTGGTTTGATTATTTCTGTTGGCTTGTTGGTTGATGGTGCGATTGTGGTTGTAGAATTTGCAGAACGTAAAATTGCGGATGGTTATTCGAGGGCAGAAGCATTTACATTGGCAGCCAGAAAAATGTCATGGCCGATTATTGCTTCCACCGGCACAACATTGGCAGCCTTTATGCCATTGCTTTTTTGGCCCGGTTTGGTTGGTGAATTTATGGGTTATTTACCTTTGACGGTTATTTTCATTCTATCATCTTCATTGGTGATGGCATTGTTTTTCATGCCTATTTTGGGAAGCTGTTTTGGTATTGTTTTGCAATATTTAGTTGCCGTTATTTGCGGCTTTATTGTTGGCGGAATATTTTCTGCATTATTGGGGCTTGTTGCAACTCCATTGGGAGTGATTGGTCAAATTATCGGGCTACTTTATGGTGGTATTCGGGGCTATCAAACTATTGGCAGATGGATTCGTCAGAAGGTTGATGGCGCAGAAGAAGAATCTTCAGGTAAATCAGAACGAGACAGTGCGGATATGATTGATATTAAAAAATCCAGTCAATTCGCACAACGATATATTGCATTTTTAGAAAATTGGGTTTTAAAATATCCGCGCCGTGTATTAGCGATTGCGGGCATTGCGATGGTTGCATCATGGGTTCTTTATGGCGTGTTGGGGCGTGGCGTAGAATTTTTCCCCTCTGGTGATAGCGAACGGGGTATTTTATTGGTACATGCCCGTGGCAATTATTCTATATTAGAACGCGATGCGCTGGTTGCCAATGTTGAAAAGCAAGTGATTGCATTACAGCAAGAAAAGGGTGAAATCAAAAATATAACCACCACAGCAGGCAATATCACAGGTGGGCGTGATTTGGCAGAAGATGTGATTGGGCTGATTAATTTAGAATATGTTAATTGGCGCGACCGCCGTAAAAGTTCAGAAATTATTAAAGATATTGATGGAAGAATGAAATTGATTCCGGGCATTTATATTGAATCGCGCGAGCAGGAGAATGGACCCCCTACAGGCAAAGCCATCTCGATTCAATTTAGTGGTAATGAATTAGATGATTTAACACAAGCAACTCAAATCATGCGCACTCATTTAGAAAAATCACCCGGTATTCGTGATATTGAAGATAGTATCAGTCCGCCGGGCATTGAATGGCAATTGAATGTAGACCGTGAGGAAGCTTATAAATATAATGTTAGTATTAATACAATAGGCAATTATGTCCGTTTGTTGACCAATGGCATTACTTTAAGTTCATACCGCCCGAATGATAGCAATGACGAGCTTGATATTGTGATGCGCTTGCCTAAATCATTGCGTTCGGTAGAACAATTAGATGGGTTGCGGGTGACCACCGGTGAAGGCGATGTGCCGATTAGTAATTTTGTTGATAGAGAGGCTGTGCTAAAAACTGCGCTTGTGAGACGTAGTGACCAAAAACGCATTGCTTTTGTGCGTTCAGGATTGGAACGGGGCGTGTTGGCAACCGATAAGGTTAAACAGCTAGAAGAAGAAATACCTGATTTAGGTATCCCTCAATCAGTAGAGTATGAATTTATTGGTGAAAATGCCGACCAAGCTGAAGCCAGTGCTTTTTTAAGCAAGGCATTTGGGATTGCACTTTTTGTGATGGCATTAATTTTATTGACGCAATTTAATTCATTTTATCAATGTTTGTTGATTTTATCAGCGGTTGTTATGTCCACGATTGGTGTGATGTTAGGGTTGCTGATTATCAGACAGCCATTTGGTATTATTATGTCAGGCATTGGGGTTATATCGCTTGCGGGCATTGTGGTGAATAATAATATTGTTTTGATTGATACGTTTAATGATTTGATGCGTAAGACTGGTGGTGATTATTATCGTTCCATCATTCAGGCATGTGCCCAGCGTTTGCGTCCTGTTTTGATGACGACGGCAACAACAATGTTGGGATTGGTTCCATTGGTGATTAGAATGGAAGTTGATTTTGTGAATCGTGGTTATGCCATTGACGACCCTTCTACGGCTTTTTGGCAACAATTAGCGGCGGCAATTGTGTTCGGGCTTGGTTTTGCCACAATTCTAACGCTGATTGTCACACCAAGTGGACTCATCTTATTTAATCAAATATTTGAAAAACAGCGTGAGGCGAAGAAAGTAAATAAGAAAGTAGCCACCCCTAAATTAAAACCAAAAACAGCTTAAATATTATTTTAATGTTGGGTTTAATTTGTTGATAATCATATCAGCAATATTTGAACGATTGAAGACATGCGGTGCTAAGAAAATAATATTAGGATAATGTTTTTTAATTTTTTTGCGAAGTTTGTTTGTTTGTTTTTGATGACCTTTTAGGAGAATCTTAAAAACATGAGGTGTGTAGAGATGCATATGTTTTTGAGGCATATCATTTTTCACCAGATTAAGTGTAATAGCTTCTTGCCATAGCTGAGCCTTGATATCATCAATATTTGCTTCATGATATATTTCTGGTTTCATGGGTATTTCTATACATGCGTAATATCTGATATGATTAGGGTCACCATTAACATAGCTTTTATTAAAGCCGATGCGCCATAGCAACATATCGTTATCTAATTGTTCAAAATAACTTCTTTGACCGCTGAAATGTTGTTTATCAAGAATAAAGTAGACCAATAACATACCAGAACTTGTTTCAAGATTTTTAAGCTTTGTTGTATTAAATAAGGTTGTTTCTAAGATACTTAATGGAGACCCCCAAAACAAATAATCAACAAGATAATTATTTTCATTTTCATTGGTAACAAGAAGTTTACCATCAATAGCTTCAATAGATTTAATAGTGGTTTTTGTTTTTATTGTTACATTTTGCCTGTTGAGCGTCTGGATTATTTCTTCAGTAAATGCACCGATATAATTTTTTTCAGGATATAAATCGCTACCTATTTTTTTATTAATGTCAGCTGTTTTTGGTGAGAGATATTCAATGCGATTATGTTTATTCAATTCTTTTAAAATAATTAAAAAGATATTAAAAAATGGAATTTTAAATATTCTATTCAACCCATAAAGAAGAGATGTCATAAATTTTATTAATAAAGGTGCGCGGGGTTCCACTTTTTCAGATATTTTAATTTTATCAAAATATCTAAAATACATACTTGTTCTATCTATCTCTTTAGGATGATGATTTGTCATTTTTTTTATGGTGGGCGTTAAAGCATCAGCAGTTATTTCCCCCCAACGGCTTTTCATATATTGATAATATGTTTGGTTTCTTGTAATGGATATTATTTTGGTATTTTTAAATATTTGTTTATGGGTTCTTTCAAGTGTATTGCTACTTAATCCTGTTAAATCAGGGTAATGTGCCCCTGAATATATTTTGCCACATAAACGACTATTTGTAGGGTAATCATTAGGCTTCAATGTATGATTAGATAATTCTAAAAATATTTTGGTGATTTCAGGGGAAAGATATGTGAGCGAATGTGTGCCTAAATCCATTTTCAAACCTTCAAATTCAATAGGTTGCATAACACCACCTAAATTTTTTGATGTTTCAAATAAAATAGTTTTCTTGCTGTGCTGTGATGTATAATAGCTTGCAAATAATCCTGGGAAACCACCTCCGACGATAGCGTAGGCATAGTCCGTGATATAAGGGGGTTCTTTTGTCATAAAGAGATAAGGACTATTCTGTTTCAAAGGCAATAAAATTGCCTGTTTCTTGGTCGTAATATTTTAGACTGCCATCACCTAATGAGAAATACCAGCCATGAATTTGCAATTTCTTATCGATGACACGCTCTTTAATCCATGGAAATGTTAAAAGATTATCTAGCGACAGTAAAATTGTTTCGCGTTCGCAATGATGAAGCAATTGTTGTTGGTGTTCATCTGTATCGTATTTTGTCGTAGCGCGTTTTTTGGCAGGGGTGGCAATTTTCACCCATTCGCCGATGAAATCTGTTTCTAAAGGCACAGATTTTGGATTGAACATGGCGCGCACTCCAGCACAATGGCTATGACCTAATATGATGATATTTTCAACTTCTAAAATACGGACGCCAAATTCTAACGCCGCGCTTACCCCATGTAAGGTACGGTTTTCTTTTTTGGTATAAGGGGGGACTAAATTGGCAACATTTCGAACCACAAAAATATCACCCGGACCTGATTTTGTAATAATCCCGGGGTCTACTCGTGAATCACTACAGGCAATCACCAATGTTTTGGGGGCTTGTCCAATTTCTTTCAGGCGTTTATACAGGCTTTTATCGTTACGAAAATATTCTGTATGGAAATTTTTATAACCTTCAATTAATTTATTAATGCCTGCCATCGTAACTTTCTATCGTAACTTTTTAATGCTTAAAGTAGTTTGTATCTTTGTAGATTGTTTCAATGGACTATGTCAAGCATGTGTAAGGCTTGATGTTAGCCAAATTTTTTATCACAGATATTGATAATTTCATGGGCGATATAAGCACGGTTAGATATATGTGGTTTTAAGAATTGAATATTGGGGCTGAGTTTTTTAATCTTTTTATTGATTTTTGCAACTATTTTAGAATGGTCTTTCAGAAAGATTTTATGAATATAAGGGCTGTAAAGATGCATATTTTCATCGGGCATTTTACCGCTAACAATATTTAAATCAGTGGCTTCTTGCCATAATTGCTGTTTTAAGTCATCAAGATTGCTGTTCTCGTATGCTTCAGGGCTAAATGGTGCTTCTATTGTGATGTAATTTTTGATGTGATTGGGGTCATCATCAACATAACTTTGGTTGCTACTGATACGCCATAGCAACATATCATCATCCATCTGTTCTAAATAGCCATTTTCAGGGATATTATTATGTTCGTTCAGCACAAAAAATATAATGAGCGCGCCAGAGCTACTTTCAAAATTAACCAATTCATTGGTTTGTAACAGAATATTTTCTAAAATATTCAATGGCGAGCACCAAAGAATATTTTGCACGTTATAAAATTCTCCAGCTTCGGTTTCAATCTGCAATTTCTTGCCTGCGGGTGTTATTTTAACAACCTTGCTTTGAGTTTGAGTTTCAATGTGATGCTGTTTTATATTCTGCAACATTTCTTCTAAAAACGCGCCAATATATTTCTTGCGTGGATAATAATTGTTCCAATAATCAAATTTTCGGTTAGGGTCAGAGACTCGATTTTTCTTATTAATTTGATTAAAAAAACCTATTAAGACTTTGTTTGGTATATATTTGCGGACAATCATATCCATATGATGGATAAGGTTGAGAGAGAATTTTTGTAAAAATTGATTATTTTTTGAGATATTGATGCGATAAAATTGTTTAAGATAGAGGCTGGTTTGGTCAATTTCTTGTGGGTCACGCAACGTTACTTTACGAATAAAGGGGGTTAAATAATCACGCGCTGATTTTCCCCAACGATTGTGCATGAATGCATCATAAGTTTGATAGCGCTTGGCAGGAAAAATTTTGCTTTTGCTTAATAAATCTGTCTGTATTTGCTGTAAAATATCATCATTTAGATGGGTTAAATCAGGTCCGGCGGTAGGATGAATTTTATCATAGAAACGGCTTGTGATATTGAATTTTGTTGGCACAATGCTATCATTTGATAATTGGACGAAATAGTCTGTGATATGCGGAAAAATTGTTGAAATATATTGCGCTCCTAAATCCATTTTCAAACCCTTAAAAAGGATGGGTTGCATCACGCCACCTAATTTGTTTGATGCTTCCAATAAAATCACTTTTTTGTGATGATGCGTTGTGAGATAGTGGCTTGCGAATAAGCCTGCAAAATTACCACCAATAATCGCGCAATCATATTGGTTTGATTCATCTTTCAAAGGTTTTCTTTCTACAAAACTCTTTCACTTCATCGGCATTTGTTACTAGGAAATAAGGATTTTCTTCTAATGCTGTTAATAATTCAGCCATATAAGTTTTTATATCACAACAACTAATAGGAATAGAATGAGTCTGTGCTCCTATCCATAGGTTTTTACGTTTGAGAAGCTCCATTGTATGATTTTCATTAATGATTGGGTTGCAATCAAGATTACGTGCAAAAAAATGCCACTCATTTAATGGTTTCTTATCCTTAAAACTAACATCACCTGTTAGAGTTTTATTAAAACGATAAGGAACATTCATAGTTTCTTCTGCCAGATGTGATATTGTTGCGGCGCGTCCATCAACACCTAAGAGCAATAATTTGAAATTATTTTTATAAATAAAATCATGTGTCGAACCTTGCATATAAGCAGATGGCGTCATAATTTCATCAAGCTGTTTTTGATAATAACCAATAGAACACAATGATTGCATAGGGTGATGGGTGCGTTTGGCGTTTGGGTTTAAGCGAACATTTTCACTTAAAAGCCCCATTGCTTCTGAAGGGCTATGCGTTTCATGATAATATTTTGAATGAGAAAATGATAAGGTAAATGTAGGCACAACCAATGTGCCACGGCTACCTATTAATTCTAAGATGGCATCAATGATTGCGAAACTGGCTTTTTCAATGCCAATATCAATTCTATAAAAAGGTACCATGGATGCGTGCATCATCAGATGGTCGCCAGTTTTAATCCCTACATCTTTTAATGTGGCAATAATATCAGCAAGGTTTAATGTTGTAGGCATCATTATTCTTCTTGTGACACAATTAACGTTGCAATTTTTTTGATATTAGAAAAATGCTCAATGTCACCTAATATTTCGGCAGAAAAAGTAATATTAAAAGTTTGCTCAATAAATAAAATAACCTGCATCATTTTGATAGAATCTAGTAATCCACTATTTAACAAATCTTGGGTTTCATCAAGGTCATCAAGGTCATAGTTGTTTTTGATAAAATCTAGTAATTTTTTTTCAATATTTTTAGACATTATAAATTATAATTTTTTACTGATAAAGCACCATTGGTTCAGCATACCACAATCAGAAGACACATCATCTTTCATGCTGGTCCAAATTTTATTTAAGATTTGCCATTTATCTTCAGGATATAAATCTTCCATTTGCTGTTTGCTATAAAATGTTTCTAAACCATTTCCTTCGAACCAACCTTCCATATCTATATAAGAACCATTGGGTAATTTTGTTCCAACTAAGGTGGAATCATCGGCAAACATATTATTGTAAAACAGACCATCTTTGTTTAAGCAACGGTGAATTTCAGCCATGGTTTTATTGTTAACATCATAGGTAACAGCAGGCAATGCCAATCGGTTAATCATAATATCAATGGAGCCATCAGCAAAAGGCAACGCATCAGATACGCCTTCACGTAAATCACCTTCTAGGCCTTCTTCAGCAAACCGCTTTTTCGCATATTCAAGTGCGGATATTGATGGTTCTATGCCACAGATTTTAAAGCCTTCACGCGCGCAAAACCATAGATTATTACCTGCGCCAAAACCTATTTCACAAATCGTAATATCGGCGCGTTCTTTATGGCGTGGATAATATTTATAAATAAAAGTAACTAATTGGTCATAAGGGTAACGGTTAAGTTGCTTGCCTGCATGATATTCTTGTTCCCAAATAGGGTCAACATTGCTTTCAGCCATTGATTTTCCTTTCAAAACATTATACATATTTAAGCAATTATAATGCCATGAGTTGACATGCCCCCCCATGATTTTAATGAGATTTTAACCATGATTTTTAATGAGATTTTAATAAGATTGCAATGATGATAGATAGATTAGAAAGTGGTTTTTGGCATTATGCAAATAATCACACTGATAATGATTGTTTGCATGAGAATGGCACGTATTATTCTTATGGTCAAATTGCACAGAAATCATTACAAATTGCCTCTTTATTGCAAGAGTTGAGCAAAGATATTAATGTTGATATTGTGACAATTATGGGGGAAAAGAATTTAACCTCTTATGCAGCCCTGTTAGGAATTTTAACGGCAGGAAAAACTTACTGCCCGCTAGCAGTAAAAGCTCCCATCATTAGAAAGCAAGAAATTTTACAACAATCTGAAAGCTCAATCATCATTGTTTCTAAAGATTTTTTTGATGATTTGCAAGATTTGTTAAGCCATCGATATACGATAGGCAACACACAATCATTGGTGATTATCAGTTTTGATAAAATCTCTGATAACATTAAAGAAACTTACCCAATTCATGATTATCATGATTTGCATGAAACAACTTTTGCCCCTTTAACCTATGATGCATTTGCTTCAATAGGTGATAAAAATGATAACGCTTATCTGTTATTTACGTCTGGCACAACAGGCAAACCAAAAGGTGTTCCTGTTAAGCATCGTAATATTACGGGTTACTTAGCGAATGCCCAAAAAATATTAATGATTCAGCCTAGCGATAAGTTGTCACAAATATTTGCATTGGGATTTGATTTTAGTGTGCATGATATATTCTTATGTTTTAATCAAGGCGCATCGCTTTATCCCATTCCACCAGCGGCAATGATGGCACCTGCACAATTTTTGCAACAGCATCAAATCAATTTCTTTTCTGCAGTGCCATCAACATTTCACTTAATGCAAAAATTAGGATTACTGAAAGAAGATGCTTTTCCTGCTATTAGAAAAACTTGTTTTGGTGGTGAGGCATTATCGGTTGATATTTTAAAAGCATGGCAAAAGGCTGCATCTAATAGCGACATATATAATTTTTATGGTCCTACCGAAGCATCGGTATTTGTTTCATTTTATCAATGGCAAGAAGAGAAATCTTATAAAAATTATGCGAGTTTGGGAAAAATTTTTGATAATCAACATTATCGGATTATTGATGCAGATGGTCAGCAAAGCAATCAAGGCGAGTTATATTTAGGGGGTACGCAGGTTATTGATGGTTATTGGAAAAACCCAGAAAAAACTCAAGAAAGTTTTGTTACTTTCGCTGATACAGGTAAGCAAATTTGGTATAAAACGGGTGATATTGTAAAAAAGGATGATGATGGGTTTCTTTATTTTGTTTCACGTGCCGATCATCAAATCAAGCGCGATGGTAACCGTGTGGAGTTAGAAGAAATTGCTGTTATTTTAAGAAAAATTAGTGGGCAGGAAATGACATCGGCAATCGTGATTGATAAAAATAATAGTCAGCAAATTTTTGGATTTATTGAAGGTGATAAAACCCTTATCAATAAAAGAGATATTATTAATGAGACTAAAAAATATTTACCATATTATATGGTGCCAGATAAGATTATCGTGATTGCTGAGATGCCTCTTAATCAAAATGGAAAAATTGATAGGAATATTTTAAAAGAGTTTCATGAGAAAACGTATGAATAACAAGGTAGAAATGTTGCAACAAATTTGACTGAGCGTAAAGGTTATTTTGATTTGTTGGAAGCACTGAAAATATTAAAACCTGAATATAATAAATTACCTTTTTGCGTATTCGTAGCAGGTGTGTTTAAGGAATGCATGACAAATTTATTAAAATATGTTAGGAAAATTGAATATGCATAAATTTAATGATGAGTGATGATGATACAGTTAGAACAATTAAAAGCACGGCGTAAAAAAGAAGAAAAGCGGGGCAAGAAAAATAAAGTACTTTATTATTATCAGTTTTTTCGTGATTTATGGCAATCTAACCCTTCGCGCACCTATGTGGTTGGATTTTTTATCAGACATTTTCGTATTTTGCAGAAAAGAATTTTTCAAAATAGCAATTACCTTATCCCGATAAATATTAAAAATTACCCTAACAGCCATGATATTCATATAGCCATTCGTTTAACAGGGGGTATTGGTGATGCGATTTGTCAATTACGCTGGGTTAAGGCATTACAGAAAAAGCAGCCATATTTGAAGATAGATTGTTATTTTGCAGGGCATAAGAATATTAACAAAATCACCGAAGCGTGTCATATCCATATGCTTTTTGCGGATACAGATTTAGCATTGGTTGCACCTTATTATGATATTAGTTTGATGCTTAATCATCGTATTAATGTGCTAGAATATCATGATAGGAATAAAAAAAGATTTAAGGAAATAAAAACATTTCTCACTCATTCTCAAGCAAAAATTGATGATTATGTGATTTATAATGATAAATTTAATTGTGGATTGGATTTTGATAGAATTATCGCACAAGGTTATAATCGCAATGATTTTTTGATTAAAGTCAGCGGTTTGGAATTAACAGATTATCGGATTCCTGTTCAATTTGATAAAAATCTTACTGATATACATCCTGATTTACAGGCAAAAAAGTATATTACGCTGCATGATGGCTGGGATACACAATTAAATTTGGGCTATTGTACAAAACGTTACCCCGCAACGCATTGGCAGGAATTGATTAATTTACTTAAGGTGCATCGCCCTCATATTATGCTTGTGCAGATAGGTGGTACAAATGGTTGTGATTATCAAGGAACAGATATTAATTTGCGCAATAAAACTTCTTTTGATGATGCTATGTTAATTTTAAAACATAGTATTCTTCATATTGATATTGATAGTGGTTTGGTGCATTTGGCGGCAGCATTAGGGGTAAAATCATTGGTGCTGTTCGGACCATCTAATGCGAGCTATTTTTCCTATCCTGATAATATCAACCTTCAAGCACAGCCTTGTCATGAATGTGATTTTTTGACTAATTTTTGGATGGAAATATGTCCGTTAGGTAAAAAACAACTCGATTGCATGCCTTCTATTAAACCGCTAATCGTTGCTGAAAAAGTGACTGATTTTATTAAGACTGTATGATGAAATTAAGAATTCAGCCATGGTTAACATCAGATTGCGTACGTTTTATACAAAATTTTTTCAAATGGTATCCTGCTTTTAGCAATAAATCATTGCAGGTGCTAGAATTTGGCGCGGGCAATTCTACTTTGTTTTTTTTAGAGAAAGGGTGCGCTGTTACCTCTTTTGAAAGCAAACCAACATATATAGATGCGCTTCATCATATGGCAAAAGGTTTAGATGAAACAAAATATGCGCTTAATCTAACAAAGGCAGAAAAATTTAGTGATATTCCAGAAGAAATTTTTACGCAAGATTGGGATATTATCATGATTGATGGGATTGCACGGCGCGAAATATTAGAAAAAGCCATTTTGATGAAAAGTGATGCGCTGATTATTTTAGATAATATTGAACATGCGGCTGGTTGGGGCAAGATATTTCCTTTGCAAAAACAGCGTGCAATGGCTTATAGAAAATTTTTACAATCACCTGATTATCAGCATTATTTATTTGAACAGCAAGAAGGGCGTGATGGGCATGCAACCCCTGATAGTACAGGTTTTGAATCACCGCATCGTTGGATTTCTTCGGTTGCATGGCGTCAAGAATCTTTATTTGGAAAATTGCTGCTAACACAGTTAGGTTTGCCTTTGGTGACCTCAGCACATAATATTGATATAAATTCGTTATTACGTTCATATGATTGAATGCCCAATGAAAAAGCCCCAATGAAAAAAAATGATACGAAAAAAATCTTAATTGTTATTGATGCGCTTGATGTGGGTGGTGCTGAGATGGATATTATTCGTAATTTTTCAGTCTTAAACCAACACCAGCAAGATATGATTGAGATATTAACCTATCATCATCGTGGTGTTTTGGCAGATTTATGTGAGAGCAAGATGGTGAAAGTACATCATTCAGAATCTTCCTATCTATTAAAATTATTGCAAAAAATACCCATTATCAAACAAATGATACCGGTGCTTTTCATTCGCCATTTCATTAAAAAAATTCGCCCCGATATTGTTCATGTGTTTTTATTACGTCCGTATTTTTATACCGCCATTGCTTTTTTATTAGGGTTCCGCAAACGTCCTTTTTTGATTATGTCGCGTTTGAATCTTCATTATCATCATCAAAAATACCCTTTATTGGCACGAGTTGAAAAAAAACTTTGTCATCCCCTATGTGATAAAATAGTTGGAAACTCACAAGCAATTTTACAAAATTTAACGGATGAAGGGGTTTCATCTCATAAAAAATGTTTAATTTATAATGGCATTGAAACAGAAAAATTCACGATTAATCGCGCTATTGATTTTTATCAAACAGATTATTTTACAATAACCGCTATTGGTAATTTGCATTCTTATAAAGGCTATGGTGATTTGTTAGAAGCGATGCGTTTATTAAAACAGCAACATTCAACATTAAAATTTAAGCTATTAATTGCGGGTCGTGATGAAAATAATAACCTTGCTGACTATCACGATTTTCTAAAAAATCATCAGTTTGAAGAAATTATCCAATTTATGGGACATTGCGATAATGTGATAGCTTTATTACAACAAAGTCATTTGCATGTGCACCCCTCGCATACTGAAGGCTTGCCTAACGCCATTATTGAGGCGATGAGTGCTGAATTACCAGTGATTGCCACAAATGTTGGCGGTATTCCAGAATTGATTGATGATGGCAAAACAGGATTATTAATCGCCCCTCATGCGCCGCAACAGCTGGCTGATAAGATTGCATTCATGCTTCAAAATCCTCAAAAAATGCATCAATTCGGGCAGGCGGGTAAGGCAAAAGCAGATAAACTATTTAATCTCTCGCAAAGTGTGTTAGCCTATCAGCAATTATATAAGGGCATTATGAAAAAGAAAAACCATTGAAAATTGCAATATGGCAACTGAATGATTGAGAATATTGCCTTATTTTTTATTACTTCCTCTGCTTTCAAAGCTACGTTAATTGATTTTGTGGAATAAAAGTTCCGTGAAAACCCAATGGTAAAATATAGGGCAGAGTAGCTTGTGCGATGGGTCCATTATGAAGGTTTTGCGCATCAAAAATTGAGAGTAAACTTTGTTGTTTTTTGCTATCAAATGCGGTGCCTATCAGCCAACCTTCTTCTTTTTTGGCTTCTTCTTTTTTGGCTTCTTCTTTTTTGACGTCATCTTTTTTGGAAATAAAAATATGTTCTTCGGCAAACACATCTTTGCCATAATCATAAAAATCAGTATGACCATTCATCATATCACGTTTTGTCACTCTATTGAATAAATCATTATCTTTATCACTTTCTAACAGCCAGCAATAACGGTTTTTTCGCCCAATCTTATGTGAAGAAATTGTAGGAAACTCAGCCGATGCCGTGCTAAATTTTGTCATTTTCACTTGTTTGCTATGAAGGTTAATCTGTAATAATTGATGGTTTGCGACGCTATTACCCAAATCATAAAACTCACCTTTCATAATACCGCGCATCCATTCTTGCACAATTTTTGCGTCAGAAGATTGAAAGAAATCGAGGATAATATCATTTTTATGTTGATAAGCATTGCCAATATGAAAATGAAAACCAGTTTCGGTTTCACCCTGCCAAACAAGCGAGAAATCATTTTTATCTAAAATAATGAGACGGCTTGCTTGGTTAGGATGCCACTTAAAACCATCCACAAAATTATGAATTTCAGCATTTTTTTGCCAACGGAAAGGGGGCATGATAAAAATGAGGTAATCTTTGGTAATGGCGAAATCATGAATCATCGCATCTGCATTAATATCAGCAATACCAAATTGTGCCAATTCACCATTTTTATTGACGCGGTAAATCAGTAATTTACCAATCCAAGGCGCGCTACCAAAATTCCATAAATCGCCATTTTCATCTTGACGTGGATGTGCAGAAAAAGGCAAATTTTTCAAATCATCGCGCCACACTTTCAAACCTAACGTGTCAAGATTATCAGGGTTAATGCGATGCGCCGAGCCTCCTTCCCATAAAGCAAGCAATTCGTTGCCATGCCAAACAAAACTGATATTAGCAGTGTTCATCATATCAGGATTTTTTATAGCAGGGCTACCATTCCAATTTGTGCCAGAACCATTAATAAAAAAATCGCCATGGGCTAATTCTTGTTTATATTTCTCAGTAGTGATAAATTTCCCCTGATGGCTGATGCCATGTTGTGATAATTGAAAACCCTGTATCATACCATCACCATCGAACCAATGATGATAACGGCTATGGTTAAATTCATTTTTTGCAGGTCCATTGCGATAAAATGTGCCATAAAGTTCTGATGGAATTTTTCCTGTTACCTCTAACTTGATGTTAGGAAAATTTTTCTGAACCCCTAAAAAACCTGATAAACGCTTATCTTTCTTATGATTTTTCTTAAATTGCTGATAGGTATCGTCTTCATTATCGGCATATATGTTTTGACCCATCAATAAGGGCATCATTGTGCTTGCTGATAATAGTTTTAAAAAATAGCGTTTTGAAATATTCATGATGATGGTTTCCTATTCTAAATTGATAATAAGGTCTGTGGTTTCATCGGCATGAATGGTAAAAGCGGCATCTTCAAATTTTGCAGGTCCAAATGAACCACGCGCATTATTAGAAAAACCATACGGTTCTGTTGGGATACCTAATAGATTTTTATCTAATTCACCATTATGATTGGTATCATAAAAAGCACTTATTGCATATTCGCCGATGGGAAGTGAAAATATTTTTTTGTCTGCTATATCGTTATAAATAGAATTAAAGGCAGCTTTATCAGCAGGTGTGTCTGGAAAATCTGCACCTTTCGCAATAACTTTAATGTAAACAGAACCGCCTGTTTGATTGCTGGTAAATTGAACACGGACCAATCCAATTTTTTGTGCAAAGGCATGATGGCTACTTAATAATAAAATAAAAGTGAGTAGGGTAAAAGAGGGTATTATTTTTAAGGACATTTTTTTCTCCTGCGGGTATTTAAAAAAAAGAATAAGTGAAGGTAAGAACAAAAAATAATATTTTAAGTCTTTCTTCAATATGCTTGACCATAAGTTCTCTTTTCATGTAAGTGCTATTTGTCATGAAAATCATCTTATGATAAGCTTTTAATGTTTAATAATGAAACTTCGTGAATAGGTTTCATTTTTCGTGAATAGGATAATAAGGTTATTAACGATGCGTGAACGACATGTAATCTTGGTTAAATTGTTAAATTTTATTAAAACCGATATTTTACAGATATTGATTGTTGTCATTTTATTTACGGTTACAGCTGCGCTTGGAAGTGATATGATTACCCCTATCAGCAAACGGTTTGCCTATTGGTTGCTTATGATTGCACCAGCATGGTTTTTGATTGCGACAACACATCGGTTCATTGTGTTGCGTGCTATTTTGCCGAAATATATAACGCTTATTTTATTGATTGGCGTTAATTGCGTGCTTGCCTTTCCTTATATTTTTTGGCTGACTCTGATAATTTCATTTTTTTATGGAGAAAATATCGTTTCATTTGATGATTTATTTGTCAAATTCCTCTCTGTTTCTTTGTGTTTATCATTATTGAATTGGCTGTTTTATTATCATTCTGGCAGTGTAAAAAAAGATGGCAATGAAACCATCATAGCAGATAAAAAAACAATATTAACGGAAACTAAGTTGCTTAAAAGATTGCCAATAGAAAAGCATGGGCAATTATATTCTCTTAAATCGGCAGACCATTATCTAGAGGTGCAGACTGATAAGGGTTCAGAATTATTATTAATGCGTATGAAAGATGCGGTTGCTTTATTAGGTAATGATGCAGGAATGCAGGTTCATCGTTCGCATTGGGTGAGTTTTAAGGCGATGAAAAAGATTGTTCGCGAGAATAACCAATATCACTTATTATTGATAGATAATTCAGAACGTCCGATTGGGCGGTATTATTTATCAAAATTGCGAAAATATTTATCAGGTTAATAATGTTTTTATAACTTTTATTTTATTAATAAAGTGATTATAGTTATTTTAAAAATATTTTAATATAGAAAGAGATGATGAATTTTGTCTGAAAAAACGCCATCTATCATTTTGAGTCAAGCATTTCGTTTGTTCTTTTTAGCATCCGCATTATGGGCAATTATTGCCATTATTTTGTGGGTATTTGCTACAAAAGGGAATGGGTTTTTACAAATATCACCTTACTTCTTTGCCACTGATTGGCATGTGCATGAGCTTATTTATGGTTTTGGTGTTGCTGTTTTAACCGCTATCATGACGATGCAAATTCCTAACTGGAACGGCAGTGTTGCCATTAAGGGTGCGTCAATATTCTGGTTATTTATTCTATGGCTTATGGGAAGAATTGTTTTATTGAGTGACATTAATATTATTGGGATTGCGGTGATAGAGAATGCATATTTGGCATTACTTTTTTTGATTATCCTTATTTCTACATTAAAGAATTTTACCAATCGCAATCAAAAAAAATTGCTGTTAGTGGGTTTATTTTTAGCAGGTAATTTATTTTTTCACTGGGAAGTTTATCACGAAGGTTATGCTGAATATGCGATTAGATTTTCTTTGGTTATTATGCTTTATATGATGATGCTAATTTTAGGGCGCGTGATTATTGGCATTAGCAAAGAATTATCTGTGAAAGAAAATATTGAACTGCCTGTTATGGAAAGTAATTGGTTTGATGGCTTTGTGATTTTCATCACATGGTTAGGGTTGCTGGTTTGGGTTTATAATCCGCTGATGGCGATGTTGCATTATGCATTATTTGCGATGGCATTTTTACATTTGCTTCGGTTATGGCGTTGGGGCGGTCATTTTAAGAAGGTTTTGTGTCATGGGGTTTTATGTGCCTTGCATCTTTCTTATTACGGCATTGTGATTGGTTTTATTGTGCTAGGATTTTCAAATATGACGCTTGATTTATTGCTAAGCGTTGCTGGCATACATATCTGGGCATTGGCGTTTGGGTTATTTGCAGTTGCCATGATGATAAGGGCAGGATTAAATGTGGTTCAATCAGATTTCTTTTTGCCGATAAGTTTTAAGATAGTCTATGGTTTGATGATTGTGTCTGCGCTTAGTCAGTTATGTTATGGTTTATTAAATGGTGCAACATTAGCGTTTTATATGTCTGCGGGTGGTTGGATGCTTAGTTTTGCAGTGTTTTTAATCATTTTCACCCCTGCATTTTTTAATAAAAATTAACGATTTTCTGCCAGTTGCATACGGTAATGCTCTGCATCCCAATTGAGCAATTCTGCAATATCATCCTGACTTAATATTTGTAATGTCTCATGATTTTTTTGCCGAACAAGCAAATCATAATAACATTGTAATTGCATCTTTTTGCTTGTGCTAAAATTCTTTGTGACAAAAACCCCTTTATTTTTGATAAAAATCAAGTCATCTTCTGTTGATTCAGGCAAGCTATTTTCTTGATAAATCTTTGGCTCTGCCCCTAAAAAAACAACATGGTCGGGGCAAATTGCCCAATGATGGTTTAAATGATGAAATAAAGTTTCATCATAGGCAAAGGCCTGTAATTCGATAGGCGTTATAGGAGCATAATCTGGGTGAAAGCCGGCTGGTATTGTTTGAGGTGTTTTGGGTGTGTAGGGTTTTGTTTGTAAAATTTGATGAATTTTTTTCAACATATTATCTATGTCATCAATGGTTTCACCGCCAATAACAATGCCATGATTTTGCATAAAAATCACATTTGCATTTTTGTTATGTTTCAGTTGATTGGCAATCGCTTTCGCTAATTTTTCACCGGGCTTTGCATAGGGTACAGCAATCCATTCTGTGCTAGAATCGCCATGTGTTTTTAGAAAATTTTGCCATATTTTTGTAGGACGAATAAGATAAGCAAGCGATTCCACCGCATGCAAATGAAGCACAATAGAATGTTTCATTAAACCATGTAGCAATGTTTCAATCGATGGTTTCAGTGTTTCGGTTGTCAATGCCTGATGTTTAATATTTTGAGGCTTGATATTTTGAGGCTTGATGTCAAAATTTTCTTCTGTGAGTGCTTTATGAAGGTGCTGATAATCAACAGCAACAAAAATATTTTTTTGATTGGCATGCGCAAGCCATGTGCCTGATGCTTTCACCCATAGAGTTGTTTTATCTTTCCATGAAATATTACCGCCTGCCCCTTGTACCCATAATTTATCCTTACCAATATGCGCGCAATAATCAGATAATGTTTGAAGCATATCAGGGGTAGTTTCAATCATTTTTATTGCCCTTTGCTGAGTTTCGTAATGAATTTTCGCAAATGTTGATAATCATTGAAGCTGGCATCAGGTGCTTGCTTGCCTGTGCCTATGGGTGTGTCATCATTAATTTTTTGAATGGTAATTGCATTAATGGCATCACGGGCACCTTGAATATCATTCACGGGATTATCACCAATCATCCAAATTTTTTGTTTTGTAGGGTCGATATTTAATTTTTGCAATGTCAGCTTAAAAATCGCAGGGTTAGGCTTATCATAGCCAACCTCTTCACTGGTGGTGACATAATCAAAATAATGCTCTAAGCCAAAATAGATAATCTTACGAAATTGAATTTGACTTGTTAAATCAGTTACAATCGCGATAGGAATTGCAAGCAGGCGCAAATCATCTAGTAATTCTTTAAGGTCAGAGAATAATTTTGCGTGATGTAAAAATTGATGCCAATAGGTTTGTTCTATCGCAAGGGTGAGTAAAATTTGTGAGCGCAACCCCATATTTTCTATCATACGTTGGGCGTAAAGTAAGCGGCTGTGCGATGCGGCTTGTTCGCCTAATTGTTGCTTGATTTGCTGGCGTGCTTCATCAAATAATTTATCAAAATTTTTACTATTTATATTGCATTCGCGCATCATTTTTTCGCGCATGGCTATCATCGCTAAATCATGAGCAGGTTTATAAGGATAAAGCGTGTTATCCATATCAAATAAAATCGCATCGGGAAGTTGGGTGAATTGATTTTTCTGATAAATTTTCATGACTTTGTTTCCTTAACTAAATTGTTCCGTGAAGGCACGATTAATATGTAATAAAGTTATTAACTGCATCAGCCCAGTCATATTATCATGCCAAAGGGGTTGTGGGTTGATAAATTCAAAAATACGCGGGCAAATAATATTGGCCGCCAATGCAATATCGCCCGCATTAACATCACCGGTAATGATGAAAATAGTTTCTGATGTTTCATCGCTTTCACTATGTATCACTTCTAAGCCACAAATCCCAACCAAGACACGGTTTAAGGCGAGCATATCAATGCCTTTGCGCGAGGTAACATGTAATTTTAATCGAATATTTTCTGTTGTTTCATCATTTAATGATTCTGGTTCAACCACCCCTAGTGAAAAAATTAAATCGGCATGATGGGCTTGGGGTTTAATAAATCGTATGGCATCAGGCATCCGTTTTTCAATCGATGCAAGCACAGTCTCTTTTTTATGACCCCGAATGGTAACATCACGCTTTAACTTAAAGAAACGGCGCAAGTCCTCTTCCATATCCAGAAAAATACGTAAATGAAAGCGTTGTTGTAAAATAGGTAAATAAAGCGCATGCAGACCACTTGCTAAAATGAAATCATTACTTTTTACGGTAAAGAAATGGCTCATTTTGCCGATATGATGGTCGTAATGGCGAGCTTTAATAGATTTCTGATTGCTTAAATTAATCACATCATCAGCAAAACGTTCTAAATCATTTGCCATTGGATTCAGATGCGTCAAAACTTGCCAAAGGGGTTTATGCCTATCCCATAGGTGATAATCATCACCAGAAAGATGCGTTGTTGTATTTTTGCCAAATAAATTAATTAAGGTTAAACAAAAATTGTCTTTGCCTGCACCTGAATCGCCTGCCACGCCAATTGTAAAAGGCTGGCGACTAAATTTATAAAAATCATTTTGCAAGATATTCTCACGCCAAATACGGGTGACAAGAATAATGCCGATTGTAATCATTAAACTATGAAATAGAGATGAAATATTCTGAAGTAAAAAAATATCATTGGGTAAAATTTGTAAAAAATTAAAGCTATTTAAGGTATAAAATATGGCAAATAAAGATGCAAAAACGGTATTGATGGATTTTATATGAGGTTGTGAAAAAATTAGAAAAGGTACAATCCAAACAAACCAACCCAAAGATGCGGGGCTCATAAGAACAATAATGAAGAAACTAATATTCACATTTGTGTAAAAAATATCAAAATTGCATCGCCTGATGCGCCAGAAAATATAAAGCAGAATCAGATAGCTGATTGGCACCCAATAGATTATTTTACCATTGCCAATATCCCAATTAAGTTGGTAAATCGCCTGCATTTCCGGATTATTCAAGAGCATATTCATACCAGCATTTAAGGTAAGAAAGGGCAGTAAGAAAATGACGCTTGCCAGAATAGCACCATAAATAAAAGAATGTAACTCGGTGCGTAATAATTGATTGCGCCATAAATAAATCAATAAAAAAGGCAAGGCAATGACCATGCTTAATTTGGCAGAAAGTGCAGTAATGATAAAAAAACCAGAGATAAAATATTTATTCTTTTTCAGAAAATAAATACTTGCAGTTAACAGCATCACGGGAATAACATCATTAAAACCTAAAATATAGCTGGCAATAATCATAATCGGCGATAGCCAATAGATGATGAGTAGCAAGCGATTTTTTTCAGGTAATATTTTTAAGAATAAGAATAGCAAAAGAATATCTGCAATGATGATGGTAATGCCATAACCAAAGAGCAGATTAATATTAAAAATTTGACAAATCAGACTGGCAGGCAAAAAACAGAGCCACATAACGTAGCCATAAGGGAAAGCGCGTAAGGTGCCACCTTGATTCAGCCATTTCTGCCAAGGGTTTAGAAAAAATCCATCATAGTGCCATGCGCTGCTTACTTCCAAAAAAGGCACATACCAGTTTGTAACCGACCATTCTTGAATGATATTTTGCAGAATGAATTGGCTGATAACATCATCGCTTTGGTTGGCTAATAGTGGAAATAAAAATATCACCAGCCCAATTTTAAGGATAAGCCCTGATAGGAATAGAGGGTGCGAATATAAGTTTTTAAGAGATAAATGATTCATGAGAGTAATTTACTTAGCTTTGTTGTCATTTTCTTGTCACCATTTTTTTTGCCATAAAATGGGTTGTTTTGTGCAGATGGCATCGGGGTTGATAGATTCAGACTTAAGTAATTGCACCAAATGCGTGATGTGTGTTTCTGCATCATAGGCTTGTAACTCAGGTGAAACCAAGCAAAGTTTAAATCCAGCATTTTTTAATCGCTGATAAGAGGGTGCTTTGAGGGGGAAATGCGTGAAATAATCTACCCAAACCCATTCAGCTTTGCCCGCTAAGGTTAAGGCTGTTTCAAGTGATTCGAACTCTGAGACGCGAACGGCAATTTTTGTTTCTCCCATATTTGACCATTTTATCAAAAAGGGGAAAGATTGGTCTAAAAAGAAATAATCTTTAATCTGCTTTTCTTGCATCAAAGCAATCAGCCGTGATTCTAATCCTTCTTCTTTTACATTTAAAATTAATGTGCCATGTTGGTAGCAATCTAGCCATGCGATAAAATCTTCTCCAATTACAAAAGGGTCATGATGAATGATGAGCTGTTCGCCATAGCTTCTAATATCTACTTCAACGCCATATTCTTTTGGCGTTTCTTGCAAATCTTTGAGTGTATTTTTTCTATGGGCAATCAGTTTCATGATTTTAATCTTTGCCGTAATTGTAAAGAAAAACTGATGGTTCTGCGAATGAATTTGTATTTTGCGCGCCAGTTGATATTCCAATGTGAAACCCCATAGGCACGTTCGCCAAATTTAACAGGAAAGCGTTTGATTGGTAATTGATGACAATGTGCTTGATAATAGGCATAGAGGTCTAATGAAAAATCATGGGGTGGGTTGTGCCATTTTTCAAAAAACCATTTTGGAAATAAAGTAGGTTGTGCATTAATATCCGACATTGATTTTCGCATCAGCAATGTTTCAAACACACTCATACCAAAGGTAAAAAACACATCAGCAAGCGGGCGCCCATAGCGTTTGCCTTTCACAAAAATATCAGTACCATATTGTTCAAATAATTTCAAAGCAGGCAAAACATCAGACGGATCGGTTTGTAAATCAGCATGAGTCCAACCAATCACATCACCTTTGGCAGCTTGCAATCCCGATAAAATACCAAAGCCATAACCTTGATTTTTAGCCACATGTACCATAGAAATATTTTTATAATTTTTGAGTGATTTTTGTAAAATCTCGGCACTTTCATCTGTAGAACCATTATCTACCAAAATAATATCAATAGCATTTGATTGCATGGTGACATTTGCGCATGCTTTTAATAAATCAGGCAAGCCTTCTGCTTCATTATAGCAGGGGATGATGAGTGATAATTTCATGAAAGCGTGCTTTTTTTAGGATAAATAGGTATGGTTTTTTGATACATATCATTCAATTCAGTAATTTTTGTTGGTTCCATATGGTTATCATACTCTAATTGGTAGGGATGTGTCTGCCATTTATGAAAACAAGATTGCCAGTAATTGAATGTTTTTAAGTCATTTGGTGTTCCCCATGAAATAAAATGTTGCACGGGCAATAAATAGCATTTTAATCCCATCGCAATGGCATCGTTAATACAGGAATCTAGGTAAAACTCTCCATTGATACGCCCATCACGTTTGATAAGATTTTGCACAGCTTGCTGAAAATCATGCGCGCGCTTGAATGTAAAAACGCCTGTAACAATTGGGTCAGTTTCAGGAGAAGATAAAGGTGTTTTCACCGAAATATCAGAAATAAGCCCTGTCTCATCGGCATCAATCCAACCAAACATGTGCGGATTTCGGACGGCATGAGAATGGTTAGATGCCCCCCAAATAATAACATCGACATTGTCATCATTCAGCAACTCATTCAGTTTTTGCGCGTCATATATCATACCATTATCGCAAGCACCAAAGGTAAAAGGTGCCAAAGCATCATGGTTTTTGTTTGTTTCCAGCAAGGCTTCTAAGCCAATTAAGGCGGTGATAGCCTGCCCTTCGGTCACTTCAGGAATATGTGTGATACCTGCATTGGGATATAATCTTTGCAAATATTGTTGAATATCATCGCAATAAGGCATATCGGCCCGCAACACAAAATGATGATATTGGGCAGGGGGCAAATCATCAACCGCTTGGGCAACCATTGGCTTGCCCGATATTGGGATAAGCGGTTTGGTAATTTTATAACCCTCATTTGCAAAACGTTGCCCCATTCCTGCCATAGGCATGATGATACTGCCTTTTATTTCTTTGGTATGTTTTTTGGTATGTTTTTTAGCATTTTTGTGGGGGGGCTATTGGTTTTAGAATAATGATGGAAGATTTTTGACCAGCTTTGATAGTCTGCAACATCTTCAGGCGTACCCCATTGCATAAAATGTTGCAACGGATAAACGGCAATATTTTTGTTTTGCGCCAATAAGGGTTTATAAGCAAGGCTGACATAATATTCACCGCCTGTTTGCAAATCTTGCTTACGCACGGCATCAAAGGCTTCTTGCATTAATTGTGCTGATGAAAAATAATAAGCACCGCTTGAGGCATATTCCGCCATGCGATTATCGGTAAAGGGTTGCTTTTCTTGAATATCCAGCAACCAACCATTTTGTTCGCGCATATAAGCATAGTTAGTAGTGCCTAATGTATGGGGATGAAAATCCTTATAGGCAGGAATCGCACCATCACATGCGGTTTCTGTGATGAAATCACAAAAATGTTGATAATCCCAATAGCAGGTAAAATCGCAATAATTAACAATGGTAGGGCGTGCCATATCAAGCTGCGTTATCATCTGTTGCACCGCATGAATAGGACCTAATTTATGGGGGGCAATGCCGATAATATGGGCATTGAATTTATCAGGCGGTGCATAATACTGAAGCGTTTCTACCATATGATAATCGGCATGGTTCAGATGGTCTTGATTGCAGATAAAAAATATATCACTGACATCATTTTCTAATGTGAATAAATCAATGACATGGGCAATAATCGGCTTGCCTTCAACGATAATCAAAGGTTTAGGATATTTGTAACCCACGCGTGCAAAACGTTGCCCGAAGCCGGACATGGGAATAATAATTTGAGGCTGTAAAATTTGTTTTGTCATCATATATTATTTCAGAATGAAGATATTATAGATAAAAAAAACAGGGCTGACAATGAATCAAAAATTTTAAAATTCAAACTGTGTGACTAATTTGAACCTGTTTTCATAATCAATGGGTGTGCCATTATAATGTGTCACAATTTCAGAAACGTCAGGTGCAGGATTGTTGATATTATGATAGGCAAGTGAAATTTTCATATGGTCGGCTACATTGAAGCTGGCATAATAAATATTGCTTTTTTGTTTCAAGCCTTGTCTATGAAATGTAAAATTATCGGCTGAAAAAATATTATAATCAAAACGGTCAATTTCTTCATAAATATAACCAAAGCCAAAGATTTTTCTTTGGGAATAAAATCCAACATAGCTGGCATATTGACTAATATCACGGAAACGCTTCGGATTATCGGCGGTGATGTCATCAGCCTGTGCTGAAGATTCTCGCAAGCCTGAAATATATTGTGTGCGTTGCCCTAAAATAGTGAAATGCTGTTCATCACTGCCTTTTTGATAGCGAAAAGCAGCAAGTTTGCGGTGATTATTTCGCTTGCCATCAGCCAATTCATTCGCCCAAGTAGAGCCCAAAATATTAGATTCAAGCCCCAAATAAAATTGCAAATCATTGTGAGTATTTTTAGGATTAATGCCCCATTTTAAGGCATAGATGCCTGTATTATTGGTTTTCACATTCGGGCTTGCCGCCCCGCGTAAATACCAATCACCTTTAATCGGGTTATTGCCTGAAAAAATTGCCACATTGCCGATAAATAAATCGCCTTGATAACCATAGGCAATCCCACTATATAAATCACGCACCAGCCAATCACTATAAGGCGCGAATTTGCCATCATCTTGCCATGGCGTTTGTTGGGTATCAAAAGCGATAAAATTACGTTGCCTGCCAATGCGAATGGTGTTTTTATTATTTTTGCTAAGTCGTTCAATATAAGCATCAATCAGTGGCACATCGCCTAGATAATAGCTTCTTGTGCCTAAATTTTTATACCAATCATAATAAGCAGTTTGCCCTTCCGCTTCATTTTTCTCATCATCTATGCTGTCATCACCATCATCACCATAGATAATCGGCTCACCATTATCTTTGCGTTGAATGGCATCATAAAGGGGTGCCCAATCTATTTTATAACGCCAAACGCCACCTGTATCATAACGGTGTTCGCCTTGTGCGGTTAACACAAACTTGCTACAGCGAAAAATTTGAAATTCTAATCCAAAAGTCGCGCGTAAAGCATGGTCATCAAAAGCCCCGCATTCCATTTGCCCTGAAAAATCAATCTGATGTGTTTCATTAAAGCTGAGGGAAGTGGCATGTGCAGAATTTGCTAAGAAAGTAAAACCTATTAATAAAGAAATAATAGGGGGAATAAAAAATAATTTTATGAAAGACGCAATGATTGATATATAGACTGGCATATCAATTTATCCAGTTAGATTTCAAGAAAAGCTTTGAATTGAAATGACACCAATAAGATGTTACTTCATTTTTTGTTCGCGATATGCCACATGCTTACGCACAACAGGGTCATATTTTTTGAATTCCATTTTTTCTGGCTTTAAGCGTGGATTTTTACGGGCAGTATAGAAATGCCCTGTTTCAGCAGAGCTGACCATTCTAACGGTAATAGTAGTTGGTTTTGCCATAATAAACTCAAAAAAATAAAATAATGTAGATGTAAATGCCTTCATGCTGAAATATATCAGTAAAAAGCGAATTTGCGCATTATCATAATCACAAAGGCTTGTTTTGTCAATCTAAAGAATCTTACCAAGATAGGTTAAGAATAAATGATAATATGATTGTATCATTGCAATGATAAAGATAATCAAGTATAAGCTATAAGGATACATGTTACTGGAAAGGTCACGATTGTGCAGGGTTTAGATATTATTATATTTGCAGGGATTGCGGTTTTTTTCATCTTAAAAATCATGGGTGTGCTAGGGCAACGCTCGGAAGGTGAAGAAACCAATGATAGGCGTAGCAATGATAATTCACGTGATAATATTATTGATTTGCATCAAAAATATCAGCAGGCAAAAAAACAGGCACGTCAAGCAAAAGCAAATGGGCAGGATGAAGATGGTGAGCAAGAAGATGCCCAAGAAGAAGATGGCGTGACAATCCAACTTTCTAAATCTGCTACCATTGTTTCAGCACCTGATTTTAACGCATCATTACAAGAACTTGAGATTAAACCAACAAGCAAAGTAGGCAAAGACTTAAAGAAAGTTGCCTCACGCGCAAAATATTTTGACCCCGTTGATTTTATTGGTGGTGCAGAAGTAGCCTTTGAAATGATTTTAGAGGCTTATACACAAGCTGATTTACCAGCGCTTAAAGATTTATTAACCAAAGATATGTATAAATTATTTTCCGATGCGATTAAAAAACGCCATGCGGCAGGGCAAAATTTACAATTAACGGTGCTTTCTATTTCTGAGATAAGCTTTGTGGCGGCAGAAATTTCAAGCAATCAGATTCTTATCACTGCAAAAATTGTCAGTGAACAAAATTCTGTTATTTATGATGCGGATGATAAGATTATTGAAGGCAATAAAAAAGCAAAAGAAGTTATTACGGATTTTTGGACTTTTTCTAAGCCTTTGAGTGCAACTGGACCAAATTGGTATCTTGCGGCAACTGGAAGTGCAACAAATTAAATTCATCACGACAGCTTTATTGCTAATAGCGTTGAATGGTTGCGCAATAGGTAATCTTTTTAAACCGTATCAGACTGATTTTGGTACTGCCAAAAAACCAGAAACAACAAAGCGTTATAATGCGCCAAAGAATCTTTGGTTCAAACAAGTAAAATTCTCACAATTGCCTGATTATAAACATGACCATCCTGAAAATATTTTGGTTGGCTTGCTGGCATCATGTAGCCGTTATAGATTAATGAAGGCTGAAAATAATATCGGCACAGCTTCTTTGCCAATATTGGCAAAAGATTGGCAGGAAACATGTCGTGTTTTAGAACAATCATTGGCAAAATCAGGGAAGTTAGACAGAGAATTATTTGAAAAATTATTTGTGCCTTATTTGGTAAATAATAATAAAAAAGAGCAAGGGCTATTTACGGGTTATTACGAGGCAGAGTTAGAAGCTTCACGCAAGCAGAGCAGTGTTTACCGTTTTCCACTTTATAAACGCCCGTCTGATTTATTAAAATCATCCGATGGCAAAGGATTTAAAGCGTATCATACACGTGGCGCAATTGATAAAGGTGCGTTAAAAGGCAAGGGATTAGAGTTATTTTGGGCAAAGGATGCTTTGGATGTGTTTATTTTACAAATTCAAGGGTCGGGTCAATTAAAACTAGATGATGGTTCGATTGTAAGAATTGGCTATGATGGTCATAATGGCTATCGGTACCGTTCTGTGGCAAAAAAGATGATTGCGGATGGCTTCATCACATCGGCGCAAAGCAGTTGGCCCGGTATCAGAAACTGGCTTGAGAATAACCCGAACAAGGCTCAAGAAGTGTTAAGCTACAATCAACGCTATGTGTTTTTCAGACTGAGCGAACATCAAAGGTCTATCGTTGGGGCGCATGAAACACCATTGATTGCTGGGCGTTCTTTGGCAGTTGATCAGCGTTATATCCCGCTTGGCTCGGTGCTATGGGTGGATATTAAAAATGTACCTGATGCTGGTCCGGCAAGAATTAGACGGTTTATGTTGGCGCAAGATACAGGTGGCGCGATTAAAGGCATCATCAGGGGTGATTTCTTTTGGGGCAGTGGTGATAATGCGTTGCATTATGCAGGGCGCATGAAAAATGAAGGAAGCTATTATATTTTATTGCCGATTTTTGCCGTGAAGCGTTTTGGCAATATTCCAACTATTCGGTAATTTTTTGGAATGTGTTATCAAGCACATCGATATAATAATCAGGGTCTTTACCTGAAATATTACCAACATTAGACGTGCTTTGCCATTGGTCCCATATCCGTAACTCTTCGGTAAAACCTCTTGCACCGTCAGCATTTTGTTGGTCAGCTTCTTCATCATTAAGCGTACTAATTCTTCGGCGCAATTCTTCGGCAAAATCTACGGCATTTTTTGCCAACAATTCTTCGCTATCTGCTGAAGGCGGTAAGGGTGGCGTATTTTTTTTGCTAAGCGCATTTCGTAATTCGCGTAAGGCACTGCTACTTGGGTCTTGATTGATACGTTGATAAGCCGCTGTAACTTTTTCTAAATAATAATTATTTTTGGTTGGGTCAGAAGAATGGTAATATTTAATGGCTTCTCCCCAATTTTCATAACGATTGAATAAAAGATTCAAAAATTCGGTGGCATAGGCAACATTATTAATAGGGTCAATGGCTTCTGCTAATGAATTAAAACCACGCCCATGATAAAATAAATTCACCTGCATACAGCCAACATCAATATTGGTAATGCCGTCATTTTGCAAATCTTCTATCATGTTCAAGGATTCTTTTTGGGTTTCGTAAAATTTACTACGCTCTTTGGCTTGCGCGCTTGAAACAGTCCATGGCCACGGTTCGGCCAAAGGACGACCCGGTGTATAACGCCCTGATTCTACTTGCGCGATTGCTAACATCAGCCCCGTTGGTATCCTTCGGGCACTTTCAGCCAACGAAATCATATAGGCACAGATGGTATCATTACCCCCTTGCAAATCAATAATCGCTTGCGTGCTAGGCTGAGCAAAAGCAGAGTTACCTATCATTGCGTTGAATGTGAGGATAAGGAAAATAAGTTTTATGCGTTTCATGGTTTATCCATCTTTGAGTAATTGATAAATTTTTCCATGCCCATCGTCACTGATTAACAAGCTGCCATCCCATAAAGTTGCAATATCCACTGGTCTGCCACGCCCTTCTTTCATCTCTAGAAAATTATCAATCAATATCTCTACTTTAGCAGGATTATGTGTAAAATCAACCATTAGCACGCGATAACCATCAGGAATTTTTCTGTTCCACGAACCATGTAAGGCAATAATGGCTTTGTTATGAAGGGGTGCGATATAATGGGGCAAGTTTTTATCTGCTTGGTAAAAAACTATTCCTAGCGGGGCATTATGTGCGGGTAGTTTCACAATTGGCAAATGAAATTCAGGTGGATTATTGGGTAATGGGTGTTTTGTGCGTGTTTCGCCACTATAAAAAGGAAAACCAAAATGCTGTCCAATTACATCTAAACGGTTAATTTCTTCATGGGGAATATCATCGCCCATATTATCAATGCCATTATCCGTAAAATATAATGTGCCATTTTTTGGATGAAATGCCAACCCCACAGAATTACGCACCCCATAGGCAATCGTCTCTAATTTCTTACTTTTGGCATATAAATCAATCCTCGCAATGGTGCCATATTCAGTGGTGCAGATATTACAAGGCGCGCCTAAAGAGACATATAAAAATTTGCCATCAGGTGATATTTCAATCACGCGCCAACCATGATGGCGGTAATTCGGCAAATCAATAACATGTTCTGCTTTTGGTAAGGATGCGCGAAATGTTGGGTAATGGTAACGTGTGATTTTATTCTGTTCTGCCACATACAAATAAGGCGTGCGCCATGCCACGCCATTAGGGGAATTGAGATTTTTTGCTAGCCGATAGATTTTGCCTTGATGAATCGCGTAAAGATTATCTTTTCTTCTATTGCCAACAAAAACGGTCTTGATGTCATTGGCAACGGCAAGCGACCGTGCATCGGGGATAGAGGCATAGACTCTCAATTGATAGCCATCACGAATTTTATCAGAGAGGGTGAGTTGATTCAAATCAAGCGCATAAGCAAGAGGCGTTATCATGATAAAATATAAAATTAAAGAGGTGATGCTTTGTTTCATGTGATTATGTTTCTTTTTGATACCAAGCAGGATAAAAAGGTTTGATGGCAACCATTTTATCAGCTGTTAAATTTTCATCATGGGCGGTGACATTAATAAATGCCAAACCAATAAAAGATGCATCATCTGTTTGATGGGGGTTTTCAAGAATTGTGATGACATTGCCAATCTGTTTTTGCGCGTGATTAAAAATATCTTGATCTTTTTTGATGTTATTTTGTGCCGTGAATGGAAATATTTTGCGCTTTACCTTGCCCTTAAAATGAATGCGCGCGCAAATTTCTTGTCCCGGATAACAGCCTTTTTTCCAATGGATTGCGTTTAATTGGTCATAATGGAGGTGATGCGGTAAAAAATTATGATTTTGATATTCATCATCAATCCACCCCAATCTGATTCGATGGGCTTGCCATTCTTCTAATGAGCGCACTTCTAACGCACCAGAATCGGTATTTTCGTTAAGATAATCTAAGCAATTTTGTTCCTCGCCAATCAGATAATGAACCTTGTTATCATTTTTAATGCCATCAGTTTTATTTCGGGGATCAGCAATCAGCATCAGTTCTTTCGTGTCAATATTAGGCATGGTTTTTTGGCTATCCTCATTTTGCCAACATGCAAAAATTTGATGATTGGTTTTGGTGATTTTCAAAGGAGAAGATAATTTATAACGCGCCAATAACATTCCCAATGCTTGCGGGGTAGGGGTTTGTAGCAACATATCATCATGGTGGCGATAGGCGATAAAGCTTGCTTGAATGTTGCCTTTTTCATCTAACATAGCCGCAAATTTTGGTGTATCAAAAGGGATGAGTTGATTGCAACAAAGGGGATTTAAGAATTCAAGCAATGTTTGAAGAGAATTATTCTCCGAATTATTACTTGAATTATTTTTTTGAGTTGTCAGACTTAATCGTATCAGCTGATGTTGAATTTTTGTGTAATAAATCATGCGATAATATTTTTCAAGTCAATGGTTTCATCGCTGAGTATTTCAGGATTATCGATGATTTGCTGAAGAGGGATTATTTTTCGCGCAATGATATGATGCTTGCCTTGATTGATAGAAGTTACGCTGATGATGCGTTTATCTTTCAAATAAAATATTGAGAATTGATTGCTATCAGGGTTGCCACGAATGATTTTCTGGTCTGAATCATGCATCAACCCTGCAATCTGTAATTTGCAATCATATTGGTCGCTCCAGAACCATGGTAAATTATGTGCTTGTGGCATGTTGGTTGTAATATAATGAGCGGTGTTTTTCGCGCTATCTGTAGCATTTTGAATTGATTCTAAGCGTGTGATTTGTTCACTCGCCCATTGGTTTGGGCTAGCGGCGCAATCACCAATAGCAAAAATATCGGGTTCATTGTCGCATTGGCCATTTTTATCGGTTAAAATGGCATTGTGAGAAATTGTTAAACCTATCTGTTTGGCAAGGTCAATATCAGGCAGCGCACCGACCCCCATTAAAATTAAATCAGCGGGGTAGTTCACGCCATCAGCGTGAATATGGGTTGCATCTATTTTTGTGATATTATCAATATAATGAATATCAGCACCGTTTTTATGGTGAAGCTGATGATAGAAATCTGAAACTGTTTCACAAACCGCGCGTTCCATGAATCTGCCTTTGCTCAGCAAGGTAATTTTATGACCCGTTTTTTTCATGGAGGCGGCGACTTCTAACCCAATAAAACCACCGCCAATTACCACAATATTTTTGGGCTGTTGTGCCAATGCGTTGCGTAAATTAATCGCATCTTGGATGGTACGCATCACATGCATGTTTTTCGGTGGATTGGCATCATCAACAGGCAAGCACCATGGCTTTGCACCTGTGGTAAAAATCAATTTATCGTAGTTAAGGCTTAATGGAGTGTTTTGATTTGTCTGTTGATAGCTAACGGATTTTGAGACCTTATCAATGTGATGAACATGGCAATTTAATTTCACATCAATATCGCGGTCATTGTAAAAATTTTCTTTACGTAAAAGTAATTTTTCTACAGTGATTTCATTTTGCAAAAATGTTTTGGAAAGAGGGGGGCGTTGATAGGGATAAAAAGATTCATTGCCAATCAGCGTAATGGCTTTATCATAACCATTGTCACGCAAAGAAATTGCCATTTGCATACCAGCCTGCCCTGCACCGATAATAATAACACTCATTCATTGTCCCTTATGCTATTGTTCAATAATTTTATTACTATATGGCTTTTCACCATAGCTGACAATACATCATTCACGATTAAAAACTTGTTTTTCAGTGATGAGCATGGCATTAATATCATTCTTGAGAATCTTTAAGAAGGCATTAAAGGGGCTATTAAATGCAATTAGCAGAACGATTGAAAAAAATCAAACCTTCGGCAACAATCGCGGTTACAACACGGGCAGCGGAATTGCGGGCAGAAGGAAAAGATGTGATAGGGCTTGGCGGTGGCGAGCCTGACTTTGCCACACCTGACGTTATTTTAGAAGCGGCGCATCAGGCGTTGCGTGATGGTAAAACAAAATACACCCCTTCTGCGGGTATTCCAGAGTTGCGACGCGCAATTATTGAAAAATTCAAACGTGAAAATAATTTAGATTACGATATGAATCAAATCACTGTGGGCAGTGGTGCAAAACAAATTCTATACCATGCTTTTTTGGCAACATTGAATGAAAATGATGAGGTGATTATTCCAGCACCTTATTGGGTTAGCTATATTGACCAAGTTGCGTTATGCGAAGGCACGCCTCTCATCGTTGCTTGTGATGCCAAAGATAATTTTAAGTTAACAGCAGAAAAGTTGCAAAAAGCCATAACGCCTCGAACCAAATGGCTGATTTTAAATAGCCCCTCTAACCCGACAGGCGCGGTTTATAACCAGCAAGAATTAAGCGCGCTCGCAGATGTGTTGCGTCATGCCCCGCAGGTGAATGTGTTAAGTGATGATATTTATGAACATATTCGGTTTAATGATGAAGATTATGTAACCTTCGCGAATGTTGCGCCTGATTTAAGTGATAGAATTTTAACGATGAATGGCGTTTCTAAAACCTATGTGATGACAGGGTTTCGCCTTGGCTATGCCGCAGGCAATCCTATTTTGATTAAAGCCATTAATATGCTCAATTCGCAAACCACCACATCAGCCTCTACCATTAGTCAATGGGCGGCGGTGACCGCACTTGCAAAAACCTATGATTTTTTGCATGATAATCGTGAAATTTTTAGAAGAAGGCGCGATATGGTGATTGAAAAAATTAATGCGATTGCGGGAATTCATTGCGATGTACCGATGGGCGCGTTTTATATTTATCCTGATTGCAGTGCCTTGATAGGTAAGAAAACCCCGAAAGGCAAATTATTGCAAACAGATGAAGATTTCGCGCATTATTTGTTAGATGAAGGGCAAGTTGCGGTGGTACATGGTGAGGCATTTGGGCTTTCGCCTTATTTCAGAATTTCGTATGCGGCAAGTGATGAGGCATTGCAAGAAGCATGTCAGCGGATTAAGCAGGCAATAGAAAATTTACAGTAATTTAAAAAATTAAGGACTATAAAAATGACAGAAACAAATATAACAGCTGATCTATGTATTATCGGTGCGGGGTCAGGCGGACTTTCAGTGGCAGCGGGTGCGGCGCAAATGGGTGCGCGCGTTGTGTTGATTGAAAAACATAAGATGGGTGGTGATTGTTTGAATTATGGCTGTGTGCCTTCTAAGGCTTTGATTAAAGCGGGGCATGTTGCCCAAACATTGCGCGAGGCAGAAAAATTCGGCATTAAATCAGTTGAGCCAGAAATAGATATGGCAAAAGTAGAAGCACATATTAAAGGTGTGATTGCAGGCATTGAGCCTAATGATTCTGTAGAACGTTTTGAAGAATTTGGTTGTCAGGTGTTGCAAGGAGCGGCGCGTTTTGTTGATAAGAAAACGGTTGCCGTTAATGATGTGATGGTGAAAGCGCGTTATGTTATTGTTGCCGTTGGTTCGCATGCTTTTGTGCCGGGGATTCCGGGATTAGATACGGTTGATTTTTATACCAATGAGACAATTTTTGATGTCAAAGAACCGATAGAGCATTTATTGGTGATTGGTGGTGGACCGATTGGCAGTGAAATTGCACAATCATATCGTCGTTTAGGGAGCCGTGTTTCTGTCGTGATGCATTCTCATTTAATGCATAGAGGCGAAGCTGAGATGGTAGCGGTTGTTCGGGAGAGATTTAAGAAAGAGCAGATTGCGCTTTATGAACATTCTGAAATCAAGAAAATAGAAAAAAGCAAGACTGATATTCATGCCGAAGTGCATGTTAATAATGGTGAACAGATTGAATTAAAATGTTCGCATGTGTTGGTGGCATCGGGGCGTGTGCCTTCATTTGAAGGGCTTAATTTAGAAAAAGCAGGCATAGAATATACGCCTCATGGCATTAAAACTGATGCGCGTTTACGCAGTAGCAATAAGAAAGTTTTTGCGATTGGTGATTGCGCAGGTGGACCACAATTCACCCATATTGCAGGGTATCATGCCGGTATTATCATTCGTAATATATTATTTAAGTTGCCTGCTAAAGTGGATTATAGAACCTTGCCATGGGTGGTCTATACGGATCCTGAATATGCACATACCGGTTATAACGAAGAGGAAGCTCGCGCAAAATTTGACAAGATTAAAATTGTCAAATGGCATTTTGAAGAAAATGACCGCGCTTCTGCGGAACGTGAAAAAGATGGCTTTATTAAGGTGGTTACCACAAAAAGTGGCGTGGTGATAGGTTGTAGTATTGTTGGTTATCATGCGGGCGAATTATTGTCACCATGGATTTTGGCAATTCAAGAAAAAATGAAAATTGGCAAAGTTGCCGGTATCATTATTCCTTACCCAACCATGAGTGAAATCTCTAAACGTGCCGCAGGGCAATATTTCACCCCTGCCTTATTTTCTAAGAAAACAAGACGAATCGTTAAGTTGTTATTGCGTTTATAATATTTTCTTTTGCTGATTTAAATGTTACACTTAACAAGTCACTTTTGTGGCTACAATGCTAAAAGAAGATAGTGAAATAGGCGAAATGGACCCGGGGGCGGTACCCGGCACCTCCACCAAATTTATATTATGGGGGTGAAATAGCATCGACATGCGTAGTAAAGGCTGTATTTGCGTTCGGTTTGGTATCTCCGTTATAGGAACCAAGGCTATTAAATGCCAACGATAACTCTAGTGAGATTGCTGTTGCAGCTTAACGCTGTGATTGCAAATAATCGTAAACTCCTTTAGTCACTCACTGATTAAAGGCGGGGCTTGCCGGAGCCTTGCAACAGAATCCGGCACTATCTTATGCTTTGCCATTGATGTTTTGTTATTTTGTCGCTGTTATTATCCAAAAAGAAAGAAGTATTTTGTCTGAAAATCCTCCGCCACGCGACCATTATGATTATTCTGCTCTTGTTAGCGATGCTTTTAAGAAGCTTGTGCGTATTGTTTTAACCCGCACAATGCAAGAGGGATTATTGGGTGAGCATTATTTTTACATCACATTTGAGACAACGCATCCGCAGGTGGAAATGCCAAAATCCTTAAAATTGGCTTACCCTGCTGAAATGACGATTGTACTACAGCATGAATTTTTTGACTTAAAAGTAGAAGAAGAACATTTTTCCATAACGTTATTATTTAATAAACAGCCATCTCATTTGTTAGTCCCTTATGATTCGATGCGGGTGTTTTTTGACCCTTCAGTGGATGTAAAATTATTTTTCAAAACAACAGAAGATGGTATTGATTTGAATGCTAATGCAGGCAGTAGTGGGGGCATACCGTTAGAAGAAGAATTGGTGGAATTAAAATTAGAAGATGCATCATATGAAACAACAGTGATTGGGCTTGGGGTGCAACAATCAGCTAGCTCCGTGAATTATCAATCATCAGAATCTACAGAATCTACAGAATCTACAACAGACTCTGGAACAGGCACTATGACAGACCCTGTAGAGGTGATTATGTTGGATAAATTTCGAAAAACTAAACATGATACCCCTCATAAAAAAGACGAATAAAGAAGATGGATAAAGACAATGAATGATTTTTCATATTTGCCGTTATTTGATTATGGTGTTGATGATACTGATTACCGTAAGCTCAGTGATGAGGGTTTGGTTGCGGGCGATTGGAACGGGCGCACATTATATCAGGTGCGTGATGACCAGTTGCGTATTCTTGCACAAGAGGCATTTAAGGAAATTAATCATTATTTACGTCCGAATCATTTAAGGCAGGTGGCAAAAATTTTGGATGACCCTGAAGCATCTTCTAATGACCGTTTTGTGGCTTATGATTTGTTGAAAAATGCTAATATTGCCGCAGCAGGTATTTTGCCCATGTGTCAAGATACAGGCACAGCCTTGATTATGGGCAAAAAAGGCAAAAATATTATAAGCGATAATGATGAAAAGATGCTAGCGCAAGGCGTGTATGAGGCTTATCAGCAATGTAATTTACGTTATTCACAATTAAGTCCACTTAGCATGTTTCAAGAAAAAAACACGCGCAATAATTTACCTGCACAGATTGAAATTTTTTCAGAAGGCGCAGATGCCTATAAATTTCTTTTTATTGCCAAAGGCGGCGGCAGTGCTAATAAAAGCTTTTTGTTTCAACCACCACCATCTATGCTTGACCCTGAAAGGCTCATGCAATTTTTAGATGAAAAAATAAAAACATTAGGCACAGCGGCTTGTCCGCCTTATCATTTGGCAATCGTAATTGGCGGCACATCTGCTGAAATGACTTTGAAAACCGCAAAACTTGCCTCATGCCATTATTTAGATAATTTGCCCTCTTCTGGCGGTGAAAATGCCCAAGCTTTTCGTGATAAAGAAATGGAAGAAAAAGTGCTAGAAATGACGCGCTCAATGGGTATTGGCGCGCAATTTGGTGGCAAATATTATTGTCATGATGTGCGGGTTATGCGGTTGCCACGTCATGGGGCAAGCCTGCCCATTGCATTGGCTGTTTCTTGTTCGGCGGATAGGCAGATTAAAGGAAAAATCACAACAGAGGGTGTTTTTATTGAGCAGTTAGAGCATGAGCCAGCGAAATATTTGCCTGAACTTGATGAGAGTGAATTTACGGACAATGTGGTGGCGATTGATTTAGCACAACCGATGGATAAAATTTTACAAACATTGACACAACACCCTATCAAAACACGACTTTCCTTGACGGGAACTATTATTGTGGCGCGCGATTCAGCACATTTGAAATTGCAAAAAATCTTGCGTGATACAGGAGATTTGCCTGATTATTTCAAAAATCATCCCATTTATTATGCAGGGCCTGCGAAAAAACCAGAGGGCATGGCATCCGGTTCATTCGGACCAACAACTGCGGGGCGTATGGATGGATTTGTAGATGATTTTCAAAAGGTTGGCGGTTCTATGGTGATGCTTGCCAAAGGTAACCGAAGTAAAATTGTCACGGCGGCGTGCCAGAAAAATGGTGGTTTTTATTTAGGCTCTATTGGCGGTGCGGCGGCGCGTTTGGCGCAAGATTGTATCAAAAAAGTCGAAGTGCTAGAATTTGAAGAGCTAGGTATGGAAGCGGTATGGCGCATTGAAGTTGAGAATTTCCCTGCTTTTATTATCATTGATGATAAAGGTAATGATTTTTTTGCAGATATTTTAAAATAAATGGTGATATGAATGAATATTGAATTATATCAGGGTGATATTCCTGAAAACTTAGATTTAGGTCGTCAGATTGCGGTTGATACCGAAACGATGGGCTTGATAACACGGCGTGATAGGCTTTGTTTGGTACAGCTTTCATCGGGTGATGGAGTTTGCCATCTATTGCAATTTCAACGTGGCACGGAACCAAATAATCTAAGAAATATGTTAAGCAATGACCAATGTATGAAGATTTTTCATTATGCGCGTTTTGATGTGGGTGCGTTGCATTGGAGTTTAGGCTTTATGGCGCAACCAATTTTCTGCACTAAAATTGCGTCAAAATTAGTACGCACTTATACCAACAAACATGGTTTGGGTGATTTATGCCGTGAATTGCTGGATATTGAGCTTGATAAAACCATGCAAAGCTCAGATTGGGGTGCGGAAAAATTAACGGAAGCACAATTACAATATGCCGCGCAAGATGTGCTGTATTTGCACCAATTGAAAGAAAAATTATCAGCCATGCTTATTCGCGAGAATCGCATACAATTGGCTGATGCTAGCTTTGCTTTTGTGCCAATTCGCTCTGCTTTAGACCAAGCGGGTTATGCACATATGGATATTTTTGCACATTAAAGCACATTAAAACACGAGAATAAAAGGCTTATGATGCCAATAATTTGATGACTTTCTCGGTAATTTTTTCAGGGGTGAAACCAAAATAATCAAACACTTTTGCGCCCGGACCAGATAGCCCAAAGCCATTCATCGCCACCATTTTTTCTTCATCAACACCATAGCGCGCCCACCCTTGTGGGATTGCCGCTTCAATCGCAAAACGCGGTTTATCGCCTAGAATTGCCTCACGTTTTTGTTTGGGTAACGCATTAAATAACTCCATACATGGCATGGAAACCACACGCGCTTGAATATTTTTTTCTGCTAATAACGAAGCGGTTTTAATGGCAAGGGGTACTTCAGAGCCACTTGCAAGTAGGCTGATAACGGCATCAGGGTTTTCATGTGCCACATAACCCCCATCTGCACAAGAATTCTTATTTATATCGCGTCCGATGATTGGCGTTAAATTTTGCCGTGTCAAAATCAGTGCAGAAGGCCCATCATAATTCAGAGCAATCTGCCAACATTCAGCTGTTTCAATCATATCAGCAGGGCGTAACACCAGCAAATTAGGAATGGTGCGTAAGGCAGGAACATGTTCAACAGGTTGATGGGTAGGTCCATCTTCACCCACGCCAATGGAATCATGCGTCAATACATAAATCACTTTTTGTTTCATGATGGCAGAAAGCCTGATGGAAGGGCGCATATAATCAGAAAACACCAAAAATGTACCACCATAAGGAATAAAACCGCCATGAAGCGCGATGCCATTCATGATGGCAGCCATGCCATGTTCGCGAATGCCGTAATTAATATAATCGCCTTTATAATTTTCTTTGCTAACCGCCTCGTGCGCTTTTACTTTTGTATTGTTAGAACCAGTTAAATCAGCCGAACCACCTAGCAGTCGTGGATTGGCGTTATATAATGTTTCAAGCACCAATTCACTGGCTTTTCGGGTGGCGATTGTAGGCATTTCTGTTTGCCATTGTTCCTTGAGCTTTTTCATGGCTTGCGCGCAGGCTTCTTCATGATTATCAACATGTAAGGCTTGCCAAAGCTGTTTTTTATCCGTTGATAAATTATTGAGTGCTTCGGTTGATTCTTGAGCGATTTTGTGATGTTGCTTGCCGATGAGACGCCACGCATTTAAGATATCATCAGGAATTTCAAAAGGGGGGTAATTCCAATTTAATTTTTCACGGATAAGCGCAATCTCATCATCCCCTAATGCCGCGCCATGTGCTTTTGCAGTATCTTGCTTGTTGGGTGAACCATAGCCAATATGAGTCTTACAACAAATCAGTGATGGTTTATCACTTTGCTTGGCATTTTTAAGGGCATTGCGAATTTCATCAGGATTATGTCCATCAATTTGAATGCTATCAAAACCGCATGCTTCAAAACGTGCTTGTGTGTCATCAGACGTACTTAAAGATGTTTTGCCATCAATTGTGATGCCATTATCATCAAACAGTACAATAAGATGCGATAAATTCATATGCCCCGCAAAAGAAATTGCCTCTTGCGAAATACCTTCCATCAGGCAGCCATCACCCGCAATCACATAGATATGGTGATTGACGGCTTCATCACCAAAACGCGCATTAAGCATACGTTCACTCAGTGCCATACCAACAGCATTGGCAAGCCCTTGCCCCAAAGGTCCTGTGGTGGTTTCAATACCAGCTAAGTGCTTATATTCAGGATGCCCTGCGGTTTTAAATCCAAGTTGCCGAAAATTTTCAATCTGATGAATATCACATTCGGGATAATTGGTGAGATATAACAGCGCATAAAGCAACATAGAACCATGTCCTGCAGAAAGCACAAAGCGGTCACGATTATGCCAATCAGGCATTTCCGGATGAAAGCGTAGAAAATTTTTGAAAAGCACAGTGGCAACATCTGCCATGCCCATCGGCATGCCCGGATGCCCTGAATTTGCTTTTTGCACAGCATCAATTGCTAAAAAACGAATGGCATTGGCTAATTGCTGATGTGAAATATCCTGACTCATGATTTTCCTTCTGCATGATTTTTTCTAATTCTTTTATCTTATGTCATATAGAAAATTCTTTGAGAAAAAAAGCTTAAAGAATCAATTTACACGTAATTTATTCATGAAAATGATTTGCTATCTTGCGTCAGATTATTTATTGATAGTCTATGAATGGTTTGTTACAAAAATTATCACGAAAAATTCTGATTTGCTTTTGCGTATTGGCATTGCTTGGCTCGGCAAGCGCATGGGCGCAAAAAGATGATGCGTTGGTTATATGGCGCATTGCAACCGTGAAAACAGGCAATGCGTTATTCTCTATTGCTTCATCCGTTGCCGCCAGTATTTCATTGCCATTTAACACAAGGCGTTCTTGCACAAAAGAACATTGTGGGGTTCGGTCGCTTGTGGCATTGGCACGGACAAGAACAGACATTATTGAATTATTACGCGAATTGACCTTAGGGCAAACAGAATCAGCAATCTTGCCGCTTGATATTGTTTATGCCGCTTATAATGGGCAGTTGATTTCATTACGAAATTATCCTTACCCGTCTCTCCGCTTGCTTGCGCCTGTTACATCATTGCCAGTGCATATTGTTACTCATCAACAAACAGGCATCACGCATATCGACCATGTGCCGGGCAATGTGGTTGCCTTTGTGCCGGATGCGGATAGAACTGCCGCGACTCATTTTAATCGAATTTTGCAAGCCTATAATATTGATAATGCGGATGTGGAATATGTGTTTTTAGATTTGCAAGAGGCAAAAGCGGCACTTATTGCGGATGATGTGCAAATTTTGGTGATGACGGGGCAAGACCCCATTCCAGAAATTCGTGATTTAGATAGAGACCATCCGATTATATTTTTAGAATTGCATCATAAACAGGTGCAGAAAATATTAAAGGATTGGCCTTATTTTTACACAAGTCAGCAAATTTTAGCTGTTTCTTATAGCAATCAGAATAACAATAACCTCACATTAGGCACAAGCTATGTATGGGTAACAAACGCGGATAGCAACGAACAAATTGTGCATGATATGGTGCGCGCACTTTGGCATCAACATACCAGAAAATTATTACGAAGCTTGAATCCTAACGCCACCATGCCAGAAAATTTACGTGGCAATTTATTATTAATTGAAGGGTTAAAATATCATCAAGGCGCGTTGCGTTATTATGAAGATAATGGTTATTTTTAAGTGATAAAATATTGGGTAATATAAAGTGAAAGAAAGGCGATTGAAATATTTGTAAAAAATCGCTATTGTGTAGATAGAAATTTGGGTGCTTATATTTATTTTGGGTGAATTAGATGGCAGAAAAAAATAAAAAAAATGGTAAATCAACTGGGGAAAAATCCGGAGCGATTGCGCTAACCGATACGAATTATATTGAATCATTGGCAAAAATTGTTGTTAATCATGATTTAAGCGAATTAAAGATTGCGGATGATGATATGAACATCACCTTGAAGCGTGGTGGTGAAATGATAACTCAGATGGTGAGTGCACCAGCAATGCCTGTTGCCATGCAAGCTGCCATGCAAGCTGATACACAAATGAATACAGGGCAAGCCACTGCCCCTAGTAATGAAGCAATTATTCCGGGCTTTCAGGTGCGCTCCCCTATGGTTGGCACTGCCTATATGTCTCCTCAACCCGGTGCGGCATCTTTTGTTAAAGAAGGCGATATTGTTAAAGAAGGCGATACTTTGATGATTGTAGAAGCGATGAAGGTGATGAATCCAATTGTATCACCATGTGATGGTAAAATTATGAGTATTTCAATTAATAACGGACAGCCAGTAGAATTTGATGAAGTTCTTATGGTTGTTGAATCTTGAGCAATTAGGTGTTGAATGTTTCGTAAAGTTCTTATTGCCAATCGTGGTGAAATTGCCTTAAGAATTATTCGTGCATGCCGTGAATTAGGCGTGCAGACTGTGGCAGTACATTCTACGGCTGATGAAAATGCGATGCATGTTCGTTTGGCTGATGAAAGTGTTTGTATCGGCAAACCACCTTCGAATGAATCCTATATGAGTATGTCAGCGATTATTTCCGCCGCCACGATTACGCAAGCAGAAGCCATTCATCCGGGCTTTGGGTTTTTATCAGAAAATGCTGATTTTGCCCAAATGGTGGAAGACCATAATATTGTATTTATCGGACCAACAGCAGACCATATTAATATGATGGGCGATAAAATTATTGCGAAACAGACGGTTAAAAATTTAGGCATACCGGTTGTTCCGGGTTCTGATGGCGAAGTTCGCGATGTGGCAAAAGCCAAAAAAGCTTGTGCAGAAATTGGATATCCAGTGTTGTTAAAAGCCACGGCTGGTGGCGGTGGGCGCGGCATGCAATTGGTGCAATCAGATGATAAATTAGAAGAATCCCTTCAGAAATGTCAGCAAGAAGCCAAAATGGCTTTTGGCAATGATGCGGTTTATATTGAAAAATATTTAACCTTGCCACGCCATATTGAAATTCAGGTTGTTGGCGATGGTCGTGGCAAAGTATTGCATTTTTGGGAACGTGATTGTTCCTTACAAAGAAGGCATCAAAAAGTGTTAGAAGAAGCACCTTCCCCTGCGCTTAATGATGAACAACGCGCAAAAATTTGTAAAACCGTTGTGGGAGCCTTAGAAAAAATCAATTATCGTGGTGCGGGTACGATTGAGTTTCTTTATGAAAATAATGAATTTTACTTTATTGAAATGAACACGCGTATTCAGGTTGAGCATCCTGTTACAGAAATGATTACGGGTGTTGATTTGGTGCAGTTGCAAATTCGTGTTGCCGCAGGTGAACCGCTTAACTTAAATCAAGAAGATATTAAAATTAACGGTCATGCCATGGAATGCCGTATCAATGCGGAAGACCCAGATACATTCTTGCCTAGCCCCGGCAAGGTAACCGCTTATCATGTCCCCGGTGGTCCCGGCATCCGAGTAGATTCAGCGATTTATACTGATTATACGATTCCCCCTTATTATGATAGTATGATTGCTAAATTGATTGCCCATAGCAACAATCGCAATCAATGTATCAACCGTATCAATACAGCCCTTTATGAATATTTAATCTCTGGCATTAAAAGTAATATTCCGTTGCATCAGCGTTTAATTGCTGAGCAGGATTTTATCAATGGTGATTATAATATTCACTGGCTAGAAAATTGGATGAATTCTAGATAGAAAATGACACTACTTTCTGCTGATGCGTTATTGATGGCTTATAAGACTGGCGCGTTCGTGATGGCGGAGAGTCGCCATGATAAAGGCTTTTCGATTATCAACCCGGAACGTCGTGCCATTTTGCCGATTAAAAAAATCCATGTGCCACGCAGGTTGCGAACAACGATTCAATCACGAAAGTTTAATATTAAATTTAACACGGTATTTGATGCGGTTATTTCCAACTGTGCGGCGCGTCAGGAAACATGGATTAATGACGATATTATTAATTTGTTCAATCAGCTTCATGAACAAGGTCATGCCCATTCTATCGAAGCATGGCATCAGGGGCAGTTGGCTGGTGGCATTTATGGCTTGGCAATTGGTGGGGTGTTTTTTGGCGAGAGTATGTTTTCAGCTAAGCGTGATGCCAGTAAGGTTGCGCTGGTACATTTGGTAGAACATTTAAATGCGCGTGGTTTTATTCTGTTTGATGTGCAGGCAACCAATCCTCATTTGATGCAATTTGGGGTACAGGAAATTGGCTATTTTCATTTTATGAATTTTTTGCAAAAAGCCATGGCGTTAGATTGCCAATTTTATCCATAATGCTCTATCCATAATATTTAAATAGGCAATCTGATTTGTACTCTTAAACCGCCTTGTGGTGATTTGGCAAGCGTAATATCACCGCCATGAATGCGGGCAATGTCGCGCGCAATCGCTAAGCCTAGCCCACTGCCACCGGTTTTAGGGTTGCGTGAGGAATCTAAACGAAAAAAAGGTTTGAACACATCTTTACGGGCATGGGCAGGAATCCCTGGACCATCATCATCTACAAAAATCTCCACCTCATCACCACGATTGCCCGCTTGAAGCCAAACATTATCGGCATAACGGCGGGCATTGCCAACCAAATTGGTTAAACAGCGTTTCAATGCGTTCGGTCTACCCGTGAGGGGAAGCTTGCCCTCTAAATGATAATGCAGTGAAAATCCTGTGCGCGCATAATCATCATGAATATTTTCAATAATTTTATTGAGCAGAATCTTACAAGGCTTTTCACTTTCTTCACCACGTGCAAAGGCAAGATAATCTTCAATCATATGTTCCATATCAGTAATATCACCTTTTAGCTCTATCACATCTTTGCTTTCTTCCATGAGTGCAAGCTGTAATTTCATGCGGGTGAGGGGGGTGCGTAAATCGTGAGAAACCCCTGATAGCATATCGGTGCGTTGCCGCATTTGCCTGAAAATTCGTCCGCGCATTCGGTTAAAAGCAAGGGATGCATTCCTCACTTCTAACGCTCCTTGATATTTTAAGGTATCGGTGCTGTCTTCCCCTTTGCCAAAACGTTCTGCAACTTCTGACAAACGCTGAATGGGGCGAATTTGGTTTCTCATGAATAAGGATGCCACCATGAAAATAATCAATGATGAGCCAACCATCCATAAAATAAAAGCATAGGTGGTGGTAGAAAAAATACGTTCTTGTGGAATCACGACTTGCATCACCCCTTCAGCCAGTTGGATTTGCACAACCACCTGCCCTTGAAATGATGTGGTATCCATTAAAAAAGGGCGTTTGATGCGTGCTGCCAACGAGCTATTCAAACGGCGGGCAAATAATCCAAAATTTTGTTCTTGTAAGGCGGCAACATCTAGAATATCACCGGGGAAAAGTGAAAATTGTAAATTAAGATATTCATTAAAAGCATTACTGGTGGCTGCAAAATTTTCTGGACGGGTGCGGGAATCCTCCATCACAAAAATAATTTCACCAACAATGGATTGCGCTAATGAATAGCTTACCGTATCCCAGTGGCGGTTAAAAAATGCATAAGCGGTTACAATTTGCACGACAATCAGAGGGGTAACAATAATTAATAAGGAACGTCCGAATAATGTTTTGGGTAAAATCGCACGAAAAGCATGACGAATAACACTTTCTCGTTCATTCGCCATTTTATACCGCACTATCGGGGCGTAACACATAACCCTTACCACGCACAGTCATCAGATAACGCGGATTTTTTGGGTCTAGCTCAATCTTACGCCTGATACGGGTGACCAGCACATCAACAGCACGCGCACCGCCTTCAATATTGCATAAGGTTGTTAGTGTTTCGCGCGTTACAGCATTGCTTACCCGTTCCGATAAAACTTGCAAAAGAATGATTTCAGAACCCGTTAAACGGATATGTTGTTCGCCATGCCATAATTCGCCACGGCTAATATCAAATTGCAAGTTTCCTAAAATAACTTTTTCATCTTGAATGGCATCACCGCTATTTTCTTGGCGTTTTAAGATATTTTGAATCCGTATCAATAATTCTTTTGGTTCAAATGGTTTGGTAAGATAATCATTCGCGCCAGCTTCAAACCCTTGCAAACGCTGTTCAGGCTCGCCCATAGCAGTCAGCATTAAAATCGGGATTTGTGAAGAAAGTTTACGCAAGCTTTGCACAAATTCTAAACCATTCTCTCCCGGCATCAAAACATCAACAATCAGTAAATCAAAAATCATGCGGTCCATTTGTTGCCGTGCATCTTCGGCATTGGCAGCCAAAGTGACATTAAAATGATGGTCAGAAAGATATCTGCGTAACAATTCACGCAAACGGTTATCATCATCAATCACAAGCAAATGGTAATTACGTTTTTTCATATTATTTTATAGCATTAGCATGCAGTGAATCATAGAGTTGCTGTGCAATGATTCGATAGTTTTGCACCTGATGTTGCTTGGCATGTTGAAATACCGATTGAATAGATTGTACGGATTGGCATTGTTTGAAAATTTCTTTCCAAAGCTGTTCACCCTTCTCACTGATTGTTAATAATTTAATGCGCTTATCGCGTCTATCTGGATAAGAGGTAAGATAACCTTGTTTCATGAGTTCTGCCATAGCATCATGCAAGGATTGTTTATGAATAGATAATTTCTTTTGTAAATTTTTATGACTCATCGGTTGCGCATCGGTTAAACAAAGCAAGATACGGTAATGTTTCAGGGATAGGTTAAACTCCTGCATCACAAGTTTTAAGTTTTCTTCAATATGGCGCGCTGAAAGTAGTAATTCTAGCAAACAACCATTTAAGGAATTTTGGCTTAAATAAAGCGGGTCATTCATGGTGTCATCTTTCTTGTTAAAAATAAATCTTGCATCTTTTATGATGGCTAACTAGATTATCTTAATATGTAAAATCATATTGTAAAGGAATGAAAATGGCATTAGCTTTTGATCAGCGTGAAGGATATATTTGGCTTGATGGGGAATTCATCGATTGGAAAGATGCACGTTTGCACGTGATTACCCATGCATTGCATTATGGTTCGGCTGTATTTGAAGGCATTCGCGCTTATGAAGGTAATATTTTCAAACTGCAAAAACATAATGAAAGATTAGCCGCTTCGGCAAAATTATTAGATTACGAACTGCCTTTCTCGGTTGCAGACATTAATAAAGCGTGCGAAGAATCGTTAATCCGCAACAATCTTTCTGATGCCTATATTCGCCCGATTGCATGGCGTGGACCTGAAGCGATGGGCATCTCAGCCCAAACAACGAAGGTGCATGTTGCGGTTGCCGCATGGGAATGGGGCAATTATTTTGCCAATAAATTTGAAGGCATTACCATGCGAACCACAAAATGGCGACGCCCTTCAACGGAAAGCGCGCCAGTAAAAAGCAAAGCGGCAGGGCTTTACATGATTTGTACATTGGCAAAACATGAAACAGAAAGAATGGGTTATGATGATGCGTTGATGCTTGATTATCGTGGCTATGTTACCGAAGCAACGGGTGCCAATATTTTTCTTGCGGTTGATGGTAAATTATTAACGCCAATTGTTGATTGTGTGTTAGATGGCATCACACGGCAAACAGCGATTGAGCTTGCACAAAAACGTGGGATTGAGGTTGTGGAAACACGTATTTTGCCTGAAGATATTCATAAAGCGAATGAGGTTTTTTTAACAGGCACGGCAGCTGAAATTACGCCGGTGCGTCAGATTGATGATGTTACATTCACTCCCGGGGAAATTTGCAAAACCATCATGGACGATTACGATAATCTTGTGCGTGGCATAAAATAAGGGTGGGTTAGACTTTGGTTGCTGATAAACTTGGCTATCAGGGGCTGTATCAAAAAGCACTTCATCATGCAGGGCGTTATGGTGGCAGTGCCAATCGGTTGGCTGAAATTTTACAGCGCCATATTCAAAAATATACCGATGATGCTGATGAAAGCGCGCAAGCCGCGAATTTGATTCCTGATATTATTGAAAAATTAAAACAAGATAAGTTTATTGATGATAAAAGATTTGTGGAATCGCGTTGTGCATCACGTTTGGCAAAAGGCGATTCTTTTACGATGCTCCGCATGAAGTTACATCATCAGGGAATTGAAAAGCAGGAAGTGGATGAAATGCTGGCACGCTTGCTTGCCGATGATTGTGATAGTGAATATCATGCCTTAGAAATTTATGCGCGTAAGCGTAAGTTGCATTTATTGCCACAAGAACAAGCAGAACAAAAATTATATAATCATGGTTTCCCGTATCAGCTTGTTAGGCGTTATTTTGAATAATCAGTGATGAATATTCTATTATCAAAAGCGCGCCACTTCTTGACTCTACCATTGATTTGCCTTATGATTGTAATTAGTAAGAAAAATTAAAATATAAGGATTGAGATATGATTTATCTTAAAAGACCGGGTTGGTATTTACCTGAATCAGCTGCAACAGATGAAAGTGCTTATATGAATAGGCGCGATTGGATAAAGAAAGTTGGTGGCGGTTTAATCGCGGCAGGTGCATTATCACAAGTGGGAACCGCACATGCTGATAGCAGCTTAAATCCGTGGAATAGTCTCTATCCGGTTACAAATAATCCCGAATTTAAGGCAGAGCGCGAACTAACAGGGGAACGTTATGCCACAAGCTATAATAATTTTTATGAGTTTGGTTCGCATAAAGGCATTGCCAATGCGGCGCAAAAATTGAAATTATCCCCTTGGCAAGTGAGCATTGAAGGGTTGGTTGAAAACCCTATCATGATTGATTTTGATTCGCTTGTGCGGAATATGCCTCTGGAAGAACGCATTTATCGCCATCGCTGTGTGGAAGCATGGGCAATGACGGTACCATGGTCGGGTTTTGAAATGAAGCATTTGGTAGCCTTCGCAAAACCGCTTTCATCGGCGCGTTATGTCAGTTTTGAAACATTGGCAGATAGCAAAACAATGCCGGGCGTCAGTCAGCCATGGCATCCTTGGCCTTATTTAGAAGGTATCACAATGGAAGAAGCGATGAACCCAATGTGTTTTATTGGCACAGGGCTTTATGGCAAGCCGATGCCAAAACAAAATGGCGCACCTATTCGGTTGGTTTTGCCATGGAAATATGGTTTTAAGTCAATCAAATCTATTGTGCGGATTCAATTTACCAAAGATAGACCGGTAAGTTTCTGGGAAGAAACTGCACCACGTGAATATGGTTTCTGGGCGAATGTTAATCCTGAAGTGGCACATCCGCGTTGGTCGCAAGCCAGTGAAAGATTGCTTGGTTCGAATGACCGTGTCCCCACCCGTATTTATAATGGTTATGGCGATTATGTTGCATCACTTTATGCGGATCTGCCTCCTGAGCGCAATTTATTCATGTAAAGTTTAATGATTTAATCTGTGCTACCTCCTTATTTAATATATGATGCTGTGCAAACGGCAGAAAAAGCGGCAATTGCAGCCTATGAATGGATTGGGCGCGGTGATGACAAGGCGGCAGATAATGCCGCAGTTGATGCCATGCGCGCTTCATTGATGCAGTTAGATATTGCAGGTACAGTCGTGATTGGCGAAGGCGAACGCGATAAAGCACCAATGTTATTCATTGGTGAGAAAGTTGGGCAGGGTACATTACCGATTGATATTGCGTTAGATCCGCTTGAAGGTACAACTATTTGCGCCACTCATGGCAACCATTCCTTTGCAGTTTTGGCATTTGCACCTAAGGGTGGTTTCTTGCACGCGCCCGATGTTTATATGGAAAAAATTGCGGTTGGTCCTAAAGTGCCGAAGGGAAAAGTTTCATTAGAAAATACGGTGAAAGAAAATTTGCAAATTGTTGCAGATGCGCTGAATAAAAAAATGACCGATATCACAGCATGTGTGTTGGAACGTGAACGGCATCGTAAATTGGTTGCGGATATTCGTGATTGTGGCGCGCGAATAAAATTTATTGGTGATGGTGATATTTTCGCATCCTTAGAAGTGACACGCCATAAGGGAGATGTTGATATTTATATGGGTATCGGTGGCGCGCCTGAAGGGGTGTTAACGGCATGTGCATTACGCGCTTTAGGCGGTGATTTGCAGGGTAGATTAAAATTTTACGACGATAATGAATATGAGCGTGCAGAAAAAACAGGCATTAAGGATTTTGATAAAATTTATATGATTGATGAATTAGCACGCGGTGATGAGATGATTTTCTGCGCGACTGCCGTGACGGATGGGGCAATGCCCGGGGTGTGTTATAATGCCAAAGGCAAGGTAACCACTTATACCATGCTGATTGATTTGGCTAGCAAAAGTCAACGCATCATTTGCAACCGTGCGTTATAAAGAGTTCATAGAATTTGACAAATAAGGCATCTGTTCTTGGTAAAGATTGGCAAATTGCCTCGACATTGACTGACGGTGATAAAAAAAAATTTGAAGCATTAAATTTAGAAAAACCGTTACCTGATTTTTTGATGTCACTATTGTTACGACGCGAGATTCATGCAGAAAATTTGATGGATTTTTTTGAGCCACGAATTAAAAATTTGCTCCCCGACCCTAACTCTCTGCCCGATATGGAACAAGCAGTCACACGCATTGCTGAAGCGATTATTCATCAGGAAACCATTGCGATTTATAGTGATTATGATGTTGATGGTGCGTGTTCTGCCGCATTATTTTTGCGTTATTTTAATTGCTTTGATGTGCCTTGCTTACTCCATATTCCCAACCGTATGAATGATGGTTACGGGGTAAAAAATCATAGATTGCAAGAATTGCACGAACAGGGAGCTACATTAATTCTATGTTGTGATTCTGGTACAGGTTTGCAATTATCAGATGATTTTGGCTGTGATGTAATTATTTTTGACCATCATCAGATTCAGGATGATACCCAGCAGAATTATATTTTTGTTAATCCGATGCGCCATGATGATATAAGCGGGCATCGAAATATTTGTGCCGCCACGATTTGTTATTTGGCACTGATTGGCTTAAATCGATTCTTGCGTGAGACAGGTGGTTTTGATTCATTGCCTGATTTGATGAAAGAATTAGATTTGGTTGCGCTTGCCACAGTGGCAGATGTGATGCCGTTGGTTGGATTGAATCGTAGCTTTTTGGTGCAGGGGTTAAAAATCATCAATCAGATGAACAATATCGGGATTGCCACATTGAATCAAAAGGTGCGCGATGGTAAAAAAATAAATTCCACCGAAGATATTAGTTTTGGCATCGCGCCTTATTTGAATGCTGGCGGGCGCATGGGCGAAAGCTTGTTTGCAACGAAATTATTGGCAAGCACAACAAGTGAACAAGCCGAAATATATGCAGATAAGTTACAAAAATTAAATAAGCTACGGTTGGAAACGCAGAATGATACATTGAAGCAGATTAAAATTCTGGTGAGTGCCAATGGCTGGGAAAAAGATTGCTTCATTTTGGCAGGTGCAGAAAATTTGCATATTGGGGTCACAGGGATTGCTGCGGGCAGATTGAAAGACCAATATCATGTGCCTGCTTTGGTGGTTAGTTACGATTCTCAAGGGCAAGGCACAGGGTCGGCGCGTTCGGTCAAGGGTATTGATATTGCTGAAATTTTAACATCGGCTTGCCAGAAGAAAATTTTAACGCGCGCTGGTGGTCATAAAATGGCAGGTGGTTTTGGTTTAAGGCTCGATGCTGAAAATGATTTTCGTGAATTTTTACGGGAACAGCTACGAGGAAAAAAGAATTTAGAACAAGAAAGCTCGCATTTACTCACCATCGATAGCCTATGCAACATTCCGCAAGTCAATCATATGCATATTTATTGGTTGGAAAAATTAAGCCCGTTTGGGCAAGGCAATCCGGAACCGATTGTGGCGATTGAAAAGTTGCGGGTGAAATATCATCAGCTGGTGGGCAAGCAAAAAAATCATCTACAGGTAACGGTTGAAAATCAGGCAGGTGAAAGCTTGCGTATGGTTATGTTTTCTGCTGATGATAAGATTGTGCAAACCATAGAACAGTGCAAAAATTCTTCACAATTAATAGATGTTGCAGGCTATTTGCGTATCAATGATTATAAAGGCAGAAAAACAATCGATTTACAGTTTCTTGATATTAGATTGGCATAAAATGCTGATGATACTGTGATAAATTATTTGCAGGCAGACAGGTTTTTAAGGCATAACATTAATATGACAAGAGATGATTGGGATAATGAAGCGATATTATTAGATACAAATGGGTTAAAATGCCCTTTGCCCGTTCTGAAATTGCGTAAAAAAATGAAACCTATGGCAAGCGGAGACATTGTGAAAATGAGTGCCACTGATAAAGCATCATTTGAAGATGTGCAGGCATTTTGTGACAGTAACGGGCATGATTTGTTGGGGCAATATGAAGAAATGGGTGGAACAAAATTTATTCATTATGTGCAAAAAAGGAATGAATGATGAAGATGAAACCAATTGGTGAACAGCCCTTAAAAGATGCCCTTTCTGAACGGTATCTGGCATATGCACTTTCCACAATTACAGCGCGTTCCTTGCCTGATTTGCGCGATGGTATGAAGCCAGTGCATCGGCGACTTATTCATGCGATGGCGGAACTGCGGTTGAATCCTGAAAGCGGGTTTAAAAAATGTGCGCGGATTGTTGGCGATGTGATGGGTAAATATCACCCCCATGGGGATGCGGCAATTTATGATGCGATGGTGCGGATGGCACAGGAATTTTCATTGCGTTATCCGCTGGTAGATGGGCAAGGGAATTTTGGCAATATAGATGGTGATAATGCGGCGGCGATGCGTTATACCGAAGCACGCATGACAAAATTTGCAGGCTGGATGTTGCAAGATATTCAGCGCGGGACTGTAGATTTCAGAGATACATATGATGGTGAGGGCAAAGAACCGCAAGTGTTGCCAGCGGCTTTCCCTAATTTGCTTGCCAATGGTGCGCAAGGGATTGCGGTGGGTATGGCAACCAATATCCCGCCTCATAATATTCATGAATTATGCGATGGTTTGTTAATGCTGATTGAAAAACCTCATCTGCCAGTCATGTCATTATTACGTGTGATTAAGGGTCCTGATTTTCCCACTGGTGGCGTGTTAATAGAAAATCATGAAGAAACATTGAAAGCCTATCGTGATGGCAAAGGTGCTTTTCGGTTACGCGCCCATTGGCAGGTGGAAGCACTTAAAGGTGGGTCTTATCAAATTGTGATTGATGAGATTCCTTTTCAGGTGCAGAAATCTAAGCTGATTGAAAAAATTGCAGAATTGATGCAGTTGCGTAAATTACCATTGCTCTCTGATATTCGTGATGAATCTGCTGAAGATATTCGAATTGTGCTTTACCCCAAAAGTCGAACAATAGAACCACAGCATATTATGACATTGCTGTTTAAGCAAACTGATTTAGAAACTAAGTTTAATATGAATATGAATGTGCTTGATAAGGGGCAGATTCCTAAAATTATGCCACTGAATGAGGTTTTGTTAAAATGGTTGCAGCATCGCCGTGAAGTTATGTTGCGTGCCAAGCAATATCGTTTGCAGGAAATTAAAGCACGTTTAGAAATTTTGGCGGCTTATTTGGTTGGCTATCGTAATTTAGATTTGGTCATTAAATTGATACGTGAAACAGATGATGCGAAACAGGCTTTGGTAAAACATTTGAAGATTCCTGAAAATTATGCAGATGCAATTTTGGCAATGCGTTTGCGACAGTTGCAAAAATTAGAAGAAACAACAATTGTTAAAGAAAATCGTGAATTACGGCAGGAACAAAAAGAAATTGATGCATTGCTGGCAAGTGAGGATGCGCAAAATCAGGTTTTAAAACAGGAAATCGTGCAAATAAAGAAAGATTGTGATGCTCCGCGCGATAAAAGATTAACAAGAATTGAGCATCTGGCAGTTGAAAAAGAGCTTATTCCTGAAAATTTACTGACAGAGCGTGAGGCTTTGACGATTATTTATTCGCAAAAAGATTGGATTAAAACGGTAAAAACGCATCTACCTCCAGAGCATCCACACAAATTTAAGGATGGTGATGATTTGCGTTATAGCCTGCATTGTTATAATACCGACCAGCTTTTGATTTTCACAAGTGGCGGTAAATCTTATTTGGTGCCCGCAGGAAAAATCAGTTCAGCGCGTGGTTTTGGTGAGCCATTGCGCTTGTTGCTTGATATTGAAGCAGATGATAAAATTATCGGCTTTGAAATTTACGATGCCAATAAATCATGGTTGCTTGCGACGAATTATGGGCAAGGTTTTGTGGTGAAGGGTGAAAAATTAAACGCGCAAACAAAATCAGGGCGTCAGGTAGTGGTGCTGAAAAATAGCGCGGGTAAAAAACCATGTATGGTCACGCATTTTATGGCAATCAATTCAGAACAGAATCATGTGGCAATTATCAGTTCGGAACGCAAATTACTCATTTTTGATGTGACAGAAATTCCAGAATTGGCACGTGGGCAAGGGGTGATTTTGCAAAAATATAAAGATGCAACTCTTGCCGATATTAAGTTATTTAATCTTGAGGCAGGGCTTATTTATTATAAAGCAGGGCATAAAAAAACATTAACAGATTATCGTGCATGGCTTGGCAAAAGAGGGCAAGTGGGCAAATTGCCACCTGCGAGTTTCCCCTATAAAGCATCATTTTAAGGATAGGTTAAGTGATGAAAGAAAATTATCAAGGTTCATGCATGTGTGGACAGGTGACATTTATTTTTTCTCAATCAACGCGTGAGGTGCTTGCGTGCCATTGCAAAGAATGTCGGCAATCAAGCGGGCATTTTGTGGCAGCAACACAGGCAAAGTTAGAAAATTTTGAGTTTATAACACAAGAAGGTTTGAAATGGTATGAATCATCTGATTTTGCCAAACGGGGTTTTTGCAAAAATTGTGGTAGTCAGCTTTTTTACAAAGTTAATGAGAGTGATGAGATGTCTATTATGGCAGGTTGCGTTGAATCTCTGGCTGATATGAAAATTGAAGCGCATATTTTTTGTGTAGAGAAAGGCAGTTATTATCAGATTCCCAATAATGAGCCTCAATATGAGAGATGGGATTAGAATATTTTGCTTGTACGAGTTTTTGAATTTTTAAAACAGAAATTATTTCCGCTTATCATCACAGTAGGGCGTTATCTTTTTGTGAAAGAAAACAATCTGGAAGGTGATGAAAATAAGTTAAAGCAAAAAACTCTGTTAAGAAAAATCTTACGCCCTGATAGTGATATTAGCAAAAAAGGCATGATTGTTTTATTGCTCGCCATTCTATTGCTAGAGACTTTCGGCTTTCTTGACCCGATTAGCCGCGCCATTGATAATAAAACTTTTTCTTTTGCGGTGGGTTCTATTTATCTATCCTTTTATGTGATTATCAAAACTATTTTATGGATGGTTTTGTTATTGTGGGCGGCAAGTCACGCCACAGATATGCTGGATTCTCAACTGAATAAGATGAATATTCACGCAACCAATCGAACGCTTATTTATAAAATTTCTCAGATGGCAATTTACGTGGTGGTATTTTTTATTGCCATGAATATTTTAGGAATCAATTTAACCAGCCTTGCTTTTTTCAGTGGCGCGCTTGGCATTGGCATTGGTTTTGGTATGCAGAAAATTGCTGCCAATTTAATTAGTGGTTTTATCTTAACATTTGAACGTTCATTGGTGCCCGGCACATTGATAGAATTAGCCGATGGGCGCGTTGGTTATATCAGGCATATATCCGTGCGTTATACATTGTTTGAAGCGATTGATGGGTTAGAAATATTGATTCCCAATGAAGAGCTTGTGACCAATAAACTGATTAATTGGACTTTGAGCAATACAGAAGTGAGGAACACAGTTGATATTGGTGTTTCTTATGATTCCAATCTTCATTTGGTGCAGGAATTAATATTAGAAGCAATCATGATGAATAAAAAAATCTCTCAAAAAAAACCACCTGCGGTTTTCTTAAAAGATTTTGGTGATAATGCAGTGATTTTTGAGATGGTTTATTGGGTAAGAGATGTGACACAAAATTGGAAAGATGTGCGGAGTGAAATTTTATTTGAAATATGGGACAAATTCAAAACCCATCAGATTGAGATTCCGTTCCCGCAATTAGATTTACATATGATTAATAATCAAGCATCCAATAAAGAATCATCAGGGTAAATAACCATCAGGTTAAATAATTAGGGTAAATAATTTCTACCAAATATAAACCATCAGGTGGTGCAGTAGCACCAGCAGTAGCACGGTTACGCGATTCAAGAATAGTTTGCATATCAGCAATGTCGCGTTTATCTTTACCAATTTCTAGCAAAGTACCAATGATATTACGCACTTGGTGATATAAAAACCCGTTGGCATGGATATAAAAATCAATCATATCCTGTTGCATATTGTGCTGATTATGCTGAAAACCGCAATCAAAAACCTGCTTAATGGGTGTTTTGGCTTGGCAATGTTGCGCGCGAAAGGCGCTAAAATCATGCGTGCCGATTAAGATTTGCGCGGCTTGTTGCATGGCAGGCACATCAAGCGGATATCTCACATGTAAAACGCGCTTTTGATGAACCGCTGAAGGAGAAAAACGATTGAGGATTCTGTAAATATAACGCCGTTCTGTGGCAGAAAAACGGGCGTGAAATGTTTCTGGTACGGCTTCAGCTTGTAAAATGCAAATAGGGTGCGGGCGCAACATACTATTGATGGCAGGGGGGATTTGATAGGCTTCTAGCGTTCGGGCAATATCGCAATGGGCAATTTGCCCCAACGCATGCACACCAGCATCCGTCCGCCCTGCGGCATAAAGGGTTACTGTTTCGCCATATAATTTATAGATTGCCTTTTCAATTAACGCCTGAATTGAAATATCATGCTTTTGCTTTTGCCAACCCTTAAAAGGCGAACCATCATATTCAATGGTTAATTTCCAACGCATGCCTAAATAATAAGATTGTGATTATTTTCCCTTAATTTTTTTATAGATAACCGGGATAAAGGCAAGCACAGCCAACCCAATAAGGGCAATGATAATCTCAGGCGTTAAAATACCCGCTGGGGTAAATCCTTCACCACTATCAAAAACGGAACCCAAGCCTGCGCCCACTGTTGCAAATACAAAACTGCCGGGGATAATCCCAATAAAAGTAGTGACGACAAACACTGATGCGCGAACATTAAGCAATGCTGGCACAATATTGATAACAAAGAATGGGAAGAGCGGTACAAGGCGCAAAATCAGCATATAGCTAACGGCATTTTCCTTAAAACCACCTTCTAATTTTGCAAGCCATGGTCCTGCTTTGCTACGTAAGGAATCGCCAATCACTGTTTTGGCGGCAAAAAAGATACATAACGCGCCTATAGTTGCACTGGTAATCACCAGAAGAGTGCCGACATATTGAGCAAATAAAAAGCCTGATGTGACGGTAAGAAAACTTGCAAAAGGCAAAGAAAAAGCCACGCATACGGTGTAAAGCCCCATAAAAATAAGTACGGCTAACAGGTAATTTCCATCACGAAATGCCAGTAAAGTCTGCCTGTGTTCTTGCAAGGCTGCAAAACTGAGATAATCGCCTAAGGGCGAACGAATAAGCAGAATGAACCCAATGATAAGAATGATGAGAGGAAGTAGTTTTTTAATTTTTGCCATGGTTAATCCTAAAAATTGCCTAAAAAAACATTATAAATCAAATGCTTAACTAATATAATAAAACAAATTGATTGACATATCGACCCAATATAACATATAATAACAGCATTGGTAAATAAAATTTACTGTTCTGGCGTCCCATAGCAGAATGCAACTGACGCTATCACTTTAAAGCCTTTAGGGGAAAAAAATGTTTTGTGCATGGTTATCGTATGCGCGGTTTTTACCTTCGTTATGTATTGCGGTGGTACTGATTTTTTTTGGACAGCTATCCATTGCTTATAGTAAAACATTAGAAATTCATGTGATTATGCCATTTCATGTAAAGGATGAAAGCAAAGTAAGCAGCTCACCCCATGAAAAAGATAAAAAAGAATTGCCATCTGATCCGTTTTGGCTTGAGTTTCAGAATGGCATTGCGCAAGCAAAAGAAGAAATTAAATTCAAATTACAATATATGTCACCCTTAGAAGATGATATTAATCAGATGGCAGGTTTGATTAGTCAATCTATCAGTAAAAGACCAGATGGCATTATTATTTCGGTGCATGATTTACAGCCTTTATTGCCTGTTATTCGCCAACTACAAAATAGTAAGATTCCTTTTTTCACAGTAGCAACACCTGAAGATATTGCTTATGAGGTTGGCGGATTGCTCAATATTGGTGAAGAAACCTATCAAACAGGGCAGATTGTTGGTGCGAAATTAAAGCAAAAAGGTGGACGCTATGGCATATGCGTGATTACTGCCGGCACAGATGTTCATCAATTGTTATTATGTAATGGTTTCATTCGTGGCTTTGGCGGTAGTACAAAAGTTACTAGAGTGAAGACATCAAAAGCGCGCGCGGTTGAAGATATTCAAAATGCAATTATTCGCGATACGCGGGTGGATAGTATTTTTATTCTGGGTGATGGAATTGCCCCCGATTTGATAAAGCATTTCATTAATATAGAAAGCTTAAACCGTTTTCATATTTCTGCGTTTGATACCAGCGCAAGCATGGTAGAAGCCCTTTATCAAGAAGAAGAGGCATTATCAATTTTTATGCTAACAGACCAACCTTATTTACAAGGCTATCTCTCAATCATCAACATGGTCAATTATTTGAATAAGGGTATGTTGCCATCGCGCAATATTTTAACGAGTCCTTTATTTATTGATAGAGAAAAGCTTGACAAATTTCCATATTATTTTGAATAATGTAACAAGGAGTATCTGGGGAATGGGAAGAACATTAATATATATATCAGCAAATTGCCTTAAACTGCTTAGCATTGTTTTGGTCATGCTATCGGTTTTCTTATCAGGGTTATTTTATTACATGGCACCTGTATGGCCCGTGTTGATAATATTGACAGGTTTGTTTTGGCTATTAAGCAAGAAAATGGTCAACTCACTTTATTCTTATGCAAATGAATTATAATGTTATTTAGAATGAAGGTGGGCAGGTGAAAACAGCACCAAAATTATTGATTGTGATGGTTATCGGATTGTCGTTGGGCTTTGCAACGGGTTGGCTTGTTTCCAAACAACAAGTGCCAGAAGTTACCAAAACCATTGTGGAACAAGGGCAGATATCAGGTTACACATTGGCACAGATTCAAAATAGGGGCGAGGTGCGATGCGGTGTGAATGGCACATTGCCCGGCTTCTCGCTTAATCTTGCTGATAAAGATAACGAGAACCCTGATAATAAATTTTGGCAAGGTTTCAATATTGATTTTTGTCGTGCATTGGCGGCAGCTATTTTTGCAGATAGCAATAAAATAAAATTTATACATCTTGATAATCGTGATAGATTTACAGCTTTGCAAGCAGGCAGAGTTGATGTTTTGGCGCATAATAGTTCATTCACATTGGGGCGCGATGCTGGGTTACATCTTAATTTTGCGGGTATTATTTATTATGATGGACAAGGTTTTTTGGTGCCGCGGGCATTAAAAATAGATAATGTGTTTGCCCTTGAAAAAGTAACGGCTTGCGTGGTAACCCGAACCATCACGGCACGCAATTTAATCTATTTCATGAATCAGCAAAATATCAATTATCGTTTGATTGATTTTGACACAGTAGAAGACGCATTTCAGGCCTATAATAATGGGCGTTGTGATATTTATTCGGCGGATAGAAGTTTGCTTGCAGGGCAACGCTTATTATTAAAAGAACCCGAATCGCATGTGTTGCTTCCGGATGTTATTTCTAAAGAACCATTAGGACCTGTGTTACGTGAAGGTGATGATAATTGGGAAGATATTGTCCGTTGGGTTATTTATGTGCTGATTAGCGCTGAAGAATTAGGTGTTGATAGCCAGAATGTAGAAAAAATGTTGGCATCAGAAAATCCAGCTATCCGCCGTTTGTTAGGAAAAGCGGGTGAATTTGGTTCAGGGCTTGGGTTAAGCAATGATTGGGGTTTTCATGTGATTGCTCAAATTGGCAATTATGCAGAAATTTATGACCGCAATTTAGGGATTGATACGCCGATTGGTTTGAATCGCGGTATCAATGCATTATGGAGCAATGGCGGTATTTTATACAGCCTGCCCATTCGCTAGCAATCGGCATGTTCGTAAAAGCGATTGTCACTTATCACTTGACAAATCCACTAACAACACATAAAATTCAGCTCGATTTTGTAAAAAGATTTTGTTATGAATCGCATTAATATTTAGGAATGAAATGATGTTCGCGCTTATTAAAACTGGTGGCAAGCAATATAAGGTCAAGCAAGGCGATAGGCTTTTGATTGAAAAAATTGGTGATGAGAAACTCAAGGAAATTATCTTTGATGAAATTTTGATGCTCTCTGATGGCAAGCCTGTATTTGGCGCGCCTTTTGTAAAGGGTGCAACCGTCACCGCAAAAGTGGTTACTCAAACACGTGATAATAAAATTATTGTGTTTAAGAAGAAGCGTCGCAAAAAATATCGCCGCACAGCAGGGCATCGGCAATATCGTACGTTTGTAGAAATCACAAAAATTTCTACCGCAGCATAGAGGAGCTAACAGATGGCACATAAAAAAGCAGGTGGTTCATCCAGAAACGGACGCGATAGTGCGGGCAGACGCTTAGGCGTTAAAAAATATGGTGGTGAAAAAGTGATAGCGGGCAATATTCTTGTTCGTCAGCGTGGCACGAAATTTTTTCCCGGCAAGAATGTTGGCATTGGCAAAGACCATACTTTATTCTCACTCATTGAAGGTCAGGTTATTTTTATGAAAAAACGCGACCGTCAATATATTGATGTGCAGAAACCAGCGAGCTAATTAGCATCACATTATTATTGGAATTACTGCATGCTGTGATAAAATGGCATGTTGTTTTTTGTGAGTCACGATGAAATTTTTAGATAATGTTAAAATTCATGTCCGTAGTGGCAATGGTGGCAATGGTTGCGTGGCGTTTCGGCGCGAGAAATCCATTGAATTTGGAGGTCCTTGGGGTGGCGATGGCGGTCGTGGCGGTCATGTGATTGTTGAGGCTGTCTCAAACTTAAACACCCTTATTGATTTTCGGTATCAGCAACATTTTAAGGGAGAACGTGGCATTGATGGCATGGGTAAAATGATGCATGGCAGAAAAGGCAAGGATTGTATCATTAGAGTTCCCGTTGGCACGCAAGTGATTTTAGATGAGGATGATGAAACGCTTATTTGTGATTTAACCGAAGAAGGGCAAAGCCATATGCTTTGCACAGGCGGTGATGGCGGACGCGGCAATCTGCATTTTAAGTCATCTACCAATCGTGCGCCACGTCAGGCAGAACAAGGCTTTTTTGGCGAAGAAAAATCAATATGGTTGCGCATGAAATTGATTGCCGATATTGGCATTATTGGTTTGCCCAATGCGGGGAAATCAACTTTGCTCAATCAGTTAAGCCATGCCAAATCAAAAATAGGCGCTTACCCTTTTACAACACTTTACCCACATTTGGGTGTGCTAGAATATTATGATAACAGGCTGATATTGGCAGATATTCCCGGATTGATTGAGGGCGCATCGCAAGGTATTGGTTTGGGGCATCGTTTTTTGGGGCATGTAGAAAGATGTACGGCTTTGCTTCATCTGCTGGATATTAATAGCGAAACCCTTGAACAAGATTACCAAACTGTGCAAGATGAATTACAGGATTATGGTGCAGAATTGCTTGCTAAACCGCAGATTATCGGACTGACGAAGATTGATGCGGCAGATGAGGCGATTGTAGCAGATGATAAAATATCACGTGATATTGCAAAATGGGCAAAAAAACGAGCCATTCCAAAACCGTTGGCAGTGTTAAAAATTTCAGCCTTACATCAAACGGGCATAGATAAATTGGTTGAGACATTATTTAAATATAACGGCATTGATAAAACTCCATCTGATGAAGATACCAATGAAAATGATAGTGAAACTGTTGATAATAAGGAATGGAGTCCCTTATGACCTCATTTGCCCCACCTCAAACAACATTGTTACAGAATATAGATTCAGCAAACAGAATAGTTATCAAAATTGGCTCAGGGCTTTTGATTGATGACGAGAATGATAGCATTAATCAACAATGGCTGGCTGATTTTGTTGCCGATATTGCCCATTATCACGCGCAAGGCAAAGAAATTTTAATCATTTGTTCGGGTGCCATTGGTTTGGGCAAGCGCGCTTTAGGGATAGCTATGCCTAAATCTGGGTTGAAGTTAGAAGAAAAACAAGCGGCGGCGGCGGCGGGGCAGATTTTACTCAGTCATGGCTGGCATGAAAATTTTGCAAAATACCAGATGAGCACCGCACAAATTTTATTGACCTATGAGGATACAGAAATCAGAAGGCGCAATTATTTGAATGCGCGCAATACGTTGGTTCAGCTCTTAAAATTTAAGGCAATCCCCGTGATTAACGAAAACGATACCGTCGCCACTGATGAAATTCGCTTTGGCGATAATGATAGGCTAGCGGCGAGGGTAGCGGTGATGATGGAAGCAGATTTATTGATTATTTTAAGTGATATTGATGGGCTTTATCGGCAAAATCCAAACCTCCATAAACAGGCGGAACATATTCCTACGATTAATGAAATTACGCCTGAAATTATACAGATGGCAAGTGGTGAAACTGGCAATGATGGCACAGGCGGTATGGTTACCAAGATTGATGCTGCAAAAATTGCGCTTGCAGGGGGTTGTAATATGATGATTACGGATGGCAGAAAACATCACCCGTTGATGCAAGATAAGCAAAAATACTCACTTTTTATCAGCGATATTAAACCGCAAACAGCGCGCAAACAATGGATTGCTGCTGGGCTTGATGTTAAGGGCAGATTGGTGATTGATGATGGTGCAAAAAATGCGTTGCATCGGGGCAATAGCCTATTGGCCGCAGGAGTGATTGCGGTTGAAGGTGAATTTACCCGCGGCAGTTTGGTGTTGATTATGGATAAAGCAAATCATGAATTGGGGCGCGGTTTAATTGCTTATAATTCTGATGATGCCATGAAAATTATCGGTCGCCATTCTGATGAATTTGAAGGATTGATAGGCTATAAAGGTGCAAGCGCAATCATGCATCGGGATAATATCGCATTATCGTGATTATTTTAATCCGCATATGTGTTTGCTTTAAGGTTTTGCAACAAGAATTTCATTGACTTTATAAGCGATAAATCATAAACCATATGTTGATGGAGGGATGCCTGAGTGGTTAAAAGGGGCGGACTGTAAATCCGTTGGCATTGCCTACGCAGGTTCAAATCCTGCTCCCTCCACCATTCCATCGCACTCTATAAAATTACCGGTCAAAATTTTTGGAATTATCTATTTGTGGCATGATTGACATCAGGCTTTTTTAAGATATGATTGTTTTTTTAGGAGTCATTACTGGAAAATATTCTAACAGGAGAGGTGGCCGAGTGGTTTAAGGCGCACGCTTGGAAAGCGTGTGAAGGTTAATCCCTTCCGCGGGTTCGAATCCCGCTCTCTCCGCCAGCCCTTGAGTCCGATACAGTCCGATAGAATCCAACAAGCACTTGATTTATAATGATTTTTATGCTATTTTATGTCCAATAAAGTCCGATGGAATCTTACTCTATCGAATGTAATCGGGGGCTTTATGGGGGCTTTTATAATAAAGAAGCATTAAAGCCCCCAAATTGAGGTTATAAAATGAAACTATATAAAGCGTGTCAATTAGCAAAAGCGAAAGACAAACCTTATAAATTATTCGATATGGGGGTTTATATTTGCTTGTGTCAAAAGCAGGCGGTAAGCATGGAAGCTAAAATATCGTTATCATGGTAAAGAAAAGATGCTGACAATCGGCACTTATCCTATTGCATCGTGAAAGAAGCCCGTTTAAAATGCTTGCAAGCAAGTTTTGATGATTGATAAGATTTTCTAGTAAAGCTTGTAAAAACTTGCTATAAATGCTCTATGGAAAATCTCTATGAAAAACTGCAAACCTTATTAAAGGCACAAGAAAATTATTGCGATAATGAGGGCGATTTAAACCTTATCCTTATTCAAGATAAGGCTTACAATGGCGATGCGGATTTGATGGATTTATTGCTAGGTAACCCTGCCATACAAAAACAGTTTTTCACCCAAACCGCAAAAGCGTTAATTTTTAAGCGTGATAATTTTATTGATTATATCAGTGATAAGAATTTTCTGGCTAATAGCTATACCAAATATAAAAATAAAATTGGGCTGGGTGATGGCAAGAAATATCTGAAAGCATCGAATGATGTGGTGCTGATGTTTCCCTTTAAGGATTGCGTGCTTGAAGGCGGTATGAGTAACGAAGATGAGGGCAGAAAAGAAATCTTTTATAATGAAATTCTAACCCCCGATGAGATTGATAGGTTATTCGCCCCGAAACTATTCATCAATGCCAAGCGTGTTACAGCCGATGGTGAGCAAATCGCAACGGGTTTTAACCGTTTGGAAGAAGTGCAGGGTAAAAAAAGCGCAGGCACAATCACCGATAATTTATTGATTAAGGGCAATAATTTGCTTGCCTTGCATAGTTTAAAAGCAAAATTTAAGGGCAAGGTCAAACTGATTTATATCGACCCGCCCTATAATACGGACGGACCCACAAATTCATTCTTATATAATAATAACTTTAATCATTCTTCATGGTTGACTTTCATGAAAAATCGCCTTGAAATATCAAAAACCCTTTTAAGGGAAGATGGTTTCATTGCTATTGCTATTGACCATTATGAACTATTTTATTTAGGTGCATTAGCAGATGAAATATTTAGTAAAGAAAATAGAATAGGTATTGTATCGGTTTATATAAATCCGAAAGGAAGACAACACGAAAGGTTTTTTTCAGCCTCAACGGAATATATGCTAATCTATGCAAAGAATCCAACAATAGGAAAGTTTAATAAAGTTACGATAGATAGTGCAAAAGAAGAAACTTTTAATCTAACTGATGAGAATGGCAAGAAATATCGACTTGATAATTTTGCCAGAGAAAGAAGTAGTACGACAAGAGAAGCAAAACCTGATTTTTGGTATCCCATATATGTAAGCGAAGATTTAAGTGATATTACCTTAACCCCAAAAGAAAACTACCATGAAATTTATCCTTTAAAAGGTAATAAAGAATATACATGGAAAATAATCCCTGAAAGTTTTTTAGAAAGAAATGAAGCGAATGAATATGTTGCAAAAAAGGAAGATGGTAAAGTTAAAATATATAATAAATATTATGAGCAACAAGTCTTTAAAAATCTTTGGACAGATAAAAAATATTTTCCTGAATTTCAAGGCACAAATGTAATAAAAAAACTATTTGGCAAAAATGTTTTCACTTATCCTAAATCTATTTATCTTGTGCAAGATACTATTAAAATTATGACAAGTGGGAATGATATTATTTTAGACTTCTTTGCAGGTTCTGGTACAACCGCCCATGCTGTGCTTGATTTAAACAAGCAAGATGGTGGCAATCGGCAATTTATTTTGTGTGAACAGATGGATTATATAGAAACTGTTACCAAAGCACGTATCAAAAAAGTAATGGAAAACAATGCCAATGAAATTGATTTTAATCAAACCAATAATCAATTCATCTATATGGAGCTTACCCCGCTGAATCAAACATTGATTGATGCGATTACCGAAGCAGAAAATCTTGATAGATTGCTAAAAATCCGTGACCGTATTTTACAATCATATTTCTATAAATATGATATGAATTATCAACAAGCCAGAGACGACCAAGCTTTCATCGCCTTAGATTTTAACGACCAAAAACAAACCCTCATCACCATGCTAGATAAAAATCAGCTTTATGTAAATTATTCCGAACGCACCGATACAACATTCAAATGCAACCCCACCGACATAACCCTATCCGAAAATTTTTATAATGAGAGGAATAAATAATGATAAAACATCTAAAAAACAAACAGCTTTATATGTATTGGGATGAATCTGTAAAAGAATCAAGAGATATACCATTAATGCATGTCCAAGAATTAATGTCTGAACAATCAGGAGAAATAGAAAATACTGTAAAAAAATGGAAAGACTGGTCAATAGCTGCACGTAGGCAACATGTTATGGAACATAAGTTACCTGAAAATATTCGTATTTCTGCAGGTGATATTATATTTTTTCCTGAAGAAGCAAGAAGTGATTCCTTTAGTCATGATGAATATAAGAATAAAAAATATTTCTTATTATGTGATGAAAAAAAATATGCAGAAGCAAAACAAAGAGCTCAAGCATTACAGAATGACTATCGCTATAATCTTCCTGAAAATGTGCAGAAAAGAAAAGAAAAGGAAAAAATTATTGAAAAAATTAATGAGGCACAAGAACGCGGTAATAGATGGTTAGCAAAAGAATTTAAAGAACTCAATTTTTCTGATGAAGTGCAACGTGTTAAACGAAACTTATTAATAGTTGTATCTATTATTTTATTTTATAAATTATCAGATGCTAGTATTGAAGAATTCAATCCCTTTGGTTTGGTAATCGATAATATTAATAACGGCTTTATAGATTGGTCATTATTCATTTTAATTTTATATCATTTAAGTGCTTTTTTACCACGTTGTCGTGAAATGTATTTGAAATATGATTATAGAAAACAAGGCAAAAAAATGCAAAAATATATAGTGGTTGCTACTGATAAGGAGGAAAAAATATTTTTAAATAAAGATTACAAAGCAGTAAACGAAAACTCTTTAGAAATAGAAGGACGCTATGACCACATAAATAACAGAATTTATTGGCGATGGTTAATTTTAGATGTCGGGCTACCTGTTGTTTTATCACTATGCGCTTTATATTTACTCGCCTCTGCTTTATGGAATGGGTAATTAATGCAAAAACCAGAAAACTTTTACTTTATTTATATTGATGAATCGTATGATAAAACGCATTATGCTTATTCGGCACTATTTATCAATGCTTTTCAATGGAATGATTATCTTAATAAAATTTTAGAGTGGCGGAAAGAATGGTATCAAAAGTACTCTATCCCTATAGACTTTGAATTACATGCAACAGAATTTACAAGGGGTGGTGGAGAATATCCAAAAAATCGTGATAAAGATTATCGTGGAAAACTATTTGCTGAGGCAATTATGAAAATTGAAAAAACTAATGGTTTGAAAGTTATGAATGCTATTGCAAATAATGAAAATAAAGATAATTATTTAAAACTTTTTGAATATATGCTCACCCGTATTAATACAACGCTTAAAAAGAAGAATGCATTAGGCATTTTAATCTGTGATGAGGGCAATGAGAATAAACTTACTTCTACTGTTAGGCGTATGAAGAAAGAAAACCGTGTGCCACCAGATTATCATCATCGCAAGAAAGGAGAAAGCATGCGTGACTTGCCATTAGATTTTATTATTGAAGACCCCCTATTTAAATCTTCAAAAGCATCTTATTTTATCCAACTTGCTGATTTTTTAGCATTTTCGTTGTTAAGAAATGAAAAGCCTTTACCAAAAACACATCCAAAAGTAAAAAATGCTTTTGAACAATTAGACAAGTCACTATTAAAAGTGTTTAGAAGAGATATAAGAAAAAAGGGAATTATAAGGTATAAGTAGCAAGTGTCGGTCAACCGAGCCTTCGGAAGCGAACCACCTGCAAGATTGACGATAGCATATATATTATTATCATGATAGCTTATTAGCGACATTTTGTCGTTACTGAAAAACAATGTGGATAAATCTGGGGATAAGTAAATGCAAGCACTTCACGAAAAATATGATGGATTAGAGGAATTATCAGGTGCGCCTGCTGAAATTCCACTCGATGTTACAGAGGCGTTAAAACATCCGCTTCGGGATTATCAGCAAAAAGCCTTGCAACGCTTTATTCATTATTTTAATAGCGATAGGAAAATTAGTAATCATGTGTTGTTTGAAATGGCAACCGGGGCGGGGAAAACGCTTTTGATGGCGGGGTTGATGCTTTATCTTTATAAGCAAGGCTATCGTAATTTTATTTTCTTTGTGAATTCCACCACTATTTTAGAAAAAACCAAAGCCAATTTTTCTGATAGTGGTAATTTAAAATATCTGTTTGCCGAACATATCACGCTTGATAGTAGTGCCATTACCATTAACCCTATCAATAATTTAGATGAGGCAAATCCCGATGCGCTGAATATTATTTTCACCACCATTCAAGGCTTGCACACCACGCTAGATAATCCACGCGAAAATGCCGTTACGTTCGATGATTTAGCAAGCCATAAATTGGTGCTATTGGGTGATGAAGCGCATCATTTTCAAACCCAAAGCAAGCAAAAGGAATTGGAATTAGAAAAATCATGGGAAAATACCGTGATGCAAATTTTCAAGGGCAATACAGATAATGTATTGCTAGAATTAACCGCAACGGCTGAGCTTAATAGGCTTGATTTGGCTGATAAATATCGCGATAAATTATTGTATAAATATGCACTTGCCGAATTTTGCCGTGCAGGCTATGCCAAAACTATCGCTTTAATTGTGAACCGAAGCAATAATAAATACCGCATGTTGCTAGCATTGCTTATCAATCAGTTTCGCCGTGAGGTGGCGGGGTTGCATCATGTATCACTCAAGCCCGTGATTTTATTTAAATCATCACAAATTGCAGAATCTAAAGCCAATCAAGCAATGTTTTTAGAAATGCTAGAAATGCTAGAAAGTGCTGATATTGAAAAAGCGTTAGAAGAAATTGCAATGGGAAGCGAAAAATCACCTTTAATCGATGCAATGGTTGGCTTTTGGCAAGATAAACCCACTGAGCAAATTGCCCAAACCTTAAAGCGCGAATTTAGCCAAGATAAAATCATGAATGTGAATGATGATAAAGAAAAGGAAAAAACCCAGATAGAGCTGAATAGTTTAGAAGATAAAAGCAATAATATCCGTGTTATTTTTGCAGTCAATAAACTGAATGAGGGTTGGGATGTTTTGAACCTGTTCGATATTGTAAAATTATTTGAAACCAATTCAAAAAAACAAACCACGCAGGAAGCGCAGTTAATTGGCAGGGGCGCGCGTTATTATCCGTTTTCAACTGATGCTCATGATGAAGATTATTACAAGCGCAAATATGATAAACAAGCCGACCATGTGTTGCGATTTTTAGAAACTTTGCATTATCACACAATGGATGATTCAGGTTTTATTACTGAATTGAATAAGCAATTAGAAGCCGATGGGCTTATCTTAGAAAAGAATTCTAAAGAAATATCATTAGACTTAAAAGATGAATTTAAGCAATCAGATATTTACAGCAAGGGCTATATTTTCATCAATAATCGCTTGCATCGAAAAGATACCTTGCGTAAATATTTACGCGAGGGGAACGCCACCAAAGATATGTTTCAAGATATGCGTATCAACCTACCACCAGCAGAAAAACTAAACGCGCAAGTGGATATCAATACAAAAATTGAAGAAAGAGATATTGCCGAAGCGCGTGAAGATAGGCAGTCTAATCTAACACGCACGAAAAAAATCAACGAAATTACTTTTGCCATTTTCTACAAAGCCCTTAGCAAGAACGAGTTTTATCGGTTTGATAAATTAGGCTTGCTGTTAGGTATCAAATCTATGCGCGATATTTATATTGCGTGCAGTGAGGTATCAATTACTTTCACCTATGATGCAAAAAACGCACGCGAACCGAATACGAATGATAAATTGCAAGGCGTGATTGCGGTATTGGATAAATTACAAAAAGCCCTAATGGTAAGCGAATATAAAGGTAGTGCGTTTGAAGCAAAAGCCATGCAAGAGATTTTCAAGAATAAGAAAATTACCATCGATATTGATAAAACGGTGATAGATTGCAATGGCGCGTCACATTTTGCACAAGATAAGTTTTACGGTACAAGCGAAGAAGATGCGCTTATTCCTGAAATAGAGGGTTTCCTGCAAGAAAATGATGACATTGATAAAGCATGGCTTATCCGCAATGAACGGCATTTTACGATTTATAATTTTGGTGATGGTAAAGGGTTTCAACCCGATTTTGTGTTGTTTTTAGAAAAAACGGATAACAGCTTGCTAACCTATCAATTATTCATTGAACCTAAGGGGGCGCATATAAAAGATTATGATAGGTGGAAAGAAGATTTTATGGCACGGATTAACGAAACATATCCTGAACCGTTGCCAGTGTTAGAATTAAGCGAAAATCATAAGCAAAAAATTATTGGTTTACCATTTTATAATCAAGCGCAACCTTATCAATTTATGAATGCCTTAGAAGAAAATTTATTATAAATTTTGTTGATTTTTTGCAAGTTCGAATCCCATCTGCACCGCGTGATGCTGGGGGTGGTGAGGGGGCATGATGCAAATATTACAAAATAAAATTATTGATAATCAACGCCTTATAACCGAATGTGGTAGTTGCTCTCCCGCCAGCATATCAAAAATGCGTTGCTTGCTGGGCGATTTTCAATGCTGCCAAACCATCATTGCCATTAGGGATAGGCATGGTATCATTATTAATGGCTGTTACGAAATAGCGAATTTCTGCCTCATAAGCTTTTTCATAACGTTGCATGAAAAAATCTTGATAGGGCGATGATGTGAAGCCATGAGCACCGGCTTGCATCACTGTATTGTTGTGGACATTATCAGCACGTAACATGCCTTTTTCACCATGTATTTCAACGCGCTGGTCATAGCCATAAACGGCACGGCGCGAATTGGTGATGCTCACCAAAACACCAGATTTGCTTTTGCATTGCAAGATAGCTGTATCAACATCACCAACCTCACCAATGGCTTTATCAACTAAATTTGAACCCATCGCTTGCACATTTTCTAGTTCTTCTTCCAATAGGAAACGTGCCATATCAATATCGTGAATCATCATATCTTTGAATAAACCACCAGAATTTTTGATATAATTTATCGGGGGTGGTGCCGGGTCGCGTGAGGTAATCTGCACAAGCTCTGCTTTGCCAATTGTTCCTGATTTTAATTGCTGTTTTAAGGCACCAAAATGCGTATCAAAACGGCGGTTAAAACCAACCATTAATTTACCCTGATGTTTGCTTACCACCTCTAAACATGCCTCAACTCTTGCAACATCTAAATCAATCGGTTTTTCACAAAAAACCGCTTTTTGATTCATCACACATTCTTCTATCTGCTGGGCATGTTGATTGGTAGGGGTGCAAATTAAAATTGCATGGATATTACTGTCTTTTAAAATATTTTCATAATCTAAAATTTGCGTATCATAATGATTGGCTAAATCAACAATATCTTTAGCAAAGGGGTCATAAATAGCGTAAAGTTTTGCATCATCAATTTTTGCAATGGCGTTCGCATGGGTTTTGCCAATGCGCCCCATTCCTAAAATCGCGATATTTATCATTACATCACGCCGTCTTCAACAAAATCTAAATTTGCTAAAGCATTGCCGCCTGCCATCATTTCTTGTAAATCATCATAATTGGCATCAGCCTTGTTAGCAGTCCCCAATGTTTGCCCACGATTTAACACGGTAAATCTATCACCTACAGCCAGTGCATGCCGAACATTATGCGTGATAAAAACCACGCCAATATTTTTCTTACGCACCTTATCAATGGTAGCAAGCACATTACTTGTTTGCCGTACACCCAATGCTGAAGTAGGTTCATCTAAAATTAAAATCTTTGCACCAAAATAAACCGCGCGTGCAATCGCAACCGTTTGGCGTTCACCGCCTGATAATGTGCCAACCGCCTGAGAGGCTTCGCGCAAACGGATACCCATTTTTTCCATTTCCTGCATGGTAATTTTTTCTGCTGTTGGAATATCAAATAGTTTTAACGGTCCCATCTTTTTGACAGGCTCACGCCCCATCCAAAAATTACGCATCACCGACATAAGCGGTATCATCGCCAAATCTTGATAGACTGTGGCAATGCCGGCATCAATAGCATCACGAGAATTATTAAACTGCATCTGTTTGCCTTCCATTGTGATGGTGCCTTGAGTGGGTTGATGCACACCGCTCATGGTTTTAATGAAAGTAGATTTTCCTGCGCCATTATCACCCAGCAAACAATGTACTTCACCGGGATATAAATCAAAGCTAACTCCCGAAAGCGCAACCACCGGTCCAAAATACTTGTGAATATTGGTAAGTTCAATTAAAGGCGTTGTTTTCTCTGCCATTATTTTGCTCCTGTAATCATACGTCTGATATAGGTATTTAAGATGACTGCCAGCAGTAAGATGCCGCCTAAAAATACTCTGAACAGCGAGCTTTCAACATTGGCAAAAAACAAGCCTTGTTGCACAACGCCAAAAATAAGCGCGCCTAATGCCGCGCCAATCACCGAACCGTAACCGCCGGTTAATAATGCACCGCCAATCACCACCGAGATAATAGCTTCAAATTCTTTTAATAAGCCTCGGTCAGCGGCGGCTGAACCAAATTCAATCACCTGACAGGTTGCAAAAACTGTGGCGCAAAAAGCACTAAACATAAACATCAAAATCTTAACACGGTTAACAGGAACGCCCACATTGCGTGCGGCATTCGCATCGCCACCAGATGCAAAAATCCAATTGCCAAAACGTGTTTTTGTTAGCAAAAAATGCCCAAATATAATCAAAAACAATGCCCAAACAATCAGCATGGGGATACCATCAATCACAGGTTCCCCTGCGCGGTTCCCCTGCGTAAAGGTATCAACCCAGCCAATCTTGCCTAGCCATATAAACAGGCCCTGAAAAATTTTGCCACCAAATAAGGGGGCGAGCCAATCACCTTGGGCAGCATCACGAATGCCACTGATAATTGTTTTGTTTGTTGTGGTAATGGCTGCAAAAATTGTTAAGCCACGTAAAATATAAAGAAAAGCCAATGTAACAATGAAAGAAGGTAGCCCTGTTTTAATAACAATATAACCGTTAAGACCACCAATAGAGACACAAACGGTAAAAGAAATCATAATGGCAAGCCACACAGGAAGCTGAAAGGTAACTGACATTAAGGCAATCACAATGCCCGCAAAACCAATCATTGAACCCACTGATAAATCAAATTCGCCTGCAATCATCAGCAAACACGCGCCTACGGCAATGATGGTAAATTGTGCGGATACAATGCCCCAATTCAAAACACCCTCAGGGTTAAACATGCCTGAATCACTGGCAATAGATATAAAAAACATAAAAACTAAAATAGTGCCACAGATTGAACCTAGCTCTGGGCGCATCATGATACGGCGTAATTTAGAAAATTCTTGTAAGCGTTCGTCTTTTTTTTCCATCATATCTCCCCTTAGATTATATATGAAAAATGATAAAAACAAGGCTACTTCTTCATATAAGAGAGTAGCCTTGTTTTAGTTACATTATACGAGGTGACTAGCGATACTCACCAGCATATTTTTCAACCAAGCCTAAAGCGTCTTTGGTAACAAAGCCAGGACCTGAATTGATGTTATTGCCCGGTAGCACACCATAGCGTTTATAGTTTGCAATCACAATAACAGGCAAATAAGCTTGTAAGAAAGGCTGTTGATCGATACCCCATTTAATGGTGCCATCTTTAATGCCTTTTACAATTTCAGTGCCTAAATCAAACGTACCAAAATAAATTGAACCAGCCATGCCATTTTCTTTTAATGCAAGAATTGTTGGGTCAGCTGAAGTTGGACCTAACGTTAAAATCGCATCCGTTTTAGGATTTGTTTTTAAGTAAGCTTTCACTTTATTTTTGATTTCTGATGGATCTTGACCAGAATCAATCATTGATTTGCCTAATTTAACGCCTAAACCATCAGCAAAACCACGGCAACGTTCAGCTACCACTGGGTTTGAAATCACATGATTTACACATAAGAATGAGTTAACACCATCACGTTTTGCGCGTTGACCAGCAGCCAAACCAGCATCATATTCAGGTTGCCCTACATACATTAATGCACCCACATCAGCTGCTTGTTCTGGTGTGCCTGAATTCATAATAATTACAGGAATACCTTTCGCAACAGCATTTTTGATGGGACCACTTAAAACGGAAGGATCCGCCAAAGTTGTAATAATACCATCAGGATTTGATGCTGCGGCTTGTTCAATTAAACGTGCCATATCAGCAATATCACCCGTAGGTGGGTTGCGATATTCTACTTTTGCTCCCACTTGCTCACCAGCAAGTTTAAGTGCATTTTTAATTGTATTCCACCAAGAATCTGAATCAGGTGCATGACTAATTAAAATAATGCGCTCGTTTTTTGCTTGTGCTATGGGTGCTAACATTGCAACACTCACAAACGTAGCTAAAATGATTACAATAATCTTTTTCATTTATAAACTCCTATCAATTGAGTTAAGTTATAACATTCCAATAGAAAAATATCTTTCAGAACATTTTTCAGGCTAACATAAAAAAAAATAGTTTGCAAGTGATTGCAATTTTTCAGTGTTAATCAGCCTGTAACTCTATTATAATAGGTTTATAGAAAATATTTGATTGAGTAGAATGAAAAATAAACAACATAATATTACCTTAAAAGAAGTGGCAAAAAAAGCAGGCGTTTCTACTTCTGCCGTCTCACGTGCTTTTACAGAAGGCGCGAGTGTCTCACAAAAAACACGTAAAAAAATAGAAGATGTGGCACGTGAACTTAATTATTCGCCTAACTTTCTTGCCCGTAGCCTAACAACAAAACGAACGAAACTGATAGCATTGATTTCTGATAATTATTCAAATCCTGTGTTTTTAGATATTTTTGATTTATTCACAAAAACCTTGCAAGATAGAGGCTTCCGCCCGTTACTTTATAATTACAGTCATGAAAAAAACATTGAAAATGCGATTAGAATGTTACGGCAATATAATGTAGATGCGGTGATTATCGCCTCTTCCACCATTTCAGAAAAATTTGTGAAAGGCTTGAAGCAGATGGGTTGCCCTGTTGTGCATACATTTGGTCATTATGATAGCAATTCAAGCATCAATGTTGTTGCCCCTGATAATATTCATGGCGGCACGCTTGCAGCAAAGGCTTTGCTGAAAAAGAATCACCGTCATATTGTCTTTTTAGGTGGGCCTGAAAAAGCCACCTCAACACAAGATAGATTAAAAGGTTTTACCGAGACACTTGCCAAAGAAAATGTTTCTGTTGCTTATACTTTATTTTGCAAGCATTACAGCTATGATTCTGGCAAGTATCATATGACGCAATTTTTGAAACAACAGTCGCTTGAAAATATTGATGCGGTGTTTTGCGGAGATGATTTAATTTGTATTGGCGCGATTGATGCGGCTTATGAGCATGGCTATAAAATCCCTGATGATGTCGGTTTTATTGGCTTTAATGATATTTACATAGGGCATTGGGGCAGATTTAAGCTGACAACCATTCATCAGCCCATTAAAGAGATTACGCTTAATTCCGTAGATTTGATATTAACATTGCTTGAAAAACCGAATCAATATACGCAAACGCGTTTATTCCCGTGTAAATTGGTGGAACGAGACACATTATAGGCTGCTTGATAGGTTTTTTTGCCCAAAGCCAATATTAAAAGCCAATAGAAGTCAAATATTCGCGGTTTAATTTGGCATCATCTTTGGGCGATGTATCGCCGGTGGGGTCGCAATCTTGTTCAATCGTACACCAGCCATCAAAATTTGTGTCATCAAGCAGTTTTTTCACCGCAACAAAATCAACCGCACCCTGCCCTAAATTACAAAAAATTCCTTGCCCACATGCATCATAAAAGTCAATCTGATTCTTAACCACATGCGCTTTTACTTTCGGGTCAATATCTTTGAAATGCACATAGCTGACGCGTTCTCTATATTTTTTCATAAAGGCAAGCGGGTCAAAATCGGCATAGATGCAATGCCCCGTATCAATACAAATTTTTAAGATATTCTCATCTGTTTCATTTAATAAACGGTCAATTTCAGGCAAGAAATCCATATAACCACCCGCATGAGGGTGAATAGCAGGAATAAGCCCATATTCTTCGTAACCCATTTTGGCAGTCGTAAATAGACGTTCCACATAAGCACGCCACTCATCCTTATCAAATTGCGGGGCTTCATCGGGTCTGCCTGCAGTGAGGGCGCGGTCGGGTGCGATAGAATCAATCAGCACCAAATGTTTTGCGCCATGTGCTTTGAGTGCTTTCATGGTGCGAATGGCACCATCTTGTACAAAATCCCATTTATTTTTATCATGAAAAGGACGAAAAATAACGCCACCAATTAGTGTTAAATTATTTTCCTCTAATTTATCTTTTAAGATTGCAGGTTCTTCGGGCATATAGCCAACCGGACCAAGCTCAATGCCTTTAAACCCAGCATCAGCGCATTCTTGTAGCACTTTTTCCCAAGGGGGATTGCGTTCATCATCGGAAAACTCTACGCCCCAAGAACAAGGGGCATTACCTATTTGCATGACCATTTTAATTTACCTCAACATTAATCCATTGTTTGTTTGTGCTAGATTCTAAGGCGGCATGAATAATTTCATCTACCCTTAAGCCATCTTCAAAAGTTGGCCAATAATGAGTGCCATCTTCTATTGCTGATAAAAAATTACGTATTTCAATGGTGATTTGCTCACCATAGCCAGTGCCATGCCCATCACCGGGGCAAAGGTCAGCAAAATCAGGATGCGGTTGCGACATTAAAATTTTGGTAAAACCTTGATATTCATCAGCAGTTTCCATGTTATAATACCACAGGGCGTTTTGGTCTTCTTGATCGTATTTTAAGGCACCTTTTGAACCATAAATTTCAAAACGGTAGCCCATTTTTTGCCCGGTTGCGATGCGTGAAAAATATAAATTACCCAATGCGCCATTTTCGAAACGGCAGAGCAAATGCGCTTGGTCATCATTATGGACATCTTCCATAATAGTCTTATCAGCCTCGCTGGGACGTTGCGTAAATACCGTTGAAACATCCGCAACCAATGTGGTGATATTGCCAATCAAACCCAAAGCACAATTAATCATATGGGGTGCTAAATCTTGCATGGTACCACTTGCCATGGCTCTTGTTCGCCAATTTGCAGGTGTTGTGGGTTTTGCCATAAAATCTTCTGTATGTTCGCCACGCATAAAACTAATATCGCCTAAGATATTTTCTTTTATTATTTTGCGCGCCATCTGCACCGCAGGCGTTTGGATATAATTAAACCCAACCATATGCACTTTATTACTTTGCTTGGCTTTTTCGGTAACCTCACGGCTATCGGCAAGTGTTGCACCAAGCGGTTTTTCGCAAAATACATGTTTGTTATTGGCAAAAGCGGCTAAGGCAATTTCCTTATGGGTATCTTGGGGTGAGGCAATGATGATGGCGTGGATATTATCGTCTTTCACCATTTCTTGCCATTTATCGGTGGCATGTAGGAAACCTAATTCTTGACGCTTTTGTTCCGCACCTGCTTTTGTGGTGGTGCATATCATATAAGGCACAGGGCGCAATTTGGTATTAAAAGTTGCCCCTACAGAATGTAAGGCAAGGGAATGTGCTTTGCCCATATAACCGGCACCAATCACGCCTATATTAATTTTGGCACCATTAATTTTGCCTATATTAATTTTATTGTTAGGATAATCTACCATTAATTCACATTCTTTATTTAGATTTTGCAACCGTTTGCATTCTGTTGTAAAATACTATCATAGTCTCTATAATATAATCAAAGTCTATATGCAATTATAAAAACAATCATAAGATTGCCGTCTTATCATTTGAAAAAAAGGAGAAATGGTTATGGCAGAAATAAAACTAACAACCGCTAGTGCCATTGTTAAATTCTTAGAAAATCAATATATCGTGATTGATGGCAAGGAACAACGCATGTGTGGTGGTGGTTTTGGGATATTCGGGCATGGCAATGTGCCATGTTTGGGTGAAGCACTTTATGCGGCAAAAGAAACCCTTCCGCTTTATCGTGGGCAGAATGAACAATCTATGGCATTGGCGGCAGTGGGTTACGCAAAATATCATTTACGCAAAAAATTCATGTTTGCCACGGCTTCGGCAGGACCGGGCACAACCAATTTATTAACAGCGGCGGCGCTTGCCCATACGAATCGTTTGCCGTTATTATTATTATGTGGTGATAGTTTTTTAACACGCCTGCCCGACCCCGTGTTGCAACAAGCAGAACATTTTTATAACCCTTCGTTAACATTGAATGAGGCTTTTAAGGCGGCAACTCGCTATTGGGATAAAATCACGCATCCCGCACAAATCATTCAATCATTGCCCAATGCGATTCAAACCATGTTAGACCCAGCAGATTGTGGACCTTGTTTTATTTCTTTACCACAAGATGTACAAGGTTGGGTTTATGATTATCCAGAAACATTATTTGAAAAACGCGTTCATTATATCAGAAGGCAAAAAGCGGATAGCCAAGATATTAAAAATGCCGTTTCTTCATTACAAAAAGCCCAAAAGCCAGTGATTATCGCAGGTGGTGGTGTGCAATATTCACAAGCAACAGAAACATTGCAAAAATTCGCCCATCAGCATCATATCCCTGTGGTTGAAACCATTGCGGGGCGCGCCAATATGCTATTTGATGATGGTTATAATGCCGGTCCATTAGGCACAACAGGTTCTAACAGTGCCAATAATATTGTCAAAGAAGCGGATATAGTGTTAGCGATTGGCACAAGATTACAAGATTTTACGACTGGCTCTTGGACGGTGTTTAATCATGATGCAAAGATTATCCATATTAATGTAGGCAGGTTTGATGCCACCAAACATAATGCGCTTGCAATTGTGGGGGATGCAAAATTAGCCATCAATGATTTATCGGAAGCGTTAGGTGGTTATAACACAGCACAAAGTTGGCGCGATAATGCCAAGCAAGAAATTCAAGAATGGCAAACATATATTGATAAAAACATTGCTCCTAAAAATGAATATATTTCTTACGCCCATGTGGTGGGTAAAATTAATCAATTATGTGATAAAGATGACCGCATTGTTACTGCCGCAGGGGGGTTGCCAGCCGAAATATGTGCGAATTGGCGGGTTTTGAAAAAAGGCACGGTTGATATTGAATTTGGTTATTCTTGTATGGGCTATGAAATTGCGGGCGCATGGGGTGCGCGGATTGCCCAATTAGAACAGGAAAATAGCACCAATGATGTGATTGTATTTGTTGGCGATGGTTCTTATTTGATGATGAATTCTGATATTTATTCATCGGTTTTATCGGACAAAAAATTGATTATCATTGTGTGTGATAATGGCGGATTTGCCGTTATCAACAAATTACAAAATAATACAGGCAATGAATCTTTTAATAATTTGATTAAAGATTGCAAGATTGTAGGCGAGCCGAGCTATGTTGATTTTGTAGCCCATGCCGCATCGATGGGGGCATTATCTGAAAATGTTGCCTCGATAACTGAATTAGATGATGCTTTTAAGCGTGCGAAACAAAATGATAAAACAACAGTGCTTGTGCTGCAATGTGATGCCTATGAGGGGTGGACAGGCGAAGGACATGCATGGTGGGAAGTTGGTTTGCCGCAAGCTAGCGATAGCAAAAAAATTAATGATGCGCGCAAAAAATGGGAAAGCGAACGCCCCAATCAACGCAAAGGAATATAATATGTTCGAAGAAAAAAGCTTCTTACAAACCCCGATTGTGATTGGCATGATAGGCGGTGGTAAGAACAGCCAAATTGGTTACGCCCATCGCAGTGCGTTGAAGCGTGATAGTTTATTCAAATTAAAAGCGGGTGCCTTTGATATTGACTCCGCACGCGGACGTGATTTTGGCATGTCGATTAATATTGATTCACAAAGATGTTATGAAAATTATCAAGAACTTATTATTGCTGAGAAAAAACGCGATGATGGTATTCAGGCATTAATTATTGCCACCCCCAATAACACACATTATCATATCGCTAAAATGGCATTAGAACATGGCTTGCATATTGTCTGTGAAAAACCACTTACCTTCACAGTAGAACAAGCCGAAGATTTGCAATCAATTGCCACCCAAAATCAATGCGTGGTAGGGGTGATGTATGGCTATAGTGGCTATGTGATGGTAGAGCAAATGCAACGCATGGTTGCTGAAGGTGAGATTGGTGATGTGCGTATTGTTAATATGCAATTTTCACATGGCTATCATGCGAATGAAGTTGAAAAAGATGACCCCGGCACAAAATGGCGGATTACCCCTGAAGTTTCAGGCGGGAGTTATGTATTGAGTGATATTGGCACACATTGTTTTCAGCTGGGGCAACATGTGGCAGGTTTGGAAATTGATGAGTTACTCTGTATCAGGCAATCATTTATTAAAAGCCGTGCGCCGTTAGAAGATAATGCCCATATTTTACTGAAATATAAAACGGGTGCTGTTGGCACATTATGGGCAAGTGCGGTTAATATTGGTTCAGCACATGGGTTTAAGTTACGGGTGATAGGTTCTAAAGGGTCCATCGAATGGTGGGATGAACACCCGAATCAAATCATTGTGGCGATGCAAGATGGGATTGAAAAAACCTATCAACACGGACATCGCTATTTGTATGAAAAAGCACAATTTAACCGTATTGGTGGCGGGCACCCCGAAGGTTTTTTTGATAGCTGGGCAAATTTATACCGCCGCTATGGTTTGCATATGGCAAATATTGCTGATGAAAATTCAGATGGTGCTTATTGGTATCCTTCTTTTAAGGAAGGGATTGAAGGGGTCAAATTTATTGAAAAAGCCGTTGCTTCGGCTGATAATAATATGTGGATTAAATTTTGAGTAACAAAAAAAAATTAGAAGATTTACGGAGCTATCGCTGGTTTGGGCGTGATGATTTACGGTCATTCGGGCATCGTTCGCGCGTGAAACAGATGGGATTTTGGGAAGAAGAATTTTGCAATAAACCCATCATCGGCATTATTAATACATGGAATGGCTTTAACACATGCCATAGCCATTTCCCCGAACGCGTTAAAGATATTAAACGGGGCATCACTGCCAATGGCGGGTTTGCGGTTGAATTACCGGCTTTATCATTGGGCGAACAATTGATGAAACCCAGTGCCATGCTTTATCGTAATTTATTGGCGATGGAAGTTGAAGAAGTGTTGCGTGCTTATCCTATTGATGGCGTGGTGGTGATGGCAGGGTGTGATAAAACCACACCGGGCGTTTTGATGGGTGCGATTAGCACGAATTACCCCACAATTTATGTGCCAGCAGGGCCAATGTTGCGTGGCAATTGGCGTGGGCAGAAATTAGGCTCTGGTGCGGATGTTTGGAAATATTGGGACGAAAGACGCGCCGGTAATATCAATAAAGAAACATGGGACGAGATTGAAAATGGCATTGCGCGTTCGGCTGGCACATGTATGACGATGGGCACGGCGGCAACCTTGATGAGTATTGCCGAGAGTTTGGGCATGAGTTTGCCCAATGCTTCTGCGATTCCAGCGGTAGATGCGAACCATCAGCGCATGTGTTATCGGGCAGGTGAGCGCAGTGTTGATATGGTATGGGAAGATTTAAAACCAACGGATATTTTGACGCAAGGCGCGTTTGAAAATGCCATTAAAGTTGATATGGCAATCGGTGGTTCTACCAATGCCATCATTCATTTGGTGGCGATGGCAAAACGTGCAGGGCGTGATATTACGATTGATAGTTTTGATAAATTATCGCGGGATATTCCTTTATTGGCATCGGTGCGCCCTTCTGGTGATTATTTGATGGAAGATTTTTATTATGCAGGTGGTCTATCAGCCTTGATGAATGCCATGCGTAGCACATTAGATGTGGGTTGCATCACAGTGAATGGCAAAACATTGGGTGACAATATTAAAGATGCTGAAATTCATTTGCCTGAAGTTATTCGCACATTGGATAATCCCGTGCAAGAGGCTGGTGGCACGGCAGTGTTGCGTGGTAATTTGGCACCTGATGGTGCCATCATTAAGCCAACGGCGGCGGCAAAACATTTGTTAAAGCATACCGGCGATGCCTATGTGTTTGAAAATATTGCCACGCTAAAAGCGCATATTGATGATGATGATTTGCCGGTGACCAAAGATACTGTGTTGGTGCTAAAAAATGGCGGACCGATTGGCGGGCCCGGTATGCCTGAATGGGGCATGTTACCCATTCCCAAAAAACTTCTGAAAGAAGGTATCCGCGATATGGTGCGGATTTCTGATAGCCGAATGAGTGGCACAAGCTATGGCGCATGTATTTTACATGTTGCGCCGGAAGCTGCGATTGGCGGGCCGATTGCGTTGGTGAAAACCGGTGATAAAATTGCGCTTGATGTTGAAAAAAGAACATTAGAATTATTGGTGAGTGATGAGGAATTAGAACAAAGGCGTGCTAATTTTATCCCGCCAGAGAGATATTATCATTCAGGCTATGCCTCGCTTTACATTAATCATGTAACCCAAGCGAATGAGGGATGTGATTTTGATTTTATGAATGGCGTTGCTGGTGCTACAAAAGAGCCGGATATTTTTTAGGGTATTTTTTAAGGAAAAATTTTACATGATTGATTATAAAGTTATTTCAAACCATCGGCATTTATTAGGTGAAGCGCCTGTGTGGGATAGCAGTTGCAATATGCTTTATTGGGCGGATTTGATGGCTATGAAAATTTATGGCTATGATGAAAAAACTGAAAATATTAAACATTATCAGCTGAATGAAACCATAGGTGCGCTTGGGCTGGCACATGATAATCATTTAATTGTTGCGCTGGTCAGTGGCATGTATCTGTTTAATCTACAAACAGAAGAACTTACCCATATTGTTACCCCAGCAGGCGAGCCTGTGGCGAATAACCGCTTTAATGATGGTAAAGTGGCACCCAATGGTGATTTTTTTATCGGCACAATGGATGAAACTTTCACTGAAAATATTGGCAAGCTTTACCATATCAGTCAGCAAGGGGTGGCGACTTTTGTAAAAGATGGCTTTATGGTTTCTAACGGTTTGGCATGGTCGAATGATGGTAAAAAAATGTATCATTCTTGTTCCCGTACGCAAAAAGTTTGGATTTATGATTTCAGCTCTATTGCACCCTTCATCAGTAATGAGCGCGTTTTTGCAGACATTTCAAGTGAAACAGGCAGGCCCGATGGTGCGGCGACGGATATTGATGGAAATTATTGGAGCGCAGGTGTTTCATCAGGTCATCTCAATCAATTTGATGCGCAAGGGGAACTTGTCCAGCATCTTGCTTTGCCTATGAAAGCGCCTACCATGCCATGTTTTGGCGGGCATGATATGGCTACCTTATTTGTAACTTCTTTATCGTTTAACCATCAAGAAGAAGATTTTGAAGCTTATCCGCTATCAGGCGGAGTGATTGCAATCAAAACAGATGCAACAAAAAAACAGACAAAAGGCGTTGAAATCCCGCGTTATATATTTAATAAAAAGGAACGATAGATGGGCACTGATTATCATTCGTTGAAAAACAAACATATTTTAATTAGTGGTGGCGGTAGTGGCATTGGCGAAGGGTTGGTGCGCGCGTTTCATCAGCAAGGAGCTTTTATCAGCTTTCTTGATATTGATGATAAAAAAAGCCTTGCGCTTCAAGATGAATTAAAAAATAATGTCCGGTATTATCTATGCGATATTTGCAACATTGCTGAATTGCAAGCAACGATTAAGCAGGTAGAAAAAAATAATGGGGCGATAGGGTGTTTGATTAATAATGCAGGGCGTGATACGCGCTATGATGTTGATGAAATTACGGAAGAAATTTGGAATGCGATGCATGAGGTGAATATCCGTCATGTGTTTTTTGCTTCTCAAGCGGTGCATGAAGGTATGAAATCATTGGGCGGCGGTTCCATCATTAATTTTACCTCTACGTCTTATGTGAAACGTTCTCCAAAATTAACGGCTTATGGCACTTCAAAGGCTGGAATTATCGGTTTAACCCGAACATTATCGCGTGATTTAGGGCAAGAGAATATTCGGGTTAATTCTATTATGCCCGGCTGGGTGATGACGGAACGGCAAAAGACTTTATGGCTGACTCCTGAAATAGAAAAAGATATTATGACGGCGCAAAGTTTGAAACAATTTATTGAACCTGAAGATGTGGCGAATCTCGCTTTGTTTTTAGCCAGTGATGATAGTAGAATGATTTCTGCTCAAAATTATGTGATTGATGGAGGTTGGGTATAATGGATTACTTATTAGAACGTTTGCAAAACAAGCAACCGATTATTAATGGTTGGCTTTCTGAAGCGACTGCTTTTAAGGCAGAGCTGATGGCAAAGCAAGGGTTTCATAGCATTACGGTTGATTTACAACATGGGTTGCAAGATTATCAGCAGATGGTTCAAGGGTTTCATGGTTTGCGTGGTAGCCATGTTGTGCCGATGGTGCGGGTGGCATGGAATCACCCTGACCAAATTATGAAAGCATTAGATGCGGGTGCATTGGGCGTTATCTGCCCGATGATTAATAGCAAAGCAGAAGCAGAACAATTTGTTGAAGCACTTTTTTATCCACCTAAGGGCGAGCGTAGTTTTGGGCCTATTCGCGCTGCACAAATTTATGATGATTATTTTGCCCGTGCGAACGAAACCATTATCGGTTTTGCCATGATAGAAACTGAAAAGGCTCTCAATAATATTGACGAGATATTATCAGCCAAAGGTATCAATGGGATTTATGTTGGGCCTTCAGATTTATCAGTTTCACATGGGTTTGCCCCCGGTATGGATAGAACAGAAAAAGAGATGGTGGAAAAAATAGATTATATTTTAGCAAAAGGTAAAGAATATAAGGTTGCTACTGCCATTCATACCGATAATGCTGATTATGCTGTGAAAATGTTTCACAAAGGTTTTGATATGATTACTTTATCATCGGATATACGCGCGATGGTGAAGGGGTTGCAGGCTGAAATGACAATCTTAAAAGATTTTTTATAAACGGAGGTAAAACATAATGGGCGTTCAATTATTAGAAGTTTCCAAAGATTCACCTGATACAGAAAAAATTTGTGATGAATTACTTCATGGCAATGGTGCGGTGGTGTTAAAAGATTTATTTGATGCTGATGAGATTAAACAGGCACGTGATATTATTCATGCCCATTCTAATCAGAATACTGGCAAGGTTACCCATTTTCAGGGCAAGGCAGAAAAGAAAAATAATTTGCATTTGCAAAAGCGTGTTTGGAACTTATTAAATAAAGGCGATGTTTTTATTAAAATGGCAACGCATCCGGTTCTTAAAGATATTTTAGGTGCGTTTTTAGGTGATGAATTTATCATGGGTTCTATTGCGGCAAATCGTATCTTACCCGGTGGTCCCGGGCAGGAGCCACATATTGATTATCCTTATTGGGATTATTATAAAAAATCAGCTTTTCCCATGAATATCAATGCATCATTCCCCATGAATGCCCAAGTCACAATCATGCTAGATGATTTCACCGAAGAAACAGGCGCAACAGCGTTTATGCCCGCAACGCAAACAAAACTTTATTATCCTGATGATGAAGATTATTTTTATAAAAATTGTAGTCGAATGTTAGGCAAAGCTGGCGATGTTGTCATATTTTTTGGTGCGGCATGGCATTGTGCGATGCCGAATATTTCTAAACAAGATAGAAGTGCTGTTTTGCTACAATATTTGCCAAAATTTATTGTGCCTATGGAAGATATGCGTGCGTCGCTTGTCCCAGAAATTTTAACCCATGCATCGCCTTATTTATTGCAATTATTGGGCGAAAATGTGCCTTATCCTGAAATTTTGGAAGAGGCTGAAGCCACCAATACAATTGGTATTAATTAACTCATCTTAAAGGTAGTATGATGACAACAATCAATCACTGGATTAACAATCAATTTTTTTCTTCCCAATCGGGGAATACACAAAAAGTTTGGAACCCTGCGACAGGTCAATCAGAAAATGATGTGGCACTTGCCTCGGCTGATGAGGTGAACAAGGCCGTTGAAGCGGGGCAACAAGCCTTTCCACAATGGGCTAATTTTGCGCCATTAAAACGTGCGCGTATTTTAGATAAATTCAAAACATTATTGTGGGAACATGCTGATGATTTGGCAAGGCTTATCTCATCAGAACATGGCAAAACTCATGATGATGCGTTGGGTGAAATCACGCGTGGGATTGAGGTGGTTGAATTTGCAACGGCTATCCCGCATGTGTTAAAATCAGATTTTAGTGATCAGGTGGGCACGAATGTAGATAGCTATAGCATACGCCAACCGTTAGGGGTTGTTGCGGGTATTACGCCTTTTAATTTCCCTGTGATGGTGCCTTTATGGATGGCGCCTTTAGCGATTGCAACGGGCAATACATTTGTGCTGAAACCTTCTGAACGCGACCCCTCTGCAAGTATGTTGCTTGCTGAATTGTTGAAAAAATCAGGGCTGCCTGATGGTGTTTTTAACGTTGTGCATGGGGGTAAATTAGCGGTTGATAGTTTGCTTGCCCATTCTGATATTAAAGCGATTTCCTTTGTGGGCTCTACGCCGATTGCCAAATATATTTACGAAACCGGTATCCAAAATGGCAAAAGAGTGCAAGCGTTAGGCGGTGCAAAAAACCATATGGTTATCATGCCCGATGCTGATATTGATATGGCAGTAAATGCTTTGATGGGGGCAGGCTATGGTTCTGCGGGGGAACGTTGTATGGCAATTTCAGTTGCGGTTCCTGTTACTGATACGGTTGCTGATGCGCTTATAGAACGTTTGAAACCTAAAATTGAAGCTCTTAAAATTGGTCCTGCTGCCGATAAAAATACAGAAATGGGACCATTGGTAACATCAGAACATCGCGAGAAGGTTAAATCCTATATTGATAAAGGCACGCAAGAAGGCGCAACATTAGTGGTTGATGGCAGAGATTTTAAGCAAAATATGCAGGGTTATGAAAATGGCTATTATTTAGGAGGTAGCTTGTTTGATAATGTTACGGAAGAAATGAATATCTGGAAGGAAGAAATTTTTGGACCAGTGCTTTGCGTGGCGCGTCAGCCTGATTATCAATCGGCGATTGATTTAATTCACAAGCATCATTACGCCAATGGCACGGCAATTTTCACGCGTGATGGTGATACAGCACGTAATTTTGCGCGCGATATTCAAGTGGGTATGGTAGGGGTGAATATACCTATTCCGGTGCCGATGGCATTTCATAGTTTTGGCGGTTGGAAATCCTCTATCTTTGGCGACCATGCGATTTATGGTAATGAGGGCGTGCGGTTTTATACAAAAATAAAAGCTGTTACCACCCGATGGACAAGTGGCTTGCGCGAAAATCCAGAATTTACCATGCCAACATTGGGATAAAATGATATAAATATATTTAGCTATAACCTTGTAATGGTTTGACAATTTTTTTTATTTTTTTTATACCTAATTGAGAGCTATTTATAATAGCACCATTTTTTAAAAAAGGAACTTTGATTAGAGATGAAATTTGAAGATTTACAATTACCATCAAACAGAAAATTTGGTTTGTTTTTTACATTTATATTTTTTGTTTTATCAGGGTATTTTTGGTTAAAAGATTCTATCGATTTTTCTATCATCTTGCTGGTTTTAGCAATTATTACTTTATTGGTTGTTTTGATAAGGTCCGCTTTATTATTACCTTTTAATAAATTATGGATGCGGTTTGGTTTTATCTTAGGTAAAATCATTAGTCCGCTTGTGCTTGGTGTTATCTTTTTTTTACTGATTGCGCCCATTGCAATATTAATGCGTTTAGCAGGTCGTGATGAATTAAGATTAAAGAAAAAAGGCAGAGTATCTTATTGGAAAACACGTTCTCCATTAGGGCCTGAGCCATCATCGTTTAAAAATCAATTTTGAGGTAAGGAATTTTTATGAGTTTTTTGTTAGAATTATGGGCATTTTTACGTGCTCGCAGAAAAATATGGCTTGCCCCAATTATTTTCATTATGGTTGTTATTGGTAGTTTACTCATTATTGCACAAGGCTCGGTTGTTGCACCTTTTCTTTATACAATATTTTAAATTTGTAAAATGTATATTTTAGGTTTGTCAGCTTGGTATCACGATAGTGCAGCGTGCCTTATTAAAGATGGTGTTATTATTGCTGCGGCTCAAGAGGAACGCTTTACACGCAAAAAACATGATGAGAGTTTTCCTGCAAAAGCTATCCAATATTGCTTGAAGCAAGCCAATATATCAGCGAATGATTTGAATAATGTGGTTTTCTATGATAAGCCATTTGTTAAATTTGAGCGTTTGCTTGAAACTTATTTGGCATTTGCGCCTAAAGGCTTCCGAAGCTTTTCAACGGCGATGCCCGTATGGATAAAGGATAAGTTATTTCAAAAATCTATGCTGGTAAAAGCATTGCAAGAAATTTTTGGAAAATCAACACAATGGCAAGAAAAATTACTGTTTTCAGAGCATCATCTTAGCCATGCGGCAAGCGCATTTTTTCCATCCCCTTATGAAAATTCTGCAGTTTTAACATTAGATGGTGTTGGCGAGTGGACAACAACCTCACTGGCGATAGGTAAGGGCAATGAATTAAAAGTGCATAAAGAAATTCATTTTCCGCATTCGCTTGGATTGTTATATTCAGCTTTCACATATTATACAGGCTTTAAGGTGAATTCTGGTGAATATAAAGTGATGGGATTAGCCCCTTATGGCGAGCCTAAATATACGACGCTTATCAAAGATAATTTAATTGATATTCAACAAGATGGTTCCTTTCATTTGAATATGGATTATTTTGATTATTGTACTGGTTTAACCATGACGAATCGTAAATTTGATAAGTTATTTGGCGGTGCGGCACGTAAATCAGAAGAAGAAATAACGCAAAAAGAAATGGATTTGGCAGCATCCATACAAAAGATAACCGAAGAAGTGGTTGTAAAGCTTGCTAAAAATATTGCGTCTGAAACGGGTGAAAAGAATTTATGTCTTGCTGGTGGTGTTGCCTTAAATTGCGTGGCAAATGGGGTTCTTTTGCGGGATAAGATTTTTGATAATATTTGGATTCAACCCGCATCAGGCGATGCAGGTGGTGCATTGGGGGCTGCGCTTGGTGCGTATTATATCATGCATGGCAAACCGCGTATCATATCCAAAGAACGCGATAGGATGCAAGGTTCTTATTTAGGCCCTGAATTTAATAACGTAGAAACAGAGACTGCGTTAACTCAAATTGGTGCTAAGTTTGAACAATTAAACGAACAACAGATGATAGAACAAACCGCACAAGCACTTGCCGATGACAAAGCCGTTGGTTGGATGCAAGGACGAATGGAGTTTGGGCCGCGTGCATTAGGGGCGCGTAGTATTATTGCAGACCCTCGTTCAGAAGCCATGCAAAAACAACTTAATTTGAAAGTGAAATATAGAGAAAGTTTTCGTCCATTTGCACCAAGTGTTTTACAAGAAAATGTTACTGAATGGTTTGAAATAGAAAGTGATAGCCCTTATATGTTGTTGGTGGCAGATGTAAAAAAAGAAAAATGTCGGCAGATGAGTGATGCTGAAAAGGCACTATTTGGGATTGAAAAGCTTAATATTTCTCGTTCTGAGGTGCCAGCAATTACACATGTAGATTATAGTGCGCGGATTCAAACGGTTCATCCTGATACAAATCCAAGATATTATGCTTTGATTAAATGCTTTAAGGAACTCACAGGATGCCCTTTACTTGTTAATACATCTTTTAATGTGCGTGGTGAACCCATTATTTGCACGCCTGAAGATGCATTCCGGTGCTTTATGGGTACAGAGCTTGATTTGCTTGTCATAGGTGATTTTATTTTGTATAAGGAACAACAAAATCAAAACCTTAAAGAAAATTATGAGGAAAAATATGAGCTGGATTAAAAGAAATGTAGAATTGATATATGTTCTATTTCAAAATATAATTGTTGCATTTGCATTTTTAGGTTTATTGTTATTAACACCACCCACTGTCTATCATTTTTATAATTTTCTTAAAAATATTGGCTTAGGTGCTACCATTTATGATGAACGCGCGGATTTAGAAATATATAATTCATATCCATGGGCTAAAAAACATTTTGAGGAATTCCATATACAATCATTCTCTTACCATAATTATATTGTGTATAGAAGAGATGATTTTCAAGGTGAAACAATAAATGTTAAAGATGGTTTTCGAGAAACGACGCTACCTGAAGAAGTGACGAGTGATGAAGAAGTTTGGTTTTTTGGTGGGTCGACCACTTGGGGAGATGGCAATGATACTGCACATACTTACCCTTCGTTATTTGCTCAAAGAAATTCAATGAAGGCAAGAAATTTTGGTGAAGCAGGTTATATCTCTAGACAATCTTTGGCGTTGCTTCAAAATCAATATATATTAGAAAATGGTGGTGGTAATAAAATAGTATTTTATGATGGTCTTAACGATGTTGGTACAAGGTGTGCTATTGGAGTCAGTGGGCTGGCGACTCGCAGGCAAGAGCAAATTCGTCAAAAATTGGCTTTAGATCAATTTGATAAATATGGTTTTAAGAGAACTTTTAGGCAGTTAATAGATTTCATAAGAGTTACTAATGGGGGTTCAACAGCGATTGAAAAGTTTAGCGGCCATGATTGTCATGTAAATACTGCTAAGGCTGAGTATATTGCTAAAACATTGGTAGCAATTTGGGTTCAGGCTCAAGCCGCGGCGCATGTACAGAATGATGAATTTGTTGCAATTTTACAACCTGTTGCGGTTTTTAGAAACCCAATCATAGATTATTTAGATGATACATTAGATGATAATTCGCGTGCGCAATATGATGCTGTTTATCCTTTAATTATTAAATATGCCTCTGAAGAAAATTTAAATTTTATAGATTTAACAAAAACGTATGATAATTGTTCAAATTGCTATATTGATTTTGCTCATGCTGGGCCACAAGGGCATGAAATTTTGGTGACTGCTTTGACAGATGTTTTGTTAAAGCCATAAATGTTACAATATTAAAAAAGCGTTTTCATTAAAAGCAATGATTAAAAAATGGATTTGTTAATATATAGGATATGTTCCTTGTAGCTGAAGCAATTTAGTGATAATATTTTCATAGTTTTGATGTTTATTTTTCAGGAGGAAAAAAATTATGAGTGAAGCGAAATGCCCTTTTTCTGGTTCGGTAACACGGGAAGCAGCAGGTGGTGGCACCTCTAATCGTGATTGGTGGCCTAACCAATTAAAACTTAAAATCTTACATCAGCATTCAGAATTATCGAATCCAACAGATGAGGATTTTGATTATGCAGAAGCATTTCAAAAAGTAGATTTAGATGCGCTTAAAAAAGATATTTTTGCCTTAATGACGGATTCTCAAGATTGGTGGCCTGCTGATTACGGGCATTATGGGCCATTATTTATTCGCATGGCATGGCACAGTGCTGGCACGTATCGGATTGCTGATGGGCGTGGTGGCGGTGGTACAGGCAGTCAACGTTTTGCCCCCCTTAATAGCTGGCCCGATAATGGCAATTTAGATAAAGCCCGCATGTTGCTTTGGCCTATCAAACAAAAATATGGCAGAAATATTTCTTGGGCAGATTTAATGATTTTAGCAGGCAATTGCGCGATAGAATCCATGGGCTTAAAAACCTTTGGTTTTGCAGGCGGGCGTGTTGATATTTGGGAACCTGAAGAAGATATTTATTGGGGTACGGAGACCGAATGGCTGGGTGATAAACGTTATAGTGGTGACCGTGATTTAGAAAATCCACTCGGTGCTGTTCAAATGGGTTTGATTTACGTTAATCCTGAAGGACCAAATGGCAATCCTGACCCGATTGCATCGGGGCGCGATATTCGTGAAACATTCGGACGCATGGCAATGAATGATGAAGAAACGGTTGCGCTTGTTGCCGGTGGACACACTTTTGGAAAATGTCATGGTGCTGGTGATGCAGGGCTTGTAGGGCGTGAGCCAGAAGGCGCACCGATTGAAGCGCAAGGGCTTGGTTGGTTAAGCGAGCATGGCAGTGGCAAGGGTGGCGATGCCATTACAAGTGGCATTGAAGGCGCGTGGACTTCTAATCCAACGCAATGGGATAATGGTTATTTTGATGCTTTATTTGGGTATGAATGGGAATTAACCAAAAGCCCAGCGGGAGCGCAACAATGGATTCCTAAAAATGGTGCGGGTGCTGATGATGTGCCTGATGCCCATGATGCATCGAAACGTGTGGCACCGATAATGACGACAGCCGATATGGCATTGCGGATGGATGCTATTTATGAACCCATTTCACGAGAGTTTCATAAAAATCCAGAAAAACTTGCGGATGCTTTTGCGCGCGCATGGTTTAAGTTGACCCATCGCGATATGGGACCACGCGTTCGTTATTTGGGCAAGGAAGTGCCACAAGAAGAATTGATTTGGCAAGACCCGATTCCAGCGATTAATCATCCGCTTGTTGATAATAATGATGTGAAAATGCTGAAAGAAAAAATTGCCAGTTCAGGGCTTTCTGTTGCGGAATTGGTTGCAACAGCTTGGGGTTCTGCTTCTACTTATCGGGGTTCTGATATGCGCGGTGGTGCCAATGGCGGACGAATTCGCCTTGCTCCACAAAAAAATTGGCAGGTAAATAATCCTACCCAATTAAGCAAGGTGCTTGGCGTGCTTGAAAACATTCAACAAAATTGTGGCAAACAAATATCACTGGCTGATATGATTGTGCTGGCAGGGAATGTTGGTATTGAACAGGCTGCCAAAAAAGCAGGCAAAACAATTGAGGTGCCATTTACGCCCGGGCGTGCCGATGCATCGCAAGAACAAACGGATGTGGAATCTTTTGCTGTTTTGGAACCGCGTGCCGATGGTTTTAGGAATTATCTTAAACAAAAATATCAGGCATCTACCGAAGAATTACTGGTAGATAAAGCGCAATTATTGGGTTTAACCGCGCCTGAGATGACTGTGCTTGTGGGTGGTTTGCGTGTTTTGAATATCAATTTTGATGGTTCAAAACATGGTGTGTTTACCGATAATCCTGAAACATTGAGCAATGACTTTTTTGTGAATTTACTTGATATGGGTACGACATGGAAATCTATTTCAGATGATGAATTATTTGAAGGAAGCGATAGGGCAAGCGGTCAGGTGAAATGGACAGGCACCCGTGTTGATTTGATTTTTGGGTCAAATTCACAGTTGCGTGCTTTGGCTGAAATTTATGCTTGCACGGATTCATCTGATAAATTTATCCAAGATTTTGTTAAGGCTTGGGTTAAAGTTATGAATGCGGATAGATTTGATCTGAAATAATGAAAGATAAAGCTTCATGAAATCAAAAAACCTCTCTATTTATAGGGAGGTTTTTTTAATGTGCGATGCGAATAAAATTTTAACTTTCGGCTTTTTTCTTGAGTGCCTTATTCATCATATCAAGCATCATGGGTACGCCTTTTTCCATTTTTTTCCAGATGATGGGTACCATTAAACCAGTAAATCCTTCAATATGAATCAATTTTACGCCCTTAGCTGTTTCTTCTAATTGGCAGGTTTTATAATTTGTCATCATGATGCGCGCCCCCATAGAAGCACGAAAGCGAAAAGAATTTGGGGCATCTATATTAATGATAACAGGTGAATAACTATGCGCGCCTTCTTCGGTTTTGCCACGCATGGTGATGGTAAGCGTGCTTTTTAATTTAGCCTCACCTTTTGCTTCTTTTACAGTTGGATTCCATTCTCCCCAACCATCAAAATTTGTGAGAATATCCCAAACTTTTTCTTTCGGGGCGTTAATCTCAATTTCGGTTCTTACCTCTTTCATGATAGTTCTCCTTTTTATGATAATTTTCTCATTGATGTTTTCACTTGTATAAACCTTAAAAAAATATTTAGCAATTACAAAGTCCATATTTTTGAAGCGTTTTATAAAGGGTCAATATCAATTTTTAAGCTTATATTGCTTGGTTTTTTGACTTTCTTAATCCAATCAGCAATGAATTGTTGCAGTTGGAAATTACGTTTGCATCTGAGTAAAAATCGAATTTGCCATTGATTATTAACCCGCGCCAAAGGGGCAAGGGCAGGTCCTAGCACGGTGATGTTATTGGCTTTTGGCAATGATTTTTTCAACTGATTGGCAAATAATGTTAAATTTTCTTGATTTTTTGCTTTTAAAATCAGCATTGCCATGCGTCCGAAGGGGGGCCATTCATCTTGCATGCGGATTTTTTTCTCGGCATCGTAAAATGCGTCTCGGTCATAATGGGTCAATGATTGAAATAAGATATGTTCCGGATGGGTAGTTTGTAGCATCACGGTGCCGTGCTGTTCGCGCCCCGCCCTGCCCATAACCTGATAAAGCAACTGATAGGTGCGCTCGCCTGCACGTAAATCACCCCCTGCCAATGATAAATCCGCATCAATTACTCCTACAAAACTTAGATTTGAAAAATGATATCCTTTGGTTAAAATTTGCGTGCCGATTAAAATATCAATCTCACCATGTTGCATGGCAGTAATCAATTTTTCTGTTTCATTTTGCTTTTTGATATGGTCTGATGACATCAACTGAATATTGGCATCGGGAAACAATTCGCGTGTTTCTTCGGCAATACGTTCAATACCGGGTCCGCAAGGCAATAAATCATCGCCCGAACAATGCGGACATGTTGTGGGCAAATTGGCTTTATGCCCGCAATGGTGGCATTCCAGATGGTTTGTTTTTCTGTGTTCTACCAGCCATGCATCGCAATAATCGCACATAAAACGATAACCGCAGGAACGGCACAATAATAAAGGCGCAAAGCCACGGCGATTCAAAAATAAAATGGATTGTTTTTTTTCGTTCAAGCCTTTGCTTAATTGTTCAATGATGGGGGTGCTGATAAATTTACCTTTTTGATGAATCTGTTTGCGTAAATCAATTAATTGCACATCGGGCATGGTTGCACCGCCATAACGATGTTGTAAGCGCACTTTTTGATAACGCCCTTTTTCAGTATTAACAATGGTTTCTAATGATGGCGTCGCCGATGCTAAAATGATGGAGATATTATCTATTTTTGCACGCAACACCGCCATATCGCGGGCATGATAAATATGCCCCTCATGTTGTTTATAAGAGCTATCATGTTCTTCATCAATGATGATAAGCCCTAAATTTTTAAACGGCAGCAATAATCCTGAACGCGCCCCCATGAAACAACATGGAGCCTTATGGATAGCTTTTTTCCAGATGGCTCGCTTTTGTGCAGGTGTTTGTGCGGAATGCCATAATAAAGGCGGTTGCCCGAAACGCGCTTTGAAATGATGCACGAATTGCCGTGTGAGCGCGATTTCAGGTAATAAAATCAGCACCTGTTTGCCCGCTTCTAAAGTTTTTGCAACCGCTTCAAAATAAAGGGCTGTTTTGCCCGAACCTGTTTCACCATCTAGCAAAATTACTTCATTTTCGGTTAAATGCTGTTGCATTCTGTGCCATGCAATTTGCTGTTCATCGCTTAAAATAGGGGGGTTATGATGAATATCAGGCAAGGCAATGTTCAGATTTTCTTTTTGTGTGATGGTCGTAACCATCTTTAACTCCACCATTTTTTTGATGCTATTGGCACTCACTCTTGTTTCTTCTGCCAGTAATTTAAGAGGCAAAGGTGGTAAATTTTTGGCTTGTTCGATAAAATTTTGGCGTAACTTTGTCATTTTGATACTGGAATCATCATGCTTCACTTGCAGTTGATAAAATGTTTCATAATTTTGGGTGGCATTTGTTGCAGGGGCTATCATCATTTTAAGCACCGCGCCGGGTGAAATCATATTATAGTCTGAAAATTTCTTGATAAAATCGATATGGGTATGCAATAAAGCTGGCAGGGATAAAATTTCTTTGATAGGCTTCAGAGTGAATTTTGGTTTTGCTTCAACGGGTTTTGCATGGCTTACACAAATGCCTAATAAATCGTTGCGTCCGAATGGAACAAGGCAAATTTGCCCAATTTTCGGGGCATCAGCATCGCATAAATAGGTGAATTGGCTTGCCTGCCATTCAAGATGTAAGGATTGGCAGGGCAAAATTTGAATGGTCAAAGGATGGCTCATGATTATTTTTTACCATTAAAGGTAAAATTTTAACATGATTTTATTGTGAGAATGTCGATGTTTGTTTATACTCATCTAAGTAATATTTTATAAAAGAAGGTGAAAAATGCAAATATTTTTAGACAGTGCAGATATTGATGAAATTAAAAAATGGAATCAAACAGGCTTGATTGATGGGGTGACAACAAACCCTTCGTTAATTGCAAAATCTGGGCGTAATATTTTAGAAACCATTAAGGAAATTTGTGCGATTGTAAATGGTTCGGTCAGTGCGGAAGTAACCGCCCTTGATAGCGCAACCATGCTGAAAGAAGCGGATAAATTTCTGGCGATTGCCGACCACGTTACCATTAAAGTACCCCTTACCCCTGATGGCTTGCTAGCCTGTAAAACACTCAGCGATAAGGGTGTTTCAGTGAATGTCACTCTATGTTTTTCGGCAGCCCAAGCCTTGCTAGCCGCAAAAGCGGGCGCGCAATATATTTCTCCCTTTGTAGGCAGGTTAGATGATATTGGCTATGATGGTCTATCATTGATTGGTGAAATTGTAGAAATTTACGAAAATTATGATTTTGAAACCAATGTGCTAGCGGCATCGGTACGTAATCCGCTTCATGTGGTGGAATGTGCTAAAATTGGCGCAGATGTTGCAACATTACCACCTAAAACATTGGATATGCTTTATCAACATCCGTTAACAGATAAGGGCTTAAAAAGCTTTATGGATGATTGGGCAAAAACAGGCCAATCCATTTTATGATGGCTATTTTATGATAGGAACATTATGGCAAAATTAAAACCATCTATGGCTGATGAGCAACAAATCAAGGTATATTTGCAAAAAAATCCTGATTTTTTGATACGCCATTCTGATTTACTAACCAATTTAGAGTTTCCTAAAGAATGGACAGAGGATGGGAATCTTATAGATTTTCGCAGTGCCTTAATTGAGAATTTACAACATCAGCTTGCGGTGCGTGATGCAGAAAATCATGAGTTATTTTCGATTGCGCGTGTTAACCATGATTACCAGCAACGTATTTATGATTTGGTGTTGCAAATGTTAGAATGTAATTGCATGCAAGATTTATTTGCCATGCTTGTGGATGACATGCCAAAACAGCTAGAATTAGAAAAAATTATGTTATGTATTGTGGTTGAGCCTCAAAGCACAGATTTTGTACAAAAGATGGAGTTTGAAAATTTGCGTCAGATTAACAGTAAAATGTTTGGCTTATTGCAAGGCAATCATGTGATGCAGCGTAAACATATGAAGGGTGAAGCAAAAATTTATGACACAAATTTGATTCATTCCGATATTTTGATTGCGGTGAATATCAACCAGAGCAAGGGCTTTATGGCATTCGGTTCGCGTGCGCCAGAACAATTTGATAGAAAGCTTGGTTCTGATTTTATGATATTTTTAACCAATGTTTTTGTCAATATGATGTCATTGCTAAATCAGGTGAAACAGAATTAATGAGCGTCATCAAAAAAACATCATCTGAGATTTTGGCGGAGCCAATTAAAAATTATGCGCTTGATGATTTGCATCAAGCATTTGCGAATTATATCGCAGAATTACAACAAAAAAATCATTCAGAACATACGGTGCTTGCCTATCAGCGTGATTTATCACAGTTTTTTGAATTTTTAATGAAATATGCAGGTGGTAAAATCAGTTTAGATAATCTCAATCAATTGCATATGCGTGATTTTCGTAGTTTTTTGGCATATAAGAAGCAACAAGGGTTATCACCAAGCTCGCTGGTACGGTTTTTATCATCTATTAGAAATTTCTTTGAATTTTTAACGCGCCATGATTTGGCATTGAATGATGTTTTGGAAATGGTGCAATCGCCCAAGAAACATAAAAAATTACCCCGCCCTGTTAGCAAACAAGATATTGAAAAGATTTTTGCTTACATTCAAGAAAATTCAGGGGAATCGCAAAATTGGGAAAATTTACGCGATATTGCCTTATTGATGCTTCTTTATGGTGCTGGTTTACGGATTAGTGAAGCGTTAAGTTTGCGTGTGATGGATATGATGCACGCGCAAGATAGTTTGCGGATTATCGGCAAAGGCAATAAAGAACGAATGGTGCCGTTATTGCCAAAGGTCAAAGAGGTTATTCTACAGGCGATTCAGGCTTGTCCATTTACACAATTAGAACAGGCATTTGTGTTTTATGGCAAGAAGGGGCATGTATTATCGGCAAGGGTAGCGCAATTACATCTTGCAAAAATTCGAAATATATTGCATCTTCCTGAAACATTAACGCCACATGCGTTTCGGCACTCTTTTGCGACGCATCTGTTAAATGAGGGTGGTAATTTACGGCAAATTCAAGAATTGTTAGGACATGAATCGATTGCAAGTACACAAATTTATACGCAATTAGCCACTGAGGATATGATGCAGGAATATTATCAAACACATCCGCGTCAGAACCTTTCTTCAGGTCATTAATGTGGTATAAAGAGATAGAAGAATTGAAACAGGCATATTTTTTGCTATTATTAAGTGAGATTATTCCATTGATCAGGATTAGAATGAGAAAATATTTACGATATAGTTTTTTAGGATTGCTTCTTGCCTTGATGGCGAGTGGGCAAGTTTTTGCACAAACAGCCATTTATTTAGGCGGCACCTACGAAGGAGGTGCAGATGCTAGGGCTGATAGACAAATTTATAATACCAGCAGTAGTGAGTTTGATAATGAGTTTAGTGTAAGCTATGATGTGGTGGCAGTGCCAGGTTATTTGTTTGGTATTGGTGGTAATAATTTTGCGATTGAATACCGTGTTACAGAAAGTCAAATCACCCCGGGACCGGGGGCAGATGCTGTTCGTTTTGCCCATAATAATATCATGCTTATCGGGCGTTCTTCAACGGGTGTGCGTCGGGCAAAAGTAGGAATTGGAACAGGTAATGCACTCTCGCCTGCTCAGGGAAATATTATTCTTTCAACTGATAAAAATTACAAGACCAATACGTATTTGTTGGGTTATGACTTTGTGCCAGGTGGTGGCGATTTAACGGAAACAAAACATGGGTTTTTTATTGAATATCAAAATGTGGTTGCCCGTTCGGGAAGTTTTCGTGAAGTAGATGCTGGCGCTACTACAGACCTTAGTGTTCGGGAAACGATTCGATACACGCAATTTGTGCTTGGTTATGTCTATCGTTTTGGCACAACTCCTTAACATATTGCCTTTAAGAAATTGCAAAAGAATTTTTTAATTCATATCCTTATTTTGTTACCTGTTATTTTATGGGCAAATATGGTATCTGCGCAGAGTATCTATTTAGGCTTGCATTCCCATCTTTCATTTAATCCATTTGACCCCTTCCATGACCATACGCGCATTGAAGAGGGTCGCTATGCAGATAGAGTGGCTGAAAGCACAGAATTAAAAGCTTATGATGTTGCAGGCAAAGGCTTGATGATTGGTTACCGTGGTATTTTCTTTCAAGAATTATCCATTGAATTAAGGCAAACTGATTATAGTTTTAGTCCCAAAAATGGTTCTCAGGGCAGGCAACTTAAAGAGCAAGCATTAATTGCATTCGGGCGAACGCCACAAATTCATTTGGGAGAGTTATTCTTTGGCTCTTTTTATGGGGGTGGCGGTATGGGTACGCTTAAAAATGCTTCTCATATAAAAGAGGGTGTGCCCCTTAAATATAAGAGCACTTTATTGATAGCGGGTTTTGAATTTTATAAAAAATTGAATGAATTTTCTTATACGCCACACCGATTTTTTGTAGAATATGTTCATGAGGATGCAACATCTGATACCTATCAGGATATGACAGTTGGTGGTGCGATTGTTTTTCGGCGCGAAGAATTAATTACCCGTCATCTTATTTTTGGTTATACGATTTCGTTGTAAGGCGCGTTATTTTAAGAATGGTTAAGTTGCGCAATGAGAGCCATAATTTTTGTTACTGATTTAATGCCCGGCTTTGTTTCTAGGGCTGATGAGAAATCAATGATTTCTGGTTTATGTTGTAGCTTTGCTAAAATATCATTAATATTTTGAGCATTTAATCCGCCTGCTAACCACCAAGAGGATGGTAAATTTTGTGCATCATTTAACAATTGATGGCTGAAAGCACGTCCTAAACCGCCGGGTAAAATATCATTCGGGTTGGGTTTGGCATCAAATAAAATATGGTCGGCAATATCCCAATAAATTTCAGAATCTTGAATATCTTGCATCTGTGCAATGCCAACGGCTTTAATCAGTGGCACGGTGATTTCTTTACGTAATATTTTCAACATTTCAGGCGGTTCATGCCCATGAAGTTGAATGGCATCAAGCCCCACTTCTTGGTGAGTTTTGATAATATTCTCTATGGTTTCATCAACAAATAAACCAACAAATTTAAGTTTATTGGCAAAATTAGCGCGTAATCTTTTGGCATCAGGGATATTGATAAAACGTGGCGAAGGTGCATAAAATACAAAACCAGCATAGGCAATTTGATAATCAATTAATGTTTGCAGAATATCAGCATCACGAACGCCACAGATTTTAACGGCAATATCATCGGATATGCTAGTTTTATGCGGGTTGATAGCCATCAGGGTTAGCTAAAAATTGCTTGATTGTTGCAATCTCATCATCTTGTAATTGCCCAGCTTCAGCGATTTCATCAATCACATCTTGCCAGCAAGCAAGTGCATGTAATTGGGCACCACGTTCGGTAAATTTCTTTTCTTCTTCAGGAAAAATTCCATAACGAAAAACCACAAAGCAATGATTGCATTTGGCACCAACATCAGCAATGGCATCTAAGAATGATAATTTAGAACCGCCATTGGTAAATAAATCTTCTACCAATAAAACATTCTGCCCCTCATATAAATCGCCTTCAATACGGGCATTTTTGCCAAAGCCTTTTGGTTTTTTGCGGATATAGGCCATCGGCAAATTATATTTATCAGCGAGCCAAGCGGCATAGGGAATGCCCGCCGTTTCACCACCTGCAACACAATGAAACGTTGTTTTGGCGTTATCTAACAGCATTTCATAACCCATTTGCATAATATGCTGGCGCGCTTGCGGGAAAGCGATTAATTTACGACAATCCACATAGACAGGGCTTTTTTTACCAGATGTAAGGGTAAAAGGATTTTTTGGGCTGGTGAGGATGCAACCAGTATCTAATAAAATTTGCGCGGTTGCTTTGGCAAAATGTTTCATGGATAAAATATTATTGATATTTTTCAAAGATTAAGCAAGCATTTGTACCACCAAAACCGAATGAGTTTGAAAGCACAGCATTGATTTCTTTATCAACGCGTTTTTGCAAAATTGGCAAACCTTCGGCACCGGGGTCTAAATTTTCAATATTGATTGATTCAGCCATGAAATCATTCTGCATCATCAATAATGAGAATACCGCTTCATGCACCCCTGCACCCCCTAAAGAATGCCCTGATAAGGATTTTGTAGAACCAATATAAGGCATATCATCTTCATTAAATGTTTTGCGGATGGCTTCTAATTCTTTGGTATCACCAATAGGCGTTGAGGTGCCATGGGCATTGATATAATCAATTTTATTACGCGCTGTTTTGCGTGCCATATCCATGCAACGCGCCGCGCCTTCCCCTGAAGGTTGCACCATATCAAAGCCATCTGATGTTGCCCCGTAACCCGTAATTTCCGCATAGATAGTTGCCCCGCGTGCTTTGGCATGTTCTAATTCTTCCAATACGAGCATACCACCGCCACCAGCAATCACAAAACCATCACGGTCCGCATCATAGGCGCGTGATGCTTTTTCAGGCGTATCGTTATATTTGCTAGAAAGGGCAGGCATGGCATCAAACATACAGCTTAACGACCAATCTAATTCCTCACCGCCACCAGCGAAAATAATATCTTGCTTATCCATCATAATCAATTCCATCGCATTGCCGATACAATGGGCGCTTGTGGCACAGGCTGAGCTGATGGAATAGTTCACACCCTTAATCTTAAAAGGCACAGCCAATGTTGCGGCATTGGTAGAGCTCATGGCTTTGGGTACCATATAAGGACCAACTCTTTTGGAGATTCTTGTTTCGCGGATAATATCCCATGCTTTTAGCAAATTGATAAAAGAAATACCGCCTGAACCACATATAATGCCGGTCCGTTCATTCGACACATGGTTTTCGCTCAATTTTGCCATATTAATGGCTTCTTGCATGGCAACATAATTAAAGCCAGCACCTTCCCCCATAAAGCGATAAATTTTTCGGTCAATCGCTTCTGTAAGATTAATGGAAGGCATACCATGCACATGCGAGCGCATGCCCATTTCTTTATAATCTTCGCAATAAGAAATGCCTGATTTACCATTTTTTAACGATTGGGTAACTTCATCACAATTATTGCCAATGGAGGCAACAACACCCATGCCCGTGACGACAACGCGGCGGGTCATTTGCCCATCCCATCAACGAATAAGCCCACTTTTAAGTCTTCTGTTTCGTAAGAACGTACCCCATCAATCAGTAAAACGCCATCGCCAACGCCCATCACTAAAGAACGGCTTTTGATAACGCGTTTTAAGTCAATTTCATAATTGATTCTTTGGTTGTGACGTAACACTTGGTCGGTAAATCGAACTTTGCCAGCACCTAAAGCGCGCCCTCTGCCTTTATTGCCAGACCAAATTAGGAAAAATCCAATCAATTGCCACATGGCATCTAAGCCCAAACAGCCGGGCATAACAGGGTCATCAATAAAATGGCAATCAAAGAACCATAAATCAGGTTTTATTGCCATTTCTGCACGGATATAGCCTTTATCGTATTTACCACCTTCTTTATAGATTTCTGTGATTTTATCTAACATCAACATAGGGGGCGATGGCAATCTACCATCTTCATTGGCAAATAAATGCCCTTTACCACATTGAATAAGTTCATCATAATCATAGGAAGATTTTGCTTGAAAGTCACTGCTCATTGTTTACTCTATCTTGTTTCACATTACTATTTTGATACAAAAACATAACTTTTTATCAATCATTTATCAAGTTTAATTGCTAAATTTATTTCTTTTGGCGCACAAATTTATCATAGACAAAAGCAAATGTAACAATATAGGGGATATCTTGTGCGTTTTTTTGTGCGGTGATATTGCCAACATCACGCCCCTTTTTGATTTTTTTGGTATCTAAGGCTGAATTTTGCCCCGCAGTCCAACGGATGATAACATCATCATCGATAATCTCACCATGGGTGCGTAAATCTTTCAATGCCCACGCTTTATCATCTACCACCACCACGCGCGCCAATAAAGGAAGCTTGCCCTTATAAACGCCATTATAGAAAAAAGGCTGTTCAGAACGGTCATAATTAACATAAGGATTATTGCCATAAGCGCGGAAATTTGGGTCGTTCGGAATTAAAACTTTACCATCAGGAAAGCGCGACTTAAATAAATTAAAACTTTCCATACGTGATGCAATAATTTTTAGTTTGTAACCCGTTAACACCCCTACAACAGCATCGCCTGTAAATTGTTGCCACCAACTTTCGGTTTGTTTATCATACATAATCATATCAGAATGCCGTAACATACCACTAACGCCAAATTCTAAAATTTCGGTATTGGTGCGCCTATCAAACACAATCGCGCTATTGCATAAGGGGCAATAAGTCACTGCCACAGGAATACCGCCTACCACATCATTGACGATTTCATGCCAGATTAAAATTCTTAAAGGGTAGCCACGACTATCGCCATTGATAGTGAGGCTAATCAAAGGTTCATAGATGCCAAGGTCGCTAACTTCTTTGGCAGGTTGGAATGACGGCATTGTGATTGCTGGAATACCATCCTTGCCCGGACCCCCATCAATGATTTCCCTAAGATTGATAGAACGGTTATCAAAATGCGTGCGCCACTCACCGCTTAATGTAAGGCGTTTGATAATCGCTTCCTCAGATGGTTGGGCAGAGGCTGGAAATAAAGGTGCAAATAGAAGCATTATTAGTAAAATATTGCGCATTTTAATATCCTTTTTCATGATTATAAATTGGAAAAGCTGTTTTATTTTGTTCCATATTTTTGATATTTTCAGCAATAATTTTTGCCGAACTTGCCAGATGGTCACGTCCGGCAATATGAGGAGTGAGAGAGATTTTAGGATGCTGCCATAAGGGTGAATCAACAGGCAATGGCTCGGTTTCAAACACATCTAGCACCGCATGAGCAAGCTGGTCATCATCGAGTGCTTGCATTAAGGCATGGCTATCCACACTATTGCCCCGTGCGATATTGATAAGAATAGAATTTTTTGGCATTTGATAAAACATGGCATGATTTAACAAATGATTGGTGCTTTCAGTTTTAGGCACAAGATTGATAAAAATTTTGTGAGACGATAAAAATTCTTGCCAATTCTCGCTACTATAAATTTTTATGTTATCCGTTGAATCATTGGTAGTTTTGGTTTTTTTCATGCCACTGACGCGAAAATTATTTGCTATTAATTTACGCGCAATCACCGTACCCATTTTACCCATACCAATAATGCCGATAGGATAATCTTCGGGCGATTCAATGTTTGCATGTAACCATTGCGCTTTTGTTTGGGCATGGGCAAATAGATGGAAATTACGTGTAAAATGCAACACCCAATATAGTGCATATTGCGCCATATCTTCTGCCATATCTGGATTATGCATTCGAACAATCGGAATATTACGGGCAAGCAGAAACGTCATATCAGGCATTGTGGTGATATGGTCGGTGCCAGCGGCAATGGAGAAAACGGCTTTTAAGTTTTGGTAACGGCTTAAATCATGATGGGGATGTTGCCATATAATCGCATAATGGATGGCATTATCATCTGCAATATCAGGCCATATTTCCACATGTCTATCGGGCATGATGGTACGGATTCCTTCGGCTAAAGGGCGATTATCAAAACCGCTGATATTGGTAAAAATTGACACAATAAACCTCTTCTTTATATTGTGTTGTAGCATCATATGGGTAAAATTGCTAGAATATATCTTTATGATGATTGAGGAAGAAATGCGTTCATTGTTAAGATTTAGTATTACAATTAGCATCGCGATGATGGTGATATTTTTTGTGGTGCAAATTGAAAATATACAGGCTGAGAATAATGATATTTCATCATTAAAGATGCTTTATCAACGCTCCGCTGAAATTCCTTACCCCGATGATAATCCTTTCAGCCAAGAAAAATATCATTTGGGCAAAATATTGTTTTTTGATAAGAATCTTTCAGGCAATAAAAGGGCATGTGCATCGTGCCATCAACCAAATCACGGATGGTCAGATGGTTTGCCTCGCGCCATTAACGCTGAGGGCAAGCAAGCACGTCGTAAAACCATGAGCCTGTTGAATCTTGCATGGGACGAATTTTATCTATGGGATGGGCGCGCATCATCTTTGGAGATACAAGCATTGGGACCATTTTCTAGCCCATTAGAAATGAATCGCCCGATTCATCTTGTGGTGGATGCGGTTGCGTCCTCACCCATCTATCAGGATTTATTTATCAAGGCATTTCCTGATGAAGATGAGCCTATCCATGGGGGGACGATTGCCAAAGCCATCGCCACTTTTGAGCGCGGAATTATATCGCCTATTGCCCCTTTTGATGAATGGGTGATGGGGGATGAAGAAGCAATTTCTGAACAGGCAAAGCAAGGGTTTGTGTTATTTAATGGCAAAGCAAATTGTAGTGCGTGCCATTCGGGGTGGCGATTCACGGATGCTGATTTTCATGATATTGGCATTGCCGATACAGATATTGGGCGGGGGGCGCATGTAGCTGACCCCAAAATGCTACATGCGTTTAAGACATTAGGGTTGCGTGATATTATGAAGCGTGCGCCTTATATGCATAATGGCTCTTTGCCCGATATGATGGCGGTTTTTGACCATTATGATACGGGTTTTATTGTGCGTGATTCATTGGCTAAAGAAATGAAACCGCTTTTTTTAACCATGCAAGAAAGATTAGAATTAATAGCATTTTTGCAGACATTAACCAGCCCTTTAATATCGAATAATAAGCAATGAGCATGAAACCTATCAGTAAATTTATAATTGCTTTCATCATCATAGCCATGATTGCAAGCATCAGCATCTATCAATTGCTAAAAGCACAACATTACCAGATGAATGAATCTCATCTGCAGAATATACAAAATTTTGATTTCATCTATCACGCCCATCAGCAATTTTTAACAATGGATAATCAGCTTGCAAATTACGCCTATGATGGTAATTTTTCAGAAAATGCAAGGCTAGATATGATGGATAGTTATGATATTTTCACTGATTATATCTCTGTGTTACAGCAAGATGTAACCGATGAAGAAGCACGCGTTATTTTAACTCAGATGATGCCGTTTCTAGCGCAATGGCTATTGGTGCGTGATAAAATTTTTGCAGGCACGGCGGATAGACATGGTATTATCCCGTTATCAACGAAGATTGATGGTTTTTTAAGCAATCTTGCCAGATTACAATTGGCGCAAATCAATCGTACCATCGGGCAAGATGAAAGCGCGTTAAGGCCATTTGGCAATGGGGGGTAAGGATGCCAACACAGCCTCTACATTGCCTCCAGTCATCAAACCAAAGCGTGTGCCTCTATCATAAACAAGGTTAAATTCAGTGTAATGTCCGCGCTTGATAAATTGTTGCTCGCGGTCATTTTTGGTATAGGTATCATCCCTATGCGCGCGCACTAAATTGGGGTAAATATCTAAAAAGCAACGCCCTACAGATTTTGTAAAATCAAAATCCTTGTGCCAATCTTCATCGAGATAATCGTAAAAAATACCGCCAATTCCCCGTTTCATATTGCGATGTTTAATCGTAAAATAATCATCGGCTTGCTTGCTAAATTTTTCATAATAATCAGGGTGATGTTGGTCGCAAAGTTCTTTTAATTTTTCATGAAATAACTTGCTATCCGCATCATCTGGAAAAATCGGGTTTAAGTCAATACCACCCCCAAACCATTGTTTCGCAGTTACAATCATACGGGTATTCATATGTATAGGTGGTACAAAGGGGTTATAAGGGTGAGTAATGATTGAAATGCCTGCTGCCCAAAAATTCCCGTCATTTTCTTCTGCACCTTTAATTTCCTTGCGAAATTTTTCTGAAAAACAACCTTCGACAACCGAGATATTCACCGCCGCTTTTTCAAACACATTGCCGCGGATAATTGAAATTTCACCACCGCCACCATGCTCTACCGATTCATCAGGGCGTTGCCAAGGGTTGCGGGTAAATTGTGCTGATTCAAGATTTTGCTTTTGTGCAAATTCCTGTTCAATCCTTTCAAATTCGGTGCAAATATCATCACGTAATTGCCGAAACCATGTTTGTGCCTGCTGTTGCTTGGTTTGTTGTTCAGTCATTGTTATTTTCTTTCCGCAATTGACTATTAAAATGCGCCACTGCAATGGCAACGCTCATGGCAAGATTTAGCGAACGCGCAGATTTAGCCATAGGAATCACCAATGTTGCATCACTAATTTCATGCACATTTTCAGGCACACCTTTTGTTTCACTGCCAAATAGTAAAATATCAGTTTTTTGAAACGTAAAATTATCATAGCAATGATTGCCCTTTGTGGTAAATAAAATTATTCGCTTTTTAGGGTTCTTTTCAGTTTCAGCATCGCGCCATTGCAAAAATTCTTGCCAATCATCATGGCGATTCAAATGCAAATTCTTGGCATAATCCATCGCGCTTCTTTTCCATTGTTTTTCAGAAAACACAAAACCGCATGGTTCAATAATGTTTAAGGTCATATCAAAACAGCTTGCCAACCGCATAATCGCGCCAGTATTTTGCGGAATATCTGGTTGAAAAAGCGCAATATGCCCCTTCAATTTTGCATGGGATTCTGGGGGGGATTCTGGGGGGGATTCTGGGGAGGATTCTGCTTGGGATTGCCCGCGATTAGATGTTGCATTTTTGGTTGTCATAAGTCTCTTCTATCAAAGAAGTTGATTGTCAGAAAATTTATTACTTTTTAAGCTATTTTACATTGAGATTTAAGTCTTTTTTCAGTATTATTCAAAAAAATGCAGATAGTTTATGGATAGAGTGATATTTTGATGCATCTTTTTGTAAAATAATTTATAAGGTAACCTATGAATCCGTTTTTTCAAGAATATTTGGCTGTGTTGGTTTTTATCATAATTGCTGGTGGTTTATCACTAGTGATGATAATTGGCAGTTATTTGGTAGGCGCAAAACAACCCGACCCCGAGAAATTATCCGCCTATGAGTGTGGGTTTGAAGCCTTTGATGATGCGCGCACACGGTTTGATGTTCGTTTTTATTTGGTGACATTATTATTTATCATTTTTGATGTTGAGATTGCCTTTTTGTTCCCATGGGCTGTGACATTGGGAAAAATTGGCTTATATGGTTTTTGGACGATGATGATTTTTTTAACAATTTTAACCATCGGGTTTGTTTATGAATGGCGAAAAGGGGCATTAGATTGGGAGTAGAGACACCATCTGAAATTATTAAAGGGCGTGATTATGTTTCTGATGCTGAGCTGATGAAACATCTGACCGGTGAAGTGCAGAATAAGGGTTTTGTGAACACAAATTTAGATAATTTGGTAGCATGGGCGCGCACAGGTTCACTATGGCCGATGACTTTTGGCTTGGCATGTTGCGCTGTTGAGATGATTCACGCTTATATGCCGCGTTATGATTTAGATAGATTAGGGGTCGTGCCACGTGCATCACCAAGGCAATCAGATGTGATGATTGTGGCAGGAACATTAACCAATAAAATGGCGCCGGCATTACGCAAAGTTTACGACCAAATGCCAGAACCGCGCTGGGTAATTTCGATGGGTTCTTGTGCCAATGGTGGTGGTTATTATCATTATTCTTATTCAGTTGTGCGTGGTTGTGATAGAATCGTACCCGTTGATATTTATGTGCCCGGTTGCCCGCCAACCGCAGAAGCACTGGTTTATGGAATTTTGCAACTGCAAAAGAAAATTAAACGGACAACATCGGTCACAAGAGTGTAATGGGATGATAATATGGTGAATCAATCTGTTCAGTTGCCCTATCCATTGCCCTATGGCGGTATCAATGCGATTGCAGGGGTTAAGAGTCGCTTTGGCGATAAAGTTGAAGATGATAGCAATGCTTTTGGCGAAGCCTGTTTGATTGTTTCGATGGATGCTCTAGAAGAGGTCGCAACATTTTTACGCAATAATAGTCAATGTTTATTTACTTGCCTTATGGATATATGCGGGGCGGATTACCTTCATCGTGAACAGCGTTTTGATGTGGTTTATCACCTTTTATCGATTGAACATAATATGCGCATCAGGCTGAAAGTGCGGGCGGATAGTGAAGTGATTTTGCCGTCATTGGTAGATATTTGGGCGTCTGCCGGCTGGTTCGAACGCGAATGTTGGGATATGTATGGCATTTTCTTTTCAGGGCATCCTGATTTGCGCCGTATTTTAACGGATTATGGGTTTTCTGGGCATCCTTTGCGAAAAGATTTCCCATTAACAGGCTATACAGAAGTTCGTTATGATGATGAATTGGCGCGCGTGGTTTATGAGCCAGTGTCGCTTGACCAAGAATATCGTGATTTTGATTTTGAATCACCATGGGAAGCAACAGCACGCCCGATAGATACATCGAATCAATCAAAAGACAATAACAATAAGCAGGCAAATTAGGAGAGGTTGCATCATTAATTATGTCTGATATTCGTTACGATAAGCAAAAAGACCCTACATTACGTACCTTGACGATGAATTTTGGTCCCCAGCATCCAGCAGCGCATGGCGTGTTGCGCCTTGTGATGGAGATGGATGGTGAGGTGATTGAAAGGCTTGACCCTCATATTGGTTTACTGCATCGCGGTACTGAAAAATTAATTGAGTATAAAACATATCTACAGGCAATGCCTTATTTTGATAGGCTAGATTATGTTGCGCCCATGAGCCAAGAACATGCTTTTGTGCTGGCAGCTGAAAGATTGTTAGGATTGGAAGTACCTTTAAGAGGGCAATATATTCGTGTGTTATTTGCTGAAATATCCCGTATCTTAAATCATTTGTTTAATATCACAACCTATGCGCTAGATGTAGGCGCGGTAACCCCACCTTTATGGGCATTTGAACAGCGCGAAAAATTAATGGAATTTTATGAAGCGGTAAGCGGGGCAAGGTTGCATGCCGCCTATTTCCGTGTTGGCGGTGTTCATCAAGATATGCCCGAAGGAATGGAACAGGGAATCAGCGAGTGGGCAGATGGCTTTATTGATTTTCTAGATACAATGGAAGGCTTGTTAAGTGATAATCGTATTTTTAAGCAACGTTCCGTTGATATTGGTGTGATTTCAAAAGAGCAGGCTTTGGCATGGGGCATGAGTGGACCTATGTTGCGTGCATCAGGTGTGGCATGGGATTTACGTAAAGAACAGCCTTATGATGTCTATGATAGAATGGATTTTCTTATTCCAGTTGGCAGTCATGGCGATTGCTATGACCGTTATTTGGTGCGTGTGCTTGAAATGCATGAATCATTGAAAATTATCAGACAATGTTTAGAAAAAATACCTAAAGGTACGGTCCATAATACCAATCATAAATTCACCCCACCCAAAAGAAACGAGATGAAACATTCAATGGAAGCGTTGATTCATCATTTCAAACTTTATACAGAAGGCTTTCATGTGCCAAAGGGTGAGACTTATTGCGCGGTGGAAGCACCCAAAGGTGAGTTTGCGGTTTATTTGGTTTCTGATGGGTCGAATCGACCGTATCGTTGTAAAATTCGTGCGCCGGGCTTTGCCCATTTGCAAGCATTGGATGCCATGTCTCGCGGGCATATGCTTGCGGATTCTGTTGCGATATTAGGGTCTATGGATGTGGTTTTTGGTGAGATTGATCGATAATGGCTAAAAAGTTTCAATTTGCCAATCAAGCAGCAGTCGCGCAAGCAATCGCAAAATATCCTAAGGGTAGGCAAGCTTCTGCCGTTTTGGCATTGCTTGATTTGGCGCAACGTGAAAATGAGAAAACCCATCATGTTACCGATGAGGCGATTGAAGCCATTGCAGAAACGCTAACCATGCCTGTGATGCGTGTGCGCGAAGTGGCAAGTTTTTTTACCATGATTAATCTGAAGCCTGTTGGCAAATATCATTTGCAATTATGTGGCACAACCCCTTGCATGCTTCGCGGCGCGCAAGAGGTGAAAAAAGTGATTACAGAACGGTTAGGCATTGATGAAGGGGAAACTTCTGATGATGGCATGTTCACCCTTACCGAAGTAGAATGTTTGGGGGCGTGTGTGAATGCACCGATTGTGCAGATTAATGATGATTATTATGAGGATATCAGCCCTGATACGATGAAAGATTTGCTTGATGAAATGAAAGCAGGTAATTTGCGGAAGATTGGCTCTACAATAGGGCGGTTAAATTCTGCGCCAATGGGTGTTACCCAAACGGTTAAGAAAGGGTGATAGATGTTAGCGGATAAGGATAGAATATTCACTAACTTATATGGTGAAGATGAATGGCAGTTAAAATCTGCTAAGAAGCGCGGTATTTGGGATAATACGTCTGATTATATTAAAAAAGGGCGTGCATGGATTACTGATGAGGTGAAAGCCTCTGGTTTGCGTGGACGTGGTGGTGCAGGTTTCCCCACAGGTTTGAAATGGTCATTCATGCCTCCTAAGAGTGATAAGCCCTCTTATTTGGTGATTAATGCCGATGAATCAGAACCGGGCACATGCAAAGACCGTGATATGATTCGTCACGAACCGCATCGATTGCTTGAAGGTGCTGTGTTGTCAGCGGTTGGTATGGATGCAGTCGCGGTTTATATTTATATTCGTGGTGAATTTGTGCGTGAGGCGCAGATTTTAGAAATGGCGATAAGCGAGTCCTATGATGCTGGTTTGATTGGTAAGAATGCATGTAAGTCAGGTTATGATGTGGATATTTATGTGCATCGTGGCGCAGGGGCTTATATTTGCGGTGAAGAAACGGCATTGCTAGAAAGCCTTGAAGGTAAAAAAGGACAACCACGTTTGAAGCCACCTTTTCCGGCAAATGTTGGTTTATATGGCTGTCCGACTACGGTTAATAATGTGGAAACGATTGCTGTTGTGCCTGAAATTTTGAAAAGAGGCGCAAGCTGGTTTAGTAGTTTTGGACGCGAGAATAATACAGGTACAAAAGTTTTTTGTATTTCAGGGCATGTTAATAAACCGTGTAATGTGGAAGAAGAAATGTCAATTCCATTGGTTGATTTGATTGAAAAACATGCAGGTGGGGTGCGTGGTGGTTGGAATAACTTGCTGGCAATTATTCCGGGTGGTTCTTCAGTGCCGATGATTCCCAAAGCTATTTGCGATACAGTTTTAATGGATTATGATGCGCTCAAAGATGTGCATAGTGGCTTAGGCACAGCAGGCGTGATTGTGATGGATAAATCAACCGATGTGATTGCTGCGATTGCACGGCTATCAAAATTTTACAAACATGAATCTTGTGGGCAATGCACACCGTGCCGTGAGGGCACAGGTTGGATGTGGCGCATGATGGAACGTTTGGTGCGTGGTGAGGCAACGATGGCAGAAGTGGATTTGCTTTATGAGGTTACCAAACAGGTGGAAGGGCATACGATTTGCGCGTTAGGTGATGCGGCGGCATGGCCAATTCAAGGCTTGCTTGCCCATTTCAAAGACGATATTAAAGAACGAATGATTAGATATTCAGGTCAGGCTGCTTAGGGAAAAATTATGCCAAAATTGACGATTAATGATGCGGAAATAGAAGTGGAAGATGGGGTTACTGTCTTGCAGGCTTGTGAGCAGGCAGGGTATGAAATTCCACGCTTTTGCTATCATGATAGATTGTCGATTGCGGGTAATTGTCGGATGTGTTTGGTAGAAGTTTCCCCCGGATCACCAAAGCCGCAAGCATCTTGTGCCTTGCCAGCGACCGAAGGCATGGTTGTTAAAACCGATAGTCAGATGGTGCATCATGCCCGTAAAGGCGTCATGGAATTTTTGCTGATTAATCATCCGTTAGATTGCCCGATTTGCGACCAAGGGGGCGAGTGTGATTTGCAAGACCAAGCGATGGGTTATGGTTCGGATAGCAGCCGTTTTTCTGAAAATAAGCGCGCTGTGCTTGATAAATATATGGGGCCATTAATCAAGACAGTGATGACGCGTTGCATTCATTGCACACGCTGTGTCAGATTCTCAACTGAAGTTGCAGGCGTTGATGAAATGGGCTTGCTGAATCGTGGCGAACATGCTGAAATTTCAACGCTTGAAAAAGCGGTTAGTTCCGAATTATCAGGCAATTTGATTGATTTATGCCCAGTCGGTGCGTTGACGTCAAAACCCTATGCGTTCAAAGCGCGCTCATGGGAAATGAAGAAAAATAATGGCATTGATGTTTCAGATGCGGTGGGTGCAAATATCCGTATTGATGTGCGTGGCAACGAGGTGATGCGTATTTTACCACGTTTGAATGAGGCAGTGAATCAGGAATGGATTTGTGATAAAGCACGCTTTTCTTATGATGGTTTGAAATATAATCGGCTTGATAGACCTTATATTCGCAATCAACGCGGTGTTTTAGAAGAAGCAACATGGGATGAGGCATTAACGATTGCCGCCAAACATATTAAGAGCAATGGCGGTTCGTCTTTTGCGGCGATTGCGGGTGATTTATGTGATTTAGAAAGCATGTATGCCTTAAAGCATTTGGCGCAATCGATGAAATCACCGCATTATGATTGCAGGCAGGATGGTTCTAAAATTGGTGTAGAATCACGCGGTGATTATTTATTTAATACACATATTGCCAATATTGAAATGGCAGATGCCATCTTGTTTGTGGGTGCTGACCCACGGCGTGAAGCCCCATTGATTAATGCCCATTTAAGGCAATGTTATTTGCAAGGTGCTTTGATTGGTTTGGTGGGCGCGCCCGTTGACTTAAATTATCCTTATCAGCATTTGGGAGTTGGTCCAGAAAATTTGGTAAGTTTATTAAATGGGCGTAGCCAGTTTTGCAAAGATTTTAAGAATGCTAAAAATCCTATGATTATAGTTGGTTCAGGTGTTTTGGCACGGGCTGATGGTGCGTATATTTGGAATGTGGCACGGCAATTTGCTGATAAATATCAGTTGGTGCGTGATGATTGGAATGGCTTTAATATTTTGCATCATGCCGCATCGCGTGTGGGTGGTTTAGATATTGGCATGGTTCCAGAAATAGGTGGTTTTGATACTCACGAAATTGCGGTTAATGCCGTCAAGAAAAGCATTACGACTGTGTATTTGCTAGGGGCGGATGATGTTAAATTAGAAGCCTATAATAATTGCTTTGTTATTTATCAAGGACATCATGGCGATGAAGGTGCGGCACATGCGAATGTGATTTTACCCGGCAGTGCCTATACAGAAAAAAGCGGTATTTATGTGAATCTAGAAGGCAGGGTGCAGATGAGTGACCAAGCGGCACTACCACCGGGACATGCGCGTGAAGATTGGAAAATTATCCGTGCGCTTTCTGATAAATTACAGCTAAGCCAACCATGGATAGATTTAGATGAATTGCGTTCTCATATGTTTAAGCATCATCCGCATTTAGCCCGTGAAAATTATGTTGAGCAAGCCTCATTAAGCAAATCTGGCAAAGATGGTAAATTGGTGGATAGGAAGTTTGCTTTGCCGTTTGAAAATTTTTATATGACCAACCCGATTGCGCGTTCTTCAAAAACAATGCAGAATTGCGTGCAAGAAATTTTGCAAGATTCCGTGCAAGAAAAGATGAAAGCGAGTTAGAAAGAGAAGATGGTTTTTGTAGAAGAATATATTTTACCTGCGATTTTGCTGATTGGTAATATTTTGGCGATAGTGGTGCCATTAATGATTGCGATGGCTTATCTCACGCTTGCTGAACGGAAGGTAATGGGTTGGATGCATAGACGCAAAGGGCCCAATGTGGTGGGTGCGTTTGGGTTATTACAACCATTTGCTGATGGATTGAAACTTTTTACCAAAGAAATGATTATTCCCGCTGGTGCTAACCGTTTACTGTTTTTGATGGGGCCGATGATTACTTTTTCGCTGGCAATTTTAGCATGGGCTGTGATTCCTTTTGGTGAAGGTTTGATGCTGGCTGATATTAATGTGGGCATCTTATATATTTTGGCAACCTCATCTTTGGGTGTTTATGGGATTATCATTGCGGGGTGGTCATCTAATTCTAAATATCCGTTTTTAGGCGCGCTTAGAAGTGCCGCGCAAATGGTTTCTTACGAATTGCCAATTGGGGTAATTGTGGTGATTGTGTTAATGTGTGCGGGTTCTTTGAATCTTTCTGAGATTGTAAAATCGCAAGAAGATATTTGGTACGTCGTGCCACTTTTGCCGATGGCAGTTGTGTTTTTTATCTCAATTTTGGCAGAAACAAATCGCGCTCCTTTTGATTTGCCTGAAAGCGAGAGCGAGCTTGTTTCAGGCTATAATGTGGAATATTCTGCCATGAGTTTTGCCCTGTTCTTTTTGGGTGAATATATCAATATGATTTTGATGAGCGCGCTGTTTGTGCTTTTATTTTTGGGTGGTTGGTTATCGCCTTTTGATGTTGCGCCATTTATTTGGCTTGAAGGGCCGATTTGGTTTGGTATAAAAATCTCACTCATTTTGTTCTTATTCATTTGGGTGCGGGCAACATTTCCACGCTATCGCTACGATCAACTGATGCGTTTGGGTTGGAAAATTTTTCTTCCTATTACATTATTATGGTTGGTAGGCACAGCATTTTTCTTATTATGGTTTGATTTATTGCCATCGTAAGGCAAAAGGGGTTTATAATGTGGCAAGATAGAATAAAAAGTTTTTTATTGATAGAGATATTATCGGGCATGATGTTGACGTTGAAGGCAATGTTTCAGTCTAAACATACGCTTAATTACCCTTATGAAAAAGGGCCGTTAAGCCCACGTTTCAGAGGCGAACATGCGTTACGGCGTTATCCCAATGGTGAAGAAAGATGTATTGCTTGTAAGCTATGCGAAGCGATTTGCCCCGCACAAGCGATTATTATTGAAACAGAGCCACGTGCTGATAATTCAAGACGCACCACCCGTTATGATATTGATATGACAAAATGTATTTATTGTGGTTTCTGCGAAGAAGCGTGCCCGGTTGATGCGATTGTAGAAGGGCCTAATTTTGAATTTGCCACTGAAACCAGACAAGAGTTATTTTACACAAAAGAAAAATTGCTTGCCAATGGTGATAGATGGGAAAGTGCGATTGCAGGCAATTTGGCAAAAGATGCGCCTTATCGGTAATGGGAAGTTATAGCGAAAATGTTTATTTATAATATTGTATTTTATTTATTTGCCGCATTGATTGTCTTTGCAGCTTTTATGGTGGTGATTGCTCGCAATCCAGTGCATTCGGTGCTGTTTCTGATATTGGCATTTTTCAATTCGGCAGGGTTGTTTTTATTGCGCGGGGCAGAATTTTTAGCCATGACTTTGGTGATTGTTTATGTAGGGGCGGTTGCTGTTTTATTTTTATTTGTGGTGATGATGCTTGATATTCAGATAGAGGATGTGAAGCGTAAATTTGGACGTTATTTTATCATCGGCACAGGGTTTGGTTTGTTATTATTGGTGCAGTTGATTTTGGCAGTGAATGGGCAACAGGCTATTTATAAATCAGCCGATGAAATTACGATTAGCAATAATACAAAAGAAATAGGCTTACTACTTTATACCGAATATGCCTATGTGTTTGAAGCGGTTGGAATGATTTTGCTCTTGGCAATGATGGGGGCGATTGTTTTGACATTAAGGAAGCGTCCGGGTGTGTTGCGGCAGAATATCAGCGTGCAGAATATGCGCGGTCGCGATAGTGTCAAATTAGTTGACCCGCGGCAATCAGAACATAAAAAACAAGCAAAGGATTGATGATGGGTTTTGATGTTACATTGAGTCACTATTTTATTTTGAGTTCGATTATTTTCACTTTCGGATTGTTTGGCATTTTTCTGAATCGTCGGAATGTGATTGTTATTTTAATGTCTATTGAATTAATGTTGCTGGCGGTGAATATTAATTTTGTCGCTGTTTCAACAGAACTTAATGATTATGCTGGGCAAATTTTTAGCCTATTCATTCTTTCAGTGGCGGCGGCGGAAGCGGCTATAGGTTTAGCAATTTTGGTGGTTTATTATCGCAACCGCGCATCTATTGCTGTTGATACAATTTCTACGATGAAGGGCTAATCATGAGACTGGCTGAATTCATTGTTTTTGCGCCATTGATTGCCGCTATTTTTGCTTATATGGCAAAGCCTTATTTGGGCGATAGAGGCGCGCAATTCATTACAACGATTGTTATCATTATTGCAGCGGTATTTTCTTGGTTGTTATTTTTGAATAATTTGCCTGTGCCGGCATTAACAGTGATACATATATTGCAATGGGGTGCGGTTGGTGATTTTGTGTTTAATTGGGCATTGCGTATTGATAGTTTGAGCATCACGATGATGTTGGTGGTCACTAGCATATCGGCAATGGTGCATATTTATTCGATTGGCTATATGAGCCATGATAGGTCTATTGCGCGTTTTATGGCGTATCTCAGCCTATTTACTTTCTTTATGCTGATGTTGGTAACCTCGGATAATTTGGTACAATTATTCTTTGGTTGGGAAGGCGTTGGACTTGCTTCTTATTTATTGATTGGTTTTTGGCATCATAAGGATTCAGCCAATCAAGCGGCAATCAAAGCTTTCTTAGTGAATCGTGTGGGTGATATTGGTTTTGCCTTAGGCATTTTTGCGATTTATATTGTCTTTGGCTCGGTGCAATTTAGTGATATTTTTGCCCAAACAGCGGCTTTATCAGAAGAAACATTTGTCTTTTTTGGTAAAGAATTTCATGCTTTTACGATTATCAGTCTGCTGCTATTTATTGGTGCGATGGGCAAATCAGCACAGCTTGGTTTGCATACATGGTTGCCCGACGCGATGGAGGGACCTACCCCAGTGAGTGCGCTCATTCACGCGGCAACGATGGTTACTGCGGGTGTATTTATGCTATGCCGTTTATCGCCTTTATTGGAATATTCTGAAACGGCCTTGATAACGATTACCATCATTGGTGCAAGCACCGCCTTTTTTGCAGGCACAGTAGCGATTGTGCAAAATGATATTAAAAGAGTGATTGCTTATTCCACCTGTTCGCAATTAGGCTATATGTTTTTTGCCATTGGGGTTTCTGCCTATCCTGCGGCAATGTTCCATTTAACAACACATGCATTTTTCAAAGCATTGTTGTTTTTAGGGGCAGGCTCGGTCATTCATAACATTCAAAATGAACAAGATATGCGACATATGGGAGGGTTGCGTACCCTGATGCCGCTCACTTATATGTTTATGCTTATCGGGTCGTTTTCATTGATGGGAATTCCATTTTTTGCCGGCTATTATTCCAAAGATTTGATTTTAGAATCTGCTTTTGCTGCCCAAACATGGGTAAGCGATTATGCGTTTTGGCTTGGAATTGCCGCTGCTTTTATGACAGCGTTTTATTCTACCCGTTTACTGCTGATGAGTTTTCATGGACAATCACGTTTATCTCGACAAGTTCTGCTTAAAACCCATGAATCCCCGATTATTATTTTATTACCATTGGCAGTATTAGCCTTAGGCGCAATTTTTTCAGGCATTTGGTTTTATGATATTATGGTCGGTGAGTCCTACAAAGCATTTTGGGGTGAGGCTATTTTCATTGCAGCTGAGCATCATGCGCTTGAAGGGGCACATCATGTGAGTGATGCCATTAAAAAATTACCAATTTTGATGGCTGTGATGGGTGCGATGCTTGGCGTTATTTGTTATCAGTTGCTGCCTGCGTTACCAAGGGTGAGTGAAAGTTTGCTCCGCCCATTATATCGTTTTTTATTGAATAAATGGTATTTTGATGAATTATATCAGTTTATTTTTGTAAAGCCTGCTATTAAAATCGGACAGATTTTCTGGCGTGGCGATAAGAATGTTATTGACCGTTACGGCCCAGATGGCGTTAGCAAAGATGTGAAACGCGTGTCACAATATGCCTCATGGTTGCAAAGTGGTTTTGTGTATCATTATGCTTTTGCCATGCTGGTTGGAATTGTTTTGTTAGCCGGCTTGGTTAGTTTATTGATTGATTAGGAATAACAATGATTGCACAATGGCCTATTTTAAGCATTATTATTTTCTTACCCTTAATAGGGGTGGGGGCAATGTCGTTTTTGCGCGATGCTGAACAAAGTACAGCACTGAGTGCAAGGCGGACAAGTTTAGCGGTATCAACGGCAGTGTTCCTGTTGACTCTTTTATTATGGGTTGGGTTTGATACACATGCAGAAGGGTTTCAGTTTGAAGAAAAAATTTCGTGGTTTCCCGGCACAAATATTTTTTACCATGTGGGCATCGATGGCATTTCGCTGAGTTTCATTTTATTGACAAGCTTTCTTGTGCCTATTTGTATCTTGGCAAGTTGGCATTCTATTACCAATAATGTCAAATATTACATGGTGGCTTTTTTGATTTTAGAAACCTTAATGCTTGGCACATTTGCTGCGCTAAATAGCGTCTTATTTTATGTGTTTTTTGAAGCGGTTTTGATTCCGATGTTTGTGATTATCGGGATTTGGGGTGGCAAGAATAAAATTTATGCGGCATTTAAGTTTTTCCTTTATACATTGCTAGGGTCCATTTTGATGCTGATTGCCATCATCGTGTTAAGTTATCAAGCGGGTACAACCGATATACCAGAATTGATGAATTATGATTTCCCAGTGGGTTTACAGAAATGGCTGTGGTTGGCGTTTTTTGCATCATTTGCAGTCAAAATGCCGATGTGGCCTGTGCATACATGGTTGCCCGATGCCCATGTGGAAGCCCCTACGGCAGGTTCGGTTATTTTAGCAGGGGTGCTGTTGAAAATGGGTGGTTATGGTTTTTTACGTTTCTCATTGCCCATGTTACCCGATGCCAGCGTTTATTTTGCGCCGTTAGTGTTTGGGCTTTCCATTATCGCTGTGGTCTATGCATCTTTGGTGGCATTGGTGCAAACGGATATGAAAAAACTAATCGCCTATTCATCTGTGGCACATATGGGTTTTGTAACGGCGGGTTTATTTTCAGGCAATGTGCAGGGTATCAATGGTGCGATGGTGCAAATGTTAAGCCATGGCTTAATCTCAGCAGCGTTATTTTTATGTGTGGGCGTTGTTTATGACCGAATGCATACTCGCGAAATTGCAAAATATTCAGGGTTGGTGAATCGAATGCCACGCTACGCATTTTTCTTTTTATTCTTTACAATGGCATCTGTTGGCTTGCCCGGCACAAGTGGCTTTGTCGGCGAATTTTTGGTACTTGCCGGAACATTTCAAGCCAGCACGATTGTCGGCACTTTGATTGCCAGCGGTATGGTGCTAGGGGCAACTTATGCTCTCGTGCTTTATCGGAAAGTTATGTATGGGCAATTGCTTTCTGCCCTTGCGGATATAAAAGAATTAGATAGGCGTGAAAGTTTGATATTTGTAGGGATTGCCATGTTGGTATTATGGATGGGTATCTATCCGATTACCTTTTTGAATTTTTTTGATTTGCCTGTAGAATTTTTGGTTGAGCGCATCAATCAAGTCTCATAGGTTTAGAAAGGTCACATATTAATGCTATATCACGCTTCAATTCTTTTGGCAGAAATTATTCTTGCATCTACGATTTTATTATTAATTGGCGGTGCTGTGTTTATTAACGAGGCAGGCAAGGCCTATCGTCTAACGCATGGTTTAAGTTTGGCGGTATTGGCAGGCTGTTTTATCGTGATATTGTTGCAGTTTAATTGGTTTCCAGATAACAATCATACTATTTTTGCAGGACAATATATCTGGGATGATTTGGTTGCTTATAGCAAAATGTTAGTGCTGGCAGGTACATTTGCTGTTCTGCTCATCAGTGCCGAAGAATGTAAAAATGTGGGTATGAATCAATTTGAATATCCTATTTTGGTTTTGTTTGCTGTGCTTGGAATGTTGGTGATGATTTCTGCCAATCATTTGCTTGTGCTTTATATTGGTTTGGAGCTACAAAGCTTGGCGCTTTATGTGATGGTTGCATTTCGACGTGATTCTATTCGTGAATCTGAAGCCAGCTTAAAATATTTTGTGCTAGGTGCCTTGGCATCAGCGGTTATTTTATATGGCGCGAGTTTGGTTTATGGCTTTACGGGCAGTCTTTCCTTTCCTGAAATTGCGAGTCAGTTACAATCAGACCAATTGCCTGTTGGCGCCATTATAGGGATGAGTTTTTTGATTGCGGGTTTGGCATTTAAGCTTTCAGCTGTGCCATTCCATATGTGGACTCCTGATGTTTATGAAGGCACTCCACTGCCTGTGACCACTTTCTTTGCCACAGTTCCAAAAATTGCCGCCTTTATATTATTTGCACGGTTACTTATTGTGGCATTTGGCGATGTTGTGGCGCAATGGCAGATGGTGGTGATGTTGATTGCCAGTCTGTCTATGGGGTTGGCATGTTTTGCGGCGATTGCCCAAAGCAATATCAAAAGGTTAATTGCCTATAGTTCAATCGGGCATATGGGCTATGCTTTGGTAGGTTTAAGTGCGGGTACAGAAGATGGCTTAACAGCAATCATGGTGTATCTAACCATTTATATGATTACCAGCATTGGGTTATTTGCCTGTATTTTATCGATACGCAATCAGCAGGGTGATTATGAAAATATTAGCGATTTATCTGGGTTGTTGCAAAATTCTCCGGGCATTGCCATCGCATTGATGATATTCATGTTTTCAATGGCAGGCATTCCACCTATGGCGGGTTTCTTTGCAAAATTTTATGTATTCACAGCGGCTTTAGAACAAGAATTATATATTTTGGTTGTGATTGCGGCATTAACCAGTGTTATCAGTGCTTTTTATTATTTATATATTATTCGTTTGATGTTTTTTGAGGCACCAAAAACAGTGCATATGATTAGTCATAATTTAATATTACGTGTGGTTATTTTATCAACAGCAACATTGATAGTGATTTTTGCACTTTGGCCATCACCATTAATTTATATGTCACGGTTGGCATCATCAGCCCTTTTTTAGATTAGGAATTTCATGTTTTTAGAGTTGGATGAAATTGATTCTACTAATGAAGAAGCAAAAAGGCTTTTACAAAAATCTCCGTTAGAACATGGCAGTGTCATCTGGGCAAAAAAACAGACGGCAGGGCGTGGCAGATTAGGTAGGTCGTGGGAATCGCCTGAAGGTAATTTATATTTTTCTATGATTATTCATCCGGATTTAACCCGTGCATCATTGCCACAATATTCGCCTTTTGCGGTTGCCGTTTTAAGTTCAGTGATTTCATGGCACTTAGATGACCCTGAAGATGTTAGTTATAAATGGCCCAATGATGTTCTTATTCGGGAGAAGAAAACCGCTGGTATTTTAATTGAAAGCAATCAAGATTCAGGCGAGCTTGTGTTGATTATGGGGATAGGGGTTAATATTAACTCAGCACCCATGAAAACTTATTTTCCCGCAACCTCCATGCAGGCAGAAGGTGCGCGTAATACCAATGATTTTAATGTGATTAGCCGTTTTTTGAGTGAGTATGATGTTTGGTGGCAATTTTGGCATGCGAAGGGTTTTCAAGCAGTGATTAAAGAGTTGCGCCCTCATCTTTACGGGGTTGGTAAAATGATGCGCTTGCAAATTACGGCGAACCGTTGGGTAGATGGTATTTATCGGGGCATTGATGATTATGGCTGTCTTTTACTGGAAACTGGCAAAGGTAAAGTAGAAACTTTCCATGCGGGTGATGTTTTTATGCTATAAGCATAAAAAAGGATATAGAATGCTATTAGCCGTTGATTCAGGAAATACCAATGTTGTTTTTGCGCTTTATGATGACCAGCAACAAGTGGCAATTTGGCGATTACAAAATTTGCCAATGCGAACAGCGGATGAATATGCTGTTTTGTTAGCACAGTTTTTAAGTGGGCAGAAGATAACTTTTGATACGATTACAGCTTTGATTGTTTCATCGGTTGTGCCGTTGGTGGAAGAAAACCTATATCAATTATGGCAAAATCATATCACCCATGCAGATTTAAGAATTATAGGGATAGACAATTTTATCCCGCAAATGAATGTATTAATTGATTATCCTGAACAATTAGGCTCTGATAGGCTTATCAATGGCTGGCAAGCCTATCAGCAATATCAAACAGGCTTGATTGTTGTTGATTTTGGCACCGCAACCACTTTTGATGTTGTAGATGATGCTGGGCAATATGAAGGCGGTATCATTGCGCCGGGGATTCAATTATCCATGCAAGCATTGGTGAAAGGCACCGCAAAATTATCCATGAGCCATTTTACAAAACCACAACAGGTGATTGGTAAAAATACACAAATGGCAATGCAATCTGGTTTCTTTTATGGGGCAGTTGGCACAGTAGAAACAATGATTGCCCGTATTAAAAAACAGATGAAGAATGAGCATCTTAAAATCATTGCAACTGGTGGCTATGCCCCGTTAATTGCCGAAGAGACTTCATTGATTGAAGAGGTGGACCAGAACCTTACCTTGAATGGACTTATCGCGCTTTATTATCATGAGAAAACAAAATGAGCATCATTAAGCAATTACAAAAATTAACAGATTCAGATTCAGTTTTATTTATACCATTGGGCGGTGTGGGTGAAATTGGTATGAATGCCTATCTTTATCATTATAAAGGTTGCTGGCTGTTGGTTGATATTGGCATTGGTTTTGCAGATTATCGGATGCCCGGCATTGATACATTATTGCCTGATATGAATATTTTATATGAGCTTCCCCTTGATGCTGTGCTGATTACGCATTCTCATGAGGACCATATTGGCGGTATTGCTGAATTATTAGAGAAAAAGCCTATGCCTGTTTATGTGGGCGAATATAGTGAATCTCTTGTGAAGCAAAAAGTTAGAAACCTATCAGAGATTGAATTTAACACCATTAAGGCGGATGAAAGTTTTAACATTGGTGATTTTACAATTACCCCGCGCCGTGTCACCCATTCCGTGCCAGAAGCTTTTGCTTTTTATTTCCAAACAGAGATAGGGGTTATTATCCATAGTGGTGATTGGAAATATGATGATAATCCGATGATAGGCGAAGGGTTTAAGCCGGATGATTGGCTTTTAAAAAATGGTAATAAAGTTGAAAAAATTAAAGCGATGATTTGTGATTCCACAAATGTGATGGTGCCCGGCTTTTCTGGCTCAGAAGAATTGGTGACACAGCCTTTGCAAAAAATCATCAAAGATTCACAAAATTATCGTTTGTTTGTAACTTGTTTTGCATCTAACATTGCGCGCATGAATAGCATCATGATGGCAGGGCATCAGGCAGGCAGGAAAATCATGTTGATGGGGCGTTCGATGCAACGCATGTATCAGGCTGGCACGAAAATGGGCTGGTTCTCGGACGAAATTGTTATTGTTACCGAAGATAATTTAGACAATATCAATTTTGGTGAATTGCTGATTATGGTAACAGGATCTCAAGGTGAGGGGCGTTCGATGCTTGCAAAGATTGCCAGAGGCGAACAAAAGAAATTAAAAATCACTCCCAATGATAAGGTGATTTTTTCTAGCCGTACGATTCCGGGAAACGAGATTGAGATTGGGCAGATGCAAAATAGAATTGCGGAACAAGGCGGTGAGATTATTTTTGCCGATGATGAGCAAAATATTCATGTTTCAGGGCATTATCAGCGTGAAGAAATTGAAGCGACCTATCAAAAATTAAAACCAGAATGGGTCATTCCCATTCATGGCGAACCACGCCATTTGCGGGCGCATTGTAAAATCGCAAAGGCGGCAGGCTTGAAGAGCATTTATTTACCACAAAATGGTTCAGTTGTTAAAATTGCTAAAAATGCGGTAGAAATTTGTGACATCATTGATTGTGAAACGCAGCTTGTAGAACCAAGCGGTTTGATGTTACAGGAACAATCGCAAGAATTTCTGGATAGAAGAAAAATCATTTGGAATGGCGTGTTGCATATGGCACTGGCAGTGGATAAGGATGATGCGATTCAGGGGCATCCGCATGTTACCGCAGTGGGTCTTACCATTGCTGATGATATGCTTAATCAGATTGAAGATAAAATTATTGAGCTGTTTCATTTGCATTATGATGATGATGTATCCTTAGAAGAAATTATCAAAAGATTAAAAACATTTTTGCGAAAAGAAAGCAGAACCTATTTGAAGAAACGCCCGGTGATTACGGTTGGCATCATTCAAGTTTAACTTTTAACTTTTATCACTTTGTTTAAATGGGCTATGTTCTTCAAAAGCTGTTTGGGTGGCATCATGCAAGGCTGTTTCATGGCTAATAAAATTCTTAACAGCATCGTGAAACCCTTGATGATTAAGGTAATGCGCTGAAAATGTTGTCACGGGCTGATAGCCTCTATCTAATTTATGTTGCCCTTGTGTGCCCGCTTCAACATAGCGCAATTTATGAGCAATCGCATAATCAATCGCTTGATAATAACAGGTTTCAAAATGCAAAAAAGGATAGGCAATATCGCATCCCCAATTGCGTCCATAAAGGCGATTTTCATCACAAAAATTAAGAGCCGCCGCAATGGGTTGGTCATCTTTATAACCCATAATCAGCACAATATGATTGCCCATTCTTGCATGTAGTTCATCAAAAAACGCGCGCGTTAAATAAGGAACGCCCCATTTGCGTGCGTAAGTATCGCAATAAAAATGATAAAATGCGTCCCAATCAGATGCTTTAATCTCATCGGCTGTTAAGGCTTGAAACTCAACACCACCATCGATAATTTTTTGCCGTTCTTTACGAATATTTTTTCTTTTACGGTTGCTCAGCGCATTTAAGAAATCATCAAAATCTTGATAATGATTGTTGACCCAATGAAATTGTGTATCACGTCTAATCAGAAAATTTTGTTGCTCGCAAATGGAAATATCAACCTCTGGTAAAAAATTAATATGGGCAGAGGAAAGCTGATAATCTTTGGTAAGTTTGATAATTCCCTGTAAAAAAGCCTGTTTGATAGGAGTCGCTTGATGTTGGTGTTGGGGCGAAATTAAAAACCTTTCCCCTGTGATGGGTGTAAAAGGAATGGCAGATAATAATTTAGGATAATAATTCCCGCCAGCTTGCTCCCAAGCATGTGCCCAAGCATGGTCAAAAATATACTCACCAAAAGAATTCATCCTTACATAAAAGGGCATGAGGGCAATCATTTCTTCAGTCTCACTTTGAAGCGCAAGATGATGCGGATGCCAACCTGTTTGTTCATTCAGGCAATTTGTAATTTCTAAACTATGTAAAAAATGAAAATCTAAAAAGGGGTGTTGCGAAGAAGCGGTAAATTTTTGCCAAACTTCTTTGAGGTCGCTAATTTTTGAGTAATGCTGAAGTTGATAGTTGGTAAGGTCAGAAGAAGGCATGAAAATATATAGGGGAAAATATATAGGGGGAAAATATATAGAGAATAAAAAAAAGGGTCGTAATAACTCACGACCCAAGTCTGGGGAGGAAAAAACCTTACAAATATGATGTTTCATCATCATATTGGAAACTTTGATTAATTAGTTATACAAACGCTACGAATCAAATGCAATATAAAATTATTAAAAATCAAGATTTTTTATTAAATAATCAAAAAAAGATGCAAATTCCTGCATTTTATCCCCAAATTGCAACGAATGAATTGTAATTTTCAGTCCAAAAATACAAAAATATGATAGAATAGGGCTAGATATTCGAAAAATGACGAAAAATGTTAAATTTAAGGAATTAAACATGGCGGAGCAATTAAAATTAAAGGCGATAAGGCAAAAATTGTTGCAAGAGATGGCACAACAGGCTGCTTTTGATGGAATGGGGCGTGATGCCTTATTAATGGCAGCTGATAATTTAGCGATAGAAAGAGATTACGCGTCTCTCTTATTTGAAGATGCCGATAGTGGTACGATTGCCCATTATTATTGGCAGATGCGTATAGAGCATTTACAAGAAGCTTTATCGGTTGAAACAAAAGATATGAAAGGGGTTACGGAAAAAGTTTCATATGGTGTGAAACTATTTCTAAAAGGCACCGATGCCCATCAAGGGCAAACCGCTTTACAATATGCAACGGCACATTTGTTATTGCCATCAAAAATAAAATTGCTGATGAAACATATCTGGCAAGTGTGTGATGTGATTTGGCATTTTGCAGGTGATAACAGCACCGACCATAATTACTACACGAAGCGAATTTTGTTAAGCAAAGCATTGATAGCAAGCCTTTGTTTTTATTTTCAGGATGAAGAAGTCGATAAAAAAGCAAGTGAGAGATTTATTGACGCGCAACTGAACATGATTGTGTTTGTGGGTAAAAATATTTCATCGGGGCAAAAGATAGTTAAAAATATGGGTGATACGATGGTGGTACTATTGAAAACATTATCCGCCCATAGTGATGGTTTGAAGCTGAAACCATCGATGCCTCATTTAAGGATGCAGGAAAATTCTCATCATCAAGCACAAAATAATCCGATTTTTATCACGCGCAAGCTGATGAAAAATTTTATTAAAAGGCGCGTACAAAATTTAACGCCATCGTTTTAATTGATGCGATGAATAAGGAACAGCGTGATGAATTTTTTCGCAGGTTACATGCGAAAAACCCTGAACCAAAAACGGAACTTCATTATCATAATGATTATACATTGCTGGTTGCGGTGATTTTATCCGCACAGGCAACCGATAAGGGTGTGAATAAAGCCACTGAAAAATTATTTGCACAAATTGCGCATCCCAAAGAAATGGTTGCATTAGGGCTTGATACCTTAATCACCCATATTAAAACCATCGGGCTTTATCAAAATAAGGCAAAGAATGTCATAAAGATGAGCGAGCAATTATTGAATGAACATCAGGGAGACGTGCCAAAAACAAGAGAGGCGTTAGAACAGCTTCCCGGTGTTGGCAGGAAAACGGCGAATGTGGTTTTAAATGTGGCATTCGGAGAAAAAACTATGGCAGTGGATACGCATATTTTTAGGCTATCGAATCGAACGGGTTTGGCGCCGGGTAAAAATGTATTGGCAGTTGAACAGGCTTTGTTGAAAAATATTCCTGAAAAATGGATGAATCATGCCCATCATTGGTTAATTTTACATGGGCGTTATATTTGCAAAGCACGCACCCCCTTATGCCATGAATGCCCAGTGAATGATTTATGCGATTTTTATAAAAAAATCTAAGCTGATGCTTCTTCTTGTACAAACATTAAATTATTTTTTTCAGAAAGCGTATCATCAAAACAATAACGCTCAAAGCGAAGTTTTTTGACATCTGCGATTGTATCAACACGTTGTTTGATGATATGGCGCGCCATCGTGCCACGGGCTTGCTTGGTAAAAAGAAAAATATTTTTTAATTGATTGCCACGTTTTTGTCGGAAAGAAATTGTGATGAATTCAGATAATTTTTTCTCATCAACCGCTTTGCTATATTCTTGTGATGCTAAATTGAGAATGATTTTATTCTCGTGTGTTTGAAGCAATTCATTAAGATAATCACTGATTTTTGCACGCCAAAATTCATGGAGATTTTTACATTTGCCAACGGGCAATTTTGTACCCATTTCTAACCGATAGGGTGCAATCGCATCATCTGGGCGCAATAATCCATATAAGCCTGAAAGAATAGCAAGATGCTGATTGGCATAAGCAAACTCATCATCATTAAAATCATTGGCGGAAAGCTTTTGGTAAACATCGCCAGCAAAGCTAAGCAAAGCAGGGCTTTTTGTGGCATTGCCCGTTGCCATATGTTGATAACGCCCATGATTGAGATTTGCTAATTTCTCAGAAATACCCATTAATTTTTGCAAATCTTTTGCAGATTTTTGATGCATTATTTTCAACAAACTTTGATTTTCTTGCTGAAAATAAGGCGCGTTTCCTACCTGCTTTATATCTTCATATAGTTTTTTTGCAGGCGATAATAAGATAATCATAATTATTGATGCATTAACAGCAATTTATTCATTTCACGTGTGGTTACAGTTAATAAGGCTAAGGTCAAATTTTGATTACGGCAATTTAATAATAAATTATCGATAGATTGCAAAGATTTTGCATGGTCATTGATAAATTTATCCATCGTATCATCCATCTTTGCATCGCCTTGTTCATAACGAAGCACTACAAAGCGGGTTAATTGCGATTGCAAATGCCATAAATCATCGGCAACCGTTTGCAATGCTTTCTTATCCCATTTATTAGCATTCTTAATAAGGATATTAATTTGCGTCCGCAACCAATCAATCGAGAAACGTTCTGATAGGGTGAAATAATATTCTGCAATCAACAGCGTTTTATGATTTAATTTTTCAGCAAGTTGCGTGATTTCACAAATATTAGAAAATAATTTTAAGCTACCGATATTATTTGCCAATTCTTGCGACACACCTTGCGATGTGTAGCGGGCAACACGGTTTTTATGAGAATCAAGCAATGGTTTAGGCAAAATATTTGCCATCTGTTTTTTCAACTCTTGCAATGGCTTGCCATATTTTTGTGTTAATTTTTTCAAATTAAAAGGTGGTTTTTCATTGAATATAAACCATTCTACAATACGGTTGGCTGTTCGATAGGTTTCAAACAACATAGCTAGCTGTAAATCAGTACTGATTTTATTATCCAACGCTTCAATTTGATTGCGGAAATCATGCAAATCAAAAATTTGATAAACAATCGTAAACGCATTGGTGATTTCAGAAATTTCAGCATTGGTACGATTTTTCATCGTATTGATGAAAGAAGCACTTGTGCAATTAATCATCTGATTAATCAGCATCGTTGCAACAATTTCACGCTTCAACTGATGTTTTTCAATGAGTTTGCCAAACATATCAGTCATTTTTTTCGGAAAATAATTATAGACAATATCAGCGTAGAAAGGGTCGTCAGGAATATTGGTTTCTAGCAATTCCTGATAAGCGATATTTTTGGCATAAGCAAGCAACACGCATAATTCAGGACGGTTCAAACCGATATGATTTTCGTGTCTGCGTTCAATTTCAGAATCGAGCGGTAGAAATTCTAATTCTCGATTTAATTTACCCATATCTACAAAATCACGAATTAATTGTTGTTGTTGGTCCACAAAATCCACGCCTTGCGCTAAAATCATGCTCAAGGTTTGGCTCTGCTGATAGTTATTTTCTAGCACCAATTTCGCAATATCATCGGTCATGGTTTCAAGAAGTGCATCGCGGTCTTCTTGTTTTAATTTGTTAGAACTAATTGCTTGGGCAAGAAGAATTTTCAGATTCACCTCATGGTCAGAACAATCAACACCAGCGGAATTATCAACCGCATCGGTATTACATCTGCCACCATTGATGGCATATTCAATCCGTGCTTTATGTGTAAGCCCTAAATTTGCACCCTCACCAATCACTTTTGCCTTCGTTTCATTGGCATTAATTCTAATCGCATTATTGGCTTTATCGCCAACATCAAGGTCGCTTTCACTGGTTGCTTTAAGATACGTGCCAATACCACCAAACCATAAAAGCTGTGTTTCGCTTATCAATAAGGCATGAATAAGCTCATCAGGGGTAATGGTTTTCACATCCAGCCCTAATAGTTTTTGAATTTCAGGGGTTAGGGTCAGTTCTTTGGCAGAGCGTTCATAAATTTTTCCGCCTTTAGACATAAGTTTTGTATCATAGTCACTCCAAGAAGAACGAGGCATATCAAACAACCGTTTGCGTTCCTCCCAAGTTGATTTGGGGTCGGGGTTAGGGTCAATAAATATATGCATATGGTTGAATGCACCACGTAATAAGATTTTCTTAGAAAGCAACATGCCATTACCAAATACATCGCCCGACATATCACCAACACCAATCACAGTGAAAGGCGTTTCTTGGATATTAATATTTAATTCACGGAAATGCCGTTTTACACATTCCCATGCACCACGTGCGGTAATGCCCATTTTTTTATGGTCATAACCCACAGACCCCCCTGAGGCGAAAGCATCGCCTAGCCAGAAGCCGTGATTGACAGCAATTTCATTGGCAATATCAGAAAATGTTGCCGTGCCTTTATCGGCAGCAACCACTAAATAAGGGTCATCACCATCATGGCACACCACATTATCAGGATGCGTGACATTATTATTATCTAGATTATCGGTAATATCTAGCATGGATTGAATGAAGCGCTGATAGCAATGCACGCCTTCTTTCATGAAACTTTCTTTATCGGGCTGTTGGGTTTTCATGACAAATCCGCCTTTGGAGCCCACAGGGATAATCACAGCATTTTTCACTTGTTGCGCTTTGACAAGCCCCAAAATTTCGGTGCGGAAATCATCTTGACGATCCGACCAACGCAAACCACCACGTGCGACATAACCGAAACGCAAATGCACAGCTTCAAACCGTTCGGAATAAACAAAAATTTCACGGAACGGACGTGGTTCAGGTAAAAATTCTAATTCAGAACTGGCAATTTTGAAATTGATGATAGGGTCATTTTCATCACGAATGGCTTGATAAAAATTGGTGCGTTGCACAGCTTGCATGAAATCAAGCAATGTATGTAAAATTCTATCTTCTTCTAATGTTTTCACGCCATCTAACGCATGTAATATTTTGGTTTTAATATTTGTTTCATGGCGTTTTGATTGATTTTCAGGATTGAAACGGGCATGAAAATACTCAATCAATAATTTGGTAATTTCAGGATAATCAAATAAACATTCTCTGATTCTATGTTCGCTAAAGGCTAGTTTTCCTTGACGGAAATAAGCACTGATTGCGCGGAATAATAAAATTTCTCGGTAATTTGCACCCGTGAGTAAGGTGAGTGCATTTGAATCATCTACGGCAAATCGGTTTTTCCAAATTTCACGAAATGTTCTTGTAAATTCTGTTTTTAAGATTTGCACATCAACATTATTGAAATGCAATTTGAAATCGTAAAGGGTTGCTTCAGGTGAACCAAGAGGAGCAATATTGTAATGATTGGCTTCGCCTACTTTTGCGCCTGTTGATTCTAATTTAGGTAAAATATCTGATAAAGAAATATGCCCCAATTGAACCATTCGCAAATGCCATGGTTGCTCTTCATCTTTTTCATCCGCATAAATCTCCATACTCACCGTATCATCATCTACCATTGCTTTTTCAATCAGCATTATATCGGCAAGGGTGCGTGTCATCGCATTGGTATCACAATAATTAATAGGGAAAGCATGCATATAACACATGTAAAGATTTTGTGCTTCATTATCAGAATATGTCTTAATCAGCACTTCATTCAAATCTTCATGCCATGGCATGCTGATGGCAACAATGCGTTTTTCTAAGGCTTCTTGAGAAAATTTAGGCACATTGCCAGGAGTTGTATTAAAAATAATATTGACTCGTGAAAGCGAACCATCGCCTGTATAAAAACGATGTTCGCGTAAAGTTGCATTAAAGGCTTCCTCTAATGCGGCAATTAATTTTACGGTAAGATGAGACGAATAAATATGAGTGGGAATATAAAGATTGGTTGTAATGAAATTACCATAAGGGTCAACATGGGTAATCAGCTTGCTATGCATACATGTTTCTGCTTCCATCACAGCCATCACATCTTCGGCTAATTTTTCAATATTATCATGCCACATATCTTCGCGCGGATAATTATTAATCACATGATAAAATAACCCTGTACTGTAACGGGAATGATTAATATTGAGCTTGTCAAAAACTGTTTGTGTGTTGATACGAAGTAAGGGAATTTCGGTAACAGCTTTTGCAAAATAACTGGAAGAAAATAACCCACATAATTCATATTCACCAATAAGATTACGAGCATCATCATAGCGTTTAATGCGAATTAAATCATAGGCTGATTTGCGATGAACGGTTGAAATATAAGTGCTTTTGCTAATTCTAAGATGTCGTTTATGATTGGCAAAATGTTGAAATTCTTCAGACATCACCTCGCCTTCACGTCTATAATGTGATATTTCTACATCAGGATTTTTCAGCAAGCCTAAGGTTGATTTTTCTTCAATTTGATACGATAATTTATCTTTTTCGCCTTGATGGGTAAGTATGCGTGAACCAAACATAATATAATTACCATCTCTCGCCCATTCTATGAAATTTGCAACTTCTGTATCATAGTTATTTTTGGCAACTTTACGGTAATCTTGTTCGATTCCTTTCAGCATTTTTTTCATTGCCGGATAATCTTGATTGACCAAAATAAGGTTTTTTATATCATCCAATAATGTCTCTTTAACAAGCTCAAGCTGGGTTTCATCACTGACGCGACTGGTTTCAACATAAAGGCAAGCGATGGCTGTGGGGTAAGAAATATTTACATTTTCAGGGCGTATCACCGAATGAAAGAAAATATGTAAATCCAAATTCTGTGTCCGCAGATTGTTTAAAATCGTGCCTACGGTGAATTGCATATCAGGAAGCGCAACAAAGAAAGAGGTGCGGTAACGCATTTTTTCGCCACCATGGGGCAAAGGTTCGGTATGGTTAAAAATATCTAACACAGTTTTTGTGTTATTCTTTTTGCAACAAATTTCCCAATAACGAACAATCTGTTTCGCCATTATGTCGCAATCCATAAAATGTATATCCTTATGAGTCATATAAAGAAAAAACTCATCGGTAAACTTGATTAAATCCTGATGGTCTTTTTCATTTACTTTTGGCAAAGCTGCATGAATTTTTTTCAGGAAAGCATTTTTCATAGCGCTCATTATAAGGCTCCTTGATTACAATATTTTTTTGTTTTGGGGTGATGTTTAAATTTTGTGGGCAGATGACGTGTTTTAATTTCTGTTATCTCAAAAGGCGATGCTTGATACATATCATCCAGCCAATTACGGAATAACAAATGTGCCGTAGAACGCCAAACATTGATAGGCTCTGCTTCTGGTTTATCATTGGGAAAATAAGATTGTGGCAAGTTGACTTTCTTATTTGCCTGACTGTCACGCTGATATTCATCGCGCAATGTGTGGGAATCATATTCCAAATGATTAAACATATATACATATTGTGTACAGCTATCTTCTACCAAACAAGCGCCTGTTTCATCAGATGTTAGTAATGTTATCAGATGGCTGATGGCATCAATATCTTCTTGGCGTGTTTCACTATGGCGTGAAACAGGAACAGCGGCAGAATCATTAATCCCATGAATAAGGTGATGATGACGATAGGCTGGGTTGATTTGTTGTTGAAAAATGCCGAAGTTTTTTTCTGTTAACAAAGATTTTTCGATGCCATAAAAATGATAAAGCGCGGCTTGCGCACCCCAGCAAATTGTAAAAACTTTTGTGACATGCTGTAAGCTCCAATCAAAAATCTCTTGCAACTCATGCCAATAAGTAACCTCTTCAAAGGGAATATGTTCTAATGGCGCGCCAGTAATAATCAGCCCATCAAAATATTGTTCAGAGAGTTCTTCCCAATTTTGATAGAAATGTAACAAATGGTCATGCGAGGTGTTTTTTGATTGATGTGCGCCAATTTTCATCAGATAAAGTTCAATCTGCAATGGCGAATGCCCAAGCAAACGCGCAATCTGTGTTTCGGTTTGAATTTTATTAGGCATCAGGTTTAAGATGGCAATTTTCAACGGGCGAATATCTTGAATCAGCGCATCATGCTGGGTAATCAAGGGCACCCCTTCTAATGAAAGGATTTTCTGCGCCGGCAAATCATCAGGAATTTTAATGGGCATGCTTGTTCTTTCCGATTGTCATTTTCAACTATTATCAATTGTTTCAGAAATTAAATCAATAAAATCATAACTATTTTTAACGTTATAAAAATCTTTACTGGTAATTGTGTAACCATAATTTTTGGCTAATTTTTGGTAACGATGTTTTCTAAGCTGTATGGTACGTGGAAAAATTTGACGCAAAAAATCATCAGGGTCGATATCATCACCCAATTCTGCGTAAACATTATTGAATAATGCGTTGTTATAATACATTGGCTTGGGGGCTTGTAATTGTCTTTGGATAATTATTTCCTCATCTTCCGAATCAGCTTCAACATAAATAAGCACAGAATGTTCGCAAATATTTGTCATAATCGGGCAATTGATATTATCAATATCAGCAATTTCACAAAGCGAGCCAGTGGTATCATTCAGGAAATGATGATAGCCATAAATATGACGCGCTTTATGGATAAAAGGCGCAATATCACTTTGCGATAAAATTTCTGCATCGGCATAAAGCTTTTGTCTGCGTAAAAATTCATCTTTCAGCAAACCACCTTTATTTTGATTGCCAAATTTGCCAATGAAGTTTGAGAGCAACTCTAAATTATCCACAGTCAAATTATGGGCAAGATAAATAGAATCACTACATAATAATTGTTGCAATACCACATCATCCATCATGCGGGTTTTTAATTCATCTAAAATATTCTCTATAAGATAGCGTGTGCCTATTCGATAATCGGCCGAATAATGAAACCAGCCATCACCCCCTAGCATTTGCCCCATATAGGTTTTGCCCATGCCCGACATTGCCATAAGGCTAATGACACAATGTTTTTGTGCCTTAAATTCTTGTCCTGATGTGAATTTCATGATGGCACTTTATCGTTATTATGAACGATAAGCAAGATAATAGCATTTTTGTTTGTTTTCCCTTGACGATGGCAAAGCTTTGGGTTAATATTCGCTCCGAAATTGCGTGAGGGGTTTACGCAGGATATTTTTTGTTGAAATAATGATTTATGGCAACAAAAGTAAAATTCAAACAAGCCAATATGGCGAAGGATTTTATAGGTATCTTGAACGGAACTCCCAATCTAATGCAACAAAACATTCGGTTAAACTAAATTAGCTTGCTAAATTAGACTGAAAGTGTTTTTGTTATCTCATTGTAGGATAAATTCCTCGCGAAAATTCAAGAATATGATGTCAGAACATGCCCTCTTTATGTTGTGAGGTAAGATGTTTTGATATGTGTGATTGACGATATTTATGATAAGGATGATTGATGCCAACCATTAATCAACTCGTACGGAAGCCAAGAAAAGCGAAGCACGCTGGTAATAAAGTGCCGGCATTGCAGGCGTGTCCCCAAAGGCGTGGCGTATGCACACGGGTTTATACCACGGCTCCGAAAAAGCCGAATTCAGCCTTGCGGAAAGTTGCACGGGTTAGATTAACCAATGGTTTTGAGGTTACCTCATACATTCCCGGTGAAGGGCATAATTTGCAAGAACATTCTGTTGTGTTGATTCGTGGCGGTCGTGTAAAAGATTTACCCGGTGTTCGTTATCATATTATTCGTGGTACACAAGATACGCAGGGCGTTAAAGATAGAAAAAAACGTCGTTCGCTTTATGGCGTGAAACGTCCTAAGTAAGATGGTAAGGTTATAGATTATGGCACGCAGACGCAGAGCAGAAAAACGTGAAGTTCTTCCCGACCCGATTTATGGGGACCTTCGGCTGACTAAATTTATTAATTCAGTCATGCTGGATGGTAAAAAATCAGTGGCAGAAAGAATCGTTTATGGTGCGCTTGAGTTGATGAAGAAAAAAGCATCAACGGATAAGCCACTAGAAATATTCCATGAAGCGATTGAAAATGCATGTCCGGATATTGAAGTGCGTTCGCGCCGTGTGGGTGGTGCTACCTATCAAGTGCCGGTTGAAGTGCGTGAAGGTCGCGCGCAAGCGTTGGCATTTAGATGGTTGATTGCCAATGCGCGCAAGCGTAGTGAAAATACAATGATGGAACGTTTGTCACAAGAATTATTGGATACCTCTAATGGGCGTGGTGCAACGATTAAAAAGCGTGAAGATACGCATAAAATGGCTGAGGCAAACCGTGCCTTCGCACATTATCGTTGGTAGAATTGAGAGATAGCAGAAAATGGCACGCGAAACAGAATTAAGTAAATATCGTAATATTGGTATTATGGCGCATATTGATGCGGGTAAAACCACCACGACGGAACGGATTTTATATTACACCGGACGTTCGCATAAGATTGGCGAAGTGCATGATGGTCAAGCCACAATGGACTGGATGGAACAAGAGCAAGAACGCGGTATTACCATTACATCAGCGGCAACAACGGCCGTTTGGAAAGAGCATCGGGTTAATATTATTGATACGCCGGGACATGTGGATTTCACCATTGAGGTTGAGCGGGCGTTGCGCGTGTTAGATGGCGCGGTTGCTGTTTTTGATTCAGTTGCAGGTGTTGAACCGCAATCAGAAACTGTATGGCGTCAAGCAGATAAATATAATGTGCCACGCATTTGCTTCGTCAATAAAATGGATAGAATTGGTGCTGATTATTTTCGTACCATTGAAATGATTAAAGATAGGTTGGGTGCAACGGCATTGGTCACGCAACTTCCTATTGGTGCAGAAGCTGATTTTGTTGGCGTGGTTGATTTGATTAAGATGAAAGCCATTCGCTGGAAAGCTGAAAATCTGGGTGCAGAATTTGTAGAAGAAGATATTCCTGCGGATTTAAGGGCACAGGCAGATGAGTATCGCGAGCAATTATTAGAATCTGTTGTTGAACATAATGATGCGGTGATGGAAGCCTATTTAGAAGGCGAAATTCCAAACGCGGAACAGATTATTACATGTATTCGCAAAGGCACACTTGATGGTGCGTTTGTGCCAGTTTTATGTGGAACAGCTTTTAAGAATAAAGGCGTTCAGCCTTTGTTAGATGCGGTGATTGATTATTTGCCATCGCCACTTGATTTGCCTCCTGTGCAAGGCATGAAGATGGATTTAGAAGAGGCTGATAGCCGTGTATCAAGTGATGATACGCCTTGTAGTGTGTTGGCATTCAAAATTATGAACGACCCTTATGTGGGTACATTAACTTTTGTGCGGGTTTATTCAGGTCAGTTAGAAGCTGGGCAAACATTGATTAACTCTGTTAAAGATAAAAAAGAGCGCATTGGTAGAATGTTATTGATGCATGCAAATTCGCGTGAAGATGTGAAAGAAGCCTATGCGGGTGATATTGTTGCTTTGTGCGGTTTGAAAGATACCACAACCGGTGATACATTATGTGATATTGACAAGCCAATTGTGCTTGAGCGTATGGAATTTCCGGACCCTGTGATTGAGATTGCCGTTGAGCCAAAAACAAAAGTCGACCAAGAAAAAATGGGTATGGCACTTGGGCGTTTGGCAGCTGAGGACCCAAGTTTCCGTGTTACCAGTGATATGGAGAGCGGACAAACGATTATCAAAGGTATGGGTGAGCTTCACTTAGAGATTATCATTGATAGATTAAAACGTGAATTTAAGGTGGATGCGAATATTGGCGCGCCACAAGTTGCTTATCGTGAAACAATTACCCGTGAGGCTGAAGTGGATTACACCCATAAGAAACAAAGTGGTGGTGCGGGTCAATTTGCACGCGTGAAATTAATGTTCCGTCCGAATGATGAAGGCTTTGAATTTAAGAGCAAGATTGTTGGCGGTAATGTCCCCCGTGAATATATTCCGGGTGTTGAAAAAGGCTTGAAACATTCTATGGGTTCAGGCTGTGTTGCTGGTTTCCCTGTGATTAATGTTTCAGTAGAATTAACTGATGGCGCTTATCATGATGTGGATTCATCTGTGATGGCATTTGAAATTGCCGCACGTGCTGCCTTTAATGAAGGCATGAAAAAGGCAAATCCTAAATTATTAGAACCAATTATGAAGGTTGAGGTTGTCACCCCTGAGGAATATATGGGTGATATTATCGGTGATCTTAATAGCCGTCGTGGGCAAGTATCAAGCATGGAACAACGAGGAATTGCTCGTGTTATCAGTGCAATGGTGCCACTTGCCACTATGTTCGGCTATGTTAATAATTTGCGGTCTCTCTCTCAAGGAAGAGCGCAATACACAATGGTTTTTGACCATTACGAACCTGTGCCACAAGCTGTTGCCGACGAAGTTCGCGCGAAACTTGCGGGGTAGTTTTTGATGTTTAACTTTTCTCTCATTCATATAGGGGTAATTCGCAATGTCTAAAGAAAAATTTCAACGTAATAAACCGCATTGTAATATTGGTACGGTTGGTCACGTTGACCATGGTAAAACAACGCTTACAGCAGCTATCACGAAAGTGTTATCTGAATTTGGTGGCGCGAATTTCATGGATTACGAAAATATTGATAAAGCGCCTGAAGAAAAAGCGCGCGGTATCACCATTAACACAGCGCATGTGGAATATGAAACTGCAAATCGACATTATGCCCATGTGGATTGCCCGGGACATGCCGATTATGTGAAAAACATGATTACAGGCGCGGCGCAAATGGATGGCGCAATTTTGGTGGTGAATGCTGCTGATGGGCCAATGCCTCAAACGCGTGAGCATATTGTTTTGGCGCGTCAAGTGGGTGTGCCTGCCATTGTGGTATTCTTAAACAAAGTTGACCAAGTTGATGACCCTGAATTGCTTGAATTGGTAGAATTGGAAGTGCGCGAGTTACTTTCAAGCTATGAATTCCCCGGTGATGATATTCCTATTATTTCAGGTTCTGCTTTGGCAGCATTAGAAGGGCGCGATGATGAGATTGGCAAGAATAAAATCATTGAATTGATGAAAGCGGTTGATGAGTGCATTCCGCAACCTCAACGGGATAAAGATAAGCCATTCTTGATGCCCATTGAAGATGTGTTCACAATTTCTGGTCGTGGCACGGTTGTAACAGGTCGTGTAGAACGTGGTGTGGTTAAAGTTGGTGAAGAAATTGAAATTGTTGGTATTAAAGATACTACCAAAACAACTTGCACAGGCGTTGAAATGTTCCGCAAATTGCTTGACCAAGGTGAAGCAGGTGATAATATTGGTGCGCTATTGCGCGGTATTGACCGTGATAATGTTGAGCGTGGGCAAGTATTAGCAAAACCCGGTAGCATTAATCCGCATACAAAATTTGAATGTGAAGCTTATATTTTGAGCAAAGATGAGGGTGGTCGTCATACGCCATTCTTTAGCAATTACCGTCCACAATTCTATTTTAGAACAACGGATGTAACTGGTTCAGTTGAATTGCCATCTGGCACTGAAATGGTGATGCCGGGCGATAATGTTAAAATGGTGGCCCAATTGATTGCACCAATTGCAATGGATGAAGGCTTACGTTTCGCTATTCGTGAAGGTGGTCGCACAGTGGGTGCGGGCGTTGTAACGAAAATTGTTGAATAGAGAATAGAAATTATGGATAGTCAAAATATTCGCATTCGTTTGAAGGCTTTTGACCATCGGGTGTTGGATCAATCAACGGCTGAAATCGTGAATACGGCAAAGCGGACAGGGGCGCAAATTCGTGGTCCCATTCCTTTGCCAACACGAATTGAAAAATTTACCGTTTTGCGTTCCCCGCATATCGATAAAAAGAGTCGTGAGCAATTTGAGGTTCGAACTCATAAACGCTTGTTGGATATTATTGATCCTAATCCGCAAACCGTTGATGCGCTGATGAAGTTAGATTTAGCTTCTGGCGTTGAAGTAGATATTAAGATTTAAGTAAGGAGCTGGGCATTATGCGCACAGGGCTTATCGCAAAAAAAGTTGGCATGACTCACTGTTATAGTGAGGAAGGTGAACATGTGCCGGTGACAGTGTTAAAGCTGGAATCATTGCAGGTTGTTGATGTTCGCGATAACAGCAAACATGGTTACGATGCAGTTGTATTGGGCGCGGGTGGGCGTAAGCAAAGCCGTGTCAAAAAACCACAGGCTGGCACTTACAAAAAGAATAAAATTTTACCAAAAGCAAAAGTGGCGGAATTTCGCGTCAGCAACGATAATTTACTGAATATAGGTGATGAGCTTTTAGCAGACCATTTTGTAGAAGGTCAATATGTTGATGTATCGTCTGTTTCTATTGGTAAAGGTTTTGCCGGTGCCATGAAACGCCATAATTTCAGTGGCTTGCGTGCCACTCATGGCGTGTCTATCTCGCACCGTTCGCATGGTTCTACAGGTCAGTGCCAATATCCCGGCAAAGTCTTTAAGGGCAAAAAAATGGCAGGGCATATGGGTGCCAGAAATGTGCAAGTTCAAAATTTAAAAGTATTTCGTAGTGATAGCGAAAATGGCTTGATATTAGTACGTGGCGGTGTGCCCGGTGCCAAGAATAGCTGGGTATTGTTGCGTGATGCCGTTAAAAAATCTACGCCAAGCGAGGCAGTTTTTCCTGCATCTGTTCGTGCAGCCGCTGATATGCGTGCTGAATTAAAAGTGACGGATAATAACAAATCATCTCAAAAAGCCGATACGCAATCAGCACCAGCTGAAAAAGTCACTTCAGAAGATAAAAGCGAGTAGAATCGATGAAAATGAAAGTGATAACATTGGATAATGCGGCTGCGGGTGATATTACACTCGATGATGCAGTATTCAAGATTGATGTCCGCTCTGATGTGATGGCGCGGATGGTCACATGGCAACTTGCAAAAAGACGTGCCGGTACGCATAAAACGAAAAGACGTAATGAAGTTGTGGGTTCAACCCGTAAATTCGTTCGCCAAAAAGGTTCAGGCGGTGCGCGTCATGGTAACCGTAAGGCAACACAATTTCGCGGTGGTGGTATTCCATTTGGTCCTGCGCCACGTTCTTATGAAGCAGGTTTGCCTAAAAAAGTACGGGCTTTGGCTTTAAGAAGTGCGCTTTCTATGAAAGCAGTTGAAGGCAATTTAACCATTTTAGATGATGTTGCATTGGCATCGCCTAAAACAGTTGATTTGAAAAAGAAATTGCAAAAACTTGCGATTGATAATGCTTTGATTGTTGGCGGTAATGAATTGAATGCGAACTTCTCAAAAGCGATTAGTAATATTCCAAAAATTGATGGTTTATGCTATCAAGGCGCGAATGTTTATGATATTTTACGGCGTGAAAAATTGGTGCTAACCAAAGAAGCAGTTAATTTATTAGAAGCGAGGCTAGCATGAGCTGGAGATATTATCGTAAGGCTGTAAATATTAGCGTGGAGCGCGCGCATGCTTTGTTGCGTTCACCATTGGTTACAGAAAAATCAACCTTTGGCGCTGAGCGGAATGAATATAGTTTTAAGGTGGCGATGGATGCCACTAAATATGAGATTAAGGAAGCTGTTGAAAAAGTGTTTTCTGTGAAAGTGGAAGCAGTGAATACGAGCATCAGCAAAGGTAAAACAAAACGTTTTCGTGGTGTAATGGGCACGCGGAATAATAGTAAAAAAGCAATTGTTCGCTTGGCAGATGGTGATTCAATTGATTTTGGCGCAACTGTTTAAGAGATTTTTTTAGGAAAGATTGATGGCATTAAAGCTTTATAAACCAACAACTCCCGGGCAACGCGGTTTGATTCAAACCGACCGTAGCGAGCTTCATAAGGGCAAGCCTGTGAAGGCGTTAAGTTTTGGCTTGAGCAGTTCAGGTGGCAGAAATAATCTTGGACGCATTACCTCACGTCGCCGTGGCGGCGGGCATAAGCGTAAATATCGTATTGTCGATTTTAAGCGTAATAAATTTGAAATGATTGCGACTGTTGAACGGTTAGAATATGACCCCAATCGTTCTGCTTTTATTGCTTTGGTTAAATATGAAGATGATACATTATCTTATATTATTGCTCCGCAAAAGTTACAGGCAGGTGATAAGGTGGTTTCCAGTCAAAAGGCTGTAGATGTGCAACCGGGCAATGCGATGCCATTGAATTATATCCCCATTGGTTCGATTATTCATAATGTAGAAATGAAACCCGGCAAAGGCGCGCAAATGATACGTGCGGCAGGAAGCTATGCCCAGCTTGTTGGGCGCGACCAAGGTTATGCACAGTTGAAACTGATTAGTGGTGAATTGCGTATTGTGCGTGGTGAATGTATGGCATCGATTGGTGCGGTTTCAAATCAGGATAAGAAAAATATCAAACTTGGTAAAGCCGGGCGTAATCGCTGGCTTGGAAGACGTCCTTCTGTGCGTGGCGTTGCCATGAATCCAGTTGACCACCCACATGGTGGTGGTGAGGGACGCACATCGGGCGGGCGTCATCCGGTAACACCGTGGGGTGTGCCAACTAAGGGTAAGAAAACACGTTCTAACAAGGCGACTGATAAATATATCATTCGTCGCAGACAGAAAAAGAATCGCTAGGGAGCATAATTGATGGCACGTTCAGTATGGAAAGGTCCTTTTATTGATGGTTATCTTCTGAAGAAAACAGAAGTGGTACGTGAATCGGGCAGAAAAGATGTGATTAAAACTTGGTCACGCCGGTCGACCATTTTACCACAATTTGTAGGCTTCACTTATGCCGTTCATAATGGTAAAAAATTTATTCCTGTTTTTGTGTCTGAAGACATGATTGGGCATAAATTTGGTGAATTTTCTCCGACACGTACATATTATGGGCATGGCGTTGATAAGAAGAAGGTTAAGAAATAATCATGGCAATGAAATTGGCAGAAAATGAAGCGATTGCGATTGGAAAATTTTTGCGGGTATCACCGCAGAAATTGAATCTAGTTGCAGGATTAATTCGCGGTAAAAATGTTTCCCGCGCGCTTATTGATTTGCAATTTAGCAAAAGGCGCATTGCAGGTGATGTCAGAAAAATTTTGCAGGCGGCGATTGCCAATGCAGAAAATAACCGCCAGCTTGATATTGATAGATTGGTTATCAAAGAAGCATGGGTTGGCAAACAAATTATTATGAAACGTTTTCGGGCACGGGCACGTGGACGCGGGGCAAGAATTGTAAAGCCTTTTTCCCGCATGACGATTATTTTACGCGAAGAGCAGGAGTAGGCGCGAATGGGACAAAAAGTTAATCCAATAGGCTTAAGGTTGGGCATTAACCGTACATGGGATTCGCGTTGGTTTGCTGATAAAGAGCGTTATGGTGAATTGTTGCATCGTGATTTGCGCTTGCGAAATTATATCATGGAAAATCTAGCCACTGCGGGTGTGTCGCGTGTTTTAATTGAACGCCCTGCACAAAAACCACGTGTGACAATTTATACAGCACGTCCGGGTGTTATCATCGGTAAAAAAGGTGGTGATATTGAAAAATTGCGTAGCCGTCTTAATAAATTAGATGGTGAAGAAGTATCGTTGAATGTGCATGAAATTAAAAAGCCTGATTTAGATGCGATTTTTGTTGCACAAAATATTGCACAACAATTAGAGCGTCGGGTTGCCTTTCGCCGTGTGATGAAACGCGCGGTGCAAAATACATTACGTATGGGTGCGCTTGGTATCCGTATTAATTGTGGTGGCCGTTTAGGCGGTGCAGAAATTGCACGGGTTGAATGGTATCGTGAAGGGCAAGTGCCTTTGCATACTTTACGCGCCGATATTGATTATGGTACAGCATCAGCACATACCACTTATGGCATTTGTGGCGTGAAAGTGTGGATTTTCAAAGGTGAAATCATGGCGCATGACCCCATGGGGCATGATAAGCAAATGAATGACAATTTTTCTGTGAGACAAAATTAGGGAAGTAAGATGTTAAGTCCGAAAAGAACAAAATATCGCAAAGCCCATAAGGGCAGAATCAAAGGCAAAGCAACCGGTGGCATTTCACTTAGCTTTGGTCAATTTGGTTTGAAAGCGCAAGAAGCAGAACGGATTACAGCCCGTCAGATTGAAGCTGCACGGCGTGCCATTGTACGCCATGTTAGAAGGCAAGGCAATGTGTGGATTAGAATTTTTCCAGATGTACCAGTATCAGGCAAGCCTGCTGAAGTGCGGATGGGCAAAGGTAAAGGTTCACCTGAATATTGGGTGGCGCGGGTGAAGCCCGGCAGAATCATGTTTGAGATGGATGGTGTTTCTGAAGTTGTTGCACGGCGTGCATTAGAATTGGCGGCGGCAAAATTACCTATCAAAACAAAATTTATCAGTCGGATTGGATAATTAGCCATGAAGGTAAGTGACATTAGGCAAAAAACAGTGAGCGAGTTGCAGGACGAGCTGAATAATCTTCGGCGTGAGCAAATGAATTTGCGGTTTCGTCAGGCGGCGGGTCAGTTGGAAAATACTGGCAGAATGCGGATTGTAAGGCGCGATATTGCCAAAATAAAAACTGTGATGACACAAAACAAGCTAAAAGCTGTGAGTAATTAGGGAGCCATAGATGCCAAAACGTATATTACAAGGACTTGTCGTTTCCGATAAGGGTGAACAAACCATTATCGTTCGTGTTGAACGTAGGGTTCGCCATCCTTTATATAAAAAGATTATCAAGAAATCTAAAAAATTCATGGCGCATGATGCAACCAGTCAGGCAAAAATGGGTGATGTTGTTAATATTCAGGAATGCCGTCCTATTTCCAAGCGTAAATGTTGGGAGTTGGTCAGTGTTAATCAAAAACCGTAGCAGATTGTTGCAGGAGCAAGAAAAATGATACAAATGCAAACAAGGATGAATGTTGCCGATAATTCGGGTGCACGCACTGTACAATGTATCAAAGTATTGGGTGGTTCTAAGCGTAGAACGGCAGGCGTTGGCGATGTGATTGTGGTTTCAGTAAAACAAGCTATTCCACGTGGCAGAGTCAAAAAAGGTGATGTTCATCGGGCAGTGATTGTTCGGACAGTACATTCTGTTCGCCGTGCTGATGGTTCTGCCATTCGGTTTGATAGAAATGCTGCTGTGCTTATCAATAAGCAAGGTGAGCCTATTGGCACACGGATTTTTGGTCCAGTTGTGCGAGAATTAAGACAAAAACGCTATATGAAGATTGTTTCATTGGCACCGGAAGTATTATAGGTAAAATAATGGCTGCGAAGATTAAAAAAGGCGATAAGGTAATTGTGCTCACGGGTAAAGACAAAGGAAAAACCGGTGAAGTTACTGAGATGCTCATTAAAAAAGACCGTGTTTTGGTGCGTGGCATTAATATGGTTAGGCGGCATACTAAGCCTTCAAGAACAACGGAAGGCGGTATTATTCCTAAAGAAATGCCTTTGCATATTTCTAATGTTGCATTGGTTGATCCTAAAGATGGTAAAGCAACACGTGTTGGTTTTAAAACTGATGATAAGGGTAAAAAAATCCGTATCACAAGGCGTTCAGGCGCAATGATTGTATAGGTTTGTTGAGAGATTAAAATGGCTGAAAAATATATTCCGCGCTTGCAAAAAATGTATGACGACAAAGTTCGTCAGCAATTAATGGAGCAATTTGATTATAAGAATGTGATGCAACCGGCACGTTTGGATAAGATTGTGATTAATATTGGTGTTGGGGAAGCGGTTTCGGATAGAAAAAATATTGAAGGCGCATTGGCTGATTTAACATTGATTAGCGGGCAAAAACCGGTCACAACGCGGGCAAAGCAATCAATTGCTACATTTAAGTTGCGTGAAAATATGGTGATTGGCACAAAAGTGACGTTGCGCCGTAAAAAAATGTATGAATTTTTAGATAGGCTGGTGAACACAGCTTTGCCACGTGTGCGTGATTTTCGTGGTTTAAGTGTTAAAAGTTTTGATGGGCGTGGCAATTATGCTTTTGGTCTTAAAGAACAGCTTGTTTTTACTGAAATCAATTATGATAAGATAGATAAAGTGCGTGGTATGGATATTGTGATTTGCACCACCGCCAATAGCAATGATGAAGCAGCAGCTTTATTGCGTGGCTTTAATTTACCGATTGTTAGTTAGGGAGCGATTGAATGGCAAAGAAAAGTGCGATTTTACGCAATCAAAAAGTGATAAAGAAGATTGCAAGTGCGCAAGAAAAACGGGCGCGTTTGAAAAAAATTATTCAAGATAAAACAAAACCTGCAAGTGAAAGGTTTGAAGCACAATTGCGGTTGGCAAAATTGCCACGCACAAGCAGCAAAGTTCGGGCGCGTAATCGTTGCGAAATAACTGGCAGGCCGCGTGCTTATTATCGTAAATTTAAAATGTCTCGTATTGCATTGCGCGATCTAGCTTCGGCTGGTTTAGTGCCCGGTGTAACGAAGTCAAGTTGGTAAGGGAAATTAAAATATGGCAATGACAGACCCTTTGGGTGATATGCTCACCCGTATCAGAAATGGATTGATGGCAGGCAAAGATGATGTGCGTATGCCTTATTCAAAAATGCGGTTGAGTGTGCTGAATATTCTACAGCAAGAAGGTTATATTCGTGCTTTTAATTCAATTGATATTCGTGAGGGTATCAAAGAAATTATTGTTGAGTTGAAATATTACGAAGGCAAGCCAGTCATCAGAGAAATATCACGTGTTTCTAAACCCGGCAGAAGAGTTTATTCTGGCATTAAAGGCTTAGGGCGTGTTTATAATGGTTTAGGCGTGTCGATTCTTTCTACCTCAAAAGGGGTTATGGCAGATTACGAGGCACGGCAACAAAATCTGGGTGGCGAAGTGCTGTGTCAGGTATTCTAGGTTAAGGATAAATTAAAAATGTCACGTATCGGAAAAAGTCCAGTTGTTATTCCTGAGGGTGTTGAAGTCACTTTAGGCGCGGAGCATATCGAAGTAAAAGGTAAGTTGGGCGTTCGTAAAATTATTAATAATGATTTGGTAGATGTTTCTAAGGCAGATGCGATTATTCAAGTGATGCCAAAAAATATGGCGAAGAAAAACCGTATGATGTGGGGCACGATGCAACGCAATATTAGCAATGCCATTACAGGTGTTACCGAAGGCTTTACCAAGACATTAGAGATTGAAGGTGTTGGTTATCGTGCACAGATGAAAGGCACGGATATTCAATTATCGCTTGGATTTAGCCATGAGGTGATTTATAAAGTTCCATCTGATATCAAAGTAATGGTTGAGGGTGATAGAAATAATGTTGTGAAAGTTTCTGGTATTGATAACCAACGTGTTGGACAGATTGCCAGTGAAATTCGCGGTTACCGTCCGCCTGAACCTTATAAAGGTAAGGGTGTGCGTTATCAGAATGAATTTATTTTGCGTAAAGAAGGCAAGAAGAAATAGGATGTTATGTTAACAACAAGACAACTTTTTAAGCGGCGTCAATCACGGACGCGGTATCAGATTAGGCAAAGAATGAAGGGTGATTACCCGCGCTTAACTGTGTTTCGTTCGAATAAGCATATCTATGCACAAATTATTAATGATAATGAGAGCAAAACATTGGTATCCGCATCATCGATTGAAAAAGGTGGCAAACTTTCAGGCAAAGCGATTGAAAAAGCCAATCAAATTGGTGAAAATATTGGAAAGCGTGCATTAGATGCAGGCATCAAGGAAATTGTATTTGACCGTGGTGGTTTTATGTATCATGGGCGCGTGAAGGCTGTGGCTGAAGGTGCGCGTAAAGCCGGATTAAAATTTTAAGATTTGGAATGGGATTAACAAATGGCGCGTGAAGCAGCAGCACAAGAAAGTAACATTGTAGAAAAATTAGTGGCGATTAACCGTGTTGCTAAAGTGGTTAAAGGTGGTCGCAGATTTGGTTTTGCAGCATTAGTGGTTGTTGGCGATGGGCAAGGCAAAGCAGGCTTTGGTTCAGGCAAAGCGCGTGAAGTGCCAGAAGCCATTCGCAAAGCATCCGAACAGGCCCATAAAAATATGCGCCATGTGCCGTTGCGTGAAGGGCGGACATTGCATCATGATATGAATGGTAAATTTGGTATGGGGCGTGTGTTGATGCGTGCGGCTCCTCCGGGTACGGGCATCATTGCTGGCGGACCTATTCGTGCGGTATTTGAAGCTTTAGGCGTTTCAGATGTTGTGGTAAAATCCATGGGTTCATCAAATCCTTACAATATGATTAAGGCGGCTTTTAAGGGCTTGTATGAATCAGATTCACCAAGGCAAGTGGCGTTAAGGCGTGGCAAAAAAGTAAGTGAGATTATCCATAATCGTGAAGGCAAAGGGGTTTCAGCTGATGGCTAAAAAGGTTCGTGTAACACAAATTAAAAGCCCAATCAGACGGACGAAAGACCAAAGACAAACATTAATTGGCTTGGGTTTAAATAAAATGAATCGCGTGCGCGACCTTGAAGATACCCCATCAATTCGTGGTATGATTAATAAGGTCAGTCATCTGATTAAAGTAGAAGAGGTTTCGTGATGAAGCTGAATGAAATTCGTGATAATAAAGGTGCAACTCGTGATGCGATGCGGGTTGGACGCGGTATAGGTACTGGCAAGGGTAAAACTGCTGGGCGCGGAATGAAGGGGCAAAAGTCTCGTTCTGGCGTATCCATCAAAGGTTTTGAAGGTGGGCAAATGCCTATTTATCAACGTTTGCCAAAGCGTGGATTTAACAGCCTTTCTCGGAAAAAATGGGTTGTTATCAATTTAGGTAGAATTCAAACCGCCAGTGATGAGGGTAGAATTGATTTAAGTAAAGATATTACACGGCAGGAATTGCAATTATCAGGTTTGGTTAGCAACCGAGAAGGTAATTTGCGCCTACTTGCAAAAGGTGAGTTGAAAGCAAAACTAAATATTACGGTAACGGCAGCATCAAAATCTGCGATTGCGTTGGTTGAAAAAGCCGGTGGTAAAGTGACTTTGCTAGAAAGCACCCCGCCTGTTAAAGTAACAAAAGAAGCAACTACGAAAAAAGTTAAGAAAGCAAAGCCGGCTTCAGCAACACCTGTTAAAGCAGAAACAGTAAAAACAGAAGCAGTTAAAACAGCTGATGCGACTCCTGCAAAGAAAACGCTATCAAAAACTGAGACGGCAAAAACTGAGACGGCAAAAACTGAGACGGCAAAAACTGAGACGGCAAAAACTGAAAAAAGAAACTGTAAAAACGGTGAAAAAAGAAACAGCAACAAAGCCAATCACAAAAAAACCAGTGACAAAAAAACCAGCGACAACAAAACCAGTGACAACAAAGGCAACAACCAAAAAGCCAACAACAAAAAAGTAGACGATTAAGCGTCAGATAGGAATAGTAAATGGCATCTGCGGCAGAACAATTAGCACAAAATTTTAGTTTTGGTGCTATTGGAAAAGCAACTGATCTTAGGAAAAGATTATTATTTACCCTTGGCGCGCTTATTATTTATCGGCTAGGAACGTATATCCCGCTTCCGGGTATTAATTCAATTGCGTTGCAAGAAATTTTTGCCAATCAGCAACAAGGCATTCTAGGAATGTTTAACATGCTATCAGGTGGTGCGCTTGGTAGGATGACGATTTTTGCATTGAATATTATTCCTTATATTTCCGCTTCAATCATTATGCAATTAATGACTTCGGTTGTGCCGACTTTGGAACAATGGAAGAAAGAAGGGGAGTCAGGAAGAAAAAAAATCAACCAGTTCACACGTTACGGCACGGTTCTTTTGGCAACAGTACAAGGCTATGGCATTGCGGTAGGGCTTGAAGGTGCTGGCAATGTAGTGAGTGACCCAGGGTTATTTTTCAGATTATCAACCGTGATTACCATTGTTGGCGGCACGATATTTTTAATGTGGCTGGGCGAACAAATTACCCAACGTGGTGTTGGCAATGGCATTTCATTGATTATCTTTTCGGGCATTGTTGCCAATTTACCATCAGCACTTGCAGGCACATTAGAATTAGGACGCACAGGTGTGCTTTCTACAATCGTTATTTTCTTGCTTTTCCTCATGATTGTTGGCGTGATTGCTTTCATCGTTTTTATAGAACGCGCGCAAAGAAGAGTCACAATTCAATATCCAAAACGCCAGCGTGGCAATAAAGTCTTTGGTGGGGAATCATCGCATTTGCCGTTAAAATTAAATACCAGTGGTGTGATTCCACCCATTTTTGCCAGCTCCTTATTATTATTGCCATTAACGGTTGCCAATTTTAACAGTGGTGGCGAGGCAACAGGTTGGTTAGCAGTGGTGAATTCCTATTTAGGACGCGGGCAACCTGCGTTTTTACTGCTCTATGCAGCCTTAATTATTTTCTTTGCTTTTTTCTATACCGCTTTGGTGTTTAACCCTGAAGAAACGGCAGAAAATTTGCGTAAAAATGGTGGCATCATTCCGGGCATTCGCCCCGGTGCGAATAGTGCCGCTTATTTGGATAAATTGCTCACGCGTTTAACAACCGTTGGCGCGATTTATTTAACCTTTGTTTGTTTGTTACCCGAATGGTTGGTTGCAAAATATTCTGTGCCATTTTATTTTGGTGGCACCTCTTTGCTGATTGTGGTGACGGTAACTATGGATACGGTGGTTCAGATTCAGAGTCATCTCATCTCGCACCAATATGAAAGTCTGATGCGTAAATCGGGTTTAATTAAGGGTAAGAAAAAGCGTTAAAATGAGTGTTAATTTAATATTATTAGGTCCCCCCGGCGTTGGTAAAGGCACGCAAGCACAAATTTTACAGGCAAAATATCAGCTTGTGCAACTTTCTACTGGCGATATGTTACGCGCAGAAGTGAAAAGCGGTTCGCAACTTGGCAAGCAAGCCGATGAAATTATGAAATCCGGGCAATTAATGCCTGATGCAGTGATGCTAGAAATTATTGGTTCGCGTCTCAAGCAAGATGATTGCCAATCAGGCTTTATTTTAGATGGTTTTCCGCGCACCGTTCCTCAGGCTGAAGGGCTTGATATAATGTTATCAGGAATGCAGAAAAAATTAGACAGTGTTATTGAAATGCAGGTTGATGATGCAATTTTGGTAAAGCGCATTTCGGGACGGTTTAGCTGTAAAAATTGTGGCACAGTTTACAATGATTTTTTCCGTTTGCCCAAGCAAGAAAATAGTTGTGATACATGCCAGCATCAAGAATTTAATCGCCGTGCCGATGATAATGAAACGACGGTAAAAGATAGGTTGGATATTTTTCATCAGCAAACTGCGCCGCTTATTCCTTATTATCAAAAAACAGGAATTTTAAAAACCATCGATGCAATGATGGATATTGCTGATGTTACCAGTGTGTTAGACGGGCTGGTCACCGCTTTAAAATCTTAAAAAATGCCTGATTTTCCTCAGTTGCAACTACCCATTCAGCGTTTGCCACATGGTGAAACATTGCCGTTGCGCGCAAGTAAATTTGCGGCAGGATTCGATTTACATGCCGCGATTGACGATGATATGGTTCTGCCTGCAGGGGATTATTGTTTAATTCCAACAGGTTTTGCGATTGCCTTACCGCAAGATTGCGAAGCACAAATCCGCCCGCGTTCGGGGCTTGCTTTTAAGTATGGCGTTACGATTTTGAACAGTCCCGGCACGATTGATGCTGATTATCGTGGTGAAATTAAAGTTTTATTGATTAACCATGGCAAGCAAGATTTTATCATTCAGCCTAAAATGCGGATTGCCCAAATGGTGATTGCGCGCTATGTGGCAATAGAGTTTCAATTATGCGAAGAGCTACCTGTAACGATGCGTGGTGTCGAAGGTTTTGGCTCAACGGGTACGTAAAAGATTATCCAAATATTATTTTAAAGGCGGATTAAACCCTTTGATTTGCGTCAGACGTGGAATAGTATTTTGCGCACGTGCTTGGATGGATGGCTTAATTTCTGCCAATGTAAAACCACCCAATTCAGAACCATCTCGGCTTTTTTCATCAATTTCAGCACGCGCAATAATTTTCCCCCACGGGTCAACAATCATGCTATGCCCCCATGTTTCACGTTCATCTTCATGAGTGCCCACTTGCGCTGCGGCAAAAATATAAACCCCATTTTCGATAGCGCGGGCGCGTAACAAAACTTCCCAATGGGCGCGTCCAGTGGTGGCAGTAAAAGCCGCTGGCACGGTAATCGCAAGCGCGCCTGCTTTGGCAAGCTCTGTATAAAGATTGGCAAAACGCAAATCATAACAAATCGTCATGCCAATTTTGCCCTTATCGGTTTCTGCAATAATAGCTTGGTTGCCACTGGCAAATTTATCAGATTCACGATATTGCCTATCGGTGAGATTCACATCAAACAAATGAATTTTATCGTAACGCGCGATAATTTTGCCAGCATCATTAATCGTAAAACCACGATTGGCACATTTGCCATTCTCATGTTTCAGCATCAACGAGCCGATTGAAATAATAATCGTGTAACTTTGTGCAAGCTTTTGCATGGCAGTTAAAAAAGGGTCGTCTTGCTCTGAAAAATAATCATCAGCCTTTGCCGCAAGATTAACATTATTGGCACATTCGGGTAACAGAATAAATTCAGCACCATGGGCTTGCGCGTTATGAATTAAACGGCTAACAGTATCAAGGTTTGTTTGCCAATCTTTTGTGCCACAATATTGCAACACCGCAACGTTAAATGAATCCATCATTTATTCCTGCAACAAAGCTTTAAATCCATTATTTGCATCAAAGTCAAACAAATCATCACAGCCACCAATATGGTTATCATTGATAAAAACTTGCGGCACAGTACGCTCACCATTGGAACGTTTGAGCATTTCTTCATTACGCCCTTCTTCTTCCCAAATATTATATTCTTGATAGGTGAGTTCCTTGCCATCTAAAAGACGTTTGGCGCGGTGGCAAAACCCACATCCGGGGCGTGTGTAAATTTCAATCATACGTTTATCCTATTCACTATTTTGATAGTTATAAAATACAGAACATATGATTAATTTGGAAGCTTTTTTTGCTTGCAATTTAAGGTTTGCTTTCATAGATTGGTGATATTATTTAGTTAATCAAATTCTAAGGTCTGTTATGGAAGAATATGTTTATCAAGAGATGGCGGAAGTAGAAAAGACGCATTGGTGGTATAAGGCAAGAAGAGAAATTATCAAATCTGAGTTGCAAAAACTAAATTTACCTAACAATGCTAAAATCTTGGAAGTGGGCTGCGGCACTGGGGGTAATTTAGATATGTTGGCTGAATTTGGTGAGGTTGTTGGATTAGAGCCAAATGAATTTGCTAGAAAATATATTAAAGAAACAAAAAAAATACAGGTGGAATCTTGTTACTTGCCGAAAAAATTGCCACCATTAAAAGCAGAAGAATTTGATGTTATTGCGATGTTTGATGTGCTAGAGCATATAGAAGAAGATGAAGAAACAATAAGTTGCTTAAAAAAATACCTTAAAAAAAATGGATATTTTATTTTAACAGTGCCAGCCTATCAATTTTTATGGTCTCATCATGATGTTATCAACCATCATAAAAGAAGATATGTGGTTAAGGAGTTGGTTACGATTGCCCAGCAAGAAAATTTAACAATCTTAAAAAAGAGTTATTTTGATTTCTTTTTATTTCCGTTAATTTTTGCCCTTAGAACATTTCATACGCTTCTTGGCAAAAAAGTTGAATATGCAAAAATGCCTAACAGGTTGCTCGGTTACCTTTTTTATAAAATATTCTCGATGGAAAGAATATTACTCAAATATTTAAGACTTCCATTTGGTGTATCCATCATGTTTGTTGCAAGAAAAAATAATTGATACATGTTGATAGTGTGAAGTCATTTTTACTTGCAATTTAAGGTTTGCTTTCATAGATTGAGGCATGCGCGGAGTGTGGCTTAGTTTGGTAGAGCGTTCGGCTGGGGGCCGAGAGATCGCAGGTTCAAATCCTGCCACTCCGATTTTTAAATTGATATGCAAATATATTTTAATTCCATGTAATCTTCAATGCCGTGCCGTGAGCCTTCGCGCCCTAACCCCGATTGTTTAACACCACCAAATGGTGCCACTTCAGTGGAAATAATACCCGTATTCACGCCCACCATGCCATATTCTAATGATTCAGCCACGCGGAATACACGGCTTAAATCTTTTGCATAGAAATAGCTTGCCAGTCCGAAAATGGTATTGTTGGCTTGTTTAATAACATCCGCTTCATCCTTAAATTTGAACAAAGGTGCCAAAGGTCCAAATGTTTCTTCGGTGGCTATTTTCATTTCTGCCGTTACATGTTTTAAGATTGTAGGGTGAAAATAATTTGTACCTTGCTGATGCGATTCCCCGCCAGTTATAATCTCTGCACCTTTGGAAACAGCATCTTGAATATGGTCTTTCACCTTGAGAACCGCATTTGCGTTAATCAACGGACCTTGCTGACTTTTTGCATCATCTGCTGCACCGATATGTAATTGTTCTGTGCGAATTTTTAATTTATCGGCAAAGGCATCATACACGCCTTCTTGTACATAAAAGCGATTGGCGCATACGCATGTTTGCCCCGCATTGCGAAATTTAGAAAGCATCGCACCTTCCACAGCCGCATCCAAATCAGCATCATCAAACACGATAAAGGGTGCATTGCCACCCAATTCTAGCGATAATTTTTGAATATTATCTGCCGATTGTTTGAACAATATCCGCCCCACTTCTGTAGAGCCTGTAAAGGATAATTTCTTCACAATAGGATTGGTGCAAAATTCTAAACCAACTTCCGCAGAATTACCCATCACAACGCTGAATACGCCTTTAGGGATACCTGCTAAATGTGCCGCATGAGCAATGGCGAATGCTGAAAATGGCGTTTCGCGCGCAGGACGCAATACCATCGTACAGCCCGCCGCCAAAGCAGGAGCGCATTTGCGCGTGACCATCGCATTGGGAAAATTCCATGGTGTGATTGCAGCGGTAACGCCAATGGGTTGGCGAATAACCATAAGGCGTTTATCCGCCATATGACCGGGAATTGTTTCGCCATAAATGCGCTTGGCTTCTTCTGCAAACCATTCAATGAAGCTGGCACCATAGGCAATTTCGCCACGTGCTTCGGTAATAGGTTTGCCCATTTCGCCCGATAAAATTTGTGCCAATTCTTCTTGATTATCCATCAGGATTTGATACCATTTTCTCATAAGATTCGCGCGTTCTTTGCCTGTTTTTGCGCGCCATTCAGGCAAGGCAGTTTCTGCGGCATCAATGGCTTGTTTAATTTGGGCATTGCTCAAAGATGGAATTTCTGCAACCAATTCGCCTGTGGCAGGGCTATGCACGGGAATGGTCGCACCATTATCAGATTTAACCCATTCGCCATTAATATAACAATCAGTTTTAAAAAATTGAGATTTTTTGAAGTCCATTATAACTGTCTCCCCTTAAAAATAAAATCCTTGAAATAAAATTAAATTAAATTTATTGCGTTTTAAGAATTTTGTCAATCACGCTTTGGCAATAATTGCCAGCAAACCTTAACGCATCACAAACGGATTGCCTAACGGTTCATCAGAAATACTCATCCAAATTGATTTTGGGCGTGTATAATCATACATGGCTTGGAATCCGCTTTCGCGCCCATAACCTGAATCCTTAAAGCCACCAAATTCTACAATCGGGGATACAACGCGATACGTATTCACCCACACAATTCCTGCTTCAATCGCGCGCGATACACGCAAGGAACGCGTGGCACTTTGGCTGAAAATACCCGCTGCCAAACCGTGAGTGGTATCATTTGCCAATTTAATCACTTCTTCTTCAGTTTTGAATCTATGCACGCTTAACACTGGCCCAAATAATTCGGTATCCATAATGGTTTGTTTTTGATCGGGGCATTCAATGATGGTGGGTTCAAAATATAATCCGCCTAAATCAGGTTGTTTCCCGCCACATAATAATTTGCCACCTTCTTCTATGGCTAAAGCAACTTGATTTTTAATATGCTTTAACTGCCCTTCTGTACACAGTGGTCCCATTTGAGTCTCTTCTGCCATCGGGTCACCAATTTTGATATTTTTAGCAATTCCAACCATTTTTTCTAGAAATTTATCGGCAATCGTATCTTGCAGATAAAGCCGCGAGCCTGCCACACAAGACTGCCCAGTTGCACCAAAAATTGCTGCCACAGCACCATTGACGGCACTTTCAAAATTTGCATCATCAAACACAATAAAAGGTGATTTTCCGCCCAGTTCTAACGAGACTTCGGCAAAATTATTGCAACTATTTTGTAACACATAGCGTGCGGCATTTGGACCACCCGTGAAGCTGATACGGCGTACCAATTTATGCGATGTCAGCGCGGCACCACATGGTTCGCCATGCCCTGTTACCACATTCACAACCCCTTTGGGGAAGCCTGCTTCTTCAATCAATTTTGCAAATTCTAGCATGGCAACCGAACCAAATTCCGATGCTTTCAATACCACCGTATTGCCTGCCGCAAGTGCTGGGCCTAATTTGACTGCCACTAAGAATAATTGTGAATTCCACGGTACAATCGCCGCCACCACGCCCAACGGTTCGCGCGTTGTCATCGCAATCATATCAGAACGGTCTAATGGCAAGGTTTCACCGCTAATTTTATCGGCACAACCTGCGTAAAAATTAAAAAATTGCGCGATATATTTTGCCTGCCAGCGTGTTTCCTTGAACATTTTTCCTGAATCGATTGTTTCAATTTCACCCAATTTTTCAGCATTTTGTGCTAATAAATCTGCCAATTTACGTAAATATTCTCCGCGCTGTGTTGGCAATAATTTCCCCCACTCGCCTTCCTTAAACGCATAATGCGCCGCCTTGACGGCTTTATCAACATCGTTTGCACTGGCTTCGGGAATTAACGCCCATGCTTGATTGGTTGTAGGATTGACGCTTTCAAAAAATTTATCATTTTCAGCATTTATCCATTCACCACCGATAAACATTTTATATTTATTTAATTCTGATATTTGTGTTTCTGGCATTGGATCAACTCCCCTTAAAAGAAATAGCGACATATTTTTATGGCTTGATAATCAATGTAACAGGTAATGATGGGTAGATTTTTATATTTTTCACGCATAAATATAATTTTTTCGCTATCGTTCGATACCATGCGCTATATTAATGCGCGGGGGTTTGGGGTTCCTTGCTATCTTTTTATGTTCACGGGGGTTGTGGGGGCTGATGGGCTTTTGCCAACGTCAGCGGAGCGTATGTCCGACCCCCACATTATATAGCGCAGGGTGGCTTTGCCACCCCAAGCGTAATGTTGCACCCCCATAATGATTATTCATTAAAATTAGTTGGCATCATTCTTGTATAAGTACTCTATGATGCTTTTGGGCAAACCCTTGTTTTATACCATAAAATAAGTTATGGTGAATAACTTTTAAGGTAATATGCTCAAATGACAAAGTTATTGAAGTGTGAATATTATGATTAAAGCGTTTTTAATACGTTTGACTTTACATCCAAGAATATTTTTTACAGTGATTGTTGTCATATTAATGATGAATGTCCCATTTACTGTTATGTTTGGCTATCTTATCGTTGAAACTGACATGCAAGAAAATCTTCTTTCACTATTATCAACCGGTGCCACACAGCTTATAACAGCTGTTATCATTTCAACCATAGCAGTTATATTATTCACGCGTATTGTCGCAAGAACCGTATCAGTGCCTATTAATAATTTAACCAAAGTGATGCAACGATTGAATGCAGGCGAAGAAAATGTAAATGTTTTGATTGCTAAAAAAGGTGAAATTGGCAATATGGTGAAAGCCGTTGGCGAATTTAAAGAAAAAATGGAAGCATATAACCGTTCTGTTTCTCAAAAATTAGAAGAAGAAGAAGCCGAGCGCCTTCGTTCTATGAAAATGAAGGAGTTGGTAAAAGATTTTGAAGATGGTATGGGTGCGTTATTAAACGAAGTTGGCGTTACTTCTGATAAAATGACCGAAGTGAATAATTCTGTTTTACAAGCAGCAAAAGAAACATATGAACATTCCGATACCATATCGCAAATCACCAAAGAGGCAACGGATGATGTACAATTGGTTGCTGCTGCAACTGCACAAATGGCTATTTCGGTTGGTGAGATTAGTGTGCAGATGCAAGCTTCATTAACGACAGTTCAACATGCCGCGCATTCTGTGCGTGATACAGATGAAATTGTTAAGAATATGTCAAGCCTTTCGGACCAAATTGGTGATATTGTCTCGTTGATTAATGATATTGCTGGGCAAACAAACCTACTCGCCTTAAATGCAACCATTGAAGCGGCGCGTGCGGGTGAGGCAGGCAAAGGTTTTGCTGTTGTTGCAAACGAGGTTAAAAACCTTGCCAGTCAAACCACCAAAGCAACCGAAGATATTTCTGCACAAATTGATGCCATTCGGAATATTTCCAATCAATCGGTTGAAGCCATGTCCACAGTGCACAAGGAAATTGGTACAATCAATGATATTATCGGTAATATATCTGCCGCCATTGAAGAGCAAACAGTCACGAATAATGAAATTACCAATGCAAGTAGTAGTGCTTCAAAACGTACAACGGATGCCAGTAGGCGGGTAGACACAATATCCGAACATACAAAAGCAACATTAGAGCAATCTGAGTTAATGGATATGGCAGTGAGTGAGACGAGCAATTCTGTTCATCATTTGCAGAAAAAAGTACAATCTTTTCTTCAAGAGCTTCTTGCCATTAATATGTAATCGCATCAATGCATTTCTCAATGTGTTTTATAGCTATATATTAACGGCATTGGTGTTGTCGCAAAAAGAAAAATGTCAAATCTTTATTAAGCTTGGCTAAGAAAGCATCACGGTTGAAGTTTTGCGGGTCTTCATTGAGTTTGCGGGCATTACTATCGGTAGCCCATTCGGGAAAATGTGCAACAAAGGCATGATGATGCGCTTTTTCTTCTTGCAAACAAGTGGAACCATGTTGAAGCAAATTTTGATATAATGGGTTTGCATGAAATTTAATAGGAGTGATTTTATCATCCGTGAAACCTACCACCATAAATCGGCGCGGCAGAAGTTCTCTATCAAGTACAATTCCTTGCCCTATAGGTGCGACTACTGCAACCAAAGAATTGATAAAAGGTGCGTAATTTTCTTTGCCAGAGGCTGTTTCTAGTTTTACTGACTGACCAACGCCTTTTATCCAACGTGCAATTGCTGATGGTCCCTTACAAAATCCTTTATCATTATTACTATTTTGCTTGCAATGCGCCTCCATAACATCTGAATCTATTGTTCCGCCTGAAGCGGCTAGTACAATGATGGAACCAAGTGCATAGCCTAACCCGCTAATGTCGCGCTCATCTATAATATTAACAAACGCAATATTTCTTTTTACAGAATCCAATGCAATAGCAAGTTCTCCAACACGTGTTTTCATAGCATCAGCAGTTTTTTTACCACCAATGAGATAATCAACACGATGCTGTGGTGCAATAACAATAAAGCCTGCTTGAGCTAAAGTTTCTAAAGTTTTGTGATGATTACGGTAATGCCCATTATTACCATGCGAAAATAAAATTACGGGCCAAGAGCCTCTCAGAGGAAAGCCATCAAAAGCATATTTCACATCAAATGGTCCTAATCTGCCTTTAACCTCTTCAGCATCAGATGGATACCATACGCCAATTTCTAAATCACCCTTTGCAATTTGAAGAAACCCAACAGCATGAGCCGTTGTGGCAAACAAACAAAACCCAATCCATAGAGTGATAAATTTTGTGATGGCATAAGACATTCTACATATAATTTTTTTAGAAGAATATGCGAGTAAGAGAGACATGATTTTCTTTATTTTAAGATAAGGTTTTGTAATTGCTAAATTATTCTACATTATTTTAACAATTTAGCAATAGTTTATTAATGATGCTATGTAAGGGGGATTATGAGTTTGACTTTTTAGCGCAATACGGTTAAAATCAAGTGAGGATAGGGCAGTTTTTAACCATCCCTTGTTTGTTTCAAATAAACTTAGATATTGCGATTGGTATTGTTATTGAGTTTTGATTTGAAAATTCCAATAGAAAATTAAGAGGTGCATCATTATGGATAATAATATCAACAGGCGGACTTTACTTAGAAACTCTGCTGCTGTCGGTGCTGGTTTGGCAATGCCAACCATTTTCGCTAATAATTCATGGGGCGCAACCTATTTGAATGAACCCAAAGGTGCCACAGTAACATTTGGTTTCAATGTGCCACAAACAGGCGCTTATGCTGATGAAGGTGCCGATGAATTGCGTGCTTTTGAATTAGCGGTTGAGCATATCAATGGTGAAGGTGATGGTGGTATGTTGAATACATTTACATCAAAGGCTTTGCGGGGTAGCGGTGTGAATGGTAAAAAAGTGATTTTCAAAACAGGGGATACGCGAACCAATGCAAAGGCAGCCATTGCCAGTGCAAGGCGGTTAATTATTAATGAAAATGCAATTATGATTTCTGGTGGGTCATCATCGGGTGTCGCGATTGCTGTACAAGATTTTTGTCAAAGTGCCGGTGTTATTTTCATGGCAGGTCTTACCCACTCTAATGATACAACTGGTAAGGATAAAAGGGCGAATGGTTTTCGTCATTTCTTTAATACTGAAATGACGGGTGCTGCGCTTGCGCCTGTGTTGAAATTAGCCTTTGGTGCGGAACGTGTTGCCTATCATCTAACGGCTGATTATACATGGGGTTGGTCGCAAGAAGGCTCTATCAAAAAATATACAGAACGATTGGGTTGGCAAACTGCTAACACAGTGCGTACGCCATTGGGTGCAGGTGATTTTTCAGAATTTATTACACCTGTTCTTGCATCAGGTGCTGATGTGTTGGTGCTTAATCATTATGGGCGCGATATGGTAAACTCGCTTACCCAAGCGGTTCAACTGGGTTTGCGTGATAAGCAAGTGAATGGTAATGATGTGCAAATTGTTGTACCGTTATTCAGCCGTTTAATGGCGGTTGGCGCAGGTGAGAATGTTAAAGGAATCTACGGTTCTACCAACTGGCATTGGTCATTAAGGGATAGAGGGTCTAAAACTTTGGTAAAATCATTTGGTAAGAAATATGGTTTTCCACCCTCGCAAGCAGCCCATACTGTTTATTGCCAAACAATTCTTTATGCTGATGCCTGTCAACGTGCGCGCACATTCCGCCCATCTGCTGTAGGAAGCGCATTAGAAGGTTTCAAATTTGATGGGCTTGGTAACGGAAAAACCGAATATCGTGCAGAAGATCATCAGTGTTTTAAGGATATTTTGGTGGTGCAAGGTAAAGAAGACCCTGCCTCAATATTTGATTTGCTTGAAGTGGTAAAAGTCACCCCTCGTGACCAAATACAATATCCTCCATCTATGCTAGGGGGCAACCTTGGCAAATATAATGATGGCGTATAGAAGATAATTTTATTGACATGACATCATTTTATTAATTGTGCAAACAGCAATAGATGATTAAAATCTTTGAATTTCTCTACTTTTGGCAAGATTGTTAATAGAGCCTGTTAGTACATCAATCTGGTCATCTAAATCAGCGATTTGATTGACCACACGCAACGTTAATGCCTCGTCCCCTTCGGTTGAAGCATAGGTTGCAATATCTTTTAGAATCTCCAATTTAATATCATTCAAATCATCAGAAAGCGTAATCGCAACATTAAAGGCTTGCTCGGGCTTACCATTTTCTAAGTAAAAGCGCATAATCCTACTCATGAGATAACCATATTGCGGATGTTTGGTATAGGGCCATAAAGACGATAAAATTGATGTAATCTCTGTATCCGTATAGCTGGCTTTTAAACGCGACCGCCTTGCAAAATAATAAAAATATTCTACCTGCGCGATGATTTCATCAAAACCATTCAAAAAGCGGATGATTCTTTCTTGCACCAAACCAAACACTTCATCATTACGGTTTTGATTGCCTTTTTCTATCTGTTGACTCAATACTTCTGAAAGCCCTAAAGGTGCATAGCCTGAATCTTTTTCATAAAAATTCTCTGAGGCTAGGCTTTCTACAAGTAAATTGGTTACATCATTTGGCTCACTCAACGAACCAATCAACCCCAAATAAAGACTTAATCGCAAATTGGCATAATCAACTTTTGCCACCAGTTCTTTAATGGGATTATAATCTTTTGAATCAGCCAGCACCAAAGCAATTAACGCCAATGCTCTTTGTCGCTTATATTTATCATCAATACGTTCGGCATCACGAATGGCTTCATCTACCAAATTAGCTTGCACCTTTTCAATCATTGCCCATGACCGCGCATGTTCAATTTGTTGGTTAAGCGCTTCTTTATCAATGCTACGGTCATTGTTATTGCCAATATCACTATCAAGCAACAATAATGAATCATTGGCAAGGTTTAATAAGGGACTACCCACTTCAGGGCGTTTTCTAATTTGCGCGCGCACCCTACCCGCTGTTGCATAAAGCCGTGATTGAATGATGCGGTCGCTAATTTGTGAAATAACCTGTAATGCCAAACGATGCTGACCCGTAAATACAAGATTGCGTGCCAATTCTTCTAATTGTACATCACGCAATTCATCGGTGCGCGCCCGCCCTAAGGATACATTATAAGCATGAGAAATAGAACCACGATGCACTTCATCAACACCTAAATCTTCACCCAATTTTGCCAAATCTAAGAAAAAGCGAAAACTTTCTTCATCATATTGTTCTTCATACCGAAGCGTTAAACGCGCCAATGCATCAAGCACAATGCTATATCTCTCTTCTTCTAGCAATGGATAAATCTCACGCGCCATCGCTAAAATATTTTCACGCCCTTCAACCAAATCAAAAAATTCTTTGAGCAGCTTAAAATCGCCTGTCTCAAAAATAGATTTTGCCGCTTGGGCAAATACTTCAGGAGCCGTGTTATCATCACTAACAGGACGCAACAAAAATAGCGCACTGTTAAGCATACGGTTTGCCAATGATGAAATACCATCAGCACGTTGATTATTAGAAATCAATAATAAGGCGTTCGCACGCCATACCGGCACACTAATATTTTGTGCATATTCCCATGCCAACTGCCACGAATTATTCTCTACATAAATATTAACCAAAGCAGCTTGCGGCCTGCCTGCATATTGAGAACCGCCTAAAGTAGAAATTTTATCACGAATTGGCTTCCAAACCAGATTGATTTGACGCTCATAGGTTGGCAAATCACGGGGGTCTAATAATAATTCATCAGAAGTAATAGATTGCGCTTGCGCAGGAGTTGTTAACAACAAAGAAATAAGAAAAACTAAGGCACGCCCTTTTAAGACCCCATTAGCACAATGTTGCCTTTTTTCACTTCCCCCCGAATACACGCTGAAAAATATGTTCCACATGACGAAAATGATACCCTATATCATCTAATTCGGCAAGCATATCCTTGTCAAGCAATGATTTTATAGTCTCATTTTTACCCAAAAGATTTACAAAATCTAAATTTTCATCCCATGCATGCAAGGCTGTTTCTTGCACCAACTTGTAAGCATCCTCGCGTGCCATGCCTTTTTGTGTTAATGCCAACATCACACGCTGTGAATGAAAAATCCCAAAAGATTTATCCAAATTCGCCTTCATATTCTGCTCATGCACCAGTAATTTATCAATCATGCTTGTCATTCTTGATAAAGCAAAATCAAGCGCAATCGTTACATCAGGGGCAATCACGCGCTCAACTGACGAATGAGAAATATCGCGCTCATGCCATAAAGCAACATTTTCTAATGCGGGCATCACCGCCATCCGCACAATTCGCGCCAAACCCGTTAGATTTTCACTTAAAATAGGGTTGCGTTTATGGGGCATTGCCGAGGAACCCTTTTGTTTAGGCGCAAAATATTCCTGCGCTTCATAGACATCAGAACGTTGCAAATGCCGAATTTCCACCGATACCCTTTCCATAGATGAGCCAATCAATGCAAGGCAATTAAACAAAGCGGCATGGCGGTCGCGTGGGATAACTTGTGTTGAGAGTGTTTCTGGCACCAATCCTAATTTTTCTGCCACCATTTCTTCAATCATTGGCGATAAATGTGCATAAGTGCCTACCGCGCCCGATATGGCACAGACTGCAATTTCTTCACGTGCTGTGAGCAAGCGTTTTTTTGCACGCGCAAATTCAGCATAAAAACCTGCCATTTTCAAACCAAAAGTCACAGGTTCAGCATAAATACCATGCGAACGCCCAATCATAGGCGTGAATTTATGCTTCATCGCTTGCTTCTTAAACGCCAATAATAGCATGTCTAAATCTTCAAGCAAAATATCAACGGCTTGGGTCAGTTGCATAGAAAGCGAGGTATCCAACACATCTGATGAGGTCATGCCCTGATGCAAAAACCGCGCATCATCACCAATAAATTCTTTCATGCTGGTCAGAAACGCAATCACATCATGATGGGTTTCTGCTTCAATTTCTGCAATGCGGGCAATGTTAAAATCGCCTTTCGCACGAATAGTCTGGGCGGCTGATTTAGGAATAATATCATATTCTGCCATCGCTTCGGCAGCGCATGTTTCAATTTCTTGCCAAATGGAAAAACGATTTTCATCCGCCCAAATCGCACTCATTTTGTCTCTTGAATAACGTGGAATCATGATACAGAATTAAATAGGTTCTTGCGCGGTTGCAATAATTTTTAAGAACTCATAGGTTTCAAGCGAGGCATTGCCTACCAATAAGCCATTACAACCACGGATTTTCAATATATCCGCAGCATTTTTGCTATTGACTGAGCCACCATAACAAAGTGCAAATTTGATAGCAGGAAAAGCACGCTGCATATATTCTGTGATAGTATCAAAAATTAATGAGATTTCACCCTCATCAGCAGCTTTGCCTGTACCAATCGCCCAAATTGGTTCATAGGCAATGATGATATTTTTTGCTTCAGGCGGAACTGCATAAGAAAGTTGATAAATAATCATTTCTTTATCACGCCCAATCGCACGCGATTGCACATCATCACCCACACAAATTACTGGCAACATTTTTGCCCGCACCACAGCTGATGCTTTGGCTTTAATGGCATTATTATCATCACCAGCGGCACGCATTTCAGAATGCCCTATAATCACTAAAGATGCCCCTACATCACGCAACATTTCAGCGCTAACCCCACCAGTATAAGACCCACAAGGCAAAGAATGACAATCTTGTGCACCCAATAATAACATTGAATCTTCTACCAAAGTTGCAATCATACTGAGAAAAGGTGTCGGTGGACAAACAACCACACGAAAATCCAAACTATGCAATGATTTTTCAGATGGCAATTTTTGTGTAATTGTCATAATACTCTCAATGCTTTCAACACGTGATGAATTCATTTTCCAATTAGCAATAATCCATGATTTAGCCATTAATTCCTCCGTTTTTCTTAAACTTTTTCATTTTATTAACTCCGTAAATTTTTGATAGCCAGCGCGTAATCATCTTGATTAAAAACCGATGAGCCTGCGACTAAAATATCTGCCCCTGATGATGTCGCCTGACCAGCCGTTTCAGCAGTAACCCCACCATCAACCTCAAGTAAAATATCTGTTCCTGCAATCATTTCACGTAATTTTTGTAATTTATGATTGGTGCGGGCAATATATTTCTGCCCACCAAATCCGGGGTTGACACTCATCAAAACCACAATATCAATTTTATCTAACAGATGACCAACAATTTCAATAGGCGTTGCAGGGTTCAATGCCAACCCAGCTTTTTTCCCCATATCTTTAATCGATTGTAGCAACCTATCTAAATGATGCGATGCTTCGGCATGGATTGAAATAATATCCGCACCCGCTTTGGCATATTCGGCAACCCATCTTTCAGGATTTTCAATCATCAAATGCACATCGAAAGGCTTATCACTTAAAGGGCGCAAGGCGGCAATAATGGCAGGTCCAAAAGTAAGGTTAGGCACAAAATGCCCATCCATTACATCCAAATGGATATAATCAGCATCCGCTGTAACAGCTTGCAACTCATCACCCAAACATGCCATATTGGCTGCTAATAAAGAAGGCGCAATCGCTACCATCTCATCATTCCTCATTATTCTTTGGTTAATTTTTCAAATACATCTTGCAATCATTACCACAAAAGCGCATAAAGAAACAATAATTATATCGCATTATGATGGCATTTATTAAAGGGGGTGTTTTGAGTCGCATTGCTGAACAAACTGCTCTTTCCTACGAGGATGTGCTATTAGTTCCGGGCTTTTCTGAGATTGTGCCAACTGATGTTTCAGTGAAAACGCGCTTGTGCGACCATATTCATCTTTCTGTTCCGGTCATCTCCTCTGCTATGGATACAGTGACTGAGAGCAAATTAGCAATTGCTATGGCACAAGCTGGTGGCATTGGTACAATCCATAAAAATATGAGCATCACGCAACAAGCTGAAGAAATCCGCAAAGTAAAAAGATTTGAATCAGGTATTGTCACTGACCCTGTGGTGATTCACCCCAAAGCATCACTGAAAGAAGCGATGCATATCATGAAACAGCATCATTTTTCTGGCATTCCGGTGATTGACCCTGATAACGATAAATTAGTGGGAATCATTACCAACCGTGATGTTCGTTTTGTGGATGATGATAAAGCACCGGTTGATAGCTTAATGACCAAAAAAATTGTTACCATTGCCCCTAATTCTTCTATGGAGGAAGCCAAAAAATTACTGCATCAAAATCGTATTGAAAAATTACTGGTGGTTGATGAGAATATGAAATGTAAGGGCATGATTACCGTTAAAGATATTGAACGGGCAAAACAATTTCCTGATGCTACCAAAGATAAAGATGGTCGCTTGCTAGTTGCCGCTGCCGTAGGAATTGGCAAAGATGGGTTTAAGCGTACGGAAGCTCTTATTGAAGCAGGTTGCGATATTATTGTAGTAGATACAGCGCATGGGCATTCTAAAGGGGTGTTGGAACAAATCAAAAATATTCGCAAAAAATTTTCATCTGTGTGTTTGATTGGCGGCAATGTTGCCACAGGCGATGGCGCAAAATCTTTGATTGATGCTGGTGTTGATTCGGTTAAAATTGGTATTGGTCCGGGTTCTATTTGCACCACACGGATTGTTGCAGGTGTTGGCGTGCCACAATTTAGTGCTATTTTAGAAGCGGCTGAAATTTGCCGTGATAATAAGGTAACTGCCATTGCCGATGGTGGGATTAAATCTTCTGGTGATATTGCCAAAGCGATTGCCGCTGGGGCAGATGTTGTGATGATAGGCTCGCTATTCGCTGGTACTGATGAAACGCCGGGCGATGTATTTCTATTTCAAGGGCGGTCTTATAAATCTTATCGGGGCATGGGTTCTGTTAGTGCGATGGCACGTGGCTCGGCAGACCGTTATTTTCAACAAGAAGTTAGCAAAGATAAATTAGTCCCCGAAGGGGTGGAGGGGCGTGTGCCTTATAAAGGCGCGCTTGCCAATGTGATTGAACAATTAGTGGGTGGTTTACGTTCTGCAATGGGCTATACAGGCAATGCAACCATTAAAAATATGCAACAAAATTCAAAATTTGTGCGAATTACCAATGCAGGTTTGCGCGAAAGCCATGTCCATGATGTGATTGTAACGCGTGAAGCCCCGAATTACCGTTTTAATTCTTAATTTTCTGGTTGAATCGCTGTTGCGTTCAGCGTTACATTTGCAGTGAAGAACATAATTTCATCTAGTTCGATGGTTTGCGGGGTAATCGTAAAACGCATATTCCAGCCGATATTATCCTGATTAGCAAGTAATTGTTCCGCTATTTCTGTCGTTACATTTTCAATCATAAAAGATTGAGTAATCAACCCATGATAAAAGCTTAAATCAATCATCAAATGTTGCGTTTCTTCATTATAATCTATGTGTTTCAAATCAAATTTCTGTAACAATCGCACCAAAGCATCATAGAAAAATATTCCCTGATATGATGGTGAGTTTTCTTGACGCGCGGCGCGTAATTTTGAAACTTTATTTGCCTTTAATGTTGTAATCTCTGGTATTAAAGCTATCAATTCATCTTTATCCTTCTCTGAAATCACCAAATCATCAATCAGCAACCAATCGTAAAGATTGTTAAAATATGCCATTGCATTTTTGGCATTCTCACTGACCAACTTCATAATATCAGCTGTTTCTGGCACAGTTTGTAAAACAGGAATAAAACCCACTAACGGTGTTGGTTTGCCTAATTTTTCATGCCCTATCACCACACCAAAAGCGTAAGATTCGTCGGCTTTTGAAATGAGCCCACCGCCACCAAACTCATCAAATTGCTTTTCTAAAAGATTATAAAATTGCTTGCGATATCTATTTCTGCCATCGCTTAATTTTTTTATCCATTGCTGATGGGTTTTCAACTGTGCCGCCTGATAGCTTTGCCTCTCAATCTCGTATTGTATAATGGCTTGCGCGCGCTTGCGCGCTTGAATTTTCTGATTTTCTAATAGGGAAATTTCTTCAGAAACTTCATCTTGGGGCTGTTGTACCAATCCTGATGCTTGGGGTGCTTTGCCTTGAAAAGTTGCCACAGTATTTTGCACGGCAATCGGTGCATGCGTCAAAGGCAAATCACCAACATTATTTCTAATATTCAATCTGCCACCTTTTTTCAGCATCATCAAAACAATCTCGTCATAGCCATAAAAAGCCGCCATGTAAAGCGGTGTTTCACCAGCCTTATTCTGCTGGTTAGGATTGGCATTACGGGCTAAAAGTGCTTTGATTGTGGTATTATCGCGTGAGAATGTTGCTACATGCAAAGCCGTTTGCCCATCGGTAGATGACTGATTAATATCAAGCCCTGTTTCGAGCAAATAAGCAATCATTGTAGGTTTTTTATATTCTATGCTCAACCGTAATAAGGTGCGCCCTTTTGCATCTATCGTTTCGGGTGAATACTCTTCTGTCTCAAGCAGAATCCGTAACGTATCTACATCATCTGTTTTAATAATTTTTTGCCAATCAGGCGCGTCTTGTGCAACTGCAACAAAGGGCAGGCATAGAAAAAATAGTGAAAACCAAACTTTTATGAACCAAATTTTTTTAAATATATAAAACATAAAATGATTTTATATATAACTGTTGTTAGACGCAATCCATAAAGATTTTATCACACAAAATTAAACAGGGGTGCGGGGGGATTGCATAAGCGATAGCTGTTTTCTCCCCGTAAAATTAAGGGGTGCGGGGGGATTGCATAAGCGATAGCTGTTTTCCCCCCGGGGGGATTGCATAAGCGATAGCTGTTTTCCCCCCGTAAAATTAAGGGGTGCCCCGTAAAATTAAGGGGTGCGGGGGGATTGCATAAGCGATAGCTGTTTTCCCCCCGGGGGGATTGCATAAGCGATAAAATTAAGGGGTGCGGGGGGATTGCATAAGCGATAGCTGTTTTCCCCCCGCATATAATGCTAAACGGGTTTGTCCTCTGCTGTTTTACCCATCATTTCCAAATCTTGATAACGGTCACCAATTCTATGATGCGGTCTGCCCCCAATAGATGCCCCTAATGCAACGATAATTTCATCATGGGCAGGTGCGTCTTTGATAGAAAAATGCACCGTTAAATAATGAGAGCGCATGCCCGCATCTTCTTTATGCATAAGTGGAATCATAATATCGCAATCCGCACCACCACGTAAATTCGTGAAAGAAAGATAACTTGATGCGCCAACAGCCTCGCGATAATAATTGCCAAAAAGCAAGGTATGGGTGAGTGCGGAAGCATGTTCAACCTCGCCATCAGTGCCAACAACGGCAGCTTTACCATAGGCTTCAATTGTCTGCCCGCTACCTGTAAGTGCTATCATTTCTTTTGTTAATAACATGCCTAATTCAGGGGCAACGCTTTTAATTTCAGGCTGTAAATCTTCTACAAATCCTTGTCCATGCCATGGATTTTTTATGACCGCCGCCACCGCAAATAATTTTAAGGGTTGAGGCGCTTTTTTACCTCCCTCCCATATTGTATCTTCGGTATATCTCACAATTTTTCGTAACATTAATGGCATTGTCATTCCTTACATAAATTATTTTTTACGATGGCTGAAGCACATCTCCGCCTTTGTCATTATCAAAATAGATGCCGTAACTTGCCGCGGCAGTTTCTTCACAAAACCGTTTTAACAAAGCACGAATTTCTAAAATAGCAATCTTATCAAACGGAATATCATCGAGGGTCACGGCTTGAAAAGTTTCATTATCTGTCATCCCCTCACAATGCCCACGATAAACAATGAAGCTCTCATCATTACCAGTCACATCAAACACTGAATACAACATTTCAGGCAGTGCATTTAACTGATGATATTTGAAAATTTTTTCTAACTGCCTTCTATGCCCACCTGCATCAGACTGCAAGCGACAATGCGGAATGGTAAAATCATCTTGTGCGGTTTTTTGCAAAATGATTTTATTGCCCTGAATCAATACTGCCCCCACCGAAACTGCATGAGACTTCCTATCCAGCAAACCTGCATCTTGTTCTAAACCAAAACGAACATAGCCACCGCGCCAATAGCCAAGCGGTCTGCCAGAATTGGAACCATAGGCTTTCACCTTGCCAATCAAAATAACATGGTCGCCCGCTTCTACCACTTGCTGAGGCGTGCAATCAAGCCATGCCAGTGAATCCTGAAGCAAAGGCGCGCCCGTTATATGAGGTTTATCATCAATCATATCAAATTTATTATCGCGTTTTGAGGCAAATAACCCCGATATTTCTTCTTGATGTTCCGATAAAATATTCACGCCAAAACCTACCGATTGTGTGAAAGCTTCAAGGCTATGGGCAGATTTATCCAAACATACCAGAATCAATGCTGGGTCTAAGGAAACCGATGTAAAGGAATTGGCGGTAAAACCACGTTTCCTACCCATTTCATCAATGGTTGTAATGATGGTAACGCCCGTTAAAAATTGTCCAAACAAATTGCGTAACGCCTTAGGGTCAGGGTTTTTCTCATCAATAACCGCAGAGTAACTCATTTGCTTTTTTCCATCATTTGAAATATACTATAATCCTGTCATATTATCGGGTTTATGACTTGTAATACATAATTTTTCGTCAATAATATCATTTTTTCGTAGGGCGTATGAAAATTTTTAGTGATAAAAATAATAAGATTCTGTTTTATTGCGTGGTGATTATCACTCTTGCTTGCTGTTTGTTGCTATCGGCTTGCCGGTTCAGCATAGGAACGCAGAATGATGAGACTTCCGCGAATGAAACAAAAAATCCAGTTTTTTATGGTGTCACTGTAAATGATATCAATACCATCATTCTTGATAGCCCCGAAACGTTACACCAATCAATAAAATCTTTTTTTACCCATCTTGTTGGCAGTGATGAATTCCAGAAAAAAAATATATCTCATGATTTATTGGATGAAAAACATCGCTTTTTTGCCCCTGTTATTATTGCAGATTATCGTAACCAAAAAGAGAATCTTGATTTTGATTTATTCACTTTCAGGAAGAATTTACTCGTCTCGGTTGGTAAAAATTACGATATTAATATCGATATTGTGGAAATCAGGCTAAATACCCTATAGATTAGCCAAAAAACTAAAATAAACATTGCCAAAACATAAATTTATGATTACAATGTGATAATTGGGTTTTTGCGCCTAAATTTTGCTATGGAATTTTTCTATGGGACAATAAAGCGATATCAAACATCTAATAAATGATGAGTAATGTATGTATAAAAGGGATGTAATGCGTTTATTATCAGATTTACGCTCTTTACGACGCTTGCTTGGCGGTTTTATCGCCTTGCTGATGCTCATGGCTTGTGCTGGCACAGGCGGTGAAGGCTCTGCATCAAACAACCCTGATACAACCGAGCGTGTTTTTGATTCAGAAAAAAATTTAGTAACATTCAGTGATGATTATTTTATCGACCGTTTGATTGCAAGCGATGAAGATATGGATGACGCGCAAGATGCGGAATATAATAATTCTCATGGTGCAAAACAAATTGGCGCGCATCATTTGCATGCACGCAATATAGATGGTTCAGGGCAAACCATTGCAGTGGTTGACACGCCCATTAACACACAGCATCGTGATTTAGTTGGTTCGTTTGTGAATGGTTATGATGCTTCTAATTATCAAACCAACAGATTTTCAGGCAATTGTAGCCTTACCAATTGCGGTTCATCGCATGGTACGCATGTGGCAGGAATTATTAGTGCCAACCGTGATGGCAATGGTATGTTAGGTGTTGCCTATAATGCCAACATTAAGCCTGTCGCCATTTTTAATGATGATGGGCGTTCGGATATAACGCGCGACCAACTTACGCTAGCCATTACACAAGCCGCTGGTAACGATATTGTTGCCATGAATAATAGTTGGGGTTCCACAAGTTATTCACGCATGGACCATAGGGGACAAACGTATTTTTATGCCCGTCCACCGGGGGAAGATTCTATTGACACAGCTGGCAATAATATCCGTTACAGGCTGACACTTTCGGAAAATCAAGCATGGCGCAATGCTGTAGTGCAAGGAACGATTGTTGTATTTGCCAATGGCAATCATGGCATGAATAGCGAAACAGGACGTGTGCCTTTTTATAATAATGCAAGTGTTTCTGGTACGCCTGCTACCACGGTTAACGCAGGTGATGTATTTGGTGATAATGCAAATATACCATCATTTCGCGGGGCGTATCCTATTATTGATAATAAACTTTCTGGGCGTTGGTTAACGGTTGTTTCGGTAGATTATAACAATAAAATTAATTCCTTCAGCAATGGTTGCGGAATTGCCAAAGATTTCTGCTTAGCCGCTCCGGGTGATTATGTCAATTCCACTTCTTCTTCTGGTGATGGGTATGAATATGGCACAGGCACATCAATGGCGGCGCCTCATGTCAGCGGATCTATTGCGTTACTAAAACAGGCTTTTCCTTCTTTAAGTTCTGAAGAAATTGTCTCTTTATTATTGGTAACGGCAACTGATTTAGGCGAAGAAGGCACGGATGAGGTTTACGGACATGGCATGGTTAATTTAGAAGAAGCGGTGCGCCCTCAGGGTGTGTTGCGTGTAGTTGGTTATGATAATAGCCCGCTTGTAACAGGTGATTTGTTGCAACAAAGCACGATTACACTTTCAAACCATTTCGGCGTTGGTAAAAGCCAGTTGCAAACAGGCACTCGCGATGATTATAATCGCACCTTTGTGGCAACACCAACACAGCTTACCCGTGCCAATATTGCTTTTGATTTAGACGATTATATGGATAATCTTAATCAGATAAATTTCATTGAAGAGCTGGCGATTGATGCGCAAACAAGCCTCTCATTCAATAATGATACGAACCAAGAAAATACGCAACAATGGTTAGCCTTAAACCATCGTAGCATTTCCAATAATCATTCTTTCACAATGGTTCACCATCAAACATATCGCAAAGATGATTTGGAATATATCGGCATCGTTGGTCAATATACTGAAACCGAAACACAAGCCAAACAAACTCCTATCACGCCGCGCTTTAGTTATATCCGCCCAACTGGTAAGGATGTCACGCAATTTGCAACTCATCATCAAATTGGTCAACAAATTTTATTGAAGCCTTATGCCGTGGCTGGCACATTTGATACTGGCAACCGTTTTGAAGAATTGGGTGCCGACCTTAATATTTATAGCCGTAATCATCGTAACTCAATCGAGTTTGGTTTAGGCAGGTTACATGAAAATCAACAATTTTTAGGGGCAACCTCAACAGGGGCTTATGCCATTAAAGATGAAAGCCATTCAATCTTTACCGATGTTACCATTACCCAACAATTTTTTGGAGGTAAAAATTATGCATCTCAATATCAAAATGATGGTACAAAAATTATTAACAATGGTGCGCACCTAGAAACGCGTCCTTCTCCCGCTTTATTCTTACATGTCAATTATGCTGATTACCGTACGAATGTGCCAATGGCGCATACAAATTTTGTTGAAATTGATAATCTGACCGCCAACCGTTATCAAATTGGCATAACAGGCAAACATTTATTGCAAAAAGATGATAGGCTTGATATTAACCTTGCTACCAAATTAGGCATTCGCACTGGCACGATGAGCCAAAATAGTGTGATGGGTTATCGTAGTGATGGTTCATTCTATAATGTGACGCAAGATTATTCACTGGCAACAACACATCGGCATCGGCAGTTAAACATTACCTATCAGGGTACTTTAACCGCAGATAAAACTGGACGGTTTTTTACCACCATCACGCGTGACCATAATTATCAGCATCAACCGGGGCTTAATCAAACCGGACTTGTTGCAGGCTTCAACAAAGCCTTTTAATTTTTAAGTTTTATTTTTATCAGTCGCCTTCGCTCTGATTTCAGCCACATAATTATTTTCTAATTCTTTATTAGATTGTCCTGCATGATGAGATTCCCCACGCTTCATCGCCAGCTGAATTTGCTTTTCACGCATTGCCAAACCTTGCTTCTTTTTTTCTGATTTTTTACCATAACAATGATGGCATGAAATGCCTTTTTCATAGTACGGGTTTTGGGAATCTTCATATGATAATGGCATTCGGCACGCATAGCATTGTAAATAGCTACCTTTCTCGCGCTCTTCATTCAGGCTCACCCGTTGGTCAAACACAAAACATTCACCTTGCCATAAGGATTCTTCTGCTGGAACTTCCTCTAAATATTTTAAAATACCACCATGCAATTGATACACTTTTTCAAAACCTTGCTGTTTTAAATAGGCACTTGCTTTTTCGCAACGAATACCACCGGTGCAAAACATAGCAATCGGGCGTTGCTTATTGCTTTCATCTTGTGTCCAATTCTCTTTAACATAATCAGGGAATTGACGAAAATGCTTGGTATTCGGGCTAATGGCATGATGAAATGTGCCGATTGCCACCTCATAATCATTGCGGGTATCAAGCACCAACACATCATCACGGGCAATCAGCGCATTCCAATCTTTGGGCGCCACATAGCCACCTGTTTGTTGTGCAGGATTAATATCCGTTTTCCCCAATGAGACGATTTCTTTTTTTAAGCGCACTTTCAAACGTGGAAAAGCATGTATTTCAGCCTGACTATATTTGATATTTATATTTGCAAAACGTTCATCTGCACGGATAAATGCAAACAAATTTTTCACCCCTTCAGCACAGCCTGAAATTGTGCCATTGATTCCCTCAGCAGCAATTAAAATTGTACCACGCATATCATAAGGGCGCATCACCTCATATAGTTTTTCCTGCCAATCATGGTAATCAGAAAAATCCGCAAAGTGATAAAATGTGGCAATCTTATATTTCATAATCATTGTGATTACCATTAAATAACATTGCATGCAACCATCTTATGGCGTATCTATTTTCATTGCATTCAAAATATAAATATCTTAAAATAACAAAAAAACAACTAGAGCAAAATAAGGGGAACTCTAAATGTCACAATTATTGAGCAACTATATCGCAGGCGAATTTATTGCAGGCGGAGGCAATCAGAATATAAATCCGTCTGACCTTAACGACATCATTGGCGATTATGCACAAGCCAATTCAGAACAATTAAATCAAGCGATTGATGCCGCAACACAGGCGCAGATAGAATGGCAGGCTGTTGGGCTTGAAGCAAAACAAACCATTCTCAATAATATTGGCAATGAATTAATGGCACGTAGTAAAGAGATTGGGCAAGTGCTCGCGCGTGAAGAAGGCAAAACATTGGCTGAAGGGGTGGGCGAAACTTATCGTGCCGGACAATTCTTCACTTATTATGCCGCAGAAGTTTTGCGTCAAATCGGACAAAATGCTGATTCTACCCGTCCTGAAATTGAGGTGGATATCAGGCGTGAGCCAATGGGCGTGGTTGCGATTATCTCACCTTGGAATTTTCCTCTCGCCACACCTTGCTGGAAAATTGCCCCTGCCCTCGCTTTTGGCAATGCCGTTATCTGGAAGCCTGCGAATTTCACACCTGCTAGCGCATGTATCTTAACTGAAATTATCTCACGGCAAGATATTCCCAAAGGCCTGTTTAATCTTGTGATGGGTTCTGGCAGTCATATTGGGCAAGCTTTGGCAGAATCCCCTAACATTCAAGCGGTTAGCTTTACAGGTTCTTATGATGTTGGCAAACAGGTGGCACAAAGTGCTGCTGGCAATTTTACCAAAACGCAACTTGAATTAGGGTCAAAAAATGCCTTGTTGGTTATGGATGATGCCGACTTAAATATTGCTGTGGCTTGCGCTATCAATGGCGCTTATTTTGCCACAGGGCAGAAATGTACAGCATCATCGCGCTTGGTGGTGCATGAATCGGTGCATGATATATTCGTAGAGAAAATGACTGCTGAAATCAAAAAATTGAAAATTGGACATGCGCTTGATGAGGGTGTTCAAATTGGTCCACTTGCAGGGGAAACCCAGTTTAATACTGTCAATGAATATATTGCCCTTGCCAAGCAAGAAGGTTGCGAACTGGTTGTAGGTGGCGATGCGCCTGACACAGCCAAACAAGGTTATTACTTAAATCCAACATTATTTATCAATAGCAACAATCAGATGCGGGTGAATCGTGAAGAGATTTTTGGTCCGGTTGCATGTGTGCAGAAAACCAGCTCTTATGCTGAAGGGCTTGCCATTGTGAATGATACGGATTTTGGGCTAACATCGGGGATTGTTACAAAATCACTGGCACGTGCGACTGATTTTAAGCGCAATTCAAAAGCAGGTTGCATCATGGTTAATCTTCCAACTGCTGGCACTGATTATCATGTACCATTTGGGGGCAGGAAAAAATCAAGCTTTGGCTCTCGCGAACAAGGGCAATATGCAGTAGAATTTTATACCCAAGTGAAAACCTGTTACTCACGTGCGGGTAGCCCTGAATAATGACTGAACAATCACCATATTTACTGGTTGATTGTCTGCAATATAGCAACTGGTCGCGTGATGTTTTTAAGCAAATCCAACAAGCTGGCGTTCATGCTGTGCATGTTACCATTTGTTATCATGAAGATTTTACTGAGACAATCAACAATATCATGAAGTGGAATCAATATTTTACAGCCTATTCTGATATTATTTTTCAAGGTAAATATGCCGAAGATATTGAAAAAGCCTATGCTGAAAATCGCGTTGCAATTTTTTACGGGTTTCAAAATTGCTCTCCGATTGAAGATAATATCTATCTTGTTGAGGTGTGGCATCAGCTTGGGGTGCGCTTCATGCAACTTTCTTATAACAATCAGAGCTTACTGGCAACCGGTTGTTATGAAGAAAAAGATACTGGCATCACGCGTATGGGGCGCGAGGTGATTAAAGAGATGAATCGTGTTGGCTTGGTTATTGATATGAGCCATTCTGCCCATCATTCTACGCTAGAAGCCATTGAATTATCTCAACGCCCAATTGCCATCACCCATGCGAACCCGCATTTTTGGCATCCGGCTTTACGCAACAAACCCGATAATGTGTTGAAAGCCTTAGCAGAATCTGGTGGTATGATTGGGTTTTCGCTTTACCCGCATCACTTAAAAGATAAATCCAACTGTAGCTTTAGAAAGTTTTTGCGAGATGATTGCCCGTGCTGCTGACTTGATAGGCGTTGATCATATTGGCTTTGGCAGTGATTTATGTTTGAATCAGCCCGATAATGTCGTGGAATGGATGCGCAATGGTACATGGACAAAAACGATGGATTATGGTGAGGGAAGCCAAGATAATGCTGGTTTTCCAGAACAGCCTGAATGGTTTCAAAATAGTTTAGGCTTTGCCAATATTCTTGAAGGGCTAAAACAGATAGGGTTTAACAGTACCGATATTGCGAAAATTGCTGGGAAAAATTGGCTGGAATTTTTCCGCACCTCATTCAGAGCGATGGGATGAAACCATGCAGCCTGAACAGGATATGTCTTATCATCATTTAATGCGCGCCCCTAAAGATGTGATGCGATTGGAACGTATGGGGTCATCATTTCAACATCGTCTAAGCTTCATTCGGCAATTATTACGGCGTGCAAAAAAAGAAAAATGGCAGTTTAATTGCGCCCGTATTGATTGGGATGAAAATGGTTACGGCACTGCTATTTATCAAGCGATTATTGGTGGATATACGTATTCTCTGATTATTTTTACGCAATTAATTCCCGATAATGCCCGCACCGACCGTGTGATTGCAGAACAATGGGATGCTTGTTTTTGCTTGTTTGATGGTGTGCCTTCTGAAGATGATATTGATAGACTTCGCCATAATGTGCCTTTACAGGAAAAAGGGCGTTGTTCGCCGAAAGAATTTGTGTTATCCCGTGCCAATAAAAGCATGCGCCTATTTCAGCATATCATCACATGCCTTACAGATGGCAAACAACCCGATAGAAAAATGATTCAGGAAATTGGTTATTTAATGCGAACAACTGCTGTTTATGGCAGTGGTAAATTTGGTTGTGCCAATCGCGAAAAATATTCCAAACGCCCTGTTTTTAACTCACCGTTTCAGGTTGAAATGTTAAGCGTTTATTTGTTCCGCTGGTTTACCATTGATTGGGTAAATCATATCGCCAAGCAAACTGCTAAAAAAATGGGCAAACAAGCCAGCAAGCTAGATGCTGATATTACAAAATATTTGGGCATTGGTAATTCAACGGGTTTGGGTATGGCGCCGTTTATGGTGCATCACCCTATTCTTATTCACCATTGGGTGCAGATGCGTGAAACGGCTCTTGCCATTGCATTTGTCCAGCAAAATCTTACCAAAGATGAACAGCTTAATTTTATAAAACTTTATGACCGCGCCCATGAATATCTACAAGGGTGGCAGGTGGCAGATAAAGTTCAGAGTGAAAGAATTACCATTTTACTCAATGAGTTAGCAGAATTCAGAACGCAATTATTATCCTTGATTGCAACCCCTATGCCTTATCATGCCATTTATCATAATTGTGCAAAAGATTATTCATTAGAAATGCAAGAATTGATGGTTTCATTATTGATAGAAATATTAGGGGAAAATGTAGATGATTTAAGTGACATGATGAGCGCGGATGAAAAAATCATGCTTGACCCAACCATGCGGATAAAATCATTGCAGTTACTATTAGAACAGCATTATGATTGGGCGTTGGAAATTGATTTTGAAGACCAAAAGAATCAAGATACATTCTGGTATTATTCCGAAGATAAAATGGAACCACGTTTGGGCAAAAGGTTTATTGAACATGGCAGTGAGTGGGAAATGCCTTTGGCGGTTGCACGCGATATTGCAAATCTTTATCAAAAATCCAAAACATTCTCGGCTGAAACACAATTAGCAGAATTGCTGTTACAATATCCTGAATGTCGTGCGGCAGCAAAACGCGCGCAATCCGTCGCAACGCATCCTTATGGTGAAATTTATGATAATCTGATTGATGATAAAATTCGCCCGATTGATTTATTGCGCTTTAAGTTATCATTCTTTGGTATTTCAAAATTTGACCCAAAATCAGATTTATGGACACGCGTTAATCTGTTTCAAGGCGCGCCTTCCCCACTTGATTTGCAACAAGATGATGACCCGCTTTGGTTCTTCCCCGCTAATTTATCATGATTGTTTCTGCCAATGAATTTCGTTTTTATGCTGTGCGGGCAATTGTAGGCTACGGATTGCCTTATGGAACAGCGGAAACATTACATATGGCAGGAATTTACGGTGCGAGTATCGGGATTGACCCCGCACTTTTGTTACAATATCCGTTGCAAAACAAAACAGAACCATCATTCAACCAAGCTGTGATGATTGCTGATAATTTGATAATTGACCCTAGCTACCAAACTGAATTTAGCACCCATTACCCTTTGCTTATGTTCTGCATGATTGGGGCGATGTGTCATGGGCATCGCATTGGTAATCCAATCACATTACAATGGGGTGAGAATCATGGCTATATTTGTGTTGATGGCATTTATTTATCTGCAACCCCATATCATACCGACACGATGATGCCTCTCTCTATCAATGCCTCATCGCTTGCCTCATCGCTTGCCTCATCGCTTGGTACGCCTGAAACGCTTACCAAGCCTGATATGCAAAATATCTATGATAATGGTATCACAATTAATGATGATTCATGGCAGATTATCATCTCATTTTACAAACGCACATTGGTAACCTCAACCGAGCAATCCCGCTTAGGCGGTGCTGGCGCGGGGCTTCAAGATAACGATTAAAGGATATTTTATGAAAAAAACACTTGATGAAATAGAACAAATTGCCCGCGATGCACTCATCGGGGCGGGGGCTTCGCAAGCACAAGCGCAAACTTTAGCAAAAGGCGTGATGGCGGCCGAACGCGATGGCATCACCAGTCATGGCTTGGTTTATGTGCCTAATTATTGCACCCACTTAAAATGTGGCAAGGTAATTGGAACAGCAGAACCTGTGATTAATCAATCAAAAAACGCGCTTATCACCGCAGATGCCAAAAGTGGTTTTGCCCATCTTGCGATTGATAAAGGGTTTGCTCCGCTTATCAAATCTACCAAAGAAAATGGCTGTGCAACTCTTACCATCAAAAATTCTTATAATTGTGGCGTTTTAGGGTATCATGTAGAACGATTGGCATTGAATGGTTTTGTGGCATTAGGTTTTACCAATGCGCCTGCATCCATCGCGCCTGTTGGTGGCAATAAGCCTGTGATTGGCACAAACCCTTATGCCATTGCCGTCCCCAATCGTGAAGGCAAGATGGCTTTTGTGATTGACCAATCGGCAAGCGTGGTGGCGAAAAGCGAAATTATCATGCACAATAAAGCTGGCAAAGAAATTCCCGAAGGTTGGGCGCTTGATAAAAATGGACAACCTACAACCGACCCCGCTTTTGCCTTGCAAGGTAGCATGATGCCAAGCGGTGGTTATAAGGGTTTCTCGAATGGTTTGATGGTAGAGATTTTCGCATCGTTATTATCTGGTGCGATGTTAGGATTAGAAGCAAGCCCCTTTTCTGGCACAGAAGGCGGACCCCCTAAAACAGGGCAATGCTTCATTGCTTTTAATATTGCAAGTTTCTCAGGAAATTTATTTTACGAGCAACTCAACCGATTATCTGATGCGATTCTTACACAAGAAGATGCCAGATTGCCCGGCATGAGGCGCGAAGCAAACCGTGCCGATGCTATCGAAAATGGCGTTGAAGTAAATGATGAATTGTTAGAGAAATTACTGCCAAAGGAAAATTAAATTTATGGGTTTGCTGTAAAATCAGCAATAAAAATATCTGATTCCTGTAACTCATCTTCGGTTAGTTGTTCTTTTGCCTGCGCTTGAAAAGCCACGCTTAACGGCTTGCCTTGTTTGGCTGAAACTCCAAACCAACGATATGCTTTCACATAATCCTGTTCGCCCGCACTGCCTTCAAAATAAATCAACCCAACATGAAATTGAGAATCAACATCGCCTGCCATTGCTGCGGGCATGAAATGTTTCAGTGCCTTTTGATGATTTTTTTCAGTTCCCCAGCCAAGATAATACATGGCGCCTGTAATATGTTGCGATTCTAAATAATCTTGCGCTGCGGATTCTTTATAATAATTAAAAGCGGTGGTAAGATTTGCGTCAACACCCCAACCATTCAAAAAAAGTGTTGCCACATAAAATTGTGCCTGTGCATTTCCAGCTTCGGCAAGCGGTTCTAACTCAATCAATGCCGTTTGATAATCACTCTGCTGATAAGCGGCGATTCCTTTTTGCAAATCACCTTTTTGTCCCTGACAACCATAAAGCAACAACAACAATAATATATGTGCAATAATTTTTTTCATCTGAGTTTCTCTTATTAAAAAAGCACATTAATATATGTGCTTAAAAATAGTCATGATAGCCTAATATCCTTGGGTAATATAAGAACTAAATTTCTTGTTCAATAATAACTTTGATACTGCGCGGTGCTGTCATATTATTATTGTGCAGAATTTGCACTTCAGCTTCTGCAACTTGTTGACCTTGTGCCACAATTAAAGTAACAGGCTCATCAATATAATCTTCACCAGCCACAGCAGGTTCACCAGTTTCTCCCGGCTCCAAACGTACAATAATTTTAGTTTCTTCGGATGCCGGACTAGGCAATGTAATTTTAACCGGAATTGAATCGCCTGATTCCACCGAAGGCGCCAAAAATTCTATTTTTGCATTTTCAACTTTTTCAACAGGTTTCACACGCTCAACATATTTAATCTCACGAAGGTTATCAACTGGGTCCCAAATTACATCGGGATTTGCGCCTTCATTCTGTCCTGCAACACCTAAGCCAGTCCAACGCGGGGCTGCCTTGCTTTTATCACGTCCCAAAGGTACATTTAGTGAGAAATTATAATCACGCACAGGTTCTAGACTTGTGTTTTTATTGCTGTAACGATGCGTGAATGTAACCCATTTATGAGGCTTCCATTCTACGCCAATAGATTCGCTTTTTTCAAACGGCACAGCGGCTTTTGAATTCGTAGATTCCCATTGCGATGCTGAAACATCAACATTTACAGTATCGGTAAGATTTATTTTATGCCCTACTTCAGAACCACCAACGGCACGTTCTTGATACCCTTCACGACCATCAACCCAACCTGTTGTCGGACGATAATAATTCACCCAGCTTTTCCCCCATTTGCCCGAATAATCATAACGGGTAATCAAACGACTATGCCCACGCTCTGCATTTTGTTGCACAAAAGTCGCAAAGCCTAAAATATTTTCACCAGCCACAGGAGTCAAATTAAAACGATAAACCAAGCCCCAACGCATATCATTACGTTGCACCCCCTCATCATCTTGCCAGCGGGTAACCCCTTGTTGCAAGAATAGGTTAGATTGTGTTGGTGCTGATGCCGCAACAGCATTTTTCAATGCTTTAGAACGGTTTTTGCGGTCTTTACGGGTGCGTTTAACGCCTAACAGTGTTTGTGTATGGGTTAATGGAATAACTGTATCAAGATTACCTTGCACCCCAACCCCTTCAACTGCACTATAATTTAAGCGATTCTTAACTTGGAAATACTCACCAAAAACATGTTTACCAACTTGTTCAGTTGTATTAAATGCTAATCCAATGGCTTTATTACCTAATTCTTGTTCAATCCCCTGCTTAATACAATCCCTACCATTTGTATGACCTTCATTCAGAGCCGTGTTACAGCTAGAAATTTGACTTTGCAGACTATTGATAGAGCCACTAAAGAAATTTTGAGAAAAATTTGATGTATCCTGTGCATGCGCCACACCAGAAAAACCAGCAATAGAGGCGAGTAATATATAACGCACAATGCCCATAGAAGATGACAAACGCGCGGATAACTGCCCAGACGACTGTTTTGCCACCTGCTTAGCAGAATTCCGATATGGTGATGTCATATTCACGTGTTTAACTTAATCTTTCCTTTATACATCTTTATATAAAACTAATTATTTAGCTTATTTAAGGCACATTTAAGATATTATTGTCATTATAATGTTATCTTTAAAGAAAATCAAGTGTTTATTGAATTCACCCCTCAATAACGCCAACAAGAGAAATGCCGTCAAAGCCAATGGAATAAAGGGGTTCAGCGATAAGTCTTAAAATAAATATGACAACTTATAAAAAAAATATTAAAAAAATAGAAAATTATTAAGAAATAATAAAGAATTCTTTTAAAATTATGACTTTATCTGTTGTTTTTTGACTAATCCGCCCCTTCAGCCTATCTATTTAAAGAATCACCAATTTTATAGACAATATTACTTTGACAAAATAAATTAATTAAGACACAACGGAATCATTAGGGACATTTTAAGGGGTTTGGGTATGAAACAAGCGGAAATTATCATTATTGGTGGCGGTGTCATGGGCTGCTCTCTTGCCTATCATCTGTGCAAAGAGGGCGTGACAGATGTTATTCTGTTAGAAAAATCAGAATTAACCTCCGGTTCTACATGGCATGCGGCAGGGCAAGTCACTCATTCTGTATCGAATCAAAGCATTGCTAAAATGGCGTCTTACGCTTCAAAACTTTATACGCAACTAGAAGAAGAAACAGGGCAATCTTGCTCATGGCACGATTGTGGTTCATTGCGTTTTGCCTATACCGAAGAAGAGATTGATTGGATTTATTTCACCCTTTCGCTCGGCAAGGGGTTAGGGCTTGAAATGGATATCATTGGCTGTGATGATATTGCCAAAATTCATCCTTTTTATAATTTAGAAGGTATCAAAGCCGCGTTATACACTCCTGATGATGGGCATGTTGACCCTGCCGGCGTCACTTTTGCTATGGCAGCGGGCGCGCGTAAAATGGGAGCAAAAATCATCAGACAAAACCGTGCCACTGGCATCAGTCAGGGTAAGAATGGTGATGGCTGGATTGTCCATACCGAACAAGGTGATTTTGCCTGCCAGAAAGTTGTGAATGCTGGTGGCACCTATGCGCGCCAAATTGGGCAATGGGTGGGGTTAGATTTACCGATTGCAAATCTATTGCATCATTATCTTATTACAGAAAATGTGCCTGAATTTGAAAATTTAGAGAAAGAATTGCCTGTTGTACGCGATGATAGTCAGATTTCGGGCTATTTACGCATGGAACAAAAATCAGCTTTAATTGGAATTTACGAAAAAGCCAATGCCGCAACTGTTTGGGATGATGAAACGCCATGGAGCGAAGAAAATACCTTATTTGACCCTGATTATGACCGAATTATGCCATGGTTGGAAAATAGCATGGAACGGATGCCGATTTTGGCTGATTTAGGAATTAAGCGCGTTGTACATGGCGCGCTTACCCATCCGGTTGATGGCAATATGTTGCTAGGGCCTTCTGGTATCAAAGATTTTTGGCTTTGTTGTGGCTCGCATATTGGTATTGCTTGGGGGCCCGGCGCAGGCAAAGCATTGGCACAATGGATGGTGCATGGCAGTGCTGATATTAGCATGAATAGTTTTGACCCTAGACGCTTTGGTGCAAAAATTGATGATAAATATCGTATTGAAAAAGGCAAAGAAGATTATTATTTTCGCCATGTCATTCCCTACCCCCATCTTGATAGACCCGCATTGCGCCCGTCTCATTCAAAATTTCCGCCAATCTATGAGAGCTTGAAAGCAAAAGGAGCTGTATTTCAGGATATTTATGGCTGGGAACGTCCTTTCTGGTATGCAAGAAATGGTGTGAAGCAGGAACATATTCATTCCTTCAAGCGTTCCGAATTAGATGATATTATTGGACAAGAAGTGACTATTCTGCGAGAACATGCCGGAATTACCGATTTGAGCTGTTTTGCAAAAATTGATATTAAAGGCACTGATTCTGTTGCTTTTCTCAATCGCATTAGCTCTAATAAATTGCCGCAAAAAGATGGCTCGATTATGCTGACTTATCTCGTTAATCCCAATGGACGCATTGAGTGCGAAATCACCTTAATGCGCCTTGCCGAAAATCATTATTATGCGGTTTATGCATCTATGCGTGAAAAAGGCGTTTTGAATTGGTTGGAAACACAAAAACAACCTGAAGAAAATGTTGAATTTGATAATCTTTCTGAACAATATGGCGTGTTGGTGCTAGCAGGACCAAAGGCACGTAATATCTTGCAACAAATCACCAATATCCCTTTAGATAACGCTTCATTCCGTTGGCTTTCAGGGCAGGTGATAACCCTATGTGGTGTTGATAATACGCGGGTTATGCGCGTTACCTATACTGGCGAGCTTGGCTATGAAATCCATATCCCTATGGATGGTCTCCAAGAAGTGTTTGAACAGTTATTCTCAGCAACCGAAGCTGCCGGTGGTGGTATGGTTGGTATGGCTGCCTATGATGTTGTTCGTATGGAAAAGGCTTACAAATCAGGGCATGAGCTTACGAATGAAGTCACGCTTGCCGAAGCGGAAGTCACACGTTTTGCCCGCGAAACAGGCTTTCAAGGCGCGGAAAAAACACTTACCAAACCTAAAAAATGGGTGCTTGTCTATCTGAAAATTACAGCAGGCACCAATGGCTATGCTGATTTAGGCATTCACCAAACAACAGGCATTTATGATGCGATAGGGCAAGAATCTCTATGGCATGGCGATAAACCAATCGGTTTTATGACATCAGGGGCTTACAGCCATGTGGCGGATGCCTTTTTGGCATGGGGCTATGTAAAACCTGAATATGCCTCAGCAGGTGATAAAATCTCTGCCCTTTGTTTTGGGGTGATGCGTGATGCAGAAATTTTATCAGAGCCAGTATTTGATGTGAATAATGCCCGCGCCCGTAGTAACTAATTGCCCGTAGTAACGACTAATAATTGAAAGGTATAAATAATGGATAAAGCACGTTTTGAAAAAGGTTTAAGCCAACGTAAAGCAACATTAGGTGCAGAATATGTGGAAAAGAATCTTGCCAATGCTGATGATTTCACCAAAGGGTTTCAAGAGATGATGACCGAATGGTGTTGGGGTTTTGGTTGGGGTGATGAAACCATTGATGCGAAAACAAGAAGCCTGATGAATCTTGCCATGATTGGTGCGATGGGAAAAATGCATGAATGGGAAATACATTGCCGTGGCGCGATTAACAATGGCGTCACAAAAAAGCAAATTCGCGCCACCATTCATATTGTTGGAATTTACGCAGGTGTTCCACAGGCGCTTGAATGCTTCCGTTCAGCGAAGAAAGTGCTTGCAGAGCACGAGCAACTTTAGCAAAAAAAGATAACTTGCAATCGCTATTGCTATCTTGTATGGTAGCGTTGGGTATATTGTTATTTTTAATTAAAGTATAAAATTTTAATAAATTATGGTGATATAACTTTTTTTTATACTTCAGAATAGGGGGTTTATTATTATGAAGAAAATATTATTTATAACTTTAATGACTATCGGTTTTTTACTTTCTGGTCCAGCGTCAGCGGCTTGTAAAGACACAACTGATGTCGCAGAAATGAATTGGGCATCTGGCGAAGTGGTTGCACAAATCGTCGCTTTTATAATTGAAACAGGGTATGATTGCGATACAAATATCGTGAAAACATCAACTGTTCCAGGTATCACGGCGATGGGTGAAAAAGGCACGCCACATATCAATCCTGAAGCATGGACAAACTCTATTAAAAAACAGGTAGAGGCTGGTTTAAGTTCAGGTAAATTTGTGGATGCTGGTGATATATTTGAGGACGGTGGTCTTGAAGCTTTCTGGATTCCTGCTTATATGGCTGAGACTCATCCAAATATCAACACAGCAAAAGATTTGTACGATAATGCTTTGGTTTTCAAAGATCCTGAAGATCCTACTAAAGGTCGTTTCCATAACTGTCCTGCAGGTTGGGCGTGCCAAATCATTAATGGCAATATTGCACGTGCTTATGGCTTAGATGAAAAATTCACTATCTTTGATAGTGGTTCAGGTGAAAGTTTGAAAGCATCTATCGCTAAAGCTTATGCGCGTAAAGAACCTTGGGTTGGTTACTATTGGGGACCAACAGCTATTTTAGGTAAATATCCTATGAAGCAAATTGATTTAGGCAAATATAATGAAGAAGGTCATGCATGTAACCAAACTGAAGATTGTGCGAGCCCTTATCCGGGTCCATTTCCTGTTGCACGGATTGCAAAATTAATCATCGGTGATTATGCAAAAGAAAATCCGAAGGTAGCTAAATTCGTTAAGAAAATGAGTATTCCCAACGAAGTTGTGAATGGTATATTGGCTTGGAAAGAAGAAAACAATGCTTCTGGTAACGAAACAGCTGGCTATTTCATGGCAACCTATCCTAAAATTTGGAGAAAATGGGTTCCTAAGAAAACAGCTAAAAAGCTTCAAAGTGCTCTGTAAAATTAGTTGCTGATAAGTTAAGTAAAAGGGTTGATGATGTTTTCATTGACCCTTTTTTTGTAAAAAAATCTAGTATCTTATGGCAACTTGCTGTATGATTACGCTACTGACAAAAACTTTTATTATAATTAGGGGGTACACATAAAATGTCTTTTCTAGAATCAATGTTTAAATTTATAGGATTAGAACAAGCCTGTAATACAGTTGAAGCAAAAAAAATATTCTCACTTGGAAAACAATTAGAAAACTTTCCTTCTATTGATGTCTTTCACAAAGCCTGCCCTGCAATCCCACGCATGGCGGTGATTGAAAAAACAATTGACAATAGATTTAAAGACTTTATTAGTGCCAATGGTGAATTGATTGAAGCCATTTCAGTGCCTTTTAGAACATTTTTAGTTTTCACCGAACAAATCATGCTTTATAGCCCATGGTGGTTGGTAACAGCAATTATTTTGGGGATTGTTTATATCCTCACTCATAAAAATGTAAAATTCACTGCCTATGTTGCTTTGGCACTTGCCTTTATCGGCTTCTTTAATATGTGGAATGGCGCCATGCAAACACTTTCATTTATGTTTGTTTGTACCATTATATGCGTAATTTTAGGAATACCAACTGGCATATGGATGTCACGTAGCGACCGTGTGCAAAAAGCGATTATTCCTGTTTTAGATGTTTTACAAACCATGCCTAGCTTCGTTTATCTGATTCCTGTGGTGATGTTATTTGGGGTTGGTAAAGTCCCCGGAGCCATTGCGGTGATATTTTATGCGATACCACCAGTTGTTCGCCTCACCGATTTGGGTATCCGCCTTGTAGATAAAGAAGTTATTGAGGCTGCTGATGCTTTTGGCACATCATCTTACCGAAAATTGATGGATGTGCAAATTCCCCTTGCCATGCCCAACATTATGGCAGGCGTTAATCAAACCATTATGATGGCATTGGCTTTGGTCGTAATTGCCTCAATGGTGGGTGTGCGTGGTATTGGTAACGAGGTATTAACTGCCGTTACAAACCAATATCTTACCAAAGGCGTTTTCAATGGTTTTGCTATTGTTGTGCTTGCCATTATCATTGATAGGGTTAGTCGTTCGGCTGTTAGTAAATCACGTAGTTTAGCCGCATCAGCTGGATAATAGGGGATATTATGTTAGAAAAAATTATTGACTCAACCAAACAAATTAAAAGTCAAATCAACAATGCTAATAAAATGGTCCGCGATGGTAATATTCGTCGCAACCGTTCTAAAATGCAACCAACTATTGATATGATTACAACGCCTAGCAAGGCAGAATATTATATCAATGCCAAAGGTATCTATAAAATTTTTGGTGACGACCCCGACCAAGCCATGGAGCTTATAAAAAAAGGGATAAGTAAACAAGACTTATTAGAACAGCATCATCATGTGCTTGGTGTTGAGAAAGTTGATTTAGCTGTTAAATGTGGTGAAACTCACGTGGTTATGGGGCTTTCAGGCTCTGGCAAATCTACGCTTATCCGCCATCTAAATCGTTTGATTGATCCTACCGCTGGTAGTTTAGAAATCAATGGGCAAGATATTCTTTCCTATGATGCCATGACTTTACAATGTTTCCGTCAAACACAAATTAGCATGGTTTTTCAGCGTTTTGGATTAATGCCTCACGAAACTGTGATAGAGAATGTTAGTTATGGCTTGAAAGTTGCAAATTTAACAAAAGAAGAATCAACGCCGCGCGCGCAAAAATGGATTGACCGTGTTGGGTTGACAGGGTTTGAAGAACATTTTCCTCACCAGCTTTCTGGTGGTATGCAGCAACGGGTTGGTTTGGCACGCGCTCTTGCAACGAATAGCCCAATCCTTTTGATGGATGAAGCATTTTCTGCGCTTGACCCACTCATTCGCTATGATATGCAAAATCTTTTGATTGAGTTGCAAAAAGAGCTTCAAAAAACCATCGTTTTCATCACACATGATTTAGATGAATCCTTACGTCTTGCCGATAAAATGACTATCTTAAAAGATGGCAAAGTGGTGCAAGCTGGTGACCCTAAAGATATTATCATGTCGCCAGCAGATGATTATGTAGAAAAATTTGTTAAAGATGTCAATCGCGCACGGGTGTTGCGTGCCGGCTGGATTATGAAAAAGAAATCTGCCACCAAAACAAAATTATCGATACAAATTGATGATACTTTAGAACATGCTTTACGCGTGATGAAAGGTGACATTAAGGCAAAAGTAACGGTAATGGATGGCAAAAAAGAAGTGGGGTCTTTAAGTGCTGAGAATATTTTTGACGCCATTAAGCCCCATGATTGATAATAAATCGTAACATTATGTGATGGAATATCTCTATATTCTATCTATGATTTCATAAAGGGAATCGTTATATTCACAATAATTTGAAATTATTTTTGATGCGTAATAATGATTCCTTTTATTGATTTAGTCGCCCAACAAAAAAGATTACGAACGGATATTGATGTTGCTATCAGCAAAGTTTTAGATAGCGGGCAATATATTCTTGGTCCTGAAGTTGTTGAGTTAGAAAAAAAACTATCTGATTTTACGGGTGCGCCCTATGTCGTCGGCTGTTCCAGTGGTACTGATGCGTTATTGCTTGCTTTGATGGCAATCAATACAAAGCCCGGCGATGCAGTTTTTGTACCTGCTTTTACCTTTGTTGCCACAGCTGAAGCACCTGCCTTTTTAGGTGCGACTCCTTTTTTCGTGGATATTTGTTCGCATAGCTTTAATATGAATCCCGATAATCTTGCTTCTGCTATCGATGAGGCTGTTTCGCAAGGGTTAAACCCAAAAGCTGTTATCCCTGTTGATTTATTTGGCATGCCCGCTGATTACCATGCCATTAATAAAATCGCAAAGGCAAAGGATATTTCTGTGCTATCTGATTGCGCGCAAAGTTTTGGCGCAACCTTAGATAATGTGCCAATGGGAGCATGGGGCAATATGGCTGCAACCAGTTTTTTCCCTGCCAAACCTTTGGGTTGTTATGGTGATGGTGGCGCGGTTTTCTGCCATGATGAGGTTACTTATCAGGCTATTCTTTCCTTGCGTGTACATGGTCAGAAAGGGCGTTATCTCTACGATAAAATTGGCATGACGGGTCGATTAGATTCTTTGCAGGCCGCCATATTATTGGAAAAAATGAAAATTTTTGATGAAGAACGCGAGTTAAGACAAAAGATTGCCATGCGTTATCATGAAGGATTAAAAGATAAATTAACCGTATTTAAGACGCCTGATAATGTTCGTCATATTTGGGCGCAATATTGTTTGCTTGCTGATGATGCTGATATGCGTGAGAAAATCCAGAAGCATTGTGCAAAAAATGAAATTCCAACAACAATTTATTATCCTAGTCCCTTATCTGAACAAGGTGTTTTCACGCAATATCCAGTCATCAGCAGTGGTTTACCTGTCACTAAAAAAATATGTCAGCGGATTTTTGCAATCCCCATGCACCCTTATCTTGATGAAAAAACTCAAGATAAAATTATCACCACTATCTGTGACGCCTGCTAATAGGCTAAACTTGCAATTAAATTTATTGGAAGTTATTAAACATTACCTAATAAACGTGCCATCCAACGTTCAACATTTTTCTGATAGGTTGGTCCGTAAATACGGCAATGAGTCAAATAGCCATAAAGCTGATACACCAAAATAGGCGTTTTGAAAAAATCTTCATCAATCGGAAATTGATTAGAATAGGCTTCAAAGAATGGTTCACCTACCGGATTAAACAACAGCAACATTGCTAAATCCACCTCATGATGCCCATAATAAATAGCTGGGTCTATCACGCCTACAAGATGGCTGTTACTATATAACATATTGGCACGCCATAAATCGCCATGTAATAAAGAAGGAAATTTAGGTGCTTTGATATAGTTTTTAATATTGGTACAAATTTTTTCCAAAGGGGTCATAAAGCGTTTGTTCAGATTTTTTGATTTCACCGCAGCTTCAGCCATAGGCAATAAACGCCTTTGGGTAAAAAAATCATACCAATCCGTTGTTGGGGTGTTATCAAGTTCAACCCCTGCAAACATAGTATGTGCATCATAACCAAAATATTTGCCACGCATAGATGAATGAAGACGGGCAATTTTTCTACCCGCATCAGCTTCTGCGGCTGGTGATAAAACATCGTCTGGTTTCAGCTTATCCATAAGCACTAAACCCGGTTCAGCATGTAAAATGCGTGGTTGATGATTATGTTCTAAATATTCCATCAACAATATGTCGTCTTCGGCAAGCAAAATTTCAGGCGTATTTAAGACAGGGCGCAATTTATCTAACATCATTGATTCAGATGAAACCGAGTTAGATGTGCTAATCTTGGCAACATAAATCTTGCCATTACGCAAAACAACACGTCTTGTATCCGTTGTCCAGCCACCTTTCATTGGTTCAGCGGTCATCACTACAGAGCCCATATGGGATTCAATCAACTTATAATGCCTGTCCAGCATTTGTTTATCAGCCATACCAAAGAAAACCTTATTTTTTATTTGCCGCTGTTTGTTGTTTTACCAATGCTTTTTGACTAGCAATCAATCTATCAGCCCACATTTCACAGCCTTTATAAAGCAAATCATATAGTTTTTTGAAATCATTCATCGTGCCATAATAAGGGTCAGGAATTTCTTGCCCTTTCATATCAGGTATAATATCCGTAAATAAATAGACTTGCTTTTCACGAATAAGTTCACCATAAAGCGACTTAAGAGCGTAGATATGGCTTTTATCCATGGCAATAATCGTGTTAAACACAACAAAATCACTTTTTTTCTGAATATAGCGGGCAGGGCTTGGTTCAATCATAACATTATTATCTTGAAGCACATAAAGTACCCTTCTATCGGCAGGCTCGCCTGTATGGCTTGATGTAACACCACATGACGCTACATTAATTTTATTACGCATACCTTTTTTTATTATCAAATCTTTTGTAATGGCTTCTGCCATTGCTGAGCGACAAATATTACCCGTACATACAAATAAAATATTATTGCCTATCATTAAATCTTCATTCCTCAATTTAAAAATGCCACAAGAGCATCAATCCGAGGGTTATTTTAACATTTTTTCGAAGAAAATCATATTAAAAAAATCAGCACAAAAAATAGAGAAAATAAGAAAAGAAAAAAACTATCTCTATATAACTAAAATTGCTTTTATATATTGGCTCTTATGGAGGCTAGCAACCCCTTTTTTATTAAGATGAACTACAGACATTTTAATAACAAGGGATTGCTATATTCCTCACCAGACTATTGGGTCTGATAAACCGATTATAGCCTGAATCCCTTATGGTGAGTCAAGTTTTATCAAATAACAACCCATCACTTCCCTATCACACACTCATTATCATGATATAATAGAATAAAATTTTATTTTTATTGGTTATTTAAGAATATTATTCTAATAATATTTATATATCTATGCCAGTGATTCTATTTTGTTCTGATGTCTCTTCAAGTGATTCTTTTGAATAGGCTTACGCCATTGGTGGAGCATCATCTTCTTGCGCATCATGTCCATGAGCGGATTCAACATTATCATAAGCAATTTTGGTTAGATAAATACCACTCAAGCACAGTAACATACCTGCAAAACCAAGCCATGTGATGGTTTCATTAAAAAATAACCACCCATAAAGACTGCCCGTAAATGGCAAGGCTAAAATCAGCACACCTGATAGGTTTAACGGCAAGCGATGCGTGGCAAATACCAACATGCTTTGTCCTATTAATTGCGAATTAAGGCTTAACCCTAAAATCGCCAACCATGAGATTGCGGTGGGTAGTAATAATGTGTTCCCTGATATAAAACTGGTAATTGCAACAGTCATGGCAGTTGCTAGGGTGATATAAGTCATTTTCTGCCATATGCCTAAATTTGTTTGGCAGAACTTCAAAAAAAACATATACATACCAAAACTAACTAACGAGGCAAAAGCATATAAATAGCCTTTCCATTCTTCAGGATTCCCAGTGCCACCCCCCTTACCCGTACCGATGGTAAGATACATGCCTATCGCCGCCAAAATAAGTCCGGGCCAAAATAACAAAGGTGGCCATTCGCGATAAACAATCACCGAAAGCGGTAGCAAGATAATGGGTATGCAGGTGGCAATTAAAAGCGTAAACCCAATGCTGGTATAATTAATAGCCGTAAAAAAGAACAATGTATCAAAAGCGAAAAACATACCCACTACCATCAGCAAAAATATATTCAAGCCCTTATCATACCAAGCATTGCGTTGATATTGCTTACCCTTTAGCATAATCAGCCCATAAAATGGCAAGGCAAATATCATTCTAAAAAATATATTGGCAAATACATTGCCTTCACTAAAACGGGCATAAACCGACCCAGCACCCAAAATAAAAATGGCTAGAATAAAAATAAATAATGGAAAAAGACGATGCTGCATTCTGTTACCTATGGCTGAATTATTTTAAGCATAAATTCTAGCACTAGCAGACAAAACAAACAGTGGCAATCATTTTCTTAAATCTATCATCACCTAAATTGTGATGATGTTTTTTAACGGATTTACGATGGTGGAAGAATATCATCTTCTTGCGTATCATGCCCGTGGGCGTACTCAATATCATCATAAGCGCGTTTTGCCAGATACACACCATTCAAACATAATACCATACCTAGCAAACCTATATATGTAACGGTTTCATTAAAAAACAACCATCCCCAAAGGCTCCCCGTAAGTGGCAAGCATAACACAAACACGCCTGATAGATTCATGGGCAAACGGTGCATGGCAAATACCAACATGCTTGCCCCCATCAATTGTGAGTTAATGCTTAATCCTAAAACCGCCAACCATGAAACTGTGTTGGGCAATATTAATGTATTTCCTGTTATCACGCCTACAATAACCACCGTAATCGTAGCCGATACAGTCAGATACATCATTTTTTGCCATATGCCTAACGTGGTTTGGCAAAATCCAAAAATAAACATATAGATACCAAAAGAAAGTAACGAGCCAGTCGCATATAAAAATCCTCGCCATTCTTCGGGATGCCCAGTGCCTTCAGCCTTACCAATCCCGATGGTAAGATACATGCCAAGTAGCACCAAGAAAAGTCCGGGCCAAAATAAGATAGGAGGCAATTCACGGTAAAAAATCACCGAAAGCACTAGCACCACAAGAGGCGCGCAGGCAATAATTAAAAATGCAAGACCGATGCTGGTATAATTAATAGCACTAAAAAACAGCAACTGGTCAAAAGCGAAAAATACACCTGCTAATATCAGAAAAAATATATTCAGCCTTTTATCCTGCCAGTGTTTGCCCTTATATTGCTTACCCTTGAGCATCAACAGCCCATAAAACGGCATGGCAAATATCATTCTAAAAAACATATTGGCAAATACATTGCCATCGCTAAAACGGGCATAAACCGTGCCAGCACCCAAAATAAAAATTGCCAGAATTAAAACAGATAATGGAAAAAGACGATTCTGCATTTTGTCACCTATGATTAATTATCTGAGACGTAAATTTTAGCACTAGCAGACAAAACAAGCAGTGGCAATCATTTTCGTAAATCCATCATCTGTTGTGATGATTTTCATTGCTTTTTATGTGCAAGTTTATTATGATGCGTTTGATTTTCAAGAAAGTTTTGGAAAATCCATCCGCATGGCAGATAAAGTAATTTCTGTTAAGGGGGTGTCCCTCGCACGGTGAGTATCATCATGCGGGGCTTTTGTTTTGTGAATTATTGAGTGAGATATTAGGGCATTATGTTTGAACAATTAACCGATAAAATTACCAGCATTTTTGATGGGCTTGGTCGTAGCGGTTTATTGCGCGAATCTGATATTGATGATGCGTTAGCGCAATTACGTCTTTCATTGCTTGAAGCAGATGTTGCCCTTGAAACCACCAAAGCCCTCATTGAACGCACGCGCGAATTTGCCACCCAATCTGAAATTTTGCGCTCGGTTACCCCTACCCAACAAATCATAAAACATCTTCATGATATGTTGGTTGAAATGCTTGGTAAAGAAGGGCAACCGCTTAATTTTACAGGTGTACCACCGCATGTGGTGATGATGGTTGGTCTGCAAGGTTCGGGTAAAACCACAAGCACCGTTAAACTTGCTTGCTATGCACGCAACAAGCACGAAAAAAATCCTTTGGTCGCCTCATTAGATATTTATCGCCCCGCCGCTTTTGAACAGTTGCAAGAATTTGCCAGCAAACAAAATATTGCTTGTTTGTCGAAAGCCGTGATGGGTGAGACTGTGCCACAAATTGCCAAACGCGCTATCAATGCGGCAAAATTGGGCGGGCATGATGTTCTGTTTCTTGATATGGCAGGGCGCACCCATATTGATGATGCGCTTATGCTTGAATTGGCGCAAACCAAGAATATTGCAAAACCGAATGAAAGCCTGCTGGTTGCGGATGCCATGACGGGGCAAGATGCCGTCAATATCGCCAAAAATTTTGATGAGCGTATCAGCATCAGCGGTATCATTCTCACCCGTATGGATGGCGATGCACGCGGTGGTGCGGCACTTTCTATGCATCATGTTACAGGCAAGCCTATCAAATTTATCGGCACGGGTGAAAAAGCCGATGCGTTAGAATTATTTCAGCCCGAACGAATTGCCGGGCGAATTTTAGGGCAAGGCGATATTGTCTCGTTGGTTGAACAAGCCCAAGCCAATAGCGATGAACAAGAAAATCAGAAGCTTGCCAAGAAAATCGCCAAAGGTAAGTTTGATATGAGCGATTTATCAACACAATTACAACAGATGAGTAAGATGGGCGGTTTGAGCAAAATCATGGATATGTTGCCCGGCGCTATGAATAAGATGCCCGTCAAGCAAATGGATGAGACACTTCTGAAAAGGCAAATTGCCATTATTTCTTCCATGACCAAAAAAGAAAAACGCAACCCCACTATCATTCATGCCTCGCGTAAAAAACGTATTGCAACAGGTTCGGGAACAACGGTTCAAGAGATTAATAAATTGATGAAACAATTTTTAACCATGTCAAAAATGATGAAACGCGTGGCAGGGGGCAAAGTTCCGCCCGATGTGATGCGTATGTTATCTGGTGGTGCAATGCCACCAAATTTTAAGTAATGTCAAATTTTTAAGTAAAGGAAAAATTAATGGCACTCAAAATTCGCTTATCGCGTGGCGGTTCAAAGAAACGCCCTTATTATCATATTGTGATTGCAGATGCACGTAGCCCCCGTGATGGTCGCTATGTTGAACGTGTGGGCAGTTATGACCCTATGTTAGCCAAAGATAATCCTGAACGCCTTAAATTAAATGAAGAGCGTATCAAACATTGGTTAAAAATTGGCGCAAAGCCAACCGATAGAATGCACCGTTTCTTAGGCAATGCTGGGCTTTACGAAAAATTTGTGCCAAACGCGCAAACCAAAAAACATTTGCCGGGTGCCAAAGCGCAAGAACGGTTAGAAGAGGCTGAAAAAGCAAAACAAGAAGCAGCGAATGCACCTAAGCAGGAAGTCCCGAAAGAAGAAGCTCCTGTTGAGGCTGTCGCTGAAGAAGCAGTCGTTGAGGAAACGCCTGTTGAGGCTGTCACTGAAGCAGCAGCGGAAACTCCGAAAGAAGCCCCGAAAGAAGAAGCAACGGAAACTCCGAAAGAAACTCCAAAAGAAGAAAGCGCACCAAAAGAAGGTGAGTAATCGTTACAATCATTGCATCATACGATGAATGAAAAACGCATATATGTGGGGGTAATCACCCGCGCCGCAGGAATAAAGGGCGATATATGGCTGAAAAGCTTTACATCGCCCCCTGAAGATATTTTTCATCTGATGCCTTTATCCGATGAAACCAATGACAAGCATTTTAATTTTACATTGCTTTATGAGAAAAAAGGTATGTTGCGTTGTGGTGAAAAAACAATTATGGACCGCAATGAAGCCGAAGCCCTCATCAAAACAAAATTATATGCTGATGCGAAAAGTTTATCTGATGATAGTGGCCATGATTACAGTGGCCATGATTACAGTGGCATGATTACAGTGGCATGGCAGTAAAAACAAATGATGGCGTGATGCGTGGCACTGTTTTGAAGATTGAAAATTATGGCGCAAGCGATATTTTGGTGATTATTGCCGAAGATAAAACAGAATTTATGGTGCCGATAAATGATGATTTTATTGCCAATATTGATAAAAAAAATCAGCAAATCACGTTGCATGAGATTGCCAATAGTTTTTTTGAACGTGAAGAATCATGACCCTAAATGCGACAATTTTTACATTGTTCCCCGAAATGTTTCCCGGCACATTAGGTTACGCCATTCACGGGCGTGCTTTACAGCAAAAATTATGGAATTATCAAACTGTTAATTTACGCGATTTTGCCAAAAACCCCGATGGGCGCGTTGATGACCGTCCTTATGGCGGCGGTGCAGGTATGGTGATAGTGCCAGAGGTGATTGATGATGCGCTTACCAAACATGCCGAACATATTGTTACCGATGCCAAGCGTTCTAATGTGATTTATTTTAGCCCACGCGGTGATAATTTTACCAGTGAGATGGCACAAGATTATGCCCAGCAACATCAGCATCTTTATCTGATTGCCGGACGTTATGAAGGAATAGACCAACGCGTGATTGATAAATGGCAGATGCAAGAAATTTGCATCGGTTCTTATATTTTATCGGGTGGGGAATTGCCTGCACAAATTTTTCTTGATGCAATTATTCGCTTTTTGCCTGGCGTTTTAGGCAATCCTGAATCTTTATTGGAAGAAAGTTTTTCAGAAGATTTTGCAACAGAATATCCGCATTATACTCGCCCGCGTGAATGGCAAAACCGCCATGTGCCAGATGTTTTATTGAATGGCAATCATGCGGAAATTGCAAAATGGCGCAAGCAACAGGCGCAAAAAAAATAAAATCCTACAATTACTTTATCAGCAACAAACAGAGTAAAACGCCATGCAAAAAAATATTGCAAAATCTTACCTTTGCCTGTATAAAAAGGACGTGTGATGAATAATCTTAATGATTATCTTAAAGCGCAATAGCATAATCAAGAAATAGAAAAGTGAATCTGATGAAAAATGCAATCATCCAGTCCATTGAAGATGGCTATCTTAAAAAAGATATTCCCGAATTTGCACCCGGTGACAATCTCAAGATTAAGGTGAAAATTGTTGAGGGAACCAACACACGTATCCAAAATTATGAAGGGGTATGTATTGCCCGTAAAAATGCCGGTATTGGCAGTAGTTTTACGGTGCGTAAGATTTCTTATGGCGAAGGTGTTGAACGAGTGTTTCCACTTTACAGTCCTGTTATTGAAGCGATTGAAGTTATCAGGCGTGGTAAAGTGCGCCGTGCGAAGCTTTATTATTTGCGGAATTTACGTGGTAAAGCGGCTAGAATTGTAGAAAAAGTCAATCGCAAAATTGCATCAGATGATGCTTCGGAAGCGAAAAAGAATATCAAGGCAAAAGCAGAAACGAAAGCCACGACTGAAGCTCCTGCAACCGAAAACTCTACAACAGACGATAAAGGCAACAGTACAAAAGCATAGGTGATTGTGATGGCACAAACATTATTTGATAAAATTTGGCAAAATCATTTGATGCATAAGCAAGATGATGGCACAGCCATTATTTATATTGACCGCCATTTGGTGCATGAAGTTACCTCACCACAAGCTTTCGAAGGATTGCGTCAATCGGGACGCAAAGTGCATCGTCCGCAAGCAACATTGGCAGTCGCCGACCATAATGTGCCAACAACCAAAGGGCGTGGCAATGGCATTGCAGATAAAGAAAGCCGTATCCAAGTAGAAACATTAGAGAATAATTGCAAAGAATTTGATATTGACTATTTTGATATGAATGATATTCGGCAAGGCATTGTCCATATTATTGGTCCAGAACAAGGCTTTACGCTTCCGGGCATGACGATTGTGTGCGGTGATTCCCATACCTCTACCCATGGCGCATTTGGCGCACTTGCTTTTGGCATTGGCACATCAGAAGTAGAACATGTGCTTGCCACGCAAAGCTTGCGTCAACTTCATGCGAAAAATATGAAAGTAGAAGTGACTGGTACGCTTCCGATTGGGGTGACTGCCAAAGATATGGTGTTGGCAATTATCGGCAAAATTGGTACGGCAGGTGGCACAGGTCATGTGATTGAATATTGTGGCGATGCTATGAAAGCACTTTCTATGGAAGGGCGTATGACTGTTTGCAACATGACGATTGAAGCAGGTGCGCGTGCTGGATTGATTGCCCCTGATGAAACAACTTTTGCTTATCTGAAAGGCAGAAGATTAGCTCCACAAGAAGCAGATTGGGATAAAGCCATTGCTTATTGGAAAACATTGCCAAGCGATGCAGGTGCGTATTACGATGAAGAAGTTACCTTACAAGCCGAAGATATTCCACCGATGGTTAGCTGGGGTACCTCGCCTGAAAATGTGTTGCCTATCACTGGCAAAGTGCCTTCCCTTGATATGTTTAAAGATGAGCATAAACGCCATGCGATTAAGCGCGCGCTAGATTATATGGGTTTGAATGAAGGCGATAATTTGCAGGATATTAAAATTGACCGTGTTTTTATTGGCTCTTGTACCAATGGGCGGATTGAAGATTTGCGCGAAGCTGCAAAAATTTCCGAAGGCAAAAAAGTTGCGGATAGCGTTTCAGCAATGGTTGTCCCCGGCTCTGGTTTGGTAAAAAAACAAGCCGAAGAAGAAGGGTTGGATAAAATTTTTATTGAAGCAGGTTTTGATTGGCGGGAACCGGGCTGTTCTATGTGTTTGGCAATGAATGATGATAAATTAGAACCCGAAGAAAGATGCGCTTCTACATCGAACCGTAATTTTGAAGGCAGACAAGGGCGCGGTGGACGCACTCATTTGATGAGCCCTGCAATGGCGGCAACTGCCGCGATTAAAGGCAGATTAGCCGATGTTAGAGAGGCGCAATAATCATGAAAGCCTTTACGGAATTGAGTGGCATCGTAGCCCCTTTTGATTTGATGAATGTAGATACGGATATGATTATCCCGAAGCAATTCTTAAAAACAGTGAAGCGTTTAGGCTTAGGCAAGCATCTGTTTGAAGAAATGCGCTATGATATACAAGGCAATGAGATTGCTGATTTTGTGCTGAATCAAGAGCCTTATAATCAAGCCGAAATTTTGGTAACAGGTGAAAATTTTGGTTGCGGTTCCAGCCGTGAACATGCGCCATGGGCATTGATAGGCTTTGGTATCAGTTGCGTGATTGCACCTAGCTATGCCGATATTTTCTACAATAATTGCTTCAAAAACGGTATCTTACCAATCACGCTACCGGCAGAGCAGGTAGAAGAAATTCTTGCAAATATTCCTGATAATCATCAAATTGCTGTTAGTCTAAACGAACAAACCGTCATACATGGCGATAAAATTTATTCATTTGAGGTGGATTCTTTTCGCAAAAAATGTCTGCTTGAAGGGTTAGATGATATTGGATTGACCCTACAGCATATCGAAAAAATTAATGATTTTGAAAAAGATTATTTGCAAAATTATCATTGGATTTAACAACAATTAGGATTCAATCATGCCAAATATTTTACTACTTCCGGGTGATGGTATAGGTCCTGAAGTTATTGCCGAAACTCAGCGCGTGCTTGAATGGGTGAGTGATAAAGCCTCGCTTAATTTGCAAATGGAAACAGCCCCTGTGGGTGGCGCATCGTACGATGAATATGGCACGCCTCTAACCGATGAAAATTTACAAAAAGCATTAGATGCTGATGCCGTGATTTTAGGCGCGGTAGGGGGTCCGCAATATGATAATGTGGAACGGCATTTGCGCCCCGAAGCTGCCTTGCTTGCCTTACGCAAAGAATTAGATTTATTCGCAAATTTGCGCCCTGCCATCACCTATCCATCACTTGCATCTGCCTCTAGTCTCAAGCAAGAATTGGTAGCTGGGTTAGATATTTTGATTGTACGCGAATTAACATCGGGCGTTTATTTCGGCACACCACGCGGTATGGAAACATTGCCCGATGGCACGGAACGCTGTATTGATACGCAAAGCTATACCAAAGCAGAAATTGAACGCATCAGCCATATTGCCTTTGAACTTGCAAAGAAACGCAATAATATGGTGCATTCAGCTGAAAAATCCAACGTGATGGAAACAGGTGCATTTTGGCGAAAAACTGTAACAGAAACGCATCAAAATCATTTTTCTGATGTTACATTGCATCATATTTTAGCAGATAATTGCGCCATGCAGTTGGTACGCGAACCCAAACAATTCGATGTTTTAGTTACAGATAATTTATTCGGTGATTTATTATCAGATGTTGCTGCCATGCTCACAGGTTCTTTGGGCATGTTGCCTTCTGCATCGTTAGGCGCGCCTAATGAAAACGGCAAACGCCGTGCTATGTATGAACCCGTGCATGGTAGCGCGCCTGATATTGCCGGACAAAAACTTGCAAACCCCATTGCTACCATTGCATCAGCTGCCATGATGTTGCGTTATTCATTCAATTGTGGACAATGGGCAGATAAAATTGACAAAGCAATCGCCACCGTGTTAGATAATAATATTCGCACTGCTGATATTGTTGGTGATACTGGCAAAGCAGTTTCAACCACACAAATGAGTGATGCAATTTTAAGTGCGTTATAGTGATAACATGATTGTTCTTTTTGATTTACAGGGAATATAAGTAATGGTAAGCGAAGATATGCGTGAGGCGCGTGATAAATTAATTGTTGCGCTTGATGTTCCAAGTGTAAAGGAGGCATGTGCTGTCGTTGAGAGTTTAGGTGATACCGTTACTTTTTATAAAATTGGTGCAGAACTTATCTATCATGGCGGTTTAGATTTAGCAAAGAAATTAAAAAAAGATGGAAAAAAAATCTTTATCGATGCAAAGCTTCATGATATTCCACGCACAGTTTTAGCAGCTGCTCGTAATATTGAAACATATCAAGCTGATATACTAACCCTGCATTGCAATTCTTCTAACTATGAAGCATTAAAACAATATCGTCAAGAGAATGAAAATAGCCAAATGCAATGGTGTTTTGTGACAGTTCTTACCTCTGAAAATGATGTAGATTTTAAAAAATTAAAAATTCGTAGAAGTGTAGATTTTCATGTCAAGAAATTGGCAGAAGAAGCCATTTCTGCTGGAGCCGATGGAATTGTTGCCTCAGCCCAAGAAGCAATGTCTTTGCGTAACAATGGTTTAAGGGGCAAAAAATTTATTATCATTACCCCTGGTATTCGCCCAGAAGGTAGTCCTAATCATGACCAAAAGCGTATTACAACTCCTGCTGAAGCTATCAAATCAGGCTCAGATTATCTTGTTGTCGGTAGACCAATTTTGGAATCAGTAAATCAAAAAGAAATGGCAGAAGAAATAGTAAAAGAAATTCATGATGCTGTAGTGGCTAATCGAGGTCAATCTATAACAATATCTGCTATCTCAAAAAATAATGGAACTACTACATTGCAATATCCTGCCCAATATCCTGAAACGCAATTTGCTGTGAACAATGCTTAAAATGAGACATTAGTAAAATGCTCGATGCTCATGATAAATTGGTTGTGGCATTGGATGTGCCAGATATTAAACAAGCATGGAACTTGGTGGATACGTTAGGGGATTTGGTTAATTTTTATAAAATTGGCAATGAGCTTATTTACCAGAATGGATTAGAGCTCGCGCAAACGCTCAAAAAAGAAGGTAAAAAAATCTTTATCGATGCTCAATTAAGTGGTGTCGCACGCACAGTTTTAGCCTCAGCAAAAAACATAGAACGGCTAGGGGCGGATATTGTCACTCTGCATGGCAATCATTCTTGCTTGGAAGGTTTGACTGCTTACCGTAAAGAGCGTGGGTTTGGTAATATGAAACTTTGCTTTATTACCGTGCTTACATCAGAAGATGAAACAGATTTGCGCGCGATGAATCAAATATCCGAAAATATTACTCTACCCGAATATGTGCAAATGATTGCAGAAAAAGTAAAGTCCTATGGTGGTGATGGGGTGATAGCATCGGCCCATGAAACCGCAAAAATTAGACAAACATTGGGCAAGGATTTTTTAATCATCACCCCCGGTATTCGTCCTGAAAGCGATGAAAATACTGCTGATGACCAAAAACGTGTTGCCACCCCAGCCCATGCTATTTCTGCGGGTGCTGATTATCTGGTGGTGGGCAGACCGATTACACAAGCTGGCAATCCTAAATTAATGGCACAAACAATCATTAATCAAATTGAGGAGGGGATGAATAATCAAAAACCTTTAAGCTTAAAGTCTCCTATTCAAATTTCAGGTGAAACAGAGGGTGAGGTTGATTTAGCAATTCCACATGAAATTTTTGATAAGGCATCTCAAGCACTCCAGCAAAACAAAATCATGCGTGAAGATGAGTTTGATACAGGAAGATTTATACAAAGAAATGAAGCAGAAAGCAGACCATTTTTGGAAAATACCGAACCCCCTCAGCCACCCATTCAAAATTTACAAAGCATTCCTAAGCAAAATATTCCTGAGAAAAAAGATAAAGATGTGCCACAATGGGAAATTGTTGCCCCTAAGCCAAAGCCACCCATTCAAGGTGAAAATAAAAAAGGTTCCAAATGGGTTCACAACCCATACAAATAAAAGAAGCCATATAAAAAGAAATTAGCTGTTTGGCTTTATTTATCATAAAAATGCCGCAACAAACCTGCCCCCACAAGTAATATTGACAAAACAAACATCGGGTAACTTAGCATTAAAAAGCGCGAAAACCCAACTGTTGTGAGTGCAATAAATAGATTATAACCATGCGACCATAATAATAAATTCATTGCCAATATTTCATGACTGGAAAGGTTCACCGATGCGGGTGCAAAAATTCTCATGATAAAACGGATACCACAATAAAAAGATGCCAATATAAAAAATACTCCCAATAAAATAAAAGGATATAATAAAATGCCGGCAACATTAAATAAGCCAATATAATTAATAAGAGTGAGATAAGCATATTGCAAAGGATGCGTTGACAAAATAGCAATAGCAATTTCTTTTTGGTATTGGTTGCATGAGAGAGCTTATTGTCCATTAGTAAGAGATATCAAAAGATGACCTGCTTTGCCGTAACTATATGCTTCAAACAAACCATAATAATTAAATAAATTAGTTTCCCTAACTTTTTTCCAATCTACATATTTATTTAATTGCTTCTCATCATGCATATCAATAATAATAGGATGAAGTTTCTCAGGCACTCTCTCAATATGAAAATCTGTTACTTCATTAATTGTTATTGCTTTGCCAATAAAATGGTTTAGTGCCAAGTTACGACGCACATCATGGTGAGAGAAAAAGATAATATTTTCTAATAATAATATGGCAATAAGTGGTAAAATAATACCTAATAGCAAATACTTTGCTTGTTTTCTCCAAGAAAAATATCGCCATTGCAAACAGATGATTGTTATCATAATGCCTAATCCAAAAGGATACATCGCAGGTCTGATGCCACATAATATTCCAACCAACACACCACATATAATCAGTGTTTTTAAGTGAAAATTCTTCATATAGACTATCAATGCAGTGATAAGAAAAAATATGATTGATAAGCAGAGGCTTTCGGTTAAAACAACAAAATGAAAATGATTAAGATAAATATTAAATGTTATCACTATGAAAAAAATTAATATGATGGAGAACGCAATTTGTATTCGCATCAATCGATGTAATAAAACTACAAAGGATATTGTGAATAATATTAATTGCACAACAGTGATATAAAAAAACGAAAACCCTAAACCAGATAATATTTTTAGAAATATCGGGTAAAACGCTGTTCTTACACTAGAAAAATTAATATAGCTATATGTATCCAAAACATCTAATACCCCTCCTTGCATTCGGTATAATATGGCGCTATGAAAGTAATAATCACTATCAGGATTATAGAATATTTCTGCAATTGGAAAAACCATAAAGCTAAAATAAATCAAACCATAAACGGCCCCTAGCAATAATGCTAATTGCCATTGCATACGGTGGTCTGTAACTTTATAGGAAAGTTTTTGTGCGATAATATCTATTAACATTATGGTTTTATTTCTTTATTCTCAGGCGGGGTTATTTGCAACGATAAAATGCGTGTTTTTTCTACTTTTAATATCTTAAATCTAAAACCAAAGAAAGCAAATATTTGATCTTTCTTTGGTAAAATTCGTGCCTCGTGAATGATTAAACCCGCAATTGTTGTCGCAGGCTCGTCAGGCAAATTCCACTCAAGCTCACGATTTAAGTCGCGTATCGGCACATTACCATCTACAATATAACGTCCTTGACGCATTTCTAAACCACTGACTTGAATATCACTTTCATCAACAATATTACCAACAATTTCTTCTAACACATCTTCCAATGTTACAATTCCTAAGAACACACCATATTCATCTACCACGACTGAAAAATGCTCGCGACGTTTCTGGAAAGATTTTAACTGATCTTTCAATAACGCACTTTCAGGTACAAACCACGGTTTTATAGCAATAGAAAACACATCTTTGCGCGCCATCTTGCCCTTCTTCTTTCGATATTCTATCAATAATTGTTTGGCATTAATCACCCCTACAATTTCTTCAATATTGCCATCAATCAAGGGAAAGCGTGAATAAGGGCTTTCCATCATTTCATCAATCATTTCAGAAGCAGACAATCCTAAATCTAGCATTTTCACATCGCTTCTATGTCTCATCACTTTGGAAACATTGACATCCTCTAAATCCAAAATGGAGTGAAGCATTTTTTTCTCATCTTCTGATGGCGCCACTTGGTCGTGCTTTTCAATCGCCCCACGTAAAATATCAGTGCTATTATTTTCATCTTCCTGATAATTATCGGTGATATTCAAACCTAACGGGCGCAACAATAACCATAGAATCGCCTGTATCACCCATAGGATTGGCATTAATAAAAACAATAATATTTGCATCAAACGCGCAATTCTTAACGCAATAGCATCCGCATACTTAAACGCGATTGTTTTGGGCAGAATTTCAGCAAAAATTAAAATAACACTGGTCATGATTAAGGTTGCATATACCACACCAGTTGTGCCAAACAGCCCAATCAATACCGAGGTTGCAATAGATGATGCCAAAATATTGACAAAATTATTGCCTAATAAAATGGTGGCAATCAGCCTATCCATGCGTTTTTTAATGGCAATTAAAATGATGGCGCGTTTATCACCACGCTTTGCATCTAAATAAGGGCGCGCTGATGTTGCCGTTAAGGCGGTTTCCGAGCCTGAAAAAAATGCTGACACAATTACCAGCAACAGCACAATCAATATGGCTGTAAATACATCATCTGAAAAATTCATAATATTACCAAAGATTTAATATATCCGCCAAAACGCGTTTAATTTCCTGCTGTTTAATTCCCTTAGCAATAAAGGTTTTGCCAATTGCTTCAGGTAAGATGAGCGTAAAGCTTTCATCATAATTTTTCTTATCATGCCCCATTGCCTCAAGCAAATTATCAGCATTCAAAGTTGTTTGCAAGTCAATTTCGTAAGGATTCATCACCATGCCTAAATCGGTGAAATGCGCTTTGACAATTTCAGAGACGCCCGCATCGCATTTGCCAATATTAGTCGCATAATCAAACGCCATGCCCATGCCAATCGCCACCGCTTCGCCATGAAGCAATACAGCATTATCATAGCCTGCCATACGCTCTAAGCCATGCCCAAAACTATGACCCAAATTCAATAAAGCGCGCATGCCTGTTTCATATTCATCTTGATTCACAATCGCCGCTTTCGCACGGCATGATGTGGTAATCGCGTAAAGCAAGGCATCAACATCTAATGCAAAAATTTGCTGTGCCGATTGTTGCAACCATGAAAAAAACGGCGCATCATTAATCAACCCATATTTCACAATTTCAGCATAGCCAGCTTGCAATTCACGCTTGGGCAATGTTTGTAAAAACCGACAATCAATCAGCACCCTATCAGGTTGATAAAACGCGCCAACTAAATTTTTACCAGCGGGCATGTTAATGCCTGTTTTGCCCCCCACCGATGAATCAACTTGCGCCAATAAAGTGGTGGGAATTTGAATGAAGCGGACACCGCGTAAAATTGTACCTGCAACAAACCCTGCCAAATCGCCAACAACACCGCCACCCCACGCCACAATCACATGATTTCTATCAATATTATTTTCCAATAATCGATTCAGCATTTCCTGATAAACAGCCATAGATTTTGCGGCTTCACCAGCAAGCGGGAGTTGATGAAAATGATGCCTGATTTTTGCCTGATTTAATTGTTTTTGGAACGCTTCGCCATGATGCTGATAAATATTTTTATCACATATTATATGCAACACAGATTTATTGTTTTCTTGCAAATATTCTTGCAACAAACTTACATAATCTAGTGCATTCCCAATATAAATAGGATATTGGTGATGGGCTGTTTTCACCTTAACCAACACAACATCATCATTCATTATCATTTGATTTTACCATCATTTAAGCGCATTTATAATTAATTATACAATATGTTTTTCTGCAAATATTTGCACAGCATCAATAATCTTATCGCGCGTTTTTACAACATTTTCTTCATTGATATTAACATAAATATTTGCTTTTTGATAGTAAGGTTTTCTTTCATCATTCAATTTCTCTAAGGCTTCAAATGGATTTTTCACATGTAAGATGGGTCTTTCTTTGGAATTTTTAAGCCGTTCCCATAATACCGATAATTCCACATCAATCCATACAGAAACTGTCTTTTCTTCAAATAAAGCGGCTGTTTTTGGATTCAAAATCGCACCACCCCCAGTTGCCATAATGAATAATTCATCTTTTTCTAAAAGCCTGCTTATCACACGTTCTTCGCCCGAACGAAAATAATATTCACCAAAATTATTGAAAATATCATTGATAGACATTTGCGCCGCATCCACAATCTCTCTATCCGAATCAATAAAGTCAATATCGTAATAATTCGCAAGCCTATGCCCGATAGAACTTTTGCCTACCCCCATCATACCCACTAAAATCAGCGGTTTATCCAATGGATATATTGTTTTTTGTTTCGACATAGTATCAAATTTCATCATAAAAGCATTTTATGCTATAATAGCGCATATGAAATTAAATAAAACCATTTTATTAATTGTTTCAGGAAGTATTGCCGCTTATAAAACGCCTGAACTATGCCGATTGTTTAAGAAACAAGGGGTGGAAATTATCCCTATTTTAACCAAAGGCGGTGCTGAATTTATAACTCCGCTTACCCTTGCCTCAATTTGCGAACATAAATGCTATCAAGATTTATTTAACCTGACCGATGAGGCTGAAATGGGACATATTCACCTTGCCCGCACGCCTGATGCTATTTTAATTGCCCCTGCAAGTGCCAATTTTATGGCGCATATTGCCCATGGCATGGCAACAGATTTGGCAACATCTGTTATTTTAGCCACTAACCGACCTGTTTTTATTGCCCCTGCGATGAACCCTTTTATGTATGAAAATATGGCAACCCAAGAAAATATAAATATCTTACAAAAGCGTGGCTTTCATATGATTGCACCTGAATCAGGCTTCATGGCATGTGGTGAGGAGGGTATGGGGCGCATGGCTAATCTCAACATGATTCATCAAACCTTATGTGATTATTTTGCCCATCATGTGGCGCAACAAAGTGGGCAGAAAAAGCCCTTAACTGGCAAAACAGCTATTATTACTGCCGGAGGCACGGCTGAACCCATTGACCCTGTGCGGGTTATCACAAACCGTTCCACTGGTATTCAAGGCTTTGCAATTGCCGACTCATTGGCAAAATATGGGGCATCGGTGACGCTAATTTATGGCAATGTCACGCAAGACCCGCAAATGCTTCATCCTGATATTGTTAAAATTCACGCGCCAACCGCCGATGCCATGCATCAACAGGTGGAAGAAAATTTACCTGCTGATATTTTTATTAGTGCGGCGGCGGTTTCTGATTGGAAGGTCAAAGATTATCAAACGCAAAAAATTAAAAAGCAATATTCTGCCACGAATGATAATTTATATCAGCTAACCCTGATTGCCAATCCTGATATTTTGAAAGAAATTTCTTCACTTAAAAATGCGAACCGCCCAAAACTGATTGTTGGTTTTGCTGCTGAAACAGATAATCTGCAAGATTACGCCACGCAAAAATTTATCAAAAAAAATTGTGATATGATGCTTGCCAATCAAGTCGGCAATGATACAGGCTTTGGGGTCAATAATAATCAAATTTATTTCTTAGAAAAAGACAGTCAAGAAAATATTATTTCTGAACAATGGACAAGCATGAGTAAAGAAAAAATTGCTGAAACATTATGCCAAAAGATTATCAAATTTTTTGCTTAAGATACACAATATCTTAAAATACGAAATGCTTTTCTTCGTCAAAACCCGGCAAATTAGGCGCAACCACATCAAATAAACCGCGTGTTGCAATATGGTGATGCCATTTTTCCCATAACCGCACCATACCATTTGTGCCACTTGAATTATTGATGGGTGCAATAATACGCCCGCCATTATCCATCTGTTCTGCTAAATCTTCGTTCAAACGTGTAATCGCACCACAAAATAAAATCAGATTATAAGGGGCTTCTTTAGGCCAACCTTTGGTCATATCACCTTCTACAAAAATAACAGAATCTTCTTGAATTTGTGTCAAAACTTTACTGGTGTTGGTAGAAAATTCTCTATCGCTTTCTAAGACAAAAACAGTTGCACCTAAGAAACCTGCCAATGCTGCCATGTAGCCCGAACCCCCTACAATCAGAACGGCATCACCGGGTTTAATCTCGGCGGCTTGCAACATTTTTGCGATCAATAATGATGAGAGCATGTAACGCCCATCGCCGATATGCAAATGTTCATCAATATAAGCAAGTTGCTTTTTGCGCGGATCATCAATAAATACTTCACGCGGAATTGTTAAAAATGCCTCTAATAAAACTGGGTCAGCAATATTATTGGGGCGTAATTGTGTTTCCACCATCACACGGCGTAGTGTTTCGTAATTAATCATGCCTCTTACTCTTCTTCCTTTACGGTTACATCATCGCATAATTAGGACCGCCGCCACCTTCAGGCGTTACCCAATTAATATTCTGTGTAGGGTCTTTAATATCACATGTTTTGCAGTGAACGCAATTTTGTGCATTGATTTGCATCTGTTTTACGCCATCTTCTTCTACCACCTCGTAAACTCCAGCAGGGCAGAATTTTTCTTCGGGCGAGGCATATTCAGCATGATTCACCGAAATGGCAATATCAGGATTTTTCAAATGCAAATGCGCGGGCTGATTTTCCTCATGATGCACACCAGAAAACGCTAAATTCGTCAACCTATCAAAGCTGAGCACACCATCGGGCTTTGGATAATCAATCGGTTGATAATTTTTAGCAGGCTTAATGGCAGAATGGTCGTCATGATGCTTGAAAGTCCAAGGCGCGCACCCACGAAACAAATAAGTATCTATCGCAGAATACAGCAATGCCCAATGAAACCCGAACTTAAATGCAGGGCGGATATTCCGCACTTTATAAAGCTCTTTATAAATCCATGATTTTTTCAATGCCACTTCATAAGCAACGGCTTCTTTTTCATCATTATTAATCGCATCAAACACAGCTTCAGCCGCAAGCATTCCCGATTTCATGGCGGTATGCGTGCCTTTAATTTTAGGCACATTCACAAAGCCGGCACTGCACCCTACCAGCAAACCACCGGGGAAGGTAAGTTTGGGAATCGATTGATAACCCCCTTCATTGATGGCACGCGCGCCATAAGAAATACGCTTGCCACCCTCTAAATGTTTGGCAATTGCCTTGTGATGTTTGAAACGCTGAAATTCCATATAAGGCATGATATAAGGGTTTTGATAATCTAAACCCACCACAAAACCAACAGCAACCATATTGCCTTCTAAATGATACAGAAAAGAACCACCATAAGTTTTTTTATCAAGTGGCCAACCGGCAGTATGAACAATCTGCCCGGGGCGTGATTTTTCTTCTGGAATTTCCCATAATTCTTTAATGCCAATGCCATAAGTTTGCGGTTGTGCATTTTCACGCAACGAAAATTTTTCAAATAATTGCTTGGTCAGCGACCCTCTGCACCCTTCAGAGAAAATTGTTTGCTTGGCATGAAGCTCCATACCCGGCTCGTGATTAGGTCCGGGCGTGCCATCTTTGCCAATGCCCATATCACCAGTGGCAACACCTTTAACGGAACCATCTTCATGGTATAAAATTTCTGCCGCCGCAAAACCGGGATAAACTTCAATCCCCATATTTTCTGCTTGTTGTGCAAGCCAACGGCATAGCAAACCAAGCGAGACAATATAATTGCCCTTATTATGCATCTGTGGTGGTGTTGGCAAGCGAAATGCTAATTTCTTTGTTAAGAATAAAAATCTATCATTTTTTGCGGGCGTGTTAAGTGGCGCATTTTTTTCTTTCCAATCAGGGATTAACTCATCCAAAGCACGCGTTTCTAGCACCGCACCTGAAAGAATATGCGCGCCAACGTCACTGCCTTTTTCTAACACGCAAATAGTTAATTCTTGATTTTTTTCTTGTGCCAATTGCTGTAAACGGATAGCGGTTGAAAGCCCTGCAGGTCCTGCACCAACAATCAATACATCAACTTCCATTATCTCACGTTCTGTCATCATGTCCCTCTTTCACTATCTTTTCATCGCCGATGCTAAATCATCGCATAAATCTTTCACATCTTCAAGCCCTACTGAAAGTCTGACCGAATTTGGTAAAATTCCCAAACGCAACCGCATCTCTTCTTCTACCTTTTGATGGGTAGTGGTAGATGGATGCGTTATCAAGCTTTTTGTATCGCCTAAATTGTTGGAAATATCAATGATTTTTAACGCATTGAGAAAACGAAATACTTCTTTTTTATCGCCATCATAATCAAAACTAATTAAATTACTGCCCATCTTCATTTGCTTCATTGCCAATTCATGTTGCGGATGGCTTTTTAATTCAGGATAACGCACGCGCAAAATTTGCGGATGAGTTTCCAAAAATTCAGCAATTTTTCTTGCCGAACGGCTTTGTGCCTCAACGCGCAATCGCAATGTATCTAAGCTTTTTAGCATCACCCACGCATTAAACGGACTTAATGAAGGACCTGTATGGCGCACAAATTGTAACAGATGATTTTCCATAAATTCCTGCGAGCAAAGCACCACACCGCCTAAGCAACGCCCCTGCCCATCAATATGTTTGGTGGTAGAATAAACCACAATATCCGCACCTAATTCTAAAGGCTTTTGAAAAATAGGGGTGGCAAATACATTATCCACAATCAAAAGCGCGCCTGCCTGATGCGCTAAATCAGCAATCATTTTAATATCTAATACGTCTAATAAAGGGTTAGAGGGGCTTTCCAAAAATACGGCTTGGGTAGGTTTGCTTAACGCTTCTTGCCATGCTTTTTTCGTATCGCCTTGTACAAAAACTGTTTCAATGCCATAGCTTGGTAGAATTTTTGCTAGAATATAATAGCAAGAAGAAAATAATGCCTCTGATGCAACCACGCGATTCCCCGCTTTTAAGAAACATGCCATCGATGCAAAAACTGCCGCCATGCCTGATGCCGTAGCAAAACAGGTTTCCGCGCCTTCTAATAAGGCAAGGCGGTTTTGAAACATAGCAACGGTTGGATTGCCATAACGCGAATAAACGAAATGTTCATTTTCTTGCTTAAAGCTGGCTTCTGCTTGTTCCGCACTTTCATAAACATAGCCTGAATTTAAGAACAACGCTTCCGATGTTTCATCAAAATGGCTGCGGGTAAGTCCGCCACGCACTAAAATTGTATCTATGTTGGGTTTTTTTGTCATCTCATCATTCTTTGAAAATTGAGAAAAATGCTAACATAATTACTTCAAATTTACCAGATTTTCCTCACCAGATTTTATTTGCCAGATTTTATTTTAAGGGGTTTAAGCAATATTTACGATTGCTTCCATGGCAGGCCTGCTTTTTTCCAACCATCAATCGTGCCACGTCTGCCCTCATCATCTAAGGCACCTTCAAAACCTTCTGCCACATTAAAGCATTGGGTAAAGCCTTGCTCGGTTGCGATTCTTGCCGCCATCGCAGAACGTTGCCCGCTTCTGCACAGAAATAATAATTCATCTTCTTTTGACGCACAGACTTCTGTTAGCCGTATCATAAAATGAGGATTTTGTTGCATGGCAGGAAATGATACCCATTCAATAAAGATACATTCCTTATCAATTTGGCTTAAATTTGGCACGCCCACAAAACACCATTCTGCATTTGTACGGACATCAATTAATGTTGCCTGCGGGTTATCCTGTAACTTTTTCCATGTTTCTTCTATATTTAAGTCGCCTTGATATGACATAAAATTATCTTTCTTTAATTAGCTGGGAATAGGATATGATTTATACCGTTTTAATTCCGCGCGATATTCTGACCATAAAGCTGCAAAAGAAGAAACCGGCTGTGTTGTATAATGACGATGCTTTTTTACCTGTGCACCCACCTTAAAAAGAAGCGATACTTGCAGAAAAATACCTGCCCATGCCCGCCATAAACTGCCATCAGGGTCCCAAATATGCGTCATTTCTGCGCTTGCACAATTCAGTTCCATAATCTTAAAATTCTTGCCTTTTTTGAAATCATCTAAAGAACGGCAACGAATATCAAACCTGCCATAATAAAAATCAGGCAAGCCTTCTGCTAATTTTTTCACCTGCGCAAATAAAGCATCATCAATCAAATCCTCACCATCGCGAAAAATACTGCCAAGCGTATGGCTTCCCATTGCTGTTGCGCGAAAATAGCAATCTTCTGGCAAAATTTCTTCTAACTTTTCTCCGTAACGCTTTTTACATAAGGGTAACAACCTTCTGCTTCCATCATTCTCGCGTAACAATTGATGAATGGTTTTTTTACCATCACCGCTTAATAAGAACGGATATTTCAAGGTAAGTGATGGCAAAATCACTTGGTTTGTTTCAGGAAAACGTACATAGAAAATACCAATTTCTTCGGGATAATCAATAAATTCGCATAATAAAAACTTTTCCCCTTTAGGGTAATCGCGCACATAATCAAGCAAGCAAGCCATATTATCAACTAATTTAATGCCAAGCCCTTTGCAACTAATATCAGGTTTGGCAATCATGGGGAAATCAATGCCCATCTCTTGAATCGCCTGCTTTAATTGCTCTTCTGTCAAATTTTGATTATGCAATGTTCGATAAAGGGGCAAATGTTCTTTTAAGGGCGTTTTATCAATCTGCTCAAAAATAGATGTTTTGGTTTCATTTGCCATGCCACCCATAAAAATAGTCGGGTTCACCAAGCAAGGCAGGGTAAAGCTACGATAATAAAGCGATAGGCAAAACCACCAAATGGCACCCGGCAAATAAAATAACCAAGGGGGCATTTTTTCAGCTCGGCTAAAACGAATATGTTGTGGCAAAGGCGGAAAGCATGGCTGAAAACCTGCCATGTCGCTCTTTTTAATAATTGGGGAAAGCCATATTCTTTTATTTATCTGTTTCATAAGAACCGATTATAATGTTATCAATAGTGAAAAGAAAGTAATAATTATCAATAAAATGAAATTGTAATGCAAAAATTAAACTTAAAAAAATTATGTGTGGGCGGAACTGGATTTGAAGATTTGCGCGACTGGCAAGAAGAGCAATCTATTTTACAAACACAAACCTTAAAAAATGCCGATAAGGATTATCAACATTTTATGTTACCTTTTCATGATACGCGCAACATGCCCCGCCAATCAGAAGCCCTTGCAGGTGGTTCGCTTTATTGGATTAAAAAGAAAAAATTCTTTGCACGACAAAAAATCCATTTGTTAGAGCAACGGCACAATGAAGAAGGCAAGAAATTCTGCCGTATCTGGTTAGAAATGCCTTTATTAGAAGTGGAACCCATGCGCGATAGAATATTTCAGGGCTGGCGGTACTTAAAATTAGAAGATAGCCCTCCTGATAAGCATCAAGCCAAAAGTGACGATATTGAGCGCGAATTACAACGGCTGGGTTTGTTGTAATTTAGCCTGTAAAAGAAAATTCCTGATAGAGTTTTTGCATATCCCCTTGCCTGTCCTTTTGATGGGCTTCGTAACAATCACGCACCCTATCCGCAATGGTTTCGCGTTTTTCTACCATTGATTTGAGATGATTCAAGAAAATCGTCTCATCTTGCCCTGCATCATTCAAAATATTTCGTTCTTTCAAACCAAATTCAGCGATGGGCAACAGCAACTCACCCCATTCATATAATGTTTTGCCTGCCCAAATTGCATTCATGCCTTCATACACAACTTTTTGACGCAATGCCATGATTTCTGCATGGGTAAAATCTACTAACATGTCATAAAGTTTTTGTTGATTCTGGGCATTATATAATAAACCTATCCAAAAAGCTGGCAAACAACAAAGCGTAAATTTAGAACAATCTGCGCCACGCATCTCAATCACATTTTTCAACCGAACATCAGGGAAAACGGTAGCCGTATGGGTGATAAAATCATCTAAGGTGATGGGCGCGTAAGGGCAATCTTCGCCCATTTCCATCAATTCGCGAAATGTTGCCCCCTCAACTTCAACATAATCATGCACGCCACGATTCAAAAAATAAACCGGTATATCCAACAAATAATCAATCCACATCTGATAGTTAAAATCATCTGCAAAAATAATTTCAGGTACACCGCAACGTTGATTATCGGTATCTTGCCAAATATTTGCGCGCATGGATTGAAACGGACTCATTTTGCCATTGGCAATCGGCGAGCTTGCAAATAACGCGGTGGTAAATGGTTGTAACACAGCACCAATTCGCATTTTTTGCGCCATATCTTTTTCATTCAAATAATCAATATTGACCTGCACCGTTGTAGTCATATGCATCATATCCAAGCCCATTGTGCCTTTTTTAGGCATCCATTCACGCATGATATTATACCGTTTTTTCGGCATTTTCGGAATATCCGCAAATTGATATTGCGGCAAATATCCCAATGCCAACATGCCGTAACCTAGCCCATCGCAAATCTGTTGCATGATTTTAATATGTTGTGTGATTTCCGAACATGTATGATGCAAATGATGAAGTGGTGCACCGGATAATTCCATCTGACCGCCCGGTTCTAATGTAATAGATGCACGCCCCTTTGCATTTTCATCGGTAGATTCATCGCCAAATTCAGGAGGTAATTTTAAGCCAATAATATATTCCCCTTCCATGATAGCATCACCACCCATTTGTTCCTGCAATTTTCGTAAAATTGTGGCAATTCCATCATAAGCAACGGGGGTTAAATCTGACAAATGATAAATGAATTTTTCATGTTCTGAGCCAATCAAAAAGCCATCTTCGGTTTTCTCACCTGCCTGAAACCATGCCAATAAATCATCATATGTAACGGGGATATTTTTAGTCATAGCGCACTATTAGCAGATTCACGGTTTTTGTCAAATTAAAAAGCATGACTATTTTTGAGTTTTATCGCTGATTTGCAAAATCGCCAAAGCGTGCCTGCCATAAGCTTAATGCCACCATCGCCGCTGTTTCACTGCGTAAGATACGCGTTCCTAATGACAGCGCATGGATATAATGACTCGCATGAAGCTTCACCATTTCATCAGGTGAAAAACCCCCTTCAGGCCCTATCAATAATTGTGCATCACGCATCGCATCATCTGATTTTTGCAACCATTCAGGGGCAGGCGTGGTTTTGCCTTGTTCGGCAAAAAATAACAGGGGCTTATCCTCGCTCACGCTTGCTAGTAAATCTTGCAAGGTGATTTCAGGTAAGATTTTGGGAATCGATAATCTTTCACATTGTTCCGCAGTTTCGCATAAAATACGCTGTATCCGCGCCTCATCGCCCAAAGAAAATTGTGTCCATTCCGTGCGGATAGGTTGCAACACAGCCACCCCTAATTCGGTTGCTTTTTCTAGCAATGTTTCTAACCTGCCTTTGCGGATTGGCGCGAAACATAGCATAGGCACATTTTGTTTCGGGGGGGGCGGTTGTACCATTTTCAGCAATCGTAATTGATATTGTTTGCCCGATTCTATGAGTTCTGCTTGCCATTCGCCATCATTTTCGTTAAACAAACAAAGGGCGTGTTTATGATGCGAAGGTTTGAAACGCAACACATTGATAAGATAATGCTGTTGCGCTTTTTCAAGCATAATCTGCGCGTTTTCTTGTAACGAAGCAGAAGAATATAACCGATATTTACGTTGCATAATGTGATATAAGCGAAATAGAGTGATGATGTAAAGAATGATGGCACAGAATTATCAAGATTTTAACCGCTACGGCATCATGCGCCTTTTGCCTAAAGCGATGCAAGAATATTATTTGCTGGCACGCCTTGATAGACCTGTTGGTTGGCAATTGCTGTACTGGCCTTGTTGTTTTGGGTTGGTGCTGGGATTTTATCATCTGGGTTTTTATCAACAGATTAAAATGCCTCATCTTGCTGATTTTTTAACATTGGCATTTTGGGTGATTGGTTTTGCCATTGGCGCGATTTCTATGCGTGCGGCAGGCTGTATCTGGAACGATATTCTAGACCGCAAGATTGATAAAAATGTAGAAAGAACCAAAAATCGCCCGCTTGCGGCTGGCACCATATCCGTACGCAATGCTGTGATATTCGCTTGTTTCTGGCTGATGATAGGCTTTATTTTTTTCTTATTTCTGCCCCTGCCAACAAAAATCATGGCATTAAGTATCTTGCCGATTGTGCTGATTTACCCACTGATGAAACGCATTTTTACCATGCCTCAATTAATTTTAGGGCTGGCTTTTAATTGGGGGGCTATCTGTGGCTATAGTGCTATTACACAAGAATATCCTTCTGTTGCTGTTTTTTTATTATGGCTGGCAGGAATTTTTTGGACTCTTTGCTACGATACCATCTATGCTTGCCAAGATAAAAAATTTGATAAAACTATCAATATCAAATCGATGGCAGTTTTTTTAGGTGATTATTTGAAGCCCAGCATCACCTTATTTTATCTTCTATTTATGCTCTGTTACATTGGTGCGTTTTGGATAGACCAGATTCAACACATAGTTTTTATCGCTATTTTTATCAGTGCCTTAACCATTGTGATGTTGGTTAAATTGTATCGCCTTGATATTCACCATTCCCAAAGTTGCTTAACATTCTTTAAACAAAATAGTCAATTCGGTATGTATTGCTTTCTTTTTTCTTTACTACCTTTCATAGCTTACCCTATAATAAGGCAGGTAATATGAACATGAAACGCCCTCGCAATCATAAAAAAACGAAATTTAAATGGTGGAAAAAATTTCGCCTAAGCTGGATTGGTGCGTTAGGGCTGATGGGTGCTTTCTTTGTAGGGCTTTCCATTATTATTTCTATTGTTATTTCCGCACCTGAACAATCAGAAGTATCGCAAACACAAGAAAATATCGCCAACGAGCAAAATGAAGATGTGCAAGAAGTTAGCTATCAACAATATCAAATTGCTAATGAAAGTGTGTTAGGCTTTGCGCTTGTGCGGATTAATAATAGTGGCGATGCAGTGATTGCGGGGCATGGACCTAAAGCCTCGCGCGTGATTGTAGAATTAAATGGTGATGCGATTGGCACAGCACAAGCTGACCATCATGGTGAATGGGTGTTTTTAACGCCTAAGCCCTTGCCAAGCGGGCATCATCGCTTAACCTTAGAGGCAATTAGCGAAGATGAAACCACTAAAATTTATGGCGACCAATCATTGGTTATCATTGTGCCGAAAAAATCAGTCATTATTCAAGGCGGTGAAAATGATAATGAACAGCCACTTGTGGTGCTTCTCCCCAGCGATGCTGAAAGTGGCTCGCGGGTTTTGAAAAATCAATTCGCTGCCGATAAAACACCTTTAGGACAACATTTTACCGTTAGTTCTATTGATTATAACAATCAAGGTTTGTTGATTATTGGAGGCATTTTACAAGCGCAACAGGTTGAGATGCTTGTTTATTTAGATAATCGTCCGATTGCGCGCAAGAGATTCGAGGGGCAAGGGGCTGTACCCATAAATTGGGATGTGAGGGTGAATGGCAAAATTAAACCCGGTCATTATCAATTACGCGTTGATATGGTAGAAGGTGAAAGGGTGGCGTTGCGGCGTATCTTACCCTTGCAATGGAATGATTTTAGGGATGAGACTGAAGACGAAAAAGAATTTTTCATTGTGCAGCCGGGCAATTCTCTTTGGTATATTGCGCGCAATGTGCTTGGTGAAGGCGCGCAACATACCAATCTTTATGATGCCAATCGGCAGGAAATTCATGACCCTAATCAAATCTATCCGGGACAAATTTTACTGATACCTAAAAAAGAAGCCAAAGAAACTCAAGTAGAAGATGAAACAGAAGAACAAGCAGAAAACAAATAACCGCTTCTATTAATCTTGATAAAGCTTTTGACAAGCTCCCCTTGCATCTGTTAGATTAAAAAAATCGGGGTTATATGCCAATTATTTATTGCTGACATATAAGCGCCGTACCTAACTGGGAAGGGAAATAAATATTCTTTTTCCTTATTTTGAGGTGCGGTTATGGAACAGCAAGAAGTATTAGAATTTGGTCGTTATGCGGTGATAACCCTATTATCACTATCATTGCCATTATTATTGATTAGCTTAGGCGTGGGTTTAACCATTTCTTTGTTACAAACATTAACGCAAATTCAAGAAATGACGTTAACGTTTGTGCCAAAAATTATCATTATTTTCATTTCAGTTTTTCTACTGATGCCTTATATGGCAGGAAAATTAAGTGCGTTTATGAATTTTATCGCTAACGCTATTATTAATATTGGATAGATAAACCTATATGCTCGCGCAAATTTTCCCGCAAGAAATATGGGTGTTTTTTGTTGTATTCATTCGATTAGCAGCTCTATTAGCTCTATTTCCACAAATTAGCCGTTCTTTTGTACCCATGCAAATGAGGCTGATTATCGCCTTAATGCTGACCTTTGTGCTAACCCCTGTCATCGCAACGCAAGTCCCCTCGTTACCTTCCGCAGTGGTTGATATTTTATTGGTTATTTTATCAGAATTTTTAGTCGGCACATTAATCGGCACAATGGCACGCATGACATTAGATAGCCTCAGCTATGCTGGCACATTGATTGCCTTTCAAATCGGCATTTCTAATGCGGCTATTTTTAATCCATTGCAAGCCACCGAAAGTATTTTGCCTGCTGTGTTTTTGGTGATGGTTGGTACGAATATGCTTTTTGCTGTTAATTTTCATCATTTGTTATTTGTGGTGCTTGTAGAAAGCTATTATATTTTTGCCCCTGGACAATGGCACGCCATTGGCGATTTCGCCCAAGTGATTGTCAATACATTTATCAGTAGCTTTACTCTTGGTTTTCGCTTTGCCCTGCCTTTTTATTTTATGTCACTCATCATCTATACAATGATGGGCGTTGCAGGCAGGTTAATGCCACAATTTCAGGCATTTCTAGTGGTGTTGCCTTTACAAATTTTATTAGGTTGGGGGTTGCTTGCCACAATTCTACCAACTGTGATGCTTGCATTCTTAGAATATTATCGCAATGTTTTTTCACCGTTTTTGCCATCGTAAAGAATAAATTATGGCAGAAGATGATTCCCAGAAAACCGAGGAACCCACCGATAAGAAAATAGCAAAAGCGCGCACGGATGGGAATGTAGCCAATTCACGTGATTTAGTCAGTTGGATGATGTTATTGGCATTTACCATGTTAGCCGTGGTTATTTTCCCGTATAGTTTGAAGCAAATAACACTGCTTTTGATAGAAGCCATTACCGTAATTCCTGAACATTTGAATCATGCTGAGATGCTTATTTTTGTGCGTAGCACCATGATGAAACTTGCCCTTCAGCTTGTGCCGATTTTATTTGTTTTCGTCGTGGTTGCCATCGCTGCCCATGTTGCCCAATTTGGTTTCTTAGCAGCAACCAAAAAATTTCAGCCTAAAATAGAAAATATCTCGCCATTAAAAGGCTATAAAAAAATCTTTTCTGCAAAATCTCTCGTGGAGTTCTTGAAAGGGCTTGTTAAAATTGCTGTGGTGGGTGCTATGGGCATTTTTATGCTTTATGGTGACCTTGATATCATTATCAATAGTATCCATCTAGAGGTTTTTGATGTGATGCCAGCTTTTTTGATTTTATTTCTTAAAGTGATGTCGGGCATTTTGATTGTGTTGTTCTTTTTGGTTATTTTTGATGTGGTTTGGCAGAATTATACCCACACCAAAAGCTTACGTATGACCCGTCAAGAAGTTAAAGATGAGCGTAAGCAATCAGATGGTTCGCCAGAAATCAAACAGCGGATTAATCAAATTCGGAATGAACGCGCTAAGCAAGCGGTATTGCAAAATATCCCAGATGCCGATGTTGTTGTCACCAACCCTACCCATTATGCCGTTGCCCTTAAATATGACCCTGCAAGCATGGCTGCCCCTCATGTTACGGGTAAAGGGCTTGATAAATTTGCCTTAAAAATGCGCGAAGTTGCTGAAGAAAACCGTGTGCCTATTGTAGAAAATCCACCTTTGGCACGGGCACTTTACGATAGTGCAGAAGTGAATCAAGAAGTTGACCCCGACCATTATGAAGCCGTTGCGGCGGTGATTAAATATGTATGGGAATTAAAAGGTAGAAAGCGTTAAATGACTTGATTGTTTGCAAAGCACTTTATTCATGGTAGAATACATTATTATTTTATTAATTCTTTATCAGCAATATATATCACAAAATGATTAAAAAATTCCTATTCTCGTTTCAGCAGTTTTTTTCAAGCTCCCCTAAACGCTCAGCCATTGCACTTAGTCGCGAGATTATCACAAAAAATCAAGCACCCGATTTGGTATTTTCATCAGCACCCATGCCAGTTTGTTTGATGGATGATAATGGTAGAATCATTCGTATGAATGGGAAATTCAAAACAGTTTTCTCATCACTAATTACCAAATCGACTCATAAACAATGGTTTCAATATTTTGAAATTGACCAAACCATGATGCCACAACATGAAGGGCTTCCCCTCAACCAACTAGATGAAGAAAAAACCCAAGAAGAAATTGATTTGATTTTTTATCAAGGCGAAATCCTTAATTTGAAAAGAATATTACTGCCCTTATTGCTTGGACAACGCGATGTTTTAGAAATTGCTGTACATTGCCCACAGATAGAAAATTCTTTCCGTATTTCTTTTTTTAGAATTTTGCATGATACAACCGTTCAAAGAACAAAAAATGCGCCTACCTTAGCAGCCTTATTTTATGACAATCAAATGGAATATCAACTCAGACGAAAATTATCAAATATTGCCGCACGCGATGCCATCGGGCAGTTAGTCGGGGGAATTGCCCATGATTTTAACAATATGATTACCGCCACAAAGGGCAGTATTGAAGCACTTTTAGAAACAATCCCACCACGTGCAACCGGCTATGCCGATTTACAACGCATTCAACAAAGCTGTGCCCATGCTTCAGAATTTGTTAAACAGATTATGGGGCTTTCGCGTGATATTAAAACCGAATGCCATTCCATCGATTTTTCATATATTGTAGAAGGAATAGAGCCATTATTATTACGGTTATTCCCACGTGATGTGCTGATTGATATTTATCATGATGCTGGCAATAATAATGTGATGGGCAATGAATTACAAATAGAACAAATGATTGTGAATATTGCACTGAATGCACGTGATGCTATGGAAGCGGTTCCTGAAAAAAAACATATCTTTTCTATCAAAACCAGTAATGTAACGTTACATGAACCAATTCGTATGCAACACGGACAAATTGTTGTGGGTGAATATTTATGTGTGGCGTTAAAAGATACCGGCAGCGGTGTGCCTAAAGAAATTCTTGACCGTATTTTTGAACCTTTTTTTACCACCAAAGATGTTGGGAAAGGTTCGGGGTTAGGATTAGGCATGGTCAATAGTATTATCCAACAGATGGGGGGCAGTATCGCGGTAGAAAATAATTCTGATAATGGTGCCACTTTCTTACTTTATTTTGCACTTGCCGAACAGCAAAATATTCGTGCTATCACATCATCTGATGAAGGCATTTTACAGACAAAGAAAAATATTATGCTGGTTGATGATGAACCTGCTGTTCGTTATTTTACCGCGAAATTACTGCGTAAATATGGTTATGAGGTGATAGAAGCCGAAGATGGTATCTCTGCCATGAAAATTGCCAAAGCTGAAATGCCTGATTTGCTTATCACCGATATGCGTATGCCACGTATGGATGGCGTTGCGCTTACCCATGAAATTAAGAAACTTAATGAAAATTTGCCTGTTATTTGTATCTCAGGTTTTGTTCGTGATGAAGCCTTTGCACAAATTTCACATTTTCCTCATGTTGCATTTATTTCAAAACCGTACGATGCTCAACAATTCAAAAAAACGTTAGAAGATACCCTCTATCAAGCTTATATTGATCATTCAAAATGATAAAATAAGGGTGAAATTCAGTATTTTTTAAAAAAAATGAAAAAAATACAATAAATTCAAAAGAGTTTCTTGAAAAATGATTAAAATAGGTATAGTTTACTATTGAAATGGTGATTCGCCCTTTACAAATAAAAGGGATATCATTATTCATAATTTCTATAAAATAAATATGATGGGGAGCGATAAGAATTATCGCAAGGCTTTGTCATGGCATTAATTCGTATTAATAAAAATATTTTGGGAGAATTGGGAAGGGAATCTATTGGGCAATAGGCTCACATAGATTGTTGAAAATTATTTATGTTCCTTATGAATACAGGGCATAAAGCTGGAATAGGGTAAAATTTATGGCTAAGTTAATAGAACTCTTGAGAAATATGCCACCACAACAAATCGCTGTACTCGCGGGCAGTGTGGCATTTATTATTATCGCAATTATTATGAGTATCTTACTTTTAGGCGGAGAGCGCTATTCTCTGCTTTATGGTAATTTAAGTCCTGAGGATTCAGCAGAAATCATCACGGTGCTCGATGGTTTGGGTGAACCTTATTCCGTTGGCGCGAATGGCAACTCTATCTTGGTGAACCCTGAAAAAGTTGCACGTTTGCGGATTAATCTTGCAGAACGCGGACTTCCTGATTCAGGTTCTATCGCTGGCTATGAACTTTTTGACGAAGACCAAGGTTTTGGCACATCAAATTTTGTCCAAGAAATCAATCATCTGCGCGCACTTGAAGGCGAGTTAGGTCGCACCATTATGATCATTGATGGCATTAAAAGTGCGCGTGTGCATCTTGTTTTGCCCAAACGTGAGCTATTTAGCCGCAATCAACGCAAACCAAGCTCATCCATTGTTCTTACCTTAAGCCGTTCGCAAACATTGCCCAAAGAACAGATTGAAGCTGTCCGTTCTTTGGTTGCATCGGCTGTGCCTGAGTTAGCCATTGGTAATATTTCAGTTATTGATAGCAAAGGCAAGCTACTTGCACGCGGGTCTTCAAACGAAGAAGATGGCTTTTTCTTAAGTGGCAATAGCCCTGATGATTTGCGAGCGGCTTATGAAACAAGGCTTGCAAATGATTTGCAAACCTTAGTAGAAAGTGTTGTTGGTTATGGCAATGCACGTGTAGAAGTGCGTGCGGAAATGGATTTTAGCCAAACTGTGATTGATGAAGAAATTTATGACCCCGATGGACAGGTGCTTCGTTCATCACAAGAAGTTACTGAAAATTCAGAAAATACGGATAATCGTAATCAAGGCAAAATTACTGTTGAAAATAATCTGCCCGGTGCGATTGACGAACCGTCACAAGGCGATGGTGGCACGACATCATTAAGCTCGCGTTCTGAGCTTATTAATAATTATGAAATCAGCAAACAAAAAATATTACGCACCATTCATCCGGGGCAGGTGGAGCGCCTTTCTGTTGCCGTGCTTGTGAATGGTATTTATGCCGATGATGATAGCAATGACCGTATTTATACATCGCGCACTCCTGAAGAATTGCAACAAATTGATAGGCTTGTTCGTTCTGCCATTGGCTTTGATGGCACGATTCGTCAAGATAGTGTTGAAATAGTTAATCTACAATTTGCTTCTGAAGAAATCTATAATGTGTTAGAAGAAGATACAGTTTTTGGTATTGATATTAGAAGAATTGAAAATCTTGTAGAAATTATTGTATTATCAATTGTCGCATTGGTCGTTTTCTTACTTGTATTGCGTCCATTACTTGTTCGCGCCCTTACAGGAAGTGGTGGCAGACGTGATATTCAAATACGCGCGGATGGTACGATGGTTGATAGAAAAACAGGTGAAGCAGTGGGTCCCGGACCATCGGGTCTTGGCGGTGGTGGTGGAACTGCTGCTGGCGGTGCGGCTGTTGGCGCATTGTTAGGACAAGAAGACGACCAGCTGGTTGATTTGGTGAATGTGGATGCACAAATAAGACAAACATTGAGCAAACAGCTTAATGAAGTTGCCACTCACTACCCTGAAGAGACTGGTAGCGTGGTTAAAAATTGGTTATTGGAGGGATAAAATGGCACAATTTAATGACGATAAAAAAAATGACAGTATCAAACAAGTAATAGGGTCGCAAGGCGTGTTACGTGAAGAATTAAAGAAAAAGACCAAAGAAGTTATTGAACAAAATCCTGATAAAACCAATGAAATTATTAAAAACTGGTTGTTAAAGGAATAACGAGTAATGCAACGGAGAAAGCATCATGGCACCACCTCCCGGTCCTAAAGCATTAAGCGCACATTTGGCAGGTCCTGATAAGGCTGCCATCTTGCTGTTATCGTTAGAACGTCAGCATGCTGAAGAGATTGTTTCGCAATTAGATGATGAAGAGTTAAAATCTTTATCTCGTGCTATGGCGGGTATTGGACGCGTTGATTCGGCCGTTGTGGAAGATGTGCTAAAACAATTTGTAGAACGTGTTTCTTATTCATCTGATTTAACGGGCAACTTTTCTTCTGCTGAAAAATTATTACGTGCGGTGTTACCAACCGAACGTGCCGATGCAATTTTGGAAGAAATTACGGGTTCTTCTATTGGCTCGCCGGGCGTTTCCATGTGGGAACGGTTATCACAAGTTAATGAAGAATTGCTGGCAAATTATCTCAAAAATGAATATCCACAAACGATTGCCCTTATTTTAAGCCGTATTGACCCGATTCATGCTTCTGCTGTTATGGTGCATCTGCCTGACCAGCTAAATTTACAAATTATGTTGCGTATCTTGAAAATGGAAACAGTCCACCGTGATGTGATTGAAGATATTGAACGGACATTACATAGTGAATTTATTAGTAATTTAGGGCATACCCAAAAACGTGATTCTTTTGAGTTGCTTGCAGAAGTGTTTAACGCCTTTGATAGAACAACCGAGACAAGATTGATGGAACTGCTAGAATCACAAGATTTCGAAGCAGCGACACAAGTAAAATCACTGATGTTTACTTTCGAAGATTTTATTCGTATCGAACCATCTGGTATCCAACTCTTGCTCCGCTCTTTAAACAAAGCAGCCCTTGCCGTCGCGCTCAAAGGCGCGCCCAAACATATGCAAGATTTATTCTTAACCAATATGTCGGAACGGGCGCAAAAAGTATTGCAAGAAGATATGGCAGCCCAAGGTGCTGTGCGCTTGCGTAAAATTGAAGAGGCGCAACAACAGCTTGTACAAACGGCTAAAGAAATGGCTGATAGAGGTGAAATTGAAATTCTACAGCGCAATCAACAAGAAGATCGTTTGGTTAGGTAATCCCATATGGCAGCCGAAGAACATAAATTAAAATCACCTAAACAAATGCCAGAGATAGAAACCTCTTCAGATGTTGTGGTTGATGCTGAGAAAAAAAATACCGGGGAAAAACACGGTATGAGTTACAGGCAAGGCGTCAATCGTAATGCCGATTTACGTTATTCAGGTGCCTCACAGTGGGAAGTGCATGAACAAGAAATGCAAGATATTCCTGCAACAGATGAGGAATTTAAGGCACTTCATATTCATGAAACCATTGATCTGAAGCAACCGAGTGCCTTGCACCATAATGATGAAGGTTTCTTAAGCTTTCCTGAAAAATTGAACGTGAACAATGAACAAATTGTACAAGAACAAGCTGAATCTGAGATGAAAGAACAGGCAGTTGAAGAAGAGCAAAAAGAAGAAGAAATTCAAGCTGAACCAAAGATTGAAACACCAGCGGAACCTGCTTTGAGTGAAGAAATGTTGCAAAAATTACACGATAGTGCTTATACGCATGGTTTTCAAGAAGGGCGTGATGTAGCACGGCAAGAATTCAATCGTGAAAAAGAAGATATTCGTCAAGAAATCTATGAAGATTTATATGCGGTGGATACGAATGAATTGATACATAAATTAAGCCGTAATATCCATCAACATATTGAATTATTACAACATGCTGAACGTGACCGTGATGTTCATTTACTCACCTTAGTGCTAGAAATTTTCCGAAAAATTTTACCCGGCACAATGGCGAAGAATGGCAATACTGAAATTGAACATTTCTTAACTGAGATTATTGCGCTGACCCGTAAAGATGAACCGCTTGAAATTACATTGCCTAAATATACGGATAGTGACCTTTCCAAACAAGTGCGCTATCTTTTACGTGGTAAATTCGATTCTGATGAAGATATGAAACGCTATGTAAAAATTTATGAAGATGAAAAGTTAGGGCTTTCTGATTGCCATGTGAATTGGACAAATGGTATGGCGGCACGTGATGGCGATGATTTGTGGAATGATATTGAACGTATTTTATCACGCCATATGTGGCTAGCACTGCCCGAACATGCCTTGCATGATTCTGCCCCATCAGTGGTAGAGGCAGAGGCAATGGCAGAAGCGGTAACCGAGGCAGTCAATCAAGAAATAGCAGAAGAAGCAAATGTTATCGCTGATATTTCTCCTGAGCCAGAACCAGTATCTGAACCAGTATCTGAACCAATAGCAGAAACAATAATAGAAACTGGGCAAATAAGCGATGAAGTAGAAAATATTGCAGATAAAGCACCGATGCCAGAAATTGTACCAAAAGAAATAAAAGAAGAAATACCAGAGACAGTGCCTGAATCGATGCCTGAATCGATGCCTGAATCGATGCCTGAATCGATGCCTGAATCGATGCCTGAATCGATGATAGAAGAAAATAAAATGGTCAATGAAGTGTTGAAAATATCCCAACCAGAGATTGAACCAGCACCTGAAACAATGCCCGAACCAGTGGCTGAAACTACCAACGATACAGGTGCAGAACCAGAATTTTCCTCAACTGAAACCCAAACGGAACTTGCACCCAAAGAAGCTGAACTAGAAACTGAAACAGAAGAAACGGAACCTGTAGACGCTTCAATTCTGCTTGAAACAGCCACTCAGACTGAAGAAAATACAGCAAATGATGGCAATAATGAGCCATTAAACGAAAATTCAAACAATGAAATCGAACAAACGCAATGATAAGCTTGTATCTGAAACGGTTTCCGATTATTCTATATGTTGAATTATGGGGCATCAGCCTATTTAAAGGGATAACATAATGGCAGAAAAAGACTTAATGAGTACAGCCAGCCAGCCAGTGACAACAGCAGGCGTGCGCCGTGATTTAGGCAATTTACAAAATGTGCCTGTGCAAGTTTCTGCTATTTTAGGCAGAGCGCAGGTTAAAGTGAATGATTTGGTTTCCATGCAACCGGGTTCCGTTCTTTCGTTAGATAGAAAAGTAGGCGAAGCGGTAGAAATTTATGTGAATGATAAACTGGTTGCACGTGGCGAAATGGTTGTGATTGAAAGCAAATTAGGTATTTCAATTACTGAAATCGAGAAGGAATAAGAAAATGGCAAGTGCAAGTATTAGAACAACTGAAAAAAAACAAGTCATCGATGTTGCAACTATTCTAGGGCTAATTGTTGCTTTTGCCCTTGTGGCGATGGCAATTTTTTTAGGTGGAACCCCTCAAGCTTTTATTAATATCCCCTCAGTACTGATTGTGATTGGCGGAACATTCGGTGTTGTGGTTGCAGGCACACGCTTTAATGATATTGGTGGCACAGCGAAATATCTGCTTACCACCATTAGCCGTCAACAATTGATTATTGGCGAGGTGGCATTACAACTGATTGAGTTAGGCTTGGCAGGCAGGCAACAAGGCTTATTGCAAATGCAAAGCGCGCTTAGTACGATTGAAGATAAACCCATGCTTGTTCGTGGTTTATCGCTGGCGATTGATGGTGCAACAGATGAAGAAATTCAAGAAATTATGACTGGCGATGCGCTTAATGTTACGGAATTGCGCGAACAATCAATTACCCTGTTACGAAAGGGCGCTGATACGTCACCTGCCATGGGCTTGATTGGTACATTGGTAGGATTGGTGCAAATGTTAGCACAATTAGACGACCCTGCTTCTATCGGACCTTCTATGGCGGTAGCACTTTTAACAACTTTTTATGGGGTGATTTTAGCAAATATGTTGTTTACGCCTTTAGCGAATAAGTTGGATAGAAATGGTCGTGATGAAGATATTCTTAATCGCATGTATATTCTGGCGGCAGGCTCTGTTCAACGGCAAGAAAATCCACGCCGTTTAGAAATGCTTATCAATGCATTATTGCCTGAAAAAGAACAAATTTCTTTCTTCGATTAAACTGAGCTAACATATGAAACTACTTATTATCGGCACGTTGGAGGGATACATCACCGAAGCCAGCCAAATGGCTATGAAAAAAGGCGCGCAAGTTTCTACTGTTTCTTCCATCAATCATGGCATTGAAACGCTACGTAATGGTGGTGCTATCAACCTTGTGATGATTGAAGATAAGCTTGATATTCGTGATTTCATTACCAAAATCCGCGCTGAACATATTGCGGTAAAGGTACTTGCTTGCGGTTTGGGTGATAACCCACAATTAGCGGCACAATGTGTGAAAGATGGTGTAAGCGATTATGTGGCAATGCCACCGGATGCGGATGTAATTGCAGCTGTGTTAGAACATGCGTGTAGCAATGAAAGCCAAGAATTAATTTTTGCTGACCCCGTGATGGAAGAAACGCTTGTTATGGCGCAAAAAGTTGCCCCCTCACAAGCATCGATTCTCATTACAGGTGCATCAGGCACTGGCAAAGAAGTGATGGCACATTATATTCATGCCAATTCTAAGCGCAAAGATAAAGCTTTCATTGCCGTGAATTGTGCCGCAATTCCTGAAAACCTTATCGAATCAGAATTATTTGGACATGAAAAAGGTGCCTTTACAGGGGCACAAGCGCGCCGTATTGGCAGATTTGAAGAAGCCAATGGTGGTACTTTGTTGCTTGATGAAATATCAGAAATGGATGTCAGATTACAGGCAAAATTACTACGTGCCATTCAAGAACGCCAGATTGATAGGGTTGGCGGTTCTAAACCCGTTTCTATTGATGTCCGAATTTTGGCAACGTCAAATCGTGATTTACCTGCCGAAGTGGCGAAGGGCAATTTCAGAGAAGATTTATTATTCCGCCTGAATGTAGTGAATCTTCAAATCCCTTTATTGGTAGAACGCAAAAAAGATATTCAAATATTATCACAATATTTCAATAAAAAATTCTCCAAAATCAACGATTACCCTTTGCGGGAATTCAGTGATGAGGCACTCAAGAAACTTGATACCCATCATTGGCAAGGGAATGTTCGTGAATTAGAAAATACAATCCATCGTGCTGTTTTAATGGCTGATGGTGAGCAAATAACCGAGGATGCAATTATCCTTGATAAAAGTGGGATAGGAAAAAACACGCTTGTAAGTGAAGGTGAAGTCAAAAATATGGTTGGCAAAGCCTTAGCTGATGTAGAGCGTGAAGCAATTTTACAAACTTTAGAACATTGTGAAGGCGATAAAACCCACGCTGCGATTATTTTAGGCGTTTCCATCAGAACCTTGCATATCAAATTGCAACAATATATGGACGAAGGGGCTTCTATCGCTACCGCAGAATAATGGTAGGATATGGCAGAGACCAATCAAGCAACCGCCCCTGACCTTACAACATCAGAAGCAGGCGGAGATACAAGCGCAACAGCTGATGCAGGCGCAACAACAGGCAGTGCTTCTGCTGGTGCGTCTTTAGCAGGGTTTTTCAACAGTATCAATAAATTTACTGAATTGGTGATGCCTATTGGCGTTATCTGTATTTTGGCGTTGCTGTTATTACCGCTTGCCCCATGGCTACTTGACCTTACCCTTGTGGTGTCTATCACGTTCGGCTTTCTCATTCTCTTAACGGTTATGTTGATTGCCTCACCTACCGAGCTAAATTCTTTTCCAACTATCTTATTGATTTCCACAATGTTACGCTTGGGCTTAAATGTTGCCTCCACGCGCCTTATTCTTACCGAAGGGCATAATGGCACAGCCGCGGCTGGAAAAATGATTGAAGCATTCGGACAATTCTTAACAGGTGGTAATTATGTAACAGGGATTATTATCTTCATCATTTTGGTGATTATCAATTTCATCGTAATTACCAAAGGTGCGGGCAGGATTGCTGAAGTTGCCGCACGTTTCACATTGGATGCCATGCCCGGCAAACAATTAGCGGTTGATGCTGATTTATCCGCAGGGCTTATTGATGAATCAGAAGCCAAATCACGACGCAAAGGCTTGGAACAAGAAAGTAATTTCTACGGTGCAATGGATGGTGCGTCTAAATTTGTGCGTGGTGATGCAATTGCAGGATTGCTAATTACGATTATCAATATTATCGGTGGTATCATTATCGGCGTGGCACAAGGGGGTTTAAGTTTCGGACAAGCGGCTGAAACCTATACGATATTAACGGTTGGTGATGGTTTGGTAAGTCAAATCCCTGCTTTGGTAATTTCTATTTCAGCAGGCTTTTTGGTAACCAAAGCCAATACCGATACAGAAAGCTCGCAAAATGTTTTAACCAAACAGTTAGGTAGCAATCATAAAGCACTTTGGTTGGTAACTGCTATGTTGTTTGTGCTAGGGGCATTGGTGCCACAATTACCCGCCACACCATTTTTAATTATTGCCGCTATTACTGCCACTTTTGCCTTTTTTGCCACACGTAGAGCACATTTAGCAATTGCAGAAGCCGCCGCCGCCGAAGCCATGCCTGAAGAAGTACCTGAAGAAGATGCATCTGAAAAAGAAGGCAGTATCAGCCAAACCTTGCAATTAGACCATATTAGATTAGAGCTTGGCTATGGGTTATTATCGCTTATCAATAACGATACTGACCAACAATTGCCCGCGCAAATTAAAGCATTACGCAAATCATTGGCACGCGATTATGGCTTTGTGATGCCCGCTGTACGAATTCATGATAATCTACAACTTGCGGCAAATTCTTATTCCATTCTGATTAAAGAAATTGAAGTGGCAAAAGCGGATTTACGCCCCAATATGATTTTGGCAATGGACCCAACTGGTGAATCTATCAGTTTAAGTGGTGAAGAAGCCAAAGACCCAATTTTTGGATTAGATGCCAAATGGATTAGCACGCAAAATCGTGATGAGGCTATTTTCCGTGGACTTACGGTTGTTGATAATACCACCATCATCACAACTCATCTGACTGAACTTATCAAAGATAATATGGGTGATTTGCTTTCTTATTCTGAAACACAAAAATTGCTGAACACATTATCAGAAAGCCATGAAGATTTTGTAAAAGAAATTATTCCGGGTAAATTTGATATTGGCTTGCTAACAACTGTGCTTCGTTCTTTATTAAATGAACGGGTGAGCATTCGCGATTTAAGTGCGATTATGGAAGGCATGGCAGATGCCTCAGGTGCAACGCGTTCGGTGATGCTGATGGTAGAACATGTCCGCCAACGGTTAGGCAGGCAGGTGTGCCATCAAAGTCAACATACAGATGGCAAGCTTTATCTAATTACACTGACCCCGCGTTGGGAACAAAATTTTAACGAGGCTTTGCGAGGCGATGGTGAAGAAAAACAACTTGCTATTCCGCCTAGTCAATTGCATGAATTTATGGGAGTCATTCGCGAAAAATTCAATCAGGTCGCCCAAGATAATGGTGTTACGGCTGTGTTATGCGTTAGTCCATTACTACGCCCTTATGTGCGTTCTATCATTGAGCGTTTTCGCCCGCAAACCATTGTCATGTCACAGGCTGAAATTCACCCCAAAGTGAATATTCAAACTGTTGCACAAATTTAAGGATTAAACGTAAACCATGCGTTTAAAAACATTTGAAGCCCCTACCTATCAAGAAGCCAAACAAAAAGTGGTAGATGCTTTAGGCGAAGATGCCGTTATTTCTAACACACGCGATTATAATGGTAGCCATCAAATTATTTGCGTGGTTGACCCTGATGAATCAGAAAAGCAAGTGCAAAAAGGGCGTGCCGCACCTTCATGGCAAATTGAAACCATTCATCATGCGCTACGCTGGCATCAAGTGCCTCTTGATATTATTGATAGGATGGTCGATGAAATTTTATCGCATCAGGGCAAAAAACAAACCCAAGAAACACTGGCGATGGGATTAAGGCATAGTTTTAAGTTTGAACCTTTGGATAAATTTATCGCGCAAGGCAAGCCGATTTTATTATTCGGACCCCCGGGTATGGGCAAAACAGTTACCGCCGCAAAATTAGCACTTCATGCACAGATGCTTGAAAAATACCCGACCTTGATAGCCGCCGATATGATACGAACAGGCGGGATAGAACAGCTTGCACTTTATGCTGAAAAACTAAATGTGCCTTTTCGCCCCTGCTTAAAAGCTGATAAATTAAGTTATATTCTTAGCACCATAGAAAAAGATGATGTGGCGATTATTGATACGCCGGGCATTAACCCTTTTCGGCAAGATGATTTGAATATCTTGAAAGAATTGATTAATAAACAAAATATTTTGCCGATATTGGTTTTTTCTACTTTGCTTGATATTCAAGTAGGAATTGATATTGCTGAGGCGTTGAGTAAGCGCATTGAAACGCATCATATGATTGTGACAGGCGAAGATATTGACCGCCGTTTAGGGCGTGTGCTTGCCATTGCAGAAAACCAGCAATTACGCTTATCGCATTACAGCCCACGTGCTGAAATTATTGATGGGCTGGCAGATTTTTCTGCGCCCAAACTTGCTGAATTATTGCTGGCTGATATTCCGGGCAGTCCACAGGCAAAGGCTGATGATAAAGCAATTGGTGAAAATGCCGATAAAAATGCCGATGGTAATAGTGATGAAAATGCTGATGGTGAAAACAAAAAAATTCCAGTCATTCACGCCACGCCTGATTTATGTGAAAATTTGGTGGTAATTGCATCGGGCAAAGGCGGGGTTGGCAAAACCTTTATGGCGGCATCCTTAGCCGGTGCTTTAGGAAAATTAGGGCATAAAACCTTGCTTTTTGATGGTGATTTAGGGTTGGCAAATATTGATATTCAATTAGGGCTTCGTCCAAAATGCGATTTGGGAAAAGTGTTTAAGGGGGAAGTACAATTAGAAGATGCCATTACCCCAACCCGCTATTTTGATGTGATTGCAGGCAGGTCGGGGGCAGCATCTCTTACCAATTTACCGGTTAATAAAATCAAAAATGTCTATCATATTTTGGAAAATCGCGTTTGTCCCAATTATGATATTGTGATTGCCGATATGGGTGCCGGCATTGAAGAACATGTCCGTTATATTTCTCAACGCTCTAAAATCACGCTTGTGATTGCCAATGATGAACCCACTGCCCTGACAGATGCCTATGCTTTTATTAAAGTGATGACACGGCAAAAATCTTCTATTAATATCAAGGTTATCATCAATTCAGCTGAAAATGATAGGCAAGGCGAGCGTACTTATAAAACACTAAGTCAAACCTGTAAAAACTTCTTGCAGATGACTCCTGAATTACTAGGTATTGTCAAACACGATAAAACAGTGCATGATAGTATCAGAGCGCAGAAGTTATTATTTGAACATGCTCCCAATGCTAAAGTCAGTAAAGATATTCAACGCCTTGCTGAACATTTATGGGACCGCATTTAATGGTTAAAAAATTATGGTTACAATCAAAGATATTGTTAATTTACCGCAGAAAGCGAACTTAAAACAGCTGTTACAAACTGTGACGGGTAAAACCCAAGCAGAATCAGAACAGCAAGCGAAGCCTAATCTTGCCCAACAACAATTGGCACAACAAGCCAATAATGCAAAAATAGTGTTGCAACCGCGCCCCAATCAAAATATTACGCAGAATGTCGCTCAAAATGTTGCCCAAAATGTCGCGCAAAACACTTCACAGAATGTCGCGCAAAATGCCTCACAAGATGCTTCTAACCCTACCTTGCAAAATAAAGCGGGCAATCAACAATCTTCTGGCAATCCACAATTATTACCCAATGGAGGTAAATTAAGCCCAAATAAATTAAATAACGCCAGTGGACAAAACGCACAAAATAATGCAACGCCATCTGAACAGCCGAATCATCGTGGTCCTGCCAGTATCATTCAACTTAGCGAGACAGCCAAAACAATTAATCGCCCTATTCATCAACCTGCCAAGCAACCTGCTACTGCTACGGCAAATACACAACAAACAGCATCGACAAATAATGCACCTACAAGCAACGCGCAACAACAAGCAAAATCACAAGCATCACAACAGGCACAGCCGTTAAATCAACAGGGGCAAAACCCACAAACGCAGAATCAGTCTAATCTGCAACAACAGGCGCAGAATCAACCTCGTTTGAATCAAAACACCCAAAATCAACAGCCTGCACAACAAACGATTAGGCAAACGCCGCCAACACAACAGGCGCAACAGCAATCTACACAACAGTCTGGGCAACAATCATCTACACAACAACCATCTATTAATCATGCCACAATCAGGCAAAATCCAGTTACGCAAAACACAACTCCGCAGAATACAGCCCCACAAACCCCTACATCTGCACAAAACACGCCACAGCAAACATCACAAAATCCAACTCCACAAAATACAATAACGCAGAATATAAACACAAATACACAAAACCCTGCAACGCCAACAGCCACACAAAACGCATCACAGCAAACGCCCCAAACTGGACAACAGAATATTAATGGACAAAATCAGCAAACAATATCGCAAAAATCTGGCAACACAACGCCAAACATAGCAACAGGCACGGCAAAAAATACAACTGGTAAGGCATCAAACACAGCCCAATCAAATATAAACTCCAATGTAAACTCTAGTACAAATGCTAATATCAATCCCAATGCAAACCCCCATGCAAAACCCAATGCAACACAATTCAATAATGCAACCAACAAACCTTTGGCACAGCAAGCGCAAACAGCAACTCAGCCAAATAACGCCATTCGTGATGCAAGGTTAATTCCTTATGACCGCCCCTTAAATAACCAAACCGACCCAACACAAATCGGGCAGAATCAAATCAGGCAGAATGCATCGCCCCCGCACCCAATCCGCACCCCTATTCAAATTGCGCCTTTACCACAAGTACCTTTGCCTGTGGCATTGCTATCGGCTTTTCGTGGCACGCCTTATCAGTTGCAGGGTTTTTTACAAGAAGCAGGACAAATTTTTGATAAAATCAGCAGTCTTTTGGCAAAACAAGATAGTGGATTGTTACAACAATTTCAGCAGAATATTCCCAACCCACGCAGTCAATATTTCGCAAGGCACTTATTGCAATATTTGACCCAAATTGGTAAGGGTAGCGGGCAACATTATCAATTCCTATTCGCTAATCTTGAACTGCCACAAAATTTACATAAACAAATGCAAAAACTGCAAACACGCTTACATGATTTATCGCAACAGCTTGTGCTTGATAATGAGGGCAATGATTGGAAACGGCTTTTTATGCCTTTGTTTAATGATAAGCAAATTAATTTTATCAGACTTTATGTGCCGAATCATGGGCAAGAATCTCAACAAAAACAAACGCCCAAAAAGAAAAAAGAACCAAAAGAAAAGGCGCGCTTTATTCTTTCCTTTGATTTTTCTAGTACAGGTACGCTAGAAATTGATACTTATATGGAAGATAATCAGATTTATATGATTTTGCGGACTATGAAAAAATTTAATCATGTCAATCAGCAAGCCATTCGCACGCTTTATGAGAATTTGATTGAAGCCATGGGCATGAAAGGTTATCTTACATTTCAACAATCGAAACAACTTATTGACTTGAATCAATCCTCTGAACAAAAACATGTCACCCTATAGGCAAGCCCATGAAAAAAGATAATACTCTACTCCCACGTGATTATATTGAGACTGCCAATATCAGGCTAAACCGTGTGGCACGCGTGCCAATAAGGATTAGTTTCACCCGTAAAATTGCTGACGATGTTACCGCGGACATTAAATATATCCCTCATAAATTATTGCTAACTTATGAATCATTAGATGATTGGCTTAACCATTATCAAACATTTGATAGCCCTTTAGAACATTTGGCGATGCAATTGGTTGATGATTTGAATAATGAACTTGTGCCTTATTGGGTGTCCGTTAACTTAGATGATGGCGATGGCTACTGTATTTTTGCTGAGGATTGTCAGCCGAATTGGCGTGGTAAAACTAATATTTTACCCGAAGCTTCGCAACGCAGTTTCAATCGTTTTGCCCGCACGTTTTGACATGGCTTTTTAATAAAACCTCATAAAATTCAGACACAAAAAAAGGCAAGCGTTAAGCCTGCCTTTCTTTTGGAATTAATTTGTTCTAAATTAATTAGCCATTCATACTGATATTACTATCAACGGGGCTTTCTGGTTTTGCTGCTTCTAATTTAGACGCATCAGTTTTATCAACTTGCTTATCCATCGCATGTTGAATGTAATGTGCAAATTCACTTAAGAAAACAGAACCTTTAACAGTCCGTTGAATAAGCACAGAACGCCCATCAACTTCATCAGGTTTACGTTTCACATAACCAATTTGTTCTAATTTATCAAGCGCACGCGTAATGGCAGGCTTAGAAATTTTCAAATTAGTGCTTAAATCGCGCACCCGATGGGGTTGCGGACGCAAATAAACCGTTAATAAAACAGCCATTTGCCGCTGTGATAAATCAGGACCATCTTTCATTACTTCTTGCAATAATGCTTCACGCCATACTTCTAATGATTGTGCTGTATCCAAAACGTGCCTCACAATCACATTATGATCTGATGGTTCGGGATGTATGTTCATATTCATTGATTTTTTCTCCTTTTTCAATTAAATCTTGTAAAAATTTATAAATAGCCCGGACACCTTGTATCTCTCCGCCACGCGGTTTGCCCGGTTGATTAGTAATATTCCATCCCATCACATCTAAATGTATCCACGGGATAGGCTTTACTAAAAATTCTTGTAAAAATAATGCCGCCGTAATCGACCCTGCATAAGCATAAGAAGGGGCATTGTTTAAATCAGCATTATCTGATTTGAGATGTTTTTTATAATCATCAAATAATGGCATGGGCCATAATGGGTCAGATTCTTGATAGCTATGTGCTTTCAGTGCATCCAATAAATTATCGCAATTGCTAAATAAGTTTGGCAAATCAGTGCCAGTCGCCACACGTGCCGCGCCGGTTAATGTTGCAAAATCGATGATTAAATCAGGCTTTTCTTCACTTGCGGCTGTTAAGGCATCTGCCAAAATCAAACGCCCTTCAGCATCCGTATTGGTAATTTCAACCGTTAGACCATGACGTGAGGATAAAATATCCATTGGGCGCATTGCTTTTTCAGAGACTAAATTTTCTACCGCTGGAATTAATAAACGCAAATTGCAAGGTAAGTTTTTTTCCATAATCAAGCGCGCCAACACCAAACTATGGGCTGCCCCACCCATATCTTTTTTCATCAGCAACATGCCTTTAGATGGTTTTAAATCAAGTCCACCAGAATCAAAACACACGCCCTTGCCAATCAGGGTGAGATTGAACATTTTCTTTTTATTCTTTTGCGTAGGCGACCAGCGCATTTCTAACATGCGTGGTTTTTCTTCGCCCGCTTTGCCTACTGCCGCTACCAAAGGATAATTTTTCTTTAAGATTGTGCCATCGGTTACCGTAAATTTTGCCATATATTTATGGGCAAGCTTAGCCATCTCATCAGATAATTTTGATGGGGTAAGATGATTGGAAGGGTGGTTAATTAAATCACGCCCCCAATTAATCGCCTCTGCCAGCATCACCGCATGGCGATGATTTTCAGGCACAAGCAATTCAGGAGTTTCTTTATGTGTCGCTTTAAATTTGTTATAATTGTAATGGCTTAAGCCCCATGCCAACACTAAATTTTCTTGTGTTTGCGTGTGGTAATCATCTAAATTCGCAATTTGATATTTATGACCATCAGGCACATGATGAACAAGCTTTGCCAAATCAAACAAGCCTGCATCTTCTTCTATGCCAGCAATGTAATTCACCTTGCCCTCATCTGTTGGCAATGCCATTATATAGCCTGCGCGATGACAAAAATTAAATGCTTTGGCGAATTGTTTTGTTTTGCTATCCCACCCTTTTGCATCTTTTGCCACAGTTATCTGATGGGCATCTTTATGATTTTTATAATAATACATTATTGTTCCGTTATCTTTTTATATGGATGCGATAATGCAAATCTTGTGCCGTTTGCGGAATATTCCGCTCGCGAGGCAATTTATCCATCATAAGTCAAAATCTGCCCGATAATAAATTGTTGCATTTTACGTAGGTGGCATAACATTCTATGATAGCTTTTTGTGATGCTTTGCCTTATAATGCGGACGCAACAATCAAATTATTTTAATATCGTTTTATCGGAGAATTTCATGGCTATTGAAAACACACTTTCTATTATCAAACCTGATGCCACAAGGCGCAATTTAACAGGGAGCATTAATAGTTGTTTTGAGAAAAAGGGCTTGCGTATCGTTGCACAAAAGCGTTTACAACTGACAAAACCTATCGCAATGCGCTTTTATGAAGTACATAAAGAACGTCCATTTTACAATGATTTAGTCAATTTTATGATTTCTGGTCCGGTTGTTGTGCAAGTATTACGCGGAGAAAATGCCGTGCTTGCAAATCGCGATATTATGGGTGCAACCAACCCTGCAGATGCCGCGCCCGGCACTATTCGTAAAGAATTTGCTGAATCGCTTGAGGCAAATTCGGTGCATGGTTCCGATTCATTAGAGAATGCTAAAAATGAAATTAGCTTCTTTTTTGCAGGAATTGAATTAACCGAATAGTTGAATTACCTATTAAAAGAGATAGGCTAAAAGAGGAATAGAATTCTTTTTTCCTCTTTTAATAAATCCCTTGCAACTCATCTTCTTCGGCTTCTTGGTCTAAATCACTCAACTCAGATTCTACAATATCACCACTTGAAATTGATGTGCCTTGATTAAGTAAATCATTTAATCCCCCGCCTTCTGCGTCATTCGTACTATTATCGACTGTTTGTAAGATGGTTGTATTATCACCAATCAACAGGCTTGCCGTGCTATAATCAGTGGGTTGCGTGCCGGGTTTAAAGGCTTCTATAATCGTCCGTTCATCACCTAAACGACTTAAAGAACCCGTTTTTGGATTAATCCGCACCAGCTGCACATCGGGCGGAATTCTAAATGGGGCAGTAGAACGTTTTTTCAATGCTTTTTTCATAAATTTTGTAAAAACAGGCACAGCAACAGTAGAACCTGCCTCTTGCACAGAATTACTATACATGCCTAAAGAACGCGGTCTATCATGCCCGATATAAACCCCCGTCACAAGGTCGGTCGTAAAGCCAACAAACCAAGTATCTAAGCTGTTATTGGTTGTACCCGTTTTCCCTGCTATCACCCTGCCTTTGATGGTACGGCTAATAGAACGCCCTGTGCCACGTGAAATCACCCCTTCTAACATGGAGACAATCTGATAGGCTGATGCTTTATCGGTAACCCGCTCACGATTATCCACCAAAACTGGCAATTCTACATCTTTTTGCCAACCTTCTTCAGGCAAGCAACCATTACATTCACGCTTATCATGTTTTTCCAATGTAACACCATAACGGTCTTGCAACCTATCAATTAATGTGGCTTCAACCTGCGTGCCACCATTGGCAAGCATGGCATAGGCTGTGGTAATTTGCATTAAGGTTGTTTGAATAGAGCCAAGCGCATTGGGCAAATGCAACGACATTTTTTGAGTGATATTAAAACGCTTGGCAATATGGCGGACATGGCGCATGCCTAATGTACGGGCAAGACGGACAGTCATCAAATTACGCGATTGTTCAATGCCTAATCGCATCGGGCTAGCACCATAATAGCGTCTGGAATAGTTGCTTGGCTTCCATTTTGTACCATTATCCAATGACAAAACAAAAGGCGCATCCAAGATACGCGTGGCAGGGGTAAAACCTTGTTCCAACGCGCTTAAATATACGAAAGGCTTAAAGGACGAGCCGGGCTGACGCGAGGCTTGCGTCACGCGATTATATTGGGAACGCTGAAATGAGAAACCACCAACCATGGCTAACACACGCCCTGTGATGGGGTCCATCGCCATCATGCCACCATCAATTTCTGGCAGCTGTTGCAATTGATAAATATCTAACGGTTTTTTACCATTCTTGGTTTTGCCTTCTTTTAATAATTTTACCAAAATAATATCGCCAACGGTTGCCACCTGCGACATTTGATAGATATAAGGCCCTAATGGGCGGGTACGACGGAGTAAATTCCTTTCATCTATCACGCCAACATCTTGCAATAATTCTTGGTCTGTTTTCTTGGCTTCTTGTTGTTCTTGCACACGTGGCAACAAATAACGCCTTGCCCAACGTAATGTTTGATAATCTAATGTTGCTTTTTGACCATCAGCAAAAATAATTGTAGCATCGCGTTTTTTAACATCAGTAACCAATGCAACACGCCAATCTTGAGGTGTTCCTGGGGGTGCTTCATAATCAGACAAAAATTCTAAAATATAAGGATTGTCCACTGGCAAATGCCCTAATGCCCCCCGATAACCATGCCTGCGGTCATATTCAACAAGCCCTTCAAATAAAGCTTTTTCTGCATAGGTTTGCAAAACAGGGTCTAAGGTTGTTCTGATGGTTAAACCGCCGCCATATAATTCTTCTTTACCTAAATCACGTAGCAAAGTTCGGCGCACTTCTTCCACAAAATAAGAGGCATAAGCCCGATTTTTTTGCAATTTTGATGGCAAATAAAGTGGCTTTCTTAAGCTACTATCACGTTCTTTTTTATTTAAGTAACCATTGGCATACATGCGCCCAAGCACCCAATTACGCCTTTCGCGTGCGCGTTCTGGGTTTACTTTAGGGTTATAATTGCTTGGTGCTTTGGGCAATGCAGCTAATAATGCCGCTTCAGCAATATTAACTTCGTCTAAGGATTTCCCAAAATAACCCGCCGCCGCCGCCGCTACCCCATAGGAACGATTGCCTAGATAAATTTCATTCAAGTAAAGCTCTAAAATCTTATCTTTACTTAATGCTTTTTCGATACGGCGGGCGATAATCGCTTCTTTAAATTTACGTGTGAAAGTCTGTTCACGGCTTAGTAAGAAATTTTTGGCAACCTGTTGCGTAATCGTAGATGCCCCCACTAAATTATTATTACCATCAAGTATATTTTGCACATTGGTTCTAACCGCACGCAGAATACCAACAAAATCTAACCCTGTATGGTCGTAAAAATTCTTATCTTCGGCAGAAATAAAGGCTTGTTTTATATCTTCAGGAATGGCAGCAATCGGCACGAAAACACGCCTTTCCACTGCAAATTCTGCTAATAATTTGCCGTCACCTGCATGCACACGGGTGCTGACTTTAGGCTGATAATTACGCAATTGTTCATGTTCAGGAAGGCTTTTGCTTAGCTGAGTGGTGAGGATAACCAACAAAGAAATAACAAGCACGCCACCTACAACACCACCTGCAACCATCAACCGAAATAATTTTATCAATAAAGGCGTTTCCGCTTTTACCCCAGCGGCTTTTTGGAATTTTTGTGATACCACTTTGCCTGCTTTGCCCGCAATCTTACCTGCATTATGCGGTTTTTTGCCTGCACTAGCAGGGTTACCAGCATTATTTGTTTGGTTTAGCATGGCATTTCGCATCAATTTTTCTTTAAATATATCTCTGTTATCTTTCGTCATATGTTTACTCATTCGCTCCTAATTCTTCAAAATAAGCGTCTAAACCTTCTATCATACCTGTTGCCACTTTATCCTTAAAGTTTCTTGACTGCAAATTCTTTAAGTCATTCTCGTTGGTCAAATAACCAAGTTCTAGCAAAATAGATGGCACATTAGGAGATTTCAAAACCGCAAAACCCGCATAACGGTGCGCTTTACGCGCAATAGGCGCGCGCGTGCGTAAATGGCGCACCATCAATTTGGCAGCCCGCCATGATTGCTCTGCAGTCCATTCCTGCGCCCTATCAATCAGAATATCAGAAACCAGAGAATCATACTGATTCAAATCGTTTCCTACCAGCACATCGGCACGATTTGCTTGCTGTGCCAATGCGTGAGATTCCTCATCTGAGGCTTTTTCTGATAATGTATAAATCGTTAACCCGCGAATTGATTTGACGTGAATTTTATCGGCATGGATGGAAAGAAACATATCTGCTTTTTCACGGTCGGCAATCTTGAAACGGTCACGCAGAGGAATATAAATATCCTTATCACGGGTCAGCACCGAATGATATTTACCATGCGCATCTAATTTTTTCTTTAATAATTTTGCAAAAGAAAGCACAATATATTTTTCGCGAATATGTTTGACGACACCGCCGGGGTCTACCCCACCATGTCCGGGGTCAATCACAATCACAGGCTTACGTTTTTTCTCAACTTTCTTAGCCTTTGCAACCGATGCTACTGTGCCAATATTTTTAACATAATTTGCCCAATTGGAACTGGCAAATTTAAAGGCTGGTGACTTTTTAGCTGTAATGGGCGCCATATCAAGCACAATCCGAAAACGATTTTCTTCTTGTAATGAATCGTTACGCACAAGTTGAACGGCTTGTTTCAAATCAAGCACAATCCTAAAAATGCCTTCCTTAAAAAGCCCTGTGCGGTACTTTTCAATCACTGAACCGGCAAGCACTGGTGTGGAACGGGGTTGCCATGTTACATCAGGAATATCAATCACCAATCTTTCAGGATTGTTTAAGTTAAAAATTTTGAAAGGAACCGTTTCATTAAGCTCAATCACGAAACGGGTTGCTTCTTGCTGTGCGCCCACACGAATATCATTCACCTGCGCCGCCCATAAAAAATGAGTGGGTATAAGTAAAATTGCCAAAATTGACAAAAACCGATAGAATAATATGCTCTTTATGTTACGCATCATTTTATTTAGGCATTGTATAAAACGCTGATAGCAAGCCCAACCATTTATATATGAACAATCATATATAATCCTAGATGCGAACCATATTCAGCAATGCCCCTTTTATTATGACAATAAAAGCAAAAAGTTTCAACCGCTTAACTATCGTTACCTTCAGAAACATCTTCAAAACCAGCTGACACCTCTTTTTCAATCGACGCTTCCATCGAAACCTCAAACGGATTGACAATATCATCCATCGGCACTTCAAACGGATTGCCCATTGTGGTTAACTGCCCATCAAAATCGCCCTCAAGCTCTGGATTTGCCGCACGTTCTGCTTCAATCTTATCACGCAACACCTTATCAGCTTCCATGGCTTTACGGCGCATTTGTTTCACAACTGCACCCGTACCCGCTGGAATCAGGCGTCCAACAATCAGATTTTCTTTTAAGCCTACCAGCATATCAGATTTTCTGTGTGAGGTTGCTTCAGCAAGAACTCTTGTAGTTTCTTGGAACGATGCTGCTGAAATGAATGAACGCGTTTGCAAGGCTGCTTTGGTAATCCCTAATAACAAGGTTTTTGCCTTTGCTTCTTGCTTATTTTCTTTGCGTAATTTTTCATTCACCTCATCAAATTCATAACTATCCATCTGCTCACCAACAATCAGATAACTATCACCTGCATCCGTGATTTCAACCTTTTGCAACATACGACGCACAATGACCTCAATATGTTTGTCACTGATTTTCACACCCTGCAAACGATAAACATCTTGCACTTCTTTGGTGAGATATTCAGCCAATGCTTCAACACCCAGCACATCTAAAATATCATGTGGCACAGGATTACCATCCATCAGCAAATCACCAACATTAATGGTTTGCCCTTCTTGCACACTGATATGTTTGCCTTTTGGAATCAAATATTCTTTTGGCTCCTCATCAGGATTTTCAGGACGCACAACAATCCGACGCTTCGATTTATAATCCTTACCAAATTCTACAACCCCAGCAGTTTCACTGATAATTGCAAATTCTTTTGGTTTTCTTGCCTCAAATAATTCTGCCACCCGCGGTAAACCGCCTGTAATATCACGTGTTTTAGAAGATTCACGTGGAATTTTTGCCAACACTTCGCCCGCTTTCACACTTTTGCCATCATTGACCGTTAAAATCGCATTGACCGACATAAAATAACGTGCATCTAAGCCATTGGGTAAAACAACCACCTCATCTTTTTTATCACGTAAGGTAATCCGTGGCTTCAAATCAGCACCGCGTGGATGCTGTTTCCAATCAATCACCACCTTACTGGCAATGCCTGTATATTCATCCATTTGCTCTTGGATTGAAACACCTTCTTCCAAATCAACAAAATTAGCAACACCATCTTTTTCTGAAATAATCGGAATGGTATAAGGGTCCCATTCAGCCAATAATGCCCCTTTGGTAACCTTGCATTCTTTTTCAATAAGAAGTCTTGCACCATAAGGTACTTTATAATTTGCGCGCTCGCGCCCATTTTCATCATGCAGTGTTATGCTTGCATTATGCGCCAATGAAACCAAATTGCCATTAGCATTGCGGATAAGATTGCTACTTTTTACAAGAGCATTACCATCAATCACTGATTCAACCGATGATTGTTCTGAACCTCTTTGTGCCGCGCCACCAATATGGAATGTCCGCATGGTTAATTGTGTGCCCGGCTCACCAATGGATTGCGCGGCAATAATACCAACAGCATCACCGATATTCACCATTTCACCACGCGCCAAATCGCGCCCATAACATTTGCCACAAATACCATTGCTTAATTCGCAGGTAAGTGGAGAGCGAACCTTAACAGTATCCACATTTAATTCTTCAATTTTATCTGCCAATGCTTCATCTACCAAAGTATTTTTAGCAACAAGAACCTTACCTGTTTCTGGATTCATCACATCTTCAGCTGTAACACGCCCTAACACGCGCTCACTTAGCTGTTCAATGATATCAGCTCCATCAACTACTGCGCGCATTGTTAAATTCGCATCAGTGCCACAATCATGTTCTGTAATAATACAATCTTGTGCCACATCTACCAAACGACGTGTTAAATAACCTGAATTTGCAGTTTTTAATGCTGTATCAGCCAAACCTTTACGTGCGCCATGGGTGGAATTAAAATATTCTAGAACTGTCAAACCTTCCTTAAAATTAGAAATAATCGGACGTTCGATAATTTCACCAGAAGGTTTTGCCATCAAACCGCGCATACCGGCGAGCTGTTTAATTTGCGCTGCCGAACCACGTGCGCCAGAATCTGCCATCATATAAACAGAATTGACACCGCCTTTTTGCTCTTCCATCACTTTCATCATCTCAGTTGCCACTTGATCACTACATCTTGACCAAACATCAACCACCTTATTGTATTTCTCACCTTGTGTAATCAATCCATTAAGATATTGCTGTTCAAATTCACTGACCTGCTGTTGTGTTTCAATAATTAGCCTGTCTTTCGCAGCAGGAATCAACAAATCATCTTTTCCGAATGAAATGCCCGAACGACATGCCCAATGAAACCCTAACTGCATCATATGGTCGCAGAAAATAACAGTTTCTTTTTGTCCACAATCACGGAAAATCGTATCAATTAAATTTGTTACTTTTTTCTTTGGCAAAGTCTGATTAACCAAATCATAAATATAAGCTTTTCCGCTTACAGATTTTGGTAAAATATTCGCCAGCAATAATCTGCCCGGCGTGGTAACAATACGTGAGGCTTCGGCATCTTCATAATCAAATTTTGCTAAAATCGTTGATTGTAATTTGATATGCCCTACACTTAGCGCATATTCTACCTCATCACTATTTGCGTAAAATGGCACACGGAACACCCGTAATTCACCCGATTGATGCTGGCTAAACAACTCATCAACCTTATCATTTTTTACAATTTCATCTTCGCTATCGCGGATGACAATCATAGATTTTGCAACCGCTTCCTTAAAGGCATCTTTATTATCAATCTTCAGCTCATCATCATTCAATTCAGGACGGTCGATCGTGAGGTAATAAAGCCCTAACACAATATCTTGTGAGGGTACAATAATCGGCTTGCCATTGGCAGGCGAAAGCACATTATTGGTGGACATCATCAACACGCGCGCTTCCAAAATTGCTTCTAGCGATAATGGCACATGCACTGCCATTTGGTCGCCATCAAAATCAGCATTAAATGCCGCGCAAACCAATGGATGCAATTGAATTGCCTTACCTTCAATTAAGATTGGTTCAAAGGCTTGAATACCCAAACGGTGCAAGGTTGGCGCACGGTTTAGTAACACAGGATGTTCGCGAATAACTTCTTCTAAAATATCCCAAATTTCCGGGCGTTCACGTTCTACCATACGCTTTGCTGCTTTGATGGTAGATGCCATGCCGTAAAGCTCTAATTTTGAGAAAATAAACGGCTTGAAAAGTTCTAACGCCATTTTCTTTGGTAAACCGCATTGATGCAATTTCAAATTCGGTCCAACCACAATCACCGAACGACCAGAATAATCAACCCTTTTGCCCAGCAAATTTTGACGAAAACGCCCTTGCTTGCCTTTTAACATATCCGAAAGTGATTTTAACGGGCGTTTATTACTGCCCACAATCACGCGACCACGCCTTCCGTTATCAAAAAGCGCATCTACAGATTCCTGCAACATACGTTTTTCATTACGGATAATAATATCAGGCGCGCCTAATTCCAACAAGCGTTTCAAACGGTTGTTACGGTTAATGACACGGCGATATAAATCATTCAAATCAGAGGTTGCAAATCTGCCCCCATCAAGTGGTACAAGCGGACGCAATTCAGGTGGAATCACTGGCAACACATCAATAACCATCCATTCCGGACGCATTTTAGATTCATGTAAAGATTCTAATAATTTCAAACGCTTGACGAGTTTTTTCTTCCGTGTTTCCGAATTTGTTGCACTTAAATCCTCACGGGTTTTTTCTACCTCAAGCCCCATATTCATTTCAGATAAAAGATGCTTGACTGCTTCAGCACCAATCATCGCTTTGAAATTCTCCGTACCATATTCACGCTGAGCGTTCAAATATTCTTGTTCGTTCAAAATTTGTTTAAATTTTAAATCTGTTAAACCGGGCTCTACCACCACATAATTTTCAAAATAAAGCACACGCTCTAAATCTTTGAGCAACATATCAAGCAACAAACCGATACGGCTAGGCAAAGATTTCAAAAACCAAATATGGGCAACGGGTGCCGCTAATTCAATATGCCCCATCCGTTCGCGACGCACCCGCGATAATGTAACTTCAACACCGCATTTTTCACAGACAATGCCCTTAAATTTCATTCGCTTATATTTGCCACAGATACATTCATAATCTTTAATAGGACCAAAAACACGCGGACAAAATAAACCATCACGTTCTGGCTTTAAGGTGCGATAATTAATGGTTTCTGGCTTTTTAATTTCACCATACGACCATGAACGAATACGTTCAGGTGATACCAATGAAATTCGAATTAAATCGAAACCCGAAGAAATTTGCGGGCGTTCTGTAGCTCTGGTAAGTTCATTCATTAGATTGACACCTTATAAAATCAATTTTCACTCAATAATTCAACATTCAAACACAGTGAATGCAACTCTTTAATTAACACATTGAAGGATTCTGGTATGCCCGCTTCAAAATTATTATCGCCACGCACAATCGCTTCGTAAACTTTGGTGCGTCCTGAAATATCATCTGATTTCACAGTTAACATTTCCTGCAATGTATAGGCCGCGCCATAAGCTTCAAGCGCCCATACTTCCATCTCACCAAAACGCTGACCGCCAAATTGGGCTTTACCACCAAGGGGTTGTTGCGTAACCAATGAATAGGGACCAATGGAGCGCGCATGAATCTTATCATCCACCAAATGATGCAGTTTTAACATATAGATATAGCCAACCGTTACCATCCTATCAAAATATTCACCCGTTCTGCCATCAATCATTTTCATCTGACCGCTTGTTGGCAAACCCGCTTTTTCAAGTAACGCATTTAATTTATCTTCCTTGACACCATCAAAAACAGGCGTTGCCATTGGAATGCCTTGTTTCAGATTATTACTAAGAAGCATGACCGCATCATCATCCATAGATTTCAGGAGCGCGCGTTCTTCATCAGAATCATAAATATCATCAAGCTTGGCACGTAAATCACTATATTCTGCACGGTTTTCATTCACTGCTTGCACCACTTCAGCCACTTGACGCCCTAAACCATGCGCCGCCCAGCCTAAATGGGTTTCCAAAATTTGCCCCACATTCATGCGCGAAGGCACACCTAACGGATTTAATGCCATATCAACTGGCGTACCATCTTCAAGATAAGGCATATCTTCAGCTGGCATAATCCGTGAAATCACGCCTTTATTGCCGTGCCGACCTGCCATTTTATCACCCGGTTGCAAATGGCGTTTTACTGCCAAGAAAACTTTAACCATTTTCATCACACCCGGTTGCAAATCATCACCACGACGCAATTTATCAACCTTATCATCAAAGCGTGCATTCAAAGCACCTACTTGTTCATCAAATAATTTTGCCAAAGCTTCTAAATCATCATTGGTTTTTTCATCATCAGCCACAATATGGCGCATCTGTGCGGAGTTTAATTTTTCCAAATCATCAGCAGAAACCACATCACCTGCTTTCAATTCTTCAATGCCTTTGCTGACTTTTTTACCTTTAAGCACATCTTTCAAACGCCCTGAAAACGCACGTTCTAAAATGCCACGCTCTGCATCTCTATCTTTGGCAAGGTTTTTAATTTCTGCTTGTTCAATGGCAAGCGCACGTTCATCTTTTTCAATACCGGGGCGTGAAAACACACGCACATCAACAACTGTTCCAATCACACCGGGGGGGACATGCAATGATGTATCACGCATATCAGAGGCTTTTTCACCAAAAATGGCACGCAATAATTTTTCTTCAGGCGTGATTGGGGTTTCACCTTTTGGCGTAACTTTACCCACCAAAATATCGCCACCTTTTATTTCTGCACCAATATAAACAATGCCCGCTTCATCTAAATTACGCAAGGCTTCTTCGCCCACATTTGGAATATCACGGGTAATATCTTCTTCGCCTAATTTTGTATCACGCGCCACCACCTCATGCTCTTCAATATGCACAGATGTAAAGACATCATCACGCACAATCCGTTCAGAGATTAAAATGGAATCCTCAAAATTATAACCATTCCATGGTAAAAACGCCACGAGCACATTGCGCCCTAACGCTAGCTCGCCCAAATCAGTGGAAGGCCCATCAGCAATAATATCACCGGCAACAACCCTATCACCCTCACGCACCAAAGGGCGTTGGTTGATACATGTATTTTGATTGGAGCGTTGGAATTTTAACAGATTATAAATATCAACACTGCTTTGCGAGCTATCCGTTACTTCGGTAACGCTAATCACAATATGCGTTGCATCTACTTGATCCACGACACCATCACGTTTGGCAACAACAGTAACCCCAGAATCACGCGCCACCCTTGCTTCAATGCCTGTGCCAACAAGCGGTGCTTCCGCTTTCAATAAAGGCACTGCTTGGCGTTGCATATTTGAGCCCATTAAAGCGCGGTTCGCATCATCATTTTCTAAAAATGGAATAAGCGCCGCCGCTACGGAAACAACTTGTTTAGGCGACACATCAATATAATTCACTTGTTCAGGTCCTGCCAGCAAATATTCACCAGCCTGACGTGATGGAATCATATCATCATACAATTTGCCTTTGGCATCCATACGTGCATTGGCTTGACCAATGGTATATTTACCTTCTTCATTCGCAGACATATAATTAATCTGCTTATCTACTAACCCATTTTCCACTTTACGATAAGGGGTTTCAATAAAGCCATATTCATTCACTCTTGCATAGGTTGCCAATGAATTAATCAAACCGATATTCGGTCCTTCAGGTGTTTCAATCGGGCAAATTCTACCATAATGAGTTGGATGCACATCGCGCACTTCAAAGCCTGCACGTTCGCGGGTTAAACCACCGGGACCTAAAGCAGAAAGTCTTCTTTTATGTGTGATTTCAGAAAGCGGATTGGTTTGGTCCATAAATTGTGATAATTGCGAACCTGTAAAAAAGTCACGCACCGCCGCCACAATCGGCTTAGAATTAATCAAATCTTGCGGGGTCACCAAATCAATATCTACTGTGCCCATCCGTTCACGCACGGCTCGTTCCATACGTAACAAACCAACGCGATATTGATTTTCTAGCAACTCACCTACAGAACGCACACGCCGATTTCCCAAATGGTCAATATCATCTACATCACCATGCCCATCGCGAATCCGCAATAATTCATTGATAATCGCAAGCAAATCACTTTTACGAAGCACCCGCATCGTATCATCAGCATCTTCAATGCCTAAACGGCTATTCATTTTTACGCGCCCAACAGCTGATAAATCATAACGGCTTGCATCAAAAAACAAACTACGAAGCAACCCTTCTGCGCTTTCTAATGTTGGTGGTTCGCCCGGACGAATAACCCGATAAATATCGATAAGTGCTTCATCACGATTGCGATTTTTATCCGCGAATAATGTGTTACGCAAATGCGGCCCAACATTCTGATTATCAATATCCAATAAAAGCAGATTATTGATTTTCATCTTTGAGAATTTCTCTAACGATTCCTTGCTGAGCATATCGCCTGCTTCGGCAACAACAATGCCAGTTTTTTCATCAACAATATCTTCTGCCAAATAGCTATCAAGGATAAACCTTTCTGACATAAGAATATCTTTCACGCCTGATTTCGCAATTTTCTCTAACGCAATCTTGCCTAATTTTTTATCTTTTTCTGCCAAAACATCGCCTGTTTTTGCATCAATTAAATCATCACGTAATGGCATGCCCTTATAAATTCCGGGGTCAAATGCAACCATCCATTCTTCACCCTTGCGCTTATACGTTCTTGTTTGATAAAAACTTGCCAAAATTTCTTCTTTTGACATGCCTTGAATGCGAATATCAGTAATATTTAATGTTTCGCCTTTTTTAGCATATTCTGCACGCAATTGTTCAGTTTCTCGTGATTCCAATGCCATCAACAAAGTGGTTAAAGGGATTTTTTTCTTGCGGTCAATCCGCACATGCACAATATCTTTGGCATCAAATTCAAAATCCAACCACGAGCCACGATAAGGAATAATCCGTGCAGAGTAAATCAATTTACCCCCTGCCAATGTTTTGCCTCTATCATGGTCGTAAAATACGCCCGGCGAACGGTGCATCTGGCTTACAATCACCCGTTCTGCGCCATTAATAACGAATGTACCATTATTAGTCATTAAAGGGATATGCCCCATATAAACTTCATTCTCGCGAATATCACGCATGGTGCGTGCGCCTGTTTTTTCATCAATATCACTAATTACCAAACGCAATTTTACCCGAAGTGGTGCGGCATAAGTGATATCACGTTGCAAACATTCTTCTACGTCATATTTAGGTTTTTCTAATTCATAATCAACAAATTCAAGTTGCATCTGCCCACTTAAATCCTGAATAGGAAACACTTGCTTAAATACATTGGCAATGCCAAACACCTGTTTGCTTGTGCTACCGCCGACACCTAAAAAAGCATTATAAGATGATTTTTGCACCTCAATTAAATTTGGAATGTCAATTGTTTCTTGGATTGTGCCAAAATTTTTACGAACACGCATACGTCCTGTAAAAGAGTGAATATCTGATACCATAATGTCTCTGTAACGCCTCTATCATAAAATTATTAATATATGAGGTATAACCTCAATTTTTTATTTAACCCCGCAACACATTATCATGCATCGCTTATGGCAAGGGTCAGATTACCTGCCTGAAATGAATCACAAACAGGCAATCTCACCATCGCTTCATCTATAAACGGTTACTTAATTTCAACCGTTGCACCTGCAGCTTCTAATTTTTTCTTCACTTCTTCCGCTTCATCTTTACCAACGCCTTCTTTCACAGCTTTTGGTGCAGCTTCAACTAAATCTTTGGCTTCTTTCAGCCCTAATCCAGTAACACCACGCACTTCTTTAATCACATTGATTTTCTGTTCGCCTGTTGCTGCTAGAATAACATCAAAGGAATCTTTCACCTCTTCCGCGCCGGCATCGCTAGCCACTGGAGCCGCTGCTGCAACAGGTGCTGCTGCTGAAACGCCCCATTTTTCTTCTAACATTTTAGATAATTCAGCCGCTTCCAATATGGTAAGCCCTGATAATTCATCAACTATTTTATTTAAATCTGCCATTTTGTTTCTCCTGAATTATAGCAATATCTTTAATTTTCTACCGTTTATTAACCGCTAAGCCGCCTTGCCCTGATAGCCGGCAATTTGCCGTGCTAAACCAGAAGCCGATGCGCTTGTAAGCTGTGCTACTTTGCCCGCAGGTGCTTGCAAAATACCAATCAACTTGCCACGCAATGCATCTAATGATGGAAGTGCTGCCAAAGCTTTCACTTCGTCAACATTCAAAATTTTACCATCAAGACATGCCGTTACCAGCTGTAATTTTTCGTTTTGTTTCGCAAAATCAACCACCACTTTAGCAGCTGCCACCGGGTCGTTCGACCAAGAGATTGCCGTAGGGCCTTGAAAATACGAATCAAGCGATTCAAACGATGTTCCCGCAAGCGCACGCTTCACAACACGGTTTTTTGTAACCTTGTGTGACGCACCCACTTCCCGCATTTGCCTGCGAAGCGCCATGCTATCACCCACCGTCAAACCTTGGTTATGTGTAATAACCACGATTCTTGCTGACTGAAACACACTTTGCATCTGCACAACCAATGCTTCTTTTTCTTTACGATTCACGGGTAACTTCTCCGTTAATTAAGTTAAACACTGGTTTTTACCATCACTGGCAATAACCATTTTGTCCTTTTTCAGGGAAACCCTGTCTCATCTAGGCTGGTATCACCACTTAAATTTTGCTCATCACAAAACACCTAAAATCTTGGACGTATAATATATAAAACAACCGCCTTATATATCATTCTTTTTGCAGATTAAATATCTGCTAAATCAAGCCTGATACCAACCCCCATTGTAGAAGAAAGGCTTACCTTCTTGATATAAGTTCCTTTTGCGCCTTCAGGCTTAGCATTTTTAATAGCTGTGACTAAAGCACGTATATTTTCAGCAATTTTTTCTTCGGTAAAGCTAACTTTACCAACGCCCACATGTACGATACCGCTTTTTTCAACACGATATTCTACCTCACCTGCTTTTGCAGATTTCACAGCATCGCCAACATTAACAGTTACCGTGCCAACTTTCGGGTTAGGCATCAAACCTTTAGGACCTAAAATACGCGCAACCTTGCCAACCACTGCCATCATATCAGGGCTTGCAATACAGCGGTCAAAATTAATCTCACCTTTTTGAATGGCTTCAACCAAATCTTCCGCACCCACAATATCAGCACCGGCAGATTTTGCTTCATCTACCTTATCATCACGGGCAAAAACCGCAACCCGAACCGTTTTACCAGTACCATTGGGAAGCTGAACTGTGCCACGCACTTGTTGGTCGGCATGGCGTGAATCAACACCTAAATTCATGGCAATTTCAACGGTTTCATCAAATTTTGCTTTGGCATTATCGCGCACTGTTTTCACAGCTTCGGTCAAACCATATTCTTTCATTTTATCAATATCACCATAGGCGGCGCGTAATCTTTTACTTAATTTTGCCATAACACTTCCCCTAATCAGCTATCCGAAGACCCATAGATTGCGCGGAACCAGCAATAATCTTAATCGCCGCATCAATATCATGAGCATTCAAATCTTTCATTTTCGCTTCAGCAATTTCTTTTAACTGTGCGTGGGTAACCTCAGCCTTCACTTCACGCCCGGGCGTGCTGGCACCTTTATCAATGCTTGTTGCTTTTCGCAAAAAGTAACTCGCTGGTGGCGTTTTTGTAACAAAAGTAAAGCTTCTATCCTCATAAGCGGTGATAATCACCGGTATCGGCATTCCTGCTTCCATATTTTGTGTCTCAGCATTAAATGCTTTACAAAAATCCATAATATTCAAGCCCCTTTGCCCCAAAGCTGGACCTAACGCCTGTGACGGCGCAGCCTGACCCGCTGGAACTTGCAACTTGACATAGCCTGCAATTTTCTTCGCCATTTTATACCCTTTCTCAACAATGTCTTTCAACAATGATAGGCATATCCGCCTATCGGGTTATAGGGATGTGGTTCGGCAAATGGCTATGCCTCCCACAACTTTACTAAACTTTTTCCACCTGCTTATAAGAAAGCACCACTGGGGTTGCCCGTCCAAAAATGGCAACCAAAACTTTAATTTGTGAACGCTCTTCGTCCACCTCTTCAATATTACCGTTAAAGGATGCAAACGGACCATCAATCACGCGCACCGCTTCACCAACTGTAAATACAGTGCCACTTTCTGCAAGCGTAACACCTTCTTCAATCTGTTTCTTAATATTGGCAACTTCTGATTCTGAAATGGGAACAGGCATGCCATTATTACCAAGAAAATCGGTTACTTTCGGCGTATTTTTAACCAAATTCCAACTTTCATTATTCAACACCATCTGCACCAAAATATAGCCGGGGAAAAACTTTTTCTCGGCAGTATATTTGCGCCCACGGGATACTTCAACCGTTTGCTGCATAGGCACAAGTGTATCTATAATATTTGTGATATTTTTCTGCTTGACTTGCTCTAGGATAGACTGCGCAACCTTTTGCTCAAAGCCAGAATAAACATGCACAACATACCATTGTTCATCCATTATGAAAACGTACCCTTAACCCTTAACCACCAATAATCAAGCCAATGCCATAAGAAATAATTTGGTCAACAAACACAAAAAATATCGACATAATAATAACCATTACAAACACACTTAATGTTGAAAAGCCAACCTCTTTACGGCTAGGCCAAACAACACGCCCCATCTCTTGACGAACTTGTCTTACAAATTGCGCTGGGGTTGTTTTTGCCATGATTCTTATATAAACTCTCTGTTTCTTTAATTATCAATCACAAAAAATAGGCGACGCATAGTTAATACCTATGGTCACATCCATCTGTGAGAGTAATCATTCTGTAATCTGATGCTATTAAAAATCTTAATAAATTTTTAGGCGCATCAAATAATGTTGCGTTGTCTCTAGCATATGAGGGTATTTAAGTCAAGAGGGATTCTTAAATTATTCCGCATCGGGTTGTTTTTCTGGTACGGCATCCGTAAAACTTTGAATCTCTTGTGTTTTCTTGTAAATTTCTAACAATCTAGGGTAAAGCTTCATATCCACCTGAAAGCGATAGGCTGAAAATATCTGCGGAATTAAGCAAATATCAGCAAGGCTTGGTTGTTTGCCAAACACAAAATCCCCATCATGCTGTTGTTTTGTTGCCATAGCTTCACATGCTTGCAAGCCATCACCCAGCCATTTTTGACACCATTTTTCTTTTTGCGTCTGTTGTTTTTGTCCAAATTCATGAGCGATATATTGCAAGACACGCAAATTTTGCAAGGGATGAATATCGCAAGCAATGATTTGAGAAAACGCACGAATCTGTGACCGCATCATGGCATCATCGCCTAATAAATTGCCGTTATGTATCTCATTTAGATATTCGATAATCGCCAAAGATTGCGTGATTATCTGCCCATCAACCTCAAGGGCAGGTACCAATTGTTGTGGATTGATGCGGGTGAATAGCTCGCTTTTCTGTTCTCCACCATTACGGACAAGGTGAATGGAACGCATTTCAGGACTAACCCCCAATAAATTGCATGCAATCCTGCAACGATAAGCCGCCGAAGAACGAAAATAGCCATATAATATCATATTAATTTCTCCTTTTTCCTTAGGATGCTTATCATGACTGTCTTTGTCAAAATGTTTTTTATAATAATTTAATTGACATTACCACGTCAAACCATAGGATGAAAATGATGATAAAAACTCCCTCAACACATCTTATAATTAATAGACAATAGATTATGATTGTTAACGCGCTTATTCCTATTTATATTCTGATTGCCATTGGCTTTGTGGCTATAAAAACAGGCTATGTATCAGATGAGGCAATTCGCCCGATTAATCTGTTTGTGATTAAAGTGTTTTTGCCTGTATTGATTTTTTTAGTGGTTTTTCAAACGGCTCAAGAAACTGATTATAACTGGAATTTTATCATTGGATATGGCGTGGCATGTGTTGTAACGCAGTTACTGATTTTCATTGCGCTCAATTTATTTTTCAACATATCTGTTCCTCATGCTTTTTTATTTTCGCTAGGTTCAGCAGGTTCCAATACAATTTTTATTGGTTTCCCTTTGGTCTCTTTATTATTTGTATCCATCGCTGAAGTAAGTTTTGCTTGGGTTTTGTTGGTAGAAAATATCTTCCTGATTCCCGTAACGTTACTTCTTTATGATGCTTTTGCAGAACGCGGTAAAAATGCCCGGCAACTGATATTTCGTATTATCAGCAATCCGATTTTTCTTTCTATGGCATTGGGGGTTACTTTGCCTTTCCTTTTTTCTGAAATTTGGGCGCCTTTATTAAAATCACTCACGTTAATGCGTAATGTAAGTGCCGGTATTGTGCTTGTTTTGATAGGTGGTATGTTTGCGCGCGCAACATTACGTGGCAATAAGAAGGCAATTGCCTTAGTTGTTTTTGGCAAATTAATCTTACACCCGTTTCTTGTGTTAATAACGCTGATGTTGTTTGGCGTATCGGGAGAATTGTTATTGGCAGCTATTTGCTATGCCTCTGTTTCAGTTTTTGCCATTTATGCAAATTTATGCGAATTGGCAGAACAGGGTGAATTCGGCTCATCGGTTTTTTTGGTAACAACCTTATTGGCACCACTAACGATAAGCATGTGGTTGATTATTGCCGAACGGCTATTGCTTCATTAAAATCAAGGAACATTTTATAAAAATATTTTCTTACTTTATAAGCATCAAAGCGATATAATCATTTTATGAAAAGCAAGATGCAAAATAATTTTCACGATTATGTGATTGATTTTGCCTATCAACAAAAACAGCAAAATAACAAAATTGCGCTGATAACATTGATTGGGATTGAAGGTTCTGCCCCGCGCATGATTGGCTCGCAAATGGTTGTGACACAAACCGGTGATGCGATGGGTTATTTATCGGGTGGATGCGTAGAACAAGCCGTGATTGCTGAAGCTATTTCTGCAATTCAAGCAGATGAAAATCGCCTTGTGCGCTATGGTGCAGGCTCGGATTATATGGATATTCATTTACCCTGTGGCAGTGCCATTGATTTATATTTTGATACGCAAATATCATTATCGGCTTTGGAAAATATTCATCAAAAATATCAGCAACGAAAAATCACTTATCTTTGCATTGATTATCAACAAAAAACTTCCGGACAATATTGTGAATTTTTACCATCAGCTCAAGATGAAAATTTATGTTATGTGGCGTATCCTCCGCCTTTGCGCCTTGTGATTATTGGCAGCGGACCGGTTGCGATAAAACTTGCCAAAATCGCCATTTTAAGTGAATTTGATATTGTGTTTTATAGTCCTGATGATGCCACCCATAAAATGATAACCGAGAATGCCAAGAATAAGGGGGTTATCACGAATCATCATTTGTTATCGGAAGATATATTCGCTGATGATGTTGCCAATGGATTGATAGATGCGCATACCGCGATTGCTGTTCTTTTTCACGACCATGAATGGGAGATGCGCTTATTGCCGATATTATTAGCAACAGATGCGTTTTATATAGGTGCGATGGGTAGCAAGATAACGCACCATAATAGATGTATTATGCTTGGCAAAAAAGGCATTTCAGCACAATCTATCGATAAAATCCATGCCCCTGCAGGATTGTTTTTAAGTGGCAGAAACGCCCATGATATTGCCATTTCCATAGTGGCGCAAATTGTACAGTTACGCCCTTAAAATGTGTCCTTAGAAATTTTTAAGCATGTCCGCATCATCGATATCTTTCAAAATTCTATTATTGGCAAATTCTACATAAATAACAGAATCCGCATGTTTGGCAATAAGATTGCGTGCGCCTTGGTCATGAAAAGTTTTTTGTTGAATATTTGTCAATGCTGAAAAAAACTTTTTTGGAATAATTATCGGATTGCCAATTTTACCTTGATAACGCGGTACTGTAAAATAATCAGGTTGAAAATGCGTTGCAAGCTTATTAATATCTTGGGGGGTAATCAAAGGCATATCGCTTAGCATAATCAACGCCCCTTCAATATTGGCAGGCATCATTTGCAAAGCCGCTTTCAAACTATGCCCCATGCCTTGCTGCCAATCAGGCGCAAAAATTAGGTTCATTTGCTTATCAATTTTCGTTATTTCTGCCTGTATTATCTGCGATTGATAGCCTAACACGATACTCTTAAAAGCGAGCTGACTTTCTTGTAAAGCCTCGCATGCATGGTGAATCAGTTTCTTGCCCTGATAATCACACAGCAATTTATTCTGCTTGCCCATACGGGTAGAATTACCAGCAGCAAGCAAAATTCCTGCGACATGAGAATATTTTTGAGAATTATCTATTTTATCAGCCATGATGATTTATAACATTTCAGAGTCAAAAAAATAATGCATTTTTAATAAAATTATGCCATTATCAGATAAAATAATCTAGCATGAAGGAGAATAAAATGAGCGCGACGGAAGCTTTATTAGTAATTGATGTGCAAAATGATTTTTGCCCCGGAGGCAATTTAGCCGTGCCTGATGGTGATGCAATTGTGCCTTTGGTGAATCAGTTAATGGCAAAATTTGATGCCAATATTCTAGCACAAGATTGGCACCCGGCAGGGCATTCTTCTTTCGCATCTAGCCATGCGGGTAAACAGCCTATGGAAATGGTGGATATGCCTTATGGACCGCAAGTTTTATGGCCTGACCATTGTATTCAAGGCAGTAAAGGTGCTGAATTTCATGCGGACTTAAACATTGATAAAGCCGATATGATTATTCGCAAAGGCTATAATAAAGCGATTGATAGCTATTCGGCTTTTCAAGAAAATGATAAAAAAACGCCAACAGGGCTTGCGGGTTATTTACAGGAATGCAATATCAAAAAGCTTTATCTGGTAGGGCTTGCCACTGATTTTTGCGTTTATTATTCTGCTATGGATGCCGTGAACCGAGGCATTGAAACGATTGTGATTACAGATGCGTGTCGGGGGATTGATTTTGATGGCTCGCTTGATGCGTCGCTTGCCGATATGGCGCAAAAAGGGGTGACACAAATTCGTTCCACTGATTTATAGAAACACCCTATCTTAATATGTCATCTTTCAATATATTTGTTTTCATCTTACGGATTTTATCTCTTAATTTCATTCTTTTTGGAACCATATCAACCGCTTTTGCCCATGCGGCAGAGCGCGTTTTTGTGGTAAATTTGCCCTTAAATTATTATTACGCCACAGGTGGTATGATTGTTTTTCTAACTTTCGTGCTTTTGCTATATGTGAAGAGAATCAATTTACCAACGCCAAGAATAATTTTAATATTCCCACAATCTTCTTATTTTTCTGTCCGCTATATTACCTCATCATGCAGTTTTCTTATCTTGATTTTGCTTTTATTTGCTGGCTTTTTTGGCAATCGTGACCCGCTAGAAAATATCTTGGTACTCACAATTTGGACAATATTATGGGTAGGCGTTACGCTAGCGACAGTTGTTTTTGGTAATATTTGGAATTATCTAAACCCATGGCACGCGCCTGTGATAACTGTTCGATTTATAGCGTGCTATTTTTTGAAACGCACTGATAGTAAATGCTCTGGTAGCAAGAATTGTAACGAAACAAGCCCCTTATATATTTTTATCAACAAGCTTGGCTATGTGCCTGCCATCATCGGTTTGGCTGGGTTTGCATGGTTGGAAATTATTTCACTAGCACCCAACGACCCGTATATTCTGGCGCAATCTGTTATAATTTACTGGCTGATTATTTTTACAATCGCCGCCTATCAAGGCGAAGCATGGCTAAAACAAGGCGAATTTTTAACGGTGTTCTTTCATTTTCTTGGCAAAGTCGCACCCTTATGGTTGACTGATGACAACAATAAATTAATGCTTAGCTTGCCCGGTCATTGTATCGTCACAATGGAATTATTATCAAAAAGCGCGGTGGCATTTTTAATATTAGTCTTGGCATCGGTTAGTTTTGATGGCTTTTCCGATAGTTTTTTCTGGTTACAACTAATTGGTGTTAATCCGCTTGATTTTCAAGGGCGTTCAAGCGTTATGGGCGTTAATAGCATTGGATTGCTTGGCATGTGGCTGTTGATGGCACTCTTAATTTTAAGCATGATTGCGCTTAGCTGTGCGATTGCATGGCGCAAATCCTTTGCTTTTGATTTTTCGTTTTCCTTTAAGCAAAATAATTTTTGGTATGAAATAGGGCGGATTGTTGCAACATTCTTACCCATTTCTGCGGCTTACCATATCGCACATTATTACACAGCCTTACTCATCAATGGGCAATATGCCATTCAGGCATTAAGCGACCCATTCGGATTGGGCTGGAATATTTTTAATCTGCCGCCGTATTTTGTGACCACATCTTTCATGACGACTCATTCAGGGCAGTTAACAATCTGGAATTTTCAATCAGCTCTTATTGTGATTGGGCATATGGTTGCGATTATTTTAACGTATTTATGTTCAACCATCGGCATCAGTAATCCTGAGAATAAGATAAGGAACAAATTTGCCCATTTGCCGATGAGCTTATTGATGGTGCTTTATACAATTTTTGGGTTATGGTTGTTATCTACACGCACCGGTGCATAATCACAGATTTAGCATCAGCTATTATTTTGTGCCAATTTACATTTTTCCCAATTTAACGGACCCCCTGTATAATCAGGAAAACCAATGCCGAAAATCATTGCCGCATCTGCCATATCAGCATTTTCTACCACTTTTTCAAGCACTGCTCTTTCGCATTCTGCAACAAGAGGGGCGAGCAATTGCTGACTGATTGATTGCATTTGGGCATCATCATATGTGCCGCGCGCGCGCATCGCTTTATTATCTTGCCATTGATAAAATCCCGCACCCGTTTTACGCCCTAAATCGCCTCTGGTAATTTTTTCTTGCAAATTATTTTTCACCTGTTCAGGAATCCCCAATGATTGCCCAATATCTAAACAAATATCCAAGCCAATTTGGTCTGCAAGTTCAATCGCCCCCATCGGCAAGCCAAAATTGAGCAAGGCTTGGTCAATCTTATCGCTATTCTCGCCACTTAAAAATAAATCGATACTGGCAAAAATATAAGGAAATAACGCGCGATTGACTAAAAATCCCGGCGCAGATTGACATAATATCGGCATTTTTTTCAAACTTCCTACAAACCCTAAAGCACGCTTGATAAATATATCGCTGGATTGCTTCGCCTTGACAATCTCAACCAACGGCAAAACAGGCACAGGGTTGAAAAAATGAATGCCTATCAATTGTTCAGGCGCGGGCAAAATTTGAGCAATTTTTTCTAAAGGAATTGCCGATGTGTTACTGGCTAAAATTGTATCAGAGCGGACTTTTTTGGCAATCTCACCCAATACCTTTTGTTTAACGGCAAGCGATTCAGCCACTGCCTCAATCACCATATCCGCATTTTTGACATTCAAACCTGTTGCATCCGCCACTAAACGCTGTTTTGCTTCCGTGATTTTATCGGCTGTTTTTAATTTGCGAGTGAATAATTTTTCTGCCCGCATAAGCGCATTATTAATGGCATCTTCGCTTAAATCTTGCAAACTCACCTCGAACCCTGCCATAGCAGCAACCGCCGCAATATCGCCACCCATCGTGCCAGCACCAATCACATGAAGCTTACGAATATTCGCATCGGCTTTGCCCTGTTTTTTCACCCTATTGGTTAAATCATAAACACGGCGTAGATTTTTTGAAATCGTACCCATTAATAATTCAGAAAATACCTCAAGCTCGCTTGTGATTAAAGCTTGCATGTTAGGCGCGTGTTTTTCAAGATGCTCTAAAATCTTGAAGGGGGCAGGATGTTGTTGCTCATGATATTTAGCTTGGATAACAATCCGCGCATCTTCTATGGCAGCAGGAATATCACCATTTTCGGCAATGGGATTGATATGTTTGCCATTGTGAATAGCCTGTGCAAGCGCATCTTTCAGTTTGGTTTTATCTGCCACAATTTGGTTAATCAATCCTATTTCTAAGGCTTCTTCCACCCCAACCATACGCCCCGTTAGCACCATACGCATCATATGAAAAATACCAATACGGGCAAGGCTTCGCCCTGTGCCTCCGTAACCGGGCATTAACCCCAATTTCACTTCAGGAAATGCCAGTTGCGTTTTCTCGTGATTACTGGCGATAATATAATCAAAAGGCAGAGCAAGCTCTAACCCACCCCCTAGCGCAAAGCCATCAATTCCAACCGCAGTCGGGCAAGAAAGTGCTGCGATACGGGCAAAATTATCTTGCACGAATTCTAAATGTTTGTAGGTTTCTGCGGGAGTTGTGAATTTTTCAAATGCGGGAATATCAGCACCATAGGCAAAGCCTGTTTCTTTGCCAGAAAGCAAGGCGACTCCTTTAATGGTGGCAATATTATCTTCGCATATTTGAATAATCTCGGCAAATTCTTCCATAGCATCATGGGTAATCACATTCACACTTTTATCAGCAAGGTTGAAATAAAGCCAAATAATATCAGCATCATCTTGGGTGATTTGCCAATGTTTAAATTTTTTGGGATTGAAATTTTTATCAAACATTTGAAACTCTTTTCTTATAAAGGGTGCATCTATCCATCGTTATTATGATGCGCCGGTAAATGCTTGAAGCCCTGTTTGCGCGCGTCCCTAAAATAAGCGCGTGAATATCATGCGTGCCTTCATATGTGTTGACGGTTTCTAAGTTAAGCATATGGCGCATCACATGATATTCATCACTGATGCCATTGCCACCATGCATATCGCGCGCAGTCCGTGCAATATTTAACGCCTTGCCACAAGAATTGCGTTTGATAAGAGAAATATTTTCAGGCGGACACATGCCCGCATCAAGCTGTTGCCCCACCCTTAAACAAGCCAGTAATCCAAGCGAAATTTCAGTTTGCATATCCGCAAGCTTTAACTGAATAAGCTGATTAGCCGCTAACGGACGTCCGAATTGTTTGCGCTCCATCGTGTAATCGCGCGCCGCATGCCAACAAAATTCTGCAGCCCCAAGAGCACCCCAAGCAATGCCGAAACGCGCTTTATTCAAACATGAAAAGGGTCCTTTTAGGCCTTTAACTTCGGGGAATAGATTCTCTTCTGGCACGAATGCTTTGTCTAGCATAATAGACCCAGTAACAGAGGCACGCAACGAAAGCTTGCCTGTGATTTTTGGGGTATGCATGGCATCGCCGGCGATAGAACGGTCAAGAATAAAGCCACGAATAACGCCATCTAATTTTGCCCAGATAATCGCAACATCTGCAAGGGGCGCGTTGGTAATCCAGTTTTTTGCACCATATAAATGATAGCCCTTATCTGTTTTTTCGGCACGCGTTATCATAGAACCCGGGTCAGAGCCATGGTCAGGCTCGGTTAATCCAAAACAGCCAATCAGCTCGCCACTGGCTAATTTAGGTAAATATTGTTGTTTTTGTGCTTCAGTGCCAAAGGTAAAAATAGGGTGCATCACCAATGATGATTGCACCGACATTGCCGAACGATAACCGGAATCAATTCGTTCTATTTCGCGCGCCATCAACCCATAGGCAACATGACTAACCCCTGCGCCACCATATTCTTCAGGCAAAGTTGCCCCTAAAAGCCCCAATTCACCCATTTGTAACATTAGCTTGGGGTCAAAATCTTCATTGCGATAATCGTCAATCACTCGTTTCATCAAAACATCGCGTGCAAAATGCTGTGTGCTATCGCGAATGCTCCGCTCTTCACTGCTCAAAAGTGCATCTAGTTCAAAAGGGTCTTGCCAATTATTCTCAACCATCATCAATGTTTCCTTTAGAAATTTAAACCCAAATATATCCGTAACATTAGTAAATTCACAAGAGGTTGTCAATTTTCTAATTGTTAAAAATAACCTTGAAAATGATTTAATTCATATTTAAATTTGACAAAATATAGATAATTCAGTTATTTTTAACTGCTATCCTTATGATAACTTTTATCGGTTTTGCTGAGATGTTATCATGATTTTGAGCATGGATAATAATGATAGGTGTTATTGTAGGAGAAATAGAATGACAGAAAAACTTAAGACAACACGTCGTAAAATATTGCAAGGCATGGCAGCAACTGGTGCCGTTCTTGCGACTGCGCCATTGCCTTATATCGGCTATTCGCATGCGGCAGGTGAGCCAATTCGCATTGGTTTTCAAGTGCACCGCACTGGCATTGGTGCTGCTTACGGTGTATGGTATGACCGCACTGCCAAAGCTGCTGCAAAAATGATTAACGATGGTGGTGGTATTAACGGACGCCCTGTTGAGCTTGTGACGGAAGATGATGGTACCGACCCGAAACGTGGCGCGGAAGTTGTAGAAAAATTTGCCAATAAGCTAAATTGCGATGTGGCAATGGGTACCTTATTTAGCCATGTTGTTTATGGGTCTGCACCAAGGGCAGGGGATTTGAAAATTCCTTATCTTGTGTGTTCCGAAGGGCATCATGTGGCATCAGGTAAATTAAACCGCTACACATTACAGCCGGGCATCACGGATGTGAAAAGCCAAGTAGAAACAATGGCGCCATGGGTTGCAAAAACATTAGGCAAAAAAGTAACCATGCTTTATGCTGATTTTGCATTCGGGCATGACCATCGCGATTATTTCTCAGAAGCAATCAAACGCAATGGTGGCGAAGTGATTAAAGCCATTCCTATTCCACCACCTGAAAGTTCATTCACAAAATATTTCCCTAAAATTCCTAAAAATACGGACGTGATTTATCATGTGCTTGTAGGGCCATCCGTTCTCACTTTCGTGAAGGAATTAGGGCAGTTTTATGGCAAACGTTCGCGTCCAGAAATTTTTGGATTTATTGATAGTCTTGAAGCTGTCGATATTGCAAGTCCGGGTCTTGAATTCTTAGAAGGCAGTTATTTCTGGGAAGGGCATCCACGTTATTATAGCCGTAAAATTGGTAAGTTTGAAAAAGCATATCGTGAAGCTGTTGGGGTTGATAATAACGGTGCTTCTGTGAATGATAGCAAACAAGTTGCCACTTATGCACATATGTTTAGTGTCTGGGAAACATTGTTTTTCTTGAAGAAAACGATGGAAACTTCTGGCTATAAAACAATTGCGGATCGCAAGAAATTAATTGAAGCTATGGAAGCGGTGAAGGATATTCCTTACTCGCTTGAAAATCCACAAGGTGCAAAAATCTTTAATGGTAAAACGCACCAAGTGTTTGGCAAGCAATATATTTCGCAAGTGAAAAAAGGCAAGTTGAAGCTGGCTCACACAACCAAAATTGAAGAGAGCTATTATCCGGATGAGGTGGATTACACACAAATGTCCTTTTAAGAAATAGCTTGAGACAATAGACAGACAATGCCGAGGAATGTTAACTTGATTATATCATTTTATAATAAGCACACTTGCTATGGAAAGATATAATGCTTTTTTTTGATTCTATATTCTTTCTAGCAGTGCTAGAGGGTGCGGTAATGGCGGCAGTGTTAGCACTCACTGCCGTTGGTCTGTCTCTTGTTTTTGGTGTGATGCGCGTTGTGAATGTCGCGCACGGAGAATTTTTTATGTTAGGGGCAGTCTTTGCGTGGTTTATCACCGATTTGCTAGGCTTCTCGCCATGGCTTGAATTTACCATTGCGTTGATTGTTAGCCCTTTAATTGTTGGTGGCATTGCCATTATTGCGGATAGGTTTGTGCTTTCCAAATTAAATTATGTCCCTGAAACTACGATTGTCGCAACCATTGGGTTGCTTTATATTATTCAGCAAAGCACATTATCACTTTATGGTGCATCAGCGCGTCCGGTTGTTGCCCCTTTTGATTTTAGCATTGAGATGCCGGGCTTTGGTTATTCTGGCTATAAATTAATGATTATTCCAGCCGCGATTTTTCTTTTACTCATCGTCTGGTTGATTATGAGTAAAACCCGTGCCGGGCTTTGGATGCGCGCGACACAGCATGATAAGGAAATCGCGCAGGCTTTTGCAATTCCGGTAGATAAGGTTTATATGGGTGTCTTGGCTTTTGGTGCGATGCTGGCAGCTTTTGGTGCCGTTTTGATTGTGCCAACGCAACAGGCACATTATTTGATGGGTGAAAACCCCTTGTTACTTTCCTTCATTGTTGTGATTATTGGCGGGTTGGGTAGCTTACGTGGCACATTGCTTGCCGCTTTATTAATTGGTTTAAGCGATGGCATTATCTCACTTTATTTTTCCCCCACTTTGGCAAAAATGATTGCAACCTTCTTTGTGGCAATGGTGCTTATTTATCGTCCTTATGGATTGCTTGGTCATAAGGAAGCGCATGGCTAATATTCTCATACAAAAAATTTGCGCTCTTCTGCCTGAAAATTTGCAAAAAACTATATGCAAATCCCTGATAATTAAATATTTGGTAATTAAATATTTGGCAATTAAACCTTTGGTAATTAAATATTTGGCAATGATAACGCAATCTCTTATGAAAATTGCGACCTTATTGGGCTTGACGAAACTACCTATCAGCAAGGCATTATGGGTACATATTGCCGTTGTTATTCTATTATTTATTTTACAATTCACCTTATCGCCTTACCACCATGCTAGTTTTGCGCGCATTATGGTGCTTGCCTGTTTTGCAATGGGCTATAATATTGCCTTTGGTTACACGGGCATGTTGAGCTTAGGGCATGCTTTATTTTTTGGCGCGGGCATGTATGGCATGGGTTTGCTGATAACATTATTTGCCGTGCCGTCTTTATTGGCATTGATATTAGGCATTGTGATTGCCTTATTGGTAAGCTTAATTGTGGGGCTGTTGGCATTACGCACCACAGGGGTATCCTTCATGATTGTAACGCTGATGTTTTCTCAAATCGGCTATTTGGCAACTTTATATTATGGACGCTATACCCGCGGCGATGAAGGATTCGTACTCACAAAAGCGCAAAGAATGGTTTTAGGGTTAGATTTATCGAATGAACATGTGTTGTATTTTGTGGCTCTTGCCATGTTTGCCATCATTTTATTCGCAAGCTACGCGGTGATACGCTCACCTTTGGGGCGGGTATTCTCTGCCATGCGCGAAAATGAAGATAGGGCAAGGATGCTTGGCTATAACCCATTTTATTATAAATTGATTGCCTTATGTATTTCTGGCACGATGGCAGGCACAGCAGGCGCGGTTTATGGCTTGTTATTTGGCTATGTTGGGGCAAGTTTTGTCTCGATTCAATATTCTATTCTGCCGTTGCTTTGGGTGTTATTGGGTGGCACAGGCACATTGCTAGGGCCTTTATTGGGCGTTATTTTCATGTTTTATCTGATTGATATTACCAGCTCGTTCTTTACGGCTTATTTATTATTGGTTGGTTTGGCATTATTGATTTTAGTGATGCGCGCCCCCGATGGTATTTTGGGCACATTGCGTGAAAGATATTATCGATGGCTACCGTAAAAAAAGTATCGACAAAATCACAGAAAAAAGCATCAAAAGCTCCATCAAAAGCTCCATCAAAAGCTGTTGCGAAAAAAGTTGCATCTCGTGATGAGATTCTGCTCTCAACCACAAATCTAAGTCGTCATTTTGGCGGTTTGCGTGCGGTTGATAATGTTAGTTTCACTCTGAAAAAAGGTGAATTGCACGGTTTAATTGGCTCAAACGGTGCGGGCAAAACAACTTTTGTCAGTTTATTATGCGGACGCTTATTGCCTAGCAAAGGCGAGATTCAATTTGATGGCAAGAATATTGGCAATATGCCCCCTTATCGGCGCGTTGAAGCTGGCATTGTTTATACATTTCAAATCACAGCTATTTTTAAGAAATTTTCCTTATATGATAATGTTGCTTTGCCCATGCAAAAACGCTTGCAAATGGATAAGGTTGATATTTCTGAATTGCATCATCGTACAATGGCAGTGTTAAATCAGGTGGGGCTTGCCGAACATGCTGATAAAATTGCTGGCACGTTAAGCTATGGGCATCAACGTATTTTAGAAATTGCTATGGGGATTGCGCTTGAACCGAAATTACTGATTTTAGATGAACCAACACAAGGGCTTTCGGAAAGTGAGATTGCTCATTTTAAGAGTTTTATTAAAAAAATTAGCAAACAAACCACGATCATGCTGATTGAGCATAATATGAATGTGGTCATGGATTTAGCAGAACGCATGACTGTGTTAAATTTTGGTGAAATTCTTGCGCAAGGCACGCCAAAAGAAATTAGCAAAAATCAAGATGTCCAAAATGTTTATTTGGGCAGAACTGTGAAAGCTGTTAAAAAATAATGTTAGAAATTAAAAATATCAATTGTTTTTATGGCGAGATTTCTGTGTTGCATGATTTTTCTCTGCAAGCAAAATCAGGCGAAGTTACCTGCATGATGGGACGCAATGGCGCTGGCAAAACCACTTGCTTAAAAGCCATTATGGGGCTTGTGCCAATCATATCTGGTGCTGTAAAATTTGATAATGTGCAACTGAACAATCTTGCCCCCCATGATATTCCGAAACAAAAAATTGGCTATGTGCCACAAGGCAGACGGTTATTTTCAGAAATGACGGTGCTAGAAAATATCCAGATCGGCTTGGGTGTTATGAATTCTGGCGCAGATATTTTAGAAAAACTGCTCAATCTATTTCCAAAATTGCGCGAACGCTTAAAACAACGCGCCGGCACATTATCAGGTGGCGAACAGCAAATGCTTGCAATGGCACGGGCATTGGCAATAGAACCACAATTATTATTGCTTGATGAACCTACCGAAGGGTTGCAACCTTCTATGGTTGAGTTGATTGGCGATGTGGTGTTATTACTTAAAAAATCAGGTGTGGCAGTTTTATTGGTAGAACAAAAACTTGATTGCGTGTTGGCATTGGCAGATAAAGTTGCCTTTGTTGAAAATGGCTATAGCCGTGAAATGGTAGATGTAAAAAAATTATCACCACAATCAAATTTACTTAAAAAATATATTGGTGTGTGATTCCAACTTAAAGGCATAGGCGGTGAAATAAAATCAATGTTTGTAAGGGCAGTAGATAGAAAACAAGCCTTAACCTTACTGAATGATGGTGATTGGTCTATCTTGGCAGGTGGCACAGATTTTTATCCTGCGCTGAATGATAAGGCAATTCAAGGCAATATTTTAGATATTACCGCCATTGCCGACCTAAAGTGCATTCAAGAAACAGACGATTATTGGCGGTTTCATGCCCTCACCAGCTGGGCTGATATTCATCAAGCAACAAATTTACCCCCTGCTTTTCATAGCCTAAAACAAGTGGCGCGCGAGGTGGGTTCGATTCAAATTCAAAACCGTGCCACAATGACAGGTAATTTATGCACAGCATCGCCAGCAGGTGATGGTATTCCGGCATTATTAGCGCTTGATGCTGAAATTGAGATTGCCTCATTGCATCATATTCGTCACATGAAACTGGCTGATTTTATGGTTGGTTACCGTGCAGTGGCTCTTGAAAAAAATGAGATGGTCAGTGCGATTTTAATTCCAAAAAAAATGACGCCCAATGAACCAAAACAAGGCATCAGCCAATTCTATAAATTAGGCGCGCGCAAATATTTGGTAATTTCTATTGCCATGAGTGCAGTGCATCTTATCATCAATGATAAGACGATCGAAAATGCGTCCATTGCAGTGGGGGCATGTAGCACAGTGGCACAAAGAATCCCTTTGCTAGAAGAAGCATTGCGTGGCAAAAAATTTGATAATCATCTGCATGAAACTGTTGAAGATAAGCATTTTCAGCATCTCACCCCCATTGATGATGTCCGCGCAACAGCAACATATCGTCGTAAAATTGTCAAACAGATTGTCCAAAAAACATTAATAAATTGCGTGACTATGCAAGAGTAGAATATGAAAATCAATTTCCAACTCAATGAAAAACCAATCAGCCTTGATGCCATAGGGTATGAAAGACTTTCCGATATTTTGCGTGGCAAGCTTGGATTGCGCGGTACAAAAATCGGTTGTGATGCTGGCGATTGTGGTGCCTGTAGCGTACTAATTGATGGCAAAGTTGCATGCGCTTGTTTAACTGCCATTGCACAAATTGAAGATTGCGCGGTGCAAACAATAGAAGGACTTGCCTCAGATGATGCATTATCGCCCTTACAGCAAAGTTTTCTATATTATGGCGCGTCGCAATGTGGCATTTGCACGCCCGGCATGTTAATGGCAGCGCAAGCATTGTTGAATCATAATCCGCAACCCAACCGCACAGAGATTGAAGATGCGTTAGGGGGGGTTTTATGCCGTTGCACGGGCTATGCTAAAATTATTGATGCCGTGCTTGCAAGCCATAATTTTGATAAGGTCAGAGAGCAACCCGATGTTACAAAATCTGTTGGCAGTCCAATTGCCCATTTAGATGGCAAAGAAAAAGTAACGGGCAATTTAGATTATGGTGCGGATGCCATACCCGCAGATGCTTTATTGGTGAAAATTATTCGTAGCCCCTATCATCATGCTGATTTCACTTTTGGCGATATTGAAAAATTCTGCCAAGAAAATTCTTTCATTCATGGGGTTTTTGATGCAAGTCATATTATGGGTATCAATCAATTTGGAGTGATACCGCCTCATGCCGACCAATGCGTTTTTGCCGAAAAAACCACACGTTTCAAAGGCGAAGCAGTGGCAATGATTGTGGGTGATGCCGATAAAATAAAAGCATTTGAGCCTGATGATTTTCCTATTATGTGGCAAGAAAAACCACCCTTATTAGAACCCGAACAAGCCATGCAAGCAGGTGCGGTGCAACTGCATCAGCACCGTGAGAATAATATTCTCATCAAAGGTTATGTCGCACGTGGCGATGTGAGTGCAATGGCTGATGGGCAATATCGGGTAAAAAATTCTTATACCACTCCTTTTATTGAACATGCTTATATTGAACCCGAAGCGGGCTGGGCGCAACGCGTGGGTGATAGGATTGAAATTTATGCCTGCACGCAAGCGGCACAAATGGATAGAGATGACCTTGCCAAAATTATGGCACTGAATATTAGCAATGTTAGGGTTGTGCCAACTGGCTGTGGTGGCGGGTTTGGTTCTAAGCTGGATATTTCTTTGCAACCTTATATTGCCATTGCCTCATGGTTTCTTAACAAACCTACCGCCATTATTTACACAAGGCGTGAATCCATGCAATCCACTACCAAAAGGCATCCTTCTGCGATTGATATAGAAATTGCTTGCAAGGCTGATGGTAAAATTATCGCGATGGATTTTCACGGCATTTTTAACACAGGAGCCTATGCAAGTTGGGGTCCTACCGTTGCCAATCGCGTGCCAGTCCATGCGTCAGGTCCGTATTTTATTCCCAATTATCGATGCGAAACTTTCGCTGTACATACCCATACCGTACCATCGGGGGCATTTCGTGGATTTGGCGTGCCTCAAGCGGCAATCGCACAAGATTGTAGCTTTGATGAATTAGCCGATATGGCAGGGATTGACCGTTTGGAATTTCGCCTTATCAATGCACTTGATAATGGTATCCCTACAGTCACGGGGCAGATTTTTCCAAAGGGCGTTGGTATTAAAGAATGTTTGCAAGCCTTAAAAGAGCCCTATCAGCTGGCCTTAAAACGGGCGAAAACATTTAATGAGCGCGCTGAAACTCATCACCGAAAAGGCGTTGGCATTGGCAGTTGTTGGTATGGCTGTGGCAATACATCTTTGCCTAACCCTTCAACAATTTTAATCGGCGTTACCCGTGAGGGGCAAGTGATTTTACATCAAGGCGCGATGGATATTGGGCAAGGTGCGAATACAGTCATCACACAAATTGCCGCCGATGCGTTAGGGGTGCTGGCAACAGATTTTAAGATGATTTATGGCGATACGGATATAACGCCCGATGCTGGCAAAACATCGGCATCACGGCAAACCTTTGTTTCAGGCAATGCCGCAAAATTATCGGGTGAAGCCTTGCGTAGAAAAATTTTGCAACATGGTAATATTTCTAACAACGCTATTATAAAATTCGGTGATGGTAAAATTATCCTCCATGATGAGGCAAATTCATATGAGATAACGCTTGAAAATTTACCAATTGATGAGAATGGCTATATCTTTAGTGGTAAAGAAACTTACGACCCTCCTACCAAAGCTTTAGATGAGAATGGGCAAGGGTCACCCTATGCGATTTATGGTTATGGCGCGCAAATTGTTGAATTGAGTGTGGATACAAATTTAGGCACAATCATTCTTGATAAAATTACCGCAGCCCATGATGTTGGGCGTGCCATTAATCCGCTTCTTATTGAAGGGCAAATTGAGGGTGGTTCCACGCAAGGGATTGGCTTGGCATTAATGGAACATTTTATTCCCGGGCGCACAGAAAATTTACATGATTATCTTATTCCCACCATTGGCGATATTCCAGAATTTAAAAATATTATTATTGAAGTGGCTGATGAAAACGGTCCTTATGGCGCAAAAGGTTTAGGCGAGCATGTACTCATTCCTACCGCACCAGCTATTTTGAATGGCATTCGTGATGCTGTTAATATTGCAATCCGTGATTTACCAGCAACGCCAGATAAAATTTATACAGCAATTCATCAAAAAAATGTGAGTGAGAAATGACCCAAGCACAAGAAGAAAAAATTCGTTGCGATGCCTGCCCAGTCATGTGTTATATCGCCGATGGAAAATCAGGCGCGTGCGATCGTTATGCCAATGAAAATGGCAATCTTGTGCGGTTAGATCCCTTGGTTATTTTATCACATCGTATCGACGCAGGGGGCGGTATTGTTGGTTTTATGAAGCAAGATAATGATGAATGGGACCAATCGTTACTTCATGAAAAAGATAATTTTATTACCGCAATAGGCGCAGGCACAACCTATCCCGATTATAAACCCGCCCCCTTCATTGTGCAAAGCGAGGTTGAAGGGGCAGATATGATAACGGTGGTTACAGAGGGGATTTTTAGCTATTGCGGGGTGAAAATTAAAATAGATACCGATAGGCATTTAGGCTTAGAAACTTCTTATGTGCGCGCTGATGGCGAAGTGATTGGGCATGTGACAACGGGGGAATATGGCTCGCAAATGTTGGCATTAGGCGGTGTCCATCACCTAACAGGTGGCAGTAAAAAAGAGGGGCGTATCACCTGTGCAACCTTACTGGCACTTTGCAACAAGCAAGAAGTCACGCTCACCATTGATGATGGCGCAACGATTATCGTGCAAGCAGGCAAAGCCCCGATTATTAATGGCACAAAAGAAGAGCGTATGCGTGTTGGCTGTGGCTCGGCAACTGTGGGCATGTTTGCCTCGCAATGGCAAGGCTTGGTTGATGAGGTTGTTGTTGTTGATGACCATATTACCGGCGTGGTTTCAGAACATCAGGCGGGTAAGGTACTGGGTTGGCAAGCAAGCGGTATCAATATTAAAGGTCGCCGTTCTACGCCGGGGCGTTATTTTAAGGTGGCAGAGCCCGGCACAGGCTGGGGTGGCACTGATTTAACCGACCCTTTGACAATCTTAAATGATTTTAAGGCAAATATTGCACGCAAAGGGCAATCATTATTCATGGTTTCAACCACAGGCGAAAATTTTGCTTATTATGAATTAGATGAAAATTTGCAACCCATTCAAAAAGAAATACCAGAAAGATTAATGCCATCAGTAGAACGGATTGCTGAAAATTGTGAGCCGGCATTATGTTCGGTCTTATTTGTTGGGGGTGCCGGTGGTTCATTACGGGCAGGGGCTACTGAAAATCCAGTGGAATTAACGCGTTCGGTTAAAGCGCATCTTAGCCATGTTACCTGTGCGGGTGTGCCTGCCTATGTTTGGCCCGGTGGGGGAATTACAATTATGGTAGATGTGGCGATGATGCCAGATAATTCTTTCGGTTATGTGCCAACGCCAGCTTTGGTTGCCCCTATCGAATTTACAATGCGCCGTGCTGATTATCAGACTTTGGGGGGGCATATGGATTATGTTGTGCCGCTTGCCAATGCCCTTCATGATGCCAAGAATAATATAGCAGGCAGGCAAAATGACCATCTATTGAAAGGGCAAAGGATTGAAACGCCCAACGTTAAATTGCCTTGGGATAATTTGTCTTGGTCTGTAAAGAAATAGTGAAAAGCCAAATATTCTCTGCGATGCTTTCAGACAATCGATTGCATTTACAACATGGTCCGATTGATTTAATCATTAAGGCAAAGGGTGATGAAACCCAGATAAATCGTGCCTATCAGCAAGCCCTTGATGCTTTTACGAATGTGTTAGATAATTTAGTGGCAGAACTGCCTTTATTGCGAAACCCTATCCATAATGATTCTACACATAAAGCTGAAGGTAAAATTGCACAGGCAATGATTGATGCTTGTAAGCCTTATTCATCGTTGGGTTATATCACCCCTATGGCAGCGGTTGCTGGTGCGGTGGCTGATGATATTTTGCAGGAATTATCTGTAGGGTGTTCGCTTGATTCTGCCTACGTCAATAATGGCGGTGATATTGCTGTCAGGCTTTTTTCATCAGAAGCTGATTTTACAATCGCCATTTGCACCAATCCAAGAACAGGCAAAATTGATGGTTCTATTCGCTTAAATCAAGCCGATAATATTGGTGGAATTGCAACAAGCGGGTGGCATGGGCGAAGCCATTCATTAGGGATTGCCGATTGTGTGACAATCTTGGCAAAAAATGCTGCGATGGCAGATGCCGCCGCAACCATGATTGCCAATGCGATTGATTTGCCGAACGAAACTTCTATCACCCGCAAGCCTGCCTGTGATTTATCACCTGATAGTGATTTGCAGGATAGGTTGGTAACAACCCATGTGGCACCCATTTCTTCAAAAAAAATTGGACTAGCTTTGGCAAAAGGTGTAGAGTTAGGCAATGAATTGCATCAAAGAAAATTGCTTGAATCAGGTTTTTTGGTTTTGCAAAATCATATCAGAATTATTGGGCATGGTGTTCATGGTCAGCATTATTTTGATTTGCCAACAGATGCACTCTATGATGCGCCATAATGATTATTGAGGAATAAAGTAAATTGCCAAAGATTATTATTAGAAAAACAGTTTTTATCATTGAAGAAATTTTCCATGAGGGGGGTGCTATTGCCTTGGTGCCGTTACGGCGCATTGCTGGATTATGTGTGATTAAAAATCCGTTTGCAGGGCGTTATGTCGAGGATATTGTTGGTTTTTCTGATGATTTAAAACCACTTGGATTAAAAATTTCTCGTGAAATGGTGGCGCGGTTAGGTGGCGATGCTTCAATCATTGAAGGCTATGGCAAAGGTGCGATTGTTGGTGGTGCAGGCGAATTAGAGCATGGGGCTTTATGGCATGTACCCGGCGGTTATTCTATGCGCGAAACAATTGATGCATCGCAAGCCATTGTGCCTTCTAGTAAAAAAGTAGGGGCAATGGGGGCAAGGCTTGATGTGCCGATTACCCATAGCAATGCGTCTTATGTGCGTTCGCATTTTGATGCGATGGAAATAGGCATTAACGATGCGCCCCATGATGATGAATTATTATTGGCATTGGTGATGACGACAGGTGCGCGCATTCATAACCGTTCAGGTGGTTTAAATGCCTTAGATGTAAAAGGAGAGGATGGCTTGCGATGAAAGCAGAAATTAGAAAAATTGCGGTTTTTTTAGAAGAAACCCATCAGGAAATTGGCAAAGAAATTCAACCACCAACAAGGCGTGCGGCAGCAGTTGCGGTGATTAAAAACCCGTTCGCGGGCAAATATGTTGAAGATTTAGAATTACTCATGGAAATTGGTGAAGAATTGGGCGGTTTATTAGGCAAAAAATGTGTTGAAGCCCTTGATATTAAACCTCAAAATGCTGAAAGCTATGGCAAAGCCGCTTTAATTGGTGAAAATGGTGAGTTAGAGCATGGTGCCGCAATATTGCATCCGCGTTTGGGCAAACCATTGCGTGCCGAAGTTGAAAAAGGGGCAGCCTTAGTACCATCTTCCAAAAAAATGGGGGCTATGGGGCATCCGCTAGATATTCCGTTGGGGCATAAAGATGCCGCTTATGTGCGTTCGCATTTCGATGGTATGGAAGTACGGCTTAATGATGCGCCACGCGCCAATGAAATTATGGTGGCAATCGCCGTTACTGATTCAGGCAGACCTTTACCGCGTGTGGGTGGGCTTGAAGCAAAAGATGCCATTGGCAAAGATGGCTTGAAGTAAAACTTTTCTATTTACCCATTTCTATTTACCCATCAGATTTTTAATCGCATTGGGAATATCAGCTGGCAAAATAATGGTTTTGCTATTATTAGATTTTGAAAGTTCCTGCATGGCAGAAACATATTTTTCGCCTAAAATATAAAGCACAGGTAATTCATTATTGCTGATAGCGGAGGTTATTTTCTTAATCGCCACCTGAGACGCTTCCGCAAGCACCACTTGTGCTTCGGCATCGCGACGCGAGGCTTCTAATCTACCATCTGCTTCTAAAATTTGTGATTCCTTTTCACCCTCTGCCCTTGTTACAGTTGCCCGTCTTGCACGTTCAGCTGCCGCTTGTTCTTCCATCGCTTCTTGCATGGTCATGGATGGATTAATATCTTGTATCTCAACAGTTTTAAGCGTAATCCCCCAATCACTAATATCCTCTGCAATATCATTTTTCAATTTAGTCTTAATTTTTTCGCGCGAAGAAAGTGCTTCATCAAGCTTCATCTCGCCAACGATAGAACGCAGCGAGGTTTGCACCAAAGTTTGAATTGCTTTTCTGTAATCTTCTACACCATAAACAGCTTTTTCAGGATTGCTGATATTGATATAAGCCACTGCATTGGTTTCAATCACGGCATTATCACGCGTAATCACATTTTGCGAAGGAATATCTAGCACAATATCTTTGGTAACTATTTTATAGGCAACCCTATCCACATAAGGAATTGTAAAATTAATGCCCGGGTCTAAGGTTCGATGATATTTGCCAAGCCGTTCTATTAAAAATCGTTTGCCTTGTTCAACACTACGCACGCCTTTGAGCAACGTAATTAAAATAAATACAAAGATAGCGATAGGAATAAGTACAGTATCCATTGGGGGTCTCCTTCTGATATTATGTTATTATGTTTTCTTAACCATTAATTTGTTTTTCTCCGTACCTATAACACAAATTCTGTCACCGATACTAATAGTTTCTTCACAAATGAAATCCCATTCATCATCTCCCATCACGGGTGCGGGGAAACGCAAACGTCCGTTATGTTCATCATTTACCCGAATAACCAAACCAACCTCGCCTTGTATTTCTTTCATCGTATCAGATGTTATTTTTTGTCTACGCGGTTTGATATATTTAAACCATAAAACAGCCAATAAAAGCGAGCTTACCGACCAGACAAACACTTGCCCCCAAAGAGGGATAGAGGGGAAAAGCAAATAGCAAATTCCAACAATCACTGCCCCACATCCGAACCAAAAAATCGTAAAACTTGCCAAAAATATTTCAAGCAAAATTAAGGCAATACCAAAGATAATCCAATGGCCATATAAAAGTTCCAATTCCATTTTAAGCCATAATCTCGGGCAAGCGCGTGGCAGGTGGCGTGTTTCGGCTTCTATGCGCGCAGATTTTACCATCAATAATCATCATGCCGATACCCGGCAAATTCCCCAAGCGAATACTGCCAAGCATGGTTTCACCCGGTGCATGTTGCGCTCTATCCATTAAGGCAAAATCAGCAGATTTACCAACTTCAATAATACCAGAATCTAATTCACGCATGATGGCGGTATTCCCCGTTGCAAAGCAAAATGCAATTTCAGCAGGAATATTACCAAGACTGGAAAGCATGGCAATCATTCGTAAAATACCCAAAGGTTGCACACCAGAACCTGCCGGGCTATCCGTGCCTAAAATAACGCGTTCGGGTTGGTTAAGCTCAAAAGCAATTCGCATGGCAAGCAATGCCGAACGTTCATTGCCATTATGGACAAGCTCAATACCACGCTGGCAACTTTCGCATAGGCAGGTGATTTGGTCGTCAGGTAAGGCTGTATGCCCCCCATTGATATGCCCAATAATATCGGCATCTGCTTCTAACACAATATCTTTATCAATTAATCCTGAACCCGGAATAGAAGGACCACCTGTATGAATGGTAGATTGAATGCCATATTTGCGCGCCCATTTCACCATCTCGCGTGCGGTATCGCCTGTTTTTACCGAGCCTAGTCCAACTTCGCCCAAAAGCTTAACGCCTGCATCGGCAAGTTCTTTGAAATCTTCTTCCACCATGCCTTCTTCAATCACGGGCGCGCCGGCAAGCATTTTAACACCTGAGGGGCGAAAATTCTCATACCAACGTTGCGATGCAATCGCCATCGCTTTCAAGCCAACAATATCTTTCGGACGCCCCGGCATATGCACTTCACCAGCGGAAATCATGGTGGTCACCCCGCCATTTAGACTGGAATCAATCCAGTTAATTTGTTGCTGGCGTGGGGTATAATCGCCAATCACAGGATGGACATGGCTATCAATCAGCCCGGGCGTTAGGGTGACATGATTGGCATTAATCGTAACATCTGCCTTATCAATATCCAAATCCTTCTGCATACCGATAGCCGTTATTTTGCCATTTAGGGCAACAACACAATCGCCATCTAAAATAGGTTCGGCAATTTTTCCTGAAAGAATATTGCCAATATTCTTGATTACTAATTTCTCACTCATGATTTTACTGTATCATAAATATGATTGAGGTCAAGTTTTGAGAACTGATATCAGGTGCTTCATGAAAAAACGCGATAAAATATCACCGCGTTTTCATAAAATATCATAAAGAATATTGGGTAATATCGTATTAATTCTTGTTAAGCTCGTCAAGAAAAGTATGGACAGTATGATGCAAATCATCAATAAGATTGGTTACATTCTTTACAGAATCCGACATATCTTCAGCCTGATGCAATGTATCGGTGACGCGTTCTGTTACTTTACCAACTTTATCATTCGCTTCCATCGTTCCTGTTGATGCCTCTGTGCTGGCATTCGTAATTTCTTTGGTTGTTAAAGCTTGTTCTTCCATCGCTTCGCTAATGGTGCTAATCATATCATTCACTGCTTGAATTTCATTTTGAACACTGGTAATTGCCTCGGTGGCCTCACCAGAAATTTCTTGAATATTACCAATTTGTTTGGAAATATCTTCAGTTGCTTTTGTTGTTTGGGTGGCAAGATTTTTTACCTCATTCGCGACAACAGCAAACCCTTTACCACTTTCACCTGCACGGGCTGCCTCGATGGTGGCATTTAAGGCAAGTAAATTAGTTTGCCCCGCAATATCGCTAATCAATGAAACAATATCACCAATATTGTTTGATAATTCTGCCATATTCTTAACAACACTATCGGTTCTGGCAACAGTTTCGGCAGCTTTATCTGCCGCAGTCAACGATTCTTGCATATTTTTATTAATCTCACCAATTGACGCATTCATCTGCAAGGTTGATGATGCCACAATTTGTACATTTGATGTTGCTTGTTCGGTGGCACTAGAAATATCTTTGGAATATTCATGTGTTTCTTGCACCGCTGTGGTCACAATTTGATTGGAATCTTTCATTTTGTTCGTTGCACCAGAAACTTTTTCCAATAGCATTAAAATATCAGAGCGAAACGCTTGCGTGAGACTGTCACGCTTTGCAGAATGTTTATTTTCTTCAACATCATGCAAATCTTTTTCTTCTTGAAGCCGTTCTTTTTGTAACGTATTTTCTAAAAACACATCTACGGCATCTACCATCTCGCCAATCTCATTACGTTGCCTAAGTTTTGATAAATCAATATTTGTATCACCCATTGCCAGCGACTTCATCGCATTCGTAACAATAATGATAGGGCGGGTAATTGTACGCGATGTTATAGTTGTTAATAAAAACATAATAATAATCAGACAAAAAGCTACAATAGCCATCAGGGTTTCTAATTGACGCACCGGGGCAAGCACCGTTTTAAGATTTTCTTCTACCACAATAACATAATCAGTATCACCAAAAGCAACAATCCCATAGGCACTTATCACAGGGTTGCCTAAATGATTATCGACAAATTCAGTAAAGAATTCTGGTTCTAATGTTTCATCGATTGTTCTGCCATCCATTTCACCAGTAGCAGAACGCGTAATGATTTTTCTAATCGCATAGCGACCATCTAAAGATTTCTTAAAGACAATATCTTCATCTTTTTGAAAGCGTGAATTGGTGATAAAGCTTAAATTGGAATTGACTAAAAATGCTTCTGTTCCTTCGCCTAACCCATTAGGGTTTGTGATAATCTTATTAATAAAATCATGCCCTATCTGAACCACAATAACGCCATAAAGCTCACCTTCTTCAGTGGTGAGGGCTGCTGAGAAAAAAGAAGATACTTTATTATTATCTGCTTCGTAAGGAGCAAATTCAGTATAAACAGGAATAACACTTCCCTCATCATAAGCTTCTAATGCGTTAATAAAAGCATCTGTTATCGTTGTGCCATCAAGCAAATCAGAATAGACGGATTGTCCAAAATCAGCTTTTTTAGCAACGCTATAGAGAATTTCACCTTCTTCATCAATAAGATATAAATCCTCAAAACCATTTATTTCCACAAATTTTCTTATTTCAGGGTGATGCGAACTATGATAAGCACTATAAGATGAGCCATCTTCAGCATCATTTTGTTGGATTCTACTATTTCGGTCACTCTCTAGCATATAAGCTCCGGCAATTTCTTCTTTCTCACTATTATGCCATGTATCGTAAAAATCTGATAATGCTTGCCTGATAAAAGGGCTTTGCGATAAAACATGCAAACTATTGCGATTGTCATCAAAATGGATATGCAAGGCAGCTTTACGCTGTGAAACAATGGTTAGTAAGCGATTGAAACTATTTCTAAAAGCATCTTCTTTGGCATTAATTTCTACCAAAACTGCCATTGTGAAGCTAGTAACAATCACAAACATAATTGTAAGCAACTGAATTTTTACCATAATAGGCAAATCACGTATAACATTTCTTTTTGGCTGTGATTTATTTTCAGTATTATCGACCATCACTTAATTTCTTAACTTTTTCTTATATTTTTCTAAAATAGTAACATTGAATTTTATAAGTGTAAAGAAAAATGCAAATGCCATGCCAAACGGATTCCATGAGTTAGAACATTTTAATCTATGATAATTTCTGGTGTTATTACCGTTACGGTAACTTTACGCCATCAAATGTGCTAGGCTTTTTTTCGCATCAGCGATAATTTTCACTTCATCGCTTTTGCATAATCTGCCTTCGCGTACCACATAATCACCCTCTACCAGCAATGTATCCACCTGATGCGGACCACAAAAAATTAACGATGCCACAGCATCCCACGCGCCTATTGTTGCAATGGCATCTTTTTTCCATAAAGCAATATCCGCGCGTTTTCCAATTGCAAGCGCACCTAAATCATCGCGCCCTAAAATTTTTGCACCGCCTAAAGTTGCAATCTCTAGCACTTCACGCGCACTCACCGCATCACCACCATATTGTACGCGTTGCAACAGCATCGCCTGCCTTGCTTCATTTAGCAAATGAGCCGCATCAGACGAGGCAGAACCATCAACCCCTAACCCAACATTCACACCGGCATTCAACATGGTGCGAAGTGGTAAAATCCCTGAACCCAACCGGCAATTAGAACAAGGGCAATGGGCAACGCCTGTGCCTGTTCTTGCAAATAATGCAATTTCTTCTTCATTTAATTTTACACAATGTGCATGCCATACATCTTGCCCAACCCAGCCCAAACTTTCTGCATATTCGCCGGGCAAACATTTGAAATGAGCAAGACTATAATCAATATCCTCTTGATTTTCTGCCAGATGCGTATGCAACCGCACGCCATGTTCGCGTGCCAAAATTGCTGTATCACGCATCAATTCACGGCTTACAGAAAAAGGCGAACAAGGGGCAAGCCCAATCTGCACCATCGCCCCGGCATCTGCCTGATGATATTGCGCGATAACTCTTTCGCAATCACGTAAAATATCTGTTTCATTCTCTACCAGATTATCAGGGGGCAACCCGCCATCACTCTCGCCAATGCTCATAGAGCCACGTGTGGCAAGCATACGAATACCAATGGTTTCAGCCGCATGAATGGCATCATCTAATTGTGTGCCATTGGGAAAAATATAAAGATGGTCAGAAGTAAGGCTACAACCTGAAAGTGCCAATTCGGCAAGCCCTGCTTGGGTGGCAGTGAAAAAATCATTCGGCAACATGCGCCCCCAAATAGGGTAAAGTGTTTGTAACCAACCAAATAAATCCTTATCTTGGCAAGCAGGAATGGCACGGGTGAGGCTTTGGTAAAGGTGATGATGCGTGTTAATCAAACCGGGGGTAACAATATAATCTTGCCCATTAATAATATCAGCATCTTTAGGGGTTGCTAATTCTTTGCCGATTTCAGTAATCACCCCATCATTAATCATGATATCATGCGCTTCAAGCTCGCGCCGATTTTCATCCATGGTTAAAATGATGCCAGCATTTTTTATCAATCTACATGTCATAGATTTTTTCGCCTTCCATGATAACAAGAATTTCTTACTTATCTAAACTAACAAAGTCGCAAGAGAGATGCAAATAAACCTGATTATTTCTGCAATAATTGCGCGATAATGGCAATCGCAATACTATGAGGCGATTTTTGTTTAATATCCGTTAACCCAATCGGGCAGGTGATTTTGGCAATCTTATCATCAGCATGCCCCATCTCATGCAATCTTTTTCTGAAACGCGTCATTTTTGTTTCAGACCCAATCAATCCCAAAAAAGCTATTTTATCGCGGGATAACAACCTATCGATAATCTGTAAATCAATCGCATGGTCGTGGCTCATCACAAGGTGATACGCATCATCACAGGCATAATCAGCAATCAACCCTAAATCAGGATTAATCAATTGTTCAACCTCATCAGAAAGAATTTCAGGAAAACGTGATGCATCAATATCTGCCCAATGAATTGTGACCGCAAATTTTTCCAAATGATAGATAAGCGCGCGTGCCACATGCCCCGCCCCATACAGATATAAATCTTTTTGCGGTGCGTGAATAAGCATTTTATAATAAGGGCAATCTGTTTTATCGGGCGTTGATAAGGCAATATTCGCCTGATAAGGAATGGCGATTGCGTCTCCAGCCATGATGAGTTTTTGATAAATAATGCGTTCTTCTTCATTGATTAATTCATAAAGAATCTCAACTGTGCCACCACAACATTGCCCTAAATGAGGTCCAAGTGGCATTTTTTCAATGCTTCGATAAAAAGCCCCAGATGATGAGCTGTCTTTCATGATTTGATAAGCGCGTTGCATGGCATGAAATTCTAGCGTGCCACCGCCAATCGTGCCATAAAGATTTTTATCATTGCCTACCAACATAAAGCAACCTGCCTCGCGCGGGGTTGAGCCTTGCACTTTTGTTAAAGTGATTTTGACCATCGGCAGGGGTGCATATTGCAATGCCCATAATTGCGTTTCTTTTTGTAATATCATCGCTTAAATATCATCGCATCAGAATTTTAAAGCTGTGAACGGACATGATGAACAGCATTAACAATTTGTTCAGGCGTTGCCGGAGTGTGTAAGTTTGGAAAGATTTTATAATCACCGATGGAAGCAATCGCATCTTGCACCGCAAGAAAATTAGAAATCGCCAACATTAAAGGTGGCTCGCCCACCGCCTTAGAACGGTAAATTGTTTCTTCTTGATTGCCTTCAGGGTAAAGCGAAATGTTCATCTGATGCGGGCGGTCAAAAGCCGTAGGTATCTTATAGGTAGAAGGCGCGTGCGTGCGTAACACCCCTTTATCATCAAACACCAATTCTTCGCTGGTTAGCCAACCAACCCCTTGAATATAAGCGCCTTCAATCTGCCCTAAATCAATGGCAGGGCTTAAAGAATTACCCACATCATGGCTAATATCGCATCTTACATGGCGCAACTCGCCAGTCAATGTATCCAGCATCACTTCACTAATGGCAGTGCCATAGGAAAAATAATAAAAAGGACGCCCTGCAAATTTTTTATTATCCCAGTTAATTTTAGGCGTTGAATAATAACCTGTTGCACTTAAAGAAATTTTTGCCATATAAGCAAGCTTAATCACTTCAGAGAATTTGATTTTCTCTTTGCCACAAATGATGACGCCATCTTTCCAGATAATTTTCTGTTCGGGAATATCATATTCTTTGGCAAGATATTGATTGAGCCTATTGATTAATTTCTTGCACGCTTCTTGAATTGCCATACCATTTAAATCAGTACCAGCTGATGCTGCCGTTGCCGATGTGTTCGGCACTTTATCGGTATCGGTTGCGGTAATTTGAATTTGTGATAATGGGATTTGCAACATTTGCGCTGTCACTTGCGCGCATTTAATATTTAAGCCTTGCCCCATCTCGGTACCACCATGATTGATTTTCACCGAACCATCTTGATAAATATGTATCAACGCACCGGCTTGATTAAGAAATGATAGAGTAAATGAAATGCCAAATTTTACAGGGCTTATGGCAATGCCACGTTTGATGATGGATGAATTTTTATTCCATGCTTGAATAGCCTCACGCCTATTTCGATAATCTGCACGCTCCATTAATTGTGGCATCATCTCGTGCAAGATATTATCTGCTACTTCCATTTGATAAGGGGTGGTGCATCGATTTTTTTGCTTCCCCTTGGCATCATATAAATTCAACATGCGAATATCAACAGGGTCTTTCTCCAAATGAAACGCCACATGTTCAATCATGCGTTCCATGCCAAGCATTCCTTGCGGACCACCAAACCCACGAAATGCCGTATTAGAAACCGTATTGGTTTTTAAGCGATAAGAAATTAAATCAAAATTTTCAACATAATAAGCATTATCAGAATGGCACATGGCACGGTCTGAAACAGGCATTGATAAATCATAAGAAAAACCACATTGCACCTTATGAGTAACATGCAAGGCTTCTATCAGCCCTTCTTTGGTAAAGCCAATTTGATAATTAATCTTAAAATTATGCCTTTTGCCCGTAATCATCATATCATCATCACGGTCAAACCGTAATTTCACGGGGCATTGATATTTCTGCGCCGCCAATGCAGATGCCACCGCTGCCAAATTGGCTTGGCTTTCTTTGCCACCAAATCCGCCGCCCATACGCCTTACCACCACGCGTACTTTATGATAAGCCAACCCAAGCGCGCCAGCAACAACATGCTGAATTTCACTAGGATGTTGGGTCGATGAATAAATCAGCATCTCATCATCTTGCGGAATAGCATAGGCAATTTGCCCTTCCAAATAGAAATGCTCCTGCCCACCAATCTCAAATTCACCTGTGAGTGTCTCATCACATTTTGTTAAAGCTTGTTCGGCATTGCCACGTTTTAACTGCACCGGAGCACTGATATAAGATTTTTCTTCAAAGGCTTTATCAATCGTAAGAATGGCAGGTTTTTCTTTATAATGCACCTTCACATCACGCGCCAATTTACGAGCATTATCATGTGAATCAGCCAGCACCCCCATGATGGGTTGCCCAACATATTCCACCTTTTTATCACTGAAAATCGGGTCATCACCCCAAACTGGATTCAGCGTATTCTTGCCTGTAATATCATCGGCTGTCACCGCAAAAATATCATCAGCCATCATCACTGTAACATCACCGTGGGGAATTTTACTTGTCACCAACGCCATATGTAGCGTGCCGTTTAATAAGGGCAAATCATCGGTATAATCTGCTTGCCCGCTTACTTGCATGGGTGCGCTATCATGAATGATTGCCTGACCGATATGGTTTTTATCGGTTTTTGGTACGGTGATGGTATCTTTTGCCTGTTGTTTTCCCTGTAATGGTAAAAAGTCAAATTCTGTACCATGTAATTGTTGCCATGTTTTTTTATCACCCATCACATCATAATAATAACGAATGAATAATTGCTGTGCCACATGCATGCGATATGCCGCACTGGCGCGCATATCAGAAAGCGGGGCAAAATCTTTGGTTAAAAAAGCACTGGCTTCTTGTAAAATATCAAGCGTAAAATTTTTACCGTTCAGATAATTCTCTACTGCCTCAGCGCGTTTTGGTGTGCCTGCCATACCGCCATAACAGATAATTGCCTCTTTGATAATATCACCATCACGCACCATATTAATGCCCATGGCAACGGCAGAAATATCTTGTTCAAATCTTTTAGAAACCTTATAAGCGCGCAGATAATCAGTGGTGATTTTGGGGATAATCACATGGCTGATAAATTCGCCATCACTGATATTTTGCTTGCCATAAGCAATGAAAAAATCTTGTAATAATAATGTACGGGTTTTATCGTTTTTACGCAAATGCAATGTGGCACCCATCGCCATCAGAAGCGGAGGCAAATCACCAATAGGCGAGCCATTGGCAAGGTTACCACATACCGTGCCTGATTGACGTATCGGGGTGGAAGCAAAACGGTTCATATAAGATGATAAAGCAGGGTAATCAGCAATCAGACAAATCATAAAATCTTGCAACGAAACCCCTGCACCAATCTTATAACAATCACCATCATCTTCAATCTTGCCAAGCGCATCAATCTGATTGATATGGATAGTGGTTTTCCACTGTAACAATTTCTTGCTTGCCCATAAGCCAACATCTGTACTGCCAGCAATCAGCGTGGCATCAGGATTTTGATGATAGGTTTCTGCCAGCGCATCGATTGTTTTCGGGATATAGCTGATATTTTCTTCTGTTTGCAAAATTTGTGTCATCTGATTATTTTGCAATAATTTCAACTGCGCTTTTAGCTTTGCAAACCGTTCCTGCATCCATTTAGGCTCCGCAATTTTAGTGGCACTTTGCATCGCTTTCAAAATAGGTCCATAGCCTGTGCATCGGCACAAATTACCTGCAATAATGTTACAGTGATTATCTTTGCTATTATCAGTGGCATCATCAAAACGGGCAGCGGCGGCACTCATGACAAAGCCGGGCGTGCAAAAACCACATTGCGATGCACCTTTATTGGCAAATTCCTGTTGCAACGGATGCAACGCATCACCATTTTTCAGATATTCCACCGTTAGTACCGCCTTGCCATTAATGGCGGCGGGGAAAATAATACAGCTATTCATCGCCTTAAACTGTAATCGCTCCCCCTCAAGCGAGGCAATTATCACTGTGCAAGCACCACAATCACCTTCGGCACACCCTTCTTTGGTGCCTGTTAATTTCTGAGCATTGCGGATATAATTGAGCAAGCTTGGCATGGCATCGGCTGTGCCTGCATCAAGTGAAGCAAGGGTTATTTTCTTATCATTGAGAATAAATTCAATATTTTCTTGTGTTTGATTTTGTGCGTTGACAGTTTTATTCATGAATATTCACCTTTATATCTTTTTTTTAAAATTATGAGAAAGGGCAAATTATGTCAATATTTTTCTGCTTAATTTCAATTTATTTTTCTTCAATTTATTTTTCAATTCAATTTATTTTTTTTCAATTTATTTTTTTTCTGCGGAAACCTAGCCAGTAAATAGAAAAGACTGCCATTAATAACAAACCAACTGCAACGGGGTGATTGACGATATTCGTGACATCGCCCCGCAAGATTGCTGCCGTTTGCCCAAGTGACAATTCAAATCTAGGGGCAAGGAAGAAGGCAATGATAAAAACCACAGTTGGATATTGTAGCACCGTCATGCCCATGCCTAATATTGCAAAGATGAGCATAAGATAAACCCCGAATGTGCCACCGGTGGAAAGATAAACCCCAACGATGCAAAGTAGCAATGCCGCTGAAAATACCACCGATTCAGGTGCTGTAATCAGGCGCGCCCAAAGACGCAAGCCAATCAGCCCGCAAAAGAAATTGCAGAAATTTGCGATAAGCATCGCGCCGAATAAACCATAAATGAGCTGACCTTGTTGATCGAATAATAAGGGTCCCGGCTGAATGCCTTGAATTAAAAAGGCACTAATAAGCAATGCCGCCGACGCACTGCCCGGCAAACCCAACGTTAATAATGGAATAAAATCCGCACCTGCAACCGAAGAATTGGCAGATTCGGTTGCGGCAACTCCCCTAAGCTCACCTTTGCCAAAATTTTCAGGGTCTTTTGCCGCTTGCTTTGTTGAAGCGTAACTCATAAAGGCGGCGGCGGTAGAACCCATGCCGGGCACCGCGCCAATCCCCGTGCCTATCAGCGCACCGCGCAACAATACAAATCGACACGCCCAATATTCTTTGAAGGTAACATTTTTCTGGTCGGGTGTTTGGTCGCGGGGAATATGAACCGCTGGACGCATTTTTCCGCGTTGTTTTGCAAGGCGCAAAAATATCTCGGATACTGCCAAAGTTCCAATGGCAACGGCAGCAATCGGGAAGCCGTCATAAAGGTCAAAGAAACCAAACAAAAAACGTGGTGTTGAATGTTCGGGGTCAAGCCCCACAGTTGCAATCAACAAACCAAATGCTGTCGCAAGAATGCCACGTGTTACCGAACTGCCAATCAAGCCTGAAATCAGTGAAAAGGCAAAAACCATCAAGGCGAATATTTCAACAGGACCCATTTTTAAGGCAACAATCGCTAAAGGCGCGGCGATGCTAATCAGTACAATATCGCTAAATGTATCACCCGTAACAGAAGAATAGAGTGCCATTTTCATGGCTTTGAGTGGCTTGCCCTTTTTGGTTAAAGGGTAGCCATCGATGGCAGTTGCTGCCGCATCTGGCGTGCCGGGGGTGTTGAGCAAAATCGCAGGAATGGCGCCACCAATCAACCCGCCTTTATTAATGCCAATTAAAAATCCGATGGCAGGCAATGGGTTGAGTGCGAATGTAAAAGGAATGGCGATTGCCATCGTCATCACAGGACCAATGCCCGGTATTGCCCCTACAAACTGCCCGATAATCACGCCAATCAAAACGAATAAAATATTGATGAGGGTAAAAGCATCTGCCAATCCGGCGATAATCACTGAAAATTCTACCATTACATCAACCTATGCAAGCACGCGGTCAAGCACGCGTTCCACAATTAACCAAACTGAAATTGGAATGATAATACCGCTAAGTAACAGCCAGTACCATCTGCGCTCTCCCATCAGCATCATCATGCTTAAAACCATTAACGATGCGATGGCTTCAAAACTAAATTTATCCATCAGCCATACCGAGACAACCAACAAAGCTACAAAGCACATGGCGCGCAAACAGGTTTGGATATCAATAGTGATGTGTTTTTGACTGGTGAATAATTGGAACGTCGCTACAATAACCAACATCCACCCAATGATAGATGGAATTGTAGAAGGCACGATGCGTCCGTAACTGACGGTTTCAACTTGCTGTGGGATAATCCAGAACAAGAAAACTAGCCCGAAAATAACAATCGCACCTGTTAAAATTCGTTCTACCGACATTGTTGAAATTCTTCCGCCTCCCTTTTAAGCAAAGCTGAACCCAATGATTTTTGAGGTTTTGAGTCCAGCTTTTTAAGCTCAAGCTTAGGAATAATTTATTTCTTAGCAGCTTCTTGTAGCTTCATAACATCCACAAGCCCCGTTACTAATTTTTCCTTAGTTCCCTTAGGACCCAGATTGTTAGGGGTGGTTTTCATGACATTGCCAATTAACTCTTTCAGAGTTTTAGAATTGATTGCCTTATCCAATGCTTTTGTAAGTGCCTTTTTGCTATCGCGGTCTAGCCCTGTGGGTGCGGCGATATAAAAATAAGGCTCAACGGAATAAGGATAGCCTTGTTCAATAAAAGATTTGGTTTTCGGAGAATATCCTTGACGGATTTTAGTGGCAACAGCCAACATTTTCAAATCACCTGAATCTAAATATTGAATATGCGCGCCTGCACCAAAGCCAACATCAAGCTGACCACCAAGCAAACCTTTTGCAATTTCAGCACCACTTTTGTTGCTAACAAATTCAAATCCTGCGCCTGTCTCATTATCGATGGCTTGCATAATCAAACGCTGTGGACCAGCATCAAAACCAACCAGTGAACTGCCTTTTGATTTTGAATAAGCAATAAATTCAGCGACTGTATTATAAGGCGCGTCCTTTGGTGCAACCAAAGCCAACGGTGCCACAACAATTGTTGCAAGATAATCAAAACTATCTAAATTGAATGGTAGTTTATCGCCACGTGCCGCTAGATTTAACAACGTAGGGACTGTAACGCCCATTCCCATTTTTAAACCATCTGGCTTCGCGCGTACCAATGAAGAGAACATGGCAACGCCACCACCACCGGGTTTGTTTTCAACAATTACATCCCAGCCAGTTTGTTTTTCCATCTCGGCGGCAATGGCACGCCCCAACGTATCGGTGCTACCACCTGCGCCAAACCCTATTTGCAACGTAATTGGGCCGCTTGGTTCCCATTTGGCAGATGCAGTGCCCGGAAGCGCAATCGCAACGGCTAGCCCTGCTATTTTGATATAATTAAAGAAATTCATGATTTACCTCCTATATGGTTCATCTTGTCGTCACGAAAAAAATTGATAAACGATAACACATTTTTTTCAATTCTCAGACTCTTTTATTGAATATAGTCATATTCAGCTTGGACTATAGCATAGGCATAAATAATTGTAAAATATAATAATGCGTGGGTTTGGGCGATTTCACCTTACATAACCTTTTATATTCACTTTACAAATTAAACAAAATTTGACAAAATAAATTAACAAATAAAAATAATTAGTATAGGATAATATCATGGATTTTTCTTTACAACTTTCTGCTTATTATGGTGATACATCTTATGGTGCCGCACGGCTTTATGGCGACCTTATCGCACAAGCTAAGCTTGCCGATAGGCTGGGTTATGAATCAATCGGATTAACCGAACATCATTTAGTTAATGTATTATTAAACCCTGCCCCTTTACAAATGGCTGTCCGCATTGCCGCAGAAACACAAAATATAAACATATTAACATGCGTTGTGGTTTTGCCTATACATGATATGCGCGTTTATGCAGGGGAAGTTGTTGTTGCTGATACTTTATGCGAAGGCAGGCTTTATCTTGGCGTTGGTCGTGGTGCTTTTGCATACGAGATTGAACGTTTGGGCGTTGCTATGAAAGATGCACGAGAAATATTTGACGAATCTTTAGACCTGTTACAAAAGCTATTAACAGAAGAAAATGTCAGCTGGAAGGGTAAATATTATAATTTTGAGCCACTCACAATTATGCCACGCCCCATGCGCGATATCCCAATAATGATGGCTGTGTTAAACCCCGAAGCTATTTACCATTGTACAAAGCGCGGTTTTCATATTCAAACAACACCCTTATCAGGCGATAATGACCATATGATTGCACAAATCAATGGCTTTAAGCGAGGCAAACAGGAAATGGGCGAAGCGGGTAAGGATTTAACGCTTACCTTATCGCGTGTTGCTTTTTTAGTAGAAAATCAAAAAGAACATGATATAGTATTAGACCAAGCTTATGAATATTATAAAAGATTTGATAATGTGTTTAAGGGTCCCGGCACCGTTAGCAATGGCGCAATCGAACCTTTGCCACGCAAGCAATCAAAAGAAGAACTTGATGAAAATTTATTGATTTGCACAAAAGAAGAAATGATAGAAAAGCTTTCTTATTATGCAGAGCATAATGTGGATCGTATTTTATTAAACCCTGTTTTTGGTATGCCACAAGCAAGAACATTAGAAACAATAGAAGCGATAGCAAAAGATATTATCCCCGCTTTACAATAACATCTAAGGAGAAAAACCATGCCCATGATAACAATAGAAATGTTTGAAGGACGCACACAAGACCAAAAAAGAAAGTTGGTCGAAGGCATCACTCAAATATGTCAAGAAACATGTGATATCACCCCAGAATCATTACATATTATTATCCGCGATATGAACCCTGAAAATTGGGCACACGCAGGAGAAATCATAGCCGACCGTAGGGCTAAAAAAACATAATCACCATAAAAAAGGACTGATAATATGGCTGAAAAAATAGACACATATTATAGAATTCAAGGAAAAGGACCCGCCATTTTCTTTATTCATGGTATAGGCGCATCACATCAAGGATGGGACAGTACCATTGATGACTTAAAAAGTGATTATTGTTGTATTAGCTATGATTTAAGAGGGCATGGCAAAACCCCCTTGCCAGAAAATCTGCCCATCACATTATCTGACCTTGTGGAAGATTTAGAAAATTTACGTTGTAGCCTATCCATAGAAAAAGCACATTTTATCGGGCATTCCCTAGGGGGGATGATTGCCCCTGCCTATGAACGTGCCTATGGACAACATGTTTTATCTTTAGGGCTTCTTAGTACCGCAGCAGGTAGAACGCAAGATGATAGCCAAAAAGTTAATACTGTTGTAGATAAAATGGAAGCAGAAGGTATTGAAAACACGTTAACCACCTTGGCAACCAGATGGTTTACCGATAATTTTGCCCAAAATAACCCTGATGTTATCCAAAAACGTATCGATCAAGTTTTAGCCACAAATGGTGATGTTTTTTTAAGCGTCTTTCGCCTTTATGCGCAAACAGAAATGGCTTCTTTTTTAGCTGATATAAAAACTCCAACCCTTATCTTAACAGGCGCCTTAGATATGGGGTGCAGCCCTAGGCTTAATCAATTTATTGCAGATGCTTTAGAAAATTCTAAACTTGTTATTTTAGATAATCTAAAACACGCTATCTTGATAGAAGCCCCTGATAGGGTAACGCCTCATATTAAAGAGTTTTTACAGGCGTATTAATTTCGTTCATACTAGCAAAGCTAGCATTCTCTTGTATGGGGTGCAATCGAAGCAAATCTTGTTCGCAAAATATATTTTGCGGACTGTAGATTTACTGGTTTGCAATCGGAGTATTTGCGCGAAGCGAAATACGTAGATTGGGCGACCTTGCTTATCGCAAGGAACCCCAAACCCCCCTTTTATTTTAATATTGCCAGATTACCGCGATAATCCATAATCGATGCATCTGCACCGTTATTTTTGAGGTAATTATAAACCGCTTCGTTGCCCTCATTGCCTGCGATATGAAGTGGCGTTCTGCCCATTGCATCTCTCATATTGATTGAGGGGATAAGGGGGCAGATAAGTGCAGTCTCATCTTCATCTTCATCTTTATCATAATTACAATTTATGTTGGTTTTAATCGCGTGTGCTTTCGGGTTATCAAGCATGTCTTTTACATCTTCAACGCTTGCCCCTTTCATAAAGCGTGGATAATGCAACTTATGCGTGTCTAACATTTCAGCAGGATAACCGCTCTCAATAAATTCTTCTAGCCAGTAAGTAATGGGCGAACGAAAAGCAATGATATTATTAGGAGGAGGGTCATTATCGTAATCATCATCAGGGTTTCTATAAAACGGAGCTATAATATCATCGGCACGGTTTTTTTCGCTCAATACATCTCGTCCATAAATAACTTTATAAGCTTCAGAACCTTTGTAACCGTATATGATATATAATGAATGCCTAACAATATTTTTACCACCATATATTTCTTTTATATTTGCGCCTAATGAAAGATACAACTTAATCAAAGCGATAGCATTATTGCTTGGTAAATTCATATTGCTTGGTAAATTCATATTGATAGCTTTATAAGTACCTCCTTTGTTAGCCCACGCAACAATTTTTTCATGAGTGGGGTTTTCAAAAATATCTTTCGTAGGAGAGTGACTAATAATACTATAATTTTGTCCTGAAACTCCGAATAATGGTGTTTTATCAGCAGAGCCTTTTATCCCCTTTTTCTTGAATGGTGTATTGCCATCGTAGCGTAAAAACAATTTTGCCATATCCACATTAGAGACAGAAACTAATGGATCATAATAGAATAAAACATGATTTAAATTTAGTTGTTTTGGATAATTTTTATCTTTCAAAAATTCATTTTCAATATAGGTTAAGATTTCTTGTTGCCGTGCTTTAGGGAAATAGCTACCATCATCATAAATAACTGTATAATAACCATATTGATAACGAACTTTTTCAAGGTAGCTACTTAATTCGTAAAGTTTTTCGCCTGCTTGTTCACTATCGGTTAGCTCTCTCGCTTGCACTGTTTGATAATGCCACACATCCCCGAAGAAGATGAGGGTAAATATCGCAAAAAAGAAACTGGCATGATAAAGTTTTATATTCATCATGCCAGTATACATTATTTTAGATATTAATATCAATTAATCCACAAATTTTATAGATTTTGCTCTTAATAAATCTTCTAAATCTAAAATGGTTCGTTGTGAGAGTTGAATCATATCATCTAATTTAGATTCGCGTTCATTCACCTGTTCTAGTAAAATTTTTAATTGAATTAAAATTTTAACAATGCTTTCTAAAATAAATTTATCACGCATTATAGGTTCATTAATTTGTTTGTAAATATCTTCGGTTTTTTCAATATTTTTTACTTCTAAAATATTGCTTGCACGCTTATGCCATTTTGCTTTAACTTCTGCTAAAACCCTATTTGCAAGGTCTGTTTTAGGTGTTAATAAGGCAATGGCTTGCCGTTCATCACCTTGTAGCAATGGATTCATCAATTCTACAACCCCCATATTATTCATATCACGTAATGTCAGAGAATGTACTTGCTTGCTAATGAGTTTTTCAAAAGTTTCTTTTAGCTCGTTTTTTAGTTTTTCCTTTAAATCAGCTATATTCACAATATGTTTTTCAAGATGGCTATGTTCGTGACGTGCCCAATATTTTGGGTCTTTATTCAATTTATGAGTTATTTTGTAAGTGCCAAGTTGTTGCTTATCAGTTAAAATATCGCCTACTTTCACCGAAGTATCCCACTTTTCAACATCTTCTAATTTTGTCAATTGCGTATGCCTAAACGTGGTTAATACCATGCCTGTATTTTCATTATATTCTAAGATGGTGATATCTTTGGTTTGTCTAGTACTGGTGGTAGAATCAGTAATATCAAGCACTTTACCAAAAGGGGCTTTAATTTTTTCATCGCGAATATAGTGAAGCGTGCCATCGGTGGTGTACCAACCACTAAAATCTACCCCTTCATGATATTGCAATGGCAGTTTTTCTATTTCCTCTTTAACTTTAGCAATAGAGCTTGCGCCTTTGAACTTTTCAATAATACCCGATAATTGGCTTTTATATTTAGTTTCATCTAATCTGATTTCCATAAATTGCGAGGTTAGCTTCAAATAAACATTTAATTCTGGCACATAAATTTCTTCATTTGAAAGGCGGTTTTCTTCGGCACGAATTTGTTCAATCACATCTTCTAGCACATTCAATAATTCTGGATTTGTTAATTCTTGCACCTCCGATGCTTTATCTCGCACATCTTGTGGTAAGTTTTCCAGTGTCTTGTTAATTTCCTTATAAAAATTAGTAACACCATAAATAGGGTGCGTTTCCTGCTTTTTATTCGGCATATAACGTTTAAGATAAAAGGCTTGAAAAACTGTTAGCTTCTCCTTATTTTTCAATTTATCTATCAGGTTTTGTCCATTACTAGGGACTTTCTTTTTCAACTCCTGCTCGGTTTGGTAATTTTCCAAAAACGCTTGACTGCGGTTGGGCATGGCATCTAGCATATTGTAACGCACCAATTCATCATGCAGAATATCTAGCTTTTGCAATTCGTGGTCGCTGGGCTTTTGCCCATTTTCAATGCGCGATAAAAGCTGTTCGTAAATGGGAAGCTCACTTTTAACATGAGATGATAATTTTTCTGGCTCAATCAATTCAAAAAATTTCTTCATTTCCTCATTCTTATTGCTGAATGTTTCATCCACGTTTTTTTTACTTTCTTGTGGCAGTTGTGAAATATGATGAGGGTTGCTGGCAATTTCATAAGCAAGTGAAGATTTTTCTTGCTCGGTTAATGTTGCTTTTTTCTCTATTTTCTTGAGACTTTCTATTGTTTTCTCATTAAAGTTAAGTTGCTTGCCCCGATAATTCATCAAATTATCAAAGGCTTTTTCAGGCAGTTCCGATAATTTACCTGCTTGGTCAATTTTTTGGATAAGCTCATCAGTTTGGTGATTGCCAGTAAAACTTTGCTGATATTGTGCTTTGCAAAGTTCAGTCATTAAGGGTTCCGAAAGATTCAGATAACGGTTTATATCAAGCAGAGTACGCAAATCTCTATCGTTGCTAAGCTCATTGAATGTTTGATTAATTTCGCGTCATTATTTTGGGGGTGCTTTATTAATGCGGGGGTCGACATGCACTCCGCTTTATTATTTAAGGGGGGTGCGACATACGCTTCGGCATATTGGCGGTGCGCCTATGCCTCGCTATGTACCCCCCTTAATAACCCCCCGCTGTACCAAACATTGGTATCGAAAGTGTGGTAAGGGGTGCTTAATAAGATTCAGAAGAAACGAAAACGCGGGGGAAAAGGGGGCTATCGCAAGGTGATGGGCTTGCCCTCATCACCGAGAAGCGAGGTCGCAATCCCGTATTAATAATTTAGGGTGCGGGGGATTGCATAGGCGCTAGCCGATTTCCCCCGCAAATAATGTGTCGCAACCCCTTATTTTAACATTGCCAGATTATTGCGATAATCCATAATTGATGCATCTGCACCGTTATTTTTGAGGTAGTTAAACACGTCTTCGTTGCCTTCATTGCCTGCGATGTGGAGGGGCGTTCTGCCCATTGCATCTCGTATATTGATGCTTGGAATTAAAGGGCAGATAAGTGCAGTTTCATCTTCATCTTTATCATAATTACAATTTATGTTTGCTTTGATGATATGTGTTTCGGGATTATCAAGCATTGTTTTTACTTCTTCAACACTGGCGGATTTCATAAATCGTGGATAATGCAACTTATGCGTGTCTAACATTTCAGCAGAATAGCCACTCTCAATAAATTCTTCTAGCCAGTAAGTAATGGGCGAACGGTAAAAATGAGTATCTATTTTATAATAAATATCATGCTCTGGTTTTTTAAGGTCATCTGCACTGTGTCTATTATCAGGTTTAATATAAGAATCTTGTGTAACACGTCCTCTCTTTAATTGGGCTTCATGTAATGTTTTTCTAAGTGTGTCGCCCCATCTTTTTGCATCTGCAGCCATATCAACCCCCAATCCTAAGAATAATTTGCTAATATCGATAGCAATATCACTGGGTAAATCAGGAGACCATGAATGCGACCTAGATTGCAAAGCTTTGATAACTTCATTATGATTTTCAAAATGTTGAATTTTTTTTCGTCCTTTCTGTCTTGTAATCCATCCTATATCAAAAGAGCCAAAACGAATTTCATTCTGATGAAAAGGATTGCCACCATAACGCAGTAATAATTTTGCCATTGCCAAACTATGGCTATAATTTAGCGGATTAACCCAAAAATAACCTTCGATATTTGTTTCAACGGGGACGGGGTAAGGTTTATCTTTTAAGAACTGATTTTCAACATGGGTTAAGATTTCTTGCTCACGCGCTTCAGGAAAGTAAGAACCATCATCATAACGATGTGCATAATAAGCATATTCAGGATCAATTTCATAGAAATATTCTTGAAATTTTTTTGTATTTTCAAGATTGGCTTTTTGTTCAACTGTTAGAAATTGTTCTGCAATCGCGCGCTCGTAACAACTAAAGATTGTAACAGAAAAAAACAGGATAGAGAGATAAAAATATTTTTTCATGCCTCTATCCTATAGTTTCACTCACATCAAAGTCAAGATTCTTTTATCACTTTAGTTTGCTTTGGTCGCAATATATCATCTAAATCAAGTGCAGTTTGTTTCGCATCTTGGATTAGCTTATCAATGTCATCATTACGTGTTCCTACTTCTGCCAATAAGGTTTGCAGTTTTTGTAACGCGGGGGAAAAGGGGGCTATCGCAAGGTGCTGGGCTTGCCCTCATCACCGATAAGTGGTATCGCACCCCCTTTTAATTTAAGATGCGGGGGTTAAGGGGGGTGCGTAAGCTAGTATAAGATTGTTTGCGCTATAGGTGTGACAACAATATTATATAGGGCTAGTTTTTTATAAAAATTAAAATTACTAACTTCAAATAAAATAGAAAAAATGAAGCAACCAATACAATGTTGGGGTTTCAAAAATATTTTGGCTAACTATAAGGCAATTCATAAAAATTACAGAGAGACCATATGATTTATTATTATTTTATACTTTTATTACGCACTGCTAAAAAGTCTTCTTGTTCTTTTATCCGGTGACTGCTGATGGCACGGAGCCAATAAAATTGCTGATTCAGAATTCTCAATATTTTTTTGCCTTCTAGACAAGCCTTTTCATATTTTTCTAGTTCTGTACGGGCTTCATAATCACGCCTATGCAATATTAACCAATGAATATAAGAAATATCGCCTGAATTTTTTACATCATCTTCACCCTTTATTGCCAAATAACTTTCATCACTAAGCGTGATGCCAGATTCCAAAGGTTCTAAAAATTTTGCAAGCAATTCTATTGTTTGATTATTTTTCTGTTCATTTTTTTCAGTTTTTTGCCACATATCCACTTGATGATATAAAGGTAAAGCTTTGTCACTACGAGTGTTTTCTTGTAAGAGTTTTCTAATACCATCTTCTTGATGATTGTCAGGGAAATCAGTACCAAAAACAATATAATTTCTAACATCTTGAGTAAAATAAGAATAATAAGGCAATAATAAAAGGCATTGGCAAATCAAATCATAGAATATATCTATATGATATGAATGTTTTTGATTACCTCCAGTATTTTCTTCATTTCCTCTTTTAATCGCATTTGCGCCATATTTTTTACATAATTCTGCAATACATGCTTCTTTTCCTTGCACCCCTTGATTTTTTGTATCTAACCCCAACGCATTAATCACTTGCTTTCGCCATCTATTAGAGTAAGCCTTAGCTTCTTCTTCTAATTTTTTGTCAATTATGGTGCCACCCTTTTTTTTGATATCATTTTTTCTTATATTAAGATAAATTTTTTGAATAATTTTAGCGATAGATGAATAATTATCTAGACCGTTATTCATCATCTTGCTTCGTGACGTTTTTGATTTCATCATTTTTTTTGCTAGAAGTAGGTTTTTCTTCAACATCAACTTCATTAATTGCTTTTATGAGCTTATTTGCTTTATTCTTTAAATTCTTAGCGGCTCCTGAAAATTCATCACGCGCAGTTTCAGAAAATATTTCTTTTAAATTAGTACTTTTCTCATTGAATGCTTTAGCTTTGGTTTTTACCTTTGTTTTGACGTCATCCAACTTTTCAGATAGTTCTATTTTTTTACTTTTTAAATTTTTAGCAGTTTTTAAAAATTCATCACGCGCAGTTTCAGAAAATATTTCTTTTAAGTCAGAACTTTTCTTATTTATCACTTTGACTTTGGTTTGCGTCTTGGTTTTAACATTTCCCAGTTTTTTTGAGAGTTCAGCTTTTTTGTTTTTTAAGAGTCCTATTATTCGTGTAAAGAGAATTTGCAATATATATAAAAGAATATAGCAAAGTTCTGTGTAAGCTTGGGCAATACTGTAAATTTCAGGAACACCATAAATATTATTGTTGGTGGAGTATTGCCAAATCATGCATATAATAAATACAAGGTTTGAAATGTTTAAGGATAATTTAGCCCCCCCCCCACACAAGAGACCAAAGATAAACAGCAGAAAAAACCAATCTAAATAGGTGAGGCTGATTGCAAAGGAAAAAGCCGCTAAAATAAATTCAAAACAGATAATGAAAATGAAAAATTTTTTACTCATTACTCATCACCTTCTTGCATCACAATTACCAATTTTATAGGCAGTAGCAGGTGATAATGTAATAGAGGTTTTAAGATTATTAACAAAAGAATCCTTATGTTCTTTTAACAATTTATTGCACAGACTTGTGCTAAATGATACTAGTTTATACGCTACATAGTCGCACCAGCCTACCTTATAGGCTTCGGCAGGGCTCGCAGTTTTTCTTTCATCATCACCAAAATCATGCAAAAAAACGGCACAACCTATCTTGCTGAACCCTTCATCCTTTTCAGGACGGTCATATGCAAAAACGGTGCTTAAGGCTATAGAAGCGCACACAAAGAGGCTGGCTAAAAATAACGCCCTCAGATTCTTCTTCTTCATACTCTAGTCCCTTTATCTTTGCCCTAAGGACAAAATGACTTCTTCTTGTGGTCAATTATACTGAAATTCTTAGTTATTTATTTTACATAAGAAAGATACAAGAAGATGTTAGTCAGAAAAGAGTATAATAAAAAAGAGCTTGTTGTCAATTGGCATATGTTAGAGACGTGCAATTATAGTTGCGGGTTTTGTTTTGCTAAATACGGTAAGGATGATTCAAGCATCTATTACAAAAGCTCCTTAAAAACCGAAGAATTATTAAATGCAATATGGCAGTATTTTCATGAAAATATTGTAAAAAAATATTCTTTTAGTGGAATCAGACTTAATTTTGCAGGCGGTGAACCAACATTATTGGGCGATAGATTATTAGATATTATTAGCGTGGCTAAAAATATTGGGTTTCGCACATCAATTATCACCAATGCCAGCAAATTAGGCAATCAAGAATTTTCTAAAAGCCTTTATGCCAATCTTGATATTTTAGGTATTAGCATTGATTCCTTAAATAATAATACCAATAAAAAAATTGGCAGAGTAGACAAAAAAAAGCAAACCTTATCTCTACAAAATGTTTCTTCCTATGTTGATTTGGCAAGGAAAATAAATTCAAATATTGAAATTAAACTTAACACAGTTGTTAATGATGCCAATAAGAATGAAAATTTTTCAAGGATGATTAAAACAATACAGCCTAACAAATGGAAAGTTTTCAAGGTTATGCCGCAAATAGCAGATTTTTTACTTATTACTGACAAAGATTTTAATAACTTTCTTGAGAGACATAAGCCTTGCCAAAATATCATCACATCTGAAAATAATGAAGAAATGAGAACTTCTTACATCATGATAGACCCCAAAGGGCGGTTTTATCAAAACGCAGATTTAAAAGGCCATAGCTATAGTCAACCACTTTCCAAAAATAATGTAGCAGAAGAATTTCAGAAAATGCCTTTTTCTATTCATAAATTTCAAAATCGTTATTAAGCAATTTAAGCTTAATCATATTTAATAAAATTTCAATAAAAAGAGAAAAATCATGTGTCATTCAAATAAAAATTTTAAAAGACTAATTGTAAAATTAGAACAAAAAGGTTGGTTTTGTAGAAAGGGTAAAAAACATTATAAAATTTTTCCACCTGAATATTTTAAAGATAAACGTCCCGTTTTTTGTTCATCTACGCCAAGTGATACGCGTGCAATTCACAATTTTGAAGCAGATATCAAGCGCAAAAAAAACGCAGAATCAAATGGAATTAGTATAATGCGCTGTAATAAACAAAAAACTTTTATTACAAATAAGTTGCACCAACAAGGCTATGTACATATTCACAATGCAAATGCGCAGTTAATAGATTCTATTCTTAGCAATAGTAATCTTTTACAATATTCTGCTGACATTGTGCTTTGCAAAGTTCAGTCATTAAGGGTTCCGAAAGATTCACATAGCGATTGATATCAAGCAGAGTACGCAAATCTCTATCGTTGCTAATATTTTAATGCGGGGGTCGACATGCACTCCGCTTTATTATTTAAGGGGGGTGCGACATACGCTTCGGCATATTGGCGGTGCGCCTATGCCTCGCTATGTACCCCCCCTTAATAACCCCCCGCTGTACCAAACATTGGTATCGAAAGTGTGGTAAGGGGTGCTTAATAAGATTCAGAAGAAACGAAAACGCGGGGGAAAAGGGGGCTATCGCAAGGTGATGGGCTTGCCCTCATCGAAAAAAAATGTCGCACCCCCCTTTATGAAATAATTGTCGCACCCCTCCGAGATTTTATTTCTAGGCACTTTCGCAACTCTACGGATTTTGATATGTGGTACGGCGGGGGGTTGTTAAGGGGGGTTGCCACACGGCAATGGGCTTTTGCCTCATTGCCAAGAAGTGGCACCGCACCCCCCCTTAAATAATAAATCCGTGAGACTATATTCAAAGCCCGTGTTTAGCTTAGATGATGCTTGCACCAATGGCGCATCATCTTCGCCCCCTTAAATAATGAAAACGAGGGGTTAATTTACCTTGAATTTTTCTGCTTTTTGAATATGAGTCTTTATGCTTGTGATGAATTTTTGTTCTCTATTCTCAATCTCACCTCTTAATTTATCACCATCCTTATCTTTTAATTCATCGCCATCAATTTCTATACCATCAATCAGGAATGTAATCTCATCTTTACCCTGTCCGAATAGGCTTGGGCTGACATTGTTTTCTAATGTTTTTGATAATGGATATAATAACCCGCCTGCAATAACATTCATCTTTTCATTATTAAAATATTGAATATAGCTATGAATTTGATAAAAATCTGCGCGGTCAACATCTAACTTGTCCTCTTTCATTTCCTTTTTCATTTTTTTATATTTAGCATCAAAAACCAAATATGAATTGTTCTTTTTTAAGATAATATCAGGTATCATTGAACGCTTAAAGAATGTCTTTTGATAGGTGAATATTTCTTCATCCGATAAATCCCAGCCATCATCCTTCAAGCCTTTCTTTAGCACCGAGCGGATATAAGCTTCCCAAATTTCTGCCATATCCAGAAAGAAACCATAGCTTTTATTATCACTGGCATTTTGTTGCAGGCTTTGCTTTTTATTATTCAAAATCTGCCACGAAAAATCAACCACATCACGCCATGAATTATCAATAGCATTATATTTAATGTTTTTATAATCATAGGCTGTTACTTTATCGCGCTTGCCAGTCTGTAAAATATTATCAATAGCATTTTGCGCGGATTCAGATTTATTGGCATTGCCGATATAGTTTTTTAGATAGCGGTGGGTTTGATACAAAATATTGGCAATGGTGGGGTTAATGGTTTTTTCATACCGATGCGAAATTAATTTTTCTTTTGTGCGAAGCGGAATGATTGAAGCGCGGATATCTAATTTGCCTTTAATCATCGCCTCTTCATAGGTGCGTTTCACTTTGACGCGTGGCAAACCATAACGATTGGCATCACCTAGTTTTTTAAGCCATATGATAGCGATAATAATATCTAAAAAATGCTCTTGATTGTTTTTAATAGTATTAGATTGCGATTCAGTAAATTTGATATTATAAATTTGCTGCAACATATGATATAAAACTGGCTGACCAAATCGGGGCGTGATGGTGATATGGTATTGTTTTTTTTTATCAGGTAACTGAACATAGGCTTCACCGATATACCGCCCTGCCCGCCAATATTTGTGTGCATGGTCATATTCAGCCAATGGTGATTTATCTTCTTTTTCTTTATTTGAAAAAGAAATAATGGTTTGTTCTAAACTAACAAATTCTTCGATGATTTTGTTAGCTACTTCTACTGACTTTCTTTTATTACGAAAAGGCAAGCAATCTTCAGCTTCTATTTGAATCATTATAGTCCAAACGCTTTTTGAAATTCTTCCAACTTTGATTGCTTGGTTTTTTTATCTATTCCGCCTAGAAAAGCTTCTATAATAGGTTTAATAGATATTTCCCATAAGATTTTTTGAGCGTTTTTTATAGTCGCGGTTTTATCTTCCATTCCTTTATAGGATGCATATATTTCAACGATTTCAGCAAAGAATGTATGCCCTATTTGATATTGTTCGCCTAATTCTTCATCATCTTCAATTTTTTTATTCAAAGCAGTGCAACGTTCAATATAGCTCTGAATATCTTCATCTTGTTTTTCAGGTTCTTCATCTTGTTTTTCAGGTATAGTATTTTTATATTCAATAATTTCTGCAAGCGTAGCTTCATTATAGCCACAAAAATACCAAACAAACCGTCTTCGCAGTGCAAAATCTAATCGTTCTAATGAAAAATCAATCTCATTCATTGTGCCAATAATATAAAGATTTTTTGGTATTTTTAATTCAAAATTACCAATTCCTGTTTTAATAGACTTATCTTCACTCTCGCGATATTCCATTGCTGAAAATAATTCACCAAATACACGTGATAAATCAACACGATTAATTTCATCTAAAATTAAAACATGTGGTAGTTTGTCTTCGTCTTTTTCTATTTTTTCACATAATTTAAGAAAATACCCTTTTTTTGGTTCAACTTTATTATCTTTAAGAACCATGCCTGCAATAAAATCTTCATAGGAATAATTAGCATGAAGCTGTAAAGAATGGATTCTATTCTTTATTATTTTCTTTTGTCCATCATCTGATAATATCTCTGATAAATCACCTTTATTTTCACTAATATGTTTATGAGATATTAATTGTTTTGCCAACTCATTTGCATCATGTGTTTTGCTTGTGCCGGGAGGCCCATATAGAATAACGGCTTTTTTATATTGTAAACCTTGCAATTCTGAAAAATCACGTTTCATTGAGGAGCTTTTCCATATTTTTTTGAGTGTGTCACCATAAAATTTTGCCCAACCAGTTTCCTTATCAAAGAGACTTTCATTGATTTTTTTAAGTTCTTCACTGATTCCTTTAAGTTCTTTATCAACTGTTGTTTTTCCGTTACCATTTTTATCTTTTAATAATTCCTTTAATAATTCCTTGAAGACTTTTACAATCAGGTATTTATCAGTGCTTGAATGAATAAGGGCAAAATTCTTAGGATACTTAACCGCTAATAATATATTTAGATGTGAAGAATATTTATTATCTTTAATGATTTGATATGTTCCATATTGTGCATCTTTTAAAGACTTTGTGAATGCTTCTAATTGGTCATCTGAAGGGTTGTTAAGAAAATCTTCCACATCATTCTTATCTTTATATAAAGATGCGAGTTTAGCATAAAAATAAATACCTCCCCAACGAATTTGATTATAATGTTGCCCAGCATTCACCAAGCTGTAACTTTCTAATTTCTTAAAGTCATTGTTACATTCAATCTTAAAAAAATCACAAATTAATTTAATTTTTTTCTTTATTGTTTCTGGATTACTGTTTACGAAGCAATAATGCAGATACATGGCATCACATATCAGCGCAATAAATTCTTCAAAATTATCAGCACCATTATATTTTTTATTCTTAACATCCAATATTTGTTTTAAGAGTTTTTTATCTGCATCGTATGATACTTTTAAGGGTTTGTTTAGATTTTGCCCCTCCAATAATTTTTCAAATTCGTCAGTTGTTGTTTCTTTATCAAAAAATTTCATTTCAATACAATTCTCAATATGCGTGCTTTGCCAAGCATTTAAACCCATCATTTGTGATGGTAATAATTTTTTACCATTTTTTTCACCCTGCAAACAATTCAACCATGCTTCAATAACATTTTGTGCATTTTTAAAATTTGTATCTTTTTTTGGCATCTTTTATTTCCTTTCATAAAATTTATCATTGCTTAACATAATATAATTTCTGCATCAATGCAAGCATAGCGTGTGTATCAAGTTTGCAATATTGCTTCAAATTTTTGAATAATTCATCGGGATTTGCGATATTGCCCTGCATGAAATCCAGATAGTCATTCATGGCATCGCCGCCGCCTGCGATTGTCATATCATCATAACTTAAATCGGTAAATGCCGGCAGTACCGATTTGAGTGATGCCGAACTTTGCTGTTTTGGGCTGTAAAGCCATCGCTTCTTAAATGGCTGTAGCAAATCAATCACGCGATCATTGATAGCGTGTAAAGCATTGGCATATTGCGGAAAATCACGCGCCAATTCACGGTTGCGTGCCTTTTCAAAACTTTGATTATACGCAATCACCGAACCTGTTGTGCCGCATGATTTTACCAAAGCCTCTGCAAAAGCTTGCCGTGGGTCAGATAATTGCTGATGCAAAAATTCTACATGTTCTGTATCGTTTTCTGTGTCGCTGGCTTCATCACGCTGAATATGCAGTGAAAATTGAAACGGGATTTGCTGAAACGGGCGCGTTTTATCAAATAACGGAATGGCGGGCATTATGGTTTCGTAATCCAAAAAATACAACGGATAGCTAAGCTTGCCAAGCCACGCGCTGATATTTTCTGCGTCGATATGGGTTTGATTATTTTGATAGGCTTCAACATCAATTTTTTTCAAACCATTGGGCAATAAATTGGCAGGAATATCTTTAATATCATGGCTCGCTATTTTGCTGATAATATCATCAACTTTATTGCCGCGATAAATATTATAAACCGAATAATCAGGAATATGTTGCCAACAATGATGCTGATAATCACATGCAAAAGGCTTGTTACATTGCGCGCCAATCTGAATGGCAGGTTGATTTTTTCCAAGCAATGTCCTGGTTAAGGTCTTTTGCCCCTTGCATCACCTCATCTTGGTTTGGCAATATTTTGCTGGAAATATCTTCTAATCTAAACAGGTTTTTCGGGTCAACCGCGCCCATTCGCATATAGCTGTTATCAATCACCATCATTAAACATTGGCGGATTTTATAACCTGCTGCTGAAAAAACATAATATTGAAAACGACATATCATCAATATGATATTGCCTCACGCTTGTAGAACTTTTCACCTCAATCAAATCCCATTCATCAGAATTCGGCACTTTGCGTAACGCATCAATCCGCGAATAGCAACCGTTTTCAGGATGAATCGCGGTGGCTTCAAAAATGACTTGATTGCCTTGTGCAATATAATCTTGCGTTGTGTGCGCGGCTTTTTCAATCGCCCAATACTCATCTGTTACCTCAACGCCTTCATCAAAATACTGCATGGCAAGCTGACCAATTTGATTGCCCGCATCAAACCGCGCCTGTGTTGCAGAATCAATGGGCGGTTGCAAATCTTTGCGATGCCGATAAAACCATAATGCTTTTGGGCATTGCAAACCTTTGAGATATTGAGATTTTGAAAGTGTTGGTTTCATATGATGTCGCGATATTTATTGTTGTTGAGACTTATTGTAACAGCTATATACGTCAAATATGGGCGTGTTACGAATGATGGTCAAAAATTTCTTTCAGCATGTTTTGATAGATTTGTTTTAATAAGGCGGGCTTGATAATTTTAACATATTTGCCCCATGTGAATAAATGCCAGCAAATTTCTTGCAGACCCCCTGCCTTAAAAATAACATCTACCGAGCCATCATCGCATGTTGTTATTTTCTGTGTAGGGTGAAACTGATAGTTTTTAATATCTTCTGCGACAGTTTTGGTAAATTTCAAGTGAATCTTTTGTGGCAGTTCCTGATAAACACCAAAAGCGTTTTTCATATAATCAAGCAACGAGAAATTATCATCACGCGTAAAATATTCATCAGATATTTGAACTTCTTGTATATTGGCAAGGCTAAAATAGCGATACTCTTTTTTCAGGGGGCTATAGGCAAGCAAATAATGCCGATGCCCAAAGATAAACCCATAAGGATAGACCAGCTGTTTGCTTTGTTTTTGTGTGCCGCGTGCCTTATATAATAGGGTGCATTGCTGGCATGAATGAATAACCTCACGCAATATATCCATGATGGCATTATCAATTTTGGGGGTGTGGTCCGGGGCGCAATGCCAACCCTTCAGCCTCATTCAAAACTTCTATTTCTGTTTCAACCCGCCGCTTAACCGCAGGCTTTAGCAACGCAGATATTTTATTTGAAATCTGCCTTAAATGCCTTGCATCTTCGGGGATATGGTCACGCCTGAACATGTCAATAGCACGTTGCAATTCACTCAATTCTTCCGCGTTAAAGTTAATCATTGGGTTTAGTTTTCCATAAGGGATTTTCCATTTTTTAATGCGCTCGCCCGTTTCCATCTGTTCCACATAAAATACATTACACAGGCTATCGCGCATTCGCTCGGCAGTGCGGCGCGAGACTCCATATTCCTGCTGAATATCAGATAGTGATACCCCATCAGCCCTTGCTTGCATTATAAATGCTAGATTGAGTAAATTTTCAAGCCGTGTAAAACGTGATAGGGTCATAGCAATATTTTTCATCAGACTGAGTATAATTTATATAAACGCCATATTTGGACATAAAAGGTTATATGTCAAATTTTTTATGTTTAAGCGGTTTGTTTTAATCATCATCTTTTATGGTAACAACAAGCTACGTTGCACTCAAGGTTAAGTAAGATGGAGTTTTTGAATAATTTTCAATTTTTTTGGGTAAAGATTGAAAATATTCTAACAGAGTTTTATCTTGCTGATTGCATATTTTTTCCATTTCTCTGATATGTTTAGCATCTGCCCAACTTCTTGCCCGCCAGATAAAATCATCAATCAGGGCTTAGTTATAATAGCAACCATCTCGACAATACCAAGCAAGAGGGCCCCCGCATACTAACCAACTCTTATACCAGCCCTTACAGCAATATCACCTATCAGAATACCGAATAAAAGAAAGCAAAAACATATTGCCATGCCGATAAAAACACGTCGCGCCCCCATAATAATGACGCGGGGCTTTGCTACTGATTGATGGAAATACGATGGTGGAGTCGAGGGGAATCGAACCCCTGACCTCTACAATGCCATTGTAGCGCTCTACCAATTGAGCTACGACCCCATCGTTTCATCGGCATCATAAAAGAAGTAGTGCTTAAAAACAACAAAAAAAAGAGTGTCTGTTTGGCAGTCACTCTTTATTTTTTGATTTATGAAATAGCATATTTTATTCAAATTCCTCAGCAAGACGTGGTGAAGTATCTTCAGAATTAACGCTGAATGAACGTAATGAAGCGATATCTTCGTAAATATCATCATCATAATCGTCATCAGGTTCATCAATATCGTTCATCTCATCAATGAAAGGAAGATGGTCGTCATCACGCTCAAAATCCATTAAATCATTATGGTCAAACTCTTCCATGGTAACCTCCTAGATTATCATTCATGCACCTGTTCATCATCCTATAAGATGCAATCTCTGTGAATAGTGCAAATGCTGTGCCAAAAATTTTATTGTGATATATCAATAGATTGGATGGCTGTCATCACTGGTATAATAATTGCTTTATTGTTAAAAATAGCAATATTATAGATTATAATATTATGAAATGGTGTTAAACAATGTTACGCTTGCACAAGGTTAAGAAAAGAAAAGATTTTTCTGATTTAACGCTTAAATTAAGTATTATTTTACTGAGTTATAACCATGAAAAAACAGTTGCTCGTGCATTAGATAGTTTGTTGGCACAAAAAGTTGACTTTGAGTATGAAATTTTGGTGGTAGAAGATTGTTCAACTGATAAAACTGCTGAAATTATTTTAAGCTATAAAGATAAATTTAAGAACTTTCATTTGTTTTTTAATAAAAAGCGACAAGGAAACAGCATTTCGGGTGGAAAATTCAATGTTGAGATGATTGAAAAATATATAAAAGGGCAATATTACTGCGTCTTAGAAACCGATGATTGCTATGTGAATGAAACCAAATTACAGCAACAGATAAATGCGTTAGATGCCAACCCTGCTTGCGTTGCTTGTGGGCATAATCTTTTGATAGTTGACGAAGTGAAAAAAACACATTATTTGCAAAACAATCCTGCTCTTAAGGACTTCCTTATATCATTTGAAAATTTGGCAACAAGGCAGCTAACTATTCATAACACGACTGTTGTATTTCGTAATATTTTTATTCCTTATAGAACGAAGCTATTATGGCAATTACGTAGCAATGATTGGACTGCAAGTTTCGTATATGCTTACCATGGCCCCATAGCATATATCAATGCGCCTATGTCTTGTTTTTTTCTCACAGGTGAAGGTGTATGGTCAGGCAGAACAAAGTTAAGAGAACAAATTGCATTCTTAATAGAAGCATTTTATGTGAATAAATTATTTCATTATCAATTTGATAAATTCTATTACCCACGTATTATAAATACTATTGATGACCTTGAACAATTACTCCCTGTTATGTCAAAGAAATATAAATTAAAAAAATATAAAAACAAGATATTAATTCTTTGTTTGCGTTTGCTAAGATTACTTACTTTTATCTCTCATCATATCAGAGCAGAGAAAAAATCTAGCCGTTTATATGTGTTACTCACAAAACCCATACATCAAAAGCTAAAGAAATGGTCGGAACATTCGCTGTTAAATAAATGTTTGTTTACTTGTTTGTTACTTATTGTGAAAATTTCAGTCATGACTAAATTATGCCATATGTTTGTAAAAGCTTTTATGTTTTTATTTGAACAGTTTTTTATTATATTACCAACAATGGGTATGGAATATTTTAGAATTAAGCTTTACAATCTTTTTGGTATCGGTATTTCATATAAAAAACTATAAAAACTGAAATATTTAGATGAAGTTTTCCAATTATTGCAAAAAAGAGAGTTATCATGAAAATTGCGATTATGCAACCTTATTTTTATCCTTATCGTGGCTATTTTGATTTATTCGCCAACACTGATTTGTTCGTTATCTATGATTGTGTGCAATTTATAAGAAGAGGCTGGATTCATAGAAATAAGCTACCAGATAGCAATGGTGAGTTGCAATGGTTAACATTGCCATTGGCAAAAGTTCAGCAAACAGCTGTGATAAAAGATATAATGTTTCACGAAAATGCAAAAGAAATGTGGCAACAGAGACTCTTAAAATTCCCATTATTATCTGGTAGAGTCAACAATAATGATAAATTTATCGAATTATTAAGTGATTTAGATGGTTCTTTGGTAGATTACCTTATCAAACAGTTGAAATTTTCTTGCCATGAATTTGGTTTTCATCATAATGTCGTACGTTCATGTGAGTTGAATATTGGTGAGCCTATAAAAGGACAAGATAGAATTTTAACAATATGCAAATATTTTGGCGCAAAAGAATATATTAATTTGCCCGGTGGGCGTGAATTATATGATGAAGATGTATTTGCAGATAAGGGTATCAAACTATCTTTTTTAGATACAGCACGTTATGATAAAATAAGTACGTTAGAATTTTTTACAGAGGCTCAACTATGATTGATAAAGATTTATATCATAAACAAGGATATTATATTGCAAAAAATGTTATTCCAAATGATTTAATTCAAAATTACCTAAATGATGTTAATGCTATCTTAAAGAATAGTTTGCAACATAAAAACATTGTATTTGATAATGATTTACATGGAAACTTACAAAAATTATTGCAATGTGATACCCAGTTTTATCTTACTTCTGTAAGGTTAGCCGCAAAACTTGTTTCGCTCAAAAAAATCACTCAACATGAAAATATTTTATCATTGATTAAACAGCTTGGTATCACGTTACCAATCATGCAATATCAACCTGTAACGCATATTAATTCACCAAAGTTACAGATACCCGGCGGCTATGATGGTTTGGAAGCGCATCAAGATTTTTCATCTTTACAAAGCTCATTAGATTTTGTCACATTATGGTTGCCATTTGTAGATATTACAGATGAAACCGTTTCATTAGATGTTTTTCCGGGTAGCCATCGACGGGGTTTGCTTTCAGGTAAAGAGGGCGGTAATGAGCTTGTTGTTGATGAAAGTTATTATCGTGATGAAGATTTTCTTACAGTGCGTATGAATGCTGGAGATTTGTTATTGTTTAGTGCTTTTACTATTCATAGAACGCAAAAAAACAAAGAAAATATAAGTGGGCTAAGATTTGCTGCAAGTGTTCGTTATGAAAATGCAATGGAAAAAACTTTTATTGCACGAGAATATCCATGTTGTGAAAAAAAGATAATGGAGCATGATATTTTATATCCAAACTTTCCTAAAGAAATAGATTTACAAGCTATCTTTTCTTGATACAGCACATTATAATAAAATAAGTACGTTAGAATTTTTTACAGAGGTTTGATTATGATTGATAAAATTTTATCAAAAAAAAATACCTTATTATTACATCAAGCATTATTGGGATGGGCATTATTGGGATGGGCATTATTGGGATGGCCATTATTGGGATGGTACGTATAAAAATATCATGGCTGATAACTTAAATTCCAATGACCCATATTATGATATTGTTACACATTATGAAAAATGTTTGGCTACTCATGGCGCTACTCACAAGGGTGTTGATTGGCCAAACAAAGAAGATTTATACACACGCTACCAAGTGATGTTAGAAATAATTGATTATCTGCAAAAAAAAGATAAACAACTACAAAAGAGATTTAAGTTATTAGATTTAGGTTGTGGTTATGGTGGCTTGATTGATTTTCTTAATACAACAAAGATAAATAAACAAATAGATTATCATGGAATTGATTTATCAGCAGAAATGATTGTCGCTGCTAAACAACAATTCCCCAACCATTCATTTGAAAGCAAGGATATATTGGTTGATAAATTAACAGAAAATAGTTTTGATATCATCATAATGAATGGTTTATTTACTGAAAAATGTTCGCTAACCACAAAACAAATGCATGTTTTCTTTGAAGATATGCTTATAGTAGCTTATCGCGCTTGCACGAAAGGTATGGCATTTAATGTTATGTCTAACCATGTTGATTGGAAAAGAGACGATCTTTTTCACGTCGCTTTTGATAAGTTGGCACAGTTTCTATGTGCCAATATTTCTCGTGATTTCATTTTTAGATCAGATTATAAATTATATGAATATAGTTGCTATGTCTTCAAAAATTAACAAAGTAATTATTTTTGGAAAAGGTCACATTGCTGATATTGCCCATTATTATTTAGAACATGATAGCGATTATCAGATTGCCGGTTTCACCGTTGATAAAGAATATTGTGATAATAATGAGCATAATGGGTTGCCATTGGTGCCGTTTGATGAAATTGAAAACTTTTATCCACCATTAGAATATGCGATGTTTATACCAATTAGTTTCAAACAGATGAATAAAATACGGCAGCAAAGATATATCGATGCCAAAAAGAAAGGTTATGAATGTATCAGCTATATAAGCTCAAAAGCTATCTGCAATGCTAAATCAGTTGGTGACAATTGTTTTATTTTAGAATTGAATAATATTCAACCAGAAGTGATAATTGGTAATAATGTTGTTTTATGGAGTGGCAACCATATTGGGCATCATAGTGTGGTTAAAGATAATTGTTTTTTTTCATCACATGTGGTAGTAGGTGGTGCAACGGTCATTAATGAAAATAGTTTTTTTGGAATGAATGTAACAATCCGCGATAATATCACAATTGGTAAAGAAGTTGTATTAGGTGCAGGTGCAACAATATTGAAGGATATTCCTGATTTTTCTGTTGTTTCTTCTGAAACCAGTGAAATTTCAAAAGTTCCTAGTCATCGTTTGAAAATATAAAGGGGATATATCAATGCCACAATGGAAAAAGTTAGGTAATATTTTTGATACAACGCAGTTACCTAGTTGGGCAAAAACACATGCACAAGTGCCTACACCATTATTATATGAAGATTACATTAGGGTGTATTTTGCAACAAGAAATAAACATAACCGTTCATATCCAATATATGCTGATTATCATTTAGATGATTTAACCAAGCTCATTAATATCTCAGAAAAACCTTTGATGGATTTAGGTAAACCCGGCACATTTGATGATGTAGGTGTTATGCCTGCTTGTGCACGGTTTATTGATGATAAAGTCTATCTTTATTATACTGGCTGGAATCAGAAAATTTTGACTTCTTATCATAATGCGACTGGTTTGGCAATCAGTGAGGATGGTGGCAATAGTTTCACACGTGCCTATGAAGGCCCCATTATGGATAGGAATAAAAATGAACCCTATATCGTTGTAACACCAGAGATTTTAAAAGAAGATAATTGTTGGAAAAATTGGTATTCAGTAGGTATTTCTTGGACAAAAATAGCTGATAAATATGAACCGCAATATGACATTCGCTATGCAGAATCCGATAATGGCATAGATTGGCAACGTTCGGGGAAAACATGTATTCCCTTGAATTATCCAACAGAAGCTTTGGCCGCGCCTAGCGTGATAAAAATTAATAACACATATCATATGTGGTTTTCGCATCGTGATTCTACGGATTACCGCGATAGTAAGGGTAGCTATCAAATAGGTTACGCTTATTCAGATGATGGTAAAAAATGGCTGCGCGATGATGCGCGTGCAGGCATTGAAAAATCAACAGATGGCTGGGATAGCACAATGATTTGTTACAGTAAAGTCATTAAAATTGGTGATAATTACTATATGTACCATAATGGTAATGGTTTTGGGCAAACAGGTTTTGGACTTGCTATTTTGGAAAGCATTGATTGATTTATGCAGATGATAACAATGTTAAAAATATAAAAATGACAGAAAATATTTACGTAACAAAATCTTTTATTCACGATGCAGATACTATTGCTCATAAAATATCGAAGATATTACAAAGCAGTCAATTAACGAATAATGGCACGCAATTAAAATTATTAGAAACAGAAATTATTCAATATTTACAAATCCCTCATATATCACTATTTTGTAATGGCACCATCGCTTTATTGATGGGATTAAAAGCCATGGCATTAACTGGCGAGGTGATTACCACCCCTTTTACATTTCCGGCAACAATACATGCATTAGAATGGTTAGGGTTAACGCCAGTTTTTTGTGATATTGATGAAGAAACCATGTGCATTGATGCCGATAAGATTGAGGCACTTATCACACCTAAAACATCGGCAATTTTAGGCGTGCATGTTTATGGTATGGCATGTGATATTGCAAAAATTCAAACAATCGCAGATAAACATCAATTAAAGGTTATTTATGATGCAGCG